>NZ_CM135108.1:712500-1647500 GCF_054165765.1 Roseomonas sp. WA12 | reverse complement strand
TAACCGAAACCCGTTAGCCGGGTTCGGGACCCTGCCTGGTGGGCAGTTTGACTGGGGCGGTCGCCTCCCAAAGTGTAACGGAGGCGCGCGATGGTGGGCTCAGGCCGGTCGGACATCGGCTGTTGAGTGCAAAGGCACAAGCCCGCCTGACTGCGAGCGCGACAGCGCGAGCAGAGACGAAAGTCGGCCTTAGTGATCCGGTGGTCCCGCGTGGAAGGGCCATCGCTCAACGGATAAAAGGTACTCTAGGGATAACAGGCTGATCTCCCCCAAGAGTCCACATCGACGGGGAGGTTTGGCACCTCGATGTCGGCTCATCGCATCCCGGGGCTGGAGCAGGTCCCAAGGGTTCGGCTGTTCGCCGATTAAAGCGGTACGTGAGCTGGGTTTAGAACGTCGTGAGACAGTTCGGTCCCTATCTGCCATGGGTGTTGGAGACTTGAGAGGATCTGTCCCTAGTACGAGAGGACCGGGATGGACGCACCTCTGGTGCACCGGTTGTCACGCCAGTGGCATCGCCGGGTAGCCAAGTGCGGAACGGATAACCGCTGAAGGCATCTAAGCGGGAAACCAGCCTCAAGACGAGGTCTCCCCAAGGGCCGTGAAAGACCATCACGTTGATAGGCCGCAGGTGGAAGTCTGGTAACAGACGCAGCTGAGCGGTCCTAATCGCCCGATCGAACTCCTACCCCCTCCGCATGAGACCTCCTGGTCTCACCGCACGCAGCACCAACACGCACTCTCGCGATGGACCAACACTCCATCACACACTCACACACCATCCCATTCCACACCCCATCCGTCCGGGCAGAACACTATCCTGCCCCTGATCTGGCCCGGTGGCCTGGTGCCTACAGCGAGGTTGCCACACCCGATCCCATCCCGAACTCGGCCGTGAAACACCTCTGCGCCCATGGTACTGCGTCTTAAGGCGCGGGAGAGTCGGTCGGCGCCAGGCCACCAGACCAGATCAGTCAAAACGGATACAAGCCTCGGGATTTCCTCACACGAAAACCCGGACCACCGCGGGGTGGAGCAGCCCGGTAGCTCGTCAGGCTCATAACCTGAAGGTCACAGGTTCAAATCCTGTCCCCGCATCCAAATACACACACCACCAAACACACCGCACCCTCGCAAAACCCCCGCCCATCCTTGGACGGGGGTTTCGCGCGTAGGCCAGCTTGCATCAGGCAGGGGGAAGCATAGAACCGCTGAGGACCTTCAGCGGAGCCGCCCGTCTCATGCCCAATCCCCCCATCGGCTTTCAACACGGAATTACCCTCGACAAAGCGCAGAGGATCGCAGCCGCAGCGCTCGAAGAGGGCCGTCGTCTGAATCTCGCCCCGCTCACCGTCGTCATCTTGGACGCGGCCGGTCAGGTGAAGACGTTGCTGAAGGAGGATGGCTGCAGCCTCCTCCGGCCCGCGATCGCACATGGCAAAGCATTTGGGGCTATGGGCCTCGGCTTCGGTGGACGTGAACTTGCGCGCCGTTCCCAGGGCATGCCTGGCTTTATGAACGCGTTCTCCGACCTAGCGAGCGGCGCCGCAGTTCCGGTGCCGGGTGGCGTACTCATCCGCGACGCCCAGGGCGCGATCCTCGGCGCGGTAGGCATTTCCGGCGACCTCTCGGACAGGGATGAAGCGGCGGCCGTAGCCGGAATAAAGTCAGTCGGTCTCGCCCCTGACACGGGAGATGACGCCTGATGAGCAGCCTGAACCAAGTTCTTGCCCGTCTCGACTCTGCGGAAGCTGAGATCCGCGCGCGCTACTTCGATTTTCTCCGCATCCCGAGCGTCAGCGCACAGCCCAATCATGCTGCGGACTGCCGACGTGCTGCGGCGTGGCTCGTTGAGGAGCTGCAGGCCATTGGATTTACAGCCGAGATCCGCGAGACCAAGGGCCATCCTTGTGTCGTCGCAAACCACCCCGGCTTAGGCTCCAGCGCAGCTCCGCTGCTCTACTATGGCCATTACGATGTCCAGCCCGCGGAGCCTTTCGAGCTATGGACCTCACCTCCCTTCGAGCCGACGGTGCGGGAAGGCCGCAACGGTCCGGTGACTGTCGCCCGCGGTGCCGTGGACGATAAGGGTCAGGTCATGAGCTGGCTCTCCGCCATGCGCGCCTGGCACGAAGTCGCCGGCGGCCCGCCCGCACCGATCCGCGTGCTGGTAGAGGGCGAGGAGGAAGTCGGCAGTCCCAGCCTCGACGCCTTCCTCGAGGAGCATGCCGCCGAGCTGCGGCAGGCTCGTGCCGTCGTCGTCAGCGATACAAACATGTGGGATGCCAACACCCCGGCCATCTCTGCGCGCCTGCGCGGCATGGCCTATGCACAGATCGACATCTTTGCCGCATCCCGCGACCTGCATTCCGGCCTGTACGGCGGAATGGCCCTGAATCCCGTTAACCTGCTCAGCCGTATTCTCGCCGAACTCACGGACGCTAAGGGTCGCATCCAGCTTTCGGGCTTTTACGATGGCGTCCCGGAGGTGGGAGGCAACCTTGATGCTGCCTGGGATTCCCTCGGCTTCGACGAAGCGCGCTTTCTCGGCGACATTGGGCTTTCGGTGCCGGCCGGCGAAACCGGTATGAAGCCCTTGGTCCGCCAGTGGGCCCGCCCGACCTGCGACGTGAACGGCATCTGGGGCGGCTATACCGGCCCTGGCGCTAAGACCGTCATCGCGGCCGAGGCGCATGCCAAAGTGTCCTTCCGCCTCGTTGGTGACCAGGACCCGAACCAGGTGCTCGATGCGCTGGAAGAGTTCGTCCGCGCCCGCCTGCCTACCGATGCTCGCGCCGAGGTTCAGCGCTTCAGCGCTGCCGCCCCGGTGGTGGTGCCTGAGGACAGTGTGGAGGTCTCGGCCGCTCGTCGTGCCCTGGCTGCCGAGTATGGCCGGGAAGCGGTGCTGATCGGCTCTGGCGGGTCCATCCCCGTCGTGGAGAGCTTCCGGCGCATTCTCGGTCTCGATAGCGTGCTGATGGGCTTCGGCCTGGACGACGATCAGGTCCACAGTCCGAACGAGAAGTTCGACTGGGCCTGCCTCATGCACGGGGCCCGTAGCCACGCGCGGTTGCTGGCCGAACTCGCGGGCTGAAGACAGGAACGGCGCCGCGTCCCTCCGGGGACGCGACGCCGCCCTAAAAACCTATTGCGTCAGCGCTTGGCGCCGATCTCGGTGCGCAACTCCACAATCCGGCCCTTAATGCTCTCCCGCAGGCTGGGGGAGGTGTGGGGCTTCATGCCGGCCAGGGTCTGCTCCAGCTCGGCCAGCAAACGCCGCTTCTCATCCATGTTGCGGCGGATAGGCTTGTTGTCGCTGAACTGTCCGTCGAAGGCGCGCATGCGGCTCCTCCTCTCCCTGTCATCTTGAAGGCAGTCCCGGTGCCAAGGGGGCCGGATCGGATCCGTCCCCCGGTCCTGCCGTGCGTCGCACGGCCAGCGATCCGGGATAACCAGACACTACTCACTCCCGGGCCCAACCGGAATACCTGACCCGCCCCGGTCCGGAACGGGAACGTCCCGGCACATTCGGTTAGTATTCATACTCATAAGTGATGCCGGCCCCCTGGCTGTCCGCCCCCGCTCCACTCTGCAGCTTCAGCCGGGGCGTCAGCTCAATCTCAACCCCCACCCGCGGCGAGCCGGTGCTCGTCCCCGGATCGACGTTCAGATAGATGCCCTGGCCAAGATAGCCGCCTGCTTCCACCCCCGGCGTGCCACTCGCACCCGTGCCGACACCGAGGCGATCCAGGCCGAGGCTGCGGCTTACACGTCCTACGAAGCCGGTCACCGGGTCCTCCTGCCCGCCAGAAACGGCACCGGTCAGCACCCGCGCCAGCTGGGCAATTTGGAAGGGTGAGAGCTTGTCGGCTGACCGATTGAAGATCAGCCGCGCCAGTACCTCGTCCTGCGGCAACTCGGGCGAGGAGGTGAACTCGATCTTCGGTGCGCGCGGCGTGCCTGTGACCGTCACGTTGATCGTGGTACTGCTGGCTCGCGAAGTGGCTAGCAGGTCGATCTCGGGTGTGGCGACGTCACCTTGGAAGGTCAGAACCCCGCGCTGGAAATTCAGGCGCCGGTCCAGCACTGTCAGGTTGCCTCGCCGTAGACGAAGAGCCCCTGATGCCTGCGGCTCGGAAATTGTTCCACCGATCCGCACGTCGCCGCCCAGTTCCACGTCCAGCCCGCGCCCGCGCAGGTACACTTGGCTGGGCGCGCGGAAGGCGATATCGAGCGCAAGTGGCGGCGCGCTCGCCGGCGGCGAGGCGCCAGCACCCTCTCGCGCCGCCACTCGGCGAGACGCGGCCGTGCCACGCGGCGGGGGAGGGGCACCGCGCCCGACCTCCCGAATTTCCCCAATCTCGGCCACACCGCCAGGCAGTCCCTCCGGAATACCGATCGTTGCAGTCCGAGTGGTGATCTGCCCGGCGAGCCGCATCCCGGCCCCCACCGAGCCGGAGAGCCGAAGATCAGTGTCGAAGGCACCGCGCAGGAGGTCGGAGGAGACGGGCTGCAAATTCTGCCCAGCCACGGTCAGCTCGATAGGCTGGCCAGCGGCGAAGGGCCGAACCTCCCCCCGCGCGGTCAGCGTGCCGGCACCGGCACGGGCCGTGATGGATTCCACCACGATACGATCCATATCGCCGCGCACCGTTCCCTGGATGTCGCGCAGCGCCAACCCGTATTCCAGGTTGCGGAAGACGCCGCCGGAGAGCCGCGCGGTTCCGGAGAGCTGTGGCGCCGCCACGGTGCCGCCTGCCCGCGCATCAATGGCCACCGTTCCCGCTGCACGATTCGCTCCGCCCAGGAGAAAGGGAGCAGCGACCACGCCAAGATCGGTCGTACCACGCAGGGTAGCGTTTAAAGGCCCCTCGAAGTCGCTCGGCACCCGCGCGTCCAGGTCCAGCCGCAAGGCTTGGCCCAGCCGGAACTCGGCGCGCGTCTCCACCTGATCGCCGCGCATCCGGGCCGTGGCCTGCAACGAGCCCTCGGGTAGGCCGCGGGCCCAGGGGGCTCCGACGCGTAGCCCCGTACCGCGCAACTCGCCATCGATCCCAGGCCGCAAGACCGGGCCGGAGAGTCGGACCTCCCCGGACAGCGTGCCGGAGAGCGGCGGGTCAGGCGCGAACAGATTGGCGATCGACAGCGGCAGGCTCGTCAGTGTGGCGCGGAGGTCGGCGGTATCGGGCCCCCAACGGCCTGCCACCCTGAGTGCTCCGCCCGGGCGCCCTTGGAGGGCCAATCCTGGAGTCGAGATGGCGCCACCTGGCGCAAGCACGATGGTCGCTGGGGCCGAGAGCCGGATGCCCAACTGCTGGCGCTGCACATCGAGGGCGGAGAGCTCGATCCGCTTCTCCGGCTGATCGAGCGCCAAGCGGGCCCGAAGGGTTGCGCGTGCATCAAGGGCACGAATGTCGGCGCGCACGTCTAGCGCGGCATCGGTCCCGTTCGCCTGCACGGTGCCATTCACCACCTGGCCCGCGGCGCGCAGGTTGTTGGCGCGCAACTCGGCCTCCACTCCCTGCCGCTGCGCGCCCTCGGCACCCTGTGGCGCCAGCTTGGCCGAGAGCCGGACACCTCCGGCCAAGGGCGTACCGGCTACGGTTGAGAGCGGCGCGAGATCGGCCGCTTCCAGCAACAGCTCGGCATTCGCCAGCTTCCGGGCGAGATCCACGTCGCCGCGTCCCTCAAGCCGAGCCGGGCCGAGCGCGGCGCGAAGGGTATCGATCCGCAGCCTGTCCCCATCCTGGGCCGCCCGTGCCTCAGCCGTGAGCGCCAGCCCCTGCAGGCGGGCGGAAAGGTTAAGATTGCCGGCAGGTACCGTGGCGCGGGGCAGTGCGGCTTGCAGCCGTAACGTCTCGAAGCGCCGGCCATAGGCCTCGAGGCTCGGCGACTCGGCCGTAAGCGCGATGGCCGGATCAGCTGCAGGCCCCGTGACCCGAGCCCGGGCCTGCAGCTGACCTCGGACGGGAACGTCCGGAATCTCCTGCGCTGCGAGCGCGGCATCCAGCGTGAGATCGAGCACCTCGCCATAGGCGCCCTCGGCTCGCAGCGTCACGGCGCGTCCATTGATGGCCAGCTCGTGCACGCGCTGACGATTGGCGCGCAGCAGGATGGTCGGGGCGGGGCCGAGCAGGCCAGGCGCGGGATTGGCCAGCCGCAGGTCGCGAACCGTTGCCTCCAGCCGCAGCTCCGGCGCCGCATTGGTGCCTGTCACGCCCCCGCGGGCCTCGATGGCACCCCAGCCCACGGCCGCCGGTACAAGTTCGCCCAAAGTAGTCGAATCACTTACCCGGGCATCGAAGGCGATATCGAGGGCGGATCCGGCCACGCCGCGTGCCTCGACCGTAGCCGCGCCGGTCTCGACCCGGGCGCGATCGATCCGCGTCGCGCCACCTTCGGCCGGGCTGGTGCGGACGTCGAAGCGCAGGGCCGAGACCGGCGCCGGCAGAAACCCGCCCAATGCCGCATCGCCTGAGGCCTCGAGCCCCACGCCTCCTCCGGCGGGAAGGCTGACCGTCCCGCGGCCATCCAGCCGCGCCGTCTCGCCCATATCGGCCAGGATGGTGAAGCCGGCCCCTGTCGCAGGTCCGTCGAGCGCGACGCGCAGCCGCGTTGCCTGCTCCGGCTTGCCCAGAAGCGCCGCGACCAGCCCGCCGCGCGCCTCGTCGTAGGACAGGTCAATCTTGACCCGCTCACCCGGGGCAAGTGCCAGGTCCAGGTCCAGCGCCCCCGGCGCGTCCAGTCGCCGGCCCTTGGCGCCCAGGAAGGCGCCATCCGTACCGAGCCTGCCGCCGCCCTCCAGCGAGAGCGAAGCCGCGGTGCCGGCGACCGCCTCAGCCAGTTCGATCCGCGGCAGTGAAATGCGCTCCAGCGCGACCTGCACGGGAAGCTGCGGCAATTGCGGGATGATCGGCCCGGGTTCAGCCGCCGGTTCGGGGGGCGCGTTCGGGTCCGGCACCGGAAGGCGCGAGAAGGCGACCCGTCCGGCGGAAAGGTTCGCGATCCTGAGCTCGCGCGAGGTGAGTCGCAGCAGGTCGAGGTCGAGCGCGATATCCTCGATGACCAGATACGGCCCCTGGGTGTCTGAGAGCACCAGCCGGCCGATTCGCGGCGCTGCGGGCAGGCCGCCATGCAGGTTTTCGATGGTCAGGCCGGGCACGAAGCCCATTGCCAGCTTTGCCAGGGCATCCTGCCCCGGGCGCACGTTCAGCGCCGCCCAGGCGCCGGCGAGCAGCAGCAGAGGCAGCACCACGACCAACCCGATCAGGAAGAAAGCGATCCGCTTGACCCAGCGGAGGGGCGACGCGGCCATTAGAAGGCCTGCCCGATGCCGACATACAGGCCGAAGCCTGAGCTCCCCGGCACCTTGGACAGCGGCAAGGCCACATCCGCCCGGATCGGCCCGATCGCCGTCGCGTAGCGCACGCCGACCCCCGCGCCGATGCGCAGGTCCCCAAAACCGGAAAGCGCCTCCTCGCCCACGCTGCCCGCATCGATGAAGACGGCGACGCCATAGGGACCCGTGATGCGCTGGCGCAGTTCCACGCTTCCTTCGACGAGCGAGAGGCCGCCGCGCGGCGTGTTGTCTCGCCGGCGCGGGCCGATGGTCTGGAAGTCGTAACCGCGCACGGAGCCGCCGCCGCCGGCATAGAAGCGCAGATGCGGCGGGATGGTGCCGGCCTCTGCTCCGGCAAGGGTGCCGAACCCCGCTCGCAGCGCGAGCACGCTGCCCTTGTCCCCGCGCAGGTCGAAATAGGCGCTGCCCGTGCCGCGGACCCGCACGAAGGTCGCACTGGAGTCACCAAAGGACATGGTCGGGGAGACGAGAAGATTGGCGCGGTAGCCCCGCGTAGGGTCCAGCACATTGTCCGTGCCGTCGAACCGGGCGCCGAGGGGAAGTGAGACAAGGGTGTAGCGCAGATCCTGGTCGAGCTCGGAGGTCTTGCCGATCTCGCCCGCGATGCCGCCAGAGATGGTCAGCCGTGGGTCGAGCTTGCGCTCCAGGGAGAACCCGGCAGTCACGGCGTCGCGGTCATAGGCCAGCAGCCGTTCCCGCAGGATCGCCACGTCACTCACGGCCGTGGCGTTCAGCCCGGCGAACCAGGGCTGGCGCAGGTTCGCCGAGAGGCGGTAGCCCGTGTCGCTGACGCCGCGCTGGGTGGTGCGGGACACCTCGCCCTCGACCCGCAGTCGCTCGGCGGCGCCGAACAGGTTCCGATGCTCCCAATAAGCGCGCACGGTCGGGCCATAGCGGGTCTCATAAGCGGCGGTGGCCCCGATGGCCCGGAAAGGCCGCTCGGCGACGAGGAAGGTGACGGGGAGCCGTCCATCCGGGTCCAAACGCTCCCCCGTGCGTGCGCGGACGGTGCCGAAGACGCCGAGCGCCAGCACGTCCCGCCTGACCCGGTCCAGCTCGCGCGGGTCGTAGTTCTCACCGGCCAGCACGCCGGACGCCCGCCGCAGCAGCTCGGGATCGACGTTCTCCGACCCCTCCACCACCGGCTGGGCGAAGCGGGCCCGAGGCCCGGGCTGGACGAGATAGACCACCTCCATCGAATGGGCGTCGTGGTCCACCGTGATCTCGCGGCGGGGCACGCTTGCGAAGGGGTGGCCCGCTTCCCGCAGCCGCGTCAGGAGCGTTTCCTGGGTGCTGTTCACCGCAGCCGCGCGGGCCGGGTCCCCGGGGCCGAGCCCGGCCACCTCGCCAGCGCCTGCAATGTCCTCGTCGACCACGGAGGGACGCAGCGTCGCCGTGGAAATGCGGTAGAGCGGCCCGGTCTCCGCCTCGATGATAACTGGAATCGGATCTGGCCCGCGCGCCTGCAGGCGCGCTGCCAGACCGGCCGCATCAGGCGCCTCGCCCGCCAGGGTGATCCGCGGCGTGCCGGCATAGTAGCCCTCAGAGCGCAACGCGGTGCGAAGATTCCCAAGGTCCTGCAGGGCGCGCGCCACCAAGCCCTCGGCGCTGGTCGGCACGCTGGCCCGCAGGCGCCTCAGCACGGAGACACCCTCCATGGCCGTGTTCAGCTGGCCATCCCCGGTCGAGGTGAAGGTCACGGCATAAGTGCGCACCGGCCCGTCAGCATCATCGGCCTCAGTCGCCCCGGCAGGGCGCGGCTCCTCACTTCCAGGCGCCGGCGCCTGGGCCTCGGCGGGGGCACAAAGGATTCCGGCCGACAGAAGGGCGAGGAGCGCAAGTCCGGGGTGGAGGGAAGGCAATGGAAGGGCTAACTCCTCAACCCATGGACCAAGATCTCTCCGAGACACTCACGCGCTGGCGCCGGCACCTGCACGCGAACCCGGGCGTCACGATGGAAGAAGGGCCTACGGCCGATTTCGTCGCCCAACGTTTGCGTGAACTCGGCGTAACCGAGATCGAAACCGGCATCGGCGGCCATGGAGTGGTCGCCACGATCCGCCGTGGCGGCGGCAATCGCAGTGTCGGCCTTCGCGCCGATATGGACGCACTGCCCATCCAGGAGGCGAGCGCCGAGCTTCCCTATCGGAGCACCGTGCCCGGCGTGATGCATGCTTGCGGACATGACGGGCACACCACCGCCCTGCTCGGCGCCGCCGCTCTCCTCCTGCGCGACGAGAGCTGGACCGGCACCGTCCGCCTTGTTTTCCAGCCGGCCGAGGAGGGGGGAGGGGGCGCCCGTGCGATGGTCGATGATGGCCTGTTCCAGCGCTTCCCGATGGACCGCATCTTCGGCTGGCACAACTGGCCCGGCCTGCCTGTCGGCACCATTGCCGTGCATGACGGCCCGGTCATGGCCGCCGGCCGCCGCTTCCTCATCGAGATCGAGGGCCATGCCGGGCACGCCGCGCTGCCGCACCTGACCCATGACCCGATCGTCGCCGCCGGCCACGCCATCATCGCCTGCCAGTCTATCGTCTCCCGCAACCTCGACCCGCTCGACTCCGCCGTTGTCAGCCTAACCACGATCGAGGGCGGTGAGGCCTGGAACCAGATCGCGGGCAAGGTGGTCATCAAAGGCTCGATGCGCTTCCTGCACGCGGCAACCGGGCAGCTGATCGAGGACGGGCTGCACCGGATCGCCCGCGGCCTGTCCGAGACCTTCCAGCTCAAGGCCACTGCCTCGGTGCTCGGGGGCGTGGACGCGACGACCAATCATCCGGCCGAGCGCGACCTCGCCGCTGAGGCCGCGGGCGTCGTCGCCCCGGTGCGCCGCGACCTGCCGGCCGCGATGACGGGCGAGGACTTCTCCGTGTTCCTGCAGAACGTGCCGGGAGCCTTCGTCTGGATCGGCAACGGCCCGACCGATGGCGGGCGCGAGCTGCACAACCCGAACTACGACTTCGACGACCGCGTGCTGCCTACCGCCAGCGGCTTCCTGGCCGAGACCGCCAAGCGCGCGCTCTCGGCGGACTGAGGGCACCACCTAGTGGCGCTCCCGGTCTCCATCTCCGGCCACGGGCTGGCAGGCGGCTTCCGGGACACGGCGCTCTTCGCGCCCCGCCGGGTGGCGCTGCTGGCGGCGCCCGAGATCACCACCTCCGCCATCCTTGCGCGGAACCTGGCGGCGGGCGGGTACAAGGGCGCGCTTCACGCAGTCGGGCATGCTTGGCCGGGCATGGACCACGCCGATGACCTCGCAGCGCTCCCGGCCCCGCCCGACCTCGCCATCCTCTCCCTCGCGCCTGAGGCAATCGAGGGCGCGATGGAAGCGCTCGCCGCGCATGGATGCTTTGCGGCCGTGGTGCCCGGACCGGCGCCAGGTCTGGCCGCCATTTGCGCCCGTACCGGCGTGCGCGTGTTGGGGGACCGCAGCTTCGGCCTGTGCATCCCGCCACTGGGGCTGAACGCTTCGCTGTCCCACATCGCGCCGCGTCCCGGGCGCCTTGCCTTGCTCTGCCAGTCCTCTGCGCTGGCACGCGCCGTGATCGACTGGGCGGAGGGCGAAGCGGTTGGCTTCACGCTGATTGCCGGGATCGGCACCAATGCGGATTACGGCTTCGCCGGCGGATTGGACTGGCTGGCGCGCGACGCGACGACGGGCGCCATCCTTCTTGACCTGCGCCGGATCAAGGATCGCCGCCGTTTCATCTCCTCGGCCCGTGCGGCCGCCCGCACCCGACCGGTGGTCGCCCAGCGTCCCGGCCATGCAGGACGTGATGTGGCGGATGCCGTGATGGGTGCGGCCCTCCGCCGCGCTGGTGTACTGCGGGTGCAGGGGCTGGAGGACCTGCTTTCAGCGGCCGAGACGCTGGCAAGGGTGAAGCCCTCGCCGCGACCGGGCGCCGACGGCACACGCGGTGACCGCATTGCCGTCGTCGCCAATGGGCTTGGCCCCGGGCAGATGGCCGCCGATGCAGCGTTGCGTGGCGGGGCGCGGCTGGCCGTCATCTCGCCCGAGGCCCGCGCAATGCTCGACCTCGCCCTGCCCGGTGGGCTGGCCGGGGACAATCCGCTCGCTCTGCCCATGGGCCATGGACACCGGCTGGGGGAGGCGGCAGCTCTCCTCTCGGCGGTGGCTGAGGTGGATTCCGTCGTTGCCATTCACGCCCCAGCGCCGGAGGAAGACCCGGCCCTGGCGGCCGATGCTCTGGCCGCCGCCGCCTCCGCTTCTGGCCGCGGCGGGCGTGCGGCTCCGGTGCTGGCGGCTTGGCTGGGTGTCGCGACCGGCGGGCCGCAGCGGCGGGAACTGGCCGCGCGTGGCGTCGCCGTCTTCGCCACCCCTGAGGCCGCCGTGCGCGGCGCCTTGCACCTGGCACAGGACCGCCGCAACCGCGCCACGGCCGCGGAACTGCCCCCAGCCGAAGTGCTGGAAGTCACGCCCGACCGCGCGAGGGTCGCCGCGGCCTTCGCCGGGCTGCGCGCAGTCAGGCGGGACCGGATGGACGAGGCGGAGGCGCTGGACGTGCTCTTGGCCTATGGCTTTCCCGTAGTGCAGCATCGCGTGGCGGCGAGCGTGGAAGAGGCGGTGGCGGCTGCTGGGGCGATCGGCTGGCCCGTGGTGCTGAAGGTGTTGAGCGACGCTTTGCCGGCCAAGACGGAGCTGGGCGCCGTCACCCTCGGCATTGCCGACGCGCCTGCGCTTCGCGCTGCGGCAGCGACGATGGCATCGCGGCTGGATGCGACCCGCCCCGGCCTGCGGCCGCGCGGTTGGATGGTGCAGCGCCAGGCGGCGCCTGGCCGCGAGTTCCGCCTGCGGCTGGATGATGACCCGATGTTCGGGCCCTGGATCGGCTTCGGCCGCGGTGGCACGGCGGCAGGGCTGGAGGCCGACGAGTCGCACGATCTCCCGCCACTGAACCGCGTGCTTGCCCTCTCGATGATTGGCCGCACGCGCGTTTCTCGGCTGCTGGACGGCTGGCGCGACCATCCCGCCGTGCCGCGCGACGGATTGGCTGAGGCGCTCGTGCGGCTCTCGCAGCTTGCGGTGGACTTCCCTGAGATAGCGGCTGCCACGATCAACCCGCTGCGCGCCGCGCCGGACGGACTGGTCGCGCTGGATGCCGACCTGCTGCTTCGCCCGCCCGGGGAAGCCGGGTTCCTGGCCATCCCGCCCTATCCCGCAGGGCTGGCGCGGGTGTTCGCAGCGCGCGACGGGCGAGAGGTGCTGGTGCGGCCCATCCGGCCGGAAGATGCCGCCGAGATCGCAGCCTTTGTCCGCCGGGTCTCGCCGGAGGACATCCGATATCGCTTCTTCAACCGGCTGCGGGAACTGCCGCCGGCACAGGTCGTGCGGCTGACGCAGATCGATTATGACCGTGAGATGGCCTTTGCTGCGCTCGACGGCGACGTCATCGCCGGGACTGCGCGGCTGGTGATGGATGGCGACGGCGGAGGCGAGTTTGCCATCCTTGTGGACGCCGGCTGGAAGCGGGGCGGGCTGGCGCGCCACCTGATGGGCCGGCTGATCGACTGGGGCCGGGGGCAGGGACTGCGCCGCATGTCCGGCCAGGTGCTGGCGGAAAATGCACCGATGCTACGATTCGTTCGCGCCATCGGCTTCGCCACGCGGCGGACCGAGGACCCGGACATACGCGAGGCCTATCTCGACCTCGGCGCGTGAGCGCCGCTCAGTGAAGCCGGGTTTCGGCGAGGAGGAGGCGGACCCGTGCAGCACCCTCAGCACCCTTGCGCGCCTCGCGCCAGGCGGATTCTGCCACGCGCTGATGGATCCCCACCGCCTCGTCCGCCGCGGTAATGGTGCCGACCCCGATAGCGCCGAGCGGCGGCGAATCCGGATTGAACGGGTTGGCGCAGAGATGCGCGCGGTCCCGAGCCCGAAGGACGACGAAGGCACCGGTCGGCTCCGACGCCGTGAGAAGGCCGATCTGCAACCCCATCGGCACACTCTCCATCAGCGCGGCGACGTTCTCGACCTCCGCACGAGCGGCGACGCGGCAGCGGTGGCGCATGCGATCCGAGAGCGCCAGGCCGGGTGCGACGCCGTCCACCAGGAAGGAGCGGAGCGCGCCCTCGCTGACCATGGCAATGATGGAGGGACGGCGCATCTGGTAGATGCGCTTGCGTGCGGAGAGGAGGCCAAGAGCCTGCTCGGCCGCGGCGTGGAAGGCGACCCGTTCGGGCGCAGCCTCCGCTGCCTCGGCCAGAGCCTCGGCAACGGCGGAGTCATAGCCTTCCGTGGTAACGAGGGTGCAGAGGGAACCGCCGAGCTGGAGAACCTTCTCGGCATCCTCCTCCACCTGGCGCAGCCGCTCCTGCAGAGCGAGCGGGCGGGAGAAGTACTCGACACCGATGCCCAGCAAGGACAGCGGTGAGATCTTCAGCAGTTCGGCCAGGCGCCGGATCGTGTCCAGCTTGATGACCTCGCCCTTCTCGTATCGGTACAGGGCCGCACGCGACACGCCGAGGCGCGCCGCGATCTCCTCAGCCCTCAGGCCAGATTCGAGGCGGTACGCCCGCAGCTGCTGGCCAATATCGGCGAACCGCATGGCAGGTTCCTCGCTCAACCGCTTGTCATCCTCGGTCTCGCGCTCAGACAGCGCCATCTCACCGTGGTGGACTCGTGGCCCAAAATGCGCTCTCCCGTCCGCGACTGCAATGTGGATAGCACCTTATCCTTACAAAAGCTGCGGGCACGAGAGCTCACTGTTGCCTATCCAATCTCGTGCGAGGCTAGACGCTCAATAGCCTGGATCAACGCAGAGTGGTCCTGCTGCCCGCCGCCTGCGGCGGAAACGGCTGAAAAGAGCTGCTGCGCCGATGCGGTGTGCGGCAGCGAGACGCCCAGTTCCCGTGCGGACTGCAACGCAAGGTTGAGGTCCTTCTGATGCAGGGCGATGCGAAAGCCCGGGTTGAAGGTGCGCTTGATCATGCGCTCGGCATGCACCTCCAGGATGCGGGAGGAAGCGAATCCACCCATCAGCGCCTCGCGTACCTTGGCGGGGTCCGCTCCGGCCTTGCTGGCGAAGACCAGCGCCTCAGAGACCGCTGCGATGTTGAGCGCAACGATGATCTGGTTCGCCACCTTCGTGGTCTGCCCGGCGCCGTTGCCGCCGACGAGGGTGATGTTCTTCCCCATCGCCTGGAACAGCGGCAGTGCGCGGTCGAAGGCCGCCTGCGGGCCGCCCACCATGATGGTCAACGCGGCATTCCGTGCACCGACCTCGCCGCCGGATACCGGCGCATCCAGGTAGTCGCAGCCGGCAGCGTTGACCCGGGCGGCAAAGTCCTTGGTGGCGGTCGGGCTGATCGACGACATGTCGATCACCAGTGTTCCAGGCTTCAGCGCTGCGGCGACGCCGCCCTCACCGAACAGCACGGCATCCACGTCAGGCGTATCAGGGAGGATAAGGATCACCACCTCGGCCAGCCCGGCCACCTCGGCGGGGGAGGGCAGGACCTGGGCGGCGGAGCGGATCTCGTCCGTCAGGCTGGCGCGTTCGGGCACGAGCAGCTGGTGTCCCGCCTTCGCCAGGTTGAGCGCCATGGGCCGGCCCATGATGCCGAGGCCGATGAATCCGATCTTCATGCGCGTGGTATCCTCATTCAAATCCGGCTGCCGGGGCGGTAAGGCGCGAACCAGCCGAGCCCGTCCTCCGTGCCTCCGGCAGGGCGGTACTCGCAACCGATCCAGCCGCCATAGCCCACGGCGTCGAGACGGTCGAACACATAGGGCCAATTGACTTCGCCCGTGCCAGGCTCGTGCCGGCCGGGCGTGTCGGCGACTTGGGCGTGATCAATCAAGGGGAGCAGGGCTTCGAAGCGACGGGTGATGTCCCCCTCCGTCACCTGCGTATGATAAAGGTCGAATTGCAAGCCGACCCGCCCGGGCCCGATCGCCTCCACCAGCGCGGCAGCCTCGGCTGTGGTGTTGAGGACGTAGCCGGGCATGTCTCGATGGTTGATGGGCTCGATCACCGGCTTCACCCCTTGAACGGCGCAGCGCTCAGCGGCCCAGATCAGGTTGGTGGCAAGTGTAGCCATCAGCCGGTCCCGCGGGACGCCCGCCGGGGCCAGGCCGGACATCACATGCAGCCGCGGGCAGCCCAGTAGCCCGGCATAGTCGAGCGCGCGGCCGATCGCGTCCCGGAACTCCGCCTCTCGCCCGGGCATCGCGGCCAAGCCCTTCTCGCCACGCTCCCAATCGCCAGGCGCAGCGTTGAACAGCACGACGGGAAGACCGGCATCGTCCAGCCGGGCGCGGATCTCTGCCGCGGGATGCTCGTAGGGGAAGAGAAATTCCACGGCCTCGAAGCCGGCGTCGCGGGCGCGGCCGAAGCGCTCGAGAAAGGGCACTTCGTTGAACATCATTGAGACATTGGCGGCGAAGCGCGGCATGCGGACCCCTCCCGGCCCCCGTTGTCCCGGGAGCGTTGCGCCGGCGGCCATCTGCGTCAGACAGTAGCGCGATTCGGCCCTTCGCCCAAAACCAGGCCGCTCTGAGCTTCGCCGGTTGCCGTTGGCGGCGAGGCCTGGGCAGGCGATAACGCCGCGTGCGCCCTGCGCAACGACAGCCCCGGGCAGGACCACGGCCTTCCATCGCCGGGCCGGGGCGACCGCATCGCGACCGGGAGACCCTATGTCCGACGATAAGCAGTTCCTCACGCGCCTCCTCGGCGTCACAGCGCTGGTGGCGCTGCTCGCCGGATGCTTTCTGGTGCTGCGACCCTTCCTCTCGGCGCTGCTCTGGGCAGTGATCCTGGCCTTCACCACCTGGCCCGCCTACCGCTTCCTGACGGACCGCGGGAACCTGCGGCCGGGCTGGGCGGCGGCGGTGATGGTGGTGGCAATGATGCTCGTCATCGGCCTGCCGCTCGCGATAGCCGCGCCCACCAATCGCGAGGAGGTTGAGGGATTCCGCAACGCCATCCAGGGCTTCCTGTCGGATGGGCTGCCGGCACTGCTGGGGATGATCGGCCGGCTGCCCATTGTCGGGCCCTATATCGGGGACCGTTTGGGGGCCATCGACCTCGGCGTCGGTAATCTGCTGAGCGTGCTCCGCCCCTATGCCGGCGGCGTCGCGCAAACAGCGCTGGGGCTGGTGCTCTCCATCGTCTCGGGCGTGGCGGAGCTGTTGATCGCCATCCTGCTCTCCTTCTTCTTCTACCGGGACGGACCCCGCCTGGCCGCAGCGATGGACCGGATGGCCGAACAGGTGGCGGGCGCGCGCGGGCGGCGCCTGGTCGCGCTGACCGGGGCCGTGACACGGGGGGTGATCTACGGGCTTCTCGGCACGGCAGTGGTGCAGGGGGTGATGACCGCCTTCGGGCTGTGGCTATCCGGAGTGCCGCAGCCGGCGCTCCTGGGCATTCTGGCGGGGGTCATCTCGATCCTGCCGATTGGAGCACCAGTGGTCTGGATTCCGGCCACCATCTGGCTTCTGGCCAATGGCAGCACGGGCTGGGGCATCTTCATGGGCCTTTACGGTGCCTTCGGCATCTCCTCGGTAGACAACTTCATCCGGCCCTGGCTCATCGCCCGTGGCGCGGACCTGCCGCTGCTGCTCACGCTCCTCGGCGCGCTGGGTGGCGCCTTCGCCTTTGGCTTGCTCGGGCTGTTCCTCGGGCCCGTCCTGCTCGCGGTCGCCTTCACCATCATCAAGGAATGGACCCAGGAAGGTCAGGGGCGCACCGGCCCGCGGGCCATGTAGTCGTCTCCTTTGGTCGGCATGGTGCAGGGTTTGAAGGGCGCTAAGCGACGCAGCCGGGAGATGGATGGATGAGGATCAAAACCTGGCAATGCGCCGCCCGGGTGGACGGCGCGTCGCTGCTCCGCTAGGCGGAACTTGTGCCCGCCTTTGTCCTTTCCCGCATTCTTCAGGCCGTGCCGGTCATGCTTGCCGTGGCCCTCATCGCCTTTGCCCTGTTCTCCTTCGTCGGCGACCCGATCGCCACGATGCTCGGGCAGGAGTTCACCGTGGCCCAGCGCGACGCCCTCGTCGCGTCGCTGGGGCTCGATCAGCCGGTCTGGGTGCAGTTCCTGCGCTTCGTCGGCAACGCTTTGCATGGCGAGTTCGGCCTGTCCTACCGCCTGTCCCGCCCCGTCTCGGACCTAATCCTGGAGAGGGCGCCGGCCACGCTGGAGCTCGCCTTCTGTGCCTCAGTCATCGCTCTCACGGTCGGCCTGCCGATGGGGGTCTATACCGGCCTTTACCCGCGCTCTTGGATCTCGCGCGCGATGCTCACGATCAGCCTGGTGGGCGTTTCGCTGCCGACCTTCCTGATCGGTATCCTCCTTATCCTCGTCTTTGCGGTGTGGCTGGGCTGGCTGCCGAGCTTCGGGCGCGGGGACACGGTGCAGCTTGGCTGGTGGAGCACTGGCTTCCTCACCGCCTCCGGCTGGAAGGCGCTGGTGCTGCCCTCGATCACCCTCGGCCTGTTCCAGCTCACCCTCATCATGCGGCTGGTACGGTCCGAGATGCTGGAGGTGCTCCGGTCGGACTACATCAAGTTCGCCAGGGCGCGGGGCCTGAGCAACCGGGCGATCAATTTCGGCCACGCGCTGCGGAACACGCTTGTTCCGGTCATCACCATCGTCGGCCTGCAGCTCGGCTCTCTCATCGCCTTCTCCATCGTTACGGAGACGGTGTTCCAGTGGCCGGGGATGGGGCTTCTCTTCATCCAGTCGGTCTCCTCGGCCGATATTCCGGTGATGGCGGCCTATCTCCTTCTCATCTCGGCGGTGTTCGTGACGATCAACCTCGTGGTGGACCTCCTCTACTACGCCGTGGACCCGCGCCTTCGTGCCGGGCGGGGGCACTGAGCCGTGGCGGCAGCGCGTTCCGCCCTCGGGCGCTTCTTCGACAGCGACCTGTTCTGGTCCTTCCGCCATACGCCCACGGCCATCATCTCGGCCCTGGTGGCGACGATCATCATCGTCGGTGCGGTCGGCGCGAGCATGCTCGCGCCCTACAACCCCTTCGACCTCGCCAGCCTCGACCTGATGGACGCCTTCAATCCGCCGGCCTTTATGGAGGAGGGGGGGCTGGCGCATCCGCTGGGCACGGACGACCAGGGGCGGGACGTGCTCTCGGCCATCATGTACGGCGCGCGCGTCTCGCTCCTCGTCGGCGTCTCCGCCACGGCTTTCGCCCTGGTGCTGGGCGTGCTGGTCGGTCTGCTGGCGGGCTATGCGGGCGGAACGGTGGATGCCGTGCTGATGCGGATCGCCGATATCCAGCTCACCTTCCCTAACATCCTCGTCGCCCTGCTGGTGGATGGGGTCGCCCGCGCCGCCCTGCCGCGGGAGATCCACGACCAGCTCGCAGTCTATGTGGTGATCGTCGCCATCGGCATTTCGGACTGGCCGCGCTTCGCGCGAACCGTCCGGGGCTCCGCGCTGGTGGAACGGAACAAGGAATACGTCCTGGCCGCCCGGGTGATCGGCGTCTCGCCGGCGCGCATCATGCTGACCCATGTGCTGCCCAATGTGCTCGGGCCGCTCCTCGTGCTGGCGACGCTCAATCTGGGTCTGGCAATCGTCTCCGAGGCGACGCTGTCCTTTCTCGGCGTTGGCGTTCCGCCGACCCAGCCGTCGCTCGGCACGCTTATCCGGATCGGCAACGACTTCCTGTTCAGCGGGGAGTGGTGGATCGCCGTCTTCCCGGGTCTTGCCCTCGTCGCGATGGTACTTTCCGTCAACCTGCTTGGCGACTGGCTGCGCGACGCGCTGAATCCGAGGCTGCGCTGATGGCGTCCCTTCTCGAAGTCCGCGACCTCGTCGTCGAGTTCCCGACCCGCCGCGGTACGTTGCGCGCGCTGGACAAGGTCTCCTTCGACATCGCGCCGGGCGAGGTGCTGGGCGTGGTCGGCGAGTCCGGCGCCGGCAAGTCGATGACCGGGGCGGCGATCATCGGGCTTCTCGAGCCTCCGGGCCGTGTGGCCGGCGGCTCCATTCTCCTCAGCGGCCAACGGATCGACAACCTGACGGCGCGGGAGATGCGGCGCATCCGCGGCAAGCGGATCGGCGCCATCTTCCAGGACCCGCTGACGACGCTGAACCCGCTGCTCACCGTCGGCCACCAACTCGTCGAGACGATGCGCACCCATTTGGACATCGACCAGGCCGAGGCCCGCCGGCGGGCAATCGGCTGGCTGGAGATGGTCGGCATCCCGGCGGCGGCCGAGCGGATCGAGGCCTATCCGCACCAGTTCTCGGGCGGCATGCGCCAGCGCGTCGTCATCGCCCTCGCCCTCTGCGCCGAGCCGGAGCTAATCGTGGCGGATGAGCCGACGACCGCGCTCGACGTCTCCATCCAGGCCCAGGTCATTGCCCTGCTCAAGCGCCTGACACGGGAGAAGGGCACCTCCGTGATGCTCATCACCCACGACATGGGCGTCATCGCCGAGACGGCCGACCGCGTGGCGGTGATGTATGCCGGGCGCGTCGCCGAGATCGGCCCCGTGCGCTCGGTGGTGAAGGCCGCGGCCCATCCTTACTCGGCGGGGCTGATGGCTTCCATCCCGCCGCTCTCCCACAAGGTGGACTTCCTGCCGCAGATCGACGGGTCCATGCCCCGCCTGAACTCCATCCCCACGGGCTGTGCCTACAACCCGCGCTGCCCGCATGTCTTCGACCGCTGCAAGGTCGAGCGCCCCGAGCTGCTGCCGGCGCCTGAGACACGTGCCGCGTGCTGGCTCTTCGACATACACGCTCCGCGGGAGCGCGCGCATGTCTGACGCGACCCTGGCCAACCCCGAGGCGCCAGTCTTCGAGGCGCGGGAGCTCAGCCGGTCCTTCGACGTCTCCAAACCGCTTCTCCAGCGCCTGCTCGCGCGGGAGGGTAAGCGCGAATTGCGGGCGGTGAACGGCGTCTCCTTCTCCATCCCGCGCGGCACCACGCTGTCACTGGTGGGCGAGAGCGGCTGCGGCAAGTCCACCGTCGCGCGGCTGGCAGTCGGGCTTTATGAACCCTCGGGCGGGCAGGCGCTGTTCGAGGGGCAGGACCTCGCCGAGGCGCGCAAATCCGCCGCGCTGCGTCGGCGCATGCAGATGATCTTCCAGGACCCCTATGCCAGCCTGAACCCGCGCTGGCGTGTGGCCGACATCATCGGAGAGCCGATCCGCGCCTTCGGGATCGCGGAAGGGGCCTCGGCGCTGCGCGACAAGGTGGGCGCCCTGCTGCGCCAGGTCGGGCTCTCGCCGGCGGACGGGAACCGCTTCCCGCACGAGTTCTCGGGCGGCCAGCGGCAGCGTATCTCGATCGCGCGCGCCCTGTCCTCCAACCCCGACTTCTTGGTCTGCGACGAGCCGACCTCCGCGCTCGATGTCTCGGTCCAGGCGCAAATCCTGAACCTGATGAAGGGGCTGCAGCGGGATCTCGGGCTGACCTACCTGTTCATCAGCCACAACCTCGCCGTGGTGCGCCAGGTGAGTGACCGGGTCGGCGTGATGTATCTCGGCAGCATCATGGAGCTGGCTCCGGCCGAGACGCTCTTCACCACGCCCCGCCAGCCCTATACCCGCGCGCTGATGGAGGCGATCCCGGACCTGGAGATGGTTGGGCGCGAGCGCCAGCCGGTCGGCGGCGAGGTGCCGAGCCCGATCAACCCGCCCCCGGGCTGCCCTTTCAACCCGCGCTGCCCCTTGGCGAACGACCGATGCCGGACGGAGCGTCCGGCCCTCATCGTCGCGCGCGGGACGCCCGAGACGCTGGTTGCCTGCCACGCGGTCGAGGAAGGTCGGGACGGCTTCGGGGAACGCGCCGCGGCCTGACGCTGCCAGTCCAGCTCAGTCAACGGCGGGGTGCGGCTTTGGCCGATCCAGGGCCAGCATCGCCGTCACCGCTTCGGCTAGCGCCTCCGGTCCCGCATCCGCGGCCTCGAGTACCGCATTGGACGGGATCGGCTGGCCAAGGCCGCGCGCGAGGCTGAGCAGCGCCGCATGGCCCGGGGGCGCGGCAATGCCCTCTGTTACCAGGGAGCGCTCCACATCCGCTGCGATCCGCCGTAGCCGCTTCGCCGGATCGCGCTCCTCCGCGCGCAGCACCTGCCGGATGAAGCGGGCCGTCGGTGAGTTTAAAAGCTGATTGCTCTCGTAATAAATCGAGGCAGTCAGCTCGGGAAGCTGCCGGAAACTCGCCTGCAGCAGATGCTGATCATCCGGCACCTGGGACCATTCCGAGGCCTCCCGCAGGCGCTCGGTCGAAATGGTGCCGTACAGCTCCATCCATCTCTGCATGATCTGTGCGGTCGCGGGATGGGCGCAGTTTGCGAAGAAAAGACCTGCGTTCATGTCCCAGAGCTGAGCCGAGGCGCCATGCGTGAAGACGAAGGCGTGGTCGACATGCTCGGCCAGGTAGCCGGTTACGTCGAAGCCGCGGTCATGCACATAGGCATCGGCATCCAGGTGCAGGAACCAGCCCTGGTAACCCTGTCCGATTAGATGGTTCAGCGTGAAGAAACGATTGTAGGTTGCGTGCCACGGATAGAAGCCGTTCAGCACGGCGTGCATGCAGGCGTAGCGGATGCCGTGGCGAAGGCAGAAGGCGCGGTTCGGCCGGGCGGTGATGCGCAGCATCTCGAAATAGCGGTCGGGGTCCGCGGACTGGACCATGACCATGGGCTCGTCCGGCTTGCGTTCGAACACGCCGCTTCCTCTTCCAAGATCAGCTGGATCAAGCTTCGGCCCACGGCCGGGACGACGCCCGGCCAGTTCAGCGCCAGAAGCGTCAGCGAGCGGCCGGCACCACCGCCACCGCGCTGAACGGCGAGCCCTCGACCAGCTTCGTCGACCACGCCACGTAGACCACCGCGTTGCGCTGTTCGTCAACGAAGCGGTGAACGCGGGTTTCCTTGAAGAACAAGCTGGTGGAGCTCTCATGCACGACTTCGCCGCGCTCGCCCCGAGCGGCGCCGGGCAGGATCTCGACCGGGCCGATCGCGGAGCAGGACAGGGCGAAGCGCGCCGGATCCTCGGCAACGCCGACCATGCCGGAAATGCCGCCAGTGCGGGCCTGGCTGATGTAGCAGGCGACGTTCCGCACCTCCGGATCGTCGAACCGCTCCACCACAATGCGATGGCTTCGGGTCAGGCCGAGATTGGTCAGTGCGGTGTTCACGTACCCGATCTGCGCCGTCTCGTCCGCCGCCGAGGCGGGGCCTGCGACGGCAATCGCGGCGAGAAGGGCCAGAGCGGGACGGTTGGCGATGCGGCGCATGGACGTTCTCCGGGTATCAGCCGCATAGCGCATGGCGGCGCCCGGAGTTGGGGTGACGCTAATCCCCGACCGCCACACCCTCGCGCCGCGGGTCGGCGCCGCCTGCCAGCCCCTCCGGCGTAACGCGGATGGCCTGCAGGCCCGAGGTCATCGGCCGGATATCCACCCGGTGCCCGCGCGCGAGGAGGGCGGGGGCGAGTTCTGCCGCTGGGGTGCCTTCCTCGAGCTCCACCGCCCCGCCCAAGGTGCCGACATGGGGCAGGGATACCGCTTCCTGCGGGGATAGGTTCCAGTCCAGCATGCCCACCAGCGCCTGCGCGACATAGCCGATGATGCGTGAGCCGCCAGGCGAGCCGATGACGGCGAGAAGCTTGCCCTCAGCATCGAGGACAAGGCTCGGCGACATAGACGAGCGCGGCCGTTTGCCGCCCTGCACCCGGTTCGCGATGGGTCGCCCTTCCTGGTCCGGGCGAAAGGAGAAATCGGTCAGCTGGTTGTTCAGGATGAATCCGCTGACCAGAAGCCTCGCACCAAAGGCGTCCTCTACCGTCGTGGTCATCGAGACCGCGTTGCCGGCGGCGTCTACGATCGAGACGTGGCTGGTCCCGTTCTCCACTGCCACCGCCATGGGCGCCTGTAGCGACGTCTCTCGCCAGCGCGGATTACCGGCCTGAGGTTCCGGGACGGCACGCGCGAGCGAGACGAGCTGGGCGCGCACGGTGAGGTAGGCCGGGTCCAGCAGGCCGCGCAGGGGAACCGGCACGAAATCGGAATCCGCCAGGTACTGCGCCCGGTCGGCGAAGGCGAGGCGCCCGGCCTCAGCGAGCAGATGTGCTGCCTCGGGTCCGCGAGGGGACAGGCGGGGCAGGTCGAAATGCTCGAGCACGCCCAGGATTTGCCCAACTGCCACCCCGCCCGAGGAGGGCGGCGGGAATCCGCAGATACGGTAGGTGCGGTAAGGCTGGCAGAGCGGCTGCCGCTCCTTCGGCGCATAGGCGGCAAGATCGTCCACCGTCATCAACCCGCCCTCACCATGGCCGCGGACGGCGGTGGCAATTGCTGCGGCTACGGGCCCGCGAAGCAGCCCTGCCGCGCCCTGAGACGCGATCAGCCGAAAGGTCTCGGCCAGGGCCGGGTTGCGTAGTCGCTCGCCGGCCAGCAGCGGGCGATTGCCGCCGCGCAGGAACAGCTCGCGGGTCGAGGAGTGGCGGGCGAGGCGGGTGCTGTCCGTGGCGATCGCCTCAGCCAATCTGGGAGAGACAGCAAAACCGCCCTCCGCCAGCTCGATCGCCCGCTGCCAAAGCGAATCCCAGGGCAGCTTGCCATGGCGGCGATGCGCCATTTCCAGCATCGCCACCGCCCCGGGCACGCCGACGCTGCGGCCGGAAATCACGGCATCATAGAAGGGCAGGGGTGTGCCATCGGGGCGTAGGAAGAGATCAGGGCGGGCCCCGGCAGGCGCGGTCTCGCGGCCATCGAATGCAGTGGCGGCCCGGGTCGATGCATCCCAATGAAGCAGCAGGGCGCCGCCGCCGATACCACTCGACTGCGGCTCGACCAAGGTGAGCACCGCCTGCACTGCAACCGCAGCGTCCACCGCCGCCCCGCCACGTCGCAGCACCTCCAATCCGGCCTCGGCTGCAAGCGGATGGGCCGCGGCCACCATCTGTCGCTGGACCGGATCGGCGGCCCGGGCGAAGTTGGGAAATAGAAGCACGAGGAGGGCGGCGACGATCGGACGCATGGCCGACTCCGGAGATTCGCGGGCTATCCTGCCAGCATGGACCCGCAAGCCAAGGAGGCGGCCCGTCGCGCGGCAGAGCGCCGCGGTGTGGATGCCGAGAGCCGTGCCGCCGAAGCGCTGGAGGCGCGAGGTTGGACCGTGCTGGCGCGCCGCGTTCGGACGCCCTCCGGTGAGCTGGACCTCGTGGCCGAGCGATCAGGTCTGCTGGCGTTTGTCGAGGTGAAAGCTCGGGCGACCCTGACCGAAGCGGCCTTTTCCGTCTCGCCCCGGCAGGCCGCGCGGATCATGGCGGCAGCTGAAGTCTGGATGGCAGGCAATCCCGGCCATGGCACAGCTGGTGTGCGGTTCGACGTCATCCTTGTCGCGCCGGAAGGTATGCGCCGCATCGCGGATGCGTTTCGCGTCTGGAGTTGATGCACAAGGGTGAACTGCACCCGATAAATTGCTGCAGGAGCAAACGGCTAAGGCGAGCTTCGCAAGCTGAATGCGAACTCCGGATCACCGCGTTCCAAGTATCCCTACGCAGGCTGCTGGCATACGGGGCGGCGGGCCGGGTGGACCCCCGCGATGCGGCTGCCGGGCCTCTGGGCTCAGCCACCACGCCAGGCCCGCATCGCAGCCGTCGCCTGCGGGGGCGGGAGGCTGGTCACGACATTCCGGGCTGCCCGGCGGGCAGCGGAGGCGGATATGCAAATGGCTGTCATGCCCGCGCCAGGGACGGACGAAGCGCATCCAGGGCTCGCCGGCATGGGTGGCACAGAGGCTGCGCTTGATGCCGTGGTTGATGAAGACACGGTCAATGCCGGGCAGTTCCGCGGCCATGCGGATCAGCCGTGCGTGGGCCTCAGTGAAAAGGTGTGGGTCCACGGCGGACTCATCGGGAAGGACGAGCGAGCGCTCCGGAAGGGTCTCCCGCGCCCGTGCCGGGACGAGCGGCTTCGGGGAGAGGTCCAGCCAAATATCGGCATCCAGCCCAATCTGATGGCTGGCATGTCCGAAGGGCAGGGGACCGCCTCGGGGCTGGCCGAGATCGCCAATCCAGAGATCGGGCAAGCCGGAACGTCGCGCACGGCCTGCGAGCTCACGAACCGCGGTGATCAGCACAGGGTGGCCCCAGTTGCGGTTCCGCGAGAGCCGCACGGCCTGCCAGCCCGGCCCTTCGGTTGGGAGCATCTCCGCACCGGCAATACAGCCGAGTGAGGTACCTCCGACGCTTCGGGCCGGTCCTGGCGCCGGACCCTGGGCGGCGGCCCATTGTGCGGCAGGCTGCCCGGCAGCGAGGCCGGGCGCGAGCAGCATGAGCAGGAGGGTGAGTTGACGCTTCATTCGCCAAGGATCGCGCCGGGCGGCCCGCATGGCCAGATGCAGATCTTGGCAACCGAGCCGCTGCCCCAGGTTATCGGGGCGGTGGAACGAAAGGCGGAGTTCAGCCCTGGAAGCGGAAGGCGGCAGGAAGCTCGCCGGGGTCCGCCGGGGCTGCCGCGGCCTGGGTAGCGGCCGGGGCGCCCGGCCTTGGCGCCTGCGCCTCACGCGCTCGGGCCTCCACCTCGCTTAGAAGACGGGTCAGGGTGCCGGCGAAAGCCGGGAGCTGCGCCAGAGGCACGACCAGCAGGCCGGTCGCGGCCGGCGTGCCGCTGCCGTCCTGCACGGCAAGCTTCAGCCGAGCGACACCGTGGCGAACAGTGGCTTCGAGGACGCCATCGGCGAAGAAGGTGGGGATTTCAGCCATGGGTGGTCCTACTGCTCGCGGAAGGCGCGGTGGAAGCTGTCGATGAGCGGCTGGATCATGTAGCGCAGGAAGGAGCGCTCGCCGACCTGGATCTGCGCCTCCACGGGCATGCCGGCGCGCAGGGTGACGTTCTCCAGCCGGGCCAACTGGCCCTCGTCGATGGTGACGCGCACCCGGTAATACTCGTGCCCGGTCCGCTCCTCGGTCGTCACGTCGCCGGCGACAACCGTCACCTCGCCGTTAAGGAAGGGAACGACGCGCTGTTTGTAAGCGGGCAGGCGGATCTCGGCCTGCAAGCCGGGATGGACGGAGTCGATATCGGTCGGGGCCACACGGACCTCGGCGATGAGCTTGTCTCGCGCCGGAACCAGCTCCATCACCGGCTCGCCGGCCCGCACCACCGCGCCCGGATTGAAGAAGCGGGCGTTGAGCACCGTGCCGTCCTCGGGCGCGAGGATCTCGCGGCGGGCGGAGACGTCGCTCGCGGCCCGTAGCCGCTCCTCTGCCTCGTTCAGCTTGGAGCGGACTTCGCGACCCTCGGTCGAGGCTTCCTGCAGGCGCTGGTCCGTTACCTGCCGGATCTGGAACTCGGCCTCGGCCACCTGGGCGCGGGCGCGCTCGATCTGCGCGAGGAGGTCGGCAATGGTGCCTTCAGCGGAGGCGACCTGGCGCTGAAGGGCAAGCAGACGCGGGAAGCGCTCCAGCCCCTGACGGACAAGGGTCTGCACATCCGCCTCCTCGCGCCGGAGCAGGGCAAGCTGGCGGCGCTGGCTGCCGATCTGCGCCTCGGCGGAGGCACCCTGGGACTGGTACTGCAGGATGCGCTGCTCGAGCACCTGAAGCTGGCTGCGCAGGCTTGCCTGGCGCGAGGCGAAGAGCACGCGCTGGCCGTCCATCGCCTCTCGGGCGCGCGGATCGTCGGAGGCGATGAGGTCCGGCGGGAAGGCGATGGCGGGAGCCAAGGCAATCTCGGCGGCGATGCGGCTGTCCTGGGCAATGAGGGCCCAACGCTGTGCCCGCGCCGCCTCCTGGCCCGTCATGGCCTGGACGTCGTCGAGGCGGAGCAGGGGCTGGCCGGCGCGCACCTGATCGCCGTCTCGCACCAGGATGTCGCGAACAATACCGCCCTCGAGATGGGCGATGCTGCGACGGCTGCCTTCGGCCTTGATGGTACCGGGCGCGATGGCGGCCTCGCTGAGCGGAACGAGGACCGAGAAGGCGCCGAAGCCACCGACGAAGACGAGCAGGGCCGCGGCACCGAGCAGCAGTGGCCCGCGGGTGCGCGGCCGCGGCCGGTCGAGCACGGGGAGCAAGACAGGCGGGGTGCGGGACGGCACGAGGTCCGTCCCTGTGGGGGATAGGGTCGCGAGGCTCATGCGGCGACTCCCGGCAGGTTCTTGGGGGACTGCCCCGCTGGCTGCGTGGGCGGCTGGGGCAGGGTGGGCTGGCCCGGCTGCGGCGGGAGGGCCTGGGGCGGGATCGGACGGGCGGAGAGGCGGGCCAGAACCTCGGCACGCGGCCCGAACAGCTCGGCCGCGCCGTCACGCATCACCAACACCTTGTCCACGCCGCGGATGAGGGAGGGGCGATGGCTGACGAGGACGACGGTGGCTCCGATCGCCTTCAGACCGGACAGCCCTTCGAGAAAACGGGCTTCCGCATCACCGTCGAGGCTGCTGTCGGGCTCGTCGAGGATGACCAACCGCGGGTCGCCGTAGAGTGCGCGTGCGAGACCGACCATCTGGCGCTGGCCACCGGAGAGCGAGCCCTCGGCCACCTCGGTCTCGTAGCCCTGAGGGAGTCGAAGCACCGCCTCGTGGCAGCCGGCGAGCCCGGCCGCGCGGTGCACGGCCTCTGGCGGGGCCTCGGGCTGGAGGCGGGCGATGTTACGGAACACGCTGCCCTCGAACAGCTCCACATCCTGAGGCAGGTAGCCGATATGGCGGCCGAGATCCTCGCGGGGCCAGAGGGCAAGATCCGCCCCGTCCAGCCTCGCGCTGCCGCTGACTGGTGCAAGAGTGCCGACCAGCAGACGCAGCAGGGTGGTCTTACCCGAGCCCGACGGGCCGATGATGCCCAGGCTCTCACCCGGCTCGAGCGCGAAGGTCACGCCCTTGATAACGGCACTCGGCTGGCCGGGCGGCGCCCAGGTGAGGCGTTCGGCGGTGAGCCGGCCGCGCGGGGCGGGGAGGGGCTCAGCCTCGGGACGGAGGCGGGCCTGGCCGAGGAAGAGCCGCAGCCGGCGATAGGACTGGCGCACCTGCACCAGCCCCTTCCAGCCGCCAATCAGTTGCTCCACCGGTGCCAGCGCACGGCCCATGATGATGGAGCCGGCGATGGCGGCGCCCGAGGTCATCTGCTGGTTCAGGGTCAGCCAGGCGCCCACGCCAAGAACGGCGATCTGCACAGCGAGGCGGACGAACTTGGTAGTGGCCGAGAGCACGGCCGCGCGGTCCGCCGCGCGCTGCTGCAGGGGCGCCGCCTCGGCGACGCCATTGCCCCAGAGGCGGAGAAGGGCGGGCACCATGCCCATCGCGTCCGCGGCCTCCGCGTTACGGGCTATGGCGTCGGCCCGCTTTTGAGAGGCCATGGTGGAGAGGTTGGCGCGCCGGAGCGGGCCGGAGGTGGCGAGCTCGGTGGTCAACGCCAAGCCGAACAGGATCACCGCCCCGCCCGTGGCAATAAGGAACAGGAGGGGATGCAGCAGGTAGATCACGCCTAGGTAGATCGGCACCCAGGGTACGTCATAGATCGCGAGCGCGCCCGGGCCCGAGAGCCAGGCGCGGCAGGTGCCGAGATCGCGGAGGGCCTCCATGCGGTAGGGACGGTTGCGCAGGGTGGCTTCGAGCGCCCGGGCGAAGCCCTCGGGGGCCACGCGGTTCTCCAGCCAAATGGCGACCCGCTGCATGATCTGGGACCGCACGCCCTCGAGCAGCGCGAGCAACCCGATGGCGGCAATAGCGACGAGGGTAAGCCAGAGAAGGGTGTCGATGCTGCGGGTCGCGAGGACTCGGTCGAAGACCTGCATCATGTAAAGCGACACAGTGAGCTGCAGCAGGTTCACCACAAGGCTGAACAGCCCCACCGCGCCGAACTGCGACCGGCATGCAGCGAGTGCGCTCTGTAGGGCATCCGCCCGCGGCCCAGGTACGGGCATTCTATAAAGCTCCCCCGACACGCCGGCTCGATACTACCAGGGCGTGCACTCGGGGGTCCAGTTAACATGAATCGGAGAACGAAAAATGAATTGAATCTTTCAGCTCGGGCGGTAGGTCGTCTCTGCCGGCTTCGGGGCGGGCTGCGCGAGATACGCGATGCGCTTCGCCTCAGTCCGTCCCCGCGTAACAGTGTCCAGGATAAGTCCGCAAGCCAGGGCAAGGAAGGCGAGCATCATCAGCATTACCGAGCCGATGAAGGTGGGAAGCCGCGGCACGAGCCCGGTCGCGAGGAAGGTCTCCAGAACCGGGGCGAAGAAGGCGGCACTGGCGAGGGCCAGCACGAGGGAGGCGATGCCGAAGAAGAGCCGCGGCCTCTCCCGCTGCACCAGGGCGAGGATCATTCGCAGGATGCGGTAGCCGTCGTGGTAGGTCCGGAGCTTGGAGGTGGAGCCAGGTGGGCGCTCGGCATAGGCCGTGCGGATCTCGCCCATCGGCATCCGCAGCTCCAGGGCGTGGACGGTGAACTCCGTCTCGGTCTCGAAGCCTCGGGCGAGGGCGGGGAAGGATTTCACGAAGCGGCGGGAAAAGCAGCGGTAGCCGGAGAGCATGTCCGTCACCCGATTGCCGAAAACCCGGCGAACCACCCCGGTGAGCAGCTGATTGCCCAGGCGGTGGCCAGGACGATAGGCAGCCTGGGCGTCGGTGACCCGGACGCCGGTCACCATGTCCAGCCGGTCCTCTAGCAGGGCGCGGAGCATGGCCGGGGCATCCGCGGCGTTATAGGTGCCATCGCCGTCGACCAGCAGGTAGGCGTCAGCCTCAACATCCGCGAACATCCGGCGGACGACATTGCCCTTGCCCTGCAGCGGCTCGGTGCGGACCACGGCGCCGGCCGCGGCGGCGTTTGCCCGCGTGCCGTCGCTCGAGTTGTTGTCGTAGACATAGACGGTGGCGCCCGGAAGGGCGGCCCGGAAGCCCGCCACCACGCCGGCGATCGCCACCTCCTCGTTATGGCAGGGAATGAGGACGGCAACCTCGGTCTGCATCATGGGCTTCTGAATACGAGCCGGCGGGAGAGGAAGAAGTTGCCGGTCATGCCGGCGAGCGCCCCTGCGGCGACGGCGACGACCGGGTGGGCAGCGGCGACCGACACCCGCGATACGAGAAAGGCGTAGGTCCCGTAGTTCACGGCGAAGCCGGCCAGGTTGACCAGCAGGAACAGGGCCCATTGGCGCCCCATGCCGGCCCTCCCGACCGGCTGCCCGGCCTCGCGGAAGGTCCAGGCGCGGTTGACGGCCCAGGTGGTGGTTGCCGCAGCGAGGTAGGAGAGGCAGCGGCCGCCATAGAGCCCGGCGCCCGCCGCGATGGCGGCGTAGAGCACGACCGTATCCACCACGAAGCCGAGCGTGCCCGTCGCCCCGAAGCGGAGGAACTGGGCGAGCATGGCGCGGCGCGGCGGCGCGGGCGCCGCTTCGCGGGGGATCGCGACGGGCATTGCGGCCTCAGTAGCCGCTCGTGGAAGGGTCGTGAAGGGCGGGGCTTGCGCGGGCGGCCCGGCTGGGCTTGCCTCTGCCCCCTGTCCCCACCCGGAAGGAACGATAGAGCGCATGTCCACGGATCGTCGTCGATTCCTCACCGGCGGCGCCGGCCTTGCCCTGGCGGGCGCCGGTCCGCTCGGCCTGGCCCGCCCGGCCCTGGCGCAGCCCGCCGGCGCGCGCGTGCTCAAGTTTATTCCCCAGTCCGATGTGGCGGTGACGGACCCGATCATCACCACCGCCTATGTCTCGCGCCACCACGGCTACGCGATCTGGGACACGCTTTACGGCTTTGACGAGGACTTCAACCCGCAGCCGCAGATGGCCGAGGGCCATAAGGTGGAGGACGACGGAAAGCGCGTCTCCATCACGTTGCGCACCGGGCTGAAGTGGCATGATGGCCCTGCGGTGACCGCGAAGGACTGCGTCGCCTCCATCCGCCGCTGGGCGGCGCGGGATTCACTCGGCCAGGTGCTGATGGCGCGGACGGACGCGCTGGAGGCGCATGACGACCGCACGATCGTGTTCCGTCTGAAGCAACCCTTTCCAATGCTCTTTGCTGCCCTGGGCAAGCCGAGCACGCCGGTTTGCTTCATGATGCCCGAGCGGATCGCGGCCACGGACCCCAGCCAGCCGATCCGGGAAATGGTCGGCAGCGGCCCGTTCCGCTGGAAGGCCGATGAGCGCGTGCCCGGTTCCCGCGTGGTTTACGAGCGCTTCGCCGACTACGTGCCCCGCGCCGAGGGCACGGCGAGCTGGACCGCCGGCCCCAAGCGCGTGAACCTCGACCGCGTTGAGTGGCATGTCATCCCCGATGCCTCCACGGCCGCCAACGCGCTCGCGAACGGCGAGATGGATTGGTGGGAGCAGCCCACGGCCGACCTGCAGCCCACCCTTCGCCGCAATCGCAACGTGGTGATGGAGATCCCGGACCCGACCGGGCTCTGCGCCGTGGCCCGCTTCAACCACCTGCATGCACCGTTCAACAATCCGGCCATACGGCGCGCCCTGCTCGGCGCCGTGGTGCAGGGCGACTTCATGACCTCGGTGATCGGAACGGACCGTTCGCTGTGGAAGGACGGCAACGGGTACTTCCCGCCGGGCACGCCGCTTGCCAACGATGCCGGCATGGAGGCGCTGAACAGTCCGCGCGACTACGAGAAGGTCAAGCGCGACCTGGCTGCCGCGGGCTACAAGGGCGAGAAGGTGGTCCTGATCGCGGCCTCCGACTTCCCCTCGCTGAACGCACTGGCGCAGGTTGGCAACGACATGCTGACCAAGGCGGGAATGAACGTCGAGTTCGTCTCCACTGACTGGGGCAGCGTTGTGCAGCGCCGGGCCTCACGCGAACCGGTGGAGCGTGGCGGGTGGAGCATTTTCTTCACCTTCTGGGCGGGGCTGGACATGATCAACCCCGGCGTCAGCCAATCACTTCGCGGCAACGGCCAGCAGGCATGGTTCGGTTGGCCGACCATTCCGCGGATGGAGGAGCTGCGGAATGCCTGGTTCGACGCGCCGGACCTCGATGGGCAGAAGAAGGTGGCCGAGGAGATCCAAAAGCTCGCCTTCGACGAGGTGCCCTATCTGCCGCTCGGCCAGTACTTCCAGGCCACGGCCTACCGCCGCAACATATCGGGCGTGCCCAAGGGCTTCCCGATGTTCTGGAGTGTACAGAAGACCGCCTGAGTCGCGCGCGCCGGGTCGCACCGGCAATGGCGGGCTTGCCCGGGTGGCACGCATCCTGCTCACATGCCCGCGACGGATGGGAGCAGGATGCATGATTGGTCGCCGCCACCTCTTCGGGGCCGCGGGAGCCGCCTTTGCGCCTGCCATGCCGGCGCTCGCCCAGCCAGCTTCCGCGCGCGTGCTGAAGATGGTTCCCCAGGCCAATCTGACGAGCCTGGACCCGATCTGGACCACTGCGAACATCACCCGCAACCACGGGTACATGGTCTATGACAACCTCTACGGCATGGATGCGCAGTTCCGTCCGCAGGCGCAGCTGGCCGAGGGACATATCGTCGAGGATGACGGCAAGCGCGTCATCCTTACCCTCCGCTCCGGCCCGAAATTCCACGATGGCGAGCCGGTGCGCGCGGCGGATGCGGTGGCCAGCCTCAAGCGCTGGATGAGGCGCTCGCCGTCCGGCCAGAAGCTGGCCGAGTTCGTGGAGGAACTCTCGGCGCTGGACGATCGGCGCCTGCAGTTCCGGCTGAAGCGGCCCTTTCCCTTCCTCATCCCGGCGCTCGCCCAGGTCAGCAACAGCCCGGCCTTCATCATGCCGGAGCGCATCGCCTCAACTGACGCCTTCCAGCAGATCCGCGAGACGGTCGGCAGCGGCCCGTTCCGGTTCAAGCGGGACGAGTTCAACTCGGGCAGCCTCGTCGTCTATGAACGCAACCCGGATTACAGCCCGACCCCCGTCGGCACGCCGAGCCTGACCGCCGGGCCGAAGCGGGTGTTCTTCGACCGCGTCGAGTGGCAGATCATCACCGACGCCTCCACCTCCGCCGCCGCCCTACAGAGCGGCGAGATCGACTGGTTCGAACAACCGCCGCCCGAGCTGCAGACGCTGATCCGCCGCAATCGCGCGCTCTCGGTGGAGCCGGTGGATCCATTGCCGCTGATCGGCATCCTTCGCTTCAACCACCTGCACGCGCCCTTCAACGACAAGCGCATGCGCCAGGCGTTGCTGCCCGCGATTGACCAGGCGGATTTCATGCAGGCGATCGTCGGCACCGAGCCCGGCCTGTGGGAGCATGCCGGGGTCTTTACCCCCGGCACGCCGCTGGCGAACGACGTGGGGATGGAAGCACTGCGCGGGCCGCGCAGCCTGGACCGTGCGAAGGCGCTGATGCGGGAGGCCGGCTACACCAACCAGCCGATGCGGCTGGTCGGGCCGACGGATATCCTGGCGCCGGCGGCGATGACGCAGGTCTGCGCCGACCTCGTCCGGCGGCTCGGCTTCAACGCCGACATCGTTCTGACGGACTGGGGGACGACCGTGCAGCGGCGCACGAGCCGCGAGCCGTTGGATCGGGGCGGGTGGAGCATGATCCTCACTTCCTTCTCCTCCTTCGACTTCGTGGATCCGTCGGCGCATTTCCCCCTGCGCGGGAACGGCACCAGCGCCTGGCCGGGCTGGCCCGACATCCCGCAGCTCGAGACGCTGCGCGACGAGTGGTTCCTGGCACCTGAGCAGGCGCAGCAACAGCGCATCGCGCGGGAGATGCAGCGCGTGGCGATGGACGAGCTGCCCTACATTCCCGTCGGCGCCTACAAGTCGCTCACGGCGATTCGGCGCGACATCCGGGATCGCGTCCCGGGATTCGCGATTTTCTGGAACATGAAGCGAGCCTGAGGAGAAAATCGATGATCCGCCGCCGCGACGCCCTCACCGGACTGGTTGCGGCGGCCGCCGCGCCGGCGCTCCCAGGCCCCGCCCTCTCCCAGGGGGCCGCCGCGCGCACCCTGCGCGTGGTGCCCCAGGCCAACCTCACCAGCCTTGACCCGATCTGGACCACGGCCGTGGTCACCCGCAACCACGGCTACCTTGTCTATGATCAGGTCTGCACGGTGGATGCTGCCGGGACGCCGCAGCCGCAGATGGCCGAGGGCTGGATCGTCGGCGATGACGGGCACTCCTGGACCTTCACCCTCCGACCCGGTTTGCGCTTCCACGACAGCGAGGCCGTGCGGGCGCAGGACTGCGTCGCGAGCATCCGCCGCTGGATGGTGCGCGACACCTTCGGGCAGGCCCTGGCCCTGCAGGTGGACGAGCTCTCGGTGCTGGACGACCGGCGGTTCCGTTTCCGGCTGAAAAAGCCTTTCCCCTTCCTGGCCCTCGCCATGGGCAAGAGCCAGAGCCCCTGCTTCATTATGCCCGAGCGGCTCGCGGCCACTGATCCCTTCCAGCAGGTGCGGGACGCCACGGGATCTGGGCCGTTCCGGTTCGTGGCGAACGAGTGGAATCCTGGCCAGACCGCCGTCTGGCAGAAGTTCGACGGCTACCAGCCCCGGCAGGAAGCCCCGGATGGGCTGGCCGGCGGGCGGGTTCCCCGGATCGATCGCATCGAGTGGACCGTCATCAGTGATCCCTCCACGGCGGCCTCCGCCATGGTGAATGGGGAGCAGGATTACTGGGAATATCCGCTGCACGATCTTCTGCCGGTGCTGCGCCGCTCCCGAGACCTCGTCGTGGAACAACGCCTTCTTGAAGGCACCTATGGCGTGCTCCGCTTCAACCACCTGCACCCGCCCTTCAACAACCTCGCCGTCAGGCGGGCGGTGGCGATGGCGGTCGACCAGCGCGACTACCTTCGCGCCGTGGCGGGGGATGATCCCAAGGGGTGGGGGGCCTGCGAGGGCGTCTTCACCTGCGGCAGCACCCTGGCGAGCGAGGAGGGTAGTGCCATCCTCAAGACCCGCAGCCTTGAGCGTGCCAGGGCGGCTCTGCGCGAGTCGGGCTATGCCGGGGACAAGGTGGTGCTCATCGCGCCGAGCGACTATCCGCAGATCAACGCCCTCTCCCTGGTCACGGCAGACCTGATGCAGCGGATCGGGCTGAACGTGGAGGTGGTTTCGGCCGACTGGGGGACTGTGGTTCAGCGCCGCGCCTCGCGCGAGCCGGTGGAGCGGGGCGGCTGGAGCGTGGTTCACACCACCTCCTCGGGCAGCGACCTGAGCGTGCCTACCATCCACTTGTTCCTGCGCGCCAACGGCCCGAACGCCTGGTTCGGCTGGCCGCAAGACGATCGCATCGAGGCCCTGCGTGCCCAGTGGCTGGAGGCCGGAGACGAGGCCGAGAGCAAGCGGATTGGCGCCGTCCTCAACGCCCGGGCAATGGAGGTGCTGCCCTATGTGCCGCTAGGCTTTTACTGGCAGCCGAGCGTGTGGAGGCGGAACGTGACAGGGGTATTCCGGGCCCCGGCAACGGTGTTCTGGAACATCGGCAAGAGCTGATGGCATGAGCCATGCAAGGCCATGACTGTGGCGCCCTGCCGGGTTTTCCGGCAGGCTTTCGCCAACAGGGACCAGGGCACGGCGAATGCCGGCCTGTATCGGGGGCTTGAGATGGATCGTCGTTCCCTTCTGAAGGCCGGCAGCGGGATCGCCGCGACCGCTCTCGTCACCGCCGGCCCAGCCGCGCCAGCCCTGTCCCAAGGCGCCGCTGCGCGCACCCTGCGCTTCGTGCCCCAGGCGAACCTAGCCAATTTCGACCCGATCTGGGGTTCGCAATACGTGGTCCGCAACGCCGCCGCGATGGTTTGGGATACGCTGTACGGCGTGGACGACAAACTCCAGCCGCAGCGGCAGATGGTCGAGAGCGAGGAGGTGTCATCCGACGGGCTGACCTGGACCTTCCGCCTACGCCCCGGGCTGAAGTTCCACGACGGCGAGCCGGTGCTGGCGAAAGACGCCGTCGCCAGTCTCAATCGTTGGGCCGTGCGCGACCCGATGGGCCAGATGCTGCGCGCTATACAGAACGAGCTGGTCGCGGTGGACGACCGCAGCTTCCGCTGGTCGCTGCGGTCGCCTTATCCGAAGATGCTGTTGGCTTTGGCCAAGAATAACGCGCCCTGCAGCTTCGTCATGCCCGAGCGCATCGCGCGGACCGACCCGTTCCAGCAGATCACCGAGTATGTCGGCTCCGGCCCGTTCCGTTTCCGCCGCAGCGAATGGGTTCCAGGCGCCAAGGCGGTGTTCGAGAAGTTCGCGGATTACCAGCCCCGCAGCGAGCCGGCTTCCTGGCTGGCAGGCGGCAAGCGGGTGATGGTGGACCGCGTGGAGTGGGTGGTGATGCCCGACGCCGCGACTGCCGCCGCCGCGTTGCAGAACGGGGAGGTCGACTGGTGGGAGAATCCGATCAGCGACCTCGTTCCCCAGCTCCGCCGCAACCGCAACGTGCTGGCCGACATAGCCGACCCGCTGGGCAATATCGGCACACTTCGGATGAACCACCTGCACCCGCCCTTCAATGACGTGCGCGCCCGCCGTGCCGTGCTGATGGCGATCAGCCAGGAGGACGTGATGCGCGCCCTGGCCGGTGACGACGAGAGCACCTGGAAGCGGCTGCCGAGCTTCTTCACGCCGGGCACGCCGCTTTATTCCGAGGAGGGCGGCGACCTTCTGAAGGGACCGCGCAACACGGAAGCCGCGCGCCGGCTCCTGATGGAGAGCGGCTACAAGGGGGAGCCGGTGGTGATGCTGGTCGCTCAGGACCAGCCGATCACCAAGGCCCAGGGCGACGTCACCTCCGAGGCGTTGAAGAAGATCGGCATGAACGTCGATTACGTCGCGACCGATTGGGGAACGGTGGGCAGCCGCCGTGCGGTGAAGACGCCGCCCGCGCAGGGCGGATGGAACATCTTCTTCTCGTGGCATGCAGGGGCAGACTGCATCAACCCGGCCGCCTATACCGCCATCCGTGCCAATGGCGACGGCGCCTGGTTCGGCTGGCCGAAGAGCGACGAGGTGGAGGCCAAGCGGGACGAGTGGTTCGCCGCGACCACGATCGAGCAGGAAAAGACCGCGATGGCCGGGCTGAACAAGGCCGCCATGGATCATGTGGTCTATGCGCCGACCGGGTTTTTCTCCTTCTATACGGCCTGGCGCCGCAACGTGTCGGGCATCGTAAAAGGGCCGCTGCCCTTCTTCTGGGGCGTGACCAAGAGCTAGGGTAATCGGGATGTTCGCCTACGCACTTCGCCGGATCGTCGCCACCATCCCCGTCATGGCGGTGGTGGCGCTCTTCGTCTTCAGTCTCCTCTACATCTCGCCCGGCGATCCGGCGGCGGTGATCGCGGGCGATCAGGCCACGCCACAGGATGTGGAGCGTATCCGGGCCAGCCTTGGCCTGGACCGCCCCTATCTCGTCCGCTTCGGCGAATGGGCCTGGCAGATCATGCGAGGCGATCTCGGCACCTCGATCTTCACCAACCTGCCGGTCAGCACGATGATCCAGCAACGGATCGAGCCGACCCTTTCGCTCATGATCATCACCTTGATTCTTGCCGTCGGCATCGCGGTCCCAATGGGTGTGGTCGCGGCCTGGAAGCAGGGCACCATCATCGATCGGGCGGTGATGGGATTTGCAGTGCTCGGCTTTTCCGTGCCCGTCTTCGTGGTGGGCTATGTTCTGGCCTATGTCTTCGCGCTCGAGTTGGATTGGCTGCCGGTGCAGGGCTACACACCCTTCTCCCGCGGGTTGTGGCCGTGGTTCCGCAACCTGATCCTGCCATCCGTCGCGCTGGGCGGCGTCTATATCGCCCTGATCGCCCGTATCACCCGCGCCACCATGCTGGAGGTCTTGCAGCAGGACTACATCCGCACGGCCCGGGCCAAGGGCGTGGCACAACCAGGCATCCTGTTCCTGCACGCGCTGAAGAACGCGGCGGTGCCGATCGTCACCGTCATCGGCATCGGCGTGGCCCTGCTGATCGGTGGCGCGGTGGTGACCGAGAGCGTGTTCGCCATCCCCGGTCTCGGGCGGCTGACGGTGGATGCAATCCTGCGCCGGGACTACCCGGTGATTCAGGGTGTCATTCTGCTGTTCTCCTTCACCTATGTTCTGGTGAACCTGCTGATCGACCTTCTTTACACCCTGTTCGATCCGAGGATCCGGTATTGAGCACCTCGACCTTCCAGCCGGAGACCATTCCGCCCGGCGTGCTGCGGCGGCAGGATGTCGCCGCCGCTGCCCCGCTTCCCGATATCTTGCCGCCCGTAAAGGCGCGCCGGGGCCTTATCGGCTTTCTTCGCCGTAATCCGACCATCACCTTCGGTGGCGGATTGCTGCTGCTGATCCTGGCGATCGCGATTTTTGCACCCCTGCTCTGGACGGTGGACCCCACGGCGCTGGCGCCGGCGCGTCGTACGCGCGAGCCCTCCGCCCTTTACTGGTTCGGGACGGATATGCTGGGGCGCGACGTCTATTCCCGCGTGCTGTACGGCGCGCGCGTGTCGCTCATCGTCGGCTTCTCGGTGGCCTTCTTCGCATCCATCATCGGCCTAACCATCGGCCTGATCTCCGGCTTCATCCGCTGGGCCGATGCCATCATCATGCGGATCATGGACGGGCTGATGTCCATTCCCTCCATCCTGCTGGCGATCGCCCTGATGGCGCTGACCCGCGGCAGCGTAGGGAACGTGATCCTCGCCATCACCATCGCCGAGGTGCCGCGCGTGTCCCGCCTGGTGCGCGGCGTCGTGCTGTCGCTGCGCGAGCAGCCCTATGTCGATGCGGCCGTCGCCTCGGGCACCACCGCCCCGCGCATCATCTTCCGCCATATCCTGCCGAATACCCTGGCGCCGCTTACGGTGCAGGCGACCTATATCTGCGCCAGCGCCATGATCGCCGAGAGCATTCTCTCCTTCATCGGCGCGGGCACGCCGCCGATCATCCCCTCCTGGGGGAACATCATGGCGGAGGGCAGGGCGCTCTGGCAGGTGAAGCCTTACATCGTCTTCTTCCCCGCCATCTTCCTGTCCCTCACAGTCCTCGCGGTGAACCTGCTTGGCGACGGCCTGCGCGACTGGCTCGATCCCCGCATGGCAAAGAAGGTCTGACGCCCATGTCCGCCACCACCGCGGCCGCAGGCCCCCTGCTGGATGTCCGCAATCTGCAGACGCATTTCCGCACCCCCGACGGCGTGAACCGTGCCGTCGATGGGCTCTCGTTCCATGTGAATGCCGGCGAGACCATCGCCATCGTCGGCGAGAGCGGCTGCGGCAAGTCCGTGACCGCCATGTCCATCCTGCGGCTGATCCCGGAGCCTCCGGGTAAGATCGCCGGTGAGATCCGGTTCCAGGGCAAAGACCTCGTGAAGCTCTCCGACAAGGAGATGCGGTCGATCCGCGGCAACGAGGTCTCCATGATCTTCCAGGAGCCGATGACCTCGCTGAACCCGGTGCTGACCGTCGGCCGGCAAATCGGGGAGACGCTGCGCCTGCACCAGGGGCTGAATGGTCAGCAGGCCGAGGCCAAAGCCGTGGAGATGCTGAAGCTCGTCGGCATCCCGGCACCCGAGCGGCGGGTGAAGGAATATCCGCACCAGCTCTCGGGCGGCATGCGCCAGCGCGTGATGATCGCGATGGCCCTGGCCTGCAACCCGCAGCTTCTGATCGCGGATGAGCCGACCACCGCGCTCGATGTGACGATCCAGGCGCAGATCCTGGACCTGATGCGGGACCTAAAACACCGGGTCGGCGCCGCCATCGTGCTGATCACCCATGACCTCGGCGTGGTGGCCGAGGTCGCGGAGCGGGTGATCGTCATGTATGCCGGGCGCAAGGTCGAGGAGGCGCCGGTGCGCGAGCTCTTCAACTCGCCGAAGCATCCCTACACCCAGGGCCTGCTCGGCGCCGTTCCGAAGCTCGGCTCCTCGCTGGACGGCACGGCGGAGCGCCTGGCCGAGATCCCCGGCCTCGTTCCCAGTTTGAAGACACGCATCGACGGCTGCGTCTTCGCCGGTCGCTGCCCCAGGGTAACCGATCTCTGCCGCGAGGTGGCTCCGGCGCTGGAGCCGAAAGCGCCGAACCACACCGCCGCCTGTCACTACGCCGAGAAGGAGCTCCTCGCCGCATGAGCGCCACCCTCTCCACTACCGCCACGACCGACAGCGCCGTCTCGCACGGCTCCACCTCGGGCACGCCGATCCTGCAGGTCGATGACCTGAAGAAGCACTTCCCGCTACGTGGCGGGTTGATGGGCGGCGTCACCGGGCATGTCTATGCCGTGGACGGCATCTCCTTCGAGATCGCCAAGGGCGAAACGCTGTCGCTGGTCGGTGAATCCGGCTGCGGCAAGTCGACCGTCGGCAAGGCGGTGCTGCGGCTGTTCGACATCACCTCGGGCCAGGTCGTTCTGGATGGCCAGCGCATCGACACGATGTCGCAGGCGCGGCTCCGGCCGATGCGTCGCCGCGTGCAGGTCGTGTTCCAGGACCCGTTCAGCAGCCTCAACCCCCGCATGCGAGTGAAGGACATCCTCGCCGAGCCAATCCGCAACTTCGGCCTGGCCAAGGACAACGCGGATCTGGACCGGCGCCTTGCCGCGCTGATGGACACGGTGCGACTGCCTCGGGACGCCATCACCCGCTGGCCGCACGAGTTTTCTGGCGGCCAACGTCAACGCATCGGCATCGCGCGCGCCCTCGCGGCCGAGCCCGACCTGATCATCTGTGACGAGGCGGTTTCCGCCCTCGACGTCTCGGTGAAGGCGCAGATCGTCAACCTCCTGCAGGATCTGCAGAAGGAACTGGGTCTCGCGCTGCTTTTCATCAGCCATGACCTGGCGATCGTGGAGCACATGACGCATCGCGTGGCGGTCATGTATCTCGGCAAGATCGTGGAGGTGGCTCCGCGCCGCGGCCTGTTCGCCGCGCCCAAGCACCCCTACACCCAGGCGCTGCTCTCGGCCGTGCCGGTTCCGCAGCCCGGGGCCGCCCGCACGCGCATCGTCCTTCAGGGCGACGTGCCCAGCCCGATCAACCCACCCAAGGGCTGCCGCTTCCACACCCGCTGCCCCTATGTCTTCGACCGCTGCCGGGTCGAGGAGCCGCTGCTGAAGGCAACAAGCCCCGACCATACCGCCGCTTGCCATCTGCACGACCTGCCGGCTGAGCAGAATCCGCTCTCTGGCGAGGCCTCGCCTCTTCCTCATTAGGGAAAGGCTGGCCGAGATCATCGCCCGGCGCTCCTCGCCTTGACGCAAGGGGGGCGCCGCGCGACCTTCCGGGCGTTGCACGTGGCGGGGAACGGAACATGCCGAATGTCAGCCTGACGGTGAATGGCCAACCTCACAGCGTTGAGGTCGAAGGCCGGACCCTGCTGGTCGAGCTGCTGCGCGAGAAGCTGCGTCTAACCGGGACCCATGTCGGTTGCGACACGAGCCAGTGCGGCGCCTGCGTGGTGCATGTGGATGGCGAAAGCGTGAAGGCCTGCACCATGCTCGCGGTACAGGCCGAGGGCACCACGGTGACCACCATTGAGGGGCTGGCGGCTGCCGACGGGACGCTGCATCCGATGCAGGAGGCCTTCCGCGAGTACCATGCCCTCCAATGCGGCTTCTGCACGCCGGGCATGGTGATGTCCGCCATCGATCTGGTGAAGAAACACCCGGACGGGCTGGACGAGCACGCGATCCGCGAGGGGCTTGAGGGCAACCTCTGCCGCTGCACGGGCTACCACAATATCGTCAAGGCGATTGCCGCAGCGCAGGACGTGATGCACGGCCGCCGCGAGACCCTCGCCCCCGCCGAAGTCTGAGCCGGAGACCCGATCCCGATGTACGACTTCGCCTACCACAAGCCCGCTACCCTCTCCGAGGCGCTGGCCCTGCTGGCCGATCCGGAGGCCCGCCCCATTTCGGGTGGCCAGACAATTCTGCCCGCGCTGAAGCACCGGCTGGATCACCCCTCTGCTCTGGTGGACCTTTCCGGTATCGCCGAACTCCGCGGCATCCGGCGGGAAGGGGACAGGATCGTCATCGGCGCCATGTCCCGCCACGCCGAGATCAACAAGAACCCGGTCGTCACCGGTGCCATCCCCGCGCTGGCCCAGATGGCCGGCCATCTCGGGGACACCCAGGTCCGCAACCGCGGTACCATGGGCGGTTCGCTGGCCAACAACGACCCGGCGGCGGACTACCCCTCCGCCGCCCTGGCATTGGGCGCGACCTTCGTCACGGACCGGCGGCGCATCGAGGCGGACGAGTTCTTCCAGGGCATGTTCACCACGGCTCTGGAGCCGGGCGAGCTGCTGACCTCCATCGAGTTTCCCGTCCCCGAGAAGGCCGGCTACGCAAAGATGCGAAACCCGGCCTCGCGCTACGTAATGACAGGTGTTTTCGTCGCGCGCGGGCCGATGGGGGTGCGGGTGGTGGTGAACGGCGCTGGCCCCGGCGTGTTCCGCCAGGCCGAGATGGAAGCAGCACTGGCCGCCAACTGGTCGCCCGACGCGGTGGCCGGCATTCGGCAGTCGGCGGACGGGCTAAACGGCGACATCCATGGCAGCGCCGAGTACCGGGCCCACCTGGTCACGGTGATGGCGAAGCGCGCGATCCTGGATGCCGGCTGAACCGGCGCCCGGCGCCGCGCATCTTGTCGTCATCGGCGCCGGCATCGTCGGCGCCGCGACCGCCCTGGCGGCGCTGGACCGGGGATTCCGCGTTACCATCCTGGATCCGGGCCCGCCCGGGGGTGAGCAGGCGGCCTCCTACGGGAATGGCTGCTGGCTTTCCCCAATGTCGGTCATACCGCCAGCCGGGCCCGGGCTGTGGAAGCAGGTTCTAACCTTCTTAAGAGACCCGCTTGGGCCGCTGGCTATTCGCTGGTCCTACCTGCCGCGAGCGTTGCCCTGGCTTTGGGCCTATCTGCGCGCCGGTTGGACCGAGGCGCGGGTGCTGCAGACGGCCCATGCTCTCCGCAAGCTGCTGGAAGACGCGCCGACCCGGCACAAAGGGCTCGCCGAGCGGGCTGGCGTCCCCGACCTGATTCGGCGGGACGGGTTGATGTACGTCTATCCTTCCCGGACGGAGTTCGAGCGAGAGGCCATGAGCTTCCGCATCCGCCAGCAGGTCGGGCTGGTGTGGCGGGAGATCGGTCCGGAGGAGATGCGCCAGCTGCAGCCGGAGCTGGACCGCCGTTACGGCTTTGGCGCTCTGTTCGAAGAGGCCGGCCACTGCACCGATCCGGGCGCCCTGGTGGCGGCGCTGGTTGAGCAGGCCGTGACGGAGGGCGCGACGATCCGCCGCAGCGCCGCCACCGGCTTCCGCATCGAGGGCGGCCGGCTGCGGGCCGTGAGGCTGGGGGAGGGCGGTGAGATCGCGGCCGACCGCGCCGTCATTGCAGCAGGCGCTCGCTCGAAGGCCCTGGCCGCTGCGGCCGGCTCCCGCGTGCCGCTCGAGACGGAGCGGGGCTACCACGCCGTAGTGCTCGGCGCCGAAACCGGGCCGCGCATCCCAATCATGCCCTCCGACGGCAAGATGGGCATCACCGCCACCAGGCAGGGGCTGCGGGCTTCTGGGCAGGTTGAGATCGCGGGGCTGGAGGCAGCGCCGAACTGGAAGCGGGCCGAGATCCTGCGCGACCACCTTCTGCGCGCCTTCCCCGCCCTTCCGCGGGACCTCCCGGCGGATCGAGTGAAGTTCTGGATGGGCCATCGCCCCTCCATGCCGGACGGCCTGCCATGCCTCGGGCGCTCGGCCGCGTCGGCCGATGTGATTCTCGCTTTCGGTCACGGCCATGTCGGGCTCGTTGCGGGTCCGCGCAGTGGCGAGATTGCGGCCGCACTGGCCTCCGGAGCCCCGGCCGGTATGGCTTTAGCGCCCTATGACCCCGCTCGATTCGGCTAGCATTCCTTGCAGCGCCGTGCCAGCATGACGATACCGGTCCTGCATCCCGTCGGGCCGATCTGTTTGCGGATAGTGAGATACAGTGTTCCCCGAGAATGAATCGCAGGGCGGCACCGGGCCCGTCGAGGCCGAGGTGAAGTGGTATAACGGCCGCAAGGGGTTCGGCTTCGTGCTCGGGCCCGACGGACAGGACGTTTTCTTCCACGCATCGGCTATGGCAGAGGCCGGCATCCAGTCGGCTGACACGGGCGATAAGCTCGTCTGCGAGATCGGCACGGATCGCCAGGGCCGTCGCCTCGTTACGCGCATCATGGAGCTGAAGCCCGGTCCGGGCGGCGGAGCCGGTGGCGGCGGTGGCGGTTTCGGGGATCGTCCCCCGCGTCGTGATTTCGGCGGCGGTGGCTTCGGGGATCGTCCCCCGCGCCGGGATTTCGGCGGCGGCGGTGGTGGCTTCGGGGATCGTCCCCCGCGTCGTGACTTCGGCGGCCCGCCGGGCGGCGGTTTTGGGGATCGTCCTCCGCGTCGTGACTTCGGTGGCCCGCCGGGCGGCGGTTTCGGCGGTCCCGGTGGTGGTGGTGGCTTCGGCGCTCCACGGCGCGAGTTCGGCGGTGGTGGTGGCGATCGCCCGCCGCGCCGCGACTTCGGCCGTGACGAGGGTGGCCCGACCTATGCCGTGAACGGGACGGTGAAGTGGTTCGACCAGGTCCGCGGCTTCGGCTTCGTGACCCCGGATGACGGTGGCCAGGACGTGTTCCTGCACTCCTCCGTTTTGCAGCGCGCGGGCGTGACTGACGTGCAGCAGGGCCAGAAGGTCAATCTGGACGTGCGCGACGGTCAGCGCGGCCGCCAGGCCGTGCAGTACAAGGGCGGCTGATTACCGCGTTTCTTGCGAAGTTTGGAAGGCCCCGGCGCAAGTCCGGGGCCTTCTTTTTTGCTCAATCGTATCGACTGAAGTGGCCGGGCTCCCTTGGTTAGCGATTCCTTCACTCCCTGCGGTCAGTGTGACGGGAGAGCGAGAGAACCGCTGACGCGAAGGGAAGAACCCGATGGCGATGAATTCGGTTAACACCAACCTTGGCGCACAGGTCGCGCTGCAGTCGCTGAACCGCACGAATGATGCGCTGTCGGTGACGCAAAAGCGCGTCTCGACCGGCTACCGGGTCGCTGACGCCAAGGATGACGGCGCCGCCTTCGCCGTGGCGCAGCAGGTTCGCGCGGACATCGCCGGCCTTACCTCCGCCAACGAGCAGATGGGGAGCGTACAGGGCATCCTGGACACGACGCTTTCGGGTCTCACCAAGGTCTCCGGGACGATGACCGAGATCCGCGGCGTGCTCGTGAAGCTCGCCGACGGTACGCTGTCCTCGTCGCAGCGCACGCAGTACCAGGCCCAGTACGACTCCCTCCGCACGCAGGTGCAGAATTTCATCGAGGACGCGACCTATAACGGGCGCACTTTGCTGACGACGTCCACGGCGGCGGGTGGCGGCGACATTGCGACGACGCGGAACGAGCAGGCCACGCTCTACACGCTGAACGCTGTCGAGGGTTCGACCGCGCTGGTCGTCGACGCGGCCCCGACTGATGCCGCATCGGCTGCCTCGGCGCTTGCCTCTACCGGCGATTTCACGTCAAAGATGAGCGCGGTGAACACGGCGCTGAATACCTTCGGCTCGAACTCCAAGTATCTCGAGTCCCAGATGAGCTACAACAAGGAGAAGCTCGACTCCCTTGAGACTGGCCTGGGCTCGCTCATCGACGCCGATCTCGCGAAGGAAAGCGCAAAACTCCAGGCGCTGCAGATCAAGCAGCAGCTCGGCACCCAGGCGCTCGGCATTGCGAACCAGTCCCCGCAGGGCCTGCTCAGCCTCTTCCGCGGCTGAACTCGTCGGCGGCGTCGCCCTACTGGGGGAGGGGCGCTGTCGAGATGGAATGCGGGCGGCAAAGTGCTTATCTTCTCGGAAGAAGTCGGGAGGGTGAGACATGGCGACCACGCCAGCGGACGGCGCCTGCATCGTGGGCTGGGCGCACACACCCTTCGGCAGGCTCGAGGACGCGCCGGATGCGGAGGCGCTGATCGGGCGCGTCGCCCGTGCCGCAATTGAGGACGCGGGCATCGACCCGGCCGAGGTGGACGCGATCTATGTCGGCCACTTTAACGGCGGCTTTCAGAAGCAGGACTTCCCGTCCTCCCTCATCCTGCAATCCCTGCCCGAGCTTCGCTTCAAGCCGGCGACGCGGCTGGAGAACGCTTGCGCCACCGGCTCGGCCGCGATCCACGGCGCGATGGACTTTCTGGCCGCCGGCCGAGGCCGCTTCACCCTCGTGGTCGGCGTTGAGAAGATGACGGCGATTCCGGGCGCCCAGGTCGGCGATGTTCTTCTCGGCTGCGCCTACCGCCGGGAGGAAGGCGACATCCCGGCCGGCTTCGCAGGCGTCTTCGCCCGGATCGCCGAATCCTATTTCCAGCGCCACGGCGACCAGTCCGATGCCCTGGCCGCCATCGCCGCCAAGAACCACCGGAACGGCGTCGACAATCCCTACGCCCAAATGCGTAAGGACCTCGGCTACGAGTTCTGCCGCACCGAGAGCGAGCGCAACCCATTCGTCGCCGGCCCGCTGAAGCGCACGGATTGCAGCCTGGTGTCTGACGGTGCTGCAGCGCTGGTCCTCACGGATGCGGAAACGGCCGCTACTATGAACAAGGCGATCCACTTCCGCGCGGCAGTGCAAGTGAACGACCTCTTGCCCATCTCCGCCCGCGAGATCACCCGTTTCGAGGGCGCCCGCGAAGCCTGGCGCCAGGCCTATGGCGCCGCCGGCGTCGGCGTCGGTGATCTCTCCTTCGCCGAGGTGCATGACTGCTTCACGATCGCCGAACTGATCGATTACGAAGCAATGGGTCTGGCGGCGGAAGGGCAGGGCGCCCGCGTCGTGCTGGATGGCACCGTGGCCAAGGGTGGGCGCCTGCCAGTGAACCCCTCTGGCGGGCTGAAATCCAAGGGCCACCCGATCGGCGCCACCGGCGTCTCCATGCATGTCCTCTCGGCCATGCAGCTGGCCGGGGAGGCCGGCGGCATGCAGGTGCCCGGCGCGACCCTCGGCGGCGTCTTCAACATGGGCGGGGCCGCGGTGGCCAATTACGTCTCGATCCTGGAGCGCCTGCGCTGAAGCAGCCGCTCCTGATCGGTTCCGAGATCTACCGCGGCTCCTCCTACGGCCCGAAGCACCCGCTGGCGATCCCGCGGGTGCCCGCCACGCTGGATCTCATTCGTGCCCTCGGCTGGCTGGACCCGCAGCGCTATCTCGACAGCCCGCGGGCCACGCCGGAGCAGCTTGCCCGCTATCACACGCCCGACTACGTCGCCGCCCTGCAACGCGCCGAGGCCGAGCAGGCGGCAACGCCCGAGATGCGGGAGCGGCACCATATCGGCGCGCACGGGAACCCCGTGTACCGGGAAGTCTTTCGCCGGCCCGCCACCAGCGCCGGCGGCGCCATCCTGGCCGCGCGCCTGACCCGGAATGGCGGCGTCGCGCATGTTCCCGGCGCCGGCACGCACCACGCCTTCCCCGACCGGGCCGCGGGCTTCTGCTACATCAACGATCCCGTCATGGGGCTGCTGGAATGGCTTGATCTCGGCCTGTCGAACATCCTCTACGTCGATATAGACGCGCATCACGGAGACGGCGTCGAGTACGCCTTCCGCGAGGATCCGCGTGTCTTCACCCTCTCCGTCCATGAGGCCGGCCGCTGGCCCTTCACCGGAAGGCTGGAGGATCGCGCCGGCGGCCATGCCCGCAATATTCCCGTGCCCCAGGCCTTCAACGACACGGAAATGGACCACGTCCTGAACGCGGCCATTCTGCCCATCCTCCATCAACTTCGCCCGCAGGCCGTCATGCTTCAATGCGGTGCCGATGCGCTCGAGGAAGATCCGCTCGCGCGCCTCTCGCTTTCCAACAACGCGCATCTCGCCGTCGTTCGGGCCTTGATGGCCGAGACCCCGCGGCTGATCGTGACGGGGGGAGGGGGCTACAATCCCTGGACCGTCGCCCGCTGCTGGACGGCGGTTTGGGGCGCGCTGGATGGCCGCCCCATGCCGGACAGTCTGCCGCCCGCGGCGGAAGCGGTCCTCCGCGCGCTCGACTGGGACCGCGCCGCAGGCCGGAACCCGCCCGAGCACTGGTCCACCACTCTGATCGATGCGCCGCGTCCCGGGCCGCTTCGTCCGGAGGTGGTCGCGGCTTGCGACGCGGTACTGGAAGGCTTGCCCGAGCCCGTCAGCCCGGCACGAGCAGGCTGACCGCTGCCTGGGCCGCGATGCCCTCCTCGCGTCCCGGAAAGCCCAGCCGCTCGGTCGTCGTCGCCTTCACCGAGATCCGGTCCTCCGGCACGCCGAGCAGCTCTGCCACGCGCGTGATCATCGCTGGCGCATGGGGCGTGATCTTCGGCCTTTCGCAGATCAGCGTGACATCCGCATTGGCCAGCATCCCGCCTCGCGCCGCGATGCGGCCCGCGGCGTGGCGCAGGAAGTCGGCGCTGTCCGCATCTTTCCACTGCATCTGGCTCGGTGGGAAATGGCGGCCGATGTCGCCCTCGGCGAGCGCGCCATAGATCGCGTCGCAGAGCGCGTGCAGGCCGACATCGGCGTCGGAATGCCCGTCCAGCCCCATCGAATATGGCACCTCGATGCCGCAGAGGAACAGCTTGCGCCCTTCCACCAGCCGATGCACGTCGAAGCCGGTCCCGACCCGAGGGAGGAGGCGCGGCAGCATCCCGGCTTCCACGCGCTCCAGGTCGCCGGGCAGGGTGATTTTCACGTTGCTCTCCGATCCGGGGATGAGACGTACGATATGCCCAGCAGCCTCCAGCAGGAATGCGTCGTCTGTGGCGCCCTCGGGCGCCTGGTGGTGCAGGGATAGAAGCAGGGGGAAACGGAAACCCTGCGGTGTTTGCGCCCGGTACAGCCCGTCCCGCGCGACGGTGCGACGAACTGTGCCGTCCTCGCCCAGCTTCAACGTGTCGGCCACGGGTTGGGCGGGGATAGCGCCCTCGGACGTCGCCAGGGCGCCGACGACGGCGGCGACCGTGCCCGGCGGTACCACGGGCCGCGCGGCGTCATGAACCAGAACCAGCTCCGGCGCGGCCGCGGAGAGCGCGTTCAGCCCGGCGCGAACGCTAGCCTGGCGCGTGTCGCCACCCGCCACAGCCGGTCTTACAGGGAGGCCTTCCAGAATCGAGTCCACACGCGCCCGTTCCGCCTCTGCGCAGACTGGCTGAATCACCTCAACCAGCCCGTCGCGCAGCAGAGCTTCGGCCGCATGGCGCAGGACGGGCCGGCCGAGCAGGGGCAGGAACTGCTTGGGCATCGCCCCACCTAGCCGCTCGCCGCGCCCGGCCGCCATCAGCAACGCCGCAACCCGCATCCCATGACCCCCATCCAAGGTCGCGGAACCTAGCGGCGCCGCGCAGGGCCGCACAGACCCTGCTCTGGGGCACCACGCCACATAGCCAGTTGCGATCGTGCTTGACCGCGCGCCTGCCCGGTTGATAGGCAGATGCCCATGCCCGAACCATCACGCATCGGAGAGCCTGCCCAAGTGGCAGGCAGGTTGCACTTGCGGCCGATCCGCCTCGGCAACATCACCATCGAGCGTCCGGTAATCCTCGCCCCGATGTCGGGCGTGACGGACCTGCCCTTCCGCCAACTCGCACGCAGTCGTGGAACGCCGATGGTGGTGAGCGAGATGATCGCCAGTCAGGCGATGGTACGAGAGAACCGGCAGACCCTGAAGATGGCCGAGGTCGACGGCTTCGGTGGCCCCGCCAGCGTCCAGCTGGCCGGCTGCGAGCCCGAGGTGATGGCCGAGGCCGCGCGACTCGCGGTCGATCACGGCGCGGCCCTGGTGGACATCAATTTCGGCTGTCCGGTGAAGAAGGTGGCCATTGGCCAGCAGGCTGGCAGCGCCCTGATGCGTGACGAGATCCGTGCTGCCCGCATTCTCGAGGCGACGGTGAAGGCCGTGAACGTCCCGGTGACGCTCAAGATGCGCATGGGCTGGGACCACGCCAATCTCAACGCCCCGAACCTCGCCCGCATTGCGGAGGCCTGCGGGATCCGCATGGTCACCGTGCACGGCCGTACCCGGCAAATGCTGTACACCGGCACGGCCGATTGGGCGTTCGTCTCCAAAGTGAAGGCTGCGGTCGGCATCCCCGTGATCGTGAACGGCGACATCCTCGGGCCGCTGGATGCGGAGGAGGCACTGCGGCAGTCCGGCGCGGACGGGGTGATGATCGGGCGCGGCGCCTACGGTCGCCCCTGGCTGCCCGGCGTCGTTGCCGAGTACCTGGCCACCGGCACCATGCCGGAGCTGCCCTCGCTCGCCGAGCAGCACGCCATGCTTCTGGAGCACTACGCCGCGATGCTGTCCCATCACGGCAGCAACCCGGGTCTCCGCCTCGCTCGCAAGCATGTGGCTTGGTACTCGCGTGGACTGCCCGGCAGTGCCGAGTTCCGCGTCCGCATCAACGCTTCTGATACGGTCGAGGACGCCCTGGCCGCGATCGACGGCTTCTACCGCCCGCTGCTGGAGGCCGGGGTGGAGGGCGTGCGGGACATGTTCCGGGAGGCCGGTCGTGAGGCCGCGGAGGATGCGTCCGTATCCTCCCTGGCCGCATGAGGGACGCGATGGCTAGCGGCCCGCAGGTCTTCGACAAGGCCGGCCTGCCGGGCAGCGCGCATCTACTCTCCGCCCTTCCCGTGCCGGTCGTGCTGCTGGACGGGGAGGAGCGCTTCTGCTTCGCCAACCCGGCGGCGGAGCTTTTCCTCGGCCTCTCCTCCGCCAGCCTGTCGCAGATGCATCTGACGGACCTGCTGCCCGAGGATTCTCGCCTTCCCGCCCTGGTGCGCCAGGTGCGCGCGGCGGACGCACCCATTTCCGACCACGACCTGACACTTCTCTCCCCTCGCATTCACCGGGAGGGCGTCGCGGCCCATGCCGCGCCGATGCCGGAGATGCCCGGCGCCGTGGTGCTGACGCTTCAGGATGGCTCCACCGCCCAGAAGCTCGACCGCCAGCTCAACTTCCGCGGTGCCGCCCGCGGGGCAAGCGCGATGGCGGCGATGCTGGCCCATGAGGTGAAGAACCCGCTCTCCGGCATTCGCGGCGCGGCGCAGCTGCTGGAACAGGCGGCGTCCGATGGCGATCGGGAGCTCTGCATCCTCATCCAGGACGAGGTGGACCGGATCCGCGATCTGGTGGAGCGCATGGACATGTTCTCCGAGCGCCCGTTGGAGCGGGACGCCGTGAACATCCACGAGGTGCTGGACCACGTCCGGCGCATCGCCAGCACCGGCTTCGCCGCCCACCTCCGTATCGTTGAGGAGTACGATCCCTCGCTGCCCCCGGTATGGGGCAATCGCGACCAGCTCGTGCAAATCCTGCTCAACCTCGTCAAGAACGCCGCCGAGGCGGTGGACCCGCGGGAGGGAGAGATCGTCCTCTGCACCGCCTATCGCCACGGCGTGCGCCTCGCCATCCCCGGCTCGCCCGAGCGCGTGCACCTGCCGCTCGAGGTCAGCGTGCGGGACAACGGCCCTGGAATTGCCGAGGATGTCCGCGCCAGCCTGTTCGAGCCTTTCATCACTACCAAGCGCGGTGGCCAGGGCCTTGGGCTGGCGATGGTGGCCAAGCTCGTGGCAGACCACGGCGCGCTGATCGAGTGCGACAGCCGCCCTGGCCGCACCGTCTTCCGCCTGTCGCTGGCCAAGCCGCCCCCGCGCACCGCGCAAGCCATGTCCCGGGCGCGCATGCGCCAGCCCGCCTGACGCCGCCCACCCCGAGAACAGGCCCGCTCAAGAACAAGAATGACCGAACGCACCATCCTCATCGCGGATGACGACCGCGCCATCCGTACCGTTCTCGCCCAGGCGCTCGGCCGCGCCGGCTACAACGTGCGTGCCACCTCCTCGGCCGCGACGCTGTGGCGCTGGGTGGAGGACGGGGAGGGCGACCTCGTCATCACCGACGTTGTAATGCCGGACGAGAACGGGCTGGATCTGGTCCCGCGTATCCGCCGCGTGCGGCCTGAGTTGCGAGTGGTCGTGATGAGCGCGCAATCGACCTTTGCCACCGCGCTGAAGGCCGCCCAGCGTGGGGCCTTCGATTACCTCCCCAAGCCCTTCGACCTGAAGGACCTCATCTCGCTCGTCCAGCGAGCCCTCGCTGCCCCGGCCGCACTGCCCGAGAAGGTGGAGGGCGAGGAAGCCGATGAGGAGCGCCTGCCGCTCGTCGGCCGCTCGGCCGCGATGCAGGAAATTTACCGCTCGGTAGCGCGCCTCACGACTACGGACCTGACCGTGATGGTCACAGGCGAGTCGGGGACCGGCAAGGAGCTGGTGGCCCGCGCCCTGCACGACTACTCGCCGCGCCGGCGCTCAGGCAGCTTTGTCGCAGTCAACATGGCCGCGATCCCGCGGGAACTGATCGAGGCCGAGCTGTTCGGCCATGAGCGGGGTGCTTTCACGGGCGCCATGGCCCGCGGCGTCGGGCGCTTCGAGCAGGCCGCTGGGGGCACGCTGTTCCTCGACGAGATCGGCGACATGCCTCCCGAGGCGCAGACCCGCTTGCTGCGCGTTCTTCAGGAGGGCGAGTTCACCACCGTTGGCGGCCGCACCGCGATTAAGGCGAATGTGCGCATCGTCGCCGCCACTCATCGCGACCTCCGCCAGGCCATCCGCGCCGGCGTGTTCCGCGAGGACCTGTTTTACCGCCTGAACGTTGTCCCCATCCGCCTTCCCCCACTTCGCGAGCGTACCGAGGACATCCCGTTGCTGGCGCGCCACTTCCTGGACCAGGCGCGAGCCGCTGGGCTGCCGGCTAAGTCGCTGGACAACGAAGCGGTGGAGCGGCTGCGTGCCCATCCCTGGCCCGGTAACGCCCGGGAGTTGGAGAACCTTATGCGGCGACTCGCCGCGCTCTACCCGCAGGAGGTGATCGGCGAGGACGCGGTGGCGGCCGAGCTGGCCGAGGCCGAAGCCGCCCCTGGCCTGCCCAACGCCCCCACTACCCCCGAGACGCTGGAGCAGGCCGTCGAGCGGCACCTTGCCATCTTCATGAGCGCCCAGCGCGACGGGCTGCCGGTGCGCGACCTGTATGAGCGCGTGCTGGCCGAGGTGGAGCGGCCGCTGCTGCGTCTGGCACTGGCCAACACGCGAGGTAACCAGATCAAGGCGGCGGCCATGCTCGGCCTGAACCGCAACACGCTGCGCAAGAAGATCCGGGAGCTTGAGCTGCCGGTGGTGCGCGGCCTGTCGTGACCGCCACCGGATGACCCAGGAGCCCCGAGGACAAAAAAGCGCCGCGCGTCGGGTGGCGGATGCGCTGCTCGGCCGGGTGATGACGCTCTGCCTCGCACTGGGCGCGCTGCTGGTCGGCATTGCCTCCTTCGCCGTGCTGTCGGGCGGCAGCCCTTTCGGACCCAGCAGCCCGGCCCAGACCGCGGGGTTGGTCTTCGTCAACGCCGCTTTCGTCCTCCTGCTGGCCGCGAGCCTTGCTGGCCGGCTCGTCCGCGTCTGGGCGGAGCGCCGCCGGGGCAGTGCGGGATCACGCCTCCATGTCCGCCTCGTGCTGCTGCTGGGCGGGGTGGCCGTAGTTCCGGCGCTGCTGGTCGCGGTCTTTGCCACAGTATTCTTCCAGCTCGGCATCCAGGCCTGGTTCGGCGACAAGGTGCGGGACACGCTGGAGGCCAGCCTTGTCGCCTCCCGCGCCTATCTGGACGAGAATCGCAACACCATCCGCGCCGATGCGCTGGCGATGGCCGCCGACCTCAACCGCGCGGCCCCGCTGCTGCCTGACAATACTCTTGGCTTCAGCCGCGTGCTGGCCACGCACACTGCGCTGCGCGGGTTGACGGAGGCGGCGGTGTTCGAGCCGGTGCTCGGCCGCGTCATCGCCAATGCCGGCCTTGGCACGGCCTTGGTGATGGATCAACCGCCAGGCTGGGCGATGGAGATCGCGCGCCAGGGCGACGTCGCCGTCCTTTCGGCCGAGGGCGAGGAGGAGGGGCGGGTGCGCGGACTCGTGGCGCTGGATATCGAGCCCGGGCTGATGCTGATGATCGGCCGCCCGCTCGATCCCTCGATCATCGAGCACATGCAGCGCACCGAGCTGGCCTATCAGGAGTACGACCAGCTCGACCGCAACCGCTCCGGTCTCCAGATTACTTTCGCCATGATCTTCGCCATCGCCACCCTGCTGGTCCTGCTGGCGGCGGTGTTGATCGGGCTTGTCATGGCCAACCAGATCGCGCGCCCGATCGCGCGACTCATCAACGCGGCCGAACGGGTGAGGGGAGGCGACCTTTCCGTTCGCGTGGATGAGGGACGGATGGATGACGAGGTCGGCAGCCTCTCCCGCGCCTTCAACCGAATGACCAATCAGCTTGCTGCCCAGCGGAGCGAGCTGCTGGAGGCCTATCGGCAGCTCGACGACCGCCGCCGTTTCACCGAGAGCGTGCTGGCCGGTGTCTCCGCGGGCGTGATCGGGCTGGATGCGGAGGGCCGGATCAACCTGCCCAACCGCCCCGCCAGCGATCTGCTGGGCCAGGACCTGGATGCCGCCGTGGGGCGCCCGCTGGCAGAGGTGGTGCCCGAATTCCGTGCCTTTCTCGCCGCTGCGGCCGCGACGCCCGAGAAGCCGCGGACGGACGAGATTCCAGTCCCAGGTCCCTCCGGCCGTCGGACCCTCCTAGCCCGGATTGGCGCGGAGTTCGACGCGGGTGGCCTCTCGGGCTACGTGCTCACCTTCGATGACATTACCGCCCTCCTTTCCGCCCAGCGCATGGCCGCCTGGGCCGATGTGGCCCGCCGTATCGCCCATGAGATCAAGAATCCCCTGACCCCCATCCAGCTCTCGGCGGAACGGCTCAAGCGCCGCTACCTCAAGCAGATCACCGACGATCCGGACACATTCCGCGCGTGCACCGACACGATCGTGCGTCAGGTCGGCGATATCGGGCGCATGGTGGATGAGTTCTCCGCATTTGCGCGAATGCCGCAGCCGGTAATCCGGCCGGAGAACCCGGCACAGCTCGTGCGGGAAGCGCTCGTGTTGCAGCGCGATGCTCATCCCGGCATCACCTACGAACTGCGCGTGCCCGAGGACTCTCCACACTTGCCCTGCGACCGCCGGTTGATCAACCAGGCGCTCACCAATCTGCTTCAGAACGCCGCCGATGCCATTGCAATGCGACCCGAAGGTGAGGCCGGCGGCCGGGTTTTGGTCGAGGTTGCCGCCGGACCGGCTCGGCTGGCCATCTCGGTCGAGGATAATGGGATTGGCCTGCCTGGGGATGGGGAGCGCGACCGGCTCACGGAACCGTATGTGACCCATAAGGCAAAGGGCACCGGGCTCGGGCTTGCCATCGTGAAGAAGATCATGGAGGACCATGGCGGCGGGCTGGCGCTCGCCGACGGGGTTGAGGGCGGGGCACGCGCCACCCTCACCCTGCCCCTGGTCGACGCGGCGGAGAGCGGCGGATTGCAGGCAAGAGGAGAGATGCTGCGTCATGGCGCATGACATCCTGATCGTCGACGACGAGCCGGACATCCGCGCCCTTCTCGATGGCATCCTTTCCGATGAGGGCTACGAGATCCGGCAGGCCGGGAACAGCGACCAGGCCCTGGCCGCCTTCCGCCAGAAGCGCCCGAATCTCGTCATCCTCGATATCTGGCTGCAGAACTCCCGGCTGGACGGGTTGGGCATCCTCGACGCGATCCATCGCGAGGAGCCGCGCGTGCCCGTTGTCATGATCTCCGGCCACGGGACGATCGAGACGGCCGTGCAGGCCATTCAGCAGGGCGCCTACGATTTCATCGAGAAGCCCTTCAAGTCGGACCGGCTGTTGTTGATCGTCGCGCGGGCGCTGGAAGCTGCCCGGCTGAAGCGCGAGAACAGCGAGCTGAAGCTCCGGAGCGGGTCGGAGACCGAACTGGTCGGTACCTCCTCCCTGGTCGCTGGCATCCGGAACTCGATCGAGAAGGTGGCGCCCACCGGGTCTCGGGTGCTGCTCACCGGCCCTGCCGGATCCGGCAAGGAGGTGGCGGCGCGGATGATCCATGCCCGCTCCCGCCGGGCTGATGAGCCCTTCGTCGCCCTCAACTGCGCCACCTTGAACCCCGCACGCTTCGAGGAGGAGCTTTTCGGGGTGGAAGGTGGCGCCGACCCCGTGACCCAGCCCCGCCGCCAGGGCGTGCTGGAGCGTGCCCATGGCGGCACGCTGTTGCTGGACGAGGTGGCGGACATGCCACTGGAGACCCAGGGCAAGATCGTCCGTGCGCTGCAGGAGCAGGGTTTCGAGCGCATTGGCGGCGCGACCCGGGTGAAGGTGGACGTGCGCGTGACGGCCACCACCAATCGCGACCTCTCTGCCGAAATCGCCGCCGGCCGCTTCCGTGAAGATTTGTACTACCGGCTCGCCGTCGTTCCCATCCGCATGCCGTCGCTGCGCGAGCGGCGGGAGGACGTGCCCGCGCTGGCCCGCCACTTCATGGCCAAGTCCGCCGAGAACTCGGGCGTGCCCATGAGGGAGATCAGTGAGGACGCGATGGCGGCGATGCAGGCCTATGACTGGCCTGGCAATGTCCGCCAGCTACGCAATCTCGTGGACTGGTTGTTGATCATGGCCCCGGGCGGCCCCGCCGATCCGATCCGGCCGGAGATGCTGCCCCCAGAGGTCGGCTCCTCCGCGCCCGCCATGCTCAAGCTGGATCGGTCCAGCGAGATCATGACGCTGCCGCTCCGCGACGCCCGCGAGTTGTTCGAGCGGCAGTACCTGGAAGCCCAGCTGCTGCGCTTCGGCGGCAATATCAGCCGAACCGCGAATTTTGTGGGGATGGAGCGCTCCGCCCTGCACCGGAAGCTGAAGTTCCTGGGCGTGCAGGCCGAGGATCGCGCATCCGTCTCCTGACGCCCACTCACTAAACGCCCATCCGCTGGACTCCGAGGCCCGATGTCGAGAATCGCCTATGTGAACGGGCGCTACGTCGCCCAGCGCGACGCCAGCGTGAACATCGAAGACCGCGGCTACCAGTTCGGCGACGGCATCTACGAGGTGGTGAACCTCGTGGGTGGGCGCTTTCTCGACGAGGACTTGCACCTCGCCCGGCTCCAGCGCTCGGTTGGTGAGATCCGCTTGGGGATGCCGATGCCCATGGCCTCGCTCAAGCTTGTCATTCGCGAGGTGGCACGCCGGAACCGGGTAAGCGACGGCTTGGTCTATATGCAGGTCGGTCGCGGGGTCGCCCGACGCGATCACGCCTTCCCCAAGGTGACACCGAAGGTCTCCCTCGTCGTGACCTCCCGCCATAGTCCGCCCTACCCGAAGGGCATCGATGGTTGGAACATCGCCGCCATCACCCACCCCGACCATCGCTGGGCTCGGCGCGACATCAAGAGTGTGAACCTGCTGCCCAACGTCCTGGCCCGCCAAGCGGCGCGAGAGGCCGGGGCAGGGGAGGCCATCCTGTTTGACCCGAACACCCGCATGGTCACCGAGGGCGCGGCCACAAGCTTCTGGTTGGTAGACGCCGAGGGTGCGATCCGTATCCCGCCGCTTGGAAACACGATCCTGCCCGGCTGCACCCGCGCTGCGCTGCTTGCCGAGATGGCAGAGCACAGCATCCGTGCCGATGAGCGCCCGGTCTCGCTGGACGACCTCGCGACGGCGCGCGAGGCCTTCATCACCTCCGCCGGCTCCTTCGTGAAGCCGGTCCTCAAGATCGACGGCCGACCCGTCGCCGATGGCCAGCCCGGCCCGGTGACGCGCCGGCTCTTCGACATCTTTGCCCGCCACGCAAAGGGCGCGGCCCGCAACGCGGCATGATCCGCCCGCGGGCGATTGTGTGGGACTGGGACAACACGCTCGTGGATGGCTGGCCGGCCATCCGCGCCGGGTTGAACGCCGCCTTTCGGGATGCCGGGATGCCGGAGTGGAGCCTGGAGGAAGTCCGCGAACGGGTACGCCACTCCCTTCGCGACAGCTTCCCGCCGCTTTTCGGCCATCGCTGGGAGCACGCCCGCGACATCTTCTACACGGCCGTCCGTGCCACGCATCTTGAGGTGCTGCGCCCGATGCCAGACGCCGCCGCGCTTTTGCAGCGGGCAGCAGCCATCGCACCAATGGCCGTGCTCTCGAACAAGTCCGGCCCGCTGCTGCGGGCGGAAGCCGCGCATCTCAGCTGGGCGCCGATCTTCCGCGCCCTGGTCGGGGCAGGGGACGGCCCGGCCGACAAGCCGGATCCCCGGCCCATGCGGATCGCCTGCGCAGCTTGCGGGGTCCCGGCTGGCGGCTCTGTCTGGTATGTCGGCGACAACGCGCTGGACATGGACGCTGCCCGTCGCGCCGGCTGCGTGCCCGTGCTTCTCGGCGATGCCGCCCATGACGGAGGCCCGGGCGCCAGCGCCCCCGCTCTGCATTTCGTCACTGCGGCGGCCATGACCGCTGCCCTTTCCGCCCTGGACATTCCTGCCACCCTGGGGTGAATCTGTCGGCCCCATGGGCGAGGGAGCGCGCCCGGGAACGCGGCGCGCCATGCGGGCGGGTCACGAAGAAAAACCGCCCCGTATCCGCACCGGGCCGAAGTCCGGGCGTTTTGAATGAAGAAGGACATCAGCCTATGGCTGCCGAGAAGTCCCAGAACGTGCAGGACGTGTTCCTGAATCATGTTCGCAAAAGCAAGACCCCCGTCACCGTCTTCCTGGTGAATGGCGTGAAGCTGCAGGGCATTATCACCTGGTTCGATAATTTCTCCGTTTTGCTGCGCCGTGACGGGCACACTCAGCTCGTCTACAAACACGCAATCAGCACGGTGATGCCGGGCGCGCCGATCATGCTCTTTGACGCTGCGTCCGCCAGCACCTCAACCCCTGCGCAAGGCCCCACCCAGGCCGGCGCCCCTGTCCGCGAGACCACCATGACCCTCTCACCCCGCGAGCCGAGCCCTGTCGGAAACCAGGACTGACCCCGGGCCGGGGCAGGGCCGTCCGGGCCCTACCCCCGCCGCGGTGATCCTGCCGTGGGAAAGACCCCACGGCACCGGAGACGGACGCGCCGCCGAGGCCAGGTTGGCCGAGGCGGTGGGCCTGACCGCATCCATCGGCGTGGCGATCGTCCACAGCGCGATCCACACCTTGCGCGCCAAGCGCCCCAGCACCCTGCTGGGCGAGGGGCAGGTCGAGGCTGACCGCGCCGCCTTCACCGCCCATGGCGTACAGGTGGTGGTTGTGGATGCAGCGCTGACCCCCGTGCAGCAGCGCAACCTCGAGCGCGCCTGGGGCTGCAAGGTCATCGACCGCACCGGCCTCATCCTCGAGATTTTCGGCGAGCGCGCCCGTACGCGGGAGGGCTCCCTGCAGGTCGAACTCGCCCATCTATCCTACCAGCGCACACGTCTCGTCCGGTCCTGGACCCATCTTGAGCGGCAGCGAGGCGGCTTCGGCTTCCTCGGCGGCCCCGGTGAGTCGCAGATCGAGATCGACCGCCGCCTGATCGACGAGCGGATCGTGAAGCTGAAGAAGGAACTGGAACAGGTGCGCCGCACCCGCGGCCTGCACCGCACGGCGCGCACCAAGGTGCCGTATCCCGTGGTCGCCCTCGTCGGCTACACGAATGCGGGCAAGTCCACGCTGTTCAATGCCCTGACCGGAGCCGGCGTCTACGCGCAGGACCAGCTCTTCGCCACGCTTGACCCGACAATGCGGGCCATCCGCCTGCCATCAAACCGCACCGTCATCCTCTCCGACACGGTGGGCTTCATTTCCGAACTGCCCACCCAGTTGGTAGAGGCTTTCCGCGCGACGCTGGAAGAGGTGGCGGCCGCCGACGTCATCTTGCATGTCCGCGACATCTCCCACCCCGACAGCGCCGCCCAGCGAACCGACGTGATGAGCGTGCTGACGGACCTTGCCACCGGCCCAGACGCGCCGCTGGACGGGGCCTGGGAAAAGCGCCTGGTCGAGGTTCTCAACAAGACCGACCTGCTGGAGGAGCCTCCTCCGGCCACGCCCGGCGCCATCGGCGTTTCGGCCCTCACGGGCGAAGGGCTGGATGCGCTGCGCCAGCTCTTGGACGAGCGCCTAGCGGCAGGGCTGGTCATCGAGCAGTTCACCCTCTCCACCGAGGACGGGGCGGGCCTCGCCTGGCTCTATGAGCATGGCGAGGTGCTGGACCGGCGGGATGAGGACCAAGCCATCCACCTGGCCGTGCGACTTGCCCCGGCCGACCTCGCCCGCTTCCATCAGCGCGGTACCGCGTGAGGTCCTTCGACGACGCAGCCCTGGCGGAGGTGGACCGCATTCTGCGCGCCGCGTCACGGGCCGAGATCATGCCGCGCTTCCGCCGGCTCGCCGCCGAGGACATCCGGACCAAGTCCGGCCCGCTGGACATGGTGACAGACGCCGATGAAGGCGCCGAACGGCTGATCATCGCCGCTTTGTCCGAAAGTTTCCCCGGATGCACAGTTGTTGGCGAGGAGGGCTGTGCCGCCAATCCCGCACTCCTCGATCGACTGGCGGATGCTCCGCTCGCCTTCGTTGTGGACCCGGTAGACGGGACCGCGAACTTTGCCGCCGGTATGCCGATCTTCGGCTGCATGGCTGCGGCCTTTGTTCATGGCGAGGTGGTGGCGGCCTGGATCCACGACCCTGTTGGAGAGGACAGCCTTATCTCAGCTGCCGGGGAGGGGGCCTGGATCACCGGTGTAGAAGGCCGCCGCGGCGCCCGGTTGCGGGTCGCTGCGCCGGTGCCTGTCGGCGAAATGGTCGGCTGCGTCTCCTACGGTTATCTGCCCGAGCCGCGGAAAAGCCATGTCGCCGCCCGCCTGCCACGGCTGGCCAAGACCTGGCAGCTCGGTTGTGCCGCGCATGAGTACCGGCTGCTCGCCGGCGGCCACATTCACCTGTCGCTCTACAACCGGTTGATGCCCTGGGACCACGCGCCAGGATGGCTGGTACACCGTGAGACCGGTGGGTATGCCGCGCAATTCGATGGCAGCCTGTACCACCCGGCCACTGCCCGAACCGGTGGCTTGATCTGTGCCCCGGACCAGACCAGCTGGCACGCTGCCCGCCAAGCTCTTCTGGGCGACTAGCGCCGCTCGGCGCGCTTCGCTTCCTGCCAGCGCTCTTCCATTTCCTCCAGTGATGCATCCGCGGGCGCACGACCCGCGGCCGCCAGCCCGTCCTCGATCGCGCCGAACCGGCGCTCGAACTTGGCGTTGGCACCGCGCAAGCAGGTCTCCGGATCGAGATCCAGCTTCCGCGCGAGGTTGGCCAGCACGAAGAGCAGATCGCCCACCTCATCCGCCAGCCGCGCCGGGTTCGCGCCCGGCAACTCGGCCCGTAACTCCGCAGCCTCTTCCTCAAGCTTGTCCAGCACCCGCGAGGCATCCGGCCAGTCGAACCCTACCCGCGCCGCACGCCGGGTCAGCTTGGCCGCGCGGGTGAGGGCAGGGAGGTTGGTTGCGACGCCCGCCAGTGTCCCAGTCTCTGCCCGCGCCGCGCGCTCGGCCGCTTTTTGCTTCTCCCAGGCGTCATTCTGGGCAGTAAGGTCTCGGACAGCATCCTCTCCGAACACGTGAGGATGGCGGCGTATCATCTTGTCACTAATGGATTTCGCCACATCGACAAAGCCGAACTCGCCAAGTTCCTCAGCCATACGTGAGTGGTAAATAACCTGCAGCAGCAGGTCTCCCAGCTCGTCGCGCAGCGCCGTTCTGTCCTGGCGTTGTACGGCTTCGGCGACCTCATAGCCTTCCTCAACCGTGTACGGCGCGATGGAAGCGAAGTCTTGCTCGCGATCCCAAGGGCATCCATCCGGCGCCCGCAGGCGCGCCATGATGCCAAGAAGGCGGGAGAGTTCGCCCAGCGCCACAACCTCGCTCATCACCCCAGATCCTCAAGTCGCATAATGTAGATTATGTAAAAACGGACCATGTTACGCTGTTTCCAGCACCATCCCATCAAATCCCGGTTCCACGCCTTCGGGCAGAGTGTCCTGCATCCACTGCCAGTCGAGGTCCGGTCCCATATGGGTCAGCACCGTCCGCCGCGCCCCAATGCGCCCCGACCAGGCAACTGCCTTCTCCACATGGGCATGCACCGGATGCGGCGCTCGCTGGAAGCAGCCGACGACCCAATCCTGCACGCCGGCCAGCGCATCGAACCCGGGTTCCGGCATCTCCACGACGTCTGTCGAGTAGCCGAAATTGCCGATCCGGAGCCCGAGCGTCTCCATAACCCTGTGATCCTGGGAAAACAGCCGAACCGCGAACCCGGCAATGTTCACAACCTCACCCGGCTCCACAGGAATCTCCTGTAGCGACGGCCTAAAAAAGCCCGGGGTTGGCGGACGAAACGCGTAGTCGAAACGCCGGGTCACCTCGGCCAGGGTCCTTGGGGTGGCGTAAAGCGGCAGCTGCTGACCCATGATCCGGTTCATGATCCGCAGCTCATCTATCCCCAGCACATGATCCGCATGAGCGTGGGTGAGCAGCACCGCGTCGATCCGCCCGATGCCGTTCGCCAGCAGCTGGGTCCGCAGGTCTGGCCCCGCATCTACGAGAAGTGTTGTACCATCAACAGCCTGGATAACGATGCTTGACCGCGTCCGACGGTTGCGAGGTTCCACGGGGTCACATGCGCCCCAAGCCCCACGATGATCCGCCCCGCCGAGCAACGGCACGCCGCCAGACCCGCCGCACCCCAGGACTGTGACTTTCAACGAAGACAACGCCCTACCTGCACCGGCTGAAAAGGCGTTCGAAGTTCTGCGTCGTGATCTCGCCCACTTTGGCGATGTCCCAGCCGCGCACCCGCGCCAGCATAGCGGCCGTGTGCGCCACCAGCGCGGGTTCGTTGCGTTTCCCGCGTAAAGGCACGGGGGCTAGGTAAGGGCTGTCAGTCTCCACCAGCAACCGGTCCTCTGGCAGATCGGCCACGATGCTCCGCAGCTCCTCACTCTTTGGAAAGGTCAGGATCCCGGAAAGCGAGACATACCCGCCGTCGGCCACCACCCTCTCGGCGAGCGCACGCGTTGAGGAGAAACAGTGCAGAAGCACGGGGAAGTCGCCTCCGGCCTCGCGCTCCTCGGCTAGGATGGCCGCAATGTCGTCATCGGCATCCCGCGCATGAATAGCCAGTGGTAGTCCCGTGCGCTGGCAGGCCCGGATATGCCGGCGGAAGCTTTCCTGTTGCACCTCGCGTGGTGCCTTGTCGTAGAAATAGTCCAGCCCCGACTCGCCGATCCCGACAATCCGCGGGTGGTCCGCCAGGACCACGATCTCCTCGACCTCGGGCACGGATGCCTCGCCCACATTCTGCGGATGCACGCCGACCGTGCCCCAGACCTCAGGAAAGCGTTCCGCCAGCGCCTTCACCTGCGCAGCCTGCTCCATTCGCACGCCGATCGTGACCATCCGGCCAACTCCGGCCTCGACGGCACGCCCAATCACCGCCTCGACCTCCTCCTGGGAGAAGTAGTCGAGGTGGCAGTGGCTATCGACCAGCATCAGGCCGCCTCGTCGATCTTGCGGAACAGTGGCGCGGGCGGCGGCAGTGCAGTGCCGTCAGCCAGGGGAGTCGCCAAGTCCGAAAGGGTGCGCGCCCCCTGCCCTACCCCGAGCTGGTCCAGCATCGCGCCCATCGTCCCGGGCATGAAGGGCTGCAGCACCGTCGCCAGAGCGCGCATTGCGGTGTGCAAGCTGCGCAGCACCACGGCCATCCGCTCGGGATCGGTTTTCTTCAGGGACCAGGGCTTCTGTGCGTCGATCCAGGAATTGCCCAGCCGAACCAAGACCCAGATCCGCTCCAGCGCCTCGCCGAAGGCTTGGCGGGAGACCGCCTCGTCCACCTGCGCCGGTAGCGCCTCGGCCGGGCCGAGCAACTCGCGATCCGCATCCGTGGGCGCCGTGAGGGCGGGCAGCCGGCCCTCACAGTTGCGCTGAATCAGCGACAGGGTGCGCTGCGCCAGGTTGCCCAGGTCGTTCGCCAATTCACTGTTCAGGCGCCCGATCACTGCCCGGCGGGAGAAGTCACCGTCATTGCCGAAAGGGACCTCGCGCAGGAGGTAGTAGCGCAGTGGATCCAGGCCGAACTCATCGGCGAGCGCCAGCGGGTCCAGCCCATTGCCGAGGGACTTGGACATCTTCTGCCCCTCGATCGTCAGCCAGCCATTCGCAAACACCCGCTTCGGCGGGGCCAGATCGGCTGCCATCAGGAAGGCCGGCCAGTACACACAGTGGAAGCGCGTGATCTCCTTGCCGACCATATGCACATCGGCCGGCCAGAAGCCCCATTTCTCTGCCGAGGTATCTGGATAGCCGAGCGCGGTAATGTAGTTCGTCAGCGCATCGAGCCAGACATACATCACATGCGCCTCGTCCCCCGGCACCGGCACGCCCCATTTGAAGGAGGTGCGAGAGATAGAGAGATCCTGCAGCCCCGCCTTCACAAAGGATGTGACCTCCCGCTTCGTGCTCGCGGGCGCCATGAAATCCGGGTTGGCCTCGTAGAACTCCAGCAGCCTGTCGCCCCAGGCCGAGAGCCGGAAGAAATAGGAGGGCTCGCGCGTCCACTCGACCGGGGCGCCGGAGGCGATGGCCACCTTCTTGCCGTCGCGCTCCTCGATCTCGTCGGGGCCGTAGAAGGCCTCGTCCCGCACCGCATACCAACCCTCGTAGTGGCCGAGATAGATGTGCCCACCCTCCGCCAGCTTCTCCCACAGCGCCTGGCAGGATCGCTTGTGGCGCTCCTCCGTCGTGCGGATGAAGTCGTCAAAGGAGACACCGATCCTCTCGGCCATGGACCGGAAGTCGGCTGCTAGGCCGTCAGTAAAGTCCTGCGGCGAAACGCCTGCGGCCACCGCGGCCTGCTCCACCTTCTGCCCGTGCTCGTCGGTGCCGGTCAGGAAGAACACCTCGTCCCCCGCCAGCCGCTTCCAGCGCGCGAGCACATCGGTGGCGATGGAGGTGTAGGCATGGCCGATATGGGGCTGGCCGTTCAGGTAATAGATCGGAGTCGTCAGGAAGAACCGCTTCCCGCCGGCAAGCCTGTTGGCCTCGCTCATCGCACCGTCCCGCGCCAAGATCCCAGCCGGCGCAATCCGGCCCCCGCTATACCGAGAGCCGCGAGAGACCGGTCAGCACCGCCTGTTTGCGGTCCAGGTTGAGTGTGTCGGTCTCGTCGGCCAGCCGGCCGAGCATGTCCCACAGCCCTGCCCAGTCGGCAAGGCCGCGCCCCTCCATCCAGGGTGCTGCGCCCTGCCCTCGTCCGGCCCGCCGCAGCGCGCCCGCGATCGCATCCCGCAGCAGCGCGAAGAAGGTCATGAAGGCGCTGCCGTCCCGCTTGGAGGCCAGCCGGTCGGCTAGAGCATGCAACTCCCGAGGGTCCGGCCGCGGCAGGCGGGCCAGAAATCCCTCCACCTCGCGCGCCATGGCCAGGCCCTCACCCTCGGCAAGGCCTAGGGCCCGCCCGGGGCTGCCGCCCGCCAGCCGCGCGAGCGCTGCACGCTCGTCGCCGGCCAGGTCGGGAAGCCAGCCGGCCAGCACCCCGTCCATCAACCCGTCCTCAAGCGGAAACAGATCCAGCCGCCGCACCCGGCTTCGGATGGTCGGCAGCAGCCGGTCAGGCGCAGAGGCGGTCAGGACCAGCACGGCGCGCGGCGGCGGCTCCTCCAGCGTCTTGAGCAGGGCGTTCTGCGCCTGCTCGTTCATTGCCTCCAACTCCTCGATCACGACCACGCGCCAGCCACCCTCGGCCGGGGTCAGGGCGAGGAAGCGCGTCAGCTCCCGCACCTCCTCCACACGGATGATGACCTTCTTGCCCTTCTCGCCCGTGCCGGGGATCAACGCCCGCAAGTCGGCATGGGCACCCGCCGCCACACGAGAGAAAAGCGGGTCTGCCGGCTGCACGAAAAGCGGTGCCTCATTGGCCGGCGCATTTTGAGGCATCCCCGCAAGCATCCAGCGCGCATAGCGCCAAGCGAGCGTCGCCTTTCCCACGCCCAGCGGACCCGTCAACATCCAGCCATGATGCATCCGCCCTGACAGCGCGGAATCGCGCAACGCAGCGGCCCCATGGTCATGCCCGAACAGGGCGGGGTTAGCGCGTGGTTCCGGTGGAAGGCTCATGCGGCCCCCAGGCGGTCCTGCACGGTCGCAAGCGCCTGGGACAGCACCTCGGCCGCTGACTGCGTCGCGTCCAACACCGCGCAGCGCCCTGGTTCCGCGGCCGCGATCGCGAGGAAGGCATCGCGCACCCGGGCGTGAAAGTCTGCGCCCTGCATCTCGTACCGATTGGCATCCCCGCGCGCGAGCGCCCGGCCCATGCCGCGCTCCACCGCCAGATCGAGCACCAGAGTCAGCTCCGGCCGCAACGTGCCGAGCGCCAGGTCACAGAGCCGTTCCCAAACTTCTCGTGACAGCCCCTGCCCGGCACCCTGATAGGCCAGGGTGCTGTCGGCGAACCGGTCGCAAATCACCCAAATTCCGGCGTCCAGCGCAGGTGCGATGGTTCTCGCCACATGCTCCCGCCGCGCCGTGAAATGCAGCATCGCCTCGGCGGTCGGGTCCCAAGGCCCGGGAAAGCCGGCCTCGCCCAGGATCAGCCGCCGCACGGCCTCAGCCCCCGGCGCGCCGCCCGGCTCTCGCGTGCGCAGAACGGGAATGCCCAATGCGGCAAGTGACGCGGCAAGGGCCCGGGACAGGGTGGTCTTTCCCGCCCCCTCCCCGCCTTCCAGCGTGATGAACCGACCGCGCCCGAGGGCCGGGCGCGGCTCAGGCACCGCCGACCAGCCGCCCCAGCACCGCCGGGATGCGCGGGATCAGCCCGAGCTTGGCAACATCAGCACCGGCCAGAAGCGGAACGGTCATCGGCGGGACGCCGGCACCGGACACCTCCAACTTGCCAAGTTCCTGCCCCTTGGCGACCGGTGCGGGCACCGGGCTGTCGTAGCGCAGCTTCACCTGCAGGTTCCGTCGCCACTGCCGCGGCAGCGTCAGCACCACGTCGCGCCCGCCCACGAGAGGCACGTGCAGCTTCTCGCCGAGATAGACGGGCGCTTCCTCGATCGTGTCCGAGGCGCGGAACAGGGCCACATTCTCGAACTCGCGGAAGCCCCATTCCATCAGCCGCTCGGATTCCTCCCGGCGCTGGGCCATGGAGTTCAGCCCGTTGATGACCAGGATCAGCCGCCGATCGCCGCGCTTGGCCGTGCCGGTCAGGCCATAGCCCGCATCCTCGGTGTGGCCGGTCTTCAGCCCGTCCGCCCCGGCCACACGCCCGAGCAGCGGGTTGCGATTCTCCTGATTGATGTCGTTCCAGCGGAAGCTGCGCTCGGAATAGATCCGGAAGTATTCGGGAAAGTCGTTAACGATGTGCTGCGCCAGGGTGGCCAGGTCGCGGCAGGTCATGCGGTGCTCGGGATCGGGCCAGCCGGTCGCGTTCCGGAAGGAGCTGGAGGTCAGCCCGATCCGCTTGCCGTACTCGTTCAGCAGCTCGGCAAATTGAGTCTCGCTGCCAGAGATTCCCTCTGCCAGCACGATACAGGCATCATTGCCGGACTGGATGATCACGCCCCGGATCAGGTCGGAAACCTTCACCTGATTGCCGATCTGGACAAACATTTTGCTGCCGCCCATGCGCCAGGCGCGCTCGCTGACGGGTAGTTCCTGCTCCATGGTCAGCCGGCCCTGCTTCAGCAGGTCGAAGACGACATACATCGTCATCAGCTTGGACATGGAGGAGGGCGGCATCCGCTCCTCGGCATTCTTCTCGAGAAGAACGGCGCCCGTATCGGCGTCGATGATCAGCGCCTGGCGGGCCACGGTGTCCACCGGCCCGAGCGGCGTGGTGGCCGGGGAACCCACCGGCGCGGCGGGCGCACGGGCGGGCCGCTGCTGGCTTCGCGCCTGCGCGAGCGCCTCTCCCGAAACTCCGCCCGCAACGCCAATCAGGGCTGCGGCCCCGATCACATCCCGACGCTTCGGCATCCCCATGCCCCCCGTTTTCCGCGGCCCCCGCGCCAAAGCGGCGGTGCCGGGCCGTCCTAGAGCGGATCGCCTGATGGCGGAACCTCCCCCAGGCTTGAATCCGCGCTTCAACAACAAGCTAGAGCATTCTCCCGAGGCCCGTGTGAACGGAATTCGCCCTAGTCGATGACGATCCGCGCCTCGGTCACGCCGGCGCGGATCGCGCCCTCCAAGGCCCGGTCCGCCTCGACCGTCGTGGCGAATGGCCCGAGCCGGACCCGCCACTCCGGGCGCGAGGGCGGGCCGAAAGCCTCGATACGCGCCCCGCTGCCGAGCCGCGAGGCTTGGCGCTGCGCCGCCGCTCGTCCTCCGAAGCTGCTGCCCTGCACCATGAGTTGCCCCGGCATGGCTGGACCCTGGGTCACCCGCTCCGGCAACACCACCGGCGGCGCTGAGCGTGACAGGGCGGAAGCGGCGGCCTGGATTATCGGGCCGCGGGCCTCCCGCACCCGCTCGGCCTGGCGCGCCCCAGCAATGGGCGCAAGCGCCTCCCGCTCCACCGTCCCAGTGGGCGCGGCCTCTATCACCGGCCGACTGCCCTCGGCCGCCGGCAATCCGCCCGCCAGCGCGCGGGAGGACTCGCCCTCTACCGCCACGCGAACCTGCGCAGGTCGCCCCAGCGTGACGCCCAGCAGCTCGGCCGCTCGCCGGGACAGTTCGATCACCCGCCCCGGATCGGCAGGGCCGCGGTCATTCACCCGGACCGCGAGCGCGCGTCCGTTCTCAAGGTTGGTCACCGTCACCACGGCCGGAAGTTGCAACGTGCGATGCGCCGCCATCAGTGTCGCGGGGTCATGAACCTCCCCATTCGGCGTGCGCCGCCCAGCCCGGGGGTCACCCGCAACTGAGGCGAGACCGGTCTCGACCAGCCCGAAATCCTCGCGCGGGTAGAACCAAAGGTCGCGTAGGCGGTATGGCTCGCCGACGCTGTAGCGCGCCTCGCCAGCCGGCACCGGCGGCTCGGGCGCCTTGCACCCCGAAAGCAGAGCCCCGCCGAAGAGAAGGGAGCCGAGAAGGGCGGCAGCGCGCCTCACGCGACGCGGTCGGACAGCATGCCGACCGCCAGGGCGTAGAAGTTGGAGGGGTTGTAGCGGCGGATCACGTTGAAGTTCTGGTAGACCAGAAAGGCCTGCAGACTGCCCGAGGATGCGCCCGGCGCGATCACCGCGCCCGTCATGTCCAATGCCGGAACCGGCGTGCCGTCCGTAAATGTGAAGCCCTGCCGCGCCCAGTCACGCAGCGGCCGCACATTCTCCCTCGTCGCCTGAGAGGGGTCGAAGCCGGCCGGCAGCACCACCTCCCGGCCCCAGCGCTCGTCCTCCCGCCAGCCGGAGCGGCCGAGATAGTTGGCTATGGAGCCGAGCGCATCCGCCCGGCTATCCCAGATGTCCTTGCGCCCGTCGCCATCAGCGTCCACCGCCAGGCGCTCGAAGCTGCTCGGCATGAACTGGGGATGCCCCATGGCGCCGGCCCAGGACCCGCGCATGCGCTCCGGCGTAATATGCCCGGCATCAAGGATGCGCAGCGCGGACATCAGCTCACCGCGGAAGAAGCTGGCACGCCGCCCTTCCCAGGCCAGCGTGGCCAGCGCTTCGATCACCCCAAAGCCGCCAGTGTTCTGGCCGTAATTCGTCTCCATTCCCCAGATCGCCACCATGAAGCGACCGGGAACGCGGTACCGGCCTTCCAGGGACTGAAGGAGCGCGCGCTGCTCGGCATAGGCACGCCGGCCGTTGTCGATCCGCGTCTGGCTGACGATACGGTCCCGATACTGGTCCCAGGTCAGCGTGGTTTCGGCCTGGCGCCGGTCCAGCTCGATCACGCGATCGACCGGCCGCACGCCCTGGAAGGCGCGCTGCAATGTAGCGGCAGAGACCCCCGCTCGCCGGGCATCGGCGCGCACGCCTTCGAGGAACCCCTCGAAGCTGCCCTGCTGCGCCAGCGCGGGCCGTGCCAGCGCGAGGGCGGGGAGGAGGAGGACGGACCGGCGGCCGGGGCGGTTCATGGGCGGAGAGGTGCCATTTCCTGCGGCCCGGGGCAACGGAGTGGTTGCGACCGAAAGCAACTTGTTCGGATCGCGCCCCGTCCCATCCCGTTGACGGGACGAGAAACGGCCTTCCGAACGGCCGGAACCGCAAGCCGAGGTTCCCCTTTGGCCCTCTCCGGTGTAACCCGGCGGCCTTCGGACAGGTGGCAGAGCGGTCGATTGCTCCGGTCTTGAAAACCGGCGTGGGTGCAAGCCCACCGTGGGTTCGAATCCCACCCTGTCCGCCAGCCCGCAGCCTGGCCACACCCCGTGCGTTCCCTTCATATGGCTGCCCCCCAAACGTCCGCCGCCCGTCACACGGGTGGAGACCCCCGTCTCGACAAGATCGCCTTCGACTACGACGAGGCGTTCCGCCGCCTACGCCTTATGTTGGCTGAGCACCCGAAAGCCGCGATGTTCGACCTGCGAGACCGCGGCCATGGCAGCCCTTTCGAGCAGCTTGTCGCCAGCCTCATCTCCGCCCGCACACGGGACGAGACCACGACTCCCGTCTGCCTCCGCCTCTTCGCCGTCGCCCGTACCCCCGCGCAGATGGCCTCGCTCGACGAGTCACGGCTCATCGAACTGCTGCACGGCGCCACCTTCCCCGAACCCAAGGCGCGCGACATCCTCGCCTTCTCCCGTTGCATCGCAGAGGAACATGAAGGGCAGGTGCCGGACACGATGGATGGTCTGACCGCCTTCCACGGCGTCGGCCCGAAGATCGCGGCCCTCACCCTCGGCGTCGCTTTCGACCACCCGGCCATCGCGGTGGATATCCACGTCCACCGCATCACCAATCGATGGGGAATTGTCGCCGCCTCTTCCCCGGACCGCAGCATGGCGGCGCTGGAAGCCGTCCTGCCCCGCCGCTACTGGATCGAGATCAACGAAAGGCTGGTACCTTTCGGCAAGTTCGTCTGCACCGCAGACCGGCCGCGCTGCTCAACCTGCATGCTTCTCGAAATGTGCCAGCAGGTCGGCGTAACTACAGCCCGCTGAGCATCAGCGCCGTAGGAGAGGTCGAAGCGTTTCCGCGACGTAATTCGCGCGCGCACCAACGTTCTAATGGCCCCGGCTGGCGGATCGTCCGAAGCCCGCAATCCGAAGGGTTGCGAGAACCCTGGCCTGCCTCGGGGTGGCGGCGCTAAGCTTCGCCGGTGAACGCGCTTTCCCCGCCCCGCGCCCGGCTTCCCATCGAGGTGGTTTTCGACCTCGTCTGCCCCTGGTGCTTCCTCGGCACGCGCCGCCTGCGTCGCGCCCTGCGCGCCCGCCCGGAGCTCGCGCCCGAGCTGATGTGGCGCCCCTTCCTGCTCAACCCGGAACAGCCCGCCGCCGGCCGCGACCCCTTTGCCCGGCGCCCTGGTGGCGCAGACCGCACCCGCCGCCTGCACGCGACCCTGGCTGAGATGGGCCGCGCCGAGGGCGTACCCTTCCGTTTTGACCTCATCCACCGCACCCCCCCCTCCCTGGATGCCCACCGCCTCGTGCGCTTGGCCGCACGTCGTGGGGCGGCCGAGGAGATGGTGGACCGCCTCTTCCTCGCTCACTTCGCCGAGGGGTTGGATATCGCAGACCACGCCACGCTGGCTGGCATCGCCGGGTCCGTCGGCCTGGATCGCGCGGCTGCCCGGCGGTTCCTCGCCGGGGAGCAGGAGGTGGAGGCCGTGACGGCCGAGAACCTCCGTGCCCACCGCCTGGGCATAAACGGCGTCCCCTGCTTCGTCATCGCCGGCCGCCACGCCATCGCCGGAGCGCAGGAGCCGGAGGTGCTGCAGCGCCTACTGGACGTGGCCCTGGTCGAAGCCTCGTGACCTCCCTGCCCCGCCGCAGCGCGATCCTCCTCCCGCCCGCGATGCTGGCGGGCAGTGGGGCATCGGCGCAGGAGGCGGGAGTGGACCTGTTGCTGATGCTGGCCATAGACGCCTCGGGCAGCATTGACGCCGACGAGTTCCGCCTTCAGCGCGAGGGCTGCGCCGAGGCCCTGACCCATCCCGCCGTACTCTCCGCGGTCGGCGCCGGCCCGCGCGCCGCGATCGCCGTGGCGCTGGTCGAATGGGGAGCGCCCGGCGGGGCCGCAACGGTGGTGGGCTGGCACCGCGTCTCGGGCGCGTCCTCCGCCGGAACGCTCGCCCGTGCTGTGGTCGAAGCGCCGCGCTCGCGCCAGTCCTGGAACGCCATCGGCGACGCCGTGGACCATGCCGCGGCCCTCATCGCCTCAGCGCCCTGGGCAGCGACGGCGCGCGTGATCGACATCTCCGGCGATGCGCCGGACATGCGCGGCATCAATCCGGTCGAGATTGCCCGCCAAGCGGCTGCTGCTCAGGGCATCACCGTGAACGCGCTTGCAATCGAGGGCGGCCGGCCCGGCCTCACCCACGTCTATGAAGAGACGGTGATTGCGGGCGACGGTGCCTTCGTGATGACCGCTGACACCCGCGCCGACTTCGCCCGGGCGATGCGGGCGAAGCTGATTCGCGAGATTGCCGGGCTTCCTGTCCTCCCGTCACGCACGGGCTGACCTGCCCTCAAGCTTCGAAGCGCAGGCGCAGCTCCTGCCGTCCATCTGGCAGCGTCGCCTCGGCCAAGCCGCGCGCCCGGTGCCGCAGCAGCACGGCCGCGAGCGCCACTGGATCCTCGGCGAGGGTCGTGCCCGGCGGCGGCAACCCCCGGCCGCTCCAGCGCAGGCGAATATGCACCGCCAGCTCGTCCCAGCGTGCCTCCGCCTCCACGCCGGTGCCGGGCTCCACAAGCCCCTCGGCTGCGGCGCCGAACTCCTCCAGCGTGTCGGCGGCACCCTGAACCACCCCGGCCAGGGCGCCCCATCGCCCACCCTGCTCCAGCACGAAGCCCGAGAGCGCGGCCGCGCCCTGTTCCGGTGCCCAGACCAGCCTTGCGCGGGCCGCCGTGCCCAGCCGGAACAGCGCATTCATGGCCAGCGCCGCCAGCAGCGCCAGCACGAGCGAGGATCCAATCACCCCGCCCAGCCATTCCGGCATACGAGCATAGAACTGTGGCACCAAATCGTAAGAAAGGCCGAGGATGAAGGCCAGGCCGATGGTAGCCGTCCGCCGAGCATCCAGCAGCCGTTGGGCAATGATGCCCATGCCTGCGGTGACGATGAAGGCGGCCGAGAAGAGCAGCGTGGCGCCGAGCACACTGCGCGGAATGGCCAGCAGCAGCCCGGCCGTCCCGGGGAGTAGGGCGAGCGCGCACCAGAGCAGCCCGACGGCGAGCCCTACTCGCCGCGCCAGGATTCCCGTCGCGACCGAAAGGCCGATGCTGGCCGAATAGGTGTTGAGGCCGGGTACCCCCAGCACCCCGGCCAGGGCCGTGGCCGTGCCATCCGCGATGGTACCCCGCCGGATGCTGGCAAAATCCGGTGCCGTCCACCGCGGGTCATTCGCACGTTGCGCGGTGACGATGTCTCCAGAAGCACGGGCCAGGCAGGCCAGCGCCCCCATGAGAAAGCCGGGCATCAGGGACCAATTCCCAAACTCCGGCAGAACAAGCGGCCAAGTAATCAGGTGCCAGTCCACGGGCGTTGGCCCGGCGGCATGCCCCTCTACCCCTTCCAGCAGGAAGGTCAGCGCCGTGCCGGCCAGCAGCCCGCAGAGTGCAGCCAGGGGACGCAGTCGCGCGCCGCCCCAAACCGCGACGGACAGCACAACACCCAACGCAACTAGGCCGCCGATGAGCGCTGCAAGCGAGTCGGGCCCGGCACCACGCCCGATACCCAGCATCAGCCGGAAGCCGAGGAGCCCGAGGATGACGCCGATCAGCAGCACCACCAGCCCCATCACCTCCGCGGGCACGAAGGCTCGCAGGCGCCGGATCTGTGTCGCGAGAAGGATCTCCGCAAGGCCGGCCGTCAGCGTCATGGCCGCGACGGCGCCCAGCCCGCCCATCCGCGCCGCCAGCAGAGCCGGCGGCACATAGGCCGCGGTGAAAACCGCCGGAATGAGGAAGCCCGAGCCGATCCCCCACTGGCCCCAGACCTGCAGCAACGTGCCTAACCCCATCGCCAGCATGGCCAGGTCGAGGTAGCGCGCGGTCAGTACCTGATCCGAGCCGGCCGCCTCCGCCACCAGCAGCGGGAAGACGAGGGTGACGGACATGATGCCGGCATGCTGAAGGCAGGCACCGAGCACAATCCACCAGGGCGGCCGGGAGTCCAGCCCCCATGACCCTCCCGCCTTGCGATCCGACATCCCGATCTCCCTGCGCGCAGCCTCGCCGCGGCAGCGCGATCGGGCAAGGCCGTCAGGCGGCCTTCGCCTCCCCCGCCACCCGCAACAGGGCCTGAAGGATCTCCCGCGCCACCTTCACGCGCTGCGCCAACTCCATCTCCCTGACCACGGCCAGCTTGTGATCCGGCCGAAGCTTCACCCCGCCCTTTTGGGCGCCCACCCAGGCCACCAGTCCGCCCGGGTTGGAGAACTGGTTGCGGCGGAAGGCCAGCACCACGCCCTTGGGGCCCGCGTCCAGCTTCTCGACCCCGGCTTCCCGGCACATCCGTTTGATGGAGACCACCTGCAGCAGGTTCTCCACCTCTTCCGGAATGGCGCCGAAGCGGTCGGCCAGTTCGGCAGCCATCGCCTCCATCTCCGCCTCGCTCGCCAGCCCGCCGATGCGGCGGTAGAGGCCCAGCCGCACGGGAAGGTCGCGCACATAGTCCTCAGGGATGAGGACAGGCAGGCCGAGATTGATATTGGGCGTCCACTCCCGATCCGGCGCCTCGCCGCGCGGGGCGCCCTTGCTCCGCTGGCGGTTGCGGATGTCCTGCACCGCGTCCTCCAGCATCTGCTGGTACAGCTCGATGCCGACCTCACGGACATGGCCGGACTGCTCGTCACCCAGCAGATTGCCCGCGCCGCGGATGTCGAGGTCGTGGGAGGCGAGGGTGAAGCCGGCGCCCAGGTTGTCGAGCGTCTGCATCACCTCCAGCCGCTTCTGCGCGGCGGAGGACAGACGGTGCGACTGGGGCCAGGTAAGGTAGGCGTAGCCGCGCTGCTTCCCGCGCCCGACGCGCCCGCGCAGCTGGTACAGCCCGGCCAGGCCGAACATGTCGGCCCGGTGGATCAGCAGCGTGTTCACCGCGGGCATGTCGAGCCCGGATTCAACGATGTTGGTGGAGAGCAGCACGTCGTACTTGCCGTCGCCGAACTCCGTCATCACCCGTTCCAGCTCAGTCGGCGTCAGCCGCCCATGGGCCTGCGCGATACGGACCTCGGGCACGATCTCCGACAGCCGCGTAGTGACCTTCGGCAGGTCCTCCAGGCGGGGAACCACGCAGAACACCTGCCCGCCGCGGAAGCGCTCGCGCTGGATGGCCTCGCGGATCACCACGGAATCCCAGGGCATAATGAAGGTACGCACGGCCAGCCGGTCCACCGGCGGCGTCGCGATCACGCTCATCTCCCGCACACCGGAAAGCGCCAGCTGCAAGGTGCGCGGGATGGGCGTGGCAGTGAGCGTCAGCACATGAACATCGGCCTTAAGCGACTTCAGCCGCTCCTTGTGGGCCACACCAAAATGCTGCTCCTCGTCCACGATGACGAGGCCGAGATCTGCGAACTCCACGCCCTTGGCCAGCACCGCATGGGTGCCGACGACGATGTTGACGGTGCCGTCCTTCAGCCCTGCCTTAACCGCCGCCTGCTCCTTTGGCGTCGCCATACGTGAGAGCTGGCCGACCTTGATTGGCAGACCCTCGAAGCGCGCGGCGAAAGTGCGAAAATGCTGGCGCGACAGCAGCGTGGTCGGCACCACTACCGCCACCTGGGCGCCCGTCATCGCCACCACGAAAGCAGCGCGCAGTGCCACTTCCGTCTTGCCGAAACCCACATCGCCGCAGATGAGCCGATCCATCGGCTTGCCGGCGGAGAGGTCCTCCAGGATGTCGGAGATGGCGCGGAGCTGGTCGTCCGTTTCGGCGAAGGGGAAGCGCGCGCAGAACTCGTCCCAGGCGCCCTCGGGCGGGGTGGCCATCACCCCTTCCTTTGTCTGGCGCTCGGCTGCGGTGCGGATCAGCTGCGCGGCCATGTCCTGGATGCGGGACTTCGCCTTGGCCTTCCGGTTCTGCCAGGAAACGCCGCCAAGCTTGTCCAGCGCAACGCCGGCGGAATCACTGCCGAAGCGCGTGAGCACCTCGATGTTCTCGACCGGCAGGTACAGCTTGTCCCCGCCGTCATAGATCAGCCGGAGGCAGTCATGCGGCGCCCCGCCGGCGTCCAGGGTCTGCAAGCCGTCATAGCGACCGATCCCGTGGTCGATATGGACGACGAGGTCGCCCTGCTCGATCTCCGTCGCATCCGCGATGAACTGGTCCGCTCGCTTGCGGCGCCGGGGCGGACGCGCGATGCGATCGCCCAGCAGATCCTGCTCGCCAGTGACCGAGATGCCTGGCTCGCCATCGCCCCCCGGGGCGCCGATGAAGCCGCGCTCCAGCCCCCAGACCGCCAGCCCGACGACGCCGGGCGCCAGCTTCCGCACTCCCGGCCAGTCCTCGACCGCCTGGATCGGCACATGGGCCTCGCGCAGCAGGTTGGCGAGCCGGTCGCGGGAGCCGCGGGTCCAGCCAGCCAGCACCGTTCGCCGCCCCTGCCCAGCCATGGCGCGGGCATGTTCGTGGAAGGCCTGGAAGACGTTGGCCCCGGCCTGCCGCACCTCGGTAAAAAGCCGTCCCTGGCGCCCGCCAGCCTCGAGCCCCTCGGATCCGTCGGGCTTGCCAAAGGGATTGAAGCGCAGAAGCGGCCCGCCGGAGAGCATCCGGTCCCACCCGCGCCGATCCAGATAGAGCCGGCTCGGCGGCGCGGGGCGGTAGGGCACTTCCCCTTCGCGCGGCGGCAGCCGGCGCGCCTCGTAATGGTCAGCGATCATCTCCAGGCGCGACTCAAGCGAGTCCTCCACCTGGTGGTCCAGGCTGGTCGAGGCCGCGCCGAGATAGTCGAGCAGCGTCTCCATCTCTTGATGGAACAGCCCGGCCCAATGCTCCATGCCAGGGTGCCGCCGCCCGGCCGAAACGCTGACGTAAAGCGGATCGTCCCCCGCCGCCGGGCCGAACAGATCCCGGTATTCCGTCCGGAAGCGGGTAATCGATTCGCGGTCGAGGAACACCTCGCCCATCGGCCGCAGCCACAGCTCAGCCAGAGCCTCGCCGCTGCGCTGGGTGCCCGTGTCGAAACGGCGAATGCTCTCGATCTCGTCGCCGAACAGGTCCAGCCGCACGGGATCCGGTTCGCCGGCCGGATACAGGTCGATAATGCCGCCGCGCACCGCGTATTCGCCAGGCTCCATCACCGTGCCCGCCCGGCCGTAGCCATTGGCTTCCAGGAAGGCCGTCAGCGCCTCCGGATCGGTCCGCCCGCCCTTGGCCAGCCGCATGGTGGCACCGGCGAAAATCGCGCGGGGCGGCACCTTCTGGACGAGCGCATTCACCGTCGTCAGCACGATCCGGGGGCGCTTCCCGTCCTCCATCAACCGCGTAAGCGTCGCCACGCGCTCCGCAGTGATCTCTGGATTCGGCGATACCCGGTCATAGGGAAGGCAGTCCCAGGCCGGAAAGGTCAGAACCTCCGCGTCTGGCGCCAGGAAGGCCAGGGCATCGGCCATGCGCTGCATCCGGGCATCGTCCCGGCACACATGCAGAACCGCCCCCTGCTCCTCCGCCCGCCGCCGGGCGACGAGAAGCCCGTCATACCCCTCGGGTGCGCCGTAAACGTCCAAACCTGCCATTCAGCCCTTCCGTTCCGCCCTGTCGCGCATCTCCTCGGGGATCCCTGCCCCCGGCGCGGCGCTGGCCTCCATCAGGCGCAGCATCATCGGGGAGCGCAGCTCCTCGGGGACCGCCCGCCGGCCGGAGAGCCAGTCGGTGAGATCGACATCCTGCAGTTCCAGCAGTTCCTCGACCGCGTCGAGTTCCACCTCGGAAAAGGACGCGATCCGGTCCGACACGAATCCCCCGATCAGCAGATCCGTCTCCTTCGTGCCGCGATGGCGGGCACGGAACAGCAAACGCCGCCGCCGTGGGGAGAGTTCGTCCGGCTCGTCAGTCATGCGTGCGCGCCCCGTTCGGCATCTGTTCGTGGCGTGCCATATAACCCCCGCGCCAGATCATGCCAGCCCAGCCCGACCATCCTCTCCTCCCCGACGCCACGCCGCCTGTCCCCCCTGGCCAGGAAGCGCGCTCCGCCATGGCCGCGCCCGGAGCGCTGGGGCCTGCCGTGATCGCGCCCCTGCTTGCCCCTTTGGAAAACCTACCGGAGGCCGCCGGCCGGGCGCGCCACCTGGCCGATGCGGCCGGGCCTCGCGTGCTCGATCTGCTCTTCCATCTGCCCGAGCGCTACCTGGACCGACGCCGGGTGACCCGCCTGGCCGATGCGGCGGATGGCGACATCGCCACTGTTCCTCTGCTGGTCGAGCAGGTGACCGCACCCCGCAATCCGTCCCAGCCCTGGGTGGTGAAGGCCTTGAGCGAGCGGGCGATGATCGACCTCGTCTATTTCCTCCGGGCCAAATGGGTGGGGCCCTGGCTGCACCGTGCCTTCCCCGAGGGCGCCGCCCGCACCGTCTCCGGCCGGGTGCGCCGCTACGGCCCGCGCTGGCAGATGGACGCGCCGGATTTCGTCTCGCCCCCGGACGACATTCCCGCCATCCAGCCCGTCTGGCCGCTGGTGAAGGGATTGGGGCCGAAGGACGTACAAAAGGCGATGGCGGGCGCCCTCGCCCGGTTGCCGGCCCTGCCGGAATGGCAGGACTCGGCCCATCTCCGGCGCCGCCGGTGGCCGGGCTTCAGCGAGGCGCTTCGCACCCTCCAGGCCCCGGAGTCCGTCCCCGCTCCAGAGGTGACAGACCGCTTGGCTTATGACGAGCTGCTGGCAGGCCAGATCGCCATCGGCCTCGTCCGGCGTGCCGTGCTGCAACGCCCTGGCAGAGCCCTGCACGGAGATGGCGCGCTTCGTGACCGGGCACTGGCTGCCTTCGGTCATGATCCGACCCCGGCGCAGTCGCAGGCAGTGGCCGAGATCGACCATGACCTCGCCGCGCCGCGCCGGATGCTGCGCCTGCTTCAGGGCGATGTCGGCAGCGGCAAGACGCTGGTGGCGCTGATGGCGATGCTTCGGGCCGTCGAGGCGGGCGCCCAGGCCGCGATTATGGCGCCGACCGAACTTCTCGCCCGTCAGCACCTGCGCACCTTTCAGCGCCTGGCCGGCGCGGCCGGGGTCGAATGCGCTCTCCTCGCCGGCAGCGTGAAGGGCAAGGAGCGCACCCGCGTGCTGCGCCGCCTCGCTGACGGCTCTCTCCCCCTCGTGGTCGGCACCCACGCCTTGTTCCAGGAAGGCGTGCAGTTCCGCGACCTTGCCCTGGTGGTGGTGGACGAGCAGCACCGCTTCGGCGTGGCCCAGCGCCTGATGTTGACGGAGAAGGGCACCGAGACCGACGTACTCGTGATGACAGCCACCCCGATCCCTCGAACCCTGCTCCTCACGCAGTGGGGTGAGATGGCCGTGTCCCGCCTTGAGGGCCGCCCGGCCGGGCGCAAGCCGATCGTCACCCGCATCGTCTCCCGCGACCGACGGGACGAAGTGTTGGCTGCACTCCGCCGCGCCTTCGCCTCGGGCAACCGCGCTTACTGGGTGGTCAGAGCCATCGAGGACGGCGAGGCGCATGACAACGTGGCCGCCGAGACCACCTTCGCTCAGCTGAAAGAGGTGTTCGGCGAGACCGTCCGCCTCGCCCATGGTGCGCAGAGCCTTGATGTGCGCGAGGCCGCGCTGGGCGATTTCGCCGCCGGCCGCGCGCAACTGCTGGTCGCGACGACCGTGGTGGAGGTGGGGGTGGACGTGCCCGAGGCCACCATCATGATCATCGAGCAGGCCGAGCGCTTCGGCCTTTCCGCCCTGCACCAGCTGCGCGGGCGCGTTGGTCGCGGCAGCGCCCAGTCCTACTGCCTGCTCCTGCCCTCATCGGAGCTGATGGAGGGCGAGAAGCGCCGGCTTTCCGTCATCCGGGATACCGAGGACGGCTTCCTCATCGCCGACGCCGATCTGGACCAGCGCGGCGGCGGGGACGCGCTCGGCACGCGCCAGGCGGGCCAGATCGGCCGCCGGATCGCCGATCCGCAACGCCATGGCGGACTCATCCGGCCCGCCCATCAGGAGGCCGAGCTGCTTCTGCAGAAGGATCCCGACCTGTTTCTCTCGGAACGCGGACGCGCCGCCCGCCTTCTTCTCGCGCTGTTTCAGCACGACACGAGCCTACGGACCCTCGGCGCGGGCTAGCGGGCCAGCCCGGCCCTCAGCATCCCTTGCTCCTGCAGAAGTCCAGGACGCGCTGGAGATCCGTTGGGCTCAGCTTGTAGGCGCCCTCGAAGGCGCTTCCGGTCTGGCCCGCACTATTCTGGCCAAGGGTAGACCCGCCGCCTCCCATGCCGAGATGAACTTTGCTGACGAGCATGGAGGTCGTCTGCGCCCCCCGGCTCAGATTGATCGCCGCCTCCGGGATGTCGCCGAACCGCAGCGCCAGGACATTGATCGAGCCAGAGGCCAGTGCCGCATTGATCCGCCCCAGCTCCCGCGCGCAAGGCGAGACCTCCTTCTTGGAGGCGTCGAGATAATCCTGCGTCTGGAGCTGGATGAGCACCTTCGAGGTCCGGAGGGCCCCCGTCCACATCTCCTCCCATCGCGTGTGCATGCCGCCGATGGTCGCGTAGTTCGGCCCGCCGGCCCGGTTGGGCCCGATGAGCGGCACGCCGCTGTCCATGGCCTGCTTGAACCGGGGGTCCTCCCAGTAGCCCTGCCCGGGGCCGCCCAGGCCATTGTGATGCATCGCCCCGCCACTGGAGAAGTTGTTCCGGGCTGCGACGTTGTCCAGATAGACCGAGTTTTGCGCGAAGTAGTTCAGCCCCTTCATCAGCTCGTTGCGGATCCAGTGGGCGAAGAGGTGCCCGCCATTCGCGTTGTTGAAGCTGATCACGATCCGGCTCGTGTCCGACACGTCTGCGACCGGCAAGTTCGCGGCCGACTTCTGCGCCCGCGAGCCGATGCTGATTGGAAATCTCAAGCGCACTGCCTCCCCGCCCCGTTGGGCGCGCGGCACCCTACGTTGGCCGCAGCGCCACCTGAAAGGGATTCGTTCGGCGTGGAAATGATCGTGCCTTTCCGGGCTCGATACCGCGCGGTCTCTGCCCGTTGCCCCTTGCGCCCTCCCCCGCCGCACCGTAACCCGTCACCCCCGCGCGGCCGGCCGGGGGCCGCCGCAGACTGGAGGGCCCCGTGGCGAAGCCTCACCTCTACGACCCCTTCGAAGATGTCCCCGAGGCGCATATCGAGATCGAGCGCCTCACGAAGCGCTTCGGCGCCTTCACCGCGGTGGATGACATCTCCTTCAACGTCAGTGCCGGCGAAGTGCTCGGCTTCCTCGGCCCCAACGGCGCGGGCAAGTCGACCACCATGAAGATGCTGGCCGGTTTCGTGACTCCCACCGCCGGCACGGCCCGCATCATGGGCGAGGACGTGGTGGACCACCCCGTGGCCGCCAAGCGTCATCTGGGCTTCCTGCCCGAGGGTGCGCCCACCTATCCCGAGATGACCGTGGAAGGCTTCCTCGCCTTCACCGCCCGCGCCCGCGGCTACCGCGGCAGTGAGACCGGGGACCGCGTGCACGACGCGATGCGCATGACCAGCCTGGAGGAGGTCCGCCTCCAGCCGATCGAGACCCTCTCCAAGGGTTTCAAGCGACGTGTCGGTCTGGCGCAATCGCTGCTGCACGATCCGCCGGTGCTGGTACTGGACGAGCCGACCGACGGGCTGGACCCGAACCAGAAGCATGAGGTCCGCCAGCTCATCGCCCGCATGGCGCCGTCCAAGGCCATCCTGATCTCTACGCACATCCTCGAGGAGGTTGGCGCGGTCTGCACGCGAGCCATCGTCATCGCCCGCGGTCGTATCGTCGCCGATGCGACCCCCGCCGGGCTCGCCTCCCGCGGTCCGGACCTGGATGCGGTGTTCCGCGAGCTGACGCGGGAGGCCGCGTGATGGGCGGCACGCTCACCGTCGCCCGGCGCGAGCTGGCGTCCTATTTCGCCACGCCCGTAGCCTATGTGTTCATTGTCATCTTCCTGGTGATGTCGGGCGTCCTCACCTTCACCTTGGGCGGCTTCTTCGCGCGCTCGACAGCCGACCTGCAGCCCTTCTTCGCCTTCGTGCCATGGCTCTTCCTGTTCCTGGTGCCCGCCATCACGATGCGGCTCTGGGCCGAGGAGCGGCGGCTTGGGACGATCGAACTGCTGCTCACCCTGCCGATCGGGCAGTGGGAAGCGGTTCTGGGCAAGTTCCTGGCCGCCTGGGCCTTCTGCACCATCGCACTGGCACTCACCTTCCCCCTCGTCATCACGGTGAATGTGCTCGGCGATCCCGATAACGGCGTGATCGCCGCGGGCTATCTCGGCTGTCTGATGGTCGCTGGCAGCTACCTGGCCGTCGGTGCCGCCATCTCGGCGCTGACGAAAAATCAGGTTATCGCGTTCGTCCTGGCAGTCAGCACCTGTTTCCTCTTCGCCGCCGCCGGTTCGCCGGTCGTCACCGAGTTCCTCTCGCGCAACCTTCCCGTGCTGGCGGAGGTCGCACGTGGCCTCTCGATCACAGACCGCCTCGCGGCCTTCTCTCGCGGGGTGATCGCGCTACGCGACATCATTTTCTTCGCCAGCTTCATCGGCGTCTGGCTCTTCGCCAACGCCATCGCCGTCGATCTGCGCAAGGCGGACTGAATCCCGTGAGCGACACCATCCCCGCCCGCCCCCGCAGCCGCGGCGCGCTGCTCTCCATCGGCGCGCTATTGGCCGCGGCGGCACTGGCAATCGGCGTGAACCTGCTGGCCGACCGCTACCTCGCCCGCGCGCGCATCGACCTGACCGAGCAGCGCCTATATACCCTGTCCGAGGGCACGCGGCAGGTCGTCTCGACCTTGCGTGACCCGATCACGCTGCGACTTTTCTACTCCCGCCGCCTCGGTGCCGCCGCCCCCGTCTTCGGCGCCTATTCCGACCGCGTGCGAGAGATGCTGCGCGAGTACGTCTCGCTTTCGAGCGGCAAGATCCGGCTCGAGATCCTAGACCCCGAGCCGTTCTCCGAAACCGAGGACCGCGCGCTGGCCCTGGGCCTTCAGGGCGTGCCGCTCGATAACGCGGGCGAGCAGGTCTATTTCGGCCTTGCCGGCAGCAACCTGCTCGATGACGAGCGCACCGTCCCCTTCTTCCAGCCGGACCGCGAGCGCTTTCTCGAATACGACCTGACCCGCCTCGTCCACGAGCTGTCCAACCCCACACGCCCCGTGCTCGGCGTTCTCTCATCCCTGCCGCTGAACGGCGATCCGCGCGCAATGATGATGCGCGTCCCTGGTGCCGGTCAGCCCTTCCAGGTGATGACCCAGCTGCGCCAGTTTTTCACGGTGCGCGACATCCCGGCGGATGCGCAAGCGATCCCCTCCGACATTCAGGTTCTGATGGTTGCCCATGCCCAGAACCTGCCGGAGACAACGCTCTACGCTATCGACCAGTTCGTCATGCGCGGCGGCAAGCTGCTGGCCCTGACCGACCCGCATAGCGAGAGCCAGGCCACCCGCCCCGACCCCACTGGTCGTCCGCCCGCCAACACCTCGTCCGAGCTCGACCGCCTGCTCAATGCCTGGGGCATCGACGCGCCGTCGGACAAGGTGGTGGTCGACCAGCGCGGCGCCTGGCGCGTCCGCTCCGGCCCGGGTGACCGGGTGCAGGGCGTGGACTATCTCGCCTGGTTCAGCGCCCAGGCCGACAGCCTGAATCGCACGGACGTGGCCAGCGCCGAGCTGTCCCAGGTGACGGTCGCATCCGCTGGCGAGATCCGCTTGCGCGAGGGTGCCCGGGTGGAGATGACTCCTCTCATCACCGCTTCGCCGCAATCCGCGCTGATCGACGCCGCCCGCGTGCGCCAGGCCCCGGACCCCGCGCGCATCCTCTCGGAGTTCCGTCCGGACAACGCGACCCATGTCATCCTCGCCCGCATCCGCGGCGCGCTGACAAGCGCCTTTCCCGCGGGCCCGCCCGCCCTGCCGGAGGGCGTCGAGCGCGCGTCCGGCCTGCCGGCGCATCTCAACGCGAGCAACGGTCCCGTCAACCTCGTCGTCGGCAATGACACGGACTTGCTGGAGGACCGCTTCTGGGTCCGCGTGCAGGACTTCTTCGGCCAGCAGGTGGCGACCCCGACCAGCGACAACGGCGCCCTGCTGACCAATCTGGCTGACACCCTGGCAGGCGGCGACAGCCTCATCTCGCTGCGCTCCCGCGGCGAGAGCCTGCGCCCCTTCACCCTGGTGGAATCCATGCGCGCCGATGCCGAGGCGCGCTACCGCCAGACCGAACGCGGCCTGACCGAGCGCCTGCAGGCCACCGAGCGCCGCCTGCGCGAGCTGCGCCAAGGACCTGGAGCCGCCCAGGGTGGCTCCGCCGGCGGCGCCCAGGCCGTGATCACCCCCGAGCAGCGCGCGGAAATCGAGGTTGCCCGCACCGAGATCGTCCGCACCCGCCAGGAGCTCCGGGGCGTGCAGCGGGAGCTGCGCCAGGGGATCGAAGGGCTGGAGACCTGGCTCCGCATCCTCAACATCGCCCTCGTCCCGGCGCTGATCACCATTTTTGCGATCGGCCTTGCCCTGCTCCGCTCGCGGCGCCGGGCCGAAGCGAGGGGCTGACGCCATGCCGCTGGACCGACGCCACCTCATTGTCCTCGGCGGCGCCGCGCTCGTCGTTTCCGGCGCCGCTGCCCTGCTCCTGCCGCAGGAAGACGCATCCTCCCTCGCCGCCGACTCGCCTCTTGCCTTCCCGGCGCTGGGCGCTCGGCTAGACGCCGCCCGCCGGATCGAGATCCGCCAAGGCGCACACGCACTTATCCTCCAGCGGAGCGCGAGCGATGTTTGGATCCTTCCCGTCAAGGGCGGTTACCCCGCGCGGGCTGACCGCGTGCGGGAACTGCTTCTCGGCCTGACCGAGTTGCGGCTGGCCGAGCGGCGCACCGCCGACCCGGACTCACTCTCACGCCTCGGCCTCGAGGATCCCGGCCTGGCGTCCACCTCCGTGATGCTTCGCGTACTGGACAGCAACGAATCGCCACTTGCCGGGCTCGTCGTTGGAAGGCGCCGCACCCGCACGGCCGCGGCCTCGCCGGGCGTCCCGGCCGAGAGCGCCTATGTCCGCCGCCCCGGCGAGTCCCAGTCCTGGTTGGCCGAGGGACGTCTGCCCGTCGATGCCGATCCGCAGCTCTGGATCGAGCGCGAGATCGCCAACTTGCCGGAAGAACGCGTCCGGCGCGTCATCGCGGTGCGCGATGGCCGGACTGTGGAGCTGCTGCGCGAGGAAGGCCCGGATGGCAGAATGCGCATCGTCCTCCCTGGAGACGCCCCTGCCACCGACGAGGTCTCGTTGGACGAGGTGGGCCGCGCCTTAGAGGGCCTGACGCTGCTCGACGTGCGCGCGGAAACCGAGGTCCCCGGGCAGCCGGCAGGAGAAGGCCGGTTCATCCTTACCGACAACCTGATCGTCACCGCCCGGATGAGACAGGAAGGCGGGGATGTCTGGATGACCCTCGTCGCCAGCGGTGACGAGGAGGCTACACGTCTCAATGCTCGGTGGCGGGGCTGGGCGTATCAGGTCGGCGCCTGGAAGCTGCCTGCCTTTGCGCCGAGCGTCGAGACGCTCCGGAAACGCGAGGGTTGACCGCCCGCGAGTACCCGGACCGCCCCTGGGTCGGCATCGGCTGCCTTGCTTTCCGCGGCGACGACGTCCTGCTCGTCCGCCGCACCCGTCCACCACGACTGGGGGAATGGACCGTACCCGGCGGCGCTCAGGACCTCGGTGAATCGACCGAGGAAGCGGCGCGGCGCGAGCTGCTGGAGGAGACAGGGGTGGAGGTCGGGCCACTCACGCTCGTGGCCTGTGTGGACATCGTTCAGCACGATGCCTCGGGTGCGATCCGCTTCCATTACACCATCGTGGACTACGCTGGCCGCTGGAACACGGGCGAGCCGATCCCCGGCGACGACGCGAGCGAGGCGAGGTTCTTCAGCATCGAAGAGCTGGAAGGGCTCGAACTCTGGGAAGAGACACGGCGCGTCATCGCCGAGGCGCGTAAGCGCCTTCCGGAAGGCTAGCGGAGCCCGACCCCAGTCGGGGGCGGGCGTCTCGCGTCAGACCTCAGTACCAGATGCGCTCGTTCTGCATGCTGGCGTAGAGCGGCGCCACGAACTCGCCGTAGCCGTTGTAGATCTTCGTCGGTACGCGCTCGTTCGAGCCCAGCAGCCGCTCGCTCGCTTGACTCCAGCGCGGATGCGCCACCTCCGGGTTCACATTCGCCCAGAAGCCGTATTCGCTGGCCTGCAGCTTCTCCCAGTAGCCAACCGGCTTCTCGGTCTGAAAGGTCACGCGCACGATCGATTTGGGTGCCTTGAAGCCGTATTTCCAAGGGAACAGCGCCCGGATCGGCGCGCCGTTCTGCGGCGGCAGCGGCTTTCCGTACATGCCGGTCGCCACGAAGGCGAGCTCGTTCTGCGCCTCGGCGACCGTGAAGCCGTCCGAATACGGCCAGGGATACCAGGATTGCCGCAGGCCCGGCATTGTGTCCCGCTGGGTCGCGGTCTCGAAGACCACGTATTTCGCCTCAGCCTTTGGCCCGGCGAGCCGGATCAGCTCGGACATCGGGAAGCCGGTCCAGGGCACAGTCATGGCCCAGGCCTCCACGCAGCGGAAGCGCATGACACGCTCCTCGAGCCGGACCTGACGCAACAGGTCCTCCAGCCCAATTTCACGCGGATTATCCACCAACCCATCGAAGCGGATCGACCAGGGGCTGACCTTCAACTTCTGCGCCGCCGAGGCCACGCTCTTGGAAGTGCCGAATTCGTAGTAGTTATTGTAGTTCGTGGCATCCCGCTCGGGCGTGACATCCCGGCCGGGCTGAAAGCGGGTGTTCCGCATGGCGGGTGAAGCGGCCTGGGCCAGGGCCTGCCCGGGTAAGGCGAGCGCGCCGGCAAGCGCGGCACCAGCTCCGAGCGCGGTACGGCGGCCCATCACCACCGCTTCGGGCGTTGCGGCACTCTCCGGTAGTTCCCAGCCACGGCGTACGCGGATCAGCATGCTGGCCTCCGTCAGGCGGTAGCCCTTGAACTCGGGTGCCCCGCGCCGGGTTCAAGCCCCCCGGCGAAGCTGCATGGGACTTAACCTAGGCGAAGCCCGCCGCGCTGCACGATCCCACGGAACTTGGCCAATTCGGCTGCAAGAAATGTCCGTGTTTCCTCCGGCGTGGTTGGAGGAGCGGGATCCACCCCGGCAGCCGCCAGGCGCTCGCGTACGGGCGTTTCCGCCAGCGTCGCATTGGCCGCAACGTTCAGCGCGGCCAGCACCGGCGCGGGCAGGCCGCGCGGGCCGAGCAGGATGTTCCAGGTGGTGACCTCGAAGCCGGGGGCAACGGTCTCGTGCAGGCTGGGGATGTCCGGGAAGAGAGGATGGCGAGCGCGGGAGGTGACCGCCAGCCCGCGCGAGAGCCCATCCCGCAGATGTGGCGCCGAGGAGGCCAGCACCTCAAAGGAATAGGCCACTTCGCCCTTGGCCAACGCCTCCATCACGGCGGAGCCGCCTCGATAGGGCACGTGCTCCGCCTCCAACCCGCCCACCGCGATCTTCAGGTACTCGCCCGTCAGATGCCCGACGCCGCCGACGCCCGACGTTGCCCAGGACAGAGCCCCGGGCCGCGCCCGGATCGCCGCCAACAGGTCCTCTATGCGGCGGTGGGGCGAAGCCGCAGGCACGACCACCACCAGCGGACCGCCGCCGACATTCGCAATCGGGGTGAAATCCGCGACGGGGTCATAGGGCGTCTGGGCCGGCAGGGCGGCAGGGTTGGTGGCGTGGGAGGAGGCTGTGCCGAGCAGCAGCGTGAAGCCATCCGCCGGGCGCTGCCGAACCCATTCGCCACCTACCGCTCCGCCCGCGCCGCCCCGGTTCTCGACGATGATCCGACCGGCGGGACCGAGCTTTGGCCCCATGCGCTCGGCCAGCACACGCGCGGCGATGTCGGTGGAGCCGCCGGCCAGGAATGGTACCACAAGGGTGATCGGCCGGTCGGCGACCCAGCCGCCCTGTGCCCTGGCGCGGACGGCCGGGGCCGAGAGGGACAGGGAAGTGGCAGCAAGAATGGCGCGGCGGCGCATGGGCGGTCTCCTCATCGGCGCTTCTGCCGCAAGGCGAGGCCGTCCCCGGAGTGTGGCAGGCCCTGGCGGCGCTGCAAATGCGAGCGGCCGGCCGCTCAGCGGGGGCGAGGCATCAGCGCCGCCGGCTGGTCGCCGGCCGGGGTCTCCACGCGCAGCAGGTGATAACGCTCGGCCTCCACCCCGCCCCGCGCCCGCACGATCTCACCCGTCGGCACCGCGCCGGGCCAGAGAGATGGCCCCTCCCCCCGTCGCAGGCTTCGCAGCATCAGCCCGACCCGTCTCGTCTCCGGTCGCGGCCGGTCGAACAGCGCCCAGCGGTCGCCGATGGCAACGACTGCTACGCCGGGCGGCAGATGCAACGCGAGTTCCGCCGCCAGCCCGTACTCCTCCGCGGCGAGGAAGTCGGCCCCGGCAGCACGGCGCGCCGCGTCGGCCTCGGCCGCCAGCCCCGGCCATCCACCGAGCCGGGCGAGGGTGGGATCGGCGGAGCGCGGCAGCGGCACCGGCGCGAACCCGGCCTGCACGAAGACCAGCAGGCTCATCACCCCGCCCATCACTGCCCCGATCCGCTGCCACCGCTGCGCCGTGAAGGCGGCCGCCGCGATGCAAGCCGAAGGATAGAGAATGGCAGGCCAGTTGCCCTGCACCCGGCTCCCTGTCGCCTGCCATAGGAAGAGCAGCGCCGCCGGAAGCGTCAGCGCGGCCAGCAGCCCGACCCCGGATCCCCGACCGCGCGCCCAGGCCAGCCCGGCCATCATGGTCCCCGAAGCGCAGAGCACGAGGACGACTGGCGAGGCGAGCGCGAACTGACCAGCTGCCAGTTCGCCCAGGAAGCGCAGCTCGAAACCATCCCCTGCCCCTGCCCGGCCGCCCTGCTTCGCTAGCGAGGCCCAACCATGCGCCGCGTTCCAGGCGAGAACGGGCGCAAAAGCCAGGGCCGCTACGAACCCACCGGCATAGAGCCGCCAGTCCCGCCACCAGCGTCGCGCTGCGGGATCGGCCAGCAGCCAGAGGATGAGCCCCACGCCGAACAGCACGGCCGTGTATTTCGAAACGAGCGATGCGCCCGCAAAGGCGCCCACCGCGAACCACCACCGGCCATCGCCCGATGAGTGCAGCCGTGCCATCGCCCAAAGGGCCAGGCACCAAAACACCACAAGCGGTGTATCCGGCGTGACCAGCACTGCCCCCGCATTCGCCAGTGGCGTGGCGTTGAAGAGTAACGCCGCCCAGCATCCAGGACGCCGCTCCGGCTCCAGCCGATCTCCCGCCGCCCAAATGGTGAGAGAGGCCAGGGCGAGGCCGAACGGTCCGAGCAGCCGGATACCGAGCGCCCCATCCCCGGCCAGTGCCGTGCCGGCCGCGATCCACAGCGCTACCATGGGCGGATGGTCCAGATAACCGGGCTGAAGGGTTCGGGCCCAAACCCAGTAATAGGCTTCGTCCGGCGAGATCGGCAGGAGCGCCGCCGCCACAAGCCGTGCCGTGGTCAGCGCCAGCAGCCCGAGCAGCCAAGGGGTCGCGAACCGGCCCACGGAGGACTACCGGCCGCGCCACACCAGGGTGGACGACACGGCGTAGTTCCACACAACCGTCAGAAGCGCCCCGGCCGCGCCGGCCAAGCCCCAGCCGGCCAGCTCTTCGCGCACGAGCATCCCGGCCACGCCAACATTGGCCGCCGCCCCGAGGCCACAAACCAGGTAGAAGAGCAGCAGCCCGCGAGCGAGCCGCGCGCCACGCAGCCGCATGTCCCGATAGGTGATGCGGTTGTTCAGCAGGAAGTTCACGGTCATCGCCACCAGCGTTGCCGCCCACTGCGCGGCCTCGAACTGCAGTCCGGACAGGCTGGAGGCGAGGAACAGCACGGCGAGGTGGACCAGCACCCCCACTGCGCCGACGGCGGCGAAGGAGACGAAGCGCCAGGGCAACCAGCCACCCAAAGCCTTGTCCATCAGGAGGCCGAGAAACTCGAGCAGAACCGTCGCGTCGAGCTTCGACTCGCCGGCTACGCGAGGCCGGAAGTGGTAGGGCACCTCCGCCACCCGAAGCGGCCGCCCGGCCGAGAGCAGCAGGTCCAGCAGGATCTTGAAGCCACGGGCCGAAAGCTTCGGCGCCAGAGATTCGAACAGCGCCCGCGGCATGAGGAAGTACCCGCTCATCGGGTCGCCCACCGGGGTCGGCAGCAGCAGCGCCGCCAATCGTGTGCCCGCATCGCTCACCCGGGCGCGGCCGGCGGAGAAACCCTGCCCGGCCTCGCCGCCTTCGGTGTGCCGGCTGCCGACCGCCACCTCTGCCCCATTCCGCACGGCAGCCAGCATCGCCGGCAGGATCGCCTCATCGTGCTGCAAGTCGCCGTCGATCACCGCAATAAAAGGGGCCGAGGAGGAGAGCACCCCCTCCGTGACGGCCGAAGCCAGGCCGCGCCGGCCGATGCGCCGCAGGCCCCGCACCCTCGGGTCCGCGGTCGCGATTTCGCGCACCCGCGCCGCCGTGCCGTCCGGGCTGTCGTCATCGACGAACACAACCTCCCAGGCCAGGCCATCGAGCACCGCCGCCAGCCGCTCCACCATGGGGGCCACATTCGCGGCCTCGTTGTAGCAGGGCACGACAACGGTCAGCTCCGCAGGCAGAAGATTCCGCGGGCTTCCGGTGGGGCTCCCGGGCGGGTTGGCAAGGTTGGGTTGAGCCGGCACGGCGGCGGCTTAGCCCGCGTCGCCGCGCACAGGAAGAGGCGTCCCGCTGCCGCCTGCCAGCACCTCTGACCTCCAGCCCCTTTCGGCCGCTCCCGGATCGGCGTAGCGGAGCGCCGCCATCCGGAGCGCCAATGCCCGACTTCCTCCACCTCCCTCCGGGCTTGCCCGCGCTTTCGGCGCTCGGGCCGGCTGTGGTGATCATCGCCCTCTCCGCCCTGTTCCGCGGCTTCACCGGCTTTGGCTTCGCGATCATCGCCGTCCCGCTTCTCAGCCTGGCCCTGCCGCCTTTGCTTGCGGTGTCGCTCGCAGCCGGGCTGCAGCTGCTGGGCGGGCTGATGGACCTTCGCCAGGCGTCGCGCGCCTGCCACTGGCCCTCGGTGCGCTGGCTGCTGGCCGGGGCGTTTCTTGCCTCGCCCTTCGGCACGCTTCTCCTCTCCCGGTTGCCCGCCGACACCGCGCGGCTTGCACTCGCGGCGGTATGCGGCGCCGCCGTCATCGCGCTCGCTTCGGGCGCCGGATTCCGCCGCATGCCCGGCCGCGCCGCGACCATGAGCGCGGGCATACTCTCGGGCCTCTTTAACGGGCTTGCGGCCATGCCCGGCCCGCCGGCGCTTGCCTACTACCTCGCCTTACCACTGACCCCGGTGCAGGTCCGTGCCTCGCTGATGGCCTTCTTCGCCTTCTCCGCCATGGCCTCCACGGCAGGCCTGATTGCCATCGGGGCGATCGGCCGAACGGAGGTGGTCCTCGTTCTGGCGGGACTGCCGCTCATGCTGATCGGGTCGCGGATCGGAGCGGCCCTGTTTCGGCGCGCCGGCGGCGCACATCGAGGAATCTCGCTCGCCACCCTCGCCCTCGTCGCGCTGCTCACCGCGGCGCGGGGGTTGGCCGGCATCCTTTTTTCCGAGCCCTGAAGGCGCCCTGAAAACGGTCCGGGCGGGACTGCCCCGACGGCCGCGAAACGGTCTAGACTGTGTGCGGCAGAACCGGGATTCGCCAGGGCGTCTCGTCCGGCGGCGCTGTGCTGCCGCGGCGGGCAGGGAAACACGCGATGAACCTGGCGGGGCTGAGCTTCCGCGACATCGAGTACATGGTCGCCGTCGCCGACCACCTGCATTTCGGCAAGGCGGCGACGGCCTGCGCCGTCAGCCAGCCCACCCTCTCCGCCCAGATCCGCAAGTTGGAGGAATATCTCGGCATCCAGGTTTTCGAGCGCGCGAGCCGGAGCGTGATGGTGACCGAGCGGGGCGCAGAGTTCCTTGCCCAGTGCCGCACCATTCTCGTCGAGGGCCGCCGCCTGCTGGAGATGGCTCATTCGAACGTAGAGCCGCTCGGCGGGCTGTTCCGCCTGGGCGTCATCTCCACCCTCGCTCCCTATGTCGCGCCAATCATCCTCAACCCGCTCCGCAGCCGCTTTCCCAATCTCCGCCTCAACCTGGTCGAGGGGCTGACCCATACGCTGGTCCGCGCGCTCGAGGCCGGCGAGGTCGACGCGCTGCTCGCCTCATCGCCCGTGCGCGGAATTGAGTTGTCAGAACTGCCGATCTTTCACGAGAGCTTCGTACTGGCGGTTCCGCGCGACCACCGGCTCGCGGTGATCGATCGCGTGACGATGGAGGAGGTGCCGGCGCAAGAGCTGATCCTGCTGAGCGAGGGGCACTGCTTGCGCGACCACACAATTTCCATGTTTCCAGCAGTCCAACGTGCCGCCCAATCCGGCACGGCGTTGCAGGCAACGAGCCTCGAGACGCTGCGCCAGATGGTCGGAGCTGGGATGGGCTGCTCGCTGCTGCCGCAGCTCGCCGTTCAGGTCGGCACCTTGCTGGACGACATGGTGGCCTACCGCCTGATTCGAGCCCCTTCCCTGCCCGGCCGCGACATCTCGCTGTTTCATCGCCCGAGCTTTGGGCGGATCCGCGAGGTGCGCCTGCTGCGGGATGTGATCCGCGACGCCATCGCGGGGCTCGGCACGGTCAGAGTGCATGGTCGGCCGGAAACGCGGTCCCTCGTCGCAGCTTGAATGGCCGGTTGCCGGCGGATGCAAGCAACCAAAGCGTTGGTAAGATCGGCGAGACAGCCCGGCCCCATTCGCGCCCGCCTGGATCTGCGTGACGCAACTCCTCGCCGGCCGGAGCACCAGATGCTGCACCATCCCCTTCGAAGGACCTGTCCGCCGTGCCGAACCGGGCGAGGTGGCCGGCCGCAGATCCGCTCGCGACTTGGTCGGCTCGGCACGCCAGCACCTGCGCGGCACGGCGCGTGAAGATTCCGCCGGCCCGTATCAGGTTGCTTATGGAGTTCCCGCGGCTGCTGCGGGACTGGATCCGGGGAACCGAGCCAGGCCTCGTCGCGCTGGCGATTGGCATCGGTCTCCTGAGCGGCCTGCTGGCCTCCATGATGAGCGCCGTCGCGCACGGCATCCAGGCCACCGTCTTCGGCCCCGAGGCAGCGCATGGCCTTAGTGCCCAGACCGGCCTCGAACCGCTTCGGGTGCTGCTTCTGCCGGCGGTGGGCGGCCTCCTGCTCGGGCTGGTCAATCTGGCCCTGGCGCGGTGGTATCCGCGCACCCCGGTGGACCCGATCGAGGCCAATGCGCTGCATGGTGGGCACATGAGCCTTCAGGATGGCGCCATCGTCGCAGGCCAGAACCTGCTCTCCAACGGCTTCGGCGCCTCTGTGGGGCTGGAGGCCGGGTACACCCAGGTGGCGGGTGGCTTCGCCTCACGCTTCGGCATGCTGGCCGGCCTCCGGCGCGGAGACCTGCGCGTGCTCGTCGGCTGCGGTGCGGCCGGGGCGATCGCGGCAGCCTTCGATGCGCCACTGACGGGCGCCTTCTATGCCTTCGAACTGGTGATCGGTACCTATGCCATCGCGAGCCTCGCGCCGGTGGTGGCGAGCGCCGTCGCGGCCACCCTCGTCGCCCGCGCCCTCTCCGGCCAGACCTATATGGTGGAGCCGGGCGGAGTCGCATCGCCGGGCTGGGACGGGCACGCGATGGCGCTGGTCCTCGGCGTCCTCTGCGCGCTCCTGGCCATCGGGCTGATGCGCGGCGTCGGCGGCATCGAGGCCGGGATCAAGCGAGTCATGCCGTGGGAATGGCTTCGCCCGGCGGCGGGCGGGGTTGTGGTGGGAGTGTTGGCGCTGCTCTCCCCCGGGGTTCTCTCGGCCGGTCACGAGGCTTTGCATGTGGCCTTCAGCACCGAAGGACCGTTACGGGCCGCGCTGACGCTGCTGGTGCTGAAGGCCGTCGCCTCCGCCGTGTCACTCGCGGCCGGCTATCGCGGAGGGCTGTTCTTCTCCTCCCTGCTGCTCGGAGCGCTGACAGGCAAAATTTTCGCGGCCATGCTGGCCCTCACAGGGTTGGGGCTGGCCGATCCCCTGTTCCTTGCCGTGGTAGGCATGAGTGCCTTCGGCACCGCCGTGATCGGCGCGCCTCTGGCCATGACCTTCCTGGCCCTGGAGACAACCGGCAACTTCGAGGTGGCTGGCGCGGTGCTGACGGCGGTGGCCGTTGCCGGGATCGTGGTCCGGCGACTGTTCGGCTACTCCTTCGCAACTTGGCGGTTCCACCTGCGCGGCGAGGCGATCCGCTCCGCCCATGACGTCGGCTGGCTTCAGGAGCTGACGGTCGGTCGACTGATGCGGCGCGACCTGCGCACTGTCCGCTCTGACACCCGCCTGACCTCCTTCCGTCGCGACTTCCCGCTCGGTTCCACCGAGCGCGTCGTCGTCCTCGATCAGGCCGGGCGTTATGCGGGGGTGGTGCTGGTGACAGAGGCCCAGGCAGCCGGGCCGGAGGTGGAGACGGTGGAGGTCCTGCTGCGCCTGCGCGACCGCGCACTGCTCCCCGCCATGAACGCGAAGGAGGCCATGGCTGCTTTCGATGCGGCCGAGGCCGAGGCACTCCCGGTCATCGACGGGAAGGAGAGTCGCAGGGTCATCGGGCTGTTGACCGCCAGCCATGTGCTGCGCCGATACGGCGAGGAGCTCGACAAACGCCGGCAGGAGGAGGTCGGGCTATCCTGAGCGGACCACCTCACCCGACCGAGTTCGGGCGGGTAACGTTCCGGCCGGTCGGCCATTCTGAGTTCCGGTAGCCGGCCGAAGACGCCGGCAGAAGCTTGGTGCGCCCGCTGGGGCTCGAACCCAGGACCCCAAGATTAAAAGTCTCGTGCTCTACCGACTGAGCTACAGGCGCCCCGGAAATGTGCCTCGGAACCCGACCAATGGAAGGCCGGGCCCCGAAGGTCAAGCGGAGATCAGGCCACGCCCGCAGGGCGCATCTTCACGATCCGGTCCGGGTTCTGGACCGTGCCGGAACCGCCGGCGCCGCGCTTGATCTTGTCCACCAGCTCCATGCCCGAGGTCACGCGGCCGAAGATCGTGTACTGGCCGTCCAGGCTCGGATAGGGGCCGAACATGATGAAGAACTGGCTGTTGGCGCTGTTCGGGTTCTGGGTACGCGCCATGCCCAGGGTGCCGCGCTGGAAGCGGGCCTTGGCGGGAGGCGAGAACTCGGCGGGAAGGTCCGGCAGCTCGCTGCCGCCCGTGCCCGTGCCGGTCGGGTCGCCGCCCTGGGCCATGAAGCCCTCGATCACGCGGTGGAAGGGCGTGTTGTCGTAGAAGCCCTGGGCCGCGAGCGTCGTGATCCGCTCGACATGCTTGGGCGCGAGCTCGGGCAGCAGCTCGATGGTGACCGTGCCGTCCTTCAGCTCAAGCGTCAGCGTGTTTGCGGGCGCGTTCGCCGAGGTGTTCTCCTCGGGCGGAACGGCAGGCGTGGTCTCGTCGCTCATCTCTGGTCTCGGTTCCAAGTTCTCGGCCGGCGGGCAATGCCGCACCGGCCCGGTGGTTAGGAGTTGAGGCGGATCAGGCCGGTACGTCGGCCGCGACGCGCGCCCGCACGATCCGGTCGGGGCCCTGCACCATGCCGCTGCCACCGGCGCCCTTCTTGATCTTGTCCACGTTGTCCATGCCGGACAGGACGCGACCCCAAATCGTGTAGTTGCCGTCGAGCGAAGGCGCCGGCGCGAAGCAGATGAAGAACTGGCTGTTCGCCGTGTTCGGCGCCGCGGTCTTCGCCATGCCACAGGTCCCGCGCAGGAAGCGCGCGCGGGTGGCGGGCACGAACTCGTCGGGCAGATTCGGCAAAGGGCTGCCGCCCGTGCCGGTACCGGTCGGGTCGCCGCCCTGGGCCATGAAGCCATCGATCACGCGGTGGAACGGCGTGTTGTTGTAGAAGCCCTGGCGAGCCAGGACCTTGATCCGCTCGACATGCCGCGGAGCGAGGTCGGGACGCATCTCGATGACGACCTGGCCGTCCTTGAGATCCAGCAGCAGGGTGTTCTCGCGGTCCGCCTGGGCCAGGGCCGGCCGGCCGATCGCCACCAGCCCGAGCCCGGCCGTCGCCGCAAGTGGCGTCCCAAGAAGCGTGCGCCGACGCATCTGCATGTCCTGTCCCTTGTCCCGTTCCGGCAGCCTCACGCCCCGCGGCCGACCCGCTTCAGCGTGCGCTCGAGCGTCAATTGGGGCACGAAGGAGGAAATGTCTCCCCCCAGCCGCGCGATCTCCTTCACGAAGCGCGAGGATATGAACTGGTTCGTCTCGCTGGCCATGAGGAAGACCGTCTCCACCTCGTGGTCCAGCCGACGGTTCATCCCGGCCATCTGGATCTCGTAATCGAAGTCGGAAACGGCTCGCAGACCGCGGACAATCATCCCCGCCCCGTGCTCCCGCGCCAGGGTGACCAGTAGACCCTCGAAGGGGACCACCTCGATCGTGGCGCCGGTGCTGTGGGCGATGCTGCCCGTCTCGGCCCGGACCAGTTCCACCCGCTCCTCGATCGGGAAGATCGGCCCCTTCCCTGCATTCATCGCCACCCCGATCACGAGGCGATCCAGCAGGCGCGCCGCCCGATGGATCACGTCGATATGCCCGTTGGTGACGGGATCGAATGTGCCGGGATAAACGCCGACCCGCTCAGGCATCCGCATCCCCGATTTCCGATGAGCCGGCTTCGATCGCGCCAGCCCCGGTTGCACCCGCTTCGGTCGGAACGGCCTCGGCCGTGCTGCCGTCGTCCACCACTGGGAAGCAGGAGGTCACCGCCTCACCCTTGTCCAGGCGGAAGAGGGTGACGCCCGCAGCCCCACGGCCCATGACGCGCACCTGGTCGGCCGGCATGCGGATGAGGCGGCCGTTGTCAGTCACCAGCATCACGTCGTCGCCGTGCCGCACAGGGAAGGTGGCGACCACCGCATGCCCCTTGTTGCGGCCCAGCGGGATGCTGCCAACCCCCTGCCCGCCCCGGCCTGTGCGGCGGTACTCGAAGGCCGAGGTCCGCTTACCGAAGCCCGTATCGGTGACGACGAGGAGGATCTCCTCGGAATCAGCCAGTTCCTGTGTGCGCTCGGGGCTCAGCACAACCTCCTCGGTGCTCTCCTCAAGCTCCTCGGCGGCCGCGGTGGCCTCGGCGGCCTCCTCGGCCGTCACCTCGCCCTGGGCACGGCGGCGGGCGGCGGCGACCTTGAGATAAGCCGCGCGCTCATCGGGCGTCGCCGGCACCCGGCGCAGCACCGAGAGCGCGATCACCGCATCGCCCTTTCCAATCAGCCGGATGCCACGAACGCCCGTGGAATCACGCCCGGCGAAGACGCGCAGCACCCCCTCCTCCGCGGTGAAGCGGATGGCGCGGCCGAGGCGTGTGGCCAGCAGAATGTCGTCGCCCTCGCGGCAGGTCTGCACTCCGACCAGACTGTCGCCCTCGTCCAGCTTCATGGCGATGAGGCCGGCCGCGCGGACATTGCGGAAATCCGACAGCTTGTTGCGGCGGACATTGCCGAGCACCGTCGCGAAGACGAGGTGCAGGTTCTCCCACAGGCTCTCATCCTGCGGCAGCGGCAGCACCGCCGTGACGGTCTCGCCATCCTGCAGCTGCAACAGCTGGCGCAGCGACCGGCCGCGCGCAGTCGGCCCGGCCTCGGGAAGGCGCCACACCTTTTCGCGGAAGGCGATGCCGCGGCTGGTGAAGAACAGCACGTGCTGATGCGTATGCGCGTTGAAGCTGCGGATGACGACGTCATCTTCCCGCGTGCCCGCCGCGCTGCGGCCACGTCCGCCGCGGTTCTGGGCGCGGAAGGTCTCCAGCGGCGTGCGCTTCACATAGCCGTCGCGGGTGATCGTCACGACCATCAGCCCGGGCTCGATCAGGCTCTCGTCGTCCTGGTCGGCCAGCCCGTCCACGATCGCGGTCATGCGCGGCACGGCGATCTGCGCGCGCACCTCCGCCAGCTCCTGCGCCATCAGTTCCAGGCGCCGGGGACGGGAGGACAGGATCTCCAGCAGCTCGCGAATGCTGACCGCGATCTCGTCCAGTTCCTGGTTGATCTTATCGCGCTCGAGCCCGGTCAGGCGGCGGAGCGTCAGCTCCAAGATGCCGCGCGCCTGCGCCTCGGTCAGGCGGACCGTGTCCTCATGGACGATGTTACCGGCGTCGTCCACCAGCGCCAGCAGGCTGCCGATATCACCCGCCGGCCAATCCTTGGCCATCAGTGCCTCGCGCGCGGCGGCGGCGTCGTTGCTGGCGCGGATGACGCGGATGACCTCGTCGATATTGGCGACCGCGATCGCCAGACCGATCAGGATGTGGCCGCGATCGCGCGCCTTGTTCAGGCGGAACCGGCTGCGGCGGCTGATCACCTCCTCGCGGAAGCGGATGAACACCTGCAGCGCGTCGCGCAGGCCCATCTGGCGCGGCGTTCCGTCGTCCAGCGCCAGGAAATTCACAGGGAAGGATGTCTGGAGGTTCGTGAAGCGGTAGAGCTGGTTCAGCACCACCTCCGCCGTCGCGTCCTTCTTAATCTCGATGACGATCCGCATGCCGTCGCGGTCGCTCTCATCCCGCAGGTCGGAGATGCCCTCCACCTGCTTGGCCCGTGCCAGCTCGGCGATGCGCTCGATCAGCGTCGCCTTGTTCACCTGGTACGGCACTTCGGAGACGATGATGGCGGAACGCCCGCCGCGCATCTCCTCGATCTCGCAGCGTGCGCGTACGGGGATGGACCCGCGCCCGGTCTCGAAGGCGGCGCGGATGCCCGCGCGGCCGAGGATAAGGCCGCCCGTCGGGAAGTCCGGCCCCGGCATGATCTCCAGCAGCCGCTCCAGCGTCACATCCGGATCGGCGATCATGGCAAGCGTCGCGTCGATCACCTCGCCCGGGTTGTGCGGCGGGATGTTGGTCGCCATGCCGACGGCGATGCCGTTGGAGCCGTTGACCAGCAGGTTCGGATAGGCAGCCGGTAGGACGCGCGGCTCTTCCGCGCTCTCGTCGTAGTTCGGCTGGAAGTCGACCGTGTCCTCGTCGATCCCGGCGAGCAGCGCGGTCGCGGACTTCGCCAGCCGCGCCTCGGTGTAGCGCATAGCCGCGGCGGGATCGCCGTCCATGCTGCCGAAATTGCCCTGGCCGTCGATCAGCGGCACGCGCATGGAGAAGGGCTGCGCCATGCGGACCATGGCGTCATAGATCGCGCTGTCACCATGCGGGTGGTACTTACCCATCACGTCGCCGACCACGCGGGCCGACTTCTTGTAGGGCTTGTCGGCCGTGAAGCCGTTCTCGTTCATGGCGAAGAGGATGCGGCGGTGCACGGGCTTCAGCCCGTCCCGCGCATCCGGCAGCGCGCGCGCCACGATCACGCTCATCGCGTAATCGAGGTAGGAGCGCCGCATCTCCTCCTCGAGGGTCACCGGCTGTGTCTCGTCGAACGGCCGCTCGTCCTGCGGGCCGCCGCCTTCCGTCTCGCTCACTTATCTTCTTCCAATTCGATCAGAAACGGCCGGGTCGGGAGTGGCCGGCTCAGAACGGGATATCGTCGTCGAGGTCGGCCTTCGGCGCGTCCCAGCCGCCACCACCGCCGCCGCTACGGGGCTTGGCCGCTCCGCCGCCGGAGCGTGCACCGCCACCGTAGCCACCGCCCGAGGAGCCGCCGCGCTCGCCCCGGTCACCGCCGAAACTACCACCGCCCTCATCTCCGCCGCCACCGCCCTGGCTGCGGCCGCCGATCAGCGAGATCTCGCCGCGGAACTGCCTCAGCACGATCTCGGTGGTGTACTTCTCCACCCCGGCCTGATCGGTCCACTTCCGCGTCTCGAGCTGGCCTTCCAGATAAACCTGGTTGCCCTTCTTCAGGTAGCGCTCGGCGATCTCGCCCAGCTTCTCGTTGAAGATGGCCACCGAGTGCCACTCAGTGCGCTCCTGCTGGTTGCCCTCACGGTCCTTGTAGCGCTCCGAGGTGGCGACCCGCAGGTTCACCACCTTGCCGCCGTTCTGGAAGTTCCGCACCTCGGGGTCGCGCCCCAGCGTGCCGAGGATGATCACCTTGTTGACGCCGGCCATGCCACCCACATCCCTGTCCGGCCGGGAAGCGCCAGTCTTGGCGGCCCGGGCCGGAACCTCTCTATCACATGTGTCGGCGCCGCGTGCCCGGCACCTGGGGGGAGCCGCGCGAATCGCCATGGTCCGCCCGGGTTTCCCAGGCGGGTCGTGGAAACTACCCCCCGGGGGCCGGCGAGGCCACCCCCCGAGGGGCTGGGAGGAGGGCGCCCCCCGGCGACCTCTTCCCGTCACCATTATATGGTGGCACAACCTCGTGAACACAATGCGAACAAAAGGTCGGATTGCCCGTGCCTGACAGCTTGCCCGACAACCTGACCGAAACGACAGCCAATCGCCTGGCCAACCAAGGCGCCCTTGAAGTCGGCAGCGGCGGGTACATCCGCATCCGCGGCGCCCGGCAGCACAACCTCAAGAACATCGACCTCGACATCCCCAAGGGGACGCTGACGGTCATCACCGGCCTCTCCGGCTCCGGCAAGTCGTCGCTGGCCTTCGACACCATCTATGCCGAGGGCCAGCGCCGCTACGTGGAGAGCCTCTCGGCTTATGCGCGCCAGTTCCTGGAACTGCAGCAGAAGCCGGATGTGGACAGCATCGAGGGCCTATCGCCGGCCATCTCGATCGAGCAGAAGACCACCTCCCACAACCCCCGCTCCACCGTCGGCACGGTCACCGAGATTGCCGACTACATGCGCTTGCTCTGGGCGCGTGTGGGCATCCCCTACTCCCCCACCACCGGCCTGCCGATCGAGGCCCAGACCGTCTCCCAGATGGTGGACCGGACCCTGGCCATGCCCGAGGGATCCCGCCTTCTGGTGTTGGCGCCCATCGCCCGCGGAAAGAAGGGCGAGTGGAAGAAGGAAATCGCCGAGCTCCAGCGCCGAGGCTTCGAGCGGGTGAAGGTGAACGGCACCCTCTACCGGATTGAGGAGGTGCCCGCCCTCGACAAGAAGAAGAAGCATGACATCGAGGCGGTGGTGGACCGCGTCGTTGTCCGCGAAGGCGCCCAGCAGCGCCTAGCCGACAGCTTCGAGACCGCCCTCGGCCTCTCGGACGGCGTGGTCTACTTGGAGGGTGCCGATAACGGGGAACGGACGGTATTCTCCTCCCGCTTCGCCTGCCCGGAATCCGGCTTCACCATCGAGGAGATCGAGCCCCGGCTTTTCTCCTTCAACTCGCCTCAGGGCGCCTGCCCGGAATGCGACGGGCTCGGCACCGAGACCTTCTTCGACGCCGCCCTGGTGGTACCGGATGACGAGAAGACCATCGCCGAAGGCGCCGTCGCGGCCTGGGCCGGCGGCTCCTCCTCGCCCTATTACGACCAGACGCTCGAAAGCCTGGCCCGGCACTTCAAGGTCTCCGCGAACACGCCCTGGGCCGATCTTACCAAGCTGGTCCGCGAGGCTATCCTGCATGGCACCAGCGATGTGGTGACCCTGAAGTACAAGGACGGCCTGCGCTCCTATGAGGTGAAGAAGGCCTTTGAGGGCGTTATCCCCAATCTCGAGCGGCGTCTGCGCGAGACGGACAACCCCTGGGTCCGCGAGGACCTGACCCGCTATCAGTCCAACCGCCCCTGCCATGTGTGCAACGGCGCCCGGCTGAAGCCAGAGGCGCTCGCCGTGAAGGTGGCGGGGCTGAACATCGCCCAGTCCTCCGACCTCTCCATCCGCAAGGCCATGGAGTGGTTCGCTACCGTCTTTGACCAGCTCTCCCCGCAGCGACAGGAGATCGCACGCCGTATCCTGCGCGAGATCAACGACCGCCTGCGATTTCTTGTCGACGTAGGGCTGGACTACCTCTCCCTTGCCCGCGGCTCCGCCAGCCTGTCCGGCGGTGAGAGCCAGCGCATCCGGCTGGCCTCCCAGATCGGCTCGGGCCTGACCGGTGTGCTCTATGTGCTGGATGAGCCCTCCATCGGCCTGCACCAGCGCGACAACGAGCGCCTGCTCGGCACCCTTCGTCGCCTGCGGGACATCGGCAATACCGTGCTGGTCGTGGAGCACGACGAGGACGCGATCCGCGCGGCCGACTTCCTGGTGGATATCGGCCCCGCTGCCGGCGCCGGGGGTGGCCGCATCATCGCCCAGGGCACGCCGGAAGAGGTGGCCGCCAACCCCGACAGCATAACGGGCGCCTACATGTCAGGCCGCCGATCGGTCCCGATCCCGGCTGAGCGACGCAGGCCCGATCCGAAGCGAATGCTGAAGGTAGTTGGTGCCTCCGGGAACAACCTGAAGGCGGTCGATGCCAGCCTGCCGCTAGGCACCTTTACCTGCGTTACAGGCGTCTCCGGCGGCGGTAAGTCCACGCTGGTGATCGAGACCCTCTACAAGGCGGCCGCGCGCCGCCTGATGGGCGCGGGCACGGTCCCGTCCCCCTATGAGCGGCTGGAGGGACTAGAGCATCTCGATAAGATCATCGACATTGACCAGTCGCCGATCGGCCGAACCCCACGCTCCAACCCGGCAACCTATACTGGCCTATTCGCGCCCATCCGCGACTGGTTCTCCGAACTGCCCGACTCACGGGCGCGCGGCTACAAGGCTGGCCGCTTCTCATTCAATGTGAAGGGTGGCCGCTGCGAGGCCTGCCAGGGTGACGGTCTCATCAAGATCGAGATGCACTTCCTGCCGGACGTCTACGTCACCTGCGACACCTGCAAGGGCAAGCGGTACAATCGCGAGACGCTGGAGGTGAAGTTCCGCGGCAAGTCCATCTCCGACGTGCTGGAGATGACGGTGGATGAGGGCCTGGAGTTCTTCTCCGCCGTGCCCTCCATCCGTGACAAGCTGAGGGTGCTGACCGAGGTTGGCCTAGGCTATATCCATCTCGGCCAGCAAGCGACGACGCTCTCGGGCGGCGAGGCGCAGCGCATCAAGCTCTCCAAGGAACTGGCCCGCCGGGCCACCGGCCGCACCCTCTACATCCTCGACGAGCCGACCACCGGCCTGCACTTCGAGGACGTCCGCAAGCTGCTGGAAGTGCTGCACGCCCTGGTCGCCCAGGGCAACACGGTGGTGGTGATCGAGCACAACCTGGAGGTCATCAAGACCGCTGATTGGCTGCTCGACATGGGCCCGGAGGGCGGCGATGGGGGCGGGCGCATCGTGGCCGAGGGCACGCCGGAGCAGGTGGCCGCCAGCCCCGAGAGCCACACCGGTCGCTTCCTCGCGCCGCTCCTGGCAGGACGGGCGATCGCGGCGCCCGTGAAGAAGCGTAAGAAGGCCTGACGGGCGCGCGGCCGGTTCAGACCCGGCCGCGCCACCCCGCCCAGGCGACTGCCAGCCGGTCGCCCAGGCCGCGAGATCCGGGGATGGTGGCGGGGCTCCAGCCGGGCGCCAGAACACGGCGCAGGTCACGCTCGGCGAGCACGGCCGGCAGGGCCGCGGCCACGGCCTGCCTCGGCAAGCCTGCCAGGTCCTGGCGCCCCTCCTTTAAGAGCGACAGGCCCTCCCCGGCCAGCCGCCTTGCCTCATCGACCGCCCCCGGGCCTTGCGGCAGGGGATCACGCCCCTGTGCAGCCAGTACCCCTGCACTTCGCAGCGTGCCGCCCAGGCCATACGCGGTCCCGACCTGCCGCAGCGCCTCCATCGCGCTCTCCGGCGCGCCCAGCACCCGGCCTATCTCGGCGGCCAATCCGCCCGCCGTACCCCGCAGCCGCTGAGCGAGCGGCACGGCATCCGCCCCGCCCTCATCAACCTCGCGCGCCTCGATCATTGCCTCAAGTGCCGCGGGATCCAGCCGGCCCGAGCGGATGACCGCGGAAAGCGGCGTGGCGACCTCGTGCCGCCGCGCAGGGGCGCCGGCGGCAGCCTCCTCGACCACTTCGCGCCACCACTGCAAGCGGATCAGCGCCATCATGGGCTCGCGCACGGCTTCGCGCGCACGGGCCAGCTCATGGTTGAAGGCGATCAGCGCGAAAACGGCATCCCGCAGCTCTGCCGGCGCGAACAGCGCGCAGAGAAAACGGTCCGGATCATTCTGCCGGACCAGCCCCGCAATGTCGGGGAGCGCATTCGCCTCGGTCATCGTCGCCCCTTGGACCGGCCGCGCCGGGCTGGCAAGCGCGCCCGCGCCCGCATCCGTCTCGCGGCGGATTGAGACCTCGCACCCTTGGCCGCGCCCCCGAGAGGCACGACATTGCGCTGCGAATCACCGCTAGGAGACGCCTCATGGCCTTCAGCCTGCCCCCCCTGCCCTATGATCCCGGCGCCCTCGCCGCCCGTGGCATGCAGCAGGAGACGCTGGAGCTGCACCACGGCAAGCACCACCAGGCCTATGTCACCGCGCTGAACGGACTGATCGAGAGCAAGGGCCTGCAGGGCAAAACGCTCGAGCAGATCGTGGCCGAGGCCGGCAAGGCGGGCGCTGACGGCACCCCCGTGCTGAACCAGGCCGGCCAACACTGGAACCACCTGCTGTTCTGGCAGGTGATGTCTCCCAATGGTGGCGACGACAAGATCCCCGGCGCGCTTGCCTCCAAGATCGAGACCGACCTCGGCGGGCTGCAGAAGTTCAAGGACGATTTCAAGCTGGCCGGCGTGACCCAGTTCGGCTCGGGCTGGGCCTGGCTGATCCAGGATGCCTCCGGCAAGCTGAAGATCACCAAGACCCCGAACGGCTCCAACCCTCTCGCAACCGGTGAGGGCACGCCGCTGCTCGGCGTCGATGTGTGGGAGCACTCCTACTATCTCGACTTCCGCAACCGCCGTCCGGACTACCTGACCAACTGGCTCGACAAGCTGGTGAACTGGGAGTTCGTGGCCTCCCTGCTCGACAAGGGCATGACCTCCGGCCAGACGGCCTGATTCGGGGATCGCGTAGCGATCCTCCAAAAAGGGCCGTCCATTGGGGTGGCCCCTCAACGAAAAAGGGCGCCGCGGGTCCTCCCCGCGGCGCCCTTCTCATTTCCGACGTGCCGGATCAGCCCTTGGCGGGTGTGACGTCGTTCGCGGGCGTCGGGCGGATCACGCTGCCAATCGTGGTGCGCACGAGGGTCACGCGCACATTCGGCGCGATCTCGGCCTCGATCTCGTCCGAGCCCTCCTTCACATTGGTGATTTTGGCGACCAGGCCGCCACCGGTCACCACGCGGTCGCCCCGCTTGAGCTGGCCGAGCATGTCCCGGTGCTCCTTCATCTTCCGCTGCTGCGGGCGGATGAGGATGAAATAGAACACCACGAAAATGAGGATCAGCGGTGCGAACTGCATGATTATGCCGGTCGCGCCGCCGGCGGCCGCATCCTGGGCGTAGGCCGGGGAGATGAACATTGGGGCTGGGCTTCCGTCCGCGCGTTGTGGGGTGGCGCGTAACCACCCAGGGCCATCTGGCCGCCGGCGCCGGTCACGCGCTCAGTTGACAAGCTGAAGCGGGCAACGCTTCACGGGGCGGAAACTAGCTGCCCGCCCCCCCGCGTCAAGTTGAGGCGGAAGGGCACCCCAGAGCGCTGCCAGGAAACACCGATGGACGAAGCCCTGCTGACCCGCATCGCGGAGGCGCTGGAGCGCATCGCTCCCGCCACCCATGCCGTGCCCAGGCTGGACGGCGCGGACGCCTTCATCTGGCACCCCTCCCCCCATTCCACCAACGGCGCCCGCCTCGCCCCTGTCCGCCGCGTCTCGGCGGTGGACATCTCTCTTCTGCAGGGTGTGGAAGCGCAGAAGACCCTGCTGCTGGAAAACACACTCCGCTTCGCCCGCGGCCTGCCGGCAAACAACGCCATGCTCTGGGGCGCCCGCGGCATGGGCAAGTCCTCCCTGGTGAAGGCGGCCCATGCCCAGGCCAATGCCGAGATCCCCGGCAGCCTCGCCCTAATCGAGATCGCACGGGAGGACATTACCACCCTGCCCGAGCTGCTGGAGATCCTGCGAGAGCAGCCCCGCCGCGTCCTCGTCTTCTGCGACGACCTCTCCTTCGAACGGGAGGATGCCGACTACAAGGCGCTGAAATCGGTGCTGGACGGTGGCATCGCCGGGCGCCCGCAGAACGTGGTATTCTACGCCACCTCGAACCGCCGCCACCTGATGCCGCGGGACATGATAGAGAACGAGCAGCAGAAGGCGATCCACGCAAGCGAGTCGGTGGAGGAAAAGGTCTCGCTTTCCGATCGCTTCGGCCTATGGATCGGCTTCCACAACTGCGACCAGCCCACCTACTTCGCCATGGTCGAGGGCTACGCGAGGGCGCTCGGCCTGCCAATCGAGCGCGATGCACTGCTGGCCCGCGCGAAGGAATGGACCATCACCCGCGGCGCGCGCTCCGGCCGCGTCGCTTGGCAGTTCGCGCTCGACATGGCCGGCGAGTTGGGCGTGAAGGTGAAGGCTTGAGCCGGGAGGGCGCCCGGCGCGGCCCGGACGGCCGGTTCCTGAACCCGGACGGCCGTCCGTCCGGCAACTCGCTCGGCGAGGTCTGGCGCATGATGCGCGAGGGTTCCGGCACACCCTGGCCCCGTCACGTCGTCGACGCGCCCGAACCGATGCCGGCCGAGCCCCCGCCCGGCCATGCCGCCATCACCTTTATCGGCCATGCCACCTTCCTCATCCGCATCGCCGGCGGCCCGACCCTGCTAGCGGACCCGATCTGGTCCGAGCGCTGCAGCCCCGTTTCATTTCTCGGTCCCCGCCGCGCCCGCGCACCGGGGCTGGCGCTAGAAGCGCTGCCGCCGATCGATGCGGTCCTGCTTTCCCACAACCACTACGATCACCTGGATGTCCCGACCCTCCGGCGGCTGGCAGTTCCTCGCATCATCACCGGCCTGAACAACGCGCCCATCCTCGCCCGCAACGGTATTCCTGGGGCAGAGGAGCTGGACTGGTGGGGCGAGACCACCATCGGCGACACCGCCATCACCTACATCCCCGCGCATCATTTCTCCGCCCGCGGCATACACGACCGCGGCCGCGCCCTGTGGGGCGGCTTTGCCATCCGCGGCGCGGCGGGCTCGATCCTCTTCGCGGGGGACACAGCGTATGGCGCCCATCTCTCCGGAATCGGGAAGGAACTGGGCCCTTTCTCAATCGGTTTGATCCCGATCGGCGCCTACGAGCCGAACTGGTTCATGCGATCGGTCCACATGAATCCGGGGGAGGCGGTGCGGGCCCGGTCCGATCTCCGCGTCCGCACCGCAATCGCCATGCATTTCGGCACGTTCAAGCTGACTCAGGAGGGCATCGACGAGCCCCCGCGCGCCCTGGTGGCGGCCTGTCACGAAGCAGGGCTGGCAATGGGCGACTTCATCGTCCCGCGCTTTGGCGAGACGATCACTCTGCCGCTCTGAGGAGCTAGCGGGCGGTTCCGAAAATCCGCTGCTCCACCTTGTCGCCCACCCGCAGGCCCAGCCGCTCCGCCGTGCCGGCCGCCAGTTCCAGCGTTGCCCGCACCGGGCCGTTCGAGCTGACCGTGGCCAGGCTGCGCGGTACGGTCCGCTCCGCGATCCGCAGGATCACGCCGGACTGTGTGATGAACACCATGTCGAGCGAGGTGATGGTGTTGCGCATCCACATGCTGCTCTCGCGCGGCTGTCCCCAATCGAACAGCATGCCCTCTTTCTCGCCAACGGAGGGGCGGAACATCAGCCCGACCATTTGCTGCTGTGGGTCGAGCGCCATTTCCACCTGGAACTCATGCCGCTTGCCGTCGCGGGTGACGATGACCAGCGGCTCGGTCGGCAACTTGGGCTGAGGCCCGTCCTGCGCCAGGGCAGCGGCGGGGGCGAGGGCCAGGAGGCCGAGAAGAAGGCGGCGGTTCATCGCTGGGGCATCCCCTCAGGCACCACGGTTTTCACCAGGGTCTGATCCAGCGCCTCGTATTCGTGATAGCCGATTGCCTCGTAGAGCTGGGTGCGGGTCTGCATTCGCTCCACCATGCCCTGGGTGCCACCGTCGCGATTGATGGCGGCATAAAGCTCCTCCATCGCGCGGTTCGCGACCCGGGTGGCCGAGACCGGCCAGATCACCATGGAGTACCCCATCTCCTCGAACTCCTTGTCTGTGAAGAAGGGGGTGCGGCCGAACTCGGTCATGTTGGCCAGCAGCTTCACTCCTGGCATCCGGCGGGCGAACTCGCGGAACATCTCGGCGGTGTTCAGCGCTTCGGGGAAGATCGCATCGGCGCCGGCCTCCAGGTACAGTTTGGCCCGGGCCACCGCCCCGTCCATTCCCTCGCTCGCCGCCGCATCGGTCCGGGCAATGACCACAAGGTGCCGCCGCGCCTTGCGGGCGGCTGCCACCTTGGCCGCCATGTCATGCGCATCGGCCAGCTTCTTGTCGTTCAGATGCCCGCACTTCTTGGGCAGCAGCTGGTCCTCGAGATGCACGGCGCCCGCCCCCGCCTCCTCGAAGGCGCGGACCATGTGCATGACGTTCAGGGCCTCGCCATAACCCGTGTCGCCATCCACCAGCACCGGGAGGGCGGAGGCACGGGCCACCTGGCGGATATGCCAGCATACGTCGTCCACCGTGATCATTCCGAGATCCGGCAGGCCCATCCCAGCGGACATCGCCGCGCCAGACATATAAAGCGCCTCGAACCCCGCCCGCTTGGCCAGAAGAGCCGCCATCCCCGTCTGCGCGCCCGGCAGGCGCAGGATGCCCGGGCGCTCCAGCAGGGCACGGAAGCGGGTGCCGGCCGGGGCATCCGGCAGGTCGTCACCGATCACATAGGGCATGCTCTTCTCCCGGGATGGGTCTCGCGGGCGAACGGGCGACGCCCCGACCGCATAGTCTGAAGCTACCACCCGGCTTTTGAAGCGGCCAGATACGTCCGGTCGTCCCTGCCGCGACTGCCCTCCGCCCCGCGAGGCCTTTCCCACGCGCCGCCCTGCGCCTAGGTTGCGCCGCGAGGTGGAACAGCGCTGCGGCGCGCCACGGCACGAGAACGATGGAGCAGCACGCATGGACATGACGGGCAGCCGCCGCATCGAGGCGCCGCGCCAGCGGGTCTGGGAAGCGCTGAACGACCCCGCCATGCTCCAGGCCTCGATCCCCGGCTGCGAGTCGGTCGAGCGCACGGGGCCCGATAGCTTTCAAGCAAAGGTGGCCGTGCGGATCGGCCCGATGTCCGCCAAGTTCGGCGGCAAGGTGACGCTCATTAACGTCAACCCGCCGGCCGGCTACACCATCACCGGCGAGGGCTCGGGCGGCGCCATGGGCTTTGCCCGCGGTGGGGCCGATGTCTCGCTCGTGGAGGAAGGCCCCTCCACCACCACGCTCAACTACAATGTGAAGGCTCAGGTGGGCGGCAAGATGGCCCAGCTGGGCGCCCGGCTCGTTGACAGCACAGCGCGCCAGATGGCCGACCAGTTCTTCGACCGCTTCGCCGCCCAGCTCGCACCCGCAACCCCGACCACCACGGACACCATGGCTGCTACTGACACCGTTCCCAGCGTTCCCGGCACGATGGTGCCCGAGCCGGAGCCCGGCACCCGGCGCCCCGGCACCAGCGTCAACTCCACACCGCAGACGGCCATGGCTTCGGTGCGGGACGGCGGCATCGGCGCTATGCTCGCCGCCATCCCGCGCGAGCCCTACGGTCTCCCGATCACCCTGTGGATCGGCACTGTGGTCTGGCTGGGCATCATGGCGCTGCTCTTCGTCCTTGGCTGACGCGTCACCCGTGGCGGGGCCCCCGGCCGACGTCTCCGCCACCCAGGCCCTCCTCGAGGCCGGCGGCTACGTCGCCGACAGGGCGCTCGCGACCACAGTGCACCTCGCCCTGGCGATGGGTCGCCCCATCCTGCTGGAGGGCGAGCCCGGCACTGGCAAGACCGAGATCGCCAAGGTCCTGGCCGCCCAGCTGCCGCGGCGACTGGTGCGGCTGCAATGCCATGATGGCATGGACCTGGCCTCTGCAGCCTATGAGTGGAACCACGCCCGCCAGCTGATGGCGATCCGCCTGGCCGAGACCTCAGACGAGGCCGATCGCGCCACACTGGAGCGCGGGCTGTATGACCGCCGCTTCCTCGAACCGCGCCCGCTGCTGCAGGCAATCGAGGGCAGCCCTGCCTTGCTCCTGATCGACGAGTTGGACCGGGCGGACGAGCCCTTCGAGGCCTTTCTCCTTGAAGTCCTGGCTGACTTCCAGATTACCGTCCCCGAACTCGGCACCATCCGCGCCGAGACACCTCCCGTGGTGGTCATCACATCGAACCGCACGCGGGAGGTGCACGACGCCATCCGCCGGCGCTGCCTCTATCACTGGGTGGATTACCCCGACGCCGCGCGCGAACGTGCCATCCTAGCCCGACGCGCGCCGGAGGTGCCTGCGGCACTTTCCGCCCAGGTGGTCGCCTTTGTGCAGGGCCTGCGGAGCGGAGACGCCTTCTTCAAGCCGCCCGGGGTCGCCGAGACGGTGGACTGGGCCCGTGCCCTCACCGCCCTGGACCGGCGCGAGCTGGAACCGGCCACGGCCGAGGCCACGCTGGGCGTGTTGCTGAAGTACCAGGACGATATCGCCAAGCTGCGCGGGGCCGAACTGGCCCGCCGGGTGGAGGAGGCGCGCGAGGCGACGGCGTGAACGCCCTTGCGCCCAATCTGATGGCCTTCGGCCGGGTGTTGCGCCGAGCCGGACTGCCTGTCGGCCCTGCAGAGGGCCTCTCCGCCGCGGTAGCCCTCGCCCATATCCCACTTTCTGACCGCGAGGCGTTCCGCGCTGCCCTGCGCGCGACCATGGTCCATCGGCGCGACCACTTCGAGGTTTTCGACGCCGCTTTCGACTTGTTCTGGCGCAACCCGGATGCTCCCATCCGCGCCTCCTCACCCGACGACGAGCCGCCGGACGGTATCCCTCCCGTTGCTCGCCGGGTGTCTGATGCCATGCCTGGCGCGAGCCCGCCCCAGCCTGGTGGCGAGCCCGAACGGCGCGAAGACTCCGCCCTCACGGTCAGTGACGCCGAACGGCTGAACCGGCTTGATTTTGAAGCAATGACGGCCGAGGATCTGGAGGCGGCCAAGCGCGAGATCCGCCGCCTGTCCCTCCCCCTCGAGGAACGTCCAACGCGACGTTTCCGGCCAGACCCGTCCGGCCCACGCGTGGACTTACGTGCAACCATTCGCGCCTCAATGCGGCTCGGGGGCGAGATCGCCACCATCTCCCGCCGCCGCCGGGTTACTCGCCCGCCGCCACTGGTCCTGCTGTGCGACGTGTCGGGAAGTATGGCCCGTTACGCACAGATTTTGCTGCATTTTATGCATGCGGTAGAGAACCATCGAAGCCGTGTCCACAGCTTCGTCTTCGGCACGCGTCTGACCAATATCACTCGCGCTTTGCGGAACCGGGATCCGGAGGTCGCCTTCCAGGCCGTCTCCCACATCCTGCCGGACTGGTCGGGCGGAACCCGGATCGGCGAGGCGCTCGACCGCTTCAACCACCTTTGGGCCCGTCGCGTGCTCGGCCAGGGTGCAGTGGTGCTGCTGATCACCGATGGGCTGGATCGCGGCGGTGCCGAGGGGCTGTCGGAGGCGGCCGAACGCCTCTCCCACTCCTGCCGACGGCTGATCTGGCTGAACCCGCTCCTGCGATATGCCGGGTTCCAGCCCCGCGCCGCCGGCATACGCGCCCTCCTCCCGCATGTGCACGAGCATCGCCAAGTGCATAACCTGAACAGCCTGCGCACCCTGGTCGCCACGCTTTCGGCCGATGGGGAGCGCAACAGGAGGCCCCGATGAGCGGAACCGAGGATATCCTGGAAACCGCCCGCGCATGGCGCGCGGAAGGAGAGCGGGTGGCGCTGGCCACCGTGGTGGAAACCTGGGGCTCCTCCCCACGCCCAGCCGGCTCACGCCTCGCGGTCACCGAGACCGGCCGCCTTGCCGGCTCTGTCTCCGGCGGATGTATCGAGGGGGCGGTGGCCGATATCGCCCGGCAAGTGATGAAGGACGGCAAGCCCCAACTGCTCGATTTCGGCATCACTGACGAGCGCGCCTGGGAAGTCGGCCTCGCTTGCGGCGGCAAGCTGAAGGTTTTTGTGGAACCGCTGGCGTGACACCTGACACCCTCGAGGTTCTGCAGGCTGCCCGCACAGCCCGCCGCCCCGTCGCTTTGCTCACGCGAATGCCGGACGGCGCGCAGAGCCTCTACCCCGACCAGCCTGCCCTTCCCGCCCTGGCCGACGCCGCCGAAGCCGCCCTGCGGGACGACAAGGCCGGGCCGGTAACGGTTGAGGGCGAGACCTGGTTCGTTCAGCCCCAGACCCCACCGCCCCGGCTGATCATCGTCGGCGCGGTGCATGTCGCCCAGGCGCTGGTGCCCATGGCGGCCATGGTGGGCCTGGCGGTCACGGTGGTGGACCCCCGCCGCGCCTTCGCTACCGAGGAACGTTTTACCGCCGACGCGACGCTGATGGATGAGTGGCCGGATGACGCGCTGACGGCGCTCAAGCCCGATCTCCGCACCGCCATCGTCACCCTGACCCACGACCCCAAGCTGGACGATCCGGCGCTCGACGTGGCCTTGCGCTCTGACGCCTTTTACATCGGCGCCCTCGGCAGCCGCCGAACCCATGCCAAGCGTGTGGAGCGCCTGGCCGAGGCCGGTCATTCCGCCGAGGCGATTGCCCGCATCCGCGCGCCGGTTGGGCTCGATATCGGCGCGGTCACTGCACCGGAGATCGCCCTTTCCGTCATTGCCCAGGTCGTCGCGGCCCGGCGCGGTAAGCCGCTATGATCTTCGGCCCCACCCGGCTGGAGGAGGCGCGCGGTGCCGTCCTCGCCCACACCCTCCGCCTGCCCGGACGCGTGCTGAAGAAGGGCACGGTACTGGATGCAGAGGCCATCGAGGCCTTGCGCGCCGGAGGTCATCCGGAGGTCATCGCTGCCCGGCTCGAATCCGGCGACGTGCCGGAGGACGAGGCGGCGGACCGGATGGCCAATGCCATCCTTCGTCCCCTTATCGCCCGCACCCGTGCCGCCACGGGCCGTGTGAACCTCGTTGCCGAGACCCAGGGCCTGCTGCGCGTGGACGCGGCCATGGTGGACCGGCTGAACGCGCTGGATGAGAGCCTCACCCTCGCTACCCTGGCCGACTTCACGGTGGTGCAGCCCAAGGACATGCTGGCGACACTAAAGGTCATCCCCTTCGCCGTTCCCGCCGGCGCGCTGCAGGTGGCCGAGGCCATGCTGCGCGGCGCCCCCGCTCTCTCGCTCCATCCCTTCCGCCCGCTGAAGGTCGGCTTGGTCAGCTCTGAGCTGCCGGGAATGAAGGAAGCGGTGATCGAGAACGGCATCGACGCCACCCGCACCCGCATCGAGGCGTTGGCCGGCACGCTGCTGGCGCCCGAGCGCTGCGCCCATGACACCGCCGCCGTCGCCGAAGCCCTAGCCCGGCTGCGCAAGGCCGGGGCCGAACTGCTGCTGGTAATGGGCGCCTCCGCCGTGGTGGACAGGCGGGACGTGGCACCGGCTGCCATCATCCGGGCCGGCGGCGTGATCGAGCATTTCGGCATGCCCGTGGACCCCGGGAACCTTCTCTGCCTGGGACGGATCGGGGAAATCCCGGCCATGGTCCTGCCGGGCTGCGCCCGCAGCCCGAAGGTGAACGGCTTCGACTGGGTGCTTGAACGGCTGTTTGCGGGCATTCCCGTCACCCCGAAAGCCATTATGCGGATGGGCGTAGGCGGTCTTTTGAAGGAGATCGAAACGCGTCCCCTTCCCCGCGGAGAGGCCCCGCGCAGCGCCCCTGTGGTTCCGCCACGCCGCCCGCGGAAGGTGGCGGCGCTGATTCTCGCGGCCGGCCGGTCACGCCGGATGGCGCCGCTGAACAAGCTGATGGTCACCGACAAGGCAGGCCAAGCGATGATCGCGCGGGTGGTGGACAACGCTCTCGCCAGCCGCGCCCGCCCGGTTCTCGTCGTCACCGGCCACGAGCACGAGAAGGTGGAGGAGGCGCTCTCCGGCCGCCCCGTTTTGATGACCCATGCCGAGGGATACGCCGAAGGGCTTTCAGCCTCCCTCAAAGCCGGCATCGCGGCCCTGCCGTCGGATGTGGAAGGGGTGCTGGTGATGCTCGGCGACATGCCCCTGGTCAGCACAGCCATGCTGGACCGCATCATTGCTGGCTTCGACCCAGAGGAGGGCCGCGCGATCGTCCAGCCGACCTTCCGCGGCAAGCAGGGGAATCCCGTACTCTGGTCGCGCGAGTTCTTCGGGGAGATCCTCTCCATTTCAGGCGATGTCGGCGCCCGCCACCTGACCGGCCGCCATGCCGACCGGCTGCACAACGTGGAGATGGCGGATGACGGCGTGCTGCGCGACTTCGACACCGCGGACACGCTGAAGGGGTTGTAACGCGGTCAAGACCTGACGTTCTGGCAGCGGCATCCCACCTGATCGGGAATGCCGACCGCTCTCGCCATTCCCTTCACCCCGGACGCCACTCCCGCCGTTGCGCCCCGTGCCCTCCTTCGTGCGTGGGACATGGCGCGGGACGCCGCGACGGCCGCGCTGGAAGGCCCACCGCGCTACTTCCGCTTCAAGGGCCGCAACGCCACCGACCCCGCGCTCGACCTCGTGCTGGAGGACCGCGATGCCTGCTGCTGGGCCGAGGCGCTGGATCGCCGCATCGGACTCGACCATGCCGAGGGCGTGGCTATCCTCCTTCGCCTCCTTGCCCTGCTGGAGGTAATGGGCCGAGCCCCCTGGATGCGGGGAATGTTCGACATCGGGCGGGAGGGAACGGTGCTTCATCCCGATCTTCTGCGCGCCGCCGCCACGCAGCCCCTGGACGAGGCCGCCCGCTTCGATGAAGAGGGATTGCGCCACCGCCTCGCGCGGCCGCGCCTGACGACGTCAGCCCTGGCGAAAAACGAGCCCACCGGAGCAACGCCCGCATGAAACCCCTGCCCTTCGCGCTGCTCCCCCTTCTGATGGCGGCTTGTGCCGGGCCAGCACCCCAGGCCGCCGGCGGCGGCGGGGCGCAAGGCGCCCGCGCCGGTGTGAGCGCCGCCTGCACCGCCGAGGCCGAGCGCGTGGTGCGCTACCGCGACCGCGGCCAGTTGATGCGGCAGGACGACTACAACGCCCGGATCGGAACGAGCTCTTATCTGGGCCCGCAGGTCATCACCGACCAGATCGCCCAGGTCTATGACCGCGACCGGATGGCGGCCGAATGCTCGCGCAACACGGGCGTGGCCGACCCGTCTCGCCCCGCGGCCGCCAGCCCTGCCGCGGCCACGCCCGAATCGAGCTCTGCTCCTGCCAGCGGAGGTCGGCGGAGGCGCTGAGGCGCCTTGCCCTCCCCCCTTTCCAGAATTGTTGCCGGCCCGCTCAGCCGGGCGCTCGCTACCCGGAACGCGCGCATCTTCTTCGGCGCCAGCCTTGGCGCCTGGACCGGGCTCTGGATGCACCGGATCGGCGTCGCCTGGCTGGCCTGGGAGCTGACGCGCAGCGCCGCCTGGGTCGGGCTGATCGCCTTTGCCGACCTGGCACCGGCCGTGCTGGTCAGCCCCGTCGCCGGTGCCGTGGCGGATCGGGTGGACCGGGTTCGGCTCACCATGCTGTCCCAGGGCGTGATCGGCCTCGAGGCGTTGACCGTCGCTGCCCTTGCCGCCACCGGCCAGATCTCCATCGGCCTGCTTTTCGCGCTTGAAATGGTCAGCGGCACCGCCGCTTGCTTCACCCAGCCAGCACGTCAGACCCTCATTCCCGCCCTCGTCGCGCGGGAGGACCTGCCCGCCGCGGTCGCGGCCAACAGCCTTCTGTTCAATGTGGCGCGCTTCGTCGGGCCGGGTCTGGCGGGGCCGATCATCGCCGGATGGGGCGTCGCGCCCGCCATCCTCTGCAACGCGATCGGCCAGGGATACGCCGTTCTCTCCATGCCCTGGCTGCGGGTGGACCCGGACCAGCGGCGCGGACACCCAGCCACCACTTCGCTCCTCGCCGAAACGGTCGAGGGCCTGCGCTACGCCGCCCGGCATCCCGGCCTGGGTCCGATCATGGCCTTTTCAGCCGTCTCCTCGATCCTGCTGCGCGGGGTGCAGGAGATCCTGCCTCCGTATGTCGAGCGGCTGTTCGGCCGTGGCGCTGAGTCGATGGCGATGCTCACGGCGTCATTCGCAGTGGGCGCTTTGGTCTCGGGGATCGCGGTCGCTTCGCGCGGGCGGCTGACGGGCACGACCCGGATTGCCGTGCTCGGGATCCTTGCCCAGGCTGCCGCGACAGCAGGCTTCGTGGCGACCGGCCATTTCGGCTTTGCGCTGCTCTGCGGCGCAGCCATCGGGGCCAGCGCCTCCGCGCACGGGATTTCCGTGCAGATCCTGGCCCAGACCGCGGCGGCACCGTCGATGCGCGGGCGGGTGATGTCGCTTTGGGCATTGGTCACGCGCGCCTGCCCGGCAATTGGCGCGCTCGCGCTCGGCCTTGCTGGCGAGGCGCTGGGGCTTCGCCTGCCCACCCTTGTGGCGGTCGGGCTCGCCCTGATCGTCTTTGCATGGGGCGTTTCCCGCATTGGCCGGATCGCGGCCTCGCTGGAATCTCCCGCCGCCAGAAAAGCCGAGGAGGCGCTGTGATGCTGAATGCCGCACTGATCGGGATGGGACGTTGGGGGCAGACCCTGGTGAACAGCGTGCAGGGGCGGAACGGGGCGGGCATCCGCTTCGTCGCCGGCGCCACGCGCACGCCGGAGAAGGCGCAGAGCTGGGCTGCGGAGAAGGGCTTGGATCTTTTGCCCGACTTCAACGCGGTGCTGGCTGACCCACGCGTTCAGGCGGTGGTGCTCGCCACGCCTCATGGCCAGCATGCCGAGCAGGTGATCTCCGCCGCCCGCGCGGGAAAGCACGTCTTTGTCGAAAAGCCCTTCACGCTGTCCAAGGCCAGCGCGGAAGCCGCGGTGGAGGCCTGCCAGAACGCCGGCGTAGTGCTGGCGCTCGGCCACAACCGCCGCTTCCTGCCTGCCGTCGCCGAGATGAAGCGCCTGCTGGCCGAGGGCGCCCTGGGCACCCTACTGCATCTGGAAGGCCAGATCAGCGGCGCCAATGCCGATAGCTGGAAGCCCGGCATGTGGCGAGCCGACCCGCATCAGAGCCCGCTTGGCGGCATGGGCGCGATGGGCATCCACATGATCGACATGCTGATCAATCTCGCCGGCCCGATCGAGCGCGTCTCGGTCATCAGCCAGGCCCAGGTACTCACTAATGGGCTGGACGACACCACCGCCATGCTCTGCCGCTTCCGGGCCGGACCCACGGGCCTGTTCGCCACCCTCGCCTCCGCCCCGCGGGTCTGGCGGGTGGCGCTGTTCGGCAGCCAGGGACGGGTGGAGCAGCGGGATCCCGAAACCCTCGTCTTCCAGCCAAGAGACGGCCAGGGCTGGGAGCGCCGGTTCGAGTCGACCGACATTGAGCGCTCTGAATTGGAAGCCTTTGCAGCCGCCGTGGCCGGCGGGCCGGCTTATCCGCTTCCGCTGGATGAGGCCGTCCATGGAGTCAGCGTCTTCGAGACAATGATCCACGCGAATGCCAGCGGAGGGCCGGCGCTGGTTGCTTGATAGAGCTGCGGCGACCGCCCTTGGGTTGCAGCCTCTTTGTAGGACCTGAGGCGTGGACAGGTCTGGCAGGTGCTAGGGGAGGCGGGTGCGAGCACACCATAGCCTTACCCCAAGTAGCGGCTCGAACGGCAATTCCCGCAGCTGGCAGTTCCGCCCTGCCCCGATCCGCTCTAGAAGCCCCGCGCCATTCCGGCCTCGGAGCTTTCAAACATGAGCGCGATCCTTCGCAAGGGCGTCGGCCCGGTCCTCTCGACCTCGGTCGAGTATCACGGCTTCGTCTACCTCGCCGGCATCACCGCCGATGACCTGTCCCAGGACGTGTCCGGCCAGACCCAGCAGATCCTGAACAAGATCGACGCCGCGCTCGAGGAGCACGGCACCGATAAGACGCGCCTGCTCCAGGCCCAGGTGTGGCTCAAGGACATTCGCGACCGCGACGCGCTGAACAAGCTTTGGGTGAGCTGGCTCCCCGAGGGCGGCGCCCCCGTGCGCGCCTGCGTTGAGGCGAACATGGCGGATCCGCGCCATCTCGTTGAGATTATGGTCTCTGCCTGCCGCTGAGGCTGAAAGGAATGACGCCGGATTCCGGCGTCATTCCACCTGCCGCCTGTGTCTGATCGGCCGCAACACTGTGGCATGCTCCTGCTGCTTGGCGTTTCAGTAGGAATGCCATCCCGATCGCGTTTCCATGAGTGGGCTCCTCCAGCCGAATCACACCTCGTTGCGACCTGAAACACAGGCGAAGGTTGTCCGGGTTTCACCACCCAAGGATAACACGTCCGTGACAACGCCAGTGATGGCGGCGCCGGCCAAACCGGCCAGAGGGGTACGGGCTTGATCCTGGGGGACTACATGCAGGCAAAAAGCACTGCCGTTGCGATCTTCGCCGCTTGCGGCCTGGTCCTCGCACCGCAGCTGAGCTCCACGGCCGAGGCCTCCTCTCCTAGCCGGGGTGGTGCGAAGCACGTTTCCGCTTCCCGCTCTGCCGCGCCGACGGCCCGCCGCGTTGAAGCGTCCCGGGCCGAGCCCGTCCGGGCCCAACGCGCCAGCACCAAGGCCTTCGCTTTCCGCCACGGCGCCAGCCGGCGCGAGGCACCCAGCCAGGCCGCGTCCTATAGCGGCGGCAGCATCTCCTGCGTTCCCTATGTGCGCATGGTCACCGGCATGCAGGTGACCGGCAACGGCGGTACTTGGTGGAACAATGCCGCCGGCATGTACCAGCGCGGACAGCGCCCTGAGGCCGGCTCGGTCCTGGTTTTCCGCTCGTCGGGCGGCATGCGGTCCGGCCATGTGGCCGTGGTAGAGCGCCAGGTGAGCGCCCGCGAGATCCGCATTCACCATGCGAACTGGGAGGGCCCCGGCATCCGGAAGGGCACCGTGACCCAGAACATCTCCGTCGTGGACGTCTCGGACTCCAATGACTGGACCGCAGTTCGGGTACAGGTCGGGCATGACTCCGACACCTACGGCCGGACCTATCCAACCTACGGCTTCATCTTCAACCGCCCCGAGGGCGCCGCGGCGCCGCGTGGCCCGATGATGGTGCGCGGCGGCCGCGATATGCAGGAGGTGGCCGAGGCGCCCGCGCCCAGCTCCCACCTCCGGTTCATCAACACCTCGGTCGGTGGACTTGGGGTCGAGAGCAGCCGCTGAACGGCGGTCCTGTCAGGGGGACAGGCAAAAGGGGTGGCGGACCACGGTCCGCCACCCCTTTTCGATTCCGGCTACCCGAGGGTGCGGGCGGGCGCTTCAGGCTTCGCTGCGAACCCAGTCGGCAGCATCGGCAAGCTCCACGCGGTTCCGGCCGTTCGCCTTGGCCCGATAGAGCGCGAGGTCAGCGGTGGCGGCCAGTTCGTCCACGGTGCAATCCGGCACCGCGACGGCAACGCCGATGCTGATGCTGATCTCGAGTGAGCGGTCGCCCACCTGAACCGGGGTGTCGCAGATCGAGAGACGAAGCCGCTCCGCCACCATCTCGGCGTCGTCGGCGGGCTGCGGTGCCATGGCGACGACGAACTCCTCACCCCCGAAGCGCGCCACCACGTCCACGGCGCGCAGATGCAGGCGTAGGCGCTCGGCCACCTCCCGGAGTACGGCATCACCGAAAGCGTGGCCGTAGGTGTCGTTAACCGATTTGAAGCGGTCCACGTCGATTAGCAGAAGGGTGGCGCCGCCGGCGCGTAGCAGACCTTCCAGATGGCGAGTGACGTAGCGGCGGTTCCGCAGCCCCGTCAGGCTGTCCGTTACCGCCATTTCCAGGCTGCGTTGCAGGTCTGCCCGCAGCCGCTCCTGGTAGCGCTTGCGGCGGATCTGGTTTCGGGCACGGGCGCGCAGCTCGTTGGCGTCCACCGGGCGCAGCACGTGGTCGTTCGCGCCCAGATCAAATCCGCGCAGCACCTGGTTCCGTTGGTCGGCATCAGCCACCAACAGCACGGGCACCTCGCGCATGGAGGTCTGAGCGCGCATGCGGGAGGCGAGGCGCAGCCCCTCGCCATCATCCAGCCAGAGGCTGAGAACAGCCAGGTCGAAATCCTCGTGCAGCAGCCGTTCCCAGGCGACGTTCACATCGGCCGCGCGCGTTACCACGATGCCGTCCTGAGCCAGGATGCTGGCGAGCGCGACGGCCTCGGAATCGTCCTCGGTCGCGAGCAGGGCGTGCGATCCGGCAACACTGCGCGCGGGGTCGGGCATCGGCTCGAAGCCGAGGTCCTTGGCCGTCTCGGCCCGGAGCCGGAAGGCGTCCAGCACCTGCTTGGTGCGGAGCAGGGCCCGGAGCCGCGCGAAGAGGGTGGCATGATCAACGGGCTTGGAAAGAAAATCGTCGGCCCCTGCCTCAAGGCCACGGACGCGTTCCGCCTGATCGACGAGCGCGGTGATCATCACTACCGGGATATGGACGGTGAGCGGTGAGGCCTTCAGAAGCCGGCAAACCTCGTAGCCATCCATCCCGGGCATCATGACGTCCAACAGGATAACGTCCGGGCCCCAGGACTGGGCGAGACGCAGGGCTTCAGCCCCGGAATTGGCCAGGGACACCTCATAATACTCGGCGTTCAGCCGGGCCTCGAGGAGCTTCAGATTGGCAGCAATATCGTCGACGACCAGAACACGGGCGGTCATTGTCCGGCTATCCCGCTTTGATCGAAACAGGCACGTATGTAGACGTCCTGTGTCAGGATAGCCCTGTAACCCATTGTTTTTGCGGCCATTAAGAAGAGGAAGCCATCAGGATAGGACGACTCCCGCACCATCGAACGCCCAGCCTGTTCTCGTGAACATCGATACACAAGACTTCCGCCGAGAGAAATGGGATTCGCGGTACTGATGCAACGACCCGGTTCCCTATCGAGCGATGCGGAATATCCGGGCTTGTCGGTCGCGGCGCTCCGTCCTCCGTCAGCGTCGGTTGAACTGCGTCGCGCCGAAAAGGTTATCGCGCTCGGTCGCCGACATCGGCCCCTGCCGCTGCCGATCCGCCAGCACGGCAAGCCCGCGCTGCACAGCTGGGCGAGAGGCGATCGCGTCGAGCCATCTGCCGACAGCCGGGAATTCGGCGATGTCGATGCCGCGGCGATCAGGGGTGCGGACCCATGGGAAGCTGGCGATGTCGGCGATCGAGTATTCTTCGCCCGCTAGGTAGGTCGCTTCCGACAGCCGCTTCTCGAGCACTCCGTACAGCCTGCGAACCTCCTTGGAATACCGGTCCACGGCATAGGGGATCTTCTCCGGCGCGTAATTGGCGAAGTGGTTCCACTGGCCGAACATCGGCCCGATGCCGCCCATCTGGAACATCAGCCACTGCAAGCACGCGGCCCGCCCGATCGGGTCGGCGGGGATCAGCCGACCCGCCTTCTCGGCGAGGTGGATGAGGATGGCCCCGGACTCGAAGAGATAAAGCGGCCGCCCGTCCGGGCCGTCCGGGTCCACGATCGCGGGGATGCGATGATTGGGCGTGATCGCCAGGAAGTCAGGGCTGAACTGCTCGCCTGCCCCGATGTTCACCGGAGCGACGCGGTAGGGCAGCCCGAGCTCCTCGAGGGCGATATGCACCTTGTGGCCGTTCGGGGTGGGCCAGCTCCAGACCTCGATGGTCATACACGAACTCCGCATTGATCTTCCCGGACTGTCCGGCGTGGGACAGGCAGGGGCAAGCCCGCCGGTCCCCGGCTCAACCGACTGTCAGGACCGCTGCCTCAGGCATTGCCGGAGAGATAGTCCATCGCCGCATCCACGCCGCCTGACTGATGCGGCACCCCGGCCACCCGCAGCCCCATCTCCACCCCGCCCAGCGTGCCGAGTAGCGAGAGGTCGTTGAAGGCACCGAGATGGCCGATACGGAAGATCCGGTCGTTCAACCGGCCCAGGCCATTGCCCAGCGACATGTCGAACCGCTCCAGGATCGCCGCGCGAAGACCGTTAGCCGAATGGCCTTCGGGCACCCGCACGGCGGTGAGGGCGGAGGAGAAGTGGCGGGGCTCGGTGCACTGCACCTCCAAGCCCCAGGCACGGACGGCCCGGCGCGTCGCCTCAGCGTGGCGGTCGTGGCGGGCATAGACGTTGGACAGTCCCTCCTCGGCCAACATGTCGAGCGCGGTGTCCAGCGCGTAAAGCATGTTGGTGGCCGGGGTATAGGGAAAGTAGCCGGTGGCGTTGGAGGCCAGCATCGGCTTCCAGTCCCAGAAAGCGCGGGCAAGCCTGGCCGTCTCGCTCGCCTTCAGAGCCTTCTCAGACACCGCATTGAAGGACAAACCGGGGGGCAGCATCAGCCCCTTCTGGCTACCTGACACGGTGACATCCACGCCCCAGTCGTCGTGCCGGAACTCGATGGAGCCGAGGGAGGAGATGGTGTCCACCAGCAGCAGCGCCGGATGGCCCGCCGCATCCATCGCGCGCCGGACCTCATCGATGCGGGAGGTGCAGCCGGTGCTCGTCTCATTGTGGACGACGCAAACGGCCTTGATCTCGTGGCTCTTGTCGGAGCGCAGCGCGGCCTCGATGGCCGGAACGTCGGCGGCCTGACGCCAATCGGTTTCCAGCAGTCGGGGCTTGAGCGAGAGGCGCTCGGCCATCTCGCGCCAGAGATGGGCGAACCAGCCCGTCTCGCACATGAGCACCGTATCACCGGGGGAAAGGGTGTTCACCAGCGCCGCTTCCCAGGCGCCGGTGCCTGAGGATGGGAAGATGATAACCGGGCCGTGAGTGCCGAAGACGGGCTTCAGCTTTTCCAGCACACGCTTGCCGAGCACGCCAAAATCCGGGCCGCGATGGTCCATGGTCGGGTTGTCGAGTGCCCGCAGCACGCGGTCCGGCACGTTGGTCGGGCCGGGGATCTGCAGGAAGTGCCGGCCGTTCTCGGGCCGTGAGGTGTAGTAGGCCATGGGCGTCCTCCGCGTCTTCCGCCCGGTCTAGCGCCCTGCCCCGCGCAGCGCCAATGAGTTCGGCAGGTTCCATTGATGAGGATTATGGATGCGACGTCCCGGGCCGGCTCGGCTAAATTGCCGCCCGCAGGAGACGCCCGAATGAATGCCATCACACGGTCCCGCATCGCCCCCGGCGACAGCCGCCTTGCCGCCCGTCTGAAGCGGGAGACGGAAGGCGAGGTCCTGTTCGGCGCCGGCGACCGCGGCCGCTACGCGACGGATGCCAGCATCTACCAGGTCGAACCCGTGGGCGTGCTGGTCCCCCGCACGGTCGAGGACGTGGCCGCCGCCATGGCGATCTGCCGGGAGGAGGGCGTGCCCGTGCTGCCGCGTGGCGGCGGGACCAGCCAGTGCGGGCAGACGGTGAACCGGGCGCTTGTGCTGGATTGCAGCCGTCACCTGCGGAACCTGGTCTTGGTGGACAAGGCGGCGATGCGGGCCACGGTGCAGCCCGGCATTGCTCTCGGTGCGCTGAACGACGCGCTGAAGAAGGATGGGCTGTTCTTCCCCGTCGATCCCTCCACCTGGGCGCGCTGCACCATTGGCGGCATGGCCGCGAACAACTCCTGCGGCTCGAAGTCGATCCGCTACGGCCTGATGGCAGATAACGTGCTGGCCATCGACGCCCTGCTGCCCGGGGGCGAGCGCTTCACCTTCGGCGATCCGCCCGAGAACCTTGGCGAGGGCGTGCCGGGCGGCGTGGCGGAGATTGTGAACCGGTTACGCGCGCTCGGCGCGGCTGAGGCGGCCGAGATAGCGGCGCGCTTCCCCAAGGTCCTGCGCCGGGTCGGCGGATACAACCTGGAAGCGCTCACGCCCGAGGCGCGCGCAGGCGGCCGCGGCAATCTCGCCCGCATCCTGGTAGGCAGTGAAGGTACGCTGGCCTTCTCCGCAGGGCTCGATCTCAAGCTCTGGCCGATCAAGCCGCGCAAGGCGCTCGGCATCTGCCAATTCCCGACCTTCCGTGCCGCCATGGCCGCCTCGCAGCACCTCGTCACCCTCAACCCCGAGGCGGTGGAGCTGGTGGATCGGACGATGATCGATCTTGGACGCTCTATCGACATCTACCGCCCGACCATCGATCGCATGGTGAAGGGCGAGCCGGACAGCCTACTCATTGTCGAGTTCCACGGGCATGAGGACGCGGCCCTCGCCCGCGATCTCAAGCGCCTGGAGGAGATGATGGCCGATCTCGGCTATCCCGGCGCCCTGGTGGAGTGCATCGACCCCGGCTTCCAGGCCGCAGTCGCCGAGGTGCGCGAGGCCGGGCTGAATATCATGATGTCCATGAAGGGCGATGGGAAACCTGTTTCCTTTATCGAGGACACCGCCGTGCCGCTGGAGGATCTGGCCGACTACACCGAGCGGCTGAACGAGGTGTTCGAGCGCCACGGCACCAAGGGCACCTGGTACGCCCACGCCTCGGTCGGCTGCCTGCATGTCCGCCCCGTGCTGAACATGAAGGATGGCGAGGACGTGCGCCGGATGCGAACCATCGCCGAGGAGTGCTTCGCCCTCGTCCGCGAGTACAAGGGCAGCCACTCCGGCGAGCACGGCGACGGCATCGTCCGCTCCGAGTTCCACGAGGAGATGTACGGCCCGCGCATCGTCCGCGCCTTCGAGGCGGTGAAGGACGCCTTCGATCCGGCCGGGCTGATGAACCCGGGCCGCGTGGTGCGCGCGCCCGCCATGGATGACCGGACCCTGTTCCGCTACCCGCCGGACTACGGAGCCGATCCCGCGGTGACGCCGGTGCTGGACTGGTCTGCCTGGCCCGGGCCGCAGGGCGGTTTCCTGGCAGCCGTTGAGATGTGCAACAACAACGGCACCTGCCGTAAGTTCGACGCCAATGTCATGTGCCCGAGCTTCCGCGCCACGCGGAACGAGCGGGACCTGACGCGCGGCCGCGCGAACACGTTGCGCCTGGCGCTGACCGGGCAGCTCGGCGCCGATGCGCTGGCCTCCGACGAGGTCGCGGAGGCGATGTCCCTCTGCGTCTCCTGCAAGGGCTGCAAGCGGGAGTGCCCGACGGGCGTCGATATGGCGAAGATGAAGATCGAGGTGCAGTACGCCCGCGCAAAGAAGCACGGTGTCTCGGCCAAGGACCGCCTCATCGCCGCCCTGCCGCGTTGGGCGCCGATGGCGTCGCACGCGCCCTTCCTGGCGAATGCGCGGGAATGGGTGCCAGGCGCGCGAGCGATCGGGGAGCGGGTTCTGGGGTTCTCGAAAGACCGCGCCCTGCCCCGCTTCGCGTCCCGCCCCTTCCGGGACGTGGCGGAAGACGCCCCTGCCCCGCGCGGCGATGTGCTGCTGCTCGCCGACACCTTCAATCGCTATTTCGAGCCAGAGAATCTGCACGCCGCGCGCCGCGTGCTGCGGGCCGCCGGCTACCGCGCCGTCTCACCGCGCGCCGCGGACAGCACGCGGCCGCTCTGCTGCGGCCGTACCTATCTCGCCGCGGGCATGGTGGACGAGGCGCGCGCCGAGGCGCGGCGGACGATAGATGCGCTCTCGGGGTCAGACCTGCCGGTGGTGGGACTGGAGCCCTCATGCCTCCTCACGCTGCGCGACGAGTTCAAGTCGCTGCTGCCCGGGGAGGCCGCGGACCGGCTCGCTGATCGCGCGCTGCTGCTCTCGGAGTTCCTGATGCGCGAGAAGGCGGAGTTGCCGCTGAAGCAGGTGGCCCCCGCGGCCCACATCCACGGCCACTGCCATCAGAAGGCCTTCGGTGCCTTCCCCGAGGCCGTGAAGGTGCTGCGCTCGGTGCCGGGACTCGATGTGAAGCCCATCACCTCGTCCTGCTGCGGCATGGCCGGGGCCTTCGGCTATGACGCGCGTCGGGTTGAAGCGTCGAAGGCAATGGGTGAGCTGTCCCTTGCGCCGGCGGTCCGCGCTGCGCCCGGGGAGGACTTGATCGTGGCCGATGGCACGTCCTGCCGCCATCAGATCGCGGATCTCACGGGGCGCGAGGCACTGCACAGCGTCCGTGTGCTCGACATGGCGATCGCGTCCGGCCGCTAGCGGCCGGGCTGGCCTTCAGCTGCTCCGGCCTTGCGATCTGTTGCAGCGCAGCAACAGCGTTGAAGCGCAGACCGGGATGGTCTCGGGGCCCATACCGGAATGTCGGCAACCGAGGGTAGAGAGGGTGCAAGCCGCAACCACGGCGCGAATCCACGAAGGATCTTGGACGTATGTCTCGCCTCCGCACCGCCCTCCTCGCAACCACGATCCTGGCTGTGCCTGCCGCAGTTCAGGCACAGCCGGTTTCCGGGCTCTATATCGCGGGGGGCGCCGGCTACAACTATCTGCAGGGCACCGAGGACGACCTGGGCGGCAGCGCCGGCGCGTCCGCCCGCGCCGCGGGCCTTCCGACTCGCTCCGAGGTCAACTGGGATAACGGCTTTGTCGGCGCCGCTTCGATCGGTTGGGGCTTCGGCAACGGCCTGCGGACGGAGATCGAGGGCTTTTATCGCCAGAACGACTTCCACAGCGCCCTTGCTGCGGGCCGTTTCAGCCGCATAAACGAGGGCAAGCTCTGGCAGGCCGGCGCCATGGTGAACGTGCTGTTCGACATGGACCTGCGGCGCTTCGGTTGGGCCGAGCCGATCTTCACCCCCTATATCGGCGGTGGTGTGGGCTGGTCCCATGTGAATCAGGACAATGTGCGCGCGGACTTCCGCCCGAGCCGCTCCCAGATCGCGCGCGTCGACGACTCCGACGACGTGTTCGCCTTCCAGGGCATCGCTGGCGCGGCCTTTCCGCTCGGCGTTCCGGGGCTGAGCCTGACCGCCGAGTACCGCTTCTTCGGCACGACCGAGCCGCGCTTCAACGGCACGCAGACGCAGACCCTCACGGGCCGGGTGACGCGCACCAGCGCATCGATGGAGAACTTCAACCACTCGGCGATGCTGGGCCTGCGCTACGCTTTTAACCAGCCGCGCCCGGCGCCTGTCGCCGCCTTCGCTCCGGCGCCCGCTGCAGCCGCCCCGGCCCCGGCCCGCACCTACCTGGTGTTCTTCGACTTCGACCGCGCTGACCTGACGGACCGCGCCCGCCAGATCATCGCCGAGGCCGCCCAGGCGGTGAACTCCACCGGCACGACGCGCATCGAAGTGGCTGGCCACGCCGACCGCTCGGGCACGCCGCAGTACAACCAGCGCCTGTCGCAGCGCCGCGCCGAGGCAGTTGCCGCCGAGCTGACGCGTCAGGGTGTTGGCCGTGGCCAGATCTCTGTGCAGGCCTTTGGCGAGAGCCGTCCGCTGGTCGCGACCGCCGATGGCGTGCGCGAGCCGCAGAATCGCCGCGTCGAGATCGTCCTGCGCTAAGAGGCACGACCTCTCGCAAGGGAACTGGATGGGAACGGGGCCGAAAGGTCCCGCCCCCTTCTTCAGTTCGGGTTCGCAAAGAAACTGTGGCTTCCCCGTCACAGAGGTATTCTATGACAAGAGTGTGCGTTGCAGGACCAAACCCGTGACGGCATTTCGGCTTCTGGTCGTGCCGTCCAAATCGCGGCTCGTCCCCACACGAAGGATGTTTCTGATGTCGTTCCGCAAGGCCCTTATGGCCGCCACCGTCCTCGCGATGCCGGCGACCGCGATGGCCCAGGCCCCGTTCCAGCCCGTTTCGGGCCTCTACATTGCCGGCGGCGCCGGCGTGAACTTCCTGATGGACCGCGACCTCGAAGGTCAGGGCGGCAACCGCAACTACTTCAACCGTATCGGCACCAGCTCCTACGGTGAGACGCGGCAGGAGATCGGCTGGGGTGGGGTTGCCTCGCTCGGCTGGGGCTTCGGCAATGGCGTCCGCGCTGAGATCGAGGGCAACTACCGCCAGAACGAAGTCGACAAGATCGGTGGCTTCGGCAGCGCCAACACCACGCGCGCCTTCCGCAACACGGACGGCACCATCCGCCAGTACGGCGTGATGGCGAACGCCTTCTACGACTTCGTCATCCCCGGCTTCCCTGTGCAGCCCTACATCGGCGCCGGCGCCGGTTACGTCTGGACCGAGTATGACGGCGTGCGCGCCACTCGCCTCCCGGCCGGCGCCAACTCCGTGCTGATCGACGACACGGCCGGCAAGTTCGCCTACCAGGGCATCGCGGGCCTCGCCCTGCCGATCTCTGCGGCTCCCGGCCTCGCGCTGACCCTCGAGTATCGCTACATGGGCACGCTTGAGCCGAAGCTGGATGGCCGTGTCGTGACGCCGAGCGGCGCCACCGTTCCGGAAGGCCGCGGTCGCTTCAAGGCTGACGGTGCCGAGAACCACTCGATCTTCCTCGGCCTGCGCTACGCCTTTAACCAGCCGCGCCCGGCGCCGGTCGCCGCCTTTGCTCCGGCGCCTGCCGCTCAGCCGGCACCGGCGCGCACCTACCTGGTGTTCTTCGACTTCGATCGCGCTGACCTGACGGACCGCGCCCGCCAGATCATCGCCGAAGCCGCCCAGGCGGTGAACTCCACCGGCACGACGCGCATCGAAGTGGCCGGCCATGCCGACCGCTCGGGCACGCCGCAGTACAACCAGCGCCTGTCGCAGCGCCGCGCCGAGGCGGTTGCCGCCGAGCTCGCCCGCCGCGGCATCGGCCGTGGCCAGATCTCTGTGCAGGCCTTCGGCGAGAGCCGTCCGCTGGTCGCGACCGCCGATGGCGTGCGCGAGCCGCAGAACCGCCGCGTCGAGATCGTCCTGCGCTAAGCAGCACGACCTCCCGCGAGGGAACTGGATGGGGCGGGGCCGAAAGGTCCCGCCCCTTTCTGCTTTTCGTACTGACAAGCGACTGGAACTGTCGCCCGAACGGCACAGCGCCTTCCCGGAAAAGAGTGAATTCGGGCTGGTCTAAACGCAGGTGAATGTTCGGACAGGGCCCAGGGCTCAACTAGGCGCCGCCCGCCTCTGACTACCCATCAATTCTAAGGATTTTGCACATGTCGCTCCGCAAGGGCCTCCTCGCCGCGACTATCCTCGCCATGCCAGTGGCTGCGCAGGCTCAGCCTGTTTCCGGCCTCTACATCGGCGTCGGCGCCGGCGCGAACTGGCTGCAGGAGTCCAACATCGCGGCCACCGGCCCACTCGCCGAAGAACTCCGCGTCCGCGGCGTCAACCCGCGCGGCAAGGTCGGCTTCGAGACCGGTTGGGCCGTCGTCGGCAGCCTCGGCTGGGGCTTCGGCAATGGCCTGCGCGCCGAGGTCGAGGGCAACTACCGCGAGAACGACGTGGACAAGATCCGCGGCTTCAACGGGATCACCACCAGCCGCGTCGAGGGCACCTCGCGCAGCTACGGCGTGATGGGCAACCTGTTCTACGACCTCGACCTGGCCCAGTTCGGCGTGCCGAGCTACGTCCAGCCCTATATCGGTGCCGGCATCGGCTACATCTGGCGCGAGTTCGAGAATGTGGGCCTGACCTTCCCAGGTGCCGGTGGCGCCCGCATCCGCGACAGCGGCACAGACGGACGCTTCGCCTATCAGGGCATTGCGGGCCTTGCCTTTCCGCTCACCCGCTTTGGCGTGCCTGGCCTGACGCTGACGACCGAGTACCGCTTCCTCGGCACGCTCGAGCACAGCATCGACACGACCAGCAGTGGCGGCAGCTTCACGGTCGGCCGTGGCGGTACGCGCTCCGAGAACTATAACCACTCCGCCCTGATCGGCCTGCGCTACGCCTTCAACCAGCCGCGCCCGGCGCCTGTCGCCGCCTTCGCTCCGGCGCCCGCTGCAGCCGCCCCGGCCCCGGCCCGCACCTACCTGGTGTTCTTCGACTTCGACCGCGCTGACCTGACGGACCGCGCCCGCCAGATCATCGCCGAGGCCGCCCAGGCGGTGAACTCCACCGGCACGACGCGCATCGAAGTGGCTGGCCACGCCGACCGCTCGGGCACGCCGCAGTACAACCAGCGCCTGTCGCAGCGCCGCGCCGAGGCAGTTGCGGCCGAGCTGACCCGGCAGGGTGTTGGCCGTGGCCAGATCTCTGTGCAGGCCTTCGGCGAGAGCCGTCCGCTGGTCGCGACCGCCGATGGCGTGCGCGAGCCGCAGAACCGCCGCGTCGAGATCGTCCTGCGCTAAGAGGCACGACCTCCCGCGAGGGAACTGGATGGGGGCGGGGCCGAAGGGTCCCGCCCCTTTTTCGATGGCGGTTCCCCTGGCCGCACAACGCGCGTAACCCGTGCCCATGACATCCCGACCTGACCACGCGGCCATCGAGGCCGAGATCCTGCGACAACTCGCTGCTCAGCCGCCGGGGCGCAGCATTTCACCCGGTGACGTCGCCCAGGCGCTGCAGCCCGAGGGATGGCAGTCCATTCTCGGCCCGATCCGCAAGGCTGCCGTGGTCCTTGCGCGCGAGGGCCGCATCGAGGTGCTGCGCAAGGGCAAACCCGCCGAGCTGGACGCAGTGCGCGGCGTGATCCGCCTGCGCGCACCCACAGCGCCGCCTGCAGAGGGCTGAGGAGCCTGCTGGGCGCCCATTGACCGAGCCCGGCCTCAGGGGACACTCACCGGCCAGAACCGAGCCGGATCCCCGCCGATGCGAAACTCCCTCGCCGCCATCCGCGACGCCTGGGCGCTCTCCCGCCCCTTCTGGAATGGTGAGCACCGCTGGGCCGCCCGCGGGCTGCTGGCCGTGGTCGTGGTGCTGAACCTCGGGCTCGTCGCGATGAACGTGCTCCTCACCTACTGGCAGCGCGGCTTCTACAACACGCTCGAGACGAAGGACTGGGGTGGGTTCATCAACCTTCTCCTCCTCGGCGCGCCGACGGACGATATCGGCTTCATGCCAGGCTTCAGCATCATCGCTGCGCTCTACATTCTCGTCGCGGTCTATGCCCTGTACCTGAAGCAGGCGCTGCAGATTCGCTGGCGCGCCTGGCTGACGGACTCGCTGATGCGGCGCTGGATGGGCCATCACGCCTATTACCGCCTCTCGCTCCGTGACCGCGGGGCGGACAATCCAGACCAGCGCATCGCGGACGACGCGCGGCTGTTCGTAGACAGCACGCTGACGCTCGGCCTCGGTCTGATGCGGGCAGTCGTGACGCTGATGTCCTTCATTGTGGTGCTCTGGGGCTTGTCGGAGGGCATCACCGTCTTCGGGATGCAGATCCCCGGTTACCTCGTCTGGGTGGCGCTGGCCTATTCACTCGTTGGCACGCTCATCACGCATCTCATCGGCCGCAAGCTCATCCCGCTGAACTTCCTACAGGAAAAGGTGGAGGCCGATTTCCGCTACGCGCTGGTTCGCGTGCGCGACAACGTGGAGGGCATTGCGCTCCATCGCGGCGAAGAGGAGGAGCGGCGTGGGCTGACTGACCGTTTCGGCGCTGTCATCGGCAACTGGCGCGCAATGATGAACGCGACGAAGCAGGTGTCCTTCTTCACTGCAGGGTTTGGGCAGGTGGCGAGCATCTTTCCACTCGTCGTCGCTGCACCGAACTTCTTCGCCGGGCGCATCCCTCTGGGCGCGCTGATCCAGACCTCCTCCGCCTTCGGCTCGGTGCAGGAATCCCTCTCTTGGCTGGTGACGAACTACACAGAAGTCGCGTCCTGGAGGGCGACGGTACAGCGCCTGACCGGCTTCGAGGCCGCCATAGCCACAGCGGAAGCCACGACGCGGGAAGGTCCCGTAGTCGCCTCTTACGCCGAAGATGGGCTTTCGGCGCGCAATCTCGACCTGTCCCTGCCCGACGGCCGTCCACTGCTGGACAATGGGGCGCTCACGGTCGCGCCTGGCGAGGCCGTGCTGGTCACGGGCGCGTCCGGCAGCGGCAAGTCGACCCTGTTCCGTGCGCTGGCCGGGCTGTGGCCTTACGGAGCCGGGCAGATCTCGGTGCCGGAAGGACGACCTGCCCTGTTCCTGCCGCAGCGCCCCTACCTGCCGCTCGGGACCTTGCGCCGGAACCTAGCCTATCCGGACTCCGGGGCGACCTTCGACGACACGACGCTTCGGGGCGTGCTGGATGATGTCGGCCTCTCGCATCTCGCGCCGCGGCTGGACGAGGCGGATGGCTGGGAGCGGGTTCTCTCGGGCGGCGAACAGCAGCGCCTGGCGATCGCCCGTGCCCTGTTGCACCGGCCGGCCTGGCTGTTCCTGGACGAGGCGACGGCGAGCCTAGATCCCGCGGCCGAGGAGCAGCTCTACCGATTGCTGCGCGAGAGGTTGCCCGGCACCTCGATTGTCTCGATTGCCCACCGTCCGGCGGTCGCGGCCTTCCATGATCGCGCGCTGCGGCTGCAGGACCGGCATCTCGTGCCGGCCTGAGCGCCGGACATAAGAAAGGCCGGGGGATCGCTCCCCCGGCCCCTTCGGCACCCCTTGGGGATGCTGTTCAGTGGTCCTGGTCGGGCGCCGCATCGGAGTTGAGAAGGGTGTAGCGCTCCTCTCCGATCTTCTCGATCAGGGTGAACTGGGCGTGCAGGAAGTCTTCGTGCTTCTCCTCGTCTGCAAGGATCTTGAGGAGCAGGTCACGGGAGACGTAGTCCCGCACGGCCTCGCAATGGGCGATGCCGTCCTTCAGGTCGGCGATGGCCTTCTGCTCGAGCCGGGAGTCGCATTCCAGCACCTCCTTCACGGACTGGCCGATCAGGATCTGGTTCAGGCGCTGGACGTTGGGTAGGCCGTCAAGGAACAGGATGCGCTTGATGAGCCAGTCGGCGTGGCGCATTTCCTCGATCGATTCCTCGTACTCATGCTTGCCCAGCTTGGTCACACCCCAGTGGCCGAGGATGCGGGCGTGCAGGAAGTACTGGTTGATCGCCGTCAGCTCGTTGGTGAGCTGGGTATTGAGGTATTCGATGACCTTCGGGTCGCCAGGCATGGTTCGGGTCTCCGCGTGCTCTGACACACCGGATGGAACCGCGCCGGGCTGAGGTCAAGTGTTTGTTTTAGAAGGCCTTTGCGACTAATTCGCGGTTGGCGCGTGCTGATGCGAAGCACTCTGACCTTTGCCACCATGGTCGCGCAGCATGCATAGGATGCTAGCTGTGCAGGACCCACATTGGGCGCGGCAGTTGCAGGCGGAATAAACGTCATGGGTCCGGCCAGCACCGCCCGAGATGGCGGACTGAATTTGGGTATCGGTCAGGCCGTTGCAGATGCAGACATACATGCGGAGCCGCTCTCCCCTGCCCCCCCGGGGCCCCGATGGTTCTACCAGTTGCGAAGGCTCATGCAAGTCATTCTCATCAGCGGGTGGCCGATCCGGACCTATCGATCTTGAGGTGCCCGTAGCCAGGTGGAGGTGGCGTGGGCACAGGGCTTCTCCTGCCCCTCCCCGCGCATCCAGACCTCGGCATAGAGGCTGCTCCTGCCGCGGCGGACGATCCGCACCTCCGCCAACACCCCGGCGGCACCGGCCGGGCGAAGGAAGGAGATCTGAAGCTGGGCAGTGCGGGTATCGTCCCCTCCCCCGGTCGCAACCAGCAGCGGCACCCAAATCCCAACATCGGCCAGGGTCATCAGCGCGGGTCCGGATGCTGTGCCGCCCGGCCGCAGCGACAGGGCGGAGGGCGGCATCCGCAAGACGGCCTCCTCCGGCCCGGCGCTCAGCACCTCGATGCCCAGCGCGCCGGCGAGCGGCACCCCGTCGCGCACCCGCGCGGTCAGCTCATCCACCGTCACACCCTCTCTCCCCTGGCCCGCCCCCAACGCGCCGGATAGAACCACCCTAGCACGACAAAGGGGAGCCGCCTGGCCATGAAGACCCGCGCCGCCGTCGCCTGGGAGGCAAACAAGCCGCTCAGCATCGAGACCGTGGACCTCGAAGGCCCGAAGCCCGGCGAGGTTCTGTTGGAGATCATGGCAACGGGCGTCTGCCACACCGACGCCTACACGCTGTCCGGCCTGGATTCCGAGGGCAAGTTCCCCTGCATCCTCGGCCATGAGGGCGCGGGCATCGTGCGCGAGGTGGGAGCCGGCGTGACCAGCGTCCGCCCGGGCGACCACGTGATCCCGCTCTACACGCCCGAATGCCGCAACTGCAAAACCTGCCTGTCCCAGCGCAGCAACCTCTGCACAGCCATCCGCGGCACCCAGGGCCAGGGCCTGATGCCGGACGGCACCTCGCGCTTCTCCTGCGAGAACCCGAACAAGCCGATGTGGCATTACATGGGCTGCAGCACCTTCTCGAACTTCACGGTGCTGCCGGAGATCGCGGTGGCGAAGGTCCGTGAGGACGCGCCCTTCGACAAGATCTGCTACATCGGCTGCGGCGTGACCACCGGCATCGGTGCCGTGATCTACACGGCGAAGGTGCGGCCCGGCTCCAACGTGGTGGTGTTCGGCTTGGGCGGCATCGGGCTTAACGTGATCCAGGGCGCGCGGATGGTGGGCGCGGACCGGATCATCGGCGTCGATCTCAACCCCGGTAAGGTCGAGATGGCCAGGAAGTTCGGCATGACGCATTTCGTCAACCCGGACGAGGTCGGCCGCGACAAGGTGGTGCAGGCCATTCAGGACCTCACCGACGGCGGCGCCGACTACTCCTTTGAATGCGTCGGCAACATCCACACCATGCGGCAGGCGCTGGAATGCTGCCATCGCGGCTGGGGCGAGAGCATCATCATCGGCGTCGCGCCTTCAGGCACCGAGATCTCCACCCGCCCCTTCCAGCTCGTCACCGGCCGGGTCTGGAAGGGCTCCGCCTTCGGCGGCGCGCGCGGGCGCACGGACGTGCCGAAGATCGTGGACTGGTACATGGAGGGGAAGATCGACATCGACAGCCTGATCACCCACACCATGCCGCTCGACCGCATCAACGACGCCTTCGACCTCATGCATGAGGGCAAGTCGATCCGGAGCGTGGTGACCTTCTAGTCCGGCGTCCGGCCCCGCTCTTCCCTCGCCCGCGCGGCTGCCAGCCGCCGGGCGAGGCGTGGATCGTCGGGCAGAGGCGGCTTCGGCGCGAAATCCGCGAAAGCGCGCGCCATCTCGGTGTAGCTGCGGTCCATGCCGCCGCCGCTTATGGTCACATGGCCGAAGTTCAGCCCGCGGTTACCCCAGCTCATCAGGCGCTGGACGAGGGATGGCGGATGCGCCGAGGGATCCTTCAGCCAGACTGTCACGTAATCGCTCATGAGGTAGCGTCGCCGCTGCCAGCGCTCCACCGCGTCCCAGGGAATGGTCTGCTCCGACCATCGGCTCCAGGTCACCCCGGCCTCGTCGACGATCAGGAGGGGCCGGCTCTGCAGCGCGAGTCGCAGATTGATGGCCATCCACGCCAGCAGTGGGGTCACCACCAGCACCGCAAAAATCTTCAGTCCGAGCGGCGAGGCTGGATGGACGATCAGCGCGGCAGTGATGGCTGAGATCAGCGGTGCCAAGCCGGCGATCAGCACTATGCTTCCGCGGCGGTTCGGATAGGCGACGAAGGGTGGGCGGTGCGGCTGCATCGGGCGGTTCACCAACTGTAGCGCAGGGCAGAGTGGAAAAGGCCCACGCAGGCCACTGCCGACACCGCGCAGAGAAGCACCGTGGCGACATTCTTCAGCCATTCATGCCGGCTCTGGTCCTCGCCGACATACCATTCCGTAGCCCGCCGCAGCGAAGGCTGCGCGAGCGCCCAAACTCCGTACAGCCCCGCGAGGATGACGGCCCCGATCTCCTTCTGCTCCAGCTGGCTCCAATCGGACGGCGCGAGAAAGCCCATGGCGGCCCCGCCCACGGTGCAGAGAATGAGCACAAAGCCGACGCCAATCCCGCGCCAGTCCGAGAGGTCGCGTTCCGTCATCCCCATGGCATCGGCAAGGAATGCGGCCGAAATGGGAACGGCCCGATCACGAGGCCGCGCGTGGGCGGCCGCGGCTCAGCCAGGCACGCAGCCTGCCGGCAGCGCGGCCGCATGGTCAAAGATGGCGCCTGACGTGGTGATCCACACCGCGTCGCGCTGCGAAGCCAGATGGGCGAGAGCTTGCCGGAGTGCCCGCATCCGATAGGGCTGCCCTACGATATAGGGATGCAGCGCAATGCCCATGACCTGGGCGAGGCCGTCTCGGGTCTGGCGCAGCCGCTCCTCGAAGTCCTCCACGATCATCTCCGCAAACTGCGCCGCGCCATCCTTGCGTGCGACGATGGAGGGAATGTCGTTCACCTCTTGAGGGTACGGGATGGCCAACAGCGGGCCATGCTTCGTTCTGTGCCAGATCGGCTGGTCGTCGCTGCACCAGTTCAGGGTGTAGCGGTACCCTGCCTCGGCCAGCAGGTCGGGTGTCGCATGGCTCTCGGCGATCCACGGCGAAAGCCAGCCGCGCGGTGCCACTCCTTCCTTGGCCGCCATCTTGGCCGTGGCACCCGCGATCATGGCGCGCTCCTCAGCCTCGGGCATGGTGGACTGGCGCTCGGAATTCGTGCGTCCGTGACCGGCCATCTCGTCGCCCCGGGCACGGTGCGCGGCCACCAGTTCCGGCGCGTGATCGTAGATGGCGCTGTTCAGCAGCACGGTGCAGGGCAGAGAGAGTTCGTCCAGCGTCTCCAGCAACCGCCAGGCACCCACGCGATTGCCGTAGTCGCGCCAGGCATGGTTCAGCACGTCCGGTTGCGGCCCGCCGGGCGCCAGCTCGGCACCCAGTCCCTCCCCATAGGCGAAGTGCTCAAGGTTCACCCCAAGGTACACGGCCAGCCGCGGCCCGCCCGGCCAATGCCATTGCGGGCGGCCACGCCAGGGGTGGTAGCCGTGCCGGCCATGGGTCGGGAGCATGGGGGAACCTCGTCGCGAAAGGGCAGGAGGTGAATGCAGATGCCGTGCCGCATTCCGCCGGCCGCCTGTTTGCCCTAGAACACCGGCCATGCCTCCCCGCGCCGGCCAAGACCCCCGCCGTGACCCTGGCCGTGCCCTACTTTCCGCCGCTGCGCGAGAGGGGCGGTCGGCCCTGATGCCGCCGATCCTGCTCGGGCTGGCCGGAACCGCCTGCGGCATCGCGCAGGCCTGGCTGCTGGCCACCCTTCTCGCCGCGCTGCTCGGCCTGGATGCTGCAGGTTGGGGAACGCTGGCCGGCGCCGCAGGCCTTGCCTTGCTGCAGGTGGCCCTGAATGTCGCGCAGGAGGCCATGGCAGCCCGGGCCGGCGAGGCTGCCCGCGCCACCCTACGCCGCCGCCTGTTCGGCCGCCTCCTTGCCGAGCCGCCTTCCAGCCGCCCTGCCGGAGAGGGCGCCGCGCTCGTCGTCGATCGCGTCGAGGCGATGGAGGGCTATTTCGCGCGCTGGATCCCGGCCGCTGCCCTCGCCTTCGCGGCCCCGCTCGCCGTCGCCCTTTCCGCGGCGGCGGCCGATACGCTGAGCGGCATCATCCTAATGGCCGCTGGGCTGATGGTGCCCGTCGGCATGGCCCTGTCCGGCATCGGCGCCGCCGTCGCCAGCCGCCGGCAGTTCGATTCCCTGCAGCAGCTTTCCGGCCGTTTCCTCGATCGCATGCGCGGCCTGCCCACCCTTGTGCTGTTCCGGCGGCAGGAAGCGGAGGCGCGCGCGCTGGATGCCGCCGCGCAGGAACTGCGGGCACGCACCATGCGCGTCCTGCGCCTCGCTTTCCTCTCCACCGGCGCGCTGGAGCTGATCGCAGCCGCCGTTCTGGGCTGCCTGGCCTGGCGTCACGGCAACCTGGCGGCCGCCGGCCACCCGGCGCCGGTTGCGGCACTGTTCTGCCTGCTCCTGGTCCCTGCCTTCTTCGCGCCGTTCCGCGCCTTCTCCACCGCCTATCACGAGCGCATGTCGGCCCAGGGCGCCGCCTCCGCCCTCGCCCCCATCCTGGCCGCGGAGCCGCCGGCCGGACTGAAGCTCGAGGAGGTGCCGCCGAGCGTGACGCTGGTGGTGGATCACCTCTCCCACCGCCCGGACCCGGCGCGGCCCATGGCGCTGGACGACGTCTCCTTCCGCGTGCTGCCCGGCGAGACGCTCGTGCTCTCCGGCCCCTCTGGCGCGGGCAAGTCCACGCTCCTGAAATTGCTGATGGGCTTCTCGGCCCCGGATGCCGGGCGGATCGCGCTGAATGGTCGGGACGGCCTGGCCCTGGCGCCTGCCGAGCGCCGGCGTCTGATCGCCTACCTGCCCCAGCGCCCGGTGCTGCTTCGCGCCACCATCCGCGAGAACATCCGCCTCGCCCGACCCGATGCAGATGACGCTGCGGTCGACGCCGCTGCGCGCGCCGCGCAGGTCAGCAGCTTTACGGACGAGTTGCCGGCTGGGCTGGACACCGTGGTGGGCGAAGGCGGGCATGGCCTGTCAGGCGGCCAGCGCCTTCGTGTGGCCCTTGCCCGTGCCTTCCTGCGCGACGCCCCGATGGTGCTTCTGGACGAACCAACGGCCCATCTCGATCCCGCCACCGAGGCGCTGGTTCTGGACAGCCTGCTTCGCCTCTGCACGGGCCGCACAGCCGTGATCGCCAGCCATTCCGCGGCTCTGCGCGCCCGCTTCTCCAAGGTCCTGGAGTTGCGTGAAGGGCGCGTGGTGCCACAGCGCCGGGCGGCCAACATATGAGCGCCGCCCGCGATCTCCTCCGCATTCTCGGCCTGTGGCGGTCCCGCGGGGGCTGGCTCACCCTTGGGGCGCTGGTGGCCTGCGCCTCGGCGTTAGCCGGTCTCGCCCTGCTGGCCCTGGCCGGCCAGGGCGTGTCGGAGGGCCTCGCGACCGGCACCCTTGCCGGCGCCGGGTCGCTCCTGCTGCTGCGCCCGCTCATCCTGATCCGCCCGCTGCTGCGCTGGGCCGAGCGTATGGCGACCCATGAGGCGACCTTTCGCGCCCTGGCTGACACCCGCACCTGGTTCTTCCGCCGCCTCTCCGCGCGCCTCTCCGCCGGGCCGGGGCTGACGCGCTCGGGCGACCTGTTAGGCCGGCTGGTGTCGGATGTGGAAGCACTGGACGGGCTCTACCTCCGCGCTCTCGTGCCCATGGCAGCGGCGTCGGCCGTGGTTCTGGCGGTGGCCGTGATCCTTGGTCGCCTCTCGCCGGTGCTGGCCGCGATCGTTGCCGTCCCTCTGGCACTCGCCCTGCTGCTCCCTGTACTGATTGCTCCCTTCGCGGCCCGTGCCGCGGCCACCGCAGCCAATGCGACCGGCGCCCTGCGCGCCGAAGCGGTCGAACCCTTGATCGCGATGGAGGACATCCTCGCCGCGAATGCCGAGCCTCGTGCCCTGGCACGGGTCGAGAACGCCGCGGCCGGAATGGACGCGGCGCGGCGCCGACTGACCCGGGCGGGCTCCCTCGGAGCCGCGACCGGCTCGCTCCTCACCCAGGCTGCACTGCTCGGTGCCCTGGCCTGGGGACTTGCGACCGGTGGCACGCAGGCGGGCGCAGTGGTCGTTGCGCTATTCCTGGTCCTTGCGGCCACCGACGCACTGGGCGCGCTGCCCCGCGCCGGCGCCGCCCTGGCGCTTGCCGGCGCCGGCGCCCGGCGCCTGCTCGAGGCGGCGGACGAGCCAGTGCCGGTGCCCGACCCGCCCGCCTCTCTGCAGGTGGACGCGCCGAAGAGCCACGCCATCGCCATTCGCGGGCTGCGCTTCGCCTGGGCGCCGGATCGTGCGCCGGTCTTCGACAACCTCGCGCTCGATCTTCCCGAAGGCGGCCGCATCGCCCTTCTCGGCCCGTCCGGCGCGGGCAAATCCACACTGGCCGCGCTGCTCCTCAAGCTGGCCGCGCCGCAGGCGGGGCAAATCACCCTGGGTGGCGTCGATTACATGAACCTCACGGCCGACGACGTGCGCATGAGCATCGCCTGCCTGACCCAGGACGCGACGCTGTTCGACGACAGCATTGCGGCCAACCTTCGCGTTGCGGCCCCAGAGGCGCCGGATGCCAGCCTGTGGGATGCGCTGGAGCGCGCCCGAATTGCAGACCTGATCCGCGCCCTTCCGGAGGGCCTGGATACCCGCTGCGGTGAGGCCGGCGCCCGCTTCTCCGGCGGCCAGGCCCGGCGGTTCGCCCTAGCCCGTGCCCTGCTCTCCCCCGCCTCAGTCATCATCCTCGACGAACCCACCGCAGGGTTGGACGCCGCGACCGAGCGCGCCTTCCTGGAGACACTGGACACTGCCCTGGGCGGGCGCAGCGCTATCCTCATCACCCATCGCCTAATCGGGGTGGAGCGGCCAATGCGGATCCTGCGCCTCGCCGGCGGGCAGGCCCTGCCGGCCATGTCCTGAAAGGACATCCCTCGGCCGCAACAGGAAGGTCAACACCCGCGCTCGTTGCGCGGGCGTGCCCTGTCGCGGCGCCCCTCGCTGCCCCATCTGATCGCAACACCATGCACCGCCCCAACCACAATGCCGTGTCCCTTCCGGAACGGATTGACCGAATCTTCGCGCGCTCCGCATTCGTGGCCCGTCACCGCCATGAGGCCTCTCCCGATGCGTCGCTCGTTCCTCGCGCTCTTTGCGCTGCCTCTGCTGTCCGCCTGCATGGGGGACAACCTGCCGGAACAGCCCCGGCGCGTGGTCTTCTTCACGGATACGAGCACGCAGCTGGACGGGGCGGCGCAGGCGGTTGTGGCGGATGCAGCGGCGCTGGCGAACCGCAATCCCATGGTTCCCGTGCGGGTGACAGGTTTCGCCGATCCGGACGGAAACCGAGTGCGGAACGAGGCGCTTTCTCAGGCCCGCGCGCAGAACGTCGCGTCGGCCCTGCGCGCGAACGGGGTGGCGCCGGCCCGCATTGCGGTCGCCGGGCTTGGCGAGGTGGCAATCCCAGGTGGGCCGACCGGCAGCCGCCGGGTCGAGATCCAAGTCGGGCCGTAAGCCCTTCCTCGGGATGCGCGGCGGGTCGGCCATGAGCGCCGATCCCCGCGCCGTCCTGCACGATGTCTTCGGGTTCAGCGACTTCCGCGGTCGCCAGGCGGAGATCGTGGAGCACGTCACCTCCGGCGGCTCCGGCCTCGTGCTGATGCCGACCGGTGGCGGCAAGTCGCTCTGCTACCAGGTGCCGGCGCTGTGTCGCCCAGGGCTCGGCGTTGTCATCTCGCCCCTGATCGCGTTGATGGAGGATCAGGTCGCTGCGCTGCGTCAGCAGGGCGTGGCCGCCGCCGCCCTGCACTCGGGTCTGGACGAGGAGGAGCGGCGTCAGGTCTCGCTCGACCTCGCTAATGGACGCCTGAAGCTTCTCTACGTCTCGCCCGAGCGGCTTGCGGTGGAAGGCACGGCGGAGCGGCTGGCGCGGCGCGACCTCGCGCTGTTCGCGGTGGACGAGGCGCATTGCATCTCCGCCTGGGGCCATAACTTCCGGCCGGAATACCGGATGCTCAGCATGCTGGCCGAGCGCTTCCCCGAGGTGCCGCGCGTAGCCCTGACCGCGACCGCGGACGCCCGGACCGTGGACGACATCCGGGAGCGCCTTTCCCTCACCCACGCGCCGGTCTTCCGCGGCAGCTTCGACCGCCCGAACATCCGCATTGAGGTTGCCCCGCGCGACAACGCGATCGCCCAGATCTCCGGCTTCATGGATGAGGCTGATGACGGGCGCGGTGCGGGCATCATCTACTGCCCCAGTCGGGCCGAGACCGAGCGCACCGCCGCACGCCTGAAGAAGGAGGGCTTCGACGCGCTCCACTACCACGCCGGCATGGAGGCGTCGGATCGCCGCGCGGCTGAGCGCCGCTTCTCCTCGGGCGATCCCGTGGTGATGGCAGCCACTATCGCCTTCGGCATGGGCATCGACCGCCCCGATGTTCGCTGGGTGGCCCATCTCGCGCTGCCGGGCGGGCCGGAGAGCTGGTACCAGGAGATCGGCCGCGCCGGCCGCGACGGAGCCCCGGCCCGCGCCATGCTGCTCTACGGCGCCGAGGACATTGCGGTGGCCCGCCGCCGTATTGCTGAAAGCCCTGCCGCCGACACGCAGAAGCGGCTGGACCATGAGCGGCTCGATCGCCTTGTCGCCATCGTCGAGAGCGCCACCTGCCGCCGCCGCCTGCTGCTGCGCTGTTTCGGCGACGACCTGCCCCAGGACTGCGGGAACTGCGACGCCTGCCTCAACCCTCCACGGCTGGTGGACGCCACCGAGGCCGCCCGGAAACTGCTCTCTGCCGTGCACCGGACCGGAGGGCGCTTTGGCCTGGGCCATGTGGTGGATGTGCTTCGCGGGAAGGAGACCGAGAAGGTCGGTTCCTTCGGACATGACAAGCTGACCGTCTTTGGCATTGGGCGCGACGTGGCAGAGGGCGCGTGGCGCAACATCGCGCGCCACCTGCTAGCCCGCGGCGCGCTGGAGATGGCGAGCGACACCAACCTGCCAATCTATCAGGCTACCGAGGCCGCACGCCCCATCCTGCGCGGGGAGGTGCCGGTGATGCTGCAAGAATCGGCCCTGCGCGAAGCCGCCCGGGCCTCCCGCCGCCCGCGCCAGGGCCGCGCCGCTTCGGTCGCCGCCGCGGGCTTCACGGGCAGTTCTGCAGAGGCTGGGGTGTTCGAGGCCCTGCGGAATTGGCGAAAGGAGGAGGCGACGCGGCAGTCCGTTCCGGCCTATGTCATCTTCCCCGACCGGACCCTTGCCGACATTGCGGCACAGCGCCCGCGCTCGCTGGACGACCTGGCCGATGTCCACGGCGTCGGCGCGTCGAAGCTCGACCGCTACGGGCTGGATGTTCTGCGGGTATTGCGGGACGCCTGACGAACCCGGCGAAGGTGGCGCACCCTGAGGGACTTGAACCCCCAACCAACCGGGTAGAAGCCGGTTGCTCTATCCAGTTGAGCTAAGGGTGCCTGGCCGGCCCAGGGGCCAGCTCAACGCGTATGGCGGTTCAATGTGTCCAGTTCTCGGGACGGTCCGTGCGAAAGTTGTCCGCGTATGACTTCGGGCGCAGCGCCGGACGCTGGCGGCGAGCTTCCACCTCATAGGGAATGCCCTGGCCCTTCGCATAGGCAATGGCATCGTCCAGCGTGTCGAAGCGAAGGCTCACCTGACGCTGCGTGTCGCCCGAACCCCACCACCCCGTCAGCGGGTCGATCCGATTGGGCTCGCCAGGGGCGAATTGCAGCACCCACTCGTCCGTGCGGGCCTGGCCGGAGGACATGGCGCTCTTTGGCGGCGAATAGATGCGGGCGATGCCCATGCTCGGCACTCCAGTCAGCCTTTCCGCCGGCCATGGGGCCGGGGGACGTCTTGTCAATTCGGGGCGGCGGGATTCGAACCCACGGCCTCCTGTACCCAAAACAGGCGCGCTACCAGGCTGCGCCACACCCCGTGAGACCCGGCGCAACCTATTGGGGCGGCGGCCCGGGCGCAATGCCCGGGAAGCCGGCCGCGGCACAGCTCACGCGGCCGGGATCGCCTCCAGCCCGCCCATGAAGGGCCGCAGCACCGGAGGGACCACAATCGATCCATCCGCCTGCTGGTGCGTCTCCATCACAGCGATCAGCGCGCGACCAACCGCGACGCCCGAGCCATTCAGCGTGTGCAGGAACTGGTTACCCTTCCCCTCCCGCGGCTTATAGCGGGCGTTCATCCGGCGTGCCTGGAAGTCCCGGCAGTTGGAGCAGGAGGAAATTTCCCGCCAAGCTCCCTGCCCCGGCAGCCAAACCTCCAGGTCATAGGTCTTTGCCGCGCCGAAGCCGGTGTCGCCGGCGCAGAGCACAATCCGGCGCCAGATCAGCCCCAGCTCCGTCAGCACCCGCTCGGCGCAGCGGGTCATCCGCTCGTGCTCTTCGGATGAGGCGTCCGGGGCGGTGATGGCCACCATCTCCACTTTGGCGAACTGGTGCTGGCGGATCATTCCACGCGTGTCGCGGCCGGCCGAGCCCGCCTCGGAACGGAAGCAGGGCGAAAGGGCGGCGAGTCGAAGAGGCAGCGCGGCCTCGGGCAGGATTTCGTCCCGCACGGTGTTGGTCAGTGGCACCTCGGCCGTCGGGATCAGCCAGCGGTCATCGGTCGTGCGGAACAGGTCATCGGCGAATTTCGGCAGCTGGCCCGTGCCGTACATGCTGGCATCGTTCACCAGAAGCGGCACCACCGTCTCGGTGTAACCGTGCTCTTCCACATGCAGATTGAGCATGTACTGGCCGATGGCGCGCTCAAGCCGGGCGAGATGGCCACGCAGGACGGTAAATCGACTGCCGGCCAGCTTCACGGCCGTGGCGAAGTCCATTCCCCTCAGCGCCTCGCCCAGTTCGAAATGCTGCTTGGGCGTGAAAGGTAAGTCCGGCACTTGGCCGTGCTGGTGGAGCACGACATTGGCGCTCTCGTCAGCGCCTTCCGGCACATCGGCGTCCAGCAGGTTGGGAAGGGCTTCCAGGATGCGGGTCTGTGCTTCCTCGGCGGCCTTCGCCTCCGAGTCCAGACCTTCCATGCGGGTGCGCAGCTCTGTCGCCTCGGCCTCAAGGTCGGTCGTGTCGCCGCCGGCCCGCTTGCCCTGCCCGATTTCCTTGGCCAGCGCGTTCCGGCGGGCCTGGGCCTCCTGTGCCGTGGTCTGAGCCGCGCGGCGCGCGGTATCGAGGCTCAGCAGCTCCGCGGAGACGGGCGCGAGGCCGCGGCGTGCGAGCGCGGCGTCAAACGCCGCCGGATCGGCGCGGACGGCGCGGATATCATGCATGAGAGAAGCCTCAGGTGACGGGCGGCTTGGGCTTTGGGTTCATCCACACGGCCGCCAGGATCGACAGCTCGTAGAGGATGATCAGAGGCACGGCGAGGCCGACCTGGCTAATGATGTCGGGCGGCGTCAGCACGGCCGCCGCCACGAACATCCCCACGATGGCGTAGCGCCGGCCGCGCCGGAGCTGGTCCACGCTGACGATACCGACGCGGGCCATCAGCGTCAGCCCCACCGGCAGCTGGAAGGCGACGCCGAAGGCCAGGATCATGTGCATGACGAGCGAAAGGTATTCTGAGACCTTCGCCTCGAGCTGCACGGGCAGGCCGCCGCCGCCAGTGGGTGTCTCGAAGGAGATGAAGAACTTCCAGGCCAGCGGGAAGATGAAGTAGTAGGCCAGCGCCGCGCCCATCACGAACAGCACCGGCGAGGCGATGAGGAAGGGCGTGATGACCTTCTTCTCGGACTTGTAGAGGCCGGGCGCGATGAACAGCCATAGCTGCGTCGCCCACACCGGAAAGCTGAAGAACACTGCGCCGAAGAACGCCACCTTCAGGTAGGTGAAGAAGGCCTCGTAGAGCGCGGTGAAGATCATCCGCCGCTCGCCGCCGCCCTGCTGCATCAGGATCTCGGCCAAGGGGCGTGCCAGGAAGCCGTAGATCGCCGTGGAGAAGTAGTAGCAGACCGCGAAGGCGATCCCGAAGGCGGCGATCGACCACAGAAGCCGCGTGCGCAGCTCAAGCAGGTGGTCGATCAACGGCATGGGCTTGTCGTCGATCGTGTCGTCAGCTTCGCGGGGCACTGGGGATGCGGCTCTTTATCAGGCGGTGTGGTTGGCGGAACGCGTGGGTGCTGCGGCGGCGACAGGCCCCGCGGGCGGCAGGACCGGCTCGGTGACGACAGCCGGCTCTGCGGGAATAGCGGCCGGCATGTCGGTCTCGGCCGTTGTGGCGGACACAGAGTCTGCCTCCGCCGGCTGCGGCCCTGGCGGGGTCGCGTCGGGCGTGTCTGCCGCGGCGCTCACCGCCGTCACTTCAGGCGCGGGGGTGGTGGCGTCCACCGGCGGCGCGCCATCAGGGAAAGACGACTCGGTGCCCGCAGCTGGCGCAGCATCCGAGGTAGGCGGTGGCGGAGCGCGGAACGGATCGTCACGGAAGGTGCGGGTGATCTCGCCATCCGCATCCACGTGCTTCTCAATCGTGGACTTCAGGTCGAAGTTCCGGATGTCGCGGATCTGGTCGCGTACATCCTCCAGCTTCGCCTCGCGCACCACCTCATCCAGGTGCCCCTGGAACTCGCCGGCCATGCGGCGCAGCTTCTGGATACCACGGGCGACGCCGCGGACGGCGTCCGGAAGGTCCTTCGGACCGATCACCACCACCGCCACGACGGCGATCAGCGCGATCTCGGACCAGGCGAGGTCGAACATGTCTCTCCGATCACCCGGGCCGGGGAGGCCGGCGCCCTGGGATGGGCATCGGCCGGTCCCGCGCGGGGCCGTCTCCGTTAGCAGAACTCGCCCGCACGACAAATGGGGCGGAACCGCAAGATGGGGCCGCAAGGGGCGGTATGGAAGCGGAGTAACCGTCCGTCGCACGGGCCGGCGACCGGACGGGACGACTCAGCGGGCGACTGGGGCGGGTTCCGGCAAGGGCAGCCCCGGCTCGGGCATCAGCTCCTCTCGGCGCGGGAGATCCCGCAGAGAGGCCAGGCCGAACTGCTCCAGAAAGCGAGGGGTGGTGGCCCAGAGAGTCGGCCGGCCCGGAGCCTCCTTTTTCCCGCGGGGCGCGACCAGCCCATTCTCAAGAAGTGTCTCTAGGGTGGTCTGCGAGAGGGCGGTGCCGCGAATCTCCTCGATTTCGGCGCGGGTCACCGGCTGGTGCCAGGCGATGATGGCCAGCGCCTCCATGGCCACGCGGGGCAGCCGGCGGGGCACCTCCACCACGCGGGTCAGGGCGGGGGCAAGGTCCTCGGCGGTGCGGAAAGCGTAGCCGCCGGCCACGTTCACAAGTTGCACCCCCCGGCCCTCATAGGTCTGGGCGAGAGCTGCCAGCGTTGCTGCGGCCTCCACCCCGGGCGGCAGGAGCGGCGCGAGACGTGCGGCGGTGACGGGAGTTGCCGAAGCGAAGACCAGCGCCTCGGCGATGCGAAGCGCCTCAGGCGAGGGGGGCGCGCCCGGGAGGGTGTCCTCGCTCTCACCAGGTCTGGGCATCGCTGCAAGATCGCCTCCCGAGGCGTCCTCATTGGCGGTGCCTAAATCACCGAAACTTCCTTCCAAGGCGTCGTTCTCGGCGGTGCCGCCCAGATCTTCCGCGACACCCTCGTCTCCGGCCGAAACCTCGTCCGACTCCTCTGCCGCCCTCAAGGCAGGTTCGTCAGCCTCGGCTGCGCCCATAGGCGTCCCCGACGCAGAGTCGATCTCGTTCGGCGGCTCCGCCGCTTCGGCCATCACTGCCTCCCCATGCAGCGGCACCGTCTCGGCTTCAGCCGTTACGGGTTCCTCGGGATCAGGCGGCGTCGGCATCGCGGCTCTCCGGGGGGCTGGGGGCGCCGCTCGGCGGGCGCAGCATGATCGGTGAGAACGGGGCGTCCTGGCGCAGCTCGGCCAACCCCGTCTTCGCCATCTCGAGCCCTGCGATCAGCGTGCTGGCCAGGGCGGCCCGGCGCTCCACCGGATCCATCTCGGCCTCGGGCAGGAAGCCGGAGAGCTCGGCCCATTCCGGGATCCGGCCGACCAGCCCACGCAGGCGAGAGAGGGCGTCCTGAACGGTCCAGAGCCGGCGTGGTCGGGGGCGGTACGGGCGACGGGCAGCGGCGCGGCGCAGCACGTCGGAATAGGCACGCAGCAAGCCCGGCAGATCCGCGGCCAGGGCTGAGCGGTCCTCCAGCACCAGGCTCTCGGGCGCGCCGCGCGCCATGACGTCGCGGCCGAGAAAGGGGCGCCCGGCGAGCCACGCAGCGGCCTCGCGCATCCGTTCCAGCTCACGCAGCCGTTCGGCCAGCGCCTCGGCGAGCGACTCCGCGTCCTCCTCCGCCTCCGGGTCGTCCGGCAGCAGCAGGCGAGACTTCAGCCAGGCGAGCCACGCGGCCATGACCAGCCAGTCCGCCGCCAACTCCAGCCGCACGCGCCGCGCACCCTCGATCACGGCCAGGTACTGATCCACGAGGGAAAGGATGGAGATCTTGGCGATGTCCACCTTCTGCGAGCGGGCGAGGTCCAGCAGCAGGTCGAGCGGCCCCTCGAAACCCTCCAGCGTGACGACGAGTGCAGGCCCCTCCCCGCTCATCCGCCATGCCCGGTGAGGCTGAGAATCAGGCGAGCGGCTGGAAGGGCGACGCTGCTGACAAGCGAGCGCAGCGGGTCGAAGCCCGGCACGGCCATGGGCAGCACGAAGATCAGCCCCAGCACGATGAACAGTCCGAAGCGCTCAAGCCGCAGGTAAGGGATGCCGACTGCGGGCGGTAGTAGCCCGCCAACGATCCGCCCGCCGTCGAGCGGCGGTACTGGCAGGAGATTGAAGGCAGCCAGCACAAGATTGCCGATGAGGGACAGGATGAGGAAGCTTTCCAGCCAGTCCAGCAAGTTGTCGCCGCCCAACCCCTGCAACGGGTGCAACAGCAGGGCTGCGGCGAAGGCAAGGACGATGTTCATCGCCGGTCCCGCGGCGGCCACCAGCACCATGCCGAAGCGCGGGTTGCGCAGCTGCCGGATGTCCACCGGCACCGGCTTGGCCCAGCCGAACATCACGTCCACCCGGCCGGTCAGCGTGAGCTGGGAGATGAGGAGGATCGCCGGCACCAGCAGAGTGCCGATCGGGTCCACATGTCGCAGCGGGTTCAACGAGAGGCGACCCATCCGGGCTGCGGTGTCGTCCCCCAGCGACCGCGCGGCATAGCCGTGCGCGGCCTCATGCAGGGTGATGGCGAAGATCGCGGCCAGGGCCGCGGCCGCGAAGTCCGGGAGCCAGTCCATGCGCCCGTCAGGCGTCCGTCAGGGTGTGCGGCGCTGCGGAGGCGGGCCTTGCGGCCGCGGCGGCGCGGGCTGGCGGACGGGCAGCGAGGGCAGCTGTCCGCGCCGCCTGCATCCGTTCCTCGGTGCGTTCAGTCAGGGCTGGGCAATCGCGCAGGAGAGCCGCCGTGTCGGCCAGCACGCCGTTGCAGTGAAGGACCAGGTCGCAGCCCGCCGTCAGCGAAGCTTCGGCCAGGTTGCCCGCGAAGCCGCCCAGCGCGCCCATGACAAGGTCGTCGGAGACCAGCACGCCATCGAAGCCGACCTCGCCCCGGATGGTGCCCTTGATGAGACGCCGGGACAGGGTGGCGGGCAGGTCCGGGTCGATGGCGGTGTATGTGACATGGGCCGTCATCGCCCAAAGGTGCCGGCCGGCATTACGTGCGCAGACCGTGCGGAAAGGCGCGATGTCCGCGGACAGCGTCGCGGCGTCAGCCTCGACTCGCGGCAAAGCGAAGTGGCTGTCCGAATCGGCGCGGCCATGGCCGGGGATGTGCTTGATCACGGGGGTGCAGCCGGCGGCCATCAGCCCCTCGATCCAGGCTTCGCCCAGCCTTGATACCTCGGCAGCGTCGGCTGAAAAAGCGCGATCGCCGATGACATCGTGCGCGCCGGGCACCCGAAGATCGAGGCAAGGGGCGCAGACCACGTCCAACCCCATGGCGGCGCAATGAGCCCCGAGCAACGCGGCGCTGGCGCCGGCGCGAGCCTCAGGCTCGCCCTCGAATAGCGCGGGCGGTGGGAAGGCGGGCCAGTAGGGCGGGCGCAGGCGAGCAACACGGCCGCCCTCCTGGTCCACCAGGATGGGCGCCCTCTCCCCCAGGATCTCCCGGATGGCCATGGTCAGCCCCGAGAGCTGCATCGGGTTGTCGACATTGCGGCGGAACAGGATCACGCCGACGGGCGGGGTGGCGCGCAGCAGCGCCGCCTCCTCCACTGTCAATGACAGGCCCGACAGGCCCGTGACGGCCGCGCGCGCCCTCATCCGCCGATCACGGCGCAGGGCGCACCCTTGGCCTTGGCCGAGACGCAGAGGGCCTCAGCCGATTTGGCGTCGGGCAGGCCGCTGGTGCGGATGCGCCACATCGGCGGCAGGTCGCCGCGATCGACACGGCTGATCTGGGGCTGGCGACCCGCCAGCTCGGGGATGCGGCTCTGCAGCCGTGCCCACTCGCCCTGAGCCGCCTCCTCCGTTGTAACGGCCCCGAGCTGCACGACGAAGCGGCCACCGCGGACGGGCGCGTTGGACGGCAGGGCCGGTGGGGTGATCGCCGGCACCTGCTGGACGGGTGCCGCAGCCGGCTGGGGCGGGGTAGCGGCCTGCTGCACCGGGGTGGCGGCGGGCGGTGCCGCCGGACGCGCCGGCACTCCCGCAGGGTTGCCCGCGCCCAGGCTTGGGTTCGGAAGCGGGGGCCTGGACGGCACCGCGTCGGGCTGCACTGCCGGCAGGCTGGCGACGGCAGGCGCCGCCTGGCTGGCCGCCTGCTGCGCGGCGAGCTGGGCCGCCTGCTGCTGCGCGGCCTGCTGAGCGGCCTGCTGGGCAGCGAGCTGCTGAGCCCGGGTGGCGGCCTGGCGCAGAGCAGCCACATCCGGCCGCTCCGGCTCGGGCGTAAGCCGGGGCTGGGCGGCGGTGGACGCGCCAGTGCCGCGGCGCTGGCTCTCAAAGATGCGTTCGTCCTGATTGGCGACGCGCAGCCCGCCGGGATCATCCGGCTTGATGCGGACCGGGCGGGTGTCGGCCTCGATCGTCGGCACGCCGCGGTTCACTGCGCGCGAAACGCCCCAGACCACGCCGCCCCCGACCGCCGCCGCCGCCAGCACCGCCCCCGACACCGCAACCATGCGCCAGGGCACCTGAAAGCCCGCCCGCTGCGGGCGGACCCGATAGCTCGGAACCGTAAAATCGCTCACCGCATCTCCTCGACCGGCGTCACCCCCATGACCGCGAGTCCCGAGCGGATGACGGCAGCCGTTGCCGCGACAAGGGCAAGCCTCGCGCGCGTGGCCTCCGGTTCCCCGTCCCGGATGAAACGCAGGGTCGCGTCCTCGCGTCCCTTGTTCCACAGTAGATGAAAGTCGGCGGCCAAGTCATGGAGAAAGAACGCGATCCGGTGCGGCTCCCGCGCCAGGGCGGCGCCTTCCACCGTGCGCGGCCAAGCGGTAAGGCGGCGGATCAGCGTCATCTCGCCAGGATCGGTCAATGCGTCGAGCGGAGCCGCCGCCAGATCGGCCAGTGCCGGATCACCCGCCTGCCGCAGTACGCTGCGGCAGCGGGCATGGGCGTACTGGACGTAGAAGACCGGGTTGTCGCGGGACTGCTGGACGACGGCGTCCAGGTCGAACTCCATCTGCGCATCAGCCTTGCGAGTCAGCATGGTGAAGCGGACCGCGTCGCGCCCGACCTCGTCGATCAGGTCGCGCAGCGTGACATAAGTACCGGCGCGCTTGGACATGCGGACGGGCTGGCCGCCCTTCACCACTTTCACGATCTGCGCCAGCACCACGTCGAACAGCACGGGCTTCTCGGCCGAGAGCGCAGCGACGGCGGCCTTCATGCGCGGCACATAGCCACCATGGTCGGCGCCCCAGACATGCACCAGCTCGTCGAAGCCGCGCGCGATCTTATCGGCGTGGTTGCCGATGTCGTTCGCGAAATAGGTGTTGGTGCCGTCGCTCTTGCGTAAAGGACGGTCCACGTCGTCGCCGAACTCGGTTGAGCGGAACAGGGTCTGCTCGCGCGGCTCCCAATCGTCCGGCAGCTTGCCCTTGGGTGGCTCGAGCACGCCCTCATAGACCAGCCCGCGCCCCGAGAGATCGGCGATGGCTCGATCGGCGGCGCCGCTCTTCACGAGCGACGCTTCGCTGATGAACACGTCGTGCCGCACGCCGAGCCCCGCGAGATCCTCGCGGATTTCGGCCATCATCGCCTCCACGGTGAACTCACGCACGGTGTCGAGCCAGAGCGGCACGTCCGCCGGCCTGGCGCCGGGCGCGAGAGTGTCGCCGAACCTCTCCTTCAGCGCCTCTCCGACGGGCACAAGGTACTCGCCCCGGTACTGCAGCCCACCCGGGATCTCGGCCGAGAACTCCTCCTCGGTCAGTGCCGTGCCGATTGCCTGCAGGTATCGCCAGTACGCCGCCCAGGCGAGCGCCTGCACCTGCGCGCCGGCATCGTTGATGTAGTATTCCTTCGTAACCGCCCAACCCGCCTTCGTCAGCAGGTTAGCCAGCGCGTCGCCCACCACAGCGCCGCGGCAATGGCCGACATGCATCGGACCCGTCGGATTGGCAGAGACGTACTCGATGTCGACCTTACGCGCGCCCCCGGTGGTGCCGTCGCCGTAAGCCTCTGCGGCCTGCAGCATGATGGGAAGTTGCCCCCGCAGGAGCGCCTCCTCGAGCCTCAGGTTCACGAAGCCCGGGCCGGCCGGGGCGGCGCTCACGATCCCCTCGCGCGCGGCGAGGCGCGCGGAGAGATCCTGAGCTACCTTTTGTGGTGGCATCCGCGCAGGCTTGGCCACCACCAGCGCGGCATTGGTGGCCATGTCGCCGTGGCTGGCGTCGCGGGGCGGCTCCACCAGCACGCGCGTCAGCAGCTCCTCGGGCAAGTCGGGGAGGAGCGCACGGAGCTCGGCCAGCACCGCCTCGCGGACCGTGCGGAAGATGTCGTGGTTCATGTCAGGATCAGCCGGGAATGTTGGGGTCCGTCAGGCGACGGTGCTCTTCGAGCGCGAACTTGTCGGTCATGCCCGCCAGCCAGTCGCAGACTGCGCGGGCGGCGGTGGCGGAACCAGGCTCCCCCGCGCGCTGTGACCAGACGGGGGGAAGCATGTCGGGCTGGCCATGCAGCAGCGAGAACATCACCTGCAACACGCGCTTGGACTTCAGCGCGGTGCGGTTGACCCGCCAGTGGCGGTACATCCGCCCGAACAGAAACTCACGCGTCTCCTGGTTCAGCGCGCGCATGCGGTCCGAGAAGACGACAACGGGCTGCGAGGCGGCGCGGATGTCGGAGGCGCTCTTCGGTCGCAGCGTCTCGATACGCCGGCGCGTCTCCTCGATCACATCGTTGATCATCAGGTTGATGACGCGGCGGATAATCTCGGCGGCCACGCGATCGGGTGGGGCTCCGGCCGGGATGGCATCCATCGCCTGGTCACGCGCCATGGCAACCAGTGGCAGCCGGCACGCCTCCTCCAGCGTGAAAAGCCCGGCGCGCAGGCCATCGTCCAGATCGTGGTTGTTATAGGCAATGTCGTCTGCAATCGCCGCCGCCTGCGCCTCGGCGCTGGCATGGAGGTGCAGCTCCAGATCATGGCGGGCGGAGTATTCGGCGATATAGGGTGGCGGGCGGCGCAGCGGGCCGTTGTGCTTTGCCAGCCCCTCCAGCGTCTCCCAGGTCAGGTTCAGCCCGTCATAGCCTGCATAGCGCTGCTCCAGCAGCGTGACGGCCTTCAGCGACTGGGCATTGTGGTCGTACCCGCCCCAGGCCCGCATCACGCCGTTCAGCGCCTCCTCCCCGGCATGGCCGAAAGGGGGATGGCCGAGGTCATGGGCAAGGGCCAAGGCCTCGGCCAAATCCTCGTCCAGGTGAAGCTGGCGCGCCAGCGAGCGGGCGATTTGCGCCACTTCGATGGAATGAGTCAGCCGGGTTCGGAACGCGTCGCCCTCGTGAAAGACGAAGACCTGCGTCTTGTACTGCAGCCGCCGGAAGGCCGTGGAATGGATGATACGGTCCCGGTCCCGCTGGTAGGGGGAGCGTCCGCCGCCGGAATCCTCAGGGAAGAGGCGGCCGCGCGACTCCCCCGGCTGCACCGCCCAGGGAGCAATTCCGTGGGCGGGGCCGTGCGGGCTGCGGCCGGCCTCGGGCGCGGCATGGGGTTCGGGGGCATCCATGGTTCGGGCGGGGCCGTAGCACCCGGCCCGCGCGGGCGGCAAGGCTAGGCTCTGCTGGCGGAGGACTGGTGCGACGGCCCGCCGGCCCCTTGCCGGTTGGAGACGCCGGGCGGAGCGCCTATCTTACAATCAAGATTCGCCTGACAGCCCGAGGTTCTCTCCCATGCCGGATGGCAGCATCGCCTCTACCCCCTTCTCCGTGACCCCGGCCGCGCTAGCCCAGGTGGCCGAGATCGCGGCCGCCCAGGGGAAGCCCGAGGCTGGGTTGCGCCTGGCAGTCGAGGCCGGAGGCTGCTCCGGCTTTCAATACAAGTTCGACCTGGCCGATGCGCCGGAGCAGGAGGACCTGGTCATCGAGAACCGGGTCTTTATCGATCCCGTCTCGCTCGATCTGCTGCGCGGCGCACAGCTGGATTGGGCGGACGAGCTGATCGGCGCGCATTTCAAGGTCACCAACCCGGTCGCCGTCTCCGGCTGCGGCTGTGGCGTCTCCTTCTCGGTCGGCTGACCCCTTCCCTTGCGCCTCTGCACCTTCAACGTGAATTCGGTTCGCAAGCGCGAGCCGCATCTCCGCCGACTACTTGAACGGCACGCCCCCGATCTCGTGTTCCTGCAGGAATTGAAGTGCAAGACGGAGGAGTTCCCGGGGCTGGAGCTCTCGGGGATGGGCTACCGCTACCACGCGGTTGGCCAGCATGGCGGGCGGAACGGCGTGGCCGTCGTCGGGCGGATCCCCTTCGAGGTGGTGGACGAGGCACTGCCCGATGGCGCGGATGACACCCATGCCCGCTTCATCGAGGTGCGCGCGGCCGGGATGAACATCGCGGGCATCTACCTGCCCAACGGTAATTCCGGCGGTGCCGAGGGTTATGCCTACAAGCTCTCCTGGATGGAGCGACTGCGGCGCCGCGTGGCCGAGCGGCTGGACAGCTTCACCCCCTATGCCGTGCTGGGCGACTTCAATGTTTGCCCGACCGACGAGGACATGTCCCCCGGCGCTCTGCCGCCGACCGATGCGCTGGTACGGCCGGAGACCCGCGCCGCCTATCGCGCGATCGCCCATCTCGGCATGACCGACGCGTTGCGGGCCCTGCACCCGCAGGATGCGCCCTGGACCTACTGGGATTACGGCCCGGCGTTCGAGGCCAATCGCGGCCTTCGGATCGACCACGCCCTTCTCAGCGCTGAACTGGCGGAACGACTGACCGGGGCGACGGTGGATCTGGCGGCGCGGTCGGAAGAGAGCCCTTCCGACCACGCCCCGGTGCTGTTCGACCTGGCGGACTAGGCGTCCCTGCCCGCTAGACTTTCCGAAAGGTCAGCACCAGCACGTCCCGATGCCCTGGCTTCGCCGTGTCGATCGGGCGGATGGGGGTCACGCCGTGCATTACCCGCCGGTCATCCAGCAGCACGGCGTCACAGGGGTGGGATAGCGTAAAGCTTGCCGCCTCTCGCCCATCGATCTGGATGCCGGTCACCCCACCATCCACGTTCTCGCGGCCGATCATCATGACCATGACATAGTCGACCCCGTCGGAATGCATCCCTTCGGGCGTCGGCTTCCCGGCCTCGTCCGGACGGGCCTCGATGCGGAACTGGTGGACCTCGATGTTCCAGCTGGCACCGGGGGCCAAGCTGTCGAAGACGGCCCGAGCGCCGGCGATCAAGGCGGCCAAGGCGGGGCCGTCCCCCACCGCCGGGACAACCGGCTCGAACCAGCGATCGATGCCGCCATTCAGCGCGTTGAAGCGGGTCGCCTGGTAATGCGGGCCGTCAGGCGCACGGGCAATCGGCTTGCCTGACGGGGCGGTGAAGATGGCGTGCCGGCGCAAGCGGTATCGGCCGCCATCGGCCATGAAACCATCCGGGCGCAGGTCGTCCCAACTGGCGGCGAACCGGGCCCATTCGGGGCCGGAGAGCGCGGCACCGGACGCGTCGAAGCGGGTGCGGGCCTCCTCGCCCGTCAGCGCGACGTAGCCCGGCTCGGCAATGGTGGCTGCGAGATCGGTCATGGCTCCCGCGCGGCCTCCATGACCTGCCGCATGCGGGCGACGGCGGCGGGCAGCCCGTCGAACAGTGCCTGACCCATAAGGAAATGGCCGATATTCAGCTCCACCACCTCTGGGATCGCGGCGAGGAGCGGGGCGGTCTCGTAATCCAGCCCGTGGCCAGCATGGCATTCCATGCTCAACGAGGACACAAGCCGCGCGGCTTGGGTGAGGCGCGACAGCTCGCGGTCCTGCATCCGGCCCGGCGCAGCCTCGCAAAAGGTGCCGGTGTGCAGTTCCACCGCGCGTGCGCCGAGGCGGGCAGCGGCCTCGACCTGTTGCTGGTCCGGGTCGAGAAAGAGCGAGACGCGGATGCCGGCCTCCACCAGCGCGCGAACGACGGGTGCCAGCGCCGCCTCTTGCCCCGCCGCGTCCAGCCCGCCCTCAGTGGTCAGTTCCGCGCGTCGCTCGGGGACGAGGCAGCAGGCATGGGGGCGAAGTTCCAGGGCAATGGCCTGCATCTCCGCGGTGGCGGCCATCTCCAAATTGATCGGGGCGGTGAGCGTCGCCCGCATGGTCCGGCAATCGGCATCGCGGATGTGGCGGCGATCCTCGCGCAGATGGATGGTTATGCTGTCCGCGCCGCTCGCGAGGGCGAGCTGGGCTGCCGCCAGCGGATCGGGATGCGCCCCGCCGCGAGCATTCCGCAGGGTGGCAATGTGGTCGACATTCACGCCGAGGCGGATGGGGGTCATGCGGCGGCTTCCTGGAGGCGGCGGGCGGCCATCTCGGCCGCGAGGCGCAGAGCGGCGATGAGGCTGCCCGGATCGGCAATGCCCTGGCCGGCGATGCCGAAGGCGGTGCCATGGTCGGGTGAGGTGCGGACGATCGGCAGGCCAAGCGTGACATTCACCCCGCCATCCATGTCCAGGGTTTTGATCGGGATCAGCGCCTGGTCATGATATAAGCAGAGCGCCGCATCGTAAGTCGGACGGGCGCGGGCGGTGAACATGGTGTCGGGCGGCAGCGGGCCGAAGGCATCCACCCCGGCGGCACGCAGAGCGGCGATAGCCGGCACGACAAGGCGCGGCTCCTCATCGCCCATCGCACCCTCCTCCCCCGCATGGGGATTTAGCCCGGCCACCGCTATGCGGGGGCTGGCGATGCCGAAGCCCTGCCGCAGCCCATCCGCCAATGCCAGGCCTGTGCGGATGATTTCATCGGTCGTCAGCATGTCCAGCGCCTGCCGAAGCGAGACATGAATGGTCACCGGGACGACCCGCAGCATGGGCGAGGCCAGCAGCATGACCGGCGCTGCCGCCGTGCCAGTCAGCGCGCCCAGGAACTCGGTATGACCGGGAAAGGCAAAGCCGGTGCGGTAGAGGGTTGCCTTGCTGATCGGGTTGGTCACAACCCCGCCCACCTGCCCGGCCTGTGCCAGGGCAACAGCGCGCTCGATGGAGCCGAGCACGGCCGGCGCATTGGCCGGGTCGGGCCGCCCTGCAACCGGTGGCGCCGGGCAGCGGATCGTCATGACCGGCAGGCGATCCGCAAAGATGGCCGCAGCCTCTTCTGGCCCCGAGACCTGGGCGATCGGCACGTCCCAACCCAGCGTAGCGGCAATGCCGGCAAGCCGGGACGGGTCGTCCAGCGCGACGAAAGCAGGTCCCTCCCCCCGCAACCGCGCCCATGCGGCCAGGGTGAGTTCCCCGCCGATCCCGGCAGGATCTCCCATGGTGAGAGCGAGGGGCGGTGCGACGTTCATGCCGGGCAGACTGGCACGGCGCCGATCCGCGCGGCATCCCTCGCGCGGATCATGGCTGGCCCGTTCCGGTCAGATATCGGCGTAGACGTGGGTTTCCGCCGCTCCGCCGGGATGGGTGACGGCACCGAGATGGGCCGGGCCGACCAGCTGGGCATATTTCCACAGAGCACCGGCGTTGTAGTCGGTGCCGCGCGGCTTCCACTCCGCCCGGCGCCGTGCCAGCTCCTCCTCCGGGAGATCCACGTCAATCGTGCCCTTCTCGGCATCGATGACGATGCGGTCACCATCCTTGAGCAGCGCGATCGGGCCGCCGACGGCCGCCTCCGGCCCGACATGGCCGATGCAGAAGCCGCGGGTCGCGCCGGAGAAGCGGCCATCGGTGATCAGCGCCACGTCGCTGCCGGCACCTTGTCCATACAGGGCAGCGGTGGTCGAGAGCATCTCCCGCATGCCCGGGCCGCCCTTGGGCCCTTCGTAGCGGATGATGATCACATCACCCTTCTTGTAGGCGCGCTGGTCCACGGCGGCGAAGGCGTCCTCCTCGCAGTCGAAGCACAGCGCCGTGCCCTCAAAGCGCAGCTCCTTCATGCCGGCGATCTTCACGATGGCACCGTCCGGGGCGAGATTGCCCTTCAGACCGACCACGCCGCCGGTCTGGCTGATCGGGTCGGAGACCGGGCGGATCACGTCCTGGTCCTTCGGGAAGATCACCTCGCGGTGGTTCTCGGCGAGCGACTTGCCGGTGACGGTCAGGCAGTCGCCATGCAGCAGCCCGGCATCGAGCAGCGCCTTCACGATCACGGGGATACCGCCAATCTTGTACACGTCGAACGCGACGTAGCGGCCACCCGGCTTCAGGTCGCCGATATAGGGCGCCTTGCGCATGATCTCGGCAACGTCGTGCAGCGTGAAAGGGATGCCGGCCTCATGCGCCATGGCCGGCAGGTGCAGCGCGGCATTGGTGGAGCCCCCCGTGGCGCCGACGATCAGGGCCGCGTTGTACAGGCTCTCGCGCGTGACGATGTCACGCGGGCGGATCTTCTTGCGCAGCAGCTCCATGACCGCACGGCCGGATTCCACCGCCCACTTGTCGCGGTCCTCATAGGGCGCCGGGGCGCCGGCCGAACCGGGCAGCGCGAGGCCAATCGCCTCGCTCACGGTCGCCATGGTGTTCGCCGTGAACTGGCCGCCGCAGGCGCCGGCGCTCGGGCAGGCCACGCATTCCAGTTCGTGCAGATCCTCGTCGGACATGCGGCCGGCGGCGTGCATGCCCACCGCCTCGAACACGTCAACGACGGTGACATCCTTGCCCTTGTAGGTGCCGGGCAGGATTGAGCCGCCATACATGAACACGCTCGGCACGTTCAGCCGCAGCATGGCCATCATCATGCCCGGCAGCGACTTGTCGCAGCCGGCCAGCCCAACCAGCGCGTCGTAGCAATGGCCGCGCATGGTCAGCTCCACCGTGTCCGCGATGGCGTCGCGGCTGGCCAGCGAGGACTTCATGCCCTGATGGCCCATGGCGATGCCATCCGTGACCGTGATGGTCGTGAACTCGCGCGGCGTGCCATGGGCGTGCTTCACCCCGGTCTTTACGCTCTGCGCCTGACGGCTGAGGGCGATGTTGCAGGGCGCCGCCTCGTTCCAGCAGGTCGCCACCCCGACCAGCGGCTGGTCGATCTCCTCCTCCGTCATGCCCATCGCGTAATAGTAGCTGCGGTGCGGCGCGCGCTCGGGTCCGACCGTCACATGGCGGCTGGGAAGGCGGGACTTGTCCCAGGTCTGATCGGCCATTCGGCGTTTCCTTGTTCCGGGCGGGCTATATCCCGCAACATTATGGCGGTCGCAACCGACTACCGCGCAATTCAGCCCTGCCCGGCGGGGGGTTTGTCCGGCTCGCACAGGACGCACCCTGCGCAGGAGCCGACCGTGCATCACACGGACGCTCAGGTCGTCCCGGCGGGGAGCACTGTACAGGCCGGGAAAGCCGTAACTCAGCCCGACAACCTAGGCCAGGACCTTCGCCGATCTTGATAAGGCGAAAACCTCTTCCGGCAGTCGTTCCTGCCCGCGCCAAGCCTCCGTCGGTGGATCGGCTTGGCATGGGCCTGGCCGACGCGGGTCTGCGTAGCGCCGGGCGCTCAGTCCCGCCCAGTCACATTCCGCACCCGCTCTCTGACGCCTCGCCAGAGAGCCATCTCACGCTCCGCATCCGCCACGGCCCGGTGCGCCGGCGTGGCCGCCCGCGCCTCCTGCTCCAGCGCTTCCAGCACGGCCCGAAGAAGGCTGTCTCGCTCCGTGGGATCAGTGCCGGCTGCCTCAAGGGCGGCAAGGGCTGCGTCGCGCCGGGCCTCCTCCGTATCGCGCAGACGCAGGGCGTGGCGGGGCAGCCCCGCGGCCCGCAGCAGCCGACTGAGCCATTGTCCATCCCAGGAGGGCGCCGAGGCGTAGAGCACGTGTCCGGACAGCACCTCCACCATGCGCCGAGCGACCTGCCCGTGCGGTTCGCCCTCCTTGGCCAGCCTCTCGCGCGTGAGGCCGTGGATGCGCTCGGCGTCCGGGTCCCACTCCTCCCATTCCGCGGCCGGGCGGATCAGGTGCTCCTCCGTCCGCCCGTCCTCGAACACCCAGCCCACTTCGATGGGAAAGCTGCGCTTGCCCAGCCCGCTCGCCTCGAAGTCCAGGAAAACGATCAACGGACGGCGCCGGTCGCCTCCTCCCGCGCCAAGTGGCCGTGCACGCGCGTGTCGCGCATCGAGAGAGCCGCGAGGAGGGAGAGGATGCAGAAACCGGAGACGTACCAGAAGAAGGTGCTCTCCATGCCCTGGGACTTAAACCACAGCGCCACGTACTCCGCCGTGCCGCCAAAGAGGGAGTTGGCGATCGCATAGCCAAGCCCGACGCCGAGCGCGCGGATCTCCACCGGGAACAGCTCCGCCTTCACCACGCCGGAGATGGAGGTGTAGAAACTTACCACTGCGAGCGCGCCGAAGATGATGGCGAAGGCCCCTGCTGAACTGGTGACACCGGCGAGAAGGGTGAGCAGCGGCACCGTCATAATCGCGCCGCCCAGCCCGAAAACGATCAGGCAGGCGCGCCGCCCGATGCGGTCCGACAGGGCGCCGATCAGTGGCTGCAGCAGCATGTAGCAGAACAGCACGACGGTCATCGTCACGCTCGCCCGCTCAGCGCTGAAGCCGGCGGTGTTGACGAGGAATTTCTGCATGTAGGTCGTGTAGGTATAGAAGGCGAGGCTGCCGCCTGAGGTGAGCAGGATCACCTGCAGCAGCGGTTTGGGGTGGCGCAGCAGCAGCCCGATCGTGCCCGCGCCCTCCTTCGAGCGGCTGGCGGCCGTTGTCGTCTCGTGCAGCGCCCGGCGCAGGAACAGCGCGACGATCGCCGCGGCCGCACCGATGAAGAAGGGGACGCGCCAGGCCCAGGCACGGATCTCTTCGGCCGGGTAGATTCCCTGCAGTACGACCAGAACCAGAAGCGCCAGCAACTGTCCGCCGATCAGCGTGACGTACTGAAAGGAAGCGAAGAAGCCGCGATGCCTCTGCGTCGCCACCTCGCTCATATAGGTGGCGCTGGTCCCGTACTCGCCGCCGACGGAAAGCCCCTGAATCAACCGCGCGACCACCAGCAGCACGGGCGCTGCAACGCCGATGGTGGCGTAGGTCGGCAGCACCGCAATCATCAGCGAGCCGAAGCACATCATCAGCACGGAAATCATCATCGAGGTCCGGCGCCCGTAGCGGTCCCCGATCATGCCGAAGAGCCAGCCGCCGATCGGCCGCATCAGGAAGCCGACGGCGAAGACGGCCGCCGCGTTCAGCAACTGCGTCGTGCGATCGCCGGAGGGGAAGAAGTTAGGCGCGAAATACAGCGCCGTCGCAGCATACACGTAGAAGTCGTACCACTCGACGAGATTGCCGGAGGAGCCGCCGACGATGGCCCAGACGCGGCGCTTTGTGTCCGCCCGCTCGGCCTCAGGGGTGGGGAGAACCTGGTCGGACATGGGACCTCGCGCATTCCGGGTGCCGGCGGGCCCCGGCCCCCGGCCTATTGGAAGGGAATGCCCCGGATCGGCCCCGGGTTGCGTGTCCTCCGGACCGATCCGTGCAGCTGCCGGACCGGTGCGGTTCAGCGGTAGACGACGTAACGGAAGATGTAGATCGCGCAGAGGATGGCGCTGATCAGCGCGCCGATCCGCACCGCCTGCGCATCGGTGAGCGCCGGCTCCCGGTTCATCAGCGGCAGCCGCGACCGGCACCACAGGATGGGCACGGTCGCGAGCACAGCCAGCGCGAAGAAGTCGAAGAACCTCATCTCACGCGGCGATGCGGGCAATGGCCGCGGCCAACCGCGCTGCCTCGGCTTCGGCAAGGGCAAGACGCTCGCGCGTCTCCTCCACCACCTCCTCCTTCGCACGGGTGGTGAAATCGGGGTTGGCGAGCTTGGTGGAGATCTTGCGGGCCTCGGCCTCGGCCTTGGCATGTTCCTTCGCCAGCCGCGCGCGTTCCGCGCCAAGGTCCACGACGCCGGCGAGCGGCAGCATCACCGTCGCTTCGCCCACCACGGCCTGGGCGACCCCCTCGGGCGCTTGGCCCTCCAGCGGGTTCACCTCGGTCGCGCGCGCCATCCGGCGGATCGGGTCGATCCAACGGGTGGCACGCGCCAGAGTCTCGGGGGAGGCGCCCTGGACCAGCAGCGGCACGGTCACCGAGGGCGGCACGTTCACCTCGGCGCGGACCGTCCGAACCTCCGTGATGAAGGAGACGAGCCAGTTCAGCTCGGCCCGTGCCTCGTCGGCTCCCATCACAGCCACCGGCTCCGGCCAGGCGGTGCGGATGAGGCTGCCCTCCTCGCCATAGCCGAAGCGGTCCCACAGCTCCTCGGTCACATAGGGCATCACGGGATGGGCAAGGCGCAGGATCAGCCCGAGCACGTGCTGGGCCGCGCCCTTGGCCTCATCCTTCTCCGGGCCATCCGGCCCCATCAGCGCCGGCTTGGCAAGTTCCAGGAACCAGTCACAGAAGCTGCCCCAGGTGAAGCGGTAGAGCGCAGCGGCGTAGTCGTCGAGACGGTAGGATTCGAGAGCACTCGTCGCCTCAACCACCGCGGCGTTTCCAGCATCGATAATCCAACGAGCGAGCGGCGTTGTGGCCTGCATGGGACTGAACGCGGCGTCGGGGGCGATGCCGTTCATCTCGCAGAAGCGGGCCGCGTTCCACAACTTGGTGACGAAGGCGCGGTTGCTCTCCACCTTCTGCCGGCCCAGCCGCACGTCCCGGCCCGGGCCGGCGAAGGAAGCCAGGGTGAAGCGCAGGGCGTCGGTACCATAGGCGTCCGCCAGCTCCAGCGGATCCATGACGTTGCCCTTGGACTTGGACATCTTCTGCCCGCGCTCGTCGCGCACCAGCCCGTGGATGTTCACCACCTTGAAGGGAACATCGCCCATGAAGTGGATGCCCAGCATCATCATCCGGGCAACCCAGAAGAAAATGATGTCGAAGCCCGTCACCAGCACGTCGCCGGGGTAGTAGCGCGCAAGCTCCGGCGTCTGCTTCGGCCAGCCCAGCGTGGAGAAGGGCCAGAGGCCGGAGGAGAACCAGGTATCCAGCACGTCCGGGTCGCGGGTCAGCGTCTCGTCACGGCCGTAGCGGGCGCGGGCGGCGGCGACAGCCTCGGCCTCGGTCCGCTCGACGAAGATGTGGCCGTCCGGCCCGTACCAGGCCGGGATCTGGTGGCCCCACCAGAGCTGGCGGGAAACGCACCAGGGCTGGATGTCGCGCATCCAGGCGAAGAAGGTGTTCTCCCACTGCTTCGGCACGAACTGGGTGCGCCCGCTCTCCACCGCCTCGATGGCCGGCTTGGCGAGAGTTGCGGCATCAACATACCACTGCCAGGTCAGGCGCGGCTCGATCGGCACGCCGGAGCGATCGCCATGCGGCACGGCATGGGTGTGCGCGTCAATCGTCTCGATCAGCTCCAGCCGCTCCAGCTCGGCCAGGATCGCCTTGCGGGCCTCGAAGCGCTCCAGCCCGGCAAGGCTGCGCAGCACTTCGGGATCGGCGACGCCTTCCACGGCGCGGGACTCGCTCTCGATCTCGGCGAGGGTAACGCGGCCCTCCGCATCCAGCACGCTCGGCGAGGGCAGGTCGTGGCGCCGGCCGACCTCGAAGTCACTGAAGTCATGCGCGGGCGTGATCTTCACCGCGCCCGAGCCCTTTTCGGGATCCGAATAGCTGTCGGCCACCACCGGAATCCGCCGGCCGACAATGGGCAGGATCAGGAACTTGCCGACAAGGTCCTGAAAGCGAGCATCTTCCGGGTTCACGGCCACTGCCGTGTCGCCCAGCATCGTTTCCGGCCGGGTGGTCGCGACGACCAGATACCGGCCGGGCTGCCCCTCCACCGGGTAGCGGAGGTGCCACAGGCTGCCCTTCACCTCCTTGCTTTCCACCTCGAGGTCGGAGATCGCGGTCTGGAACTTCACGTCCCAGTTCACGAGGCGGCGGTCACGATACATCAGCCCCTGGCGATGCAGGGTCACGAAGACCTCGCGCACCGCCTCGGACAGGCCCTCATCCATGGTGAAGCGCTCGCGCGACCAGTCCAGGCTGGCACCCATGCGGCGAAGCTGGCGCGTGATGGTGCCGCCGCTCTCCGCCTTCCACTGCCAGACACGCTCAAGGAAGGCCTCGCGGCCCATCTCGCGCCGGTCCTTGCCCTCGGAGGCCAGAAGGCGCTCGACCACCATCTGGGTCGCGATGCCGGCATGGTCCGTGCCGGGCTGCCAGAGCGCATCACGGCCCTGCATCCGGCGGAAACGGATCAGCGTGTCCTGAATGGTGACATCCAGCGCGTGGCCGACATGCAGGCTGCCCGTGACGTTGGGCGGCGGGATCATGATGGCGAAGGGCTTGGCGTCGGAGGACGGGTTGGCCGTGAAGGCTCCCGCGGCTTCCCAGCCTTCATAGAGGCGCGGCTCGTAGCCGGCGGGCGTGAGCGTCTTGTCGAGCATGGGCGGAGGCTTGGCGGAGGCCCTGCCCCTGCGTCAAGCGCCGATCGGCGTCCCCTGCCCCGCCTGAGGCGCGGAACCTAGCCGTGCGACCGGCTGGCCACCCGCTCGATCTCCGCCCGGACCAACCGCTCGACCAGGGGTGGTAGATGCTCGTCCATCCAGGCCTTGAGGATGGGCCGGACCTCCTCGCGGACCACGTCCTCGATCGTGGGGCCGCCGCGATGCACGGGCGCGGCGCGCTCGGCCGCGACGGAGCGGGCGAGCTGGCCCAGCAGGGCAACCGCCGCCGCCTCAGTCGCCGGGGCCACCAAACCGCCTTCCGTCGCCCGGAGGGCGGCCTCCAAGGTCGGCGCGCCCTGAGCCTGTGCCGGTTCGAGAGCCGAAACGGGCTGCGCCGGGTTCTCTGCCCGGGCCATCATCTCCGGCACGGTTTCCGGCTCGGCTGACGTCTCCACCGGGGCGGAGTCCACCTCCGCCGCCGGAGTCGCGACGAGCATCGCCTCCGTCAGCTCCAGCGTTTCCGGTTCCGATGCGAGCTCCGTCCCGGAGCCGGCCCGCCGGGCGGCTGCATCGTCGGGCGAACCGTCGGTCGGGGAAGCCTCCTCCTCGTTCAGGATCTTGCGGATGGAGGCAAGGATGTCCTCCATCGAGGGATCCCCGCCGGGGGCAGAGGCGGCGCCGGACATGCGAGGCTCCTTCTGGTGCTAGTTACGGACGGGTTGGGGGGCGGAATAGTCACCAAGGCCCGCCCAGCGGTCGCGTACCGCCCGGTAGTAGGCCTCCTGGTCATATAGCGGCACGGGCAGGTTCAGGTCGCGTGCTGTCAGGCGCCCGACCGCCTGGGCGAGGGAGTGGCTCCCCGTGACGACATTCGCCAGGGCACGGACCAGCGACACGCGGGCGTTCAGCAACTCCTGCTCGGCATTCAGCACGTCGAGCGTGGTACGGCTGCCGACCACCGCCTCCCGCTGCACGCCATCGAGCGCGATCTCCGCCGCGCGGATCTGGGCGCGCACGCTCTCCACCGTGGCGCGGGCGCTCTGCAGCGTTTCCCATGCCTGGATCGCTTGGGCAGTGGCGGCGCGGCGCTGGTCGTCCACCACCTGGCGCAGACGCGTCGCGTCCTGCCGGGCCTGACGCACCGCCGAGTATTCCGCGCCGCCCTGGTAGAGCGGCACGGTGACCGTGGCGAGCACCTGCTCGCCGATGGCCCGCTGGCCCAAGGCCTGCTGGTTGTCGTTGCGGAAGGCCTGTGCCTGCAGGCTGGCCTGGGGCAGCAGCACGCCGAGCTGGACGTCGATAAATTCCCGCGCCGCGGCCTCGTCGAACAGGGCGGCAACCACGATCGGGTTGTTCACCGCGGCCACCTGGGACGCATCCTGGCCGTTGCGGGCGGCGGGCTGAAGTGGCTGCGGCGCGGTCAGCCGGCCGGGTGCGATGCCGATGGTGCGCTGGAAGGTAGCGCGGGCGTTCTGCAGCTGGCCCTCGGAGTCGGCGCGCGAGGCACGTGCGCCCGCAAGGCGCGACTCGGCCTGCGCCACGTCCGTTCGGGTGATCTCGCCGACACGGAAGCGCTCGTTCGTGGCGTCCAGCTGACGCTGGAGGACCTGGGCGTTGTTCAGGTTGAGGCGGACCTCCTCCTGGAACCGGATGACGTTCACATAGGCCGAGACCGTGTCCTGCAGTACCTGCTGCTCGGTCCCCAGCAGCCGCGCGCGCTGCGCCAGCACCTGGTTCTCGGCGCGCCGGGTCGCGGCCACGGTGCGGCCGCCTCGGTAGAGCGGCTGGGTCACAGTCGCGGCCGCGGTGGCGATCGTGCGGTCCTGGTCCGTAGTCACGCCGACGCGCTGGCCATTCGGCAGGTTGGCGCGGGAGCGCACCGTACCCTCGCCATAGCCGGCCGTGCCCGTGATGGTGACGGTGGGGCGCCAACCGGCGAGGGCCTGAGGCACGTTCTCGTCCACCACGCGCAACTGGGCGCGAGCGGTGGCGAGGGTCGGGTTGTTCACATAGGTCTGGGCCAGTGCTTCCTGCAGGGTCTGGGCGGAAGCTGGCACCACCAGGCCTGCGGCGACGAGCGCAAAGGCCAGTCCTCCGGTCGGAATGGCGGTTCGTAAGCGGCGGGCGGCGTGGCTGCGGGTCATCGACTGCAATCCCTGATCGGCCAGCCCATCGCCGTCAGGCGGGGCGGCCAGTGCTCTGTTCCCGGTGAGGTTAGTCGCCGACGCCGCCATGCGGCCAGGATGATGGAGGAACCCTTTCCGCATCCTTGCCGGCGCAGTGTTCGAGGCCGGCCATGCCGCAAGCGCGGCCGCCGGCCTCAGCCTGCTCGGCTCAAGCCAGCACGAAGCCGGGCTTTGGCAGGAAGGCGGGCAGCAGCGAGCCGCGAAGGTCGAAGGCCTCGGTCGAGCTGAAGGCCCCGCCGATACGGCGGCCCAGAATGGCGCTCCCGACCTCGCCTGGCGCCTGCCGGATGGTGACGAGACGGCCGCCCTCCCCCAGCTGCGCCGAAACAGAGGGCGGCACGGCGGGGACGGCACCCTCGATCAGGATGAGGTCGTAGGGGGCACCCGCCGAGAGACCGGCCGCCGAGGCGCCGACCTCCCGCCGCAGCATCCCGGCCCGCAGGCCGGAGGCCGCGATGGCCGCGTCACCGAGGGCAGCGATTGCCGGATCGTCCTCCAGCGCCACCACCTGCGCGCCCATATGCGCCATGATTGCCGCGCCGTAGCCAGGGCCGGCGGCGAGGACAAGCACGCGCTCTCCCACCCGCGGGGCAGCCAACTGGACCAACTTCCCGATGGTCATGGGCTGGAGCAGCACGCGGCCGCCCCCCAGCGCCAGATCCTCGTCGGCAAGGGCGCGCGACCGCAGCTGCGGCGGCGCGAAAAGCTCCCGCGGAATTTCCTGCATCGCCAGGAAGATCCGCGGATCGGTCACCCGGTTGGGCTTTACCTGCCCGTCGACCATGCGCTTGCGCGCCTCGGCGAAGTCCATGCCGCCCGCTGCCCCATCAAACTGAACTGACCGGTTTATAGGCCCGGCCCGCCCACCTTGGAAGCGCGGCAGCCGCGCACCCGCCACGCGCCGGCAATGCGGGTTGACCAGCGGGGCCCGTGGCGCGATACCCTGCCCCCCTGCCGGCCCGATGGCAGAGTGGTGATGCAACGGACTGCAAATCCGTGAATGTGGGTTCGATTCCCGCTCGGGCCTCCATCCTCTCACAATTCAGGCGTTCCGCTGCGGACTCCGGCCCGTTCAGGGCCACATGCGCGCGCGTCCACCTGTGCCCGGCCGCCCGAAACCTAGCGTCAAAAACCTATCGACTGCGCAACCTTAAAAGGACCCCCTTGCGGGATCCCGCCCATCGCGGTATCCGGCGCGCCCCGCCACCTTGCGGGCATGATCCCCGATAGCTCAGCTGGTAGAGCACGCGACTGTTAATCGCTAGGTCGTTGGTTCGAGTCCAACTCGGGGAGCCAGTACAGAAGGGGGATGCGCCGCAGGGCGCGTCCCCCTTCGCGTTTCAGGCCTCGCCAGCTTCGTCCCTGCGGGGCCGGCTTGGCACGTCTTCCTCCACCAAGACCTGCACCCGGCCGGCGGCGTAACAGGCCAGAGTGAAGTCTACTGGTCGCCCCTCTGGATCAATGTTCAGGGCTTCGCTCGCCAGAACGGGCCTCATCCGGGCCTGCCGCAGGCGGTGCGCTTCATCGGCCGTGGGCAGCCGGGCGCTGATGCGTGTGTGCGCGCGCCGGTAATCCGCAACGCCGCAGGCCGCGAGGGCCGCGGTGATGGAGGGTGCGACCCGCAGTGCCGCCTCGGCCCCGGCGAATCGGGGAAGCGGCATGTGGTGCAGGCCAAGCACCAAGGGCTTTCCATCGGCGAGGCCGAGCCGCTGCACCCGCAGAACCTCCGCACCCCGTGCGATCCGCAGCGCCTCCGCCACGGTACCGGGCGCGGGAATCGGGCCGACCCGCAGGATACGCGCTCCTGGTTGGCGGCGCTGGGCATGGACGGTGTCGAAGAATCGGGTCCGGCCGTGCAGCGGGTAGTCCAGCACGGTCCCAGCCACGAAGCTGCCGCGCCCCTGCTCCGTGCGGATCAACCCGCCCTGCTCTAGCGCCTCGAGCGCGCGGCGGACCGTGTGGCGGTTGACCCCGTACCGGGCAGAGAGCGCCGCCTCGCTCGGCAACCGGTCCTCTGCCGCGTGATCCCCAGCCGCGATCGCGCCCTCCAGCGCCGCCGCGATCTGCCGCCAGAGCGGCACGCCGCCATCCCGCTCGAGGGTCGTTCCCATCCGCCCGCCTCCACGCCCGGTAAGGCTAGGGCGGCACCCCGAACCTGTCTAGACAAGTGGCGGATGGCGTGGGAGTGGATCGCCCGGACGGCTTGCCCAGGCTGCGCGCCCGGGCAGAAGGGAGCCCATGAGCGACGAGACGATCCTGACCAATGCCCGGCTGGTCCTGCCCGACGGGGTGGAGCGGGGCACGTTAATCCTTCGTGACGGCCGCATCGCGGCGGTCGAGCCCGGCGTCAGCGCCGCGCCCGGGGCGATCGACCTCGAGGGCGACCACCTCATCCCCGGCGTGGTGGACGTCCATACCGACAATCTCGAGCGCCAGGTGCTGCCACGCAGCCAAGCGCGCTGGCCCTCTGTCTCGGCCTTTCTCTCGCATGACAGTCAGGTGGCGGTCGCCGGGGTCACCACAGTGCTGGACGCGCTGTGCCTCGGCGATCTCGGCTTCGACCAGAGCCGCCTCCAGACCGCGCGGGACGGGGTGCGCGACCTCGGCGCGCTGACAGAGGCCGGGGTGCTGAAAACAGAGCACCTGCTGCACCTCCGCTGCGAGCTGCCAGCCAGCGACATGCTGGAGATGCTGGAGGAGTTCCACGCGGACCCGCATTTGCGGCTGGTCAGCCTAATGGATCACACGCCCGGCGTCGGCCAATACGTGGACCCCGCCCGCTACCGCGCCATGCGCGTGAAAGGCGGCGCATCGCCGGAGGAGGTCGAGCGCCGCATGGCCGAGCTGACGGCACAGCGCGAGCTGCTATCCGGCCCCAACCGACGCGCCCTGCTGGAGATGATGAAAGGGCGCGGCGTGCCGCTGGCCACTCATGACGATTGGGATCCGGAGATCGTCGCCCGCAACGCCGCCGATGGCATCCGGATCAGCGAATTCCCCGTCAACCTAGCCTCTGCCCGCGCGGCGCGCGCGCATGGGATGGCAGTGATCGCCGGCGCCCCGAACCTCGTGCGCGGCGGCAGCCATTCCGGCAATGTCTCCGCCGCCGATCTGGCGCGAGAGGGGTTGGTGGACATCATTGCATCGGATTACGTGCCCCCCGCCATGATCGAGGCCGCCTGGCGCCTGGTGGAGGTGGCCGGGATGGGCCTGTCGGCCGCGGTGGCGACCATCACCGCGAACCCGGCTGCGGCGCTTGGCCTCTCCGACAGGGGGAGGATTGCGCCGGGGCTCCGCGCGGATCTCGTGCGTCTCCGCGAGTTTGGGCGGATGCCGGTGGTGCAGGCGGTGTGGCGCGCCGGAGCCCGCATCGCATGATGGGCGTCGCCGCCCTCGCCCGCGCCGCCCTGTACTGGGCGCCGGCGGTCGACGACCCGCTGCACCGGCTCGGCAGTGCTTGGCTCGGCCGTGATGCGGAGACCGGTGCCATCGTCCCGCAGCCCGACATCCCCGGCGCCGACCTTCATGCGCTGACCGCCGATCCGCGCCGTTACGGGCTGCACGCCACGCTGAAGCCGCCCTTCCACCTGGCCGGCAGCTACGCCGCCCTGCGCGAGGACGCCGCCCGGTTAGCAGCCGCCACGGCCCCCTTCGACCTGCCACCGCTGGAGGTTACCTCGCTCGGCGGCTTCCTAGCGCTGCGCGAGACGTCCCCCTGCCCCGCCCTGCACGCCCTGGCCGATGCTTGCGTGGCCGATCTCGACCACCACCGTGCCCCGCCGGATGCCGCCGAGATCGCGCGCCGCCGCCCGGAGCGCCTCTCCGCTGCCGGCCGGCACAATCTGGCTCGCTGGGGCTACCCGCAGGTGTTCGGAGAGTGGCGGTACCACGTCACCCTCACTCACCGGCTGACGCCGGAACAGGATGCGCTGATCCGGCCGGCGGCGCAGGCCTGCCTGGCCGAGGCTGCCGCCCGGCCTCGGCGGGTGAGCGAGTTATGCCTGTATACCCAGCCAGCTCCCGGCGAACCCTTTCTCATCGCTGAACGGCTGCCGCTCGGGGGCTGACCGGTCGCCCCCTTCCGCCAGCCGGCATCCGGTAGCATGACTGCATCCGGACCGGGCCGAAGCGCCCGGCCCCATCGCGGGAGGACGGGCATGCAGGCCACCAACGACGAGCACCAGGAGCTGCGCGACGCCGTCCGCGCCCTCTGCGCCGAGTTTCCCGCCGAATACCACCGCAAGATCGACCACGAGCGCGGCTACCCCGAGGCCTTCGTCGATGCGCTGACGAAGGCCGGCTGGCTCGCGGCCCTCATCCCCGAGGAATACGGCGGCTCGGGCCTGGGGCTGACCGAGGCCTCCATCATCATGGAGGAGATCAATCGCTCCGGCGGCAATTCCGGCGCCTGCCACGGCCAGATGTACAATATGGGCACGCTGCTGCGGCACGGCTCGGCCGAGCAGAAGGCGCGCTACCTGCCGCGCATCGCGACCGGAGAGCTGCGATTGCAGTCGATGGGCGTGACGGAACCGACCACGGGCACGGACACAACGAAGATCAAGACCACGGCCGTTCGGCGGGGCGACCGCTATGTAGTGAACGGGCAGAAGGTCTGGATCTCGCGCGTCCAGCATTCCGAGTTGATGATCCTCCTCGCCCGCACCACGCCGCTGGCCGAGGTCAAAAAGAAGTCGGAGGGAATGTCGATCTTCCTCGTCGACCTGCGCGACGCAATCGGCCACGGCATGACCGTGCGGCCGATCGAGAACATGGTGAACCACGAGACGAACGAGATCTTCTTCGACAATCTGGAGATCCCGGCCGAGAACCTGATCGGTGAAGAGGGGCGCGGCTTCCGCTACATCCTCGATGGGCTGAACGCCGAGCGCACGCTGATTGCCGCCGAGTGCATCGGCGATGGCTACTGGTTCATCGACAAGGTCGTGCCCTACGCAAAGGAGCGGACTGTCTTCGGCCGCCCGATCGGGCAGAACCAGGGCGTTCAGTTCCCGATCGCGGAAAGCTACATCGAGATCGAGGCCGCCAACCTTATGCGCTTTGAGGCGTGCCGGTTGTTCGACGCCAGCCAGCCCTGCGGCGCCCAGGCCAACATGGCGAAATATCTGGCGGCAAAGGCGAGCTGGGAGGCGGCGAATGCCTGCCTGCAGTTCCACGGCGGCTTCGGCTTCGCGCATGAATACGACATCGAGCGGAAGTTCCGCGAGACGCGACTGTACCAGGTAGCGCCGATCAGCACGAACCTCATCCTCTCCTACGTCGCCGAGCACATCCTCGGCCTCCCCCGCAGCTTCTGATGGCAGGTTCCAAGCCGCTGGCGGGCCTGCTCGTCGTCTCAATGGAGCAAGCGGTGGCCGCCCCGCTCTGCGCCGTCCGACTAGCAGATGCCGGAGCACGCGTGATCAAGATCGAGCGCGCGGAGGGGGACTTCGCGCGAGGATATGATGCGGCGGCGAAAGGCCTTTCCAGCTATTTCGTCTGGCTCAACCGGGGCAAGGAAAGCGTCGTCCTCGACATCAAGCGTGACGAGGACCTGGCACTACTCCGGCGCATGGTGGCAAAGGCGGATGTGTTCATCCAGAACCTCGCCCCCGGTGCCGCCGCCCGCGCGGGCTTCGGCAGCGAGGAACTGCGCGCGCAACATCCGCGGCTGATCACCGTGGATATCTCCGGCTACGGCGAGACCGGCACATATGCCGAGATGAAGGCCTATGACCTCCTCGTGCAGGCCGAGAGCGGTCTGGCGAGTGTCACCGGCCGCGCGGAAGGGCCCGGGCGCGTCGGCGTCTCCGTCTGCGACATCGCCTGCGGGATGAACGCCTATTCCGCCGTGCTTGAGGCGCTGATCGAGCGCGGCGTGACCGGGCGCGGCAAGGGCGTTGCCGTCTCGCTCTTTGACGGGATGGCGGACTGGATGAATGTGCCGCTCCTCTACTTCGAGGGTACAGGCCGCGCGCCCGCCCGCGTCGGTTTAGCGCACCCATCCATCTGCCCTTACGGCGCGTTCGCCACCTTGGATGGAGCGCAGGTGCTCATCTCCATCCAGAACGAGCGCGAATGGGCCGATTTTTGCGCCCGCTTCCTCGGCGAGCCCGACTTGCCCGCGCGCGAGGGCTACCGCAGCAATGTCGAGCGGGTGGCGAACCGGCCCGTGGTGGACGCCCATGTTGCTTCCGCCTTCGCCACCCTGACGCGCGAGGAGGCTGCCCAGCGCCTTCTCGCAGCACGCACCGCCTTCGGGTTCGTCAACGACCTGGCCGCTTTCGCAGCGCACCCTGCCCTGCGGCGCATTACCTTGGAGACACCGGGCGGCCCGGTCGCTGTCGCGGCGCCACCGGCGCGGTTCAGCGACGGGGACCGTGAGCTCGGCCCTGTTCCAGGGCTCGGCGCGCAGACCGAGAGCGTTCGCGCGGAGTTCGCCTGACCACTCTGCGGACGGGCACAGGGGCCGAGCGAAGTAGCACTGGCGCCACGATGGTGTCCGGCCTCATGATCGTCGCGCCGGCTCCGATCCTGGCCGGGCGCGACCTCGCTGGCGCTTGGACCTATGCCAGCGGCTGACCGGCACTGGCCTTCAGCGGGACTGCGTGATCATCTGGGACCGGAGGCGCAAAGTCACCGGCATTCCCTTGCAGGAGATCGCCGATGCATCGCCGCACCTTCATCACCTCCGCCGGCGCGGGACTGATTGCGCCAGCCGTCGCTGCCCCCTCGCTGGTGCGCGCACAATCCGCCTCCACCCTGCGCTTCACGCCGCAGCAGGACGTTGTGACGCTCGATCCCGTCACGACCACGGCCTATGCGACGCGCAACCACGGCTACATGGTGTTCGACACACTCTACGGAATGGATGCGCGCTTCCAGCCTACGCCGCAGATGGTGGACGGCCACACTGTCGGGGATGACGGCAGGCTGTGGAACCTGATCCTGCGCGAGGGCCTGCGCTTCCACGACGGCGAGCCGGTCCTCGCGCGGGACTGCGTCGCCAGCCTCCGCCGATGGTCGAAGCGCAGCCCGTTCGGCGGCATGCTCATGGACGCGACCGACGAGCTTTCCGCCCCCGACGACCGCACGATCCGCTTCCGCCTCAAACGCCCCTTCCCGCTCCTGCCGCTCGCCCTTGGCAATGCCGGCGTGCCGGTTTGCGCGATGATGCCCGAGCGGCTGGCGAACACCGACCCCTTCCGCCAGGTGACGGAGCTGACCGGCAGCGGCCCGTTCCGCTACAAAGCGGATGAGCGTGTGCCGGGCTCCCTGAGCGTCTACACGAAGTTCGAGGGCTATGTTCCGCGCAGGGACGGCACTCCGAGCTGGACCTCCGGCCCGAAGGTCGTTCATTTCGATCGGATCGAGTGGCGCGTGATGCCAGATCCCTCCACCGCCACCAACGCGCTAATTGCCGGCGAGGCGGACTGGCAGGAATACGCCTATCACGACCAGCTCTCCCTGCTGCGGCGTGCACGAAACGTGCGTGTGGAGGTGAAAGACCCGACGGGCTTCGTTGGGCAGATGTCGGTGAATCACCTTCAAGCCCCGTTCAACAACCCTGCCATCCGGCGCGCAGTCCTGGGCGCGATCGACCAGGAAAGCATGATGCAGGCCATGGTCGGCCCGTCCGAGACGTCGCTCTACAAGGTGCCGCTCGGCGTGTTTCCTCCGGGCACGCCCATGGCGTCGGATGCCGGGCTCGCTCCGCTGACGGGACCGCGCGACTACGCGAAGGTCAAGGCCGCGCTGGGTGATGCCGGATATCGTGGCGAGACCGTGCTGCTGATGGTGGCCTCGACCTCCTCGGCCATCACGACGCTTGGTGCGGTGATGGCGGACAGCCTGAAGCAGGCCGGGATGAACGTTGAGATCTACTCTGTCGAGTTCAACGCGATGCTGCAGCGGCGCAACCGCAAAGGCCCGGTCTCGGATGGTGGGTGGAGCGCCTTCATCACCAACTGGGTGGGTCTGGACTGGCTGAACCCCGCCGTGCACGCCCCGCTTCGCGGTGCCGGCGAGGCCGGCTATGCCGGCTGGCCCAACATTCCGCGGATCGAGGAACTGCGGACCTCCTGGCTATCGGCCCCTGACCTGACGGCCCAGCAGGCTATCAGCCGCGAGATGCAGACAGTCGCGATGCAGGAGGTCTGTTACTATCCTCTCGGGCAGTACCTGCAACCGACGGCTTTCCGGTCCAACCTCACCGGCGTGCTGGACGGGTTCGCGACATTCTGGAACGTCCGGCGGGCCTGATCGAGGCCGTGATCTGACATGGCGGGCGGGTCACCCCGGTAGGCAATGCCTCCGTGGGGCCACCCGCCCTCCAGCCAGCCTTAGCCCTTCGCTGCCGCCGCGCGGATCTGCGTGACGGTCTGACGGTTGGTGATCTGCTCCGCGCTCATCCGCACCTCGATGATCGCGGGCTTCCCACTGGCCCGCGCACGGCGGAAGGCGGGAACCAGCTCGTCGGTAGCTTCCACAACCTCACCATGGCCTCCGAAGGCCTCGATGAACTTGGCGAAGTCGGGATTGGTGAGCTGGGTGCCGGAGACGCGGCCGGGATAGTGCCGCTCTTGATACATGCGGATCGTGCCGTATTGCCCGTTGTTCACGACCATGACGATGGGCGCGACCTCGGACTGGAAGGCGGTCGCGATCTCCTGCCCGGTCATCAGGAAGCCGCCGTCGCCGACGAAGCTGAGCACGAACCGGCCGCGATAGGTGATCGCGGCGCCGAGGCCGGCCGGCACGGAATAGCCCATGGCGCCGTTCGTCGGGCCGAGGAACTCCTGGTTCTCGCGGACGGACATGAAGCGCTGCGGCCAGGTGGCGAAGTTGCCGGCGTCCACGGTGAAGATCGTGTCCTCGGGCAGCTCGGCCTCGAGCGCCTGCAGCGCACGGGCGAAGTTCAGCGGGCCGTCATAGTCGGGCGCGACGACGCTCGCCTCGCGGCCGGCGCGCAGCTTGCGCGTCCAGTCGCCCCAGGGCCGCGTCTTGCCGGGCGCGGCGTCGCGCAGGGCGAGCGCGAAGGCGTTGAGGTCGGCGGTGATGCCGAGCAGCGGGCGGAAGACGCGGCCGACCTCGGCCGGGTCGGGGTGCACCTGCACGATCGGGCTGGTCTCGCCGGCGGGGAACAGCGTGTAGCCCTGGCTGGTCGCCTCGCCGAGGCGGCTGCCAATGGCGATGACGAGGTCGGATTCCTTCACCCGCGCGACGAGGCCGGGATCGGAGCCGACGCCGAGATCGCCCGCGAAGTTCGGCGAGGTGCCGTCGAACAGGCCGAGGCGGCGGAAGCCCACCGCGACAGGCAAGTCATGGGCGAGCGCGAAATCCTTGATCGCGGCTTTGCCCTCGGCCGTCCAGCCGGTGCCGCCGAGAACGAGGACCGGCTGCTTGGCGCCGTCCAGCAGTTCCAGCAGGCGCGGGATCGCGCCGGGCGCGGGATGGGCCGGGAGCGTCGGCGCAGGGCCGATATCCGGCACCTGCACGATCGACTTCTGCATCTCCTCGCTGATAGCGACCACCACGGGGCCGGGCCGGCCGCTGGTCGCCACATCGAAAGCGCGGGCCATCAGTTCGGGGATGCGGGCCGCGTCGTCGATCTGCGTCACCCACTTGGCGAGGGGCGAGAACATCCGGCGGTAATCCACCTCCTGGAAGGTGTCGCGGTCCGTCTCGGCGAAGGGAATCTGGCCGACGATCAGGACCAGCGGGGTGCTGTCCTGCATGGCGACATGCACGCCGATGCTGGCGTGGCAGGCGCCGGGGCCGCGGGTGACGATGGCGACGCCGGGTTTGCCGGTCAGCTTGCCATGAGCCTCGGCCATATGGACCGCGCCCGCCTCGAAGCGGCAGGTGACCAGCTCGACCTGGTTGCGGACGTTGTAGAGCCCGTCCAGCAGGTCGAGGAAGGATTCACCCGGCACCGAGAACGCGTGAGTCACGCCCTGCGCCACCAGCGCATCGGCGAGCAGCTGCCCGCCCGTCCGTCCCGCAACCCGCATTCCGTCCATCGGTCCGTTCCTCCCGTCCAGGGCGCGGGAAGCTAGAGCAGATCGCCCCCCGCTGGAAACCGCCCGCGACTGTTTACGCGGCCCGGGTACGCCGGCCTACCAGGGCGCCGAGCAGGGTGAGCAGGAGATTGGCGACCAGAAGCCCGAGGACCAAGCCGGCCAGGCCGTAGGTGGCGGCCGCCGTGCCCAGAAGCACTTGAGGCACGTGTTGGTCCAGCGCGGTGCGGAGGACGGCCCATTTGTTACCGAACGGGTCGTCGGCCGCGTCCCAGACTGCCACCACCGGCCGCAGCATTGCGGGGGTGGCCGCGATCCGGGCGTGGGCCGCGCGCAGCACCTCCTCTCGCGCCACGGAGGCCTCCAGCCCGCGCGCATTGCTCGGTTCTCGGCCGCGCAGGGCCTCGATGACGGCCGCGTCCGATGTGTCGGGGAGCTGGTAGTACCCTCGAGCCAGCTCCTTGCGCTGAGCGATGTCGCGCCGTCCCTCCTCTGCGATCTGAAACAGCGCGGCATCATAGGCCTGGGTCACGGCCGGGACCTGCATGGCCGCCAGGGCGGCAACCAGGCCGATCCCGAGACGGAGCGAGTCCCCCAACCAGCGCGCGGTAAACCCGGCCATGATCGCCCCCCTAATGCCCTGACGTGAAGCCGCCCAACCAGACGAGGTTGCGTCGGCCGGGCTTGGAACGCGTGCGGTGGAGGGCCATCCTGGCCGTGTCAGCGGAGCGGATGCGGTATGAGAGCGATTTTCGTGATGATCAAATGCGAGATGGGCGCCGCGTATCGCGTGGCGCGTGAGATGGCCGACAGCATCCCGGAGCTCTCAGAGATGCACTCGACCAGTGGCCAGTACGACCTTCTCGGTAAGTTCTACCTCGAGCACGACCAGGATATCGGCCTGTTCGTGGTGGAGCGTGTGCAGACCGTGCCGGGGGTGAAGGACACCTACACGCTGCAGACCTTCAATGCCTTCAACGGGCAGCGGAGCTGAGCGGCAGGCTCGACAGCCCGCTTCAGGGACCGCGTTCCCTGCCATGAAAAGACCTCCGTCCCGCCGCCGCCTGCCACCGCGTCGCCGCGCGCGCGACACGGGGGCTGCCCATCTTGGGTGGCATCGGAGGTTCCCATTCCATGAAGGTCCGCCTGCTTCCCGCTCTCGCCCTCGGTGCAGCCCTGGCCACGGCCGGCTGCCAGAACCCGGACGGCTCCACCGACTGGGGCAGCTCCCTCGCCCTCGGCGCAGGTGTCGGGCTCGCGGCCGGGTTGGTCGCGGCCGCCGCCAGCGATAACGGGCGCGGCCGGCAACACTCCCGCCGGGATTACGGTTACTCCGGTGGCGGCCGGTCCTACGCACAGGGCTATGGCCGCGGGAGAGGCTGGCGATGAAAACGCGTCTCGCATTGCTCGCCGTCGCCGGGCTGTCGCTCGGCGGCTGCTACTACGCCCCTTATGGCCCCTATGGCGGCTATGCCCCGTATGGCGATCCGAACGTCGCCGGCGCTGCTCTGCTAGGGGCTGGCGTCGGGGCCGTGGCTGGCGCGGCAATCGCTTCCCCGGGATACGGGTACGGCTACGGTCGTCCCTACTACGGGTATCGCCACTACGGCCACTACGGCTACCGGCGCTGGTAGGCGGTGGGGCGCCTAGAGTGCCCCGCCCCCCGCCTTGCCCCACTCAGCAAGAAGCGAGTCGGGCGGCAGCCGGCCCTCAAACCACAGGCTGGCGGCGGCGCGGGACATCGCGGCGCCGTCATGCCCGATATGCGGGACCACCACGCGCTTCCAACCGAAGGGCAGGCCAGAGCGTGCGGCTGCCTCACGCCCGGCATCAAAGTAGAACAGGGCGCGTGCGAAGCGGTTCGGCCCCTGAGCCAGCGCCTCGGGGTTGGAGGGCAGGCTTGGACCGCTCGTCTCCACGTCCCGCTCGCCAGAGAGGATGGTCATCGGGAAAGCAAGTAACCGTGCCAGGTCAGCCTCTGTCGCGCCGATGCCGCCCAAACCTGCCGGGAAAGGCTGACCAAGGTCGGGCAGGCTGAACCAGCCGGGATTCCCGACCATCGCGGCCTCGAACATCTCCGCAGGTTCGGTGGACAGCATCCGGTGCAGGAACTGCCCACCGGCCGAATGCCCGAAAATCAGCGCCTTCGGCCGGGTGGAAAGCCCGGCATCCCGGAGCGCGGCGACAACGCGGGCCGGAATGCGGTAGCCCCGCCACTCCGCCGGCCGCAACGCTCCATCCCCGGCCAGAACGGAGCCGTTGTTGTAGGTCTCGGCCGTCGGGAACAGATGTTGCGGGAAGGTTGGCGCAACGATCAGAAGGCTGTGGCGCTCCGCGGCCTCGATCCAGAAGTCGCGGTACTCATCCCCATTCCGGCCCATGCCGTGCATGACAAGTACCACCTGCCCATCCGGTCGCCAGTTCTGCGGCCTGTAGGCATGGAGCGTGACGGGCCGGTTCGGGTCGCCGGCAGGGTCGTCGAACTGGATCGAGGCTCGACCAGGCTGGGCGAGGGCTGCGGCGAGCTGGGGGGCGAAGGGCATGGTGGGATCGGGTCTCACGGGCTCGGGCGCGGTGCGGCGCCGGGGCGCGGCCAGGGCCGCCGCAGGGAACAGCGCGCCGAGCGCCAGCAGGGGTCGGCGCAGGGGGCTCATTCGGGCGTGACCTCGGCGGCCAGGGTCGTCTGATCCACCCGGCCGGGGTAGCGGAAGCCGCGGCGGCTGGCCCACACCGCGCTCTCGAAATAGAGTGGCGCGACGGGCATCGCATCCAGCGCAACGCGGCCGGACTGCCGAAGCAGATCGGCGCGGGCAGCGGGGTCCATCGTCGCCATCGCCCGGCGCAGCAGCCCGTCGAAGCCCGGATCGGACCAACCGCCGTAGTTGCTGCTGCCAATTCCGCGTGCTGCATCGGCGGTGGTGAGCCAGAGCTGCTGGAACAGCAGCGTCTCCGCAGCATCGGCCGACCACCCGCCCATGGCCGCCGAGAACTCCCGCCGCGCGCGCCGGGTGAAGAATGTGGCGCTCGGCATTGCGTCCAGCTCCACCTTCACGCCAATCCGCTGCCAGTACTGCGCGATCGCCTGCGCGATGCGCGAGTCGTTCACGTAGCGATTGTTGGTGGCGTGGAAGGTCAGCGCGAAGCCCTGAGGGAAGCCCGCTTCGGCCAGCAGCGCGCGGGCGCGGGCGGGGTCATAGGGCAGCACGGGCAAGCCGGGGATGGTGCCGGCCATGCCCTCGGGCAGGAACTGCGCCGCGGGCACCGCGACGCCATCCATCACCCGCTCGGAAAGCGCGCGCCGATCGATGGCAAGGGATAGCGCCTGCCGCACGCGCGCGTCGCGTAGTGGGTTCGGGCCGGTGCCGCCCTCGACAAAGGGGCTGGGGCTTCGGGCGGCGTCGAACTGCAGGAAGATCAGCCGCGTGGTGGGCGAGGCCGCGACATGCACGGAGCTGTTACCGCGCAGCCGCGGAAGATCCGCGGTGTTCGGGGCCTCGACCAAGTCATGGTCCCCGGACAGCAGCCCGGCCAGGCGCGGCGCGGCGGCGGTGACGGGGGTGAGGCGCACCGTCGCCCAATGCGGCTTCGCGCCCCAGTGCCCGTCATACCGCGCCAGCTCGATCGTGCCGCCGCGCGTGTAGGAAACGAGCCGATAGGGGCCGGTGCCGATCGCCGCACGGCCCTCGTTGAAGTCCTGCGCCGTGGGCCAGGCCCCCTGCACGCCGCATTGCTGGTTCGCCTGGAAGTCCAGCTGGCCGGCGGGCATCAGCTTGCGGGGGATAATGGCAATGTTGGACAAGTCGCTCGGAAGCAGCGGCACCGGGTCGCGCGTCACGATGCGCAGGGTCATCGCATCCACCGCCTCCACCCGCTCGAAGCCGCGCACGATCCGGGAAAAGGACTGGGTGACCTCGCCCTCGTTATTGCGGGATCGGCACAGGCTGGCGAGCGCGTCCTCGGCCGTGAAGGCGCTGCCGTCATGAAAAGTGACGCCGGGGCGGAGATGAAACACCCAACTCGTGTCGCTTTCGCGTTCCCACCGCGTCGCCAAGCCGGGGATGACGGAGAGATCCGGCGCAACCTCGGTCAGGCCATTGAACAGGTGGCTGCGCAAGGTCGTGTTCGGCGTCAGCCCGTACTGGTGCGGATCGGCGGAGGTCGTCTCCCCCGCCATGGCGATCCGCAGGATCTGGGCGGCTGCCGGTGCGGCCGCGAGGGCCGAGGCGGCGAGCAGGGCGAGGGCGAGACGGCGCATGGCGATCCTCAGTCGAAGCCCAGGAAGCCGGGCATGGAGGAGATCGGCGGCGCCTTGGCCAGCGCCGCGATGTCCGGCACCGGGCGGGTCAGCGCGACATCGCCGGCCACCGCCGCCTCGATCGCCGCGGCCGCCCGCAGCACCAGCGCGTCGCCCCCGCGCGGCCCGACGATCTGCAGGCCGAAGGGCATGCCCTTCGCGTCGCGCCCCATCGGGATAGAGATGGCAGGGTGGCCCGTCAGCGTGACGATGTAGGCCATGGCGAGCCAGTGGAAGTAGGTGCGCGTCCTCTGTCCGTCGATCTCGGCGGGGAACAGCTCGGACCACGGCCGCGGCGAGATGGTGATCGCCGGCGTGATGATCAGATCCGTCCCCGCCGCGAAGAAGGCCTGCCAGCGCTGGTACATCTGCGTCTGCAGCACGCCCGCGCGCGCGACATCGGCCAAGGAATAGCCGAGCCCTTCCGCCACATTGGCGCAGACATTGGGGCCGACCATGTCCGGCGTATCCTGCACCTTTTTCGCGTGCGCCGCGACGAAGTTCAGGGCGCGCAGCACCTCGAAGGCCTCATCGGCGCCGCTGCAATCGGGCGTGGTGTTCTCGATGCCGGCAAACAGCGGTTCAAGCGCCGCGACGCGCGTACGGAATGCCTCGCGCACCGTCCTCTCGACGAGGGAGATGCCGAAATCCTCCGTCGCAGCGACGCGAAGCGAGGAAAGATCCATTGGCGTCAGCGGCGTCCAGCGCGCGGCATCTCCGCGCACCGACTCACCGGGAAGCGTGTAGGCCAGCGGGTCCCGTGCGTCGTCCGAGACCATGGCCGAGAGCAGCAGCGCCGCATCTGGCACGTTGCGCGCCATCGGGCCGAGGACGGAGAGATTCTGCCAGCCCAGCAGCTTCCGCTCTGTCGCCACCAGCCCCGGGCTGGGGCGGAACCCGACGATGCCGTTGAAAGCAGCCGGGTTCCGCAGCGACCCGCCCGTATCCGAGCCCGAGCAGATCGGGAACATCCCGGCCGCCAGCGCCGCGCCCGAACCGCCCGAGGACCCCGCCGCCGAGCGCGTGGGATCATGCGGATTGCCCGTCGCGCCGTACACCGCGTTGCGCGTGTTGGCGCCCGCGCCGAATTCTGGCGTGTTGGTCTTGCCGGTGATGACGGCGCCCGCCGCGCGGATGCGCGCAACGGAGCCGAGATCCGCCGTCGGCACGTTGTCCTTGAAGAGAGGACTGCCGAAGCTGGTCACCAGCCCCTCCGTCTCTTCCAGGTCCTTGATGCCGATCGGCAGGCCGTGCAGGGCGCCGAGTTCGTCGCCCCGCATCACCGCCGCCTCCGCCGCACGGGCGGTGTCGCGGGCGCGTTCGTCAAGCGCGACCACGGCGTTGATCGCGGGGTTCACGGCCGCGATCCGCGCGAGGCAGGAGTCCAGAAGCTCCACTGGGGAGAGCTTCCGGATTCCGATCAGCCGACGGGCTTCGATGGCGGTGAGGTCGCAAGGCTCGGTCATCGGCAATCCCAGTCGGCTGATCGGAGGTGTGGCGTGCGAGGGGCTCAGTAGCCCATCGCGCAGCCATCCTTGCGCGGATCGGACCCGCCGATCAGCACCCCGCGCTCACGGTCGATCAGGATGGCCTGGCCGCCGCCATGCGGCTTCTTGATCAGCTTCGGCTGGTGGCCGAGCGCCGCCAGCTTCGCCTTCACGTCCTCCGGCAGCCCGGTCTCGATCTCCACATCGCGGTGGTTCGCGCCGACGCTGGGGAACACGCGGGTGAGGTCCAGCGCCTCCTGCACGTCCAGCCCGTACTGGAAGTGGTTGGTGAGGAACCAGCTCTGCCCCATCGGCTGGAAGTGCCCGCCCATCACGCCATAGGGCATGATCGCCTGGCCGTTCTTCATCACCATGCCCGGGATGATCGTGTGCATCGGGCGCTTGCGCGGCGCTATGCAGTTCGGGTGGCCTTCCTGCAAGCGGAAACCGAAGCCGCGGTTCTGCAGCATCACGCCCGAGCCCTCGGCCAGGATGCCGGAGCCGAAGCCCTCAAACAGGGAGTTGATGAAGGAGCAGGCGTTGCCGTCCTTGTCGACGACGGTCAGGTAAACCGTGTCCTTGTGCTTCTGCCAGTCCACCTCGCCGGCAGGCGGCAGCTCCACCATCGCTTGGTCGTCGCGGATCATGCCTCGCAGCTTGGTCAGGTAGTCGTCCGAGAGCAGCTTCTCGACCGGCACCTCGACCTGCGCGGGATCGGCCAGGAAGGCGTCGCGGTCACGATAGACCAGCCGCGCGGCCTCCAGGTGGCGGTGCATGCGCGTCGCGTCGAGCGGACCGGCCGGCTCGGGGAAGCCCTCGAGAATGCCGAGCAGCATCAGCACCAGAAGGCCGGAGCCGTTCGGCGGGCACTGGAACACCTCCATGTCCCGCCACTTGCGGGAGATCGGGTCCACGAAGTTCGCCGAGGTCATTCCCTCCGCGAAGTCCTCCTCCGTGTGGGTGCCGCCGGCCGCCCGCAGGGTGGCGACCATGTCGGCCGCGATGGGGCCCGTGTAGAAGGCGCGCGCGCCGTCCTTGCCGATGGCGCGGAGCGTCTTGCCCAGCTCCGGCTGGACGAAGCGATCACCGAAGGCGAAGGCCTTGCCGTCCTTCAGGAAGCGCCGCGCCGTCTGCGGCTGCTTGGAAAGCTTGCCGACGCTGTCCTCCCAATCCGCGGACACGCGGGAGGAGACGGCGAAGCCCTCCTCGGCGTAGCGGATGGCGGGCTGCAGGATCTGATCCAGGCCGAGCTTGCCATGGGTCTTGTTCAGCAGCTCCCAGGCCGAGATGGAGCCGGGGATGGTCACGGAGTGGGCCGAGGTGTTGACCATGGCGGTCAGCCCCGCGGCGCGAAGCGCCTCTGGCGTCGCGCCGGCCGGCGCCTTGCCCGAGCCGTTGATGGCCACCACCCCACCGGAGGCCGGGGCGTAGAGGCAGAAGCAGTCGCCGCCGATGCCGGTCGATTGCGGCTCGACCACGCCGAGCACCGCGCAGGCCGCGATAGCCGCGTCCATGGCGTTGCCGCCGGCGCGCAGGATGTCGAGGGCGGCGAGGGTCGCCACCGGCATGGAGGTGGCCGCCATTCCGTTGAGGGCCATGGCCGGGCTGCGCCCGGGAAGGTGAAGGTCACGCATCAGATGGAACAAAGCCCCCCGTCGATAAGCAGGCTCGCCCCTGTGATGCCGGCCGCGGCCGGGGAGGCGAGGAAGATGATCGCGCCCATCACGTCCTCGACGGTCAGGATGCGCCCGAGTGGGATACGCCGGGATTCACGGGCGCGAAAGGCGGGATCAGCGAGGATTCCCTCGGTCAGCGGCGTTTCCACGAAGCCGGGGCAGATGGCGTTCACCCGGATGCCATGGGTGGCCAACTCCACCGCCCAAGCCTTGGTGAAGCCTTCCAACGCGTGCTTTGTGGCCGTGTAGACGCTGCGGTTCATCCCCGCGATGTGCCCGTTCACCGAGGAGACATTGACGATCGCGCCCCCCTGCCCGGCCGCGATCATCCCGCGTGCCACCGCCTGGGCCACGGTGAAAGCGGCGCGGGTGTTCAGGTCCAGCAGGGCGTCCAGGGATCCGTCTTGCACCTCCATGAAGGGCTCGCGGATATTCGTACCGGCATTGTTCACGAGGATGTGGAAGGGCGCCTCGGCGGCGATGGCCGCGCGGGTGGCCGCACGGTCAGTTACGTCCAGCGCCAAGGCTTGAGCGGCCAGCCCGGCCTTGGTCAGGGCCTCGGCGGTTTCCAGCAGCTCCGGCAGGCGGCGGGCGGCGAGCACCACCTCGGCCCCCGCCCCGGCTAGCGCCACCGCCGCGGCCCGGCCGATGCCGCCGGAGGCACCGGTGACCAGGGCGCGCCGGCCATCAAGACGGAAGGAGGGGGTGTTCGGCAGCGGGATCATGGCGGGAAGCGTGGAAGCGTCGTCCCCGCCTGGCAAGCGCTCCCTCCCCGCCCGAAGAGGTGCAGCAGACGCCGCGCCATCTTTCACGTCCGGGCGCCCTCCGCTATGGGCCGGGGATGGATGTCGCTGCCCCTGCTACGATCGAGGAGTTCGACCGGATCGAGATCCGCGCGGGCACCGTCGTCTTGGCCGAGCCCTTCCCAGAGGCGCGGAAGCCGGCGATCAAGCTCACCATCGATTTCGGCGAGGGCATCGGCCTCCGCCGCTCCTCCGCCCAGGTCACCGTGCACTACGCGCCCGAGACGCTGATCGGCCGGCAGGTGATGGCGGTGGTGAACCTCGCGCCCCGGCGGATCGCGGGGTACGTCAGCGAGGTGCTGGTGCTGGGCGTGCCGGACGAGTCCGGCGCGGTCGTGCTGCTGCGCCCGGACCAACAGGTGCCGAACGGCGCCCGGATGTACTGAGAGAGAACCCCATGGCCCCGCGCTACTACACCGTTACCTGGGACCAGTTGCACCGGGATGCCAAGGCGCTGGCCTGGCGTTTGGTGGGCAAGGGCCCCGTTGCCGGCCGCTTCAAGGGCATCGTCGCCATCACCCGCGGCGGGCTGATCCCGGCCGCCATCGTGGCGCGGGAACTGGACTGCCGGCTGATCGAGAGCGTCTCCGTCATCACCTATGATGAGGAGCGCATCGGCGAGCCACGCGTCGCCAAGTCGCCCGACGCGGCCGGGGACGGCACGGGCTGGCTGGTGCTGGACGACCTAGTGGACACTGGCACCACCGCGCGGATCGTGCGCGGCATGCTGCCGGGCGCCCATTTCGCAACGATCTACGCCAAGCCGGCCGGCAGGCCGCTGGTGGACAGCTTCGTCACCGAGGTGAGCCAGGACACCTGGATCCTTTTCCCCTGGGACACCGAGCCCCAGTTCGTCGCGCCAATAGCCAGGACCGCCGGCGCGGGCGGCGGCTGAGGAGCAACTGGCCAGACGAGGCGCTGGCGCAACGATCCGTTGCGCCGCAAGGTTCGCGCCGCGAATCGGGCTTGCCGGTCCCCTGGCTATGCACGGGGGTCAGCGGCCCGGATGGGCGCCGGCGGGGGCCGGCCGAAGGGGAACTTCTACCATGAACACCACGCCACGGCCCTTTGCCGCCCTCCTGGACAGCCCGGTCTTCGGTGTCCTCATGCGCGTCGTCGTCACCTTCCCATTCTGGGCCAGCGGACTGGCGAAGCTGTTGGATTTCGGCGGTGCGCAGGCGGAGATGGGGATGTTCGGTCTGCACCCGACCGCGCCCTTCGCCGTTGCCGTGATCCTCACCCAGCTCATCGGCTCGGCACTGGTCATCCATGGGCGCCATGCCTGGCTTGGCGCCGGGGTGCTGGCAGTCTTTACCCTGCTGACCATCCCGCTGGTCCACGCCTTCTGGGCGAAGTCCGGACCCGAGGCGATCGGTGCCATGCATGTCGCGGTTGAACATCTCGGCCTGTGCGGCGGCCTCGCCCTCGCCGCTATCCAGGCTCATTGGGCGCGCCTGCGGCGATGAGCGGCGCGGCGGTTCAGCGAATCGCCGCCTTCTCGGACGGCGCGCTGGGCGGCAACCCGGCCGGGGTCGTGATCGCGGAGCGGCTTCCGGAGGCCGAGGCCATGCAGGCGCTCGCTGCCAGGATCGGCTATTCCGAAACAGCTTTCGCCGCTCCTGAGGGCAATAAATGGCGCGTGCGCTACTTCGCGCCGGCGATCGAGGTGCCCTTCTGCGGCCATGCCACCATCGCACTCGGCGCCGCGCTGGCCCTGCGAAACGGCGACGGGGTCTATGCCCTGCAACTGAATGGGGGGGCGATCACGGTGGAGGGCTGGCGCGAAGCAGGCGGGCTCCGCGCCGCGCTGCAATCGCCGCCGACGCGCAGTGCACCGGCCGATCCGGAGCTGGTGGCTGAGACCCTGGCCCTTTTCGGCCTCCCGGCCGAGGCGCTCGACGCGCGCATCCCGCCCGCCATCGCCGAGGCGGGGGCGCGCCACCTGATCCTGGCCCTGCGGCACCGGGGCGATCTGGCCGCGATGCGCTACGACCTCGAGATGGGGCGCCGGCTGATGAGCGCGCCCGGCCTCGTCACCATCGCCCTCGTCCATGCCGCCGAGCCCGGGCGCTTCCACGCCCGCAACGCCTTTGCCGCGGGCGGCGTGTTGGAGGACCCGGCGACGGGAGCCGCGGCCGCGGCCCTTGGCGGCCTTCTGCGCGATCTCGGCTGGCCACATGGCGGCAGGATCGAGATCCATCAGGGCGACGAGATGGGTGCTCCGTCCCGCCTTCACGCCGAGATCTCACCGGGCCAAGGGGAGTCCATCCGTGTGTCCGGACAGGCACGGATCATGGAGCCGGCGGAGGGCTGACCCGCCGACGGGTGGCCGTGCGAGATCAGGACGACGTCGATCGGCGGCATGTCGTCGAAGGTAATGCCGGGCGGGTTGGACCGGCGCGGGCCGGTGAAGGAAACCGGGCTGGCGCGGTCTGACCAGACGGGATCGATCATGATGCTGAGGGCAGTGCCTTGCAGCGTGATCGCATGGCCGACGAAGCTGATGCGCCGCGACCGGTCCTGAATGCTCTGGGCCGGACGGTCCTGCGGAAAGGGGCTTAGACGGTGCCCGGCCAGCTCTCGGCATTTCCGGTCAAGCGGCAGTGCGCGGCCTTGAGGAAGCTCCTCGGGCCCGTCCCGCCCGGATTGAAGAAGCGCACACCGTCGTAGTGGACAGTGACAGGTCTGTCATGGCCAGACGGCACCGCCGCCGACGCAACCGCCGATTCAGGGTAGCGATCCCAGGACGGGAACACCGCCGAGCCAACCCGCGAGGCGCTGCCAGGTTAGCCTTTGGGCAGGGCCGGCCTTCATCTCGTACACGCAGGGTCCTCGGGGACGGCAGCCAGCAAGCAAACGGTGCCGGCGATCGGCGCAGGAGCGCTAAACCGCCACCGTCTCGTCCTTCGAGGCCAGCACCTTGTCCACGCGCCGGCCGTCCATATCCACGATCTCAAATCGCCAGCCACCGAATACGATTCGGTCGCCCTCCTTCGGGACCCGGCGCAGCAAGGCGAGCATCAGCCCGGCGACGGTGTGGTAGGTGCCCGGGTCCGGCAGCACGGGCAAATCCAGCCGGGCGCGCAGCTCATCGCTGGGCATCATGCCGTCCAGCAGCAGGCTGCCATCATGCCGCTCGACGGCGGTGCCGCCGGCCGTGGTCTCAATATCCGGCACGCCCAGCTCCCCCACGATGGCTTCCAGCAGGTCGGAAGCGGTGACCACCCCCTCGAAGGAGCCGTACTCGTCCATGACAAGCGCCAGGCCCAGCGGGTCCTGGCGAATGCGCTCCAGCGCGTCCAGCGCCGAGAGATTGTCCGGCAGCACCATCGGCCGACGCAGGGCGCCCGCGACCGAGAGCGGCTGGCCGGAGAGGACCTGATCCAGCAGGTCCTTCGCGGCCACCACGCCCACTACGTTGTCCACCCGGCCATCGGCCACGATGAAGCGGTTGACCGTCTCGCCCTTCAGCTTCTCGGACACCTCGTCTGGCGTCGCGTTGCGGTCCAGCCATGCGATCTCGGGACGGGGCGTCATCAGGGCGCGGACAGGCTTGTCGGCGAGGCGGAGGACGCGCTCGATCATGTGGCGCTCCTCAGTCTCCAGCGCGCCGGCCTCGGCACCCTCCGCCACCACCGCCTTCACCTCCTCTTCCGTCACGGACTGCTCGACGGCATCAGCTGCCCCCACCAGCCGGAGCACGAGCGAGGATGAACTCGACAGCAACCAGACCACCGGCGCTGAGATGCGGGACAGGGAAAGCATCGGCCGGGCGACGAGCACGGCCAGCCGCTCCGGGTTTCGGAGCGCGATCTGCTTGGGCACCAGCTCGCCCAGGATGAGCGACAGGTAGGTAATCAGCACCACCACCGCGATCAGCGCCGCCTCGGTTCCGTAAGGTGCGACTCCGGGTATCCTGTCCAGCACCGGCCCGAGCGTGGCCGAGAGCCGCGCGCCGCCGAAGGTGCCGGCGACCACGCCGATCAGGGTGATCCCGACCTGGACTGTTGGAAGGAAGCGCTGCGGGTCGTCCACCAGGGCGAGGGCTGCGCGCGCACCGGCCGAGCCGCCCTTTTCCATCGCCGAGAGCCGGGACCGCCGGGAGGAGACGATGGCCAGCTCGCTGCCGCTGAAAATTCCGTTCAGCAGCACCAGCAGGATGATGATGCCGATCTCGAAGAGGGCGGACATGGTCTGGGGAGGGTTCCTTCGTGTGTCCCGGCCGCAGCATAGCGCGGAGGGCGGCTCGCGCCTAAGCGACGCCAGTTACCTGGCGAGGAGCGGGACTGCCGCGTGGTAGAACGCTGCGCTCCCCGTTCTTGCTGCGCCGCAATGTTGCCCAGATTGGGCCGGAACCACGCCGCAGCCAGGGGGTTGAGTGCGACGGAGCGCGGATGCCCCCTCGACCCTTTCTGCCCGGATCGGCCGGGCGGTGGCGGGAGGCGCCCGCGCCGGAGCCCTCACCGCGATGAACGCGCAAGCCCCGCGCCCCTTCCGCAACCCCGAAACCTACCTGTCGCAGCCGCGCCAGGGGCTTGCGGGCCGCCATGCCGTCACCCTGGTGGTGCTGGCGCTGGTCGCGCTCGCCCATCTCGGCGCTTGGTGGGCGCTGAACCGCCCGGTCGCCATGCCGGACTTTCGCGGGCAGGTGAACGGCCTGGCCTTCGCCCCTTATCAGCGCGGCCAAAGCGCCGAGGGCACGAACTGGCCGACGCCCGAGCAGATCGAGGGTGACCTGCGACGAATCGCGCCGATGACCCGCCATATCCGCACCTACGCGGCCCATGGCGGGATCGAGCGCATCCCCGAAATCGCCTGGAACACCGGGCTGGACCTGAAGATCACCCTCGGCTCCTGGCTAGACCGCCGGCTGGACCGGAACGCGGCCGAGCTGCGGCGCCTGGTGCAGGTGGCGCGCGAGAGCCGCAATGTCGAGCGCGTGCTGGTCGGCAACGAGGCCGTGCTGCGCGGCGACGTCACCCCGGCGCAGATGGTCGGCTATATCGAGCAGGTCCGCCGCCAGGTGCGCCAGCCTGTCTCCACCGCCGAGCCCTGGCATGTGTGGATGGACCATCCCGAGCTGGGCAACGCGGTGGACTACATCACCATCCACCTTCTCCCCTACTGGGAGGGGCTGCCGGTGGACGACGCGCTGCGCTTCATCATGGAGAAGATGGAGGCCGTGCAGGCCCGCTTCCCCGGCAAGAAGGTCGTGATCGGCGAGGTGGGCTGGCCGTCCGACGGCGTGGCGCAGGGCGCCGCCCGCGCCTCCCGCGTCAACCAGGCGCTGTTCATGCGCAGCTTCTTCAACATCGCGGAGCAGCGCGGCCTCGACTACTTCGTGATGGAAGCCTTCGACCAGCCCTGGAAAACCTCCTTCGAGGGCCGTGCGGCCGGCCATTGGGGTATGTACGACCTGGACCGCCACCAGAAGTGGTCGCTCACCGGTGCCGTGCAGGAAACGCCGGGCTGGTTCGGCTGGGCGCTGGGCGCAAGCCTCCTCTCGGCGCTGGCGACCTTCTTCTTCCTGGCCCGTCGGCCAGACATCCGCTGGCCCGGCAAGCTGATGCTGGCGGCGCTGTCCCAGGGCTTCGTGGCGCTGGGCACCCTCGTCGTGTTGGCGATGAGTGAGACCTACATGTCCACCACCGCGGGCGTGGTCTGGTCCGTGCTCGTGGCCGGTCAGGTCCTGTTGCTCGCCCTACTGCTGTCGGATGGCTTCGAACTCTCGGAGACGCTCTTCGGCCGGGTGAGCAAGCGCCGCTGGCCGGCCCTGCCCGCGCCGGACGGTGCGGCGCTGCCGAAGGTCTCCATTCACCTGCCCATCTGCAACGAGCCGCCGCAGATGGTGCGCGAGACGCTCGATGCGCTGGCCGAGTTGGATTACCCGGATTTCGAGGTGCTGGTGGTGGACAACAACACCACCGATCCCGCGCTGTGGGAGCCGGTGGCTGAGCATTGCGCCCGCCTGGGTGCGCGCTTCCGCTTCTTCCACCTCGGCAAGTGGCCGGGCTTCAAGGGCGGCGCGCTGAACTTCGCCCTGCGCGAGACGGCGCCGGATGCCCAGATCGTCGGCGTGATCGACAGCGACTACATCGTGCGGCCGGACTGGCTGCGCCGCATGGCGCCCTTCTTCGACCGGCCGGAGGTGGGCTTCACCCAGTCGCCGCAGGATTACCGCGACGGCCAGGGCGGCCTCTTCAAGCGGCTGATGTTCTGGGAGTATGCGGGCTTCTTCAAGGCCGGCATGGTCACGCGCAACGAGCGCAACGCCATCATCCAGCACGGCACCATGACGCTGATCCGCCGCTCCGCGCTGGAGGGCGCCGGCGGCTGGGCCGAGTGGTGCATCTGCGAGGACAGCGAGCTCGGCCTGAAGCTGATGCGCCAGGGCTGGGAGGCCGTGTACTGCCCGGACTCCATGGGCCGGGGTGTGATGCCGGACGACTTTTCGGCATACCGGAAGCAGCGCCATCGCTGGGCCTTCGGCGCCGTGCAGATCGTGAAGGCGCATTGGAAGGCACTGCTGAACCCCTTCGACCGCAGCCTTACCCAGGGCCAGCGCTTCCACTTCGTCATGGGCTGGATGCCCTGGCTGGGCGACGCGCTGGGGCTGGCCTTCGTCATCGGCGGGCTGGTCTGGTCGGTCGGCCTCGTACTCATTCCGCTCACGCGCATCCACCCGGAAATCGATCTGTTCGGGATGACAGTCGCGACCGAGGGGCTGCGCACGGCGCTGGTTTCTATCGGCCTGTCGGACGAGTTCCCGATCACGCTGTTCATGATCCCGAGCCTGGGGCTGTTCACCTTCAAGCTGGCCCAGATCTGGCTGCTCTACCGTGCCCGCGTCGCCTGTGGCCCGTGGGACCGGCTGGGTGCGGCGCTCGGCGGGCTCGCGCTGACCCACACCATCGGCAAAGCGGTGTGGCAGGGCTTCTTCAAGCGCCGGGCGCATTTCGCCCGCACGCCGAAGATGGAGAACGCGCCCGCCCTGGTGCAGGGGCTGCTGACGGCACGGCAGGAGGGGATGGTGATGCTCCTCCTCTGGCTCGCCGCCGCCGGCATAACCCTCGCGCATCGCGGCGGCACCTGGGAGGCGATCCTGTGGAGCGTGATCCTGCTCGTGCAGTCCATCCCGTATCTAGCGGCGGTGTCGATGGCTTTGATCGCGGCAATGCCGGCACGGAAGCCGCTCGCGCTGCCGGGCGCAGTACCGGCGCAGTCCGCCGCAGGCCAAGCGGTGGCACGGAGCGAGGTGCAATAAAGCGCGTTACGCAGTGTGCGGCCCGCGGGGGAGACCCTGCGGGCCGTTCTGCATTTGGGGGTTTGCGCAGCAGCAGAAGTGAACTTCGTTAACGCGGATTGAAGATGCGCGGGAACGGCGTCGGGCGTTAAGGCTTCGCTTACCTTCCTATGGAGCGACTAGCGTGGCCGACATCCTTTCCCTCACCCGCAGCCCACAGGACCGGCTGCAATCCGCGCTCCGGCTTCTCGCCCTGGCGCAGGACGAGCAGCGCACGGCGCTCAACGCCTTCCGCGAGAGCCTCTACGAGCTGCGCGACAGCACTTCCTGCCTTCAGGCCAGCGTGCATGGCTGGCAGCGCCAGGTCAGCGAGACCGGGCGCGAGCTGAGCACCGCGCGGCAAGCCGTCGCCACCCTGCAGAAGACCGCCGCGCGCCTCTGAACCTTGTCGCCCGGATCACAATGGCCGGACATGGGTAGCCGAGCGCACCACTGCCGGCAAGAAGCCGCAGGCCTCATAGAAGCCCCAGGATGGGGCCGGGGCGCGCACCCGAAGCATGCGGATGTCATGCGCCCGCGCCACCGCAACCGCAGCCTCCACCAGTTCCCGCCCGATGCCGTGGCCACGACAGGGCGGTGCCACATAGAGCCGCCGCAGCCGCGCGACCTGGCTCTCCTCCGAATAGGGATCGGCGCTGAGGCCGAGGATTCCCGCCAGAACACCCGACTCACGCGCGCAGAACAGCGCCTCGGCCGGGCCCTCGAAGCGAAGGGCACCGCTGATCCAGTCCTCCTCAAGCACACGCAGCATCTTCCAGCCCTCGCCCAGCGCAGCATCCCGCAGCGCCGCAAAGCCGGATGGCAGGGCGCTGACCTGGGAGACGCGCACGACCATTGGCCGGCCTATGGCCCGCGATGGACGATGTGGAGCTTGTTGCCCTCCGGATCGCGCATATAGGCGCCGTAGTAATCCGGGGCGTAGCGGGTGCGCAGCCCCGGGGCGCCCTCATCCGTGCCGCCACAGGCCAGGGCCGAGGCATGGGCGCGGTCCACCGCCGCGCGGCTCGGCGCAAGGAACGCCACCATGCACCCGTTGCCGGGTGTGGCAGGCTCGCCGTCGAAGGGCTCCTGTACGTCGAAGGTGGGGTGGCGGTCACCGGGCCGGCGATAGCTGATGCCGCGTGGACCGGCCTCCGAATCTGGCCCGCGTTCCAGCCCGAGCGGCAGCAACACGGCGTCATAGAAGCGCGCCATGGCATCCAGGTCCCGCGCGCCTACCATCACGTGGCTGAACATCGGCCCTACCTCGTCACCTCCTTAGCACCGGGCCGCAACCGCAACCCCGGGCGCAGGTTGCGGAAGGGCAGCACTGCCGGATCCGCCACCACCGGCCCGGGCGCCGCCACAACAAGCACACGCTCCGCGATCGGCTGGAAGTCCGCCCGGAAATGCACAGAGGACTTCACCGCAACGATCTTCTCCTGCGCCGGTTCCACGCCGAGATGGCGGAACAGGGCTAGGTCGTAAGCCTGCATCTTCCGGCTGGTCACGATCACCCGCACGCCGCCGATGGCGATCAGCGCGGAGGGGCCAAGATCGGCCGGGTTGCCGCCGGCCATCGCGCCCGTGCAGGTGAAGCGCCCGTTGGAGAGGCGGAGCACGCGCGCCGTGATGTCCAGCGGTACGCCGTCGCTCTTGCCGCCAAGCTTGAGGGACAGGGTCGAGCCCTCCCCCGCCTTGTGGCAGGCCGTGGCGCTCTCGGCATCGTTGATGGAGCCGAGCACGGCGTTGCGCGTGCCCTGCCGCACCAGCTCGGCCAGGAGACCCGTGGTATCGCCATGGCCGCCGCCGCCCGGATTGTCCTGCGTGTCGGCCAAAACCACCGGCCGGGATCCGCCGGCCTTCATCGCCTCGGCAACCGCGCGGTCGGAGGGCAGGATCTCGCCGGCGAAGTCGCGCTCGCGCCGGTTGAGGAGAGCGAGAAACTCGTTGGCCGCCGCGTCGGCGGAATCCTGATCGGCACCATAGGCGGCGATGGCCATGCCGCAGCCCGGAAAATCGGCATAAGGAAAACCGAAGCAGAAGGCGAGCTCGGACAGGTTGTGGCGCGTCGCGATGCGCTCGCGCTCCGCATAGACCTCGCTCATCGGCGCCACCAGCGTGCATTGGCTGGTGATGGGCAGCCAGAAGTTCACCTGGCGGTAGGCGCTCGCGAAGGGCTTGCCGCGGCGGATGCGCTCCACCAACAGGCGCAGTGCGCGGGCGCCGGCCTGCTTCATGTCCACATGCGGATAGGTGCGGAAGGGTGAGAGCGCGTCGGTGCGATCCACCATTTCGGCCGTCAGGTTGGCATGGGGATCGAGGCTGCAGGTGATGGGGATGTCCGGGCCCGCGAGCGCGCGGACGCGGCGCAGCAACTCGCCCTCCGCGTCCGGGAACATCTCCGCCACCATGGCGCCGTGCAGGTCGAGATAGATGCCGTCCAGCGGACCTTCCCGCAGTGCGTCGCAGAGGTCGGAGACGATCCAGGCAGCCATGCGCTCGAAGGCCTCGGCCGTCACGGGGCCGGCCGGGTTCGCGAAGGCCCAGGACAGGGGCGCGAGGCGAATGCCGGCGCGCTCGGCGGCATCGATCATGCCCGCTGCCGGAACGCCCGTGCCGCGCAGGCCGTCCAGCAGGGTGGCGGGGCGTTGGGGAACCGGCCAGCCGCCCGCCTCGGCAAAGTCACGCCAGCCCGTGGGCCGGGGCGCGAAGGAGTGGCTTTCGTGCAGGAAACCGCCGACGGCGATGCGCATGCTCAGGCCCCTTTGATGCCGGCGGTGGCCACCACCGCGTCGGCCAGGACGAGCATCCCCGCCTCGGCCCATTCCGGGGTGATGCTCTCCGCCTCGTTGTGGCTGATCCCGCCATGGCAGGGGCTGAACACCATCACCGTGGGAACCTTGCGCGCGACATAGACGGCATCGTGCCCGATCCCGGTCGGCATGTCCCGCCCACGAATGCCGCGCGCGGCCGCCGCGTCCCGCAGCCGTTGGGCAAGGCCCGGGTCGAACGGCGTCTGGGGGAAGGCCCAGAAGGGCGTCACCTCGACGTTCACGCCGCGCTCCCTGGCCAGGGTCTCGGATTGTGCCCGCAGCGCCGTGGCCATCGCCTCCAGCGCGGCCTCGTCGCCATGCCGAAGGTCCACGCTGAAGCGCGCGATGGAGGGGACGACGTTGCGGCTGGAGGGCTCGACCGCGACGCGGCCAACTGTGGCGCGACCGTCGCCACCCGAGCCGAGCGCAATCCCTTCAAGCGCATGGATCAGGATGGCGGCGGCGACCAGCGCGTCGCGCCGGTGTGCCATCGTGCCGCCGGCATGGGATTCCACACCGGTCACGGTCACGTCGAACCACTGCTGGGCCAGGGCGTGGGTGACGATCCCCACGTCCAGCCCTTCCCGCTCCAGCACCGGCCCCTGCTCAATATGCAGCTCGAAATAGGCCTCGAGATCAGTCAGCGCCGAAGGGTCGCCCTCTCCCTTCCAGCCAATCGCCTCCAGCGCGTCGCCGAAGCGGATGCCGTCGGGGTCACGCGTGTCCAGGATCTGGGCTTCGGTGAAAGCGCCCATAGCCGCGCCGCTGCCCATCATCGGGGGCGAGAAGCGCGCGCCTTCCTCGTTCGTCCAGTTGATGAGAAGGATCGGTGCTTCGGTCTCCGCTCCGGCCTCATGCAGGGCGCGCATCACCTCAAGCCCGGCCAGCACGCCCAGCACGCCGTCGAATTTGCCGCCCGTGGGCTGGGTGTCCAGATGGCTGCCGATGGCGACCGGCTTGCGCGAGGGATCGCGCCCCGGGCGCAGCAGCGCCATGTTGCCCAGACGGTCGGTGGTAAGGGTGAGGCCGATGTCCGCCCCCCAACGAGCCAACAGCGCCCGCCCCTCGGCATCGAGCGGCGTGAGGGTCTGGCGATTGCAACCACCCTTCGGCGTGGCGCCGATCCGGGCCATCTCCATCAACGAGTCCCACAGACGGGCCCCCGAGAAGGGGATGTTGGTCATGCCGCCTTCTCCACCCCGCACCACTCGGCCATGAGCAGGGCGATGCTGCGGGTGATGTCGTGCATGGAGGAGAGGCCGACGCTCTCGTCGATACCATGGATCTCCTGCGCATCCGGCCCGAAGCAGGCGACCGGCGTGTCCTGGTACAGGGTGAAGAAGCGACCATCCGTCAGGCCCGTCGCGGGATAGTCGCGCAGCGTGCCACCCGAGGCCTCGGCGAAGCTGCGGCGAGCGAGCTGGCAAATCTCGCTCTCCATGTCGAAGGCGCAGGGGTCGGCCATGAAGCCCTTGAACTCGAGCTTCACCTGCGTGCCGCGCAGCGCGGGATCGCCGGCGGCCTCGGCGACGATCCGCTCGATATCCGCCTTGGTCTGGGCTGCGGTGTAGCCGAGCATGACGCCCACTCGCAGCCCGATCCGCGCGCGCGTGGGGACGGAGGAGTTCCACTCACCACCCTCGACCGTACCGAGATTGACGTTCACGGGATGATTCACGCCCCGAAAGGCCGCGTGGATGTTCTCGGCGCGGTTCCGCTGGTTCTCGTAATCCTTGAAGCGGGAGGCGACATGCATCGCCGCCTCAATGGCGTTGATGCCGGCGTGCATGTCGCGCACATGCGTCGGGCGCCCGGTGACGGTCACCCAGGCCCAGACAACGCCGACCTCGGCCGAGTACATCGCGGCAAAGCCCGGCCCCGGCTCAGGGATCACCACCGCATCGGTGCGTGGCATGGCCAGCATGGTGGCGAGCGCGCCGTTGCCGCTGCACTCCTCCTCGATCACCGCCTGCATCTGCACCGCGGCCGCGGGCTGCAGCCCGGCCAGGCGCAACGCCTGGAAAGCGGTGAGGTAGGAGACGATCCCCGCCTTCATGTCGCCGGCCCCGCGCCCGTACATGCGGCCATTCCGCACTGCGGGCTCGTAGGGAGGCGTGATCCAAAGATCGGCCGCGCCCTCCGGCACCACGTCCACATGGCCCTGCACCGCAAGGCTGCGGCCCTTGGTCTCACGTGGGGTATGGATGGCGGCGACATTGTCGCGCCCGGCATAGGAGATGAGCGGCGGCGAGAAGCCGGGATGGCCGCGAAGCGCCTCCGGGTCTGTAGGAATACGGCGGGGAGCGAGGCCGAGCGCTTCGTAATTCGCCGCCATCAGTTCCAGCGCCCCCGCCTCTCGCCCCAGGGTGGACTCGCAGCGTACGAGTGCGGCGAGGCGCTCGACCGCCTCCCCCTCCAGCGCCGTCACTGCATCGAGGATCGCGCGCCGGGCGCCGGGGTCGAGAGAGGGCATCGAACATCCTGAGCAGAGAAAGACGTCCCGCAGGCTACTCGCTCCGCGCCTGCTGTCGAGGCGTCGGAGGCCATTCGGCCTCCGTGGACAAGGGTGCGACCCGCCCATAGGGTCCCTGCCCATGCAGGCATTCGACCACCCGTTGGAATCGGCCCATGCGCCGCAGTTCTTCCTCATGCGCGGCGTGCTGCGCCCAAACTTCGAGGTGCCGGCCCGCGCCGCCGCGCTTCGGGATGGGCTGAAGAGGCTGGGGATAACGGCTGAGACCCCTGCCCTACCAGACCGCACCGCGCTGGAAGGCGTCCACTCCCCGGACTACCTGGACTGGCTGCGCGACGGGCCCGGCGAATGGGCGGGCGCGCCGGGTGCGGGGCCAGAGATCGTGGCCAACATCCACCCCTCGCCTGAGATGCTGGCCCAGGGTGCCCGCCCCTCGAGCCGGGCCGTCGGCAAGGCCGGCTGGTACTCGGCCGACACGGCATGCCCCATCGGGCCCGGCACCTGGCAGGCCGCTCAGGCAGCCGCTGGCTGTGCGCTGGCCGCAGCAGCCGTGGCCGCCCGTGGCGGCACGGGTTACGCGCTTTGCCGCCCGCCGGGCCACCACGCCTATGCCGCGCGTGCGGGCGGCCACTGCTACGTCAACAACGCCGCCCTCGCCGCCCAGGCGCTGCGGGATGCCGGCGCCGATCGAGTGGCGGTGCTGGACATCGACAGCCACCATGGGAATGGCACGCAGGGCATCTTCTGGTCACGTCCCGACGTGCTGACAGTCTCCATCCACGCCGACCCGGACTCCTATTACCCCTGGTTCGTGGGCCATGCTGCGGAAACGGGCGCGGGCGACGGTGCCGGGTTCAACCTGAACCTGCCGCAGCCCATGGGCACGGGCGACACCGCCTGGCTGGAGGCCGTGGCGGCCGGTATTGCCCGGATCCGTGCCTTCGGCCCCGATGCGCTGGTCCTCTCTCTTGGCTTCGATGCATCGGAGCACGAGCCGCTTGCCGCGCTGCGCGTGACGGAGGACGGCTTCGCGCGTGCCAGCACAGCCGTCACGGCTCTCAGGCTCCCCACCGCCATTATCCAGGAGGGCGGCTACAATGTGGAGGTGATCGGCGCCCTTCTCGCCCGCTTCCTGGGAGAGTGGCAGGGGTGAGCCTGGCCCGCGTCACCACCTTTTCCTTCCAGGGCGTCGAGGCGGTTCCGGTCGAGGTGCAGGTGCAGCTCGCCGCTGGCCTGCCCGCCTTCACGGTCGTCGGCCTGCCGAACAAGGCGGTCGGCGAGAGCCGGGAACGCGTGCGCGCGGTGCTCTCCGCCCTCGGCCTTTCGCTGCCGCCAAAGCGCATCCTGGTGAACCTGGCGCCGGCCGATCTGCCGAAGGAAGGCAGCCATTTCGACCTGCCCATCGCGCTCGGCCTGCTGGCTGCGATGGGCGTGGTGCCGGCCGACGAGCTGGCGCATTTCGCCGCGCTGGGAGAGCTTGCACTGGATGGCACGATACAGCCCGTGGCCGGCGTGCTGCTTGCGGCACTGGCCTGCGGAGAGCGGGAATTGGGCCTGGTCTGCCCTTCTGCCCAGGGCGCCGAGGCAAGCTGGGCCGGCGCGACCGAAGCCGTCGCCGCGCCTGACCTCCGCGCACTGATCGCCCATTTCCAAGGCCGCCAGACTCTTACGCCCCCTAGCCCGGCCGCGCCCCTCGCCACCGAAGCTCGCGGCCCCTGCCTCTCCGAGGTGCGCGGCCAGGAAAGCGCCAAACGGGCGCTGGAGATTGCGGCGGCGGGATCGCACCACCTGCTGATGATCGGTCCTCCTGGATCAGGCAAATCCATGCTGGCCGCGCGTTTGCCGGGGCTGCTGCCCGACCTCTCGCCGATGGAGGCGCTGGAGGCGAGTCTCGTCCGCTCCGTGTCCGGCGGCTTGGAGGGTGGCAGGATTAGCGCCCGCCCGCCCTTCCGCGAGCCCCACCACTCAGCATCCCAGGCCGCGCTGACGGGCGGCGGGCCAAGGGCGCGGCCAGGTGAGGTCAGCCTCGCCCATCGCGGCGTGCTGTTCCTGGACGAGCTGCCGGAGTTCCCGCGCCCGGCCCTGGAAGCCCTTCGCCAGCCGCTTGAGACCGGGCGCGTGACGGTCAGCCGCGCCAATGCTCATGTGACCTATCCCGCGCGCGTCCAGCTCGTCGCCGCCATGAATCCTTGCCGCTGTGGCCACCTTGGCGATGCCGCGCGCGAGTGCGGGACTGCGCCGCGCTGTGGCGAGACCTATCAGGCCAAGCTGTCCGGCCCGTTGCTCGATCGCATCGACCTGACCATCGAGGTCCAGCCCATTCCGCCACGCGAGCTCGCCCGGGCTCCTTCGGGCGAGACGAGCGCCGTCGTCGCGGAGCGCGTTGCCACCGCGCGGGCGATGCAGCGCGAGCGGTATGATGGGCTGGGTATCGCCCTGAACTCGGAAGCACCCGTGGAAGCCATCCGTCTCGGCTTCTCGCCCGAGGCGCTTGCCCTGGCCGAGACCGCGGCGGAGCGGCTGGGTCTCTCCAGCCGCGGCTTCACCCGAACGCTTCGGGTGGCGCGCAGCATCGCGGATCTCGCGGGCGAGATGGCCGTATCCCGCCCGCATGTCGCGGAGGCACTGGCCTTCCGCTTGCGAAAGCCATCGGCCGGGTGAGCAATCAGGCCGGGATCGGCCTGGTGTCGTCGATCACGCGCCCATCATTGGGAAGGCTGCCGGGCGGCACCAGCGCAACCTCACCCCGCAACCGCGTTACCGCGTGCAGCGCCGCCGCCAGCCGCTCGCGCAACGGCGCCTCATCCGGCGCCTCCGCGCGCAGTTCCATCCGGTCACGTCCCCCGTCCTCGGACACGACCAGCCGCAGGCGCCCGAGCCCTGGGCACTGCCGCGCCACCTCCGCCACCATTTCCGGCCGCACGAAAAGGCCGCGCACCTTCGCTGCCTGATCGGCGCGACCCATCCAGCCGCGGATGCGTGCGTTGGTGCGACCGCAAGGGCTGCTGCCCGGCATGAAAGCCGAGAGATCGCCGGTTGCGAAACGGATCAGCGGATAGGCCTCGTCGAAGACGGTCACGACCACCTCGCCAACCTCACCCGGGGGTACGGGATCTCCGGTACCGGGCCGCACGATCTCGACGATCACCTCCTCATCGAGGATCAGCCCTTCCCGCGCCTCGCTCTCATAGGCGATCACGCCGCATTCGGCCGTAGCGTAGGACTGGAGCACGATGAGCCCGCGATCGGCATAGAACTGGCGAAGCGAGGGAAGATAGGCGCCGCCCGAGACATGCCCGAGACGCAACGCAGACACATCCAGGCTCAGCTCATCCGCACGTTCGAGAATTGTTTTCAGGAAATCCGGCGTGCCCGCATAGGCGCGCGGATGCAGATGCGCCATGGCGCGCGCCTGGGCTTCGGTGTTGCCGGTGCCGGCTGGGATCACCGGGCAACCGAGCGCGCGCGCACCGCCCTCCAGCATGAAGCCGGCCGGGGTGAAGTGGTAGGCAAAGCAGTTCTGCATCACGTCGCCGGCGCGCAGCCCAGTGGCGTGCAGAGCGCGAGCGAAACGGAAGGTATCCACCCCCTGCCCTTGCGGCTCATGGATCGGGCCGGGCGAAACGAAGATGCGCGCCAGTGCCCCGACCGGTACGCCATTCAGCCCACCGAAGGGAGGCTCCGCGGCCTGTGCGGCAATCAAATCGGATTTCCGCGTGACCGGAAGGCGGGCCAGCGCCGCGCGTGTGCTGATCTCCGAAGGCGCGACGCTTCCCATCACACGCGCCGCGTGGGTGGAACCTGCGGCGGCGCGCGAGAGGAAATCGGGTAGCCGTGCCGTCAGCGAGGCCTCGCGCTCCTCGGGGTCACGCGTCTCCAGCGTGTCGAAGAAGCCGCTCAAAGCCAGCGCTTCCGGCGCTTGTAGGATTTAAGGCCGCGGAACGACTTCCGCTCGGCGCCATGCCCGCCGAGGTAGAACTCCTTCACGTCCTCATTCGCCGCGAGAGATTCTGCCGTGCCGTCCAGCACAACCTTTCCCTGCTCCATCACATATCCATAGTCGGCGACAGACAGTGCCATGCGCGCATTCTGCTCCACCAGCAGGATGGTCACGCCAAGCTCCGCGTTGATACGCCGGATGATTCCGAACACCTCTTTCACCAGGAGGGGCGACAGACCCATAGAGGGCTCGTCCATCAGGATCAGCTTCGGCCGTGCCATCAGCGCGCGCCCGATGGCCAGCATCTGCTGCTCGCCGCCGGAGAGATAGCCGGCCAGCCCCGTCCGTTCCTTCAGTCGCGGGAAGAAGGAATAGACCATATCGATATCCTGCTTCACCTCGCCGTCCCGGCGCGTGAAGGCGCCGAGGCGCAGGTTCTCCAGGCAGGTCATGTCGGAGACGATCCGCCGCCCCTCCATCACCTGAAAAATTCCGCGCCGGACGATCTCATGCGGGTCGATGCCGTCGATCCGCTCGCCGGCGAAGCGCACCTCCCCGCGCGTCACCTCGCCCTCCTCGGTTTTCAGCAGCCCGCTAATCGCCTTGAGCGTGGTGGACTTCCCGGCGCCATTGGCCCCGAGAAGCGCCACGATCTTGCCCTGCGGCACCGCCAGGGACAGGCCGCGCAGCACCAGGATGACGTCGCTGTAGACGACCTCGATATTGGCCACCTCCAGCAGCGGCGGTGCGACGGGCGCCGCCGCGATGGGTGCGGGGTGCTGCACGGCGTCCAGCATCACCAGCCGAGCAGCTCGCGCTTGCGCTCAAGCTCCACGGTCGTCACCGGCTCCAGCCGCATGGTCCCGGCGCGCATGAGATCTCCGACCGAGCCCTGGGAGGTGTCGCCGCTCACCACAGCGCGGTAGATCGCCACGCGCATCGTCCCGCGGTGGTCCTCATTGGTGAAGGTGGACGGCGTGCAAACGCCCTCGAAGCCCTTCGGCACCCAATTCGTCCGCTCGTAGAAGCCGCGCTGGATGCGCTCGCCTGTCACCTGGCCACCATTCGCGGCCGCCGTGTCCATTGCCTCGACCATCAGCATCGCGGCGCAGGCGCCGGCAAGGTAGTGCACGGGGCGATACGCCGTGCCGGCGGGGTCGGAAATGCGGCTGATCGCGCGGATCGTCTCCATGCCCGGCGCGTCCTGGCCCGTCACCACCTGCGTGCGCACGGGGAAGACCACGCCGTTGGCGGCCGCGCCCGCGGCCTTCATGGCGTTCTCGTCCATGCCCCAGACATTGCCCATGAACTGAACCTGCACGCCCGCCGTCTGGCAGGCCCGCAGCACGGAGATGTTGGAGCCCGCCGTGTTGCCCAGATAGGCGTAGTTGGCTCCCTGCTGCTTCAGCGTCAGGCACTGGGCGGTATAGTCGCCGGGGGTGAGAGCGAACTGGATCGCCGGCAGCACATCGAAGCCGAGTTCCCGCGCCATCGCCTCGCCCGCTTCCTTCGGCGAGTTCGGATAGGGGTGGTTGCCGCCCATATGGACGTATTTCGGCCGGCCCGGCTGACCGCGCGCCTTCCAGTCATCTGCCGCCCAGCGCAACATCCCGCGAAGCGCATCCGAATAGGATGGGCCAAAGAAGAAGTTGTAGGGCGAAGCTTCCACGCCCTGGCGGCCGGACTTGCCGCCGGCATCGGTCAGCGCGGCGGAATAGGAACCGGAGATGAAGGGAATGCGGTCGCGGTTCACAAAGCGGACCAGGGCCTCGGTATCAGCTGTGCCCCAGCCCTGGATGGCCACCACGCGCTCGCGCCCCGTCCAGCTCTGGTACTGCGACACCGCGCGAGGGGCCTGATAGCCATAGTCGAAGCCCAGCACGTTCATCTGACGACCAGCGACGCCCTGGCGCGTCTGATTTACCCAGGCAAGCGTATCCGCCACGCCCTGCCCATAGGGCACGCCCACGTCGGAGGTGGCTCCCGAATTGTCCATCAGGTGCCCGACCGGGATGCGCTGCTGCGCGATGGCGGGTGCCGCGAGCGCGACCGTGGCTGCCAGTGCCAGTACTGCCTTCATCGTCCGTCTTTCCTCAATCGGCCGCTGTTGCGCGGCTCGTATGCTTCAGTGCGAGTAGGGGTAAAGCTTCCAGTACGCCTTGATCAGCCTCCATCGCCGCGCCAGCCCATCCGGCTCGAAGATAAGGAACAGGATGATGGCGGCGCCGATCGCCATCTCCCGAAGGAAGGAGATGTTGCTGCCGATCTTCAGCACTTGGTCCACGGCGCTTCCCGCGATGGCATCCGCACCGGCCTGCACCAACTCGGGCAGGGCCACCATGAAGGCGGCCCCCATCAGGCTGCCCATGATGGAGCCGAGGCCGCCGATGATGACCATGCTGAGGAACTGGATGGAGAAGAGGATGTTGAACGCCTCCACGCTCACGAACTGCAGGTGATGCGCGTAGAGCGCGCCGCCGATGCCCGCGTAAAAGCTGGCGATGCCGAAGGACAGGGTGCGGTAGTAGGCGAGGTTGATGCCCATGATCTCGGCGGAAAGATAATGGTCCCGCACCGCCACCAGCGCCCGCCCATCCCTCGTCCGCATCAGATTGGCGGCGCCGATGAACATAATGATGACGAAGACGAGGACGAGGTAGAAGTAGCTCTCCTCCCGGTCGAAGACGAAGCCACCGATGGCAGGCGATTCCGTCAGCCGCCCCGCCACGCCGCCGGTGAACCAGCGAGCCCTGGCGAAAAAATCTTCCAGGATGAATTGCGCGGCGAGAGTCGCGATTGCGAGATACAGCCCTTTCAACCGTGCCGCAGGCGCGCCGAAGACCAAGCCGATCGCAGCCGTCATTACTCCCGCCAGCGGAATGCAGAGCAGCACGGGGATGTGGAAGCTCTCATGCAGCCAAGCGGAGGCGAAAGCGCCAAAGCCGAAGAACGCAGCGTGGCCGATGCTGATCTGGCCGGTGAAGCCCACCAGAATGTTCAGCCCCAGCGCTGCGATGCCGAGCGTGCCGACATTGATCAGCAAGCCCAGGAGATAGCGATCCAGCACCAGCGGCGCGCAGCACAGCACGATAAGCCCGGCCCAGAGCACGGCGCGGCTGCCGAAGGTCGGGAAGATCGTCGTGTCCGCGCGGTAGCTGGTGCGGAAGTCGCCGGCGGGGGTCATCACCGTCATGGGTCAGATCCGCTCAATGTTCTTGGTGCCGAACAGGCCGTAGGGCTTGACCAGCAGGATCAGGATCAGCGCGTAGAAGGGCGCCACCTGGTACATGTTCCCCCAGTTCAGCAATTGGCTATCCACATACTGGGCAAGGTTCTCAAGCACACCGACGATTAGTCCGCCCAGCACGGCGCCAAGAATGGAGTCCAAACCGCCCAGGATCACGGCTGGAAACACTTTAATGCCATAGACGGATAGCGCTGAGGACACGCCGTTCACCATGCCCACAGTGACGCCCGCAACCGCCGAGACCACCGCGGAGATCGCCCAGGACATCGCGAAGACCCGCGGCACGGAAATGCCGAGCGACTGTGCCACTTGCTGGTCGAAGGCCGTCGCGCGCATGGCCAAGCCGTGACGGGAATAGCGGAAGAACCAGCCGAACCCTGCCATGATGGCGAGCGAGATGCCGAGGGAGAGCAGGTAGGCCGTCTGCACCTCCAGCCCCAGCACGGAAACGCGCTCCGCGCTGAAGACCGGCGGGAACGGCTTGGCGAAGACCCCGAAGATCCACTTCATCAGCGCCTGGAAGAAGATGCCGAGCCCGATAGTCGCCATGATCACGCTGATCACGGGCTCTCCGATCAGCGGCCGCAGCACCAGGACCTGCAGGATGACACCAAATAGCGTCATGAACACAAGGGTGAAGAGGAAGCCGGCCCAGAAGGGCAGCTGCCAGTCCGTCAGCAGCCACCAGCACACCCAGGCGCCAACCAGCAGGAACTCGCCCTGGGCGAAGTTCACGACCTGACTGGCCTTGTAGATCAGCACGAAGGACATCGCGACGACGCCGTAGAGCGCCCCGACGATGAGCCCGTTCAGCACAAGCTGGAACAGCAGCGCGCCATCCATCAGGCCATTTCCTCTTGTCGCGCGCCACGGGCAACCTGCAGCACGGTGCGGATGCGCTGCTTCGTGCCATCCTGGAACGCGATGGTGGTGTCCACGGGGATGGCGCCCTCGCCCGCATAGATCGCGTCGATGATCGTGCCGTACTTCTCGTTGATCACGCCGCGCCGCACCTTGCGGGTGCGGGTCAGCTCATCATCGTCCGCGTCCAGCTCCTTGTAGAGAAGCACGAAGTCGCGGATGCGCTGGGCAGGCGGCAGGCTGGCGTTCACGCGCTCCACCTCCCCCCGCAGCAGCTCCAGTACCTGCGGGCGGGAGGAAAGGTCTGTGTAGGTCGTGAAGGCAATTCTGTTGCGCTCCGCCCATTTGGAAACGATGGGGAAGCGGATGCAGATCAGCGCGACGAGGTGCGGGCTTCCATGGCCCAGAACGACGGCCTCGGCGACATAAGGGCTGAACTTCAGCTTGTTCTCAATGAACTGCGGGCTGAAGCGCTCGCCATGCGAAGTGGTCGCTATGTCCTTGATGCGGTCGATCACCACTAGGTGCCCGGCCTTGTCGAAATAGCCGGCATCGCCAGTGTGCAGCCAGCCCTCGCGCATGTCGGGGATCCCCTCCACGCCATGATAGCCGTCGAACATGTTGGCGTGGCGTGTGAGGATCTCGCCCACGCCATTGCGGTCGGGATCCAGCACGCGCAGGTCCACGCCCTGGAAGGCGATGCCGACCGTGTCGAAGTCCACATCCTGCGGGCGGTGAATGGTGTAGGCGCCCAGGCTCTCCGTCTGGCCGTAAAGCTGGCGCAGCGGCACGCCCATGGCCTGGAAGAAGCGGAAGGTATCGGGTCCCAGCGCGGCGCCACCAGTTGCGGCCGAGGTCAGACGTGTGAATCCCATTCTATCGCGCAATGCGCGAAACAGCAGGAAATCCGCGAGCCGCGAGCGGCCGCCTTTTGCCTGCGCCGCAAGTCCGAGCTTCATGCCCCATTCGAAGGCCCGACGCTTGAGCGGGGAGGCATCCATCACCCGCGCCCGTACCTCGGCCGCGAGCGACTCCCACACGCGGGGTGCGAAAAGCACGAAGCTCGGTCCGATCTCGCGGAAGTCGGCCATCATCGTTTCCGGCTCTTCCACGAAGGAGACCCGCATGCGCGAGACCAGCCCGAAGCCGAGGACGTACATCTGCTCCATGATCCAGGGTAGAGGCAGCACGGAAACATACTCGTCCCGCGGTCCCTTGGGATCGGCAGCCAGATAGGTCTCGGCATGCCGCACCAGCGCGCGGCCGCACAGCATGGCCAGCTTCGGCCGCGCCGTCGTGCCCGAGGTTGTGCAGAGGATGGCGGTGCGCTCGCCATCGGTCGCGTCCACCAGCCGGTCCCAGGCCGCCGCGTCGACGGCGTGAACCGCCTCGCCGCGCGCGACCAGATCCGCCATGGGCAGCAGCCGGGGATCGTCATATTTCCGCATTCCGCGCCGATCGGAATAGATGATGTGCCGCAGCCCCGGCACCTGCTCCGCGATGTTGAGCAGCTTGTCGACCTGCTCCTCATCCTCGGCGATCACAGCGGTCGCGCCGGCATGGGAGAGAAGATAGGCCACCTCCTCCTCCAGCCCATCCCGGTACAGGCCGAGCGAGCGCGCCCCGATCGCATGGGCTGCAATCTCGCCCATCACCCAGTCCGGACGATTGTCGCCGATCAGTCCGATAACGTCGCCCTGTCCGAGCCCCAGCCCGTGCAGGCCCAATGCGATGGCCCGCGTCCGCGCCTCGTACTCCGCCCAGGTGAAGGCGTGCCAGATGCCCAGATCCTTCTCGCGCAGCGCGACCTCACCGCCATGCCCGCGCGCGTTCCGCCGAAGCAGCTTCGGCAGTGTGTCCTCGGCGCCGCTCATGCCGGCACCGTCTCGGCCGGCGCGGCGTCATCCTCGCCCAGATAGGCACGGCGCACATCCGGATGCGCCATCACCTCGTCCGGCCGGCCCTCTGTCAGCTTTCGACCGAAGTCGAGGACCATCACGCGGTGCGAGATGTCCATCACCACGCCCATATCGTGCTCGATCATCAGGATGGTCATGCCCCACTCCTCGTTGAGGTCGAGAATGGTCCGCGCCATGTCCTCCTTCTCCTCGAGGTTCATGCCGGCCATAGGCTCATCCAGCAGGATCAGCTTCGGCCGCAACGCTACCGCGCGCGCCAGTTCCACGCGCTTGCGCAGGCCGTAGGAGAGCGTACCGGCCTGCGCCTTGCGGATGTGCTGGATCTGCAGGAAGTCGATGATCTCCTCGACCTCGCGCCGATGCGCCAACTCCTCCTGCTGCGCGCCGCCGAGCCAGTACACCATGCCGGAGAGGAAGCCGGATTTCAGCAGGTGATGACGGCCGACCATGATGTTGTCGAGCACGCTCATATGCCCAAACAGCGCAAGGTTCTGAAACGTGCGCCCAAGGCCGAGCGCAGCGCGCTTGTTCGGCCGCACCCGCGTGATGTCGGCCCCGTCGAACAGGATTCGTCCCTCGGTCGGGCGATACCGGCCCGACACGCAATTGACCATGGAGGTCTTGCCCGCGCCGTTCGGCCCGATGATCGAGAATACCTCGCCGCGGTTCACGGCGAAGGACACATCGGTCAGCGCCCTGATTCCGCCGAAGCGCAGGGACACGGATTCCGCCTGCAGGATTGGCGCGTGATCGCCCACCCAGACGCTCCCTTATGACTTATCGTTAAGGGAAGCATGCGGGCCCGGGGCGGCCCCGGCAAGTACCGTTCTGCGAGTGGCCGTGGCGCCGCGCCCCAGGCAGGCCCGGGCCGCGCGTAAACTGGCCTAGCGGCCGTTCCGCATGGCGAGGGCGAGCACCGGGTCGTCCGTGGCGATCGCATCCAGCTCCAGCGACAGCATGCGCCCGATCGAATCCGCACGGTTCGCCGCCCAGGCGCCGACCCGCAACCCGGCCCCGCGCAGTGCGGACAGCAACGCCTCGTCCATCACCGACTCATGGGTCTCCACCATCGAGACCCCAGCTTGCCGCGCGACCGCCACCACATTCTTCACTCCGAGCTGCCGGAGGGTCGTCGGCCCGAAAAGCCAGGCCACGTTCCGCAGTCCCCCGGCCTGCACAGCTGCCGCCGCGATCTCGGCCTCGAACACGATGATCTCCGTCCGGGCCCGCAGGCCGAAGCGATCCAGCTCGGACAGGGTATGGGCGAGCAGGGCGGGGTCCGGCCGCCCGTGCCGATTTGCCTTCACCTCCACCTGAAGCCCGGTGGTTCCAGCCGCCACCAGGGCGAGGAGGTCGGACAAGCGCGGTAACCCCTGCCCCCCCGCCGAGATCAGCTTCACCTCCGCAAGTTCCGCCGCGCTTCGCTCCGCGATCGGCCCGCGGCCGTTGCTCGTTCGGTCGAGGGTTGCGTCGTGCATCACCATCGCCTCCCCGTCAGCCGACAGGTGAACGTCGCACTCCACCGCATCTGCCCCGGCGGCAATCGCGCCGCGAAACGCGGTCATGCTGTTCTCGGGCCAGAGAGTGGCGCCGCCGCGATGGGCGATGATCTCGGTCATTGGGCCTCCGGTTCAGCTTGATCCCGGCCGCGCGCCCTGGGATGCTCCCGCGGGCGGGCGACAGGTTGTTCTAGACGCCGCCCCAACCCTCGAAAAGAGATCGGGAATGTCCAGGGGGATCGCAAATTGGCCCTATGCCTCGTCATGCACGAGCTTCCCGCCGGTGGCGAGGAGGCGATCGAGGCCTCCCTCTGGCAGTTGAGCGAGAGTCACTGGGGCCTGCCCGGCGCGATGCTCGTCGAGACCGGCGTCTCGCCCAGTTATCTGCTCTCCTATCTCCGCCAGGCCCTCGCTCGAGAGGGGATCGAGGGCCGGCTTCTTGTCACCAGCTTTGCCGGGCAGGTGCACACCACTGGGCTCGACACGGGTATCCTTGCCTGGATCCAGGCCTCCCAGTCCGCTTTGGCGGAGTAGCGGCCGGTTCAGGGAAGCCGCGCGAGCCGCGTACCCAGCAGGGCGAAGAAGCCGTTCGCGTCCAGTACCTCCGGCAGCGTCACGTCCTGCGCAGCGCCGGTGCGGCCCCATCGGTCCAGATGCGTGCGGCCCCGCCCGGGACCGGGGCCGAGATCGACCTCCGCGGCGACCCGGCGCACCTCGAACAGCGCTGGCGCGACAAGCCATGCGATCGCGCAGGGGTCATGGAGCGCATGCCCCTTCCCGCCTAACCTTCGGGATGGCGGGACGGCGCCGAGGATGTCGCAAGCGGCACGGAGGCAGGCCCCGCCGCCCAGGGCGCGCATTGCAGCGACCCGGGCGGGGGTGACGAGCGCCTGCATCGTCAGGTCCAGCGTCACCATCGTCACAGGGGGCCCGGCGCGGAGAACGATGTCCAGCGCCTCCGGATCGCTGGCCGCGTTGAATTCGGCCGAAGGGGTCCAGTTCCCCTCCCCCCAGGCGCCCGTCATCAGCACGATCTCGGCCACCCGGTCGGCCAGCGCAGGCTCGGTGGCAAGCGCCAGGGCCAAATTCGTCGCGGGACCGATACCCACCAGAGTGTGGGAGCCCGGCCGTGCCACGCGCAGCAGCGCCCGGATCGCATCCGCGGCCACGGCCTGCACCGGCTCCGGCCCGGGCGGCAGGACCACCCCGCCCAGCCCATCCGCCCCATGCACGACATCGTCGCCCGCGAAGCCGCCCCGCAACGGGCGGTCGGCCCCTGGCACGACAGGCACTACGGAACCCGCCAGCCCGACCACAGCGCAGGCATTCGGCGCCGTTCGTGCCAGCCCGGCATTTCCGCCGGCCACGGTCACCATCCGCAGGTCGATCTCGGGCGAGGCCAGGGCAAGCCACAGCGCCAGGGCGTCGTCCGTGCCGGGGTCGCAATCCAGGATCACCTGACGGCGTTGGACACCGCTCACGCTCCCAGCTCCGCCTCGACCACGCCACAGAGGAAGGCGGCGCCGGTGGAGAGCGCGGCGTCGTTGAAGTCGAAATGCGGATTGTGGTGCCAGCCCTCGGGATGGGCGGGGTCGCCGGTGCCGAGCCAGGCATAGGCACCGGGACGCGCCTCCAGCATGCAGGCGAAGTCCTCCCCGGCCGTGATAGGCGGATGGTCGTCGCGCGCACCGTCCGGGCCCACGGTCGCCGCGGCGGCACCGTGCATGATCGCGGCCTGAGCGGCGTGGTTCACGGTCGGCGGAAGACGGCGGGTGTAGACCGGCTCAACCTCCACCCCGTGGGTGGCCGCGATCCCGCGCGCGATGCTGCCGATCCGCGCCTCCAGCAGGTCCCGAACCCCGGCCGAGAGGGCGCGGGCGGTGCCGCGCAGCAGGACCTCGGCGGGAATGACGTTCGGCGCCTCAGGGTTCCCGGCTGCCATATGGCCGACACTCACCACCCCGGTCAGCATTGGGTCCAGCTCCCGCGCCACGATGCATTGCAGGGCGGCGATGAACTGCGCGGCAGCCAAGGTGGCATCCGTGCCTTGATGCGGCTTCGCCCCATGTGTCCCACGGCCGCAGAAGGTGACCTGCCAGGTGTCGGAGGAAGCCAGCACCGCCCCCTTGGGCACCGCGATCGTGCCGAGCGGCAGCCCCGGCAGGTTGTGCAGGCCGTACACGGCATCAACCGGGAAGCGCTCGAACAGCCCCTCCACCAGCATGGCCTGCGCGCCGCCGCGCGACTCCTCAGCGGGCTGGAATATGAGGTGGACTGTCCCGGCATACCGGTCCCGGTTGGCGGCCAGCCACTTCGCCGCACCCAGCAGCATCGCCGTATGACCGTCATGACCGCAGGCGTGCATTCGCCCGGGCGCCCGGCTCGAATAGGGCGCACCGGTCGCCTCCGTCATCGCCAGCGCGTCCATATCGGCCCGCAGTCCGACGGCGCGATTGCCCAATGATCCATTGGGCCGGGTGCCGCGCAGGGATCCGACCACGCCGGTTCCGGCGATGCCCTCCGTAACCTCGATCCCGGCTTCCCGCAGCTCCCGCGCGACGAGGGCAGCGGTGCGATGCTCCTCGAAGCCCAGCTCGGGATGGGCGTGAATGTCCTGTCGCCAAGCGGTCATGGCAGGGGCGAGCGGCTCCAGGGCCTCGACGCTGGGCATGGGGCAGGCTCCGTTGCGGGGGGTGTGCCGAACATGCCAGCTTGCCCCCCTCTCCACCAGACATCGCCCAGATCCCCGAGGTTACCGCATGCGCCTGCGCGCCGCCCTTCTTGCCGCCGCCCTCACCACCCCGGCGGCGGCCAGTGCCCAGGATCTCCTCCGCATCGGCGTCGAATCGGGCCCGACCAGCTTGGATCCCCACTACGCCAGCCTCATCACCAACATCGCCTTTGCGCGCCACGTCTTCCAGCCGCTGGTGCAGCAGGACGCGCGGCAGGAGCTGCGCCCGGCCATTGCCAGCGCCTGGCGTGTGGTGGACGACCTGACCTGGGAGTTCACCCTCGACCCCCTGGCCCGTTTCCACGACGGCGCGCCGGTGACCTGGGAGGATGTGGCGTTCACCATCCAGCGTGCCGGCAACGTGCCGAATTCCCCCTCCTCCTTCGGCTACGCGACGCGCGTGGTGACGGCGGTCGAGGATGCGGGCGGCGGCGTCATGCGCATACGCACCCGCGTGCCTACGCCCCTGCTGGCGAACAACCTTGCCCTGGTGATGATCGTCTCGAAGAAGCACGGGGAGACGGCGACCACGGCGGATTACAATGCCGGCCGCGCCATGATCGGCACCGGCCCCTTCCGTCACGTCTCCTGGCAGCCCGGCAGCCCCTTCGTCGCGGCGCGGAACCCGGATTTCCACGGCCCCGCCCCCGCCTATGCGCGCGTGGAGTTCCGCCCCATCGCCGCCGCGGCCTCCCGCGTCGCCGCGCTGAATGCGGGCGATGTGGACCTGATAGAGATCGTCCCACCCGAGCAGTTCGAGCGGTTCCGTGCCGATCAGCGGTACACGACGAGCGAGAGCCCCTCCAACCGCCTTATCTTCCTCACCCTGGACAGCGACCGGGAGACCAGCCCCTTCGTTCGGGGGAAGGATGGTTCCCCCCTGCCCAATCCCATGCGCGATGCCCGCGTGCGTCGCGCCCTCTCCCTCGCCATCAACCGCCAGGCGCTGGCCGAGCGTATCCTTCGCGGCCAGGCGCTGCCATCAGGCGACCTCGGCCCGCCCGGATATTTCGGAACCTCCCCCGACCTCCCCGCCGAAGCGCTGGACCTCGATGCAGCCCGCAAGCTTCTGGCCGAGGCCGGGTACCCGCAGGGCTTCGCTGTGCAGGTGAACGGGCCGAACGACCGCTTCGTGAATGACGAGCAGGTGGTGCAGGCCATCGCCCAGATGTGGACGCGGCTGGGCATCACCGCCACCGTCGAAACCAAGCCCCGCGGGCTGTGGCTCAGCGAGGCGGCGGGGCTGCGCTACAGCGTCAACCTCGCCGGCTTCTCCCCTAACCCGGAGGTGCTGGGGATGCTGGAAACTCAAGTGCACGGCTGGGACACCGCGCTGGGACTGGGAACCGCCAATCGCGGCCGCTTCCGCGACGCTGGGGTCGATGCGTTGATCCAGCAGGCCCGACAGACCATGGACAACGACACCCGCGCCCGCCTGACTCGCGAGGCGACGCGTCAGGCGATCCGGGAGAAGACCGCCCTCATCCCCCTGTATTTTCAGGTTAACACCTGGGCCATGCGCCGCGGCGTCACCTATGAGGCGCGGACGGATGAGATGACCCTCGCCCAATCCGCGGGCATCCAGTCCGCTGGCCGCGCGCCGTGATCGACGGCCCGATCACCACCGAGACCCGCCGCGCCGCGATCCGCGCCGCCCGGGGCGAGGTGGCACTCGATCTGCTACTCACCGGCGGCACGGTGGTGGACGTGGCGCTGGGCGAGCTGCGTCCCGCCGATATCGGCATCACCGGCGGCCTCATCGCCTCCGTCCACCCGCCCGGCAAGCGCGCCGATGCGACGGAGATCCACGACCTCACCGGCCGCTTCCTCACGCCCGGCTTCGTGGACAGCCACCTGCACTTCGAATCCTCCCTCATGGCCCCGGCCGATTACGCATCGGTCGTCGTCCCCCACGGCACACTGACCGCCGTGTGGGACCCGCATGAGCTGGCGAACGTCCTCGGCGTGCCCGGGGTGCGCTGGGCGGTGGAGAGGTCGCGCAACCTCCCGCTCCGCGTCCTCGTCGCCGCTCCCTCCTGCGTCCCTTCCGCGCCCGGGCTGGAACTCGCCGGCGCCGAGATCGGGCCGGCGGACATGGCCGAGATGTTGTCCTGGCCCGAGGTCTCGGGCGTCGCTGAGGTCATGGACATGGCCGGCATCCTTGCTGGCACTCCGCGGATGGAGGGCATCGTCGGAGCCGGCCTGGCGTCGGGGAAGAACGTCAACGGCCATGCCCGCGACCTCTCCGGCCCCGCGCTGCAGGCCTATGCCGCCTCCGGCGTCACCTCGGACCATGAGATCATGGGCGCCGCAGACTTCCTCGAAAAATTGCGGGCCGGCCTCACCATCGAGCTGCGCGGTAGCCACGACGCGGTGCTGCCCGGGGTGGTCGCGGCCATCAACGCCCTTCCCTCCCTGCCCGCCACGCTCGTCGCCAGCACCGACGACGTCTTCCCGGACGAGCTGGTGGCCAAGGGCGGCCTGCGCGACACTCTCGCCCGCCTCGTCGGCCATGGCCTGCCTCCGATCCACGCGCTGCAGATGGCAACCCTCAACGCGGCCCTGCGCCTCAAGCGCGATGACATCGGCCTGATCGGCCCCGGGCGCCGGGCGGAGATCGCCGTGCTGTCGGACCTGCCCGGAATGGTCGTGGAGCGCGTCTACGTCGCGGGCAGGCTGGTCGCGCGCGCCGGCGCGATGCTGGAACCGATCCCGCGCACCCTGCCGGCCGACTCCCCCCGCGACACCGTCCGCATCCCGCCGCAGCCGGCCAGCGCCTTCGCCCTTCGCCCGCTTGGAATCACCAACGGCACCGCGCGCCTGCCCGTGGTGGGCGGTGCCCGGGTGGTGCACTGGGCCGAGGCCGAGGTGAATGTGCGCGACGGCGTGGCCGAGCTTCCGCCCGGTCACGCGCTCATTGCCATCCTCCACCGGCATGGCCGCCGCGACCCCGCGCCCGTGGTCTGCCTGGCGAGTGGCTGGGGCGAGCCGCGCGGCGCGGTCGCCACCACCATCGCGCATGACAATCACAACCTCCTCGTGCTCGGCCGCGACCCGGCCGACATGGCTGCGGCAGCCAACGCCCTGATCGCCGTGGGCGGTGGGATGGCGGTCGCGCGCGGCGGCAAGGCTGTCTCGGTCTTACCCCTACCCATCGCGGGCCTGCTGGCCGAGACACCGCCTGCCGAGACGGCAGCCGCCTTCGCCCGCCTGCGCGAGGCCGCGGATTCGGTGATGGACTGGAGCCCACCCTTCCGCGTGTTCCGGGGCATCACCGGCATCTCGCTCGCCTGCAATCCCGGCCCGCATCCCACCGATCTCGGGATTTCGGATGGTGGAACGAACGCACTCGTGGATCCGGCATCGCCGCTGCCTGCCGAACAGGCAGGTGTTGCCCCAGCGTAACGCTCGGCAGCGGGACGTACGTGCAGCCCCGTCTCATTTTCCCGACGCCGTTGCAGCAGCTTTGTATATTGCTCTAGATCGCGGCTCTGCGCCCGAGGCATGAGGCTGAAGCGGCGCTGGAGCTGTCCCGAATGCAGTCTGCCCTTGCCGGCCTCTCACTCCTGGTGCTCGGTGACAGCCATTGGGCAACGGCGGGCTATCTTGTCAGCAGCCTGCAGGACCAACTGATTGCGCGCGGCGCGACGGTGAACTCCTTTGCTGCCTGCGGCTCGCCGCCGAGCGTTTGGCTTTCGGTACGCGTCGCCTCCTGCGGCACGGCCCAGCGACTGCAGCGCGCCAGCATCGAGAACCGCACCGGCTCTGCCGCCCGCACGGTTCCGATCGAGGAGCTGGTGCGCCAGTACCGGCCGAACCTCATCGCCGTCTCCATGGGCGACACCATCGCAGGCTATGTCCAGCCCCAGATGCCGTCGGACAGTATTCGCGAGGAGGTCATGGCCCTCACGGACCGCATCAAGCGGCTGGGCATCCCCTGCGTCTGGATCGGCCCAGCCTGGGGCACCGAAGGCGGCCCGTTTCTCAAGAGCTTCGCCCGGGTGCAGGAGGTGAACGCCCTCCTCGCCCAGTCCGTCGCGCCCTGCGCCTATGTGGACAGCACGAAGCTATCCCGCCCCGGGGAGTGGCCGACCTTCGACGGGCAGCATTTCACGCTGGATGGATACCGCGCCTACGGCACCGCGCTCGCCCAGACGATCGCGCAAATGCCGGAAGTCCAGGCCGCCGCACAGCGTCACTAGATTACACTGAACGGCATGTCCGGCCTTCCGGGGGGAAGGTCGGGCGTGCCGAAACGGGCGCGGCTCCAGGACGGTCCGCGCCGATGTCGATGGGGGATGAGCATGACGGCGGTGGACGGCCCTGACAGGCAGCCAGCGCGCGGCCGGACCGGCTGCGTGAGCGGGGCGCACGCGCCATGATCTTCGCTTCCTTCGAATTCCTCTGCCTCTTCCTGCCGATCTTCTTCGCGGCCTATTTCCTCACACCCTTCCGGCACCGGAACTGGCCGATCCTTATCCTGTCCTGGGGGTTCTACGCCTGGTGGCGGGTGGACTTCCTGGCGCTACTCGTCTTCTGCACGCTCTTCACCTTCTACACCGTCCGATGGATGGACCAGGTGGGGCCGAAGACCCGGCAGGGCACCTGGCTGTTCGTCATCGGCCTGCTCGGCAATCTCGGCGTGCTGGCCTACTTCAAATACGCCAACTTCGGCGTCGCGGCCTTCAACGATATCAGGGCCTCGTTCGGGCTCGCCCCGGTCGCGTGGACCGAGATCATCCTGCCGATTGGCCTGTCCTTCTACGTCCTGCAGTCCGTCTCCTACCTCACGGACATCTGGCGCGGGACCGTGCCAGTGACGAAGAAGCTGCTGGACTACGCCACCTATAAGGCGATCTTCAGCCAGCTCATTGCCGGCCCCATAGTCCGCTACGCCGAGATCAAGGACGAGCTGGTCTCGCGCCCGCACACGCTGGCGCAGTTCGGCCTGGGCGCGCGGCGCTTCATGACCGGCTTCACGATGAAGGTGGTGCTGGCGGACACGGTGGCTCTGGTAGCCGATGCCGCCTTTGCCCTGCCGAACCCGACGCTGGCGGATGCCTGGACCGGCGCCATCGCCTACACGCTGCAGCTCTATTTCGACTTTGCCGGCTACTCCGCCATGGCAATCGGCCTGGCGCTGATGATCGGGTTCCACTTCCCCGAGAACTTCAACCATCCCTATCTCGCGGGCAGCATTCAGTCCTTCTGGCAGCGCTGGCACATGACGCTGTCGCGCTTCCTGCGCGACTACCTCTACATCTCACTTGGCGGGAACCGGAAGGGCGCGTTCCGCACCTATGTGAACCTGTTCCTAACCATGGTGATCGGCGGGCTGTGGCATGGCGCAAACTGGACCTTCATCGTCTGGGGAGCTTGGCATGGCGGCCTGCTCGCGATCCATCGGCTCTGGCAGCAGGCGGGCAACAAGCCCATGCCCTGGATCGTAGGCAACCTGCTCACCATGCTCGCCGCCGTCATCGGCTGGGTAGTCTTCCGAGCGCATGACAGCGGCAATGCCGCGACCATGTATGGCGGGATGGTCGGGCTCAACGGTGCGCCGCTCAGCGACGCCCTGGCCTGGCAAGTGACGCCCGACCAGTGGTGGACGATGCTGATCGCCGTGGTGATCGTGTATCTTCCCCTGCTCGGCGCCCGGCTGCCCTTCCTGCGGCCGCCGGAAGCGATGGGTGCCGTCTGGCGCGCGCTCTGGGTCGTCGGGCCGCTGCTCGGGTTCCTGCTGGGCATCGTGCTGCTGTACAGCCGCGCGGCCGTTCCCTTCCTCTACTTCCAGTTCTGAGAAGACGCAGATGAGCGAGACCTCCTGGAAAGGGCTCAGCACCGCAGCGAAGCTGCAGGGGGCGGCCGCGGTCGTCCTGCTCGCCCTCGGGGCGTGGCAGGGCGTGGCGGCCATTGCCAGTGCGCCGGGACAGCAGCGGCTGGGGCCGGTGCTGAACGTGGAGTCTTTCCTCTCCGGCAAGCTGACCGGGGCCGTGAACTACGTCATGGCCCATCAGCTTCCGGCAGACCCGCTGCTGCGCGCCACGGGCGGAGTATTCCGTTACGCGCTGTTCCGCTCCGGCGGGCCGCAGGTACGCGTCGGCTGCAACGACACGCTCTTCCTCACCGAGGAGCTGCGCCCGTGGCCCGAGCCGGAGGCCGCGATGGCGGCCCGTGCGGAGGGTGTGCGCCGCGTGCGTGACGCGCTGGCCGGGCGAGGCATTCAGCTGGTGGTCGCGATCGTGCCGGACAAGGCGCGCGTGAAATCCGCAGAGCTCTGCGGCGCGCCCTGGTCCGCGCAGGCGCAGGAGCGCTACGCGGCCTTTGCCGCCGCGCTCCGTGCGCAGCGCGTCGATCCCATCCTTCTTCTCCCCGCGCTCACAGCGCAGGAAGCACGCGGGGGTGCCTATTGGCGCACCGACACGCATTGGAGCCAGGACGGCGCGAAGGCCGCCGCCACCACCATTGCCGAGGCACTGCGGGAAGCCCCGCTCGCCCGAGCCGAGGCCTTCCGCACCATCGCCGCGCCGGAGGAGACGGACGGGCCGGGTGACCTGCTTCGAATCACCAGCCTCGACCGCGTGCCGAACGCGCTTCGCCCCGACCCCGATCGCCAACGCCTCGAGCGCACGGTGGCCCCGGAGACGGGCGGCGGCGGCCTGCTCGATGAAACGCCAGTGCCCGAGGTCGCGCTCATCGGCTCCTCCTATTCGGTCAATGCCAACTTCCACGGCGCGCTCCAGGAGGCACTCCGGAGCACTGTGCTGAACGCGGCCACGGCGGGCGGCGGCTTTGCCGGCAGTGCGTCTGCCTATTTCGCGGGCGAGACCTTCCGGGAGTCGCCGCCGAAGCTCGTGCTCTGGGAGATCCCGGAGCGCGTGGTCGCGCAGCCGCTCACTCAGGCTGAGCGCGAGTTCCTGGCGCGCTGGTGAGTTCGCCGGGATGTTGACCCAAACCGTGCCGGCAGGCTCCCGCCCGAAGCTCGCGCTAGGTGGCTGATCCCATTCAGTCCGCGCTCGTCGGCCTCTCGCTCCTGGTGCTCGGGGATAGCCATTGGGCTTCGCAGCAGAGTCTCGCTGGCGCCCTGCAGGACCAGCTGATCGCGCGCGGTGCCACAGTAAACTCCTTTGCGGCCTGCGGCTCGCCGGCCAGCATCTGGCTCTCCTCCCGCCCGGCTTCCTGCGGCACGACCAGGCGACTGCAGCGCAGCCGGCTTGAGGGACGGATCGGAGCGCCCGTAGCCGTCACTCCGATCGACGAGCTGATACGGCAATACCGCCCGAACATGATCCTCGTCTCGATGGGCGACACCATGGCCGGCTACGCCTCTCCCGCAACGCCGGCCGACGCGATCCGCGAGGATGCCGCGTCGCTGACCGACCGCATCCGTCGCATCGGCATCCCCTGTATCTGGGTCGGGCCGTCCTGGGGCACGGAGGGCGGACCCTTTCTGAAAACCTTTGCCCGGGTGCAGGAGGTGAGCACCCTCCTCGCCCGATCCGTCGCGCCCTGCACTTATCTGGACAGCACAAAGCTTTCGCGCCCCGGCGAGTGGCCGACCTTCGACGGCACGCACCACACGGTGGAGGGCTACCGCGCCTATGCGACGGCGCTGGCGGAGCAGATCACGCGGATGCCGGAAATACGCGCAGCCGCCCAGCACCGGTGAACACTCGGTAGCCGGCCCTGGGGCCGCGCCGCCCGTTCAGCGCGCCAGCAGGTAGCGGATCGACGGCTCCAGCCCAGCGGCGAGCACGGCGTAGCCTACGTAGGTCAGGTGCAGCCGGTCATACGCCATTTGGTCCGAAAGCCGTCCCTGCCCATCAACCAGCATGCCGCCGGGGTCGGTGAAGAAAACCGTCTGGTTGTCGGCGCATCGCGCGACCATCTCGTTCACCCGGACATTGGCGCGGCGCGCCGGGTCAGTCGCATCCGGCCCACGCGGCAGGATGCCTACGATCAACACCTTGGTGCCCGGCGACTTCTGCCGGATGAGCCGCACGATTTCCGCCACGCCGAGCGCCGTGTCCTCGGGCTTCTGCGCATTGAGCGCATTGTTGGTGCCGATCAGCAGAACCGCGATCTTCGGCCGCAGCGTCGAGGGCCACTGCCCACCCTGCTGCAGGCGCCACAGCATGCCCTGGGTGAAGTCGCCGGTGACGCCAAGATTGAGGGCGGCGCGATGGGCGTAAAACTGCTCCCAAATTACCGGAAACCAGCCCTGGGTGATGGAGTCACCCAGGAAGACGATCTGCGCGCGCGAGTAGTCGGCCGGCGTCAGCCGCCCCAGCTCCGCCACCCGGGCACGCCAATGCGCCTCCTCCAGAAAGGCGGGCAGCGCTTCCTTTGGCGCCGGATTGCGCGCAGGAATCGAGGCGCAAACCTCCTGGGCCAGCGCAGGCGCTGGCACGGCAGACAGGCCACAAAGGGCGAGCGCGGCAGAGAGACCCAGGGCCGGAAGGCGAAGGAGGCGCTTGCTCATCGCGGTGCAATCCGGTCCTGCACAAGAAAGGCCACCGGCTGCCCGGCCGGCGCCATCAGCCACACGCTGTAAAGCCCACCGGCCTGAAGCCTGCCGAGATCGACCGGCGCTGTCCGCTGCGTGCCGCAGCCGGCCCGCACCACGGCCTGAGCCGGATTCAAGCTGCGCGTGCGCCCCGTACCCGACGCGATGCGCGAGAAAATCGCCTGGCCGGAGGGCTCAAGCGTCAACGCGCCGCCGCCGCATCCCCGGACGGCGTTATAAAAGGTAACGCGGGCCCGGGTCTGATTGTACTCGCCCTGATCGGAGATGGCGGTTGCCACTACCCGGCTGCCCTCCCGCTGAAACAGCACGGTGTTGAGCCCGCCGGCCTTGATCTCGGCCTCCACCTCGGTGGTGGTACCGCCCAGCGTTACCTGAAACCTTACCGGCCGCTTCGCGACGTCCTCGGCAACGAAATATGGACTGACCCGATCCGCCCCAGCCTCTCCCAGATTGACCGGGTCACGGAAGTCGGGCCGCACCACCGCCGTGCCCTGCAGCGCGCTCGCTACCCGCACGAAGGCGAAACCTTCAGGCAGCCGCTGCTCGTACAGCATCGGCTGTCCCCGGGCAGCGCCGGACGCACCGAGGACGGCGCAGCCGACGATCAGGCTCAGGCAAAGTGCCTGGAAGCGGGGCGGAGACATGCGCATCCTTGGTTGGGGGCGGGGAACCGGCACCGCCTCAGGGATTGGCGGCACGCAGTTGCTCGCCCCGAAGGCGTGCCGCGGCCTCCAGCGCGCGACGGGCCCGCACCTGATCGTCCCGCGAGCGGGCGATTCGTGCCTCCAGGAGCGCCATTTGCAACTCGTCGGCACGCCGGGCGCGGCCTTCGGAGAGCAGCTGCTCTGCCCGCGCGGTCTGCCCGCGCACCACCGCCACCTCACCGGCCACTGAGCGCGCCTCGACGTTGTCCGGGTTTTGGCGGAGCACCGCCTCGGCCAGCTCGGTCGCCTCGGGGCCGCGGCCCGAGCCGGCATAGACCCGCGCCAGCGAGAGCTGCGCACGCCAGTTCTGCGGGTTCTCGGTCGACGTGGTCGGCAGCGTGCCGGCCACGGACGCCGGGCGGACGGAGGCAGCGACGGTGCGGCGCACATCCTCGGCAAGACGCGGATCGCGCTCCGCGCGCTGGGCCACCCCGTCTGCCGCCTGCTCGCGCCCGGCATCCAGAAGCGCGGCGGCGATGGCGGCTTTGGCAGGCCCAGGGGTCGCCGGACCCTCCGGATTCGCAGCGCGGCGGGCCGCCTCCAGGTTGTCGGACTGACGGAGCCGCCCGAAGGCGCGGAGCACGGCCGCCTGAGTGGCGCCGCTCTCATCCGGCTGCGCGGCGAGAGCGACCAGGCGCTGAGCCGCGGGCGAGGACGGGTTGCCGCGAGCCGCTACCTCCAGCCGCAGCACCTCCAGAGAACGGCGGTTACGCTCCAGCATCGTATTGATGTCGGGGTTGCGCGCGGCCGGCGAGATGGCGCTCAGCCGTGAGACTGTTTCTGCGACCCGCCCGTCATACTCCGAAAGCAGTGCGGAGGCGTAGAGCGCGTCCGTGCTGCCACGGCGGACTAGCTCTCCCTCCAGCCGCCGCGCCTCGGCCTGCTGGCCACGTGCCTTCAAGAGCCGGGCAAGGTCATGCGCCGCCCAGATACTGTCCGGCTGGGCCGCGAGCGCACTGCGGAGCAGCGCGATCCGCTGATCCGCATCGGCTTCCCGCTGCGCACGATTCCGCAACGCATCCGAGCGAAGGCCGTCGGTCCCAGTTGTGGGGCGAAAGCCGCTCTGCTGGGCGAAGCGGTCCGCGTCATCGAATCGGCCAAGCTGCACCAGCGCGCCGTAGAGGGAGGCCTGCACGTCCGTCTGGTTCGGCCGACGGCTCAGAGATTCGCGGAAGCGCAGCTCGGCCGTACCGTAGTCGCGGCGCCGAAGGGCGATCTGCCCGAGAAGGTTCGCAGCATCGGCCTGCTCGGCCGCCGTGCCGCGGGCGAGGCGCTGGCCCAGCGACTCCGCCCGGTTCAGATCGCCGCGCTGCAGCGCCCGCCAGGCCTCTACCGAAGGTCCGGTGCCCGTTCCGCTGCTGCCGCGTCCGCCACGCAAGCCGGCGGTGGCGGCACCGGCCGCACCGCGGCCACCCCGGCCGGAGGCGTAGGACCCGACCTCGGGATAGGGCACACCCTCGGGGCTCACATAGCCCATGGTGCGCAGGAAATCGTCGCGCCGGTCTGGCACCAGCGCGGTCGCGCGGTCGAGCAACTGCTTGGCCTCCGCCTCCCGGCGCTGAGAACGGCGGATCAGGCCAAGGCCGACAATGGCATCCACGTCGTCTGGATTGGCCGCAATCGCCTGCTCGAACAGGCGCTCGGCCTCGCGCTGGTTGGTGGACAGCACCTCGTAGGCCTGCATGCGGGTCGCGGCCATCGGGTCCTGCACCGACGTCCGCGCCTCCTCCAGCTTCTCCGCCATTTCGGGATCGGTCGGATAAACCTGCAGGTACTCTTCGATCTGAGTGAAGGTCTCGCCGCTCGGACCTTGCCAGAGCAGCGCCTGCCGCCAAGCCGCGCGCGCGCTGCCCGCCACGTCGGGTGAGCGGGACAGGGCGCGAAGTCGTTCGATGCCCTCGGGTCGGGTCGTCTCGCGCGTCGTCAGCATCGTCGCATAGGCGAGCTGGAGCGGCCGGTTTTCGGGGCTCCGCGCAAGCACCGCCTCCGTGGCCGCGCGCGCTTCCAAGAAGCTCTGGAGCGAGATGCTGGCGAGCGTCTGGTAGTACTCGGCCGCGTAGACATCCGGCACCTCCCCGTTGGGGAACAAGTCGCGGTAGCGCTGCACCGCCGCCTCACGCTGGCCGGCCTGAGCGAGGCGCCGGGCCTCGGAAAGCGCGGCTTGGTCGACGGTTGCGATTCGCAGCGAAGCCGCGCCCCGGGTGGCGGCCGGCGTGCCGGGCGCGAGCTGGTTGAGCCGCGCGACATAGGCCTCGGCCTGGGCACGCTCGCCGTTCTGGGCGGAGACCTCCGCGGCGGTGGCCAGCACGTCGGGATTGTTGGGCTCGACGAGCAGCAGCCGCTCCAGCGCCTGCTGCGCGAGCTCGGGGCGGCCCTGGGCACTCCAGTAGTTCGCCTGGTCGAGCAGGATGGCAGAACCGCGGCTCGCAGTTCGGGGCGGCCCGGCCGGTTGCCCAACCGGCGGCAGGGCGGCCGAGGGCACCGGGGCGGCAGGCGGCGGGGTTGCCGGCTGGGCCGAAAATGCGATCGGCGGCAGCCCCGGAGAAACAGGGGCCGACGCGGCCGGGTTCTGCGCCGTGGGAAGCGGCGCAGCGGGAGTGGTCCGGGGCTGGGACGAAGCCGTGCTGCCTGCTGCGGGAACGACAAGCGGCGGGATCGCTGGCGCCGGAGAGGCCGGGGCTCCGTTCAGCAGCGGCAGCGCGGGCTGGCTGACCAGCGATTGGGCGAAGGCCGGAGCGGCCGGGAAGAGCAGTGCGACTCCGGCCGGAACCGCTGTTGCGGCGAGGAGGAGGCGAATGGACACTTTGAATGCCGGAAGCGCGCGAAACCGCGCCGGGCCAGACGCATGTGGGTTGCGGAGCGGCACGACCGACCTCTCCTCAAACGCGACCTCTCTCAACCTCGCCTCCAAGGTACGGCATGCCCCGCCCGTGGCGGCGCCCCGCGTGGCTGGGGCAGGGTTGTTATACCTTTTTGGACGCGTACGGAAATAACCAACCGCGCTCCTGAGGCGTCGTTCAGGCCACGCGCAGCGTTTCCTGCTCGTCCGCGGCGTAAATGCCGCGCAGTGCGTTCACGAACTCCTCTCGCCCGATCACGTCCCGCAGGCTCGCAGAGAGTCGGGCGTGGTGCTCCGGCACCGCACCGTCCAGCATCGCCCGCGTGAGGTCGGGGGCGGAGCCGACGCGGATATGCAGCCCGTCCACCCCGTCCTGCACCTTCTCCGCCATGCCCCCGATCCCGGAGACAATGAGCGGCGTGCCGGCGCGCCGGGCCTCCTGGATGACGACGGGCGAGTTCTCCCACCAGATCGAGGGCATGATGACCCAGCCGGTGGAGGACATCAGCCCCAGCACATCAGCGGCATCGTAGCGCCCGGCGAAGGTCAGCCGGTCCGCGGCGGCCTCGATCGGGCGGTCGAGCTGGGGGAAGAAGCGCAGCGCTTCCGCCTCGGTCGCGCCGTAGATCGTCAGGCCAAGATCGGGATTCTCGGCCAACGCCGCGGCGAAGGCCGGGATGAGGACGTCCAGCCCCTTGAACTCGGTTGGCTGGCCGAAGAAGGCGAAGCGGCCCGAGAACCTCTCGCTGTTCCTGGCGGCGCGGGGCACTGCCAGCAGGTCGTCCCCAAGATAATTCTCCAGCACCGTCCCGCGATCGGGGGAAAGCCCCCAGGCGCGGTAGCGCTCGGCCACGAAATGGCTGGGATAGACGAATTGGTCGAACCGCCGGAGCCCCTGCAGCATCAGGGCCTTGCGCAGCCGCAGCCGCTCCAGATCCTGGTCAGGGAAGCACTGCAGGCAGCGCTGCGCGGTTTCCTTGCGGCACAGCTCGCGCGAGCGGGTGCGGATCATCTGGCCGTGATGGCTGCAGATGGCCAGCATCTCGTGCAACGTCACCACCATGCGCGCGTCCGGTCGCGCCTCCGCCAGCTCGGCGATCAGGTCCAGCCCGACGCGCCAGTAGTGGTGGAAGTGATAGACGTCGGACCCCATGCCCGCGAGCAGCCGCACCAGGGCGCGCCGCTCCTCGGCATTGCGCCACCAGAGCCGGTCATCCTCCATCCCGCCGACGGCATAGAGATACTCGCTCTCTCCGTAGCGAGCGAAAGCCTCCCCGCGGTCGGAGGGGGACTGCCCGCCCGGCAGCTCGATGGCCGCAACAAATCGCGCATCCCACCCCTCCCCAGCCAGCGTCTGGTATTGGCGATAGGCCGCGGTCTCGCCGCCGCCCTTCGAGAAATCCGGATGCGCGTGCGACACGACGCAGACCGAGGGGTTCCTCATCGGCGGATTCCTCATCGCGGCGTTCCTGAGACCGGTACCATTTCCCAAAGCTCGCGCAGATGTTCGGCCATCAGCCCGCCGATCGCATCCGCCCGGCCGCCGGCAGCGCCCGGCACGGGCAGGGCAGATGCATCCGCCCCCGCCATGAGCGCCACGACCCGCCGCAACGTTGCATCCATCTCGCCGACGCCGGCCAGGCCGTGCAGCGCCTCGATCAAGCCCAGCCGCTCCGCCGAGAGCGCATTGGCGGTCAGCCGCGCCGGATTGCCCTCGATCGCGGCATCGACCAGCGCTGCCGTGTCGATCGGTGCCACGTCGAAGGAGGCCAGCGGGCCCGCTCCGTAAAGCGCGGTCTGCAGCGCGTCGCGCGTGTCGCCCGCCACCGCAACGTCCAGCCGCCCGCGCCGCATCAGCGCGGACGCCGCCCCGGCGGCTGCCGTGCCACTCAGCACAATCCGCCCGAACCGGGCCTCGAGCTGCGGAGCCAGAAGCGCCAGCACGCGGGCGGCGTATTCGTCCTTCACGTCGAAGAGCAGGGCCGTCCCGCCCGGCCGTGCCGGAGCGCCAGCGAGGCCGAGAGACGCAAGGGTGCCGCGCAGGGCCTCGCCGCGCTCCTCCAGCCCCGCGCGCATCCAACCATGCAGCGCGGCCAGGTCCGGGCCCGAGAGGTCCACCCCGGTGAGAGACAGGGTTGCGAGGAACTCCGGCAAGGTCGCCGGCGCCGCCTCAGCCCGGAACCACCAGGATTCGCTGTCCCGCCGAACCTGTACAGCAGCCTCTACCCGCGTCCCCGGCGGCATCCCCTCCGGTGCGTGGACCCAGCCGGAGAGGGTGAACCCACCGTCGAGAGGCGCATACCGTTCGGCGAGCAAGGGCACCACCTCGGGTCCGGCATCCGGCCGATGCACCAACGCGCAGGCCAGGATGGTCGCACGACCACCTTCTGGTGAGGGCTGGTTGAAGGCGCCCGAGACCGTCAGCTCTCCATCTGGCAACAGGACGGCGGAGACCCGGCGGAAGTCCATGAACCACTCGGAGTTACCCTCAAGACGCGGCAGCCGGTCGAGCCAGCCCTGGAAGATGCCGAGTGGCCGGCCCTCCGCGGTGAGAGTCTGGATTTGGGCCGGGTCGAGTGCAGAGGCACGGAGAAGCTGGAACGTCGCGCCCCATTCCCGCTTCAGCGTCACCGCTTCCACATCCATGGGCAGCTCATAGGCGAGGAGGTCGATCGCCACCTCGCGCCCCTCAATCCCGATGATGAGGAGACGCCCGGGCGCATCGCGCGGAATATCGTGCAGAAGGCTGAAGCCGGACACGGCCATGCCCTCGGGCAGGTCCACGTCCCGCCGGGGATGCAGGTCCAGCAGCAGGGTCGGCATCGGCTCGCCCGGCCTGCCCTCGACCCTCAAGGTCAGAGCCATATCGGCCGGATGCCGCACCCAGCCGAAGACGGCTCCCTGGTCCGGGCTCAGGTCGCCGGCGCAGTCCAAGCCCGCCTGAAGGGTCTGTCCGAACTCGAAATACATAGGGGCTGCCGGATCTCTTCGGGGGCCGCATTAGATATACGTTGCAGTGCAGCATACAAGCGGGACGCGATGACAGACGCGCCATCGGGTCTCGCCGTGGTCGGGGAAGGCCCGGCTTGACCGCGATCCCCCCGGCCCGCCTATCCTGGGCCGCCGCAGCCCTTGCTTCGCCGGCCCCGCCGCGGCAATCCCTGCCAACCGCCCGGCCCGCCGGCCCGCAATGCCACAGGTCACCCCCGACCATCTCGCCCATGCGCTGCCTTGTAATCTCACCGACGCCGACGCATCCGCAGGATGCCGGCAACCGCCAGCGCATCCATGCCTTGCTCCGGGCTCTGCAGGGCTTCGGGCATCGGGTGGAATTCGCCTTCGTCGCCCGAGAGGCTGTTACCGCCGAGGCCATGGCGGCGATGACGGCCGCTTGGGACGACTTCCATCACATCCCCTACGATCGCACCGCCGAGACACCGGGACTGGGCGATACCTTCGCGCTGGACGACTGGTTTCCCGCAAATGTCGAGGCCGAGATCGCGGATCTGGCCTCCACCAGGACCTATGACCTGGTCCTGGCCGAGTACGTCTTCCTCAGCCGCGCGCTGGAACTGTTTCCCGCCAGCGCGCTGAAGCTCCTCGATACGCATGACGTCTTTGCCGACCGCCACCTGCGCCTGCAGGACCTGGGCCTGCCTGTTGGCTTCTTCCACACCACCCCCGAGGAGGAGGCACGCGGCCTCGACCGCGCCGACCTCGTCCTCGCCATCCAAGACGACGAGCGGCAGGTCTTCGAGGAGATGACGACCACCCCGGTCGTTACCCTCGGCTTTCTGCCGGACATCGAGCCGCTTGCCCCCGCCCCGCATGAGGGCCTGCGGATCGGTTATTTGGGCAGCGGCAACCCGCTGAACGGCCACGCCCTCGCCCGCTACCTCGAGGCGCTCGATCCCGGCAGCCTACCCGCGCTCGGCGGGGAGATGCGGGTAGCGGGTGGCGCCACGCGCTTCGCCGGGCCGGCGCGCGCCGGCCTGCAGCCCGTCGGTGGCGTGGCCCGGCCGGAGGACTTCCTGGCGGGGCTCGACCTTGTAGTGAACCCGCATGAGGGTGGCACTGGGTTGAAAATCAAGACGGTGGAGGCGCTTGCCTACGGCCTGCCCGTGATCGGCACGGCCGAGGCCTTCCGTGGCCTGCCCGCCCGCGCCGCGTTCCATGCCGCCCCTGATGCCGCTTCCACCGCCGCGCTCGCCCGCCGCTGGACCCGCGAGCCACGGTTCCGCCGCGATGTCGCGCGAGAAAGCGCGGCGCTGGCGGGCCGCTACGCGCGGGAGGTGCGTCGCCAGATCGCCCCCTTCCGCTCCCGCGCGGCGCTGGAGGTGCTGATCGCCCGCCCGCGTGCCCTCCTCGTGACCGACATCCCCTTCTGGCGGGAGAGCCTGGGGAACCAGGCCCGGATCGCGGCCATGCTGCGCGCCATGCGCGGCGAGATGGATGTGGACACCCTGTTCCTCGGCCCGCTGCAGCCAGGCGACGCGGAGGCCGCCGCCCGCATTCTCGGCCGCCGCGGAGAGCTCCTTTCCTCGCCGGGCGACCCGGAAGGGCGCGTCGCCGAGCCGGTTCCGCCGAAGCTCCGCCTCAGCACCTTCGAGCGCGGGCATTTCGACGCCCCGCATTTTGAGGTGCTCGAGGCGGTGCTCGCCGAGGAGCGCCACACGGTCCTCATCGCCGAATATATCAGGCTTTCCTGGGTCCGACACGCCCGCCTCGCCCCGCCGATGCGGGTGCTGGACACGCATGACGTCATGTCCCTCCGCACCCGCAATTTCGAGCACTTCGAGCGCGAGCACTTCCTCCGCATCTCGACGCTCGAGGAACTGGGCATCATGGACGGCTTCGAGCAGGTGCTCTCGATTCAGGAGGCAGAACACGCGCTGCTGCGCAGCGCCATGCCCGGCCGCGCCCTCCTCCTGCCCCACACCATCCCCGACCGCCCCTTCCCCGAGATCGCGCACCGGGTCCGCCGGATCGGCTTCCTGGGCGGCGACAGCCCGATGAACCGGGACGGGCTGCGCTGGTTCATCGACCAGGTCTGGCCCGCTATCGCCGATCTCGGCGCCGCGCTGCACGTGGCCGGCCGGGTCTGCGACAGCCTGAATGGCGTGGAGGTTCCGGGCCTGGTGCTGCATGGCGAGGTAGAGGATCCCGGTGAATTCCTCGACGCTGCCGATATTGGCATCAATCCCGTGTTTTACGGCGGCGGGCTGAAGATCAAGACGGTGGAATACCTTTGCCGCGGCCTGCCCGCAGTGCTGACCGAGGAGGGCGCCTTCGGCCTGAGCGGCGGCGAGGGCCGCGCCTACCTCATCGCCCGGTCACGCGCCGAGTACGTCGCCCATCTGCGCGCGCTGATCGCCGACGCGCCGCGCCGTCGGCGGCTGGGCGAAGGCGCCTTCCATTTCGGGCGCACCCATTTCTCCCCCGTCGCAGCACGGGCCGCCTGCCGCACCCTCGGCAGCCTCGTCCGCCCCTTCGTCACCCCGCATGAGACCTTGCCCACCCGTACCGGGCAGGTCATCGAGCGGCCTGACCCGGCCGCCCGCGCCGCCTGACCTCGGAGTTCCCATGCCTCTTGAGACCCCCAGCGACGGCCTGGACCTCTCCGCCATGCAGCGGGCTGGGGCAGCCGTGGACGCCGCCGCCGCCCGGATCCGCGCCGATGGCATCCGCGAGCGGCTGGCCCCCGATCTGGCCGCCCTGCCGCTGAGCGTGCGTCAGGCCTTCGAGGGATTGGTGGATGAAATTGGCCGCATCTCCGCCGAGGCCGAGGCCGCGCGCCAGGCCGCCACCGAGACGCGACGCGAGCGCGGCGATTGGCTACGCATCGACCCCCTCCGCCACATGCCAGAGGACCGCGGGACCAACCCTCCCCCTCCCCCTTCGAGCATCGAAATCCATGCTGCGGACGCCGACTTCGTGGGGTTCGGCTGGCATTCCGCCGAGGGCCGCGGGCGCGAGAGTTGGCGCTGGAGCGGGCTGTCCCCGGTGGCTTCGGTTGTGGTGCCCGATCTCGGCCCGGGTACCGTCGCCCTCGACTTCGATATCGAACTGCCGTTCCGCCACGCATTCGGACCGAACTCCCTGACAATCCTGGCCAATGGCGAACCGCTTGAACTGACGGCCTCGCTGCGCGAGGCGCATCGCGGGACTTTTTCAGCCCTGTGGGAGGGTGCTGAGGTTCCGGGCGCTAACCTCGGTCTCGTGCTGGTGGGGCCGCTGGTGAGGGATCCAGCCGGGCGCGACAGCCGCCAGCTCGGCTTGGCGATCCGCAGCGTAAAGGCGAGGCGGCTGGACAGCGCTGCGGGCTAGCCCGGGTCCAAGTCCCGCCGAGGTGTACACTGACCAAGGTCAGCGGCGCAGGCAGGAGGCTGGCGCAATAAGACCAGACGTGTAGGTCGCCAACGGTTCCCGACTACGTGCGCACCCAAATTCAGAGACGTTGGGTAGTTTGGGAAGCCTCAGATTCCGGAGATGAGGTCTCCAGGCATGCCGACGCATTCTTTGGCACGCGAAGCGCTCTGCCTTAGCCCACCCGCGCCGTCTCCCCGCCACGCCGGCCCAAGGCCACCTGGAAGTCGGTCGATAGCTCGTTGAAGCCCCAGAAGTTCCGCAAAGACGTCCGCAGGGCATTTGGCGCGCGGCGGAATCTTATGCCGTCCGGCCTCGTGACCGACATGAGCGGACCGAGCACCCGGCGCCAAAAGTCCGTCTCGCCCCAGGCATCCAGCACGCTCAGATGCTGGCCCGGCACGGCATCGGCGCGGCGGGCTGGCATATCGAAGGGAGATTGGTGGAGGAGATGGGCCTCCTGCCCGAAATACCGCGCCTCCAGCAGCACGGAGGAGCTGACGCCCACCACGCGCCGAATCTCGTCGGAGGCCATCAGCGCGTAGATGTTCTCGTAGGACACTCGCATGGAGCGCGAAGAAAGCCCGGCCGAGAAGGCGCCGAAGTCGCTGTTGGCATAGGGGTGTGGCTTGAAGGTCACCCCGTCACCGCCGACGACTTGGCGCAGCGCGGGTGCGAAATCCGATAGGTCCACAACTCGTCCACCCCGAACCAGCGACCGGTCGATCCGGGTCTGGCCGACAAGGAGCACCTCGCCTCGCACCCGCAGGTCCGGGCGGAATTTGAGGGCGGAGGCGGCCAGGAGGCCGGCGGGGCCGAGGAAGGCGCCGTCCTCGGCATGGTCCGGCAGCATTGCCTCGAAAACCGCGGCGTCGTTGGTCTGCACCGCAAAGAACACGTCGTCGAGGAAGCGCACGGGATGGATGCTGAAATCGAGAAAGGGAATGCCGAGCAGGCTGAGGATGCGCTTCATCGATTCCGCCAGCTCGAAGCCGACCACTACGGCGCCGCCAAAACACCGCTCCATTGCCTCGACAACGCCCTCGGGCACGAAGCCCGCGTCGAAGACCTGCGCCCAGCCGCGCCAACTCTTTTCCGCACCCCAGAGCTCGTAGAGTCGAGGCGTATCGATGCCGCGCCCCCAGGTCACCACCTCCTCCGGGCATCCCGACGCGGCCATGGCTTGTGCTCGGACCAGCCTGTGAAACCAGAGGATGTTCTCGGTCTGCGCAGGCCGGAAGCCCGCCTCCCCCGGGCGCAGCACGTCGCCCGTGAAGACGATCCGCCCGAAGCGCGGATTAACCATCCCGGCGCTAGCCCGTGGCCGCACGCGCGGGAGCGGTGGCGAGGAAGCCCAGGAACGCCCGAGCCGCGCGCTCCAGCGCCGGCAGGCCGTGCTGGGTCTCGGCATGGCGGCGGGCACGCGCGCCCATAGTCCGCCGAAGCCCCTCGTCGCGCATCAACAGTTCCACCGCTGGCCGGAGTGAGTGCGGCCCTACCATGAAACCGTGCTGACCCTCGGAGAAGCCACCGGGCACCGTCTCGCGATAGACCACGACGGGAAGGCCGCAGGCCATTGCCTCCACCACCGCGCGAGGCAGCCCGTCCATGCGGGAGGTGTGCACCATGATCCGGCACCGCTTCATCAGAGCAATCACCTCGGGCTGCTGCAGCCGACCGGTAAGCGTGAGCCGCCCGATGTCAGCAACCGCCGTCATTACCTCCTTGCGCGGAGAGCCGCCGCCGACCAGCGCGACGCGCCAGGAATCCGTGAAGGGCACCACGTCCTCCTGGTTCTTCCGCTTCTCGTGCAGCCCGCCCACATTGACGATATCGTGCAGCGGCGGCGAGGGCTTCTTCTCCGGCCGGCTTGCCTCCAGGTCCACGTATTTTGGCATGATGAAGGCTGCGCCACGGGCCACGAAGCCCTGAAAATGGCGCGATAGCTGCTCCTGGTACTCGCCGAAGACAAAATCCGCACGCTCGAGCAGCGGATCGACCACGCTGCCACCGACGACGAAGCCGATCCGGGGTCCTGTGCCCGGTTCCGCCCCGCCCCGCAGCGCGGCGTGCAGCGCAGCGTTGATGCGATAGCTCAACCCCTTGAACAGGATGGCGTCGGGCGCGAACCGCCGCACCGCCTCGATCAGCGCGGCCGAAACCTGGCGATGCGGGATCTCCTCCGGGTTGTCCGAAGGCGCGAAGGTGACGGGCACCTCCGCGTCCAGGAAGTTCTCGGACTCGACCTCACGCCCAGGATGCATGCGGAAGACCGCGATCTCCGCTCCCCCGCGCGCGAGGAACCGCATGAAGTGCATGTCGCGCAGCGCGCCCGCCATCGAGCGGTCGGCGTGGCTCATCAGCAGCGCGACACGCATGCTCAGGCAGCAGCCTCCGCCGCGGCCAGGCCGCGATAGCCCTCCGGGTGGCGCGCCCGCCAGGCATAGGCGGTGCCCACGATGTCATCGAGCGCGCCGAGCTTCGGCGTCCAGCCCGTCTCCTGCCGCAGCTTCGCATTCGAGGCCACCAGCACCGCCGGATCGCCGGCCCGCCGCGGGCCGAGGGTGTGCGGCACCGGCTTGCCGGCCGCGCGCTCGACGGCCGCAATCACCTCCAGCACCGAGGCACCCGTGCCGCTACCGACATTGTAGCGGCAGGACGGCCCGTCCTTCAGCTTGTCGAGCACGCGCAGATGCGCGTCAGCCAGGTCGGAAACATGAACGTAATCGCGGATGGCCGTGCCGTCGGGCGTATCATAATCCGTGCCGAACACCGTGAGTGGCGGGCCGAGGCCGAGCACGGCGTTCACCGCATTCGGGATAAGATGCGTCTCGGGATCGTGGTCCTCGCCCAGCCGCCCGCCCGGATCGGCGCCGGCTGCGTTGAAGTAGCGCAACGAGGCGGAGCGGAGACCATGGATGCGATCCGCCCATTCCAGCCCGCGCTCGGCCATCAGCTTCGATTCGCCATAGGGCGAGACCGGCGCCTTCAGCTCCTCCTCATCAATCGGGATGTTCTGCGGCAGGCCGAAGAGCGCAGCCGTGGAGGAGAGGACAAAGCGAAGCACGCCAGCCTTCACCGCAGCCTCCGCAAGCCCGAGCGTGTTGCCCAGATTCTCCGTAATGTAGCGGAGCGGCTCGCGCATGCTCTCGCCGACGAGCGAGAGGGCGGCGAAATGCAGAACGCCGTCGAACTTCCAGCCGGCGAAGACCTCGCCCAGCATTCTCCGGTCCGACAATTCGCCCACGACGAGCTCGGCCCCGGGCAGCACGGCGCCGCGATGGCCCTGCCGCAGGTTGTCCAGCACCACGACCTCGTCGCCGCGCTCCAGCAGCGCCAGGACGATGTGGCTACCCACATAACCCGCGCCGCCCGTCACCAGGTATCTCGCCATACGTCATCCTCAGCCAGGCCACGCGGGGCGTGGCGGTAGCGCGTTCAACGCCACTCGCGCGGCAAAATCATGACCACGCCGCCGAGGGGGCCGCCGGCGGGTCAGGAGCCCTGATCTTAGCGCAGGATCGCGCCTTGCCGAAGAACCCATGCTAGTCACCCCCGGACGCAATCTCGGGAGATGGCATGTCGGGAACCACGCGGATGCGGCGGCTGCTGGTTCTATTCCCCGGGGAGCGCTTCGGCGGCGCCGAGGCCCATACCCTCCGCATCGCCGATGCCGCCGCCGCAGCCGGGGTAGCGGTGACGCTCGCGGCCAGCCCCGGCCTGCACCCGACCCTGCGGGCGGCCAATACGGCGCTGCCAGCGAAGGATGCCAGTGCGGACACGGGACACACCCTGCTCGAACTCCCTGTCGCCTGGCGTCGCGGGCTGCCGGAGACCGCCAGGCGTGCCCAGGCCGGCGCGGTACGCACCGCCATAGCGGCCGCTCGGCCCGATGCCGCCCTGCTGCCACTGCCCTGGCCCGATCAGGCCGGAGGCGCGATGGAAGTTCTGGCCGAGTCTGGCCTTCCCACCCTCGTCGTCGGGCATCTCGCGCCGCATGGGGATGAGCCGCCTCCCGGCTTGGACGAGGTGGCGCTGGCTGCGGCCGGGGCGATGGTCGCGGACTGGGTGGCCGTTTCCGCCCCCACCGGCGAGCGCCTTGCCCGGTTCCTCGGCCTGCCACCCGGCCGGATCATCACCATCCCGAACGGGGTGGATCAGCCTCCTCTTCTGGATCCGGCGCCGTCGCGTGCTGCCCTTCGCGCCAGTCTTCGCCTTCCCAGGGACGCACCGGTTGCGCTGTTCCTTGGCCGGCTGGAGACGGCCAAGGGGGCCGACCTGCTTCCCGCCTTGGCGCAGGCCTTCGCTCGGCGCACGGGTGGTGTGATTGCCTGCGCCGGCACGGGCAGCCTGGAGGCGCAGCTCAGGGATGAAGCGCCGGTGGGTCATCCGCTGCGGCTGCTGGGCCATGTGCCCGACCCGGCCGCGCTGCTGGCCGGGGCCGACGCCCTCGTCATGCCCTCCCGCCTCGAGGGCGCCCCCCTCACCTTCCTTGAGGCGGCGAGCCATCTCCTGCCAGTGGCGGCCAGTCATGCCGCGCTGGAGGCATTAGGCGCGGACGCCTTCAATCTCGCCGCCCTGGCCGATCCAGAGGATATCGGCGAGATGGCTGACGCCCTGGCCGGCTGCCTGGACCCGAACGGCCCCGCCCCTGCGCGCGCCGAGGCTGCCTGGCGTAGGGCAACTGCCTGGGACGCTAGGGCGATGGCCGGCCTCTACCTCGCCCGGCTGCGGCGACTTGCGGTCCGGCCCGCCAGAACCCTCGTTCCAGCCGCGCGGCTTGGCGCGCCGGAGGGCCGGTGAGATACTTCCCCGCGCAACGGGACTTCGCGATGTCAGGGACACGGATCATTCGATGCGGGCGCCCGTGACGGCGGAGAGCACCGGCGCGCAGGCCGGCAGCGAACGGCAGGCTGACCCGGAGATCGCCGTCGTTGTCCCCACCTACCGCCAGCCCGCCCTGCTGGCGGAAGCCGTCGCCTCCGTCCTCGCCCAGCGTGGGTTGCGCCGGATTGCCACTGTGGTGGTCGATGACGGCTGCCCGATGCCGGAGACGCGGGAGACGGCGCTGCGACTGGCACGCACCCATCCCGGCCGGGTCCATGTTCTGCGCCGAGCCAATGGCGGACTCTCCGCCGCGCGCAACACCGGGATCGGCTTCGTGCTCCAGGCATGGCCAGGTTGTAAAGCCTTGTTCCTGCTTGATTCTGATAACCGTCTTGGACCGCGGCTGATCGAGCGCGCGGCGGCGCTGTTGGAACAGTCCGGTCCAGAAACGGGGTGGGTGTATCCGGATTTCGACTTCTTCGGCGTCCCCGAGCACGCCTCGGCCGCGGGCGACCACTCCCGCTTCATGCACTTGCTGGAGAATACGAGCGACGCCGGAAGCCTTGTCGCCCGCCGGGTGTTCGAGGCCGGGCTGCGCTTTGACGAGACGATGCGCGAGGGCTTTGAGGACTGGGACTTCTGGCTTCGCGCTGCCGGGGCCGGATTCCGTGGACGCCACCTTCCCATGGCCGGTTTCCGCTACCGCCGCCGTGCCGGTGGCATGCGGCAGGACGCCGAGCGGCGGCGGGTGGCCATCCTGGCCGGCATGCGCGGCCGGATGAAAGCGATGCTCGACCCCCGCCGGCTACTCGCGCTCGAGGCCGCCGAGCTACCTCGCCTCCTGCTGCACCGCACGGGGATGGACATCGCCGAGCCCGTGCTGGACCCGATGCGGGTCGTTCACCCTGCCCTGCCGCGTGAGGCGGGCCGGCGCCTCGTGGTCGAGTCCAGCCGCCATCCTCAGGCCGTTCACGCACCCCCCTTCCTTCTTTTCGCCTCGGACGAGGCGCTCGACGCGCTGGCTGCGGGCAAGCTGCTGCACAACACCTTGTGGCAGGCCGAAATCCTGCTGCGCCAGGCGGATTGCGTGGCTGTGTCCCTCGCTTCCGATGCTTCGGAGCCGGGCCGGCTCTCCCTGGCCCGCGCCGAAGGTCCGGTGCCCGAGGACGCTGCCCTTCTGCTGTTCCGCACGACTGCGTGGCAGGACTCCGCCAGCTTGGGCGCGGCCTTCGGGGCCACCACGCGCCGGACCGCGACGCTCCAGCTGACGCTTTCTCTTTCTGGCCAGCCGCCAGCAGTCCTGCCCGAGGCGATAGCAGAATACGCCGCCCTGGCCGAGGTTTTCGCGACCCGCCACACCGAGTATGGCGAGTGGCGGGGCGACTGGCGCCGCCCCCGCGCCCGCGCCCATCAGGGCTATGCCGAGTTGATCGGCGCCGGCGCGGTCCTGCCCTGGCTGGCGCCAGAGGAGGGCCGCGACATCGCGATGGCCGTCCCAATCTTCGAAATGGGAGGGGTCGAGCGGGTCATCACCAATTACGCCGTGGCCCTGCGCGAGCATGGATGGCGGCCGCATCTCGTCGTGACAGGTGCGGACAGTGCGCGACTGCCGCCAGACGCGCTGGCCGCTTTCGAGACCGTCCAGTTCCCCCAGCGCGGTGGGATCGAGGGAGCGGATCCCGATCTCGCCCATCTCGGCGCCCCAATGCCCGGCGTGACAGAGTCCCGGGACGCCCTCGGCCAGCTCGCGCCGATGCACGCGATGCTCGCCACCCATGCCCAGGGCGCCCATGCCCTGGCCGGGGCGCTGCGGGCGCTGGGCACAACGACGATCGCCGGCCTGCATGTGATCGAGCGCGACGCGGCTGGCGCCCCGCTCGGCAACCCGCACGCGCTGCTGGCGCATGAGGCTGCCTATGACGCCGTGGCGGTGGTCTCGCGCGGGTTGCGGGACTGGTGCGTCGCCCAGGGCATCCCGGCTTCCAAGGTCCTTCACATCCCGAACGGACCCGGCCATGCCGCGGAGCCCGGTGCCGCACGGGCGTCGATGGCGGAACGCGCCCGGCGGCAGGGTCCGCTCCGCGCGCTGTTCATCGGTCGGCTCGACCCCCAGAAGGGGATCGAGCGGCTTCGCGACATCGTGGCCCTTACCCCTGGCCTGACCTGGCGCGCCGCCGGCCGCGCGGTGCTGGACCGGGCACCCGAGCCGATCCCCGGCCTCGAGATCGAGCCGCCCGTCGATGCGACAGGGCTCGATGCCCTGCTCGCCTGGGCCGATGTCCTTGTCCTGCCCTCTCGCTTCGAGGGCTCTCCCCTGACCATCCCCGAGGCGCAGCGCCTGGGCTGCGTGCCCCTCGTGACGGGCACCGGCGCGGTGGCGGAGATGATCACGGACGGGGTGGACGGGTTCGTCATCCCCGCCCGGCCTTCCGGCCGCGACGATCCCGCAGTCGTCACTGCCTTTGCCGCTCGTCTGTCCGCGCTCGACGCCGATCGCGCAAGGCTGCGGGCGCTTGCCGCAGCAGCCGCTGCCCGTGCCGCCGCCCTGCCGGGCTGGGTCGTCCGGATGGCCCCCCTCATCGACCGCCTCGACCAGAACAAGGTGTCCGCCCCGTGACCCCTCGCACCGATCCCACCCTGCTCCCGCGCCTGGCCAGCGGTCTTCCGATCGTGCTGGTGGCGGAAGGGGTGATGGACCCCTCCCCCCTGTCGGTGCCGGGTTTGGAGGCCTGGGTGGTCTCCACCCGCGGCGGGGCCACCCTGATCCATCCGTTTGGAACCCGTGCGCCGGAGCCGGAGGCGGCGGTCGCGCTGGAGACGCCGCCGATGGGAGCGGTTGCGCTTGTCGCAAGCGAGCGGCTCCGCGTCGCGCCGCTCAGCCGTTGGTGGGCGGAGGCGTCGGGCCTGCCTGCGCCGCCCTTCCTGCTCGCCGCGACCGGCCACGCCGCCCTGCCCGGCCTCCTGGCCCTGCTCGCCGAGGCGCTGGCGGAGGCCCGGACGCGCGAGGCCGTGCCCGCGGGTGCCCTGACCGCGGCACGGGAGGAGATGGAGGAAACCCGCGAGTCGATGGCGGACACCGCCCGCTTCCTCGCCCACCGTCCGCCCGCTGCGCCGCGGCTGGTTCTGTCAGGTGAGGCTGGGGAAGCCGCGCCGATCTCCGGCGCGTGGCGGCACCAACTCGGCACCGGGCTCGCGGGGCTGGCGGCCATCGCCATCCACCTTGTCGGACCGGCCAGCGGCACGGGGCTGCTTCGAATCCGGCTGATCGGCGCCGAGAGCGACCGGGTGGTCGGGTCCTGGGCGATCCCTGCCACCGAGCTCGCCCCGGGCTGGCTCACACTCGACCTGCCGACGCCGCTCGGCCCGGTGCGCGAGACCGCCATGCTGGAGGTCATCCCCGAAGGCGAATCGCTCCCTGCCCTGTCCCGCGACGCGCGCTGGGCAGGGCCGGAAGGCGAGCATCCCGTCGCGTTGCGGGCCTGGGCCGGCGCCCCGGGCAGCCGGTACCTGGTGCCTGCCCACTGGCTGCCCGAGGAGGTCGGCCTTACCCTACCCGCGCCCGAAATCCCCCTCGCCCTTCCTGCGGAGAGTTGGGAGGCCGCCCGTTCGCTGGAGGGCGGGGTTGATCCGGTGGCGCTCGGGGACGAAGCCCAGCGTCCGCTGCTGCGCGCGGCGGCTGGCGGTAGGGCATTGGTGCTGCTGCCTCATCTTCACGCGCCAGGTCTCGATCGTCTCCGCATCACCTTCGCCGCCGGCACCGGCCGGGGCGCCTCCGTCGGAGCCTGGGTCCATCCCGTGGACGCCGAGCTGACAGATGCCGATGCGCTGGACCGCCCCGCCCCTGGCTTCGCCCGAACGGGATGGCGCGATCTGCCAGAGGAGGGAATCGAGCTCACCCTGCCGCTGTCGGCCCGTCTCTCCGGCCGGGCAAGCCTCGTTATCGGCCTTCGTGCTGGAGATAAGGACGCGGTGGTGGAGGTCGCCGGCGTGACCCTTTCCGCGGTTGGACCGGGACAAGCGTTGCCGGCTCCGGCCGTGCCCGAGGCTGCCGTCGGCAATCCCGCGCCGGCCCAGTCGAAACGCGGAGCTCCTTCCGGCTCGCCCGCATCCTCCGCTCCGCCGAGCCCGGCCGCGCCATCGGCCGCTCCGGCGGTACTACGGCAGACCTCAGAAGGAACGGCGCCGTCCGCCGAACCGGTGGGCGGGGCGCCCGCTCCGGTTAAGAACCCCGGTGAGGGTCAATCCGCAATGCCGGCGGTACCTGACCTCTCGCCAGCCGCGCCCGACATGCCAGCGGCATCTGAGCCGGCGCGCGAGCCTAACCCGCCGGCCGGCGCAGCCCCTGCAGCTCCGGTCCAGTCGCTTCCGACCGCACCTATCCGGATGGCGGTGCCAATTCCTCCAATCCGGCCTGCGCCGCCGCGGGCCACACCGGTCCCGCCCGCGCAGACACCGGCAAGCCCGGTGGACGCCCCGACCGTGAGTGCTCCGCCGCGCACTCCGGCAGCAGCCATTCCGCCGACGATGCCGCGCGTTCCTGTTGCGCCCTCGCTGCCGTTGCCACCGATGCCGCGCCCTCTCGGCTCACCTGTACCGGCCACTCCGGCCGGGCCCGCGGCGTCGGCGGTCGCTCCCGCTTCATCCCCGGCTATGTCCCCGGCCGCGGCGCAGCGGCCGGCGGCACCTCCTCCGCGCGCGGCGCCCAGCAATGCAGCGCCCGGCCGCGCGCCCGCCCGCTACGAGACCGTCCGCCTGCACCAGCACCTGCCCGGCGAATCCTACCGGCATATCGACATGACGGTGGCCAGCCTCGCCCAAGGTCCCACCCGCTGGGCCTCCGTCCGAGTGAAGCTGGCGAGCAAGGATGGTGAGCCGCGGCTGGAATTCCGTCAGGCGGCGGGCTGGCCGCACATGTTCAGGGACTGGCTTGGCCGGGGCAGTGACAAGTTCGGGCCCTTTCTCCGGATCACCTTGCCCGAACTCCGCGATTTCCTGGATTCCATCACGGACGAGCGGGATGCCGCGATGATGCAGGCGCTGCTCGCCGTGCTGCCGCAGGCTGCCGAAGAGGCCAGCCGCCAGGCCGGCCTTTCGGTCACGGACACCGGGGAGTGGGCGGAGGGCGCGCGGATGCTACAGGAGAAAGGCACTCCGGCCGCCTGAGGCGGCGGGAGCGGCGGGGCCGTTCTGGTCAGACCCGCTCGATCACCATGGCGATGCCCTGGCCGACGCCGATGCACATGGTGCAGAGCGCATAGCGTCCGCCGCGGCGGTGCAATTCATGCACCGCTGTCTGCACCAGCCGCGCGCCGCTCATTCCCAACGGGTGGCCGAGAGCGATGGCACCGCCATTCGGGTTCACGTGCTCCGCGTCATCCGGCAGGCCGAGGTCGCGCGTCACCGCCAACGCCTGGGCGGCGAAGGCCTCGTTCAATTCGATCACGTCCATGTCGGAGAGCGTCAGCCCAGCTTTTTCCAGCACCTTGCGGGTGGCCGGCGCGGGGCCGAAGCCCATGATGCGGGCAGGCACGCCTGCGGTGGCCATCGCCACCACGCGGGCGCGCGGGGTGAGGTTCTGGCGGCGCGCCATGGCCTCGTCGGCCAGGATAATGGCGCAAGCACCGTCATTCACGCCCGAAGCATTGCCGGCGGTTACGGTGCCGCCCTCCTTGCGGAACGGGGTGGACAACTTGGCGAGCGCATCGGCGGTGGTGTCGGGGCGCAGGTGCTCGTCGGCCGAGAACACCACCGGGTCGCCCTTTCGGCGAGGGATGATGACCGGGACGATCTCCTCGGCGAAGCGGCCAGCCTTCTGGGCGGCGGCGGCGCGCTGCTGACTGCGGAGCGCGAAGGCGTCCTGGTCGGCGCGGTTCACCTGGAAGTCCTGCGCCACGTTCTCCGCCGTCTCCGGCATGGAATCCGTGCCGTGCTCCTTCTTCATGAGTGGGTTCACGAAACGCCAGCCGATGGTGGTGTCGTAGATCTCGGCAACGCGGCCGAAGGCCTCCGTGCTCTTGCCCTGCACGAAGGGGGCGCGCGTCATGCTCTCGACGCCGCCGGCCAGCATGAAGGAGGCCTCGCCCGCCTTGATGGCGCGCGCCGCGATGCCGACCGCATCCATGCCGGAGCCGCAGAGGCGGTTCACCGTGCTGCCGCCGATCGTCTCGGGCAGGCCGGCCAGCAGGAGCGCCATGCGGGCGACGTTGCGGTTGTCCTCACCGGCCTGGTTGGCGCAACCGAAGACGACGTCATCCAGCGCGGCCCAGTCCACGCCCTCGTTGCGCGCCATCAGCGCCTTCAGCGGCACCGCGCCCAGGTCGTCGGTGCGCACGGCGGCGAGCCCGCCGGCATAGCGCCCGATCGCGGTACGGGCGGCGTCGCAGATGAAGGCCTCGGCCATGGCGTCCTCCGGTGGGCTTGGTCCGATGGGCAGGAAGCGCATCCAGGCCCTTCCAGCAAGAGGGTACTGACGCGGTGGTGCGCCTCCCGGCCGGTGAATCGCTGCTGCGGGCGCTAGCCCGCCGCGGCGCGCCTCAGCTGGCGGGCCAGCAGCTGGACCTGGACGTCCAGCGCCGTACGCAACCGCCGGACAGCCTCAGCCACAACAACTTCAGGGCCGGGCGCCGAGGCAGCGGGAACAGCCATGCCACCGCCGTGCTCGGTGGCGCGTCCGGGCGGGCGGGTCGCTGCTTCAGCTGGGGCGAGAGGGTGCGAGGCGCTGTCCATGGGCGCACTATGTTGCGAGCAGTCTGAATGGGCCCTTAATGACAGGACTTCCACAGACGATGACCACCCTTCCACGAACCCGTCACGCCGCTGTAGTCTAAACGTAACACGGGGCCGCTAACCCCGGGCGACCTCTGATTCCAGGGAAGGACACCTCTCCATGCGGCGACGCACACTTGCCTCCGGCGCTCTCGCGCTGGCCCTTGCTTCCGGCTGGCTCCCAGCCGCGGCCCAGGCGCCCGCTTCCAGCCAGCCTGTCGAGATCCAGTTCTGGCACGGCCTCGGCCAGCCCGCGGGCGGCCAGCTCGAGCAGATCGTGGCGGACTTCAACGCCAGCCAGCAGCAGTACCGCGTCATCCCCTCCTTCCGCGGCAGTTATGCCGAGACGGTGGTCGCCGCCATCGCTGCATTCCGCGCCAGCACCGCGCCCCACATCGTGCAGATGTTCGAGGTCGGCACCGGCACAATGATGTCGGCCGGCCGCGCGGTGAAGCCGCTGCACGAGATTATCGCCGAGAGCGGGGTCGCGATCGACACGCGCGACTTCATCGGCCCCGTCGCCGGCTATTACAGCACCGCCGACGGCCGGATGATGGCCCTGCCCTTCAACAGCAGCACGGCGATCACCTTCTACAACAAGGACATGTTCCAGCGCGCGGGCCTTGATCCCAACAGCTTCCCGGCCACCTGGGAAGGCGTTGAACAGGCCATGCAGAAGCTTAAGGCGGCTGGCATTGCCTGCCCGATGACCACCTCCTGGCCGAGCTGGCTCATGGTCGAGGAGCTGCTCGCCATCCATGACGTCCCGCTTGCCAGCCGCGCCAACGGCTTCGAGGGGCTCAACACCGAGCTGAACCTGACCAACCCCTTGATGACCAAGCACCTGGAAAACCTGGTGCGCTGGCAGCGCGAGGGCCTGTTCCGCTACGGCGGCCGCGACGCGACGGCCGACCCCCAGTTCTCGGCCGGCGAATGCGCGATCCAGTTCGGCTCCTCCGGCCTGCGAGGCCGCATTGAGCGCGAGGCGCGGTTCGGGTGGGGCGCGGCCATGCTGCCCTATTACGAGGGGACTACGCCCCGGAACTCCATCATCGGCGGCGCTGCGCTGTGGACGATGAACCGCGGCCCGAATGCTCAGCGCAGCGCGCAGGAGCTGCGTGGCGTGGCGGAGTTCTTCCGCTACATCACCAGCGCCCCCGTAATGGCAAAGTGGCACCAGGACACGGGTTACGTCCCCGTTACCCGCGCCGCTTATGAGCTGAGCCGGACCCAGCAATTCTACGCGAAGAACCCGGGCGCCGACGTGCCGATCGAGCAGATGCTGCGCGGCGGCGAGCCCACCCCGAACAGCCGCGGCATCCGCCTCGGCGGCTTCATCGAGATCCGCGGAATCATCCAGGAGGAGATGGAGCGGGCCTTCCAGGGCGGGCAGACGGCGCAGCAGGCGCTGCAGAACGCCAATACCCGCGGAAACCAGGTGCTGCGGAACTTCGAGCGCACCAACCGCAACAACTGACGATCGTGAGCCGGGCGGGGATGATCCCCGCTCGGATGCCTGAAGGGCGCCATGCAGAAAAAAGTCATCTTTCGCGGGCGCCTTCTGCCCATTGCCCTGCTGCTGCCGCAGCTGATCGTCACATTCGTATTCTTCTTCTGGCCTGCGGGCGCGGCCATCTACCAGTCGCTGCTGCGGGAGGACGCCTTCGGCCTTTCCCGCGAGTTCGTCGGCCTCGAGAACTTCCGCGAAGTACTGTCCGACCCGACTTGGCTGAATGCCGCCCTCAACAGCGTCATCTTCTCCGGCCTCGTCGCCGGCATCGCCCTCGGGCTCGCCCTCTTCCTCGCAGTGCAGGCGGACAAGTCGCTTCGCGGCGCCACGGTTTATCGCAGCCTGCTGATCTGGCCCTATGCGGTCGCGCCCGCCGTCGCCGCCGTGCTCTGGCTGTTCCTGTTCCAGCCGCAGGTCGGGATGATCGGGCGCGCGCTTAACGCACTTGGGGTGGGCTGGGACTACCGGCTGAACGGTACCCACGCGATGATCCTCGTCGTCATCGCCGCCGCCTGGAAGCAGGTGGCCTACAACTTCATCTTCTTCCTCGCCGGGCTGCAATCCATCCCAGCCAGCGTGCTGGAAGCCGCGGCCATCGATGGCGCGCGCCCCGCCCGGCGTTTCTGGACAATTATCTTCCCGCTGCTGTCGCCCACCACTTTCTTCCTGCTCGTGGTGAACCTGACCTACGCCTTCTTCGAGACCTTCGGCATCATCCACGCCCTCACCAATGGCGGGCCGGCCAAGGCGACGGAGACGCTGATCTACAAGGTTTACCAGGACGGGGTTGAGAATCTGAACCTCGGCAGCTCCTCGGCGCAGAGTGTGATCCTGATGATCATCGTGGTCGCGCTCACGGCCATCCAGTTCCGCGCCGTCGAGAAGAAGGTGCACTACTGATGGAGGCCGCCACCCTCGCGCCCGCAGCCACTGCCCTGCCCGAGCCGATCAGGGACGACGCGCTGCTGCGTGCAACGCGCCGGCGCAATCTTATTTCCCGCATCATCGCGCATGCCGCGCTGCTGGTTGGCGTGCTCATCGTCGCCTTCCCGATCTGGATGACGCTGGTCGGCTCCACCCATGATGCCGGTACGATCGGGCGGGGCGACGTGCCGCTGCTGCCCGGCACCCATGCAGTGGAGAACTTCGCGACGGCCTGGAACGAGGGCGGCGGCCGGTCCCGCACCACCCCCGCCTCCGTCATGCTGCGGAACAGCCTAATCATGGCGGTGCTAGTGGCGATCGGGAAAATCGCGATCTCCATCCTCTCCGCTTACGCCGTGGTGTTCTTCCGCTTTCCCGGTCGCATGGCCGCCTTCTGGGCCATTTTCATCACTCTGATGCTGCCGGTGGAGGTACGGATCATCCCGACCTTCCAGGTGATCGTGGACCTCAACCTCGGCAACACCTGGGCCGGGCTGGTGATCCCGCTCATCGCATCGGCGACGGCGACGCTGCTGTTCCGTCAGTTCTTCCTCACCATCCCCGACGAATTCGTGGAAGCGGCGAAGATCGACGGCGCGGGGCCGCTGCGCTTCCTCAAGGATGTCGTGCTGCCACTGTCACTGACCAACATTGCGGCGCTCTTTGTCATCCTCTTCATATATGGCTGGAATCAGTATCTCTGGCCGCTGCTCATCATTAACGACCGCTCTATGGAGACCATCGTCGTCGGCCTGTCCAAGATGATCGGCCGCGGCGACTCCCAGAACGAGTGGAACACCATCATGGCCACCGCCGTGCTGGCCCTGCTCCCCCCAGTACTGGTGGTGGTGTTGATGCAGCGCTGGTTCGTCCGCGGCCTGACCGAGACCGAGAAGTAACGCCCCATGGCAACTCTTTCCCTCCGCGACGTCAGGAAGTCCTTCAACGCCACCCAGGTGCTGCATGGCATCGACCTCGAGGTGCATGACGGGGAGCTGGTGGTGATCGTCGGCGCCTCGGGCTGCGGCAAGTCCACCTTGCTGCGCATCGTGGCGGGGCTGGAGACGCCCACCTCCGGCCAGGTGATCATCAGCAACCGCGACGTAACGGGCCTCGAGCCCGCCGATCGCGACATCGCCATGGTGTTTCAGAACTACGCGCTCTACCCGCACATGTCGGTCTTCGGGAATATGGCCTACGGGCTGAAGATCCGCGGCCTGCCGAAGCCCGAGATCGAGCGCCGGGTGCGGAACGCGGCGGGCATCCTTGGCATCGAGCCGTTGCTGGAGCGCAAGCCGAAGCAGCTCTCGGGCGGCCAGCGGCAGCGCGTGGCAATGGGCCGCGCCATCGTGCGCGAACCGGCGCTGTTCCTGTTCGATGAGCCGCTCTCCAACCTCGATGCGAAGCTGCGCGTGCAGATGCGGGCCGAGATCCGGCGTCTCCAGCGCCGCCTCGGCGTCACCTCACTCTTCGTCACCCACGATCAGGTTGAGGCAATGACGCTGGGTGATCGGCTAGTGGTCATGAACGCCGGCCGCCCCGCCCAGGTGGCGCCGCCGATGGAGATCTTCTCCCGCCCGGCTGACACCTATGTCGCCGGCTTCATTGGCAGCCCCGCGATGAACTTCATCCCGGCTACCCTCATGGCCGGCGGCACCGCGGCGCGGATGGAGGCCGGGGCGGAGATCCGCTTCGCCGATGGCCCGCGCACCGGGCCCGAGGGCATGCCCCTCACCCTCGGCCTCCGCCCTGAGCATGTGCGGCCCGGCGACGGACCGGGCTCCATCCCCCTCGCCGTCGAGTTGATTGAGCCACTGGGGTCGGAGACGGTGGTGCATGGGCGCGACCCCGCCGGCATGGCCGTGACGGCCCGGCTGCCTGGCGCCTTCTCCGGCGCCACCCTGCCTGTGCATCTCGACCCGACGCATCTCCATGTCTTCGACGCGGCATCCGGCCGGCGGCTGGATTCCTGAGGCGGCCGCGGCGCCCCCTTCCGGCGGCCGCCCTGGCCCGCTACCCATCGGGGTGATGGACGCCCGGCCCGACGAGACCCTCGCCCCCCTCCCGATGCAGCGGGATGCCGACCGGCTCTGGCATGCCGGCCGGTTTGCGGAGGCGGCGCGGCTTTATGCCGATGCAGCGGCCCAGGCGCCTGAACCGACCCCGCTGCTGCTCTGGCAGGGCCACGCGCTTCGCGCCGCCGGCGAGCCCGAGGCGGCTCTCGACGCCTATTCCCGCGCCGCGGCGGAGTCGCCCGCGGATCCCGCGCCCCACCGCCATCGCGGCGACGCCCTTCGGCTGATGGGCCGCAGCGAGGACGCACTGCGCGCCTATGCGATGGCGGTGGCGCTCGAGATCGGCGCGACCGGGGGCACCGAGGCCGAGGCCGCCATCCAGGCCCTGGATGCGGCAAGTCCCGCCGTGCCCGAGCCACCGCTTCCCCCGACCGCCCCTGTCCGCGAGCCGCAGCCCGCAGCAGTGGAAGCACCAGTTCGGGCCAAGGCTCCCTCCCCGCCGCCCGCTGCGCGACCGCCTGCGCGCCACGCCACCGTCCTCGCCCCGCCGCTGCGGCCGCGTATCGCCATGCTCCGCGCCGGCGGGGCCACAACGGCGCGTATGGCACCCGGCGGCGGCGCTGCCATCGCCTTCGATGTGAGCGATCTGCTCCTCCATTTTGGGAACAGGCGCACCCTCACCGGTATCCAGCGGGTCCAGGCCAGCATCCTGGGCGCCGCCCTCGGTAGCGGACAGGACGCCGTCTATGTCGTCTTCGACCGGAACCGCGCCGCTTGGCGCGCCGTCGCGCCCGATGCCCTCGCGCGGCTTCTTGCCATCTCCGGGGCCGGTGCCGACCCCACGGAGCCTGCCTGGACGGCGGCGCGCGACGCGGTGCAGGACATGGCCGCGGGCGGGCCGCTCCACGCGTTTCAGGATGGCGCCACGCTGATCAATCTCGGCAATTCCTGGGGCATCCCGGAGTATTTTCGCGGCCTGCGCTCCGCACAGCGTGCGACGGGGCTGCACTACGTCCCCTTCCTGCACGACTGCGTTCCGCTGGTGATGCCGGAGCACTGCGTGCGCACCCTCGTCGAGGATTATGCGCGCTGGTTCTCCTCGCTCGGCATCCATGCGCGAGGCGTGCTCTGCAACTCCGAATGCACCCGCACGGACGGACGCCGGTTCCTGGAAGCGCTGCTGCCCGGCCTCGACGTGCCGATGGCGGTGATCCCGCTGGATGCGGACCCACGGGGCAACGCTGCCCCAGATCCTCAAGCCCTGGAGGGCACGCGGGCGCCGCGTCCGCCCGAGCCCTACATCCTCTTCGTCGCCACCATTGAGAGCCGGAAGGACCATCTGACGGTCTTCCGCGCCATGCTCGCCCTGCTGCGCCGGCACGGACCATCGCGCATCCCGCGCCTGGTCTGCGTCGGCGCGATGGGCTGGCACGCCGAGGCCGCGATGAACCTGCTGGAGGGCAGCCCCGAGCTCTCCGCTCATGTGGTGCTACTGCACGACGTGTCGGACGGCGCGCTCGCGGCGCTTTATCGGGACTGCCTCTTCACAATCTACAACTCGCATTACGAGGGCTGGGGACTGCCGGTTACGGAAAGCCTCGCCTGGGGAAAAGTGCCGGTGCTGCCGCGTCACTCCGCCCTGCTGGAATCCAGCGAGGGCGTGGCCGTGATGGTCGATCCGCAGAGCGAGGCCGACATGGCAGCCGCCATCGAGCGCCTTCTCTTCGAGCCCGACGCGCTGACAGTGGCGGAGGCCGCGGTCGCCGCGCTTGGCCCGCGTCGACGGTGGGAGCAGGTGCTCGCGCAGGTGCTTCACGCCGTGCATGGCTTCTCCGGGGCCGAGGCGCCTGGCATTGCCGATCGCCTGTCCTTCCCGCTCGGCCACCGTCTGCCGCTGCGCCGTGCCGATTCCACTCGGCCGGATCTCGCTGCGGCGCTGGCGGATTCGGTGCGCGACGGCCCGGGCTGGCGGCCCCCGGAGGATTGGGGGGCGGCACTGGACGGCGGCCCGGCCCGTCTCCGTCTGCCCTTGCCGCCCGGCACCTCTGGACTGCTGCGGCTGCATCTGGAGATGCGAGCGGAAGGCGGCCGCTCGATCCAATTGGCCCTGTTCGCGGATTCTGCGCCGGCGGGTGCAGCCAGCATCCCCGACCCGCCCGCGGGAGACTTCGCCGCAGCCATCCCAGTCGACGTCGCGGAGGGCACGGCGGTGCTGGAACTGGAACTGGATGCCCCCTCGGGCACCGGGCTGCGCGGCCTTATGCTGTGCCGGGACGACGACCTGCTGGCGCGCCTCGACTTCCTCGAAGGCCAGCGGCTTCCCCCGGTTCGGGCTGGCTAAACCGCCGCAATTACAGCCAGAGATTGCTGGAGTGTTAACGGGCGAACCGGCGAGGCTGGGTTATGCTCGCCACCGCCCCTCGCCATCCCTTCGGCCGGTTAACCCGGGATTTACGCCTCTCGGGCACGATCCTGCGCATGATCAGCACGAACTCCCTCGCCGCTTTCACGCAGGATGTCTCCCGCGCGGCCGGCATCGGTGAGGTCCGCCCGGTGCGCTCCACCCAGGGACAGGGCGCCGGGGCCGCCCCGTCCCTCGGCGGTCAACGGACCCTGGAGTCGGTGCCCGCCGCCCCGGCTTCTCCGCTGCCGCGCGGGTCGCTGCTCGACCTTCGCGTCTGAGCCGGTACCGCCGGTCTCACCTCGTGCCGCAGGTGCGCCGGAGGGGTTGTGACGAAAGGGAACGGCCCTCATGCTCCCCCCATGGCCGGGAATTTCGACAGGATACGCCATGAAGGCGACGACCAGGACCGGCTGACCTGCCGGGACTGCGGGTTCATCGCCTATGAGAACCCCAAGGTCGTCGTCGGTTCCGTCGTTTCGGTTCCCGCGGCGGGGGACGGCGCCGTCCTTCTCTGCCGCCGCGCGATCGAACCGCGGCGGGGCTTCTGGACCCTACCGGCCGGCTATCTCGAGATGGGCGAGACAGTGGAAGAGGGCGCCCGGCGCGAGGCCTGGGAGGAAGCCCGGGCCCGGATCGAGACCCAGGGCGTGCTCGCCGTCTATTCCATCGCCCGGCTCGGCCAGGTGCAGGTCATGTTCCGGGCTCAACTCGACCCCCCGGAGTTCGCTGCCGGACCCGAGAGCCTGGATGTCCGCGCCTTCCCATGGAATGAAATTCCGTGGGACGAGCTCGCCTTCCCGACCGTTCGCTGGGCGTTGCATGCTTGGCGGGAGGGTGCCGGCCATCCCGGCCCCGCCGCTCTTAACCCGCCCGAGGACACGAGGGGAACACGCCCCTTGCCCGGGCCCGTCCTGGCGGAGGATGCCGGATGATCGCGAACCTTGCCCTCTCGGTGTTTCTGCTCGGCACTGCCCCGGCACCCGATGGCCCTGCCCCGTTCCATCTCGTGCAAGAAGGCGCCCCGGCGGCCGAACCGCCCGCGGCCACGCCGCCGGCTGCCACCCGCCGCGCGCCGCGCCGCCCGGTTCGCCGGCGTGCTGCCCGACGCGCGCCGCCGCCGCCCGTGGCCGAGGCTCCGCTTCCTGACATAATCCCGGCGCCCGCGCCGCAAGTTGAGGTCGCGCCGATGCCGAACCGCTCCATAGAGGCGCCGCGGGGGCCTGTGGCCCCGCAGACCACCCAGGTTCGCCCCGACCTGATCCGCCCACGCACCCTGCCGGATGCCCGGAACCAGCTCGACAACGAGTATGCGCGGGACCGCGACAACCTGTTCCGGGAGCCCGCGGCGGGCGCCCGGATGCAGATTCCCTTCTCCTACTGACCCCTCAACCGCGCTGGGCGCGGCCGGGCGTCCAAACGTCGTCCGGCGTGGCCCAGAGCGCCTGGTCGCGCAGGCCCCTCGCCAGCGCCTCGGCGATGGCGGCCAGGATCCGCTCGCCCTTCTCGGCCGTGGCCGCGCGCGGGTCGCCGCGCACGCCGGTGCCGGGGGCGCGCTCAGCGAACGACCAGAAGCGCTGAAAGGCGCTGCCGCCCACCGAGGGGCCGCCATTCGACAGCGCGTCGGCCACCTTGTCCTTGCGAACCTGATCGGGGTCGAGCGCCAGCCAAAGGCTCGTCTCGGCCTCGCAGGCATGCTGGGTGGCCGTCTGGGCTTCCAGGATCTCGGCGATGCTGCCTGCGGCGGCCTGGTGCACGGTGGTGGCCACCACGGGAATGCCCATCTCGGCTCCCAGCTCGCGCGCGATCACGGCGAGTGGCTCGATATTGCCGCCGTGGGAGTTCACCAGGAACAGCTTGCGGAAGCCGCAGGCCAGGATCGACTTCGCCACGCAGGCGATCACGGCCTGCATCGTCTTGAAGTCGAGGCTGATGGTGCCGCCGAAGGGCAGGTGATGCTCGCTGATGCCTTGCCACATGGGCGGCAGCACAAGGGCGGGCGCGTCCTCGGTCACCAGCTCGGCCGCGCGGATACAGGATGCGTGGCCGATGAGGCTGTCGGTCCAGACCGGCAGATGCGGGCCGTGCTGCTCCAGCGCCGCGACGGGAAGGATGACCACGGCGTCGCGCGCGGCCCATTCCTTGATCTCGGGCGCCGTCAGGCGTTCCCAGCGAACTTCACGCATCAGGAGAGCCCCACCAGCGAGCGGGCATAGTCCCGCGCCTCGAAGGGCCGCAGGTCGGCAGCGGTCTCGCCCACCCCCACGGCATGCACAGGGAGGCCGAACTCCTCAGCCAGCGCGACGACGACGCCGCCCTTGGCCGAACCGTCCAGCTTCGTCACCACAAGCCCGGTCACATCCACCATTTCGCGGAACACCTTGCACTGCTGCACGGCATTCTGGCCGGTGGTGGCGTCCAGCACCAGCAGGACGGCATGGGGCACCTCGCTGTCCAGCTTGCGGAGGACGCGCACCACCTTGCGCAGCTCCTCCATCAGCCCGGCCTTGTTGTGCAGCCGGCCCGCGGTGTCGATGAGCAGGATGTCGGCGCCCTCGGAACGGGCACGCTGCAGGGCGTCATGCGCCAGGCCGGCAGCATCCGCACCTTCCTTGCTGGGTGCGACCACAGTGCTGCCGGTGCGCTCGCCCCAGATCTGCAGCTGCTCCACGGCGGCGGCGCGGAAGGTGTCGCCGGCGGCCATCATCACGCTCCGGCCCTCGGCCCGAAAGTTCTGCGCCAGCTTGGCGATGGTGGTCGTCTTACCCGTGCCGTTCACGCCAACCACGAGCACGACATAGGGCTTCTTCCCCCAATCCGGCCGAAGCGGTTGGGCGACGGGGGCGAGGATAGCCGCGATCTCCTCGGCCAACGCCGCCTTCACCTCGTCCTCGCCAACCTCCTTGCCGAAGCGGGTGCGGCGGAAGCCCGCGACGATGCGCTGGGCGGCAGGCAGGCCGAGATCGGCCGTGATCAACGTCTCCTCCAGCTCCTCCAAGGCCGCATCGTCGAGGCGGCGCTTACGGAACAGGCCCGTGAGGTTCTCGGTCAGCCGCGCGGTCGAGCGGGACAGGCCGGCCTTGAGACGAGAGAAGAAACCGCCCGCGGGCTCCGCCCCGGCGGTCTCCGGCTCCGACTCGCCAGCATCCGGCTCAGGGGCGGGCGGCACGGGCGGAAGGTCCGCCTCACGTGCCGCCGGCGCCGGGGCCGGATCCTGGAAGCGGCTGAACAGGCTGGAGGCCAGACCGGACAGGCCCGTGCCGGGAGCCGCTGGCGCGGGCTCCTCCGGCAGCTGGGGCATCGCCGGCCTCGGCGCCCGGGGGAACTCGCCTTCCAGCGATGGAAGGGGCGCCGGGGCGGGCATGGTGAGACCCGGCACGCCCGAGACCGGCGGCAGCAGGTGGTCCGGCTGCAGCGCCTCAATCGCGGGAGGCGAGGCGGGCGGATCGCCAATGCCGGGCTCGGGTTCCGGGCTGTCCGGCATGGGATCCGGCTCGCGCATGGGCGCGGGCGGCGCCTCGGGCGGCGGGGCTATGGTGGGCGCGTCCGGCTCGCGCGCGGGCGGGGGCGCCTCGGGCTCAGGTGTGGCGGCGCGGCCGGTCAGCCGCCCCCAGAGATCCTTCAGCGCCATTCCTGTTCCTTCCCGGAGGCTCGCCTCACGCCCGAATCATTGGGGGTAGGCGTCGAGATCGATCATGCCCGTGAACGCCTGGGCGGTCGGGCCGGCCATCAGCACATGCCCGTCATCGCGCCACTGGATCCGAAGATCGCCACCAGGCAGCGAGACCGTCGCCTCCCGCACGGAGAGGCCGCGGCGAGCGGCATTCACCAGCGCGGCGCAGGCGCCGGAGCCGCAGGCCAGGGTCAGCCCCGCGCCGCGTTCCCAGACGACAAGGCGCAGATGGTCGGGCGCCAGCACCTGTACGAAGCCGATATTGGCGCGCTGGGGGAACAGCGGATCATGCTCCAGCGCCGGGCCGATACGGGCCATGTCCAGCGCGTCCAGATCCGGGACGAAGAAGGTGGCGTGGGGGTTTCCCATGGAGAGCGCGGCGGGATCGGAGACGCCATCGGCCAGGAGGGGCAGGTGCAGCGTGTCCATCTCCCGCACCAGCGGCACATCCTGCCAATCCAGGCGGGCGGGGCCCATATCCACGCGGATAGTGCCGTCCGGCAGGCGCTCGGCGGGCAGCAGGCCAGCGATGGTGCGGATGCGAAGCGCGCCCTTGCCGGATTCCGCCATGGCCAGCTCGGCCACGCAGCGCGTGGCGTTGCCGCAGGCGCCGGCCTCGGTACCATCGGGGTTGCGGATGCGCATGAACACCTCCGCGCCGTCAGTCCCAGGCTCCATGACAATGAACTGGTCGCAGCCGATGCCCTGGCGGCGGTCCGCGATTGCGGCGGCGCGAGCAGGGGTGATGGGCAGTGGCGCCTGGCGCGCGTCGAGCACGACGAAGTCGTTGCCAAGGCCATGCATCTTACGGAAGGGGATGATCATCGCGCTGCCGATATAGGCGCGGCCGCCCCGCGCCGGAAGCGGCCAGCCCGGCGCAGGGCGCATCCCGCCCCGGCGTACCGCCCTCAGCCGGAGGGGGTCGGCGTCGGATCCAGCGTGCTTGCGCCGCCCGCCTCGCCCGGCAGGAGGGTGGCGAGCAGGTCGTCAGGCACTGCATCGAAGCGCAAGCCGGCCTCGGAGAAGAGCCGGGCGGAGATGTGCCCGCGCCGGTCCCATTCCGAACGCGTGCCCACCCGCGGCGGAGTCGCCACCACCCGCCGGATTCCGGACTGGATGGAGAGAACGGCGCAGTGATTGCAGACCGGCTTGCCCACCACATAGAGCGTGCAGCCCCGCGCCTCCCGACCCGCGAACAGCAGGGCCGATTGCTCTGCATGCACCATCATGTCGAGCTTGGTGGGCTTGTCCGACAGGCGATCCATGTCGTCCTCGATCCGCGTCGGAAAGCCGTTGAAACCGGTGGCGACGATGCGGTTCAGTTCCGGCGCGACGATCACCGCGCCCACCCTGCCGCGCGGGTCCTTGGACCACTGCCGGATATAGGCCGCCAAGCCGAGGTAGCGCCGGTCCCAGCGGGTCAGCGTCGTGTCGGCTTCCTGCGTCATGCCGCGCCTTCCCGGGCTCGAACCACCGTTACGCTGCAGGGCGCGCGCGCCGCCACTTCGCCGGAGACCGAGCCCAGAACGCTCCGCAGCACCGAGTTTGCCCGCGCACCCATCACCACATGATCCACCCCATTCGCCTCGGCGTATTCGAGCAGGGCCTCGGCCGCCGAGGAACCCTCCAGCACGTGAAAGGTGATGCGCCCTTCCTCAAGCCCGAGGGGCGCGGCCCAGTGGCGCAGCTCCGCCAGGCGCTGCACCCGGGCGGAGCGGCCGTCCTCGTCATGCGGAAGGTCGCGGTTGAGATAGCCGTCGAGCAGCACGTTCAGGCAGGCCACGCGCGCCCCGGGCAGGGTGCGCAGGACGTTGCCCACGCTGGCGCGCAGCGCCTCGGCCAGCGGAGCGGGTCCGTCGCGGAGATCGATGGCCACGGCGACGATGGGCGAGGCATGGGCCGTCACGGCCGGGCGGCCGGCCCGAGGCGCGCGGTCACGGTTGAAACGCCGCTCCAGCACGGTGAGCCATCCGTCGCGGCTGCGGCGCGCGGCGCGCGGAGTGAGGCGCACGGCCTCGGGGTTGCGCAGGTCGAAGGCGAGCTGGGCGGCGGTGGGGTGGCGCCGGGCCGGGTCCACCTCCAGGCAGCGCAGGATCACCTCCTGAAGCCAGGGCGGGATTCCCGGGTTGAGGCGCCGGGGTGGCACGGGGTCTCGCCACAATCGTCGGCGGACAGCGCGGAGGTGGAGCGGCTCCCCGAAGGGCAGCGTGCCGGTGGCAAGCTGGTAGAGCACGACGCCGAGGGCAAAGAGGTCGCTGCGCGGCTCGCTCCGCTGCCCCATGGCCTGCTCGGGCGCCATGTAGGGGGCGGTGCCGTAGGGGATGCGGAACTCCTCCTCGATCAGGTCCGGCAGCCGGCCGTGATGGGAGAGGCCAAAATCAACCAGCACGGCGTCGCCGCGCAGCCCGTCCGGCGTGGCGCGGAACAGGATATTGGCGGGCTTGATGTCGAGATGGGAGACGCGCTGGCGGTGCAGCGCCGCCAACGCCAGCGCTACCTTGGCGCCGATCGCGGCCACTTCGTCGACCGGAAGGGGCAGGTTTCGAAGACGCATCTCAAGGGTGGGTCCGGGGATGCGCTCCATGACCAGATAGGCATGGGGCGCCTCGAAGCCCTTGGCGGCGACGAAGCGAGGAACATGCGGGCCGGTGAGGCGGGGCAGGATCATCTGCTCCATCTCGAAGGAGACGATATGCGCGGCGTCCGTCCCATCCAGCCGCGGCAACTTCATCAGCAGCGGGCCGGGATGGTCGGGGTGCGAGACCTCGAAGATCGTGGCCATGCCGCCCTCGTGGAGCGGCGCGTCGAGAAGGAAACCGTCGATCGTCCCGCCCGGCCGCGGGCGGCGGTGGGGCATCGTCAGCTCCCGGTGAAGAGGCGGTCGGCGAGGCTTTCCGGCAGGCCGGCGCGGCGGATCTTCGCGGCCGCGGTCTCCACGTCATAGGGCACGCGCATCCAGCGAAGCTCCGCGGTCTCGGGGTCCAGCAGGGCGTAGCAGGCGGAGGGGTCACCGTCCCGCGGCTGACCAACGGCTCCCATCACGGCGAGCCAGCGGCGGGCCCTGGACAGGGGAACCGGGGTGTCATGCGCAGGAACGAAGGCGCTGCATTTGTCGGTCGCTGTCAGTCCGAACAGGCGGGGGACGTGGACATGGCCGCAAATGGTCACCCGGGCGGGGCTGGCCTCCAAGCTGCGGCGGGCCTCCTCGGCGCCGGAGACGTAGCGCCATTCCTCCGGGGCCGAGGCGTCGGCATGGACGTAGAGGCGGTCCTCCTCCGTGCGCTCCATCGGCAGGGTCTTCAGAAATGCGGCCGCGTCGGGCGAGAGCTGGGCCCGAGTCCACTCCATGGCGGCGGCGGCGCGGCCATTCATGCGGTGACTACGGGAAAACACCGCCTGGTCGTGGTTGCCGAGCAGGGCGATAGCGCCATGGGCGATGCGGTCCATGACGGTACGGAGGCACCAGGCGGGGTCGGCGCCGTAGCCGACATAGTCGCCGAGGAAGACATAGCGGGTGGCGCCGGCGCGGTCGGCATGGTCGAGGCAGGCGGAAAGCGCCTCGCGGTTGGCGTGGATGTCGGAGAGGATGGCGATCATCTTGGGCCCAATCTGGCCCTGGCCAGGGTTGGATGCCAGGACCACCGCATCCCTTGCCGCGCGGCCGTGCATCCCCTATACGCCGCCCCTCCACGCGTCTCGGGCTTCTCTGGGCTGCCCGGCCGTGGTCCCGGCCCCCGCCGCATGGTGCGGCCTGTTCCCGTAAGGGAACGGCGCAAGGTGGGGTCGTCCATCCCCCGACCATTGAGGAGGACCAAATGCCCAAGATGAAGACGACGTCTTCGGCCAAGAAGCGCTTCAAGATCACGGCCACCGGCAAGGTTCTCGCCGGCCCGGGCAAGAAGCGCCACAACCTCTCCGCCCGTTCGCAGAAGGTGAAGCGCCAGAACCGCGGCAATCAGGTGCTGCGCGATCAGGACGCGAAGACCGTCATGCAGTGGCTGCCCTACGGCCTGCCCCGGTAAGCGAGAGGAGAAAGATCAATGGCTCGTGTTAAGCGCGGCGTAACCGCCCACGCCCGTCACAAGAAGGTTCTCAAGCTCGCCAAGGGCTATGTCGGCCGTTCCTCCACCGCCTTCCGCCCGGCCATCGAGCGGGTCGAGAAGGCGCTGCAGTATGCCTACCGCGACCGCCGCAACAAGAAGCGCGAGTTCCGTGGGCTTTGGATCCAGCGCATCAACGCCGCGTGCCGCGAGAACGGGATCGTCTATTCCCGCTTCATTGCCGGCCTGAAGGCCGCGGGCATCGAGCTGGACCGCAAGGTGATGGCTGCCATCGCCTATGACGACCCCACCTCCTTCGCGTCGCTCGTCGAGAAGGCCAAGGCGTCCATGCCCGAGCAGCTCAAGGCCTCGTCGCCGACGGTCTGAGCCGGCTGCCTCGCAGCAATGCGGGGCGTTGATTTGCACGAACGCCGGGGCCGCTCCGGCCGGGGGATACCCCGGCGGCGCGGCCCTTGGCATATCGGGGCCCTGCCGACGCGGCCGATCCCGGCCCGCGCCTGGCACCAGGATCAGGTTCGGGAATGCCCGTGGGAATGCCAGACGATCTCGACATGCTGCGCGCCTCGATCGAGGCCGCGATCGCGGAAGCCGCCGATCCCCGCGCGCTGGACGCCGTGCGCGTATCCGCCCTCGGCAAGAGCGGCGAGGTGACCGGGCTGCTCAAGGGCCTCGGCGCCCTGCCGCCCGAGGAGCGGAAGGCGCGCGGCGCCGAGGTGAACGTGCTGAAGGGCGAGATCGAGCGCGCGCTCGAATCCCGCCGCGTGACGCTGGACGCCTTCGCGCTGGATGCGCGGCTCGCGGCCGAGCGGATGGACATGTCCCTCCCCCCGCGCCTGCACGCGCCGACGGGGCCTGAGGCCGGCAGCATCCACCCGATTTCACGCACGATGGAGGAGCTGATCGCGCTGTTCGGCGCGATGGGCTTCGCGGTGGCCGAGGGGCCGGACATCGAGGGCGACTGGCACAACTTCTCCGCCCTCAACATTCCCGAGCACCATCCCGCCCGGCAGGACCACGACACCTTCTACCTCACCGCCCCGGAGGGCGGCCGGCGGCCGGTGCTGCGCACCCACACCAGCCCCGTGCAGATCCGCACCATGCTGAGCCAGGAGCCGCCGATCCGAGTGATCGTACCCGGCCGCACCTGGCGCGCGGATCATGACGCCACGCATTCCCCGATGTTCCATCAGGTCGAGGGTCTGGTGATCGGCCGCGACATCCACATGGGCCATCTGAAGGGCACGCTGGTGGACTTCCTGCGCGCCTTCTTCGGCATCGCCGACCTGCCCGTGCGCTTCCGCAGCAGCTACTTTCCCTTCACCGAGCCCTCCATGGAGGTGGATATCGGCTGGAGCCGGAAGACGGGCGAGCTGGGCCAGGGCGGCGACTGGCTGGAGATCCTGGGCAGCGGGATGGTGCACCCGAAGGTGCTGGCCAATGTCGGGCTCGATCCGCGCGTCTGGCAGGGCTTTGCCTTCGGGATGGGGATCGAGCGGATCACCATGCTGAAGCACGGCATCCCCGATCTGCGCCCCTTCTACGAGGCCGATCTGCGCTGGCTGCGGCATTACGCCACCAGCCCGCTCTCCCCCTTCACCCTGCACGACGCGGCGTAAGAGACGATGAAGTTCACCCTCTCCTGGCTGCGCGACCATCTCGAGACCGACGCGCCGCTCCAGCGCATCCTCGCCGCGCTGAACACCATCGGGCTGGAGGTGGAGGGCGTGGAGGACCGCGCCGCCGCGCTGGCGCCCTTCCGCATCGCCTATGTGGTGGAGGCCGAGCAGCACCCGAATGCCGACCGGCTGCGCGCGCTGAAGGTGGATGTGGGCGACGGCACGATCCGCTCCGTCGTCTGCGGCGCGCCGAATGCGCGGGCGGGGATGAAGGCCGTGGCGGCGCTTCCCGGCTCCTTCGTGCCGGGCACGGGCATCACGCTGAAGGCCGGCGAGATCCGCGGCGTGAAGAGCGAGGCGATGCTGCTGTCCTCGCGCGAGATGGGGCTGGGGGACGACCATTCCGGCATCGTGGATCTGCCGGAGGATGCGCCCGTCGGAACGCCCTATGCCGAATGGGCGGGGCTGGGCGATCCGGTGATCGAGATCAGCGTCACCCCGAACCGCGGCGATGCGCTGGCGGTACGGGGCGTGGCCCGCGATCTGGCGGCGGCCGGGATCGGCACGCTGGATCCGTGGAACCCGGAGCCGGTGGCGCCCGCCTATCCCACGCCGCTGGAATGGGTGATCGAGGATCCGCGCGCCTGCATCCAGGTGCTCGGGCGCGCCGTGCGCGGCGTGACCAACGGGCCCTCGCCGAAATGGCTGCAGGACCGGCTGGTGGCGATCGGGCTGCGGCCGATCAATGCGCTGGTGGATGTCACCAACTTCTTCACCTTCGACCTCGGGCGCCCACTGCACGTCTTCGACGTGGCGAAGGTGCGCGGCCGGACGCTGACGATGCGGCTGGGGCGCGAGGGCGACGAGTACCTGGCGCTGAACGGCAAGACCTATCGCCCGACCGGCGAGGACATCGTCATCGCCGACGAGGCGGGCGTCGAGAGCCTTGCCGCCATCGTCGGCGGCGAGTCGACGGGCTGCGACGAGGCGACGCGCGAGGTCTTCGTGGAATGCGCGCTGTTCGATCCCGTGCGGATCGCGCTGACCGGCCGCCGGCACCAGGTGCACTCCGATGCGCGCGCGCGGAACGAGCGTGGGCTCGATCCCGCCGCCCAGCGCCCGATGCTGGAAGCGGCGACGCGCATGATCATGGAGCTCTGCGGCGGCGAGGCGAGCAGCATCACTGAGGCCGGCTCTGAACCCGCCTGGCAGCGCGACGCCACGTTGCGCTTCGAGCGGATTGCGGGGCTCGGCGGTTCCTCCATCCCGGCCGAGGGCGCGGTGGCCTCGCTGGAGCGGCTCGGCTTCACGATCAAGGCGCATGACGCGGCGGCGGTGACGGTCGCGGTGCCGTCCTGGCGCAACGACATCGCATCCTCCCGCTCCGCCTATCGCGCCGGCGGCACGGAGCTGACGCAGGAGCCGGGGCTGGACCCGGCGCGCGCCCGGGCCGCCGCCGAGGGCGCGGATGCGGTGGAAGCCGAGTGCGACCTGCTGGAGGAGGTGCTGCGGCTGGAGGGGTTGGACGCCATTACCGCCGTGTCCCTCCCCGCCGAGGGGCGGCTTCCCCTGCCCTCCCTCGCCCCGCGCCAGTCACGCGCGGCGCTGGCCCGGCGCGTTCTGGCCTCGCGCGGGCTGCAGGAGGCTGTGACCTTCGGCTTCACCGCTCGCGGCACGGCCGCGCTGTTCGGCGAGGTGCCCGAGGTTCTGCGGGTGGAGAACCCGATCGCGGCCGATCTGGACCAGATGCGGCCGACGCCCGTCGCCACGCTGCTGCTCGCGGCGGGCCGTAACGCGGCGCGCGGCTTCGCGGATGTGTCGCTGTTCGAGCTTGGCGCCTCCTACCTCGCGCCCGGCCCGGACGGGCAAATGGCAACGGCGGCGGGCGTCCGCCTGGGCCGCACGCCGCGCCATTGGGCCGAGCCCTCCCGTGCCGTGGATGCGCTGGACGCCAAGGGCGATGCGCTGGCGGTGCTGCTGGCGCTTGGCGTGTCCCCGGCGGCGCTGACTGTCACCACCGATGCGCCCGGGCACTACCATCCCGGCCGCTCCGGCATCCTGCGCAGCGGGCCCAAGCTGCCGCTGGCGCGCTTCGGCGAGCTGCATCCGCGCGTGCTCTCGGCGCTGGGCATTGACGGCCCCGCGGTGGCGTTCGAGGTGCTGCTGGATTCCGTCCCCGAGCCGAAGCGGAAGAAGAAGTCCGCGCCGGATATCCCGGCCTTCCAGCCCGTGCGCCGCGACCTGGCCTTCCTCGTCGACTCCACCGTGCAGGCGGATGCGCTGGTTCGCGCGGCACGGAACGCCGAGCGGAGCCTGCTGGCCGATGTTTCGCTGTTCGACCGGTATGCCGGCGAGCGCCTGCCCGAGGGCAAGGTGTCGCTCGCGATCGAGCTGGTGCTGCAGCCGCGGGAGCGAACGATGACGGATGCGGAGATCGAGGCGACCGTCGCCCGCATCGTCGCGGCCGTCACCAAGGCGACCGGCGCGACCCTTCGGGGCTGACCGGCCGGCCGTGGCCGTCTAGCGTGGCGGCGCGCCCGGCTTCGGCCGCGCGCCGCACTGCACGGAAACGACCATGGCCAACGAAGCCCCTCGCCCTTTCCGCTACCCCGTCCCCGAGCTGGGCAGCCTGCCCGAGGATATCCGCGCCCGGATTCTCGTTGTGCAGGAGAAGGCGGGCTTCGTGCCCAATGTCTTCCTCCTCCTCGCCCGGCGGCCAGAGGAGTTCCGCGCCTTCGTCGCCTATCACGATACGCTGATGGAGAAGCGCGAGGGGCTGACGGCGGCGGAGCGCGAGATGATCGTCGTCGCCGTCTCGGCCGCGCATTCCTGCCAGTACTGCGTGGTCGCCCATGGCGCGATCCTGCGGGTGCGGGCGAAGGACCCGGTGGTGGCGGACCTGGTGTCCACCAACTACCGCAAGGCCGGCCTGCCGCCGCGCCAGCGCGCCATGCTGGATTACGCGCTGAAGGTGGCCACGCAGTCCCACCTCGTCGGGGACGAGGACCACCAGGGGCTGGCCGCGGCCGGGTTCACCGAGGACGAGGCCTGGGACATCGGGGCGATTGCCGCCTTCTTCTCCATGTCCAACCGCCTCGCCAACGCGACCGACCTGCGACCGAACCCGGAGTTCCACATGCTCGGGCGGCGGTAGCCCGCCCCAGGCGCCGCTGGCGCGTCAGTCCTCCACCGCCTCGTGGGAGGCGGCGGCGCCGCGCCGCCAGTAGCCGGCGGCCTTGATGCGCTCCTTCGGCAGGCCGTGCCGTTCCACCAGGATGCGGCGCAGGCGACGCGCGACCTCGGTTTCGCAGCCGACCCAGGCATGGCCGCTGCCTTCGGGCACGGCCCAAGCCTCCAGAGCCCTGGTCAGGCGATCCGGCTCACCCGCCGGGGCGCCGCCGCGTTCCAGCCAGGTCACGGTGAGGCCGGGACGTTCGGGGAAGGGCTGGCGTTCGGCGGCATCCGCCACCTCGACAACGGCAGTCACGCTGGCTGTTGAAGGCAGCTCCTCCAGCCGGCGGCCGATGGCGGGCAGCGCGGTTTCGTCGCCGACCAGCAGGTACCAGTCAAGGTCGTCTGGCAGCACGAAGGAGCCGCGTGGGCCGCCGACCCCGATCCGGTCACCGGGCCGGGCAGCGGCGGCCCATTCGGTCGCGGGGCCGGCCTCATGCAGGGCGAAATCGATCGAGAGCTCGCCCCGGACCGCGTCGAAGTGGCGGGGGGTGTAGTCCCGGGCCACCGGGCGGACGCCTTCCGGGTAGACCGGCCCGTTCGGCCCGAGCTCCGGCATCACCGGCTCGGCCTCGCCCGGGGCGGGGAAGAACAGCTTTACATGGTCGTCGAAGGAAGCGCTGGTGAAGCCCTCCAGATCCGGCCCGGCGAGAGTTACGCGCGCCATACGCGGCGTGATCCGCTGCACCTGCCGCACCGTCAGCAGCCTCCGGCGCAGCTCGTGCCGCACACGTCGGCCGAGCCGCACTTCAGACGTGTCCGTCATCAGATCCGCTCGACCTGCACGGCCGCATCGTCCACGATGGACACGATCCGGCGGAGCTCTTCCTCGGTCAGGCCACTGCGCGAAAGGCGAAGGCGCAATGCCATCCGTAGATTGTGCATGGCCCGCATTGCTTGCAGCTTCGCGCCATCCGGGCGGTCACCGGCGGCCTCGTCCATCCGGGCGAAAAGGACATCGGTTTCGGCCTTGCTGCTGTCCAGCAGCCCCTGCCCTTCGGGAGTGATGGCGTAGAGCTTCCGCCCGCCCTCGGTACTTGCGACGGCGATCTGGCCGAGCTCTTCCAGGAGCGTCAGGGTCGGGTAGACCACGCCCGGGCTGGGCGTATAGGCGCCTGCGAGGCGTTCCTCGATTTCCTTGATCAGCTCGTAGCCGTGGCGTGGCCGCTCGGCGATCATCCGCAGGATCACCAGGCGCAGATCGCCGGTCTCAAAGAACCGGCCGCCTCGGCCACCGCGTCCACCGCGATGGTGGCCGTGGTGGTGCCCGTGCTCGGGACCGCCGCGGTGGAAGCGGCGACGATCATGGTCGCGGCCGCGAAACAGTTGGTGGAACATGGAACCTCCAGAGTAGTACCGATATATCGGAACTACGTTAAGATATATCTAGAGTATTCCGAATTCAAGAGTGACCTCGCTCCCGCTTGGTCGGGGCCATCTCCGGGCCTATCAGGTGTCGATGCGCTCGTCCGTGCCCGCCGCGCACGAATGCCTGGCCCATGAAGCCGAAGAGGTCGTCTCGTGAAGGTTGCCGCGAAGACGGGCCGGGGGGCGCTCCCCGCGGACCGCCTCCTCTTCCGCGAGTTGTATTACCGGGACACGCCGCGGGCCGTCCGGTACCGCTACGGGCTGCTGGCGCTCGACATACTCACGCTGCTCGTCATCATCGGCACCTCCTTTGTCCCGCGCACTGCAGCCGTTGAGGTGCTGGACAGCCTGCTCGGCATCGTGCTGCTGGCCGAGTTCTTCGCCCGGCTGCGCGCGAGCCCGCGGCCGTGGCGGGAGCTTGCCCAGCCCATCACCATTGCCGATGCGGTGGCGATCCTGTGCTTCCTCATCCCCATGCTGGGGGCTGCAGCGGGCTTTCTGCGGGCGCTGCGCGTAGTGCGGCTGCTCCGGTCCGGCAGGCTTTTAGCCCGGCTGCGGGCCGATGTTCCGGGGTTCCAGCGCAACGAGGACACGGTCATCGCCGCGACCGACCTGCTGGTCTTCATCTTTATTATGACCGGGCTGGTCTACGAGACGCAGCACGGCGGCCACGGCCAGATCAAGGACTACGCGGACGCGTTGTACTTTACCGTCACGGCCCTCACCACCACCGGTTTCGGGGACATCACCCTACCCGGACGCTGGGGGCGCCTGCTGACGGTCGTCATTATGTTCTGCGGGGTCACGCTGTTCCTGCGCTTGGCGCAGTCCATCTTCCGGCCCACCAAGGTCCGATTCCCCTGCCCCAAATGCGGGCTGCAGCGCCATGAGAGCGACGCGGTCCACTGCAAGGCCTGCGGGCACATGCTGGAGATCCCTGACGAGGGGAACTGACCCGGCCGCCCGACGCCCACGGGCCGGAAACGGGCCTGGAGGCCCGGCTCGTCATGCCACGCTTGGCCGCGGGACCTCCCTGCCCTATCTGAAGGACTGAATCGCCCCATTTGGCCGGGGCGGCCGCCAGCCCACGGCCCGGAACAGCATGACCGACACGCCCCTCGACAAGATCCGCAACTTCTCGATCATCGCCCATATCGATCATGGGAAGTCCACGCTCGCCGATCGCCTGATCCAATCCACCGGCGGCCTTACCGCCCGGGAGATGACGGAGCAGGTGCTGGACAACATGGACATCGAGAAGGAGCGCGGGATCACCATCAAGGCGCAGACCGTGCGCCTCGATTACCGTGCCAAGGATGGCCAGGACTACGTCCTGAACCTCATGGACACGCCCGGCCATGTGGACTTCGCCTATGAGGTCTCGCGCAGCCTGGCGGCCTGCGAAGGATCGCTTCTTGTGGTGGACGCCTCCCAGGGCGTCGAGGCGCAGACCCTCGCCAATGTCTACCAGGCGCTGGACGCCGGGCATGAGATCGTCCCCATCCTGAACAAGGTGGACCTGCCGGCGGCTGAGCCGGACCGAGTGAAGCAGCAGATCGAGGACGTAATCGGCCTGCCCTCCGACGACGCTGTTATGATTTCGGCCAAGACTGGGCTGAACATCGAGGGCGTGCTGGAGGCCATCGTCACCCGGCTGCCGCCCCCCAAGGGGGACGCCAAGGCGCCGACCAAGGCGCTGCTGGTGGACAGCTGGTACGACCCGTATCTCGGCGTCGTCATCCTGGTACGGGTGAAGGACGGCCATCTGCGCAAGGGACAGAAGATCCGCATGATGGCGGAGGGGTCCACCCACACCATCGAGCAGGTGGGCGTGTTCCGGCCGAAGATGCAGGCCGTTGAGTCCCTTGGCCCTGGCGAGATGGGCTACATCAACGCCGCCATCAAAACCGTCGCCGATACCAATGTCGGCGATACCATCACCGATGACCGCAATCCTGCCCCGGAGGCGCTGGCGGGCTTCAAGCCCTCCGTTCCCGTCGTGTGGTGCGGACTTTATCCTGTCGATGCCGACGATTTCGAGAAGCTGCGCGACAGCCTGGCGAAGCTGCGGCTGAACGATGCGTCCTTCCACTTCGAGGCGGAGAGCTCGGCCGCGCTGGGCTTCGGCTACCGCTGCGGCTTCCTCGGCCTGCTGCATCTGGAGATCATCCAGGAGCGCCTATCGCGCGAGTTCGACCTGGACCTGATCGCGACCGCGCCGAGCGTCGTCTACAAGATGCGCATGAACAACGGCACTGTGCGGGAGCTGCACAACCCCGCGGACATGCCGGACCCCACGCTGATCGCCGCGATCGAGGAGCCCTGGATCAAGGCGACGATCTTCGTGCCCGATGAATACCTGGGCAACATCCTGACCCTGTGCAGCGAGCGCCGTGGGCAGCAGGTGGAGCTGACCTATGTCGGCAGCCGCGCCATGGCGGTGTACCGCCTGCCGCTGAACGAGGTGGTGTTCGACTTCTACGACCGCCTGAAGTCGATCTCGCGCGGCTACGCCTCCTTCGACTACGCGATGGACAGCTACGAGGAAGGCGATCTCGTGAAGATCAGCATCCTCGTGAACAACGAGCCCGTGGATGCGCTGTCCTTCATGGCGCATCGCGCGCAGTCGGAGCGGCGCGGGCGCCAGATCTGCGAGAAGCTGAAGGACCTGATCCCCCGCCAGCTCTTCAAGATCCCCATCCAGGCCGCGATCGGCGGGCGCGTGATCGCGCGCGAGACGATCGGCGCGATGTCCAAGGACGTGACCGCCAAGTGCTATGGCGGCGACATCAGCCGCAAGCGGAAGCTCCTTGAGAAGCAGAAGGAGGGCAAGAAGCGGATGCGGCAGTTTGGCAAGGTCGAGATCCCGCAGAGCGCCTTTATCGCTGCCCTGAAGATGGATAGCTGATCCGAGCCCGGGGGCGCCGTTGCGCCCCCGGAACCCGCTTGACAGGACGCCCCGTTTCCTGCGACCGCCGGTGCATAAACGGGAGTTCACGTTCATGTCCGAAATGACGCGTCGCCATGCCCTGCTCGCGGGCGTGGCCCTAGCCGCCCCCGCGCTCCTCCCCCGCGCCGCCCGCGCCCAGGCAGCCGCCTATCCCAATCGCACGATCACGATGATCGTCCCCTTCGCGGCCGGCGGCCCGACGGATGTGGTCGCCCGGCTCTGCGCCGAGACCATGGGCCGCGACCTCGGCCAGACCATCGTGGTGGAGAATGTTGGCGGCGCCGGCGGCACGCTCGGCGCCCAGCGCGTCGCCCAGGCTCGGCCGGACGGCTACACCATCCTTTGCCACCACATCGGCATGGGCACGACGCCCTCCCTTTACCGCCGCTTGGCCTATGACGCGGTGAACGGCTTCGAGACGATCGGCCTCGTCACTGAGGTGCCGATGACCATCATCGCCAAGAAGGACTTCCCGGCGAACAACCTCGCCGAGCTGATCGCGGTGCTGCGCGAGCGCAAGCTGAACATCAATCTCGCGAATGCCGGCGTCGGGGCCGCCTCGCATATCTGCGGGCTGCTGCTGCAGTCTGCCGTGCAGACGCAGGTCACCACCGTTCCCTATCGCGGCACGGCGCCTGCGATGACCGACCTGATCGGCGGCACGGTGGACTTGATGTGCGACCAGACCACCAACACGACCCAGCAGATCAACGCCGGCGCCGTGAAGGCCTTCGCCGTCACCACCTCCTCGCGGAATGCCGCGCTGCCCAACCTGCCGACCGCAGCTGAGGCCGGGCTGCCGGGCTTCGAGGTTTCGGTATGGCACGGGCTCTACGCACCCAAGGGCACGGATGCGGCGATCGTAAACCGCCTCTCCACCGCGCTGCAGGTCGCGCTGCGCGATCCGCGGCTGGTGGCGCGGTTTGGGGAGCTCGGCACGACCCCGGTGACTCAGGAGCAGGCGACCCCCGATTATCACCGCCGCTACTGGCAGGCCGACATCGCCAAGTGGCGTCCGATTATCCAGGCCGCTGGCCAGTACGCCGACTGACCATTCTGGCGGCTGGCGCGTACCCGCCTGCCGTGTCGTGAAGCGGAACGACGCCCGGTCGGCCTTGACAGCGGAACGGTCGGGCGTCACCCCCTTGGGCAGTGGAATCCTGCCCTCCGGAGGGCCGGAGTGAGGGAGACTGTCTCAATGGCAAGCCTGGCCGGACGTCGCGTTCTCGTCGTCGAGGACGAGACACTCGTCGCCATGCTGGTCGAGGACACGCTGGCCGATGCAGGCGTGGTGGTGCTTGGCCCTGTAGCGACGGTCTCCGAGGCGCTTTCTCTCCTGGACGCGGAGCGCCCCGACCTCGCCGTGCTGGACCTGAATCTGGCCGGTGAGACGTCTGAGCCTGTGGCCGACCGGCTGATCGCGCTGGAGGTGCCCTTCGTCGTTGCCTCCGGCTATGGCGCCGCTGGCCTGCCGGCGCGGCTGGCCGGCATCCCCGTGCTGGCCAAGCCCTACGCGCCCGAGGACCTCACTGCCGCCCTGGCCCGCTTGCCCGTCGCCTGAGGCGGGCACGGGTGGCGGCACAAAATAGCTGATAGGGCTGAATCCGGCACGGGGCCTGCTAGGCTTCGCCCATGATGCCAACCGCCCCAGCGAACGGCCCCTCCGCCGGCCCGATCGCCTTCACGCTTAACGGCACGCCCCGCAGCCTTCCCGCGGGCACATCGCCCACCACGACCCTGCTCGATTGGCTTCGCGGTCCCGCTGCCCTCACCGGCACGAAGGAGGGCTGCGCGGAGGGCGATTGCGGAGCCTGCACCGTGGTCATCGAGGAGGCGGACGGCGCCCGGGTGCCGGTCAATGCCTGCCTTGCCCTGCTCGGCCAGATGCATGGCCGCGCCATTCGCACCGTTGAGGGCCTGCTTGGGCACGGCGGTGCCGCGCATCCCGTGCAGCGCCTCCTCGCGGAATCCGATGCGACTCAGTGCGGATTTTGTACGCCCGGCATCGTCATGGCGGCCTGGGCTCACTCCCGTGAGGGCGGGGATGTCCATGACGCGCTGGCGGGCAATCTGTGCCGCTGCACCGGCTACCGCCCGATTGTCGACGCCTTCGGTGCCTTGCAGGACGATGGCGTGACCTCCGCGCCCGTACCCAGCGCGGCGGCGGTCCGGCTTGAGGCTCCCGGGCAGGTGTTCCACCGGCCGACGACCCTGGACGGCCTCCTTGCCCTCCGTGCCGCCCATCCGCAGGCCTGGCTGCTTTCGGGCGGCACCGATCTGGGCCTCCGCGTTTCAGAGCGGCAGGAGATGCCAGAGGAGGTCATCTGCCTGTCGGATGTGGTGGAGCTCTCCGGTCTGGAGGTTGAACCGCAGGGGCTGCGCGTCGGGGCGGCAACCCCTTACCGGCGCCTCCTCGCAGCCTGCGAGGCTGATCCGGCCTTCGCTCCGCTCGCCGGGCTGCTCCGGCGGCTCGGCTCCCGCCAGATCCGGGGCATGGGAAGCTTGGGCGGCAATCTCGGCACGGCATCGCCCATCGGCGACACACTGCCGCCCCTCATCGCCCTGGGCGCCACACTGCGGATCGCTGGGCCGGCGGGGGAGCGGGAGATGGCGGTGGAGAGCTTCCTGACGGGCTACCGCACCAATGCCCTCGGCCCGTCGGAAGTGATCCGAGACGTGCTGATTCCCCGTCCCCCAGCCGGCGCTCTGTTCGCGGCGGAGAAGCTGTCGAAGCGGTCAGACCAGGATATCGCGACGGTTGGCCTGTCCGCTGTCATCGTCGTGGAGGACAGGCGCGTCGCGTGGGCGCGGATCGCGCTGGGCGGCACGGGCCCGCGCGCGGAGCGCTGCACGGCCGCAGAGGAGGCCCTTACTGGTCGTCCCTGGACCCGTCATTCGGTCCATGAGGCGGCTGGTGCGCTCGAGGCTGCCATCGCCCCGCTTTCCGACCTCCGCGGCAGTGCCGCCTATCGTCGTTTGGCCGCCGGGAACCTTCTCCGCCGTCTCTGGCATCGCCAGCCGGAGTTTGTCTGATGGACATGCCCCCCCGCGACACCGGATCTACCCTCTCGGGACCGGGCGCCGCGTTGCGCCAGGATAGCGCGCTGAGGCACGCGACCGGCGAGGCCCGCTTCGCCGACGACATCCCCCTGCCCGCCGGGCTGCTTCACGCGGCGCTCGTGCTCTCGCCGGTGGCGCACGGGCATCTAGCGCCGCTCAACCTTGGCCCCGCGCTGGCCACCCCCGGCGTGGTTGCTGCGATCGGTCCGCGTGATATCCCCGGCCGCAACGACATCGCCCAGGCAAAGCGCGCGCCGGAGCAGATGCTGGCCGAGGGGCTGGTGGAAACCTGGGGCCAGCCGCTTGCCATCATCGTGGCGGAAACGCGGGATGCCGCGCTGGCCGGAGCCGCGGCCGTGCACCCCGTCATCGAGCCGCTACGGCCCGTGCTTTCGGTCGAGGAGGCGCTGGACGCGGGGGCCTTCCTCATGCCGCCGATGGTCATGTCGCGAGGCGACGCCGCAACCGCCCTCACCGCCGCGCCGCGCCGCCTGTCCGGTAGCTTTCAGGCCGGCGGGCAGGAGCATTTCTATCTCGAAGGCCAGATTGCGATCGCGATCCCGGGAGAGGATGGCGACCTGACCATCCACTCTTCCACCCAGCACCCGACCGAGGTGCAGCATGTCGCAGCGCGCCTGCTCGGCTGTGACCACAACCTGATTGCCGTACAGGTCCGGCGCCTGGGTGGCGGGTTCGGGGGCAAGGAGAGCAATGCTTCCTGGGTTGCCGCCTGCGCAGCCCTGGCCGCACGCCGCACCGGGCGGCCGGTGAAGCTGCGGCTGGGCCGCAAGCAGGACATTGCGGCGACAGGCAAGCGACACCCCATGCTGTTCCGCTGGCAGGCCGGGTTCGACGAAACGGGCCGCATCCTGGCGCTGGAGGCGACGCTCGCGGCCGACGGCGGTCACAGCGTGGACCTCTCTGGCGGGGTGGTGTTCCGAGCGGTCACTCACGCGCTGAACTGCCTGGACGTGCCGGACGTCGCTATCACCGGGATCGCCTGCAAGACGAACACGGTCAGCAACACCGCCTTCCGCGGCTTCGGCGGGCCGCAGGGCGTGCTGCTGATGGAGGATGTCACCCGCCATGTCGCCCGCGCCCTCGGCACGACGCAGGAGGCGGTGCGGGACCGCAACATGGCCGGGGGACTGAACGACGCCCTCACCCCTTATGGCCAGGCGCTGGAGGGCGACCTGATTCGGCGCGTCTGGGCCGAGTGCCGCGACGGCGCGGAATGGTCCCGCCGCCGCGCCGAAATCGACGCCTTCAATGCGGGCAGCGAGGTGGTACGGCGCGGGCTGGGCAGCTTCGTGCTCGCCTTCGGCATCTCCTTCGGCATCATGTCGATGAATCAGGCGGGCGCGCTGGTGCATGTCTATGAGGATGGCTCGATCCGCCTGAACCATGGCGGCACGGAGATGGGCCAGGGGCTGTTCATCAAAATTGCTCAGGTGGTCGCCGGCGTCTTCGGCGTGCCGGTTGAGCGCGTGCGGATCACCCCCACCAGCACGGCGGAGGTGCCCAACACGGCGCCAACTGCTGCCAGCACGGGAACGGACCTGAATGGCTGGGCGGCCCAGATCGCGGCCACCACCGTCCGAAGCCGAATGGCCGAGCTGGCAGCGGCCGAATGGGGCGTGCAAGCGGAGGAGGTACGCTTCGAGGAAGAGGAGGTGTTCGCTGGCAATCACCGCATGCGCTTCGCCGAACTGGCCCATCGCTGCGTGCAGGCCCGCGTGTCTCTTTCCTCGACCGGGTTCTACAAGACCCCGGACATCCATTGGGACCCGGCCGCCATCCGCGGCGAGCCATTCTTCTACTTTTCCTACGGCGCCGCGATCGCGGAGGTGGAGCTGGACCTGCTGACGGGCGAGCACCGGATGATCCGCGCCGATCTGGTCCAGGACTGCGGTCGATCCCTGAACCCCGCCGTGGATCTCGGCCAGATTGAGGGCGCCTTCGTCCAGGGGCTGGGTTGGCTGACTTGCGAGGAGCTGTGGTGGGACGCGGAGGGGCGGTTGCGCAGCCTCGGCCCGTCCACCTACAAAATCCCGGGCTCGCGCGACGTGCCACCCGTGTTCAACGTCCGCCTGCTCGAAGGCGCCCCGAACCGCGCCGACACGGTGTTCCGCTCCAAAGCCGTGGGGGAGCCGCCGCTTATGCTGGCGACGGCAGTCTGGAACGCGCTGCGGGACGCGGCCGGAAGCGACCGGCTGGATCTGCCCGCAACGCCGGAGCGGCTGCTCTTCGCTGCACGGGGGTAATGGCAGGGCCTTACCGACGCCGCATTGGCCACCTCAGGACTTGCCCCCGCTTGCGGCCGGCCCGGGTGAGCCATACCGTGCCGGAAAGCCCCGCGCGCCAGAAGCCGGGCAGAGGGAACGGCATGAGCAACAGCTTCCGTGGACTCGATTTCGGCCTCGGCGAGACTGCCGACGCCTTGCGCGAGCAGGTGGCCGCCTTCGCCGCCGACGAGATCACCCCCCGCGCCGCCGAGATCGACCGCAGCAACGAGTTCCCGATGGACCTCTGGCGGAAGTTCGGTGATCTCGGGCTGCTCGGCATCACGGCGCCGGAGGAGTATGGCGGTGCCGCCATGGGCTATCTCGAGCACTGCGTGGCCATGGAAGAGTTGAGCCGCGCCTCGGCCAGCGTCGCGCTTTCCTACGGCGCTCATTCCAATCTTTGCGTGAACCAAATCGCCCGCAACGGCAATGCGGAGCAGAAGGCGCGATACCTGCCCAGACTGATTTCCGGCGAGCATGTCGGCGCGCTGGCGATGAGCGAGCCCGGCGCCGGATCAGACGTCGTTGGCATGCGGACCCGCGCCGAGAGGCGTGGCGACCGCTACGTGCTCAACGGCAGCAAGATGTGGATCACCAACGGGCCGGATGCCGATACGCTGGTGGTCTATGCCAAGACCGATCCGGAGGCGGGCCCGCGCGGCATCACTGCTTTCCTGATCGAGAAAGGCTTCACGGGTTTCTCCACCGCGCAGAAGCTGGACAAGCTAGGCATGCGCGGATCCAACACTTGCGAGCTGGTCTTCGAGGATTGCGAGGTGCCGGCGGAGAATGTGCTGGGAACCGAGGGGCGCGGCGTGAACGTGCTGATGAGCGGTTTGGATTACGAGCGCGCCGTGCTCGCCGCAGGGCCGACTGGCATCATGCAGGCCTGCCTCGACGTGGTTCTGCCCTATGTCCATGACCGCAAGCAGTTCGGTCAGGCGATCGGCGAGTTCCAGCTCATGCAGGGCAAGATCGCCGACATGTACACGGTGATGAACGCCGCCAAATCCTATGTCTACACCGTCGCCAAGGCCTGCGACGCCGGCCGTACCACGCGCAAGGATGCTGCCGGCGCCATCCTCTACGCGGCCGAGAAGGCCACCTGGATGGCGCTGGAGGCCATCCAGGCACTGGGCGGCAACGGCTACATCAACGACTACCCGACCGGACGGCTGCTACGGGACGCGAAGCTGTACGAGATTGGCGCCGGCACCAGCGAGATCCGGCGCATGCTGATCGGCCGCGAGCTGTTCAACGAGACCGCCTGATGCCTGTTCTCCCCACTGCACTCGACGCGCGCTCTCCCGAATACAGGGAGAACGCTGCACGCATGTGCGCCCTGGTCGATGACCTGCGCGCCCGGGCCGACCGCGTGCGTGAAGGTGGCGGCGCGGGTGCGCGGGAGAAGCATCTGGCCCGCGGCAAGCTTCTTCCACGCGACCGTATCCGCGCGCTGATCGACCCCGCCTCCCCTTTCCTTGAGATCGGGCAGCTCGCGGCGAACGGACTGTACGGTGACGAAGTGCCCTCCGCGGGCATCGTGACCGGCATCGGCCGCATCGAGGGCCGCGAATGCATGGTGGTGGCCAATGACGCGACGGTTAAGGGCGGCACCTATTTCCCGCTCACCGTGAAGAAGCACCTGCGCGCGCAGGAGATCGCCGAGCAGAACCGCCTGCCCTGCCTCTATCTCGTCGATTCCGGTGGTGCCAACCTTCCCAACCAGGACGAGGTCTTCCCCGACCGCGACCATTTTGGCCGCATCTTCTTCAATCAGGCGAACATGTCCGCCAAGGGAATCCCGCAGATCGCGGTGGTCATGGGCAGTTGTACCGCGGGGGGCGCCTATGTGCCGGCGATGTCGGACCAGAGCATCATCGTGCGTAACCAGGGCACCATCTTCCTCGCCGGCCCGCCGCTGGTGAAGGCGGCGACGGGCGAGGTGGTGAGCGCGGAGGATCTCGGCGGCGCCGAGGTGCATTCCCGCATTTCCGGCGTGACGGACCACATGGCCGAGAGCGACTCCCACGCGCTCGGCATCGCACGCCGCATCGTGGCCGGGTTGAACACGCGCAAGCCCGCTTCGCTCGACATCGTGCCACCGCGACCACCTGCCTACGATCCACGCGGGCTGCACGGCCTCGTCCCCGCCGATCTTCGCCAGCCCTACGACGTGCGCGAGGTGATCGCGCGGCTGGTTGACGCGTCGGAGTTCGACGAGTTCAAACCTCTTTACGGCCCCAGCCTCGTCACCGGCTTCGCGCGACTGCACGGCTATCCTGTGGGCATCGTGGCCAACAATGGAGTGCTGTTCAGCGAATCCGCGCAGAAGGGCGCGCATTTCATCGAGCTGTGCTGCCAGCGCGGTATCCCGCTGGTGTTCCTGCAGAACATCACGGGCTTTATGGTCGGCCGCAAATACGAGAGCGGCGGCATCGCAAAGGACGGCGCAAAGATGGTCACCGCCGTGGCCACCGCAACCGTGCCGAAGTTCACTGTCGTCATCGGCGGCAGCTTCGGCGCTGGTAACTACGGCATGTGCGGGCGAGCTTATTCACCGCGCTTCCTCTTCATGTGGCCCAATGCCCGCATCGGGGTGATGGGGGGCGAGCAGGCGGCATCCGTCCTCTCCACCATCCGGCGCGACGCGATCGAGGCAAAAGGTGGCACCTGGCCGGCCGAGGAGGAGGAGAGCTTCAAGGCGCCGCTGCGCGAGCAGTACGAAACCCAGGGCAACCCGTACTACGCCACCGCCCGCCTGTGGGACGATGGCATCATCGACCCTGCCGATACGCGCACCGTGCTGGCGTTGGCCATTTCGGCATCGCTGAACGCACCAATCGAATCCTGGGCCTCGCGGCCGCCGGGCTTCGGCCTGTTCCGGATGTGATGCGCCCTATGACAGCGATGTTCCGCACCATCCTCATCGCCAATCGCGGCGAGATCGCCTGCCGCGTGATCCGCACCGCACGCCGCATGGGCATCCGCACCGTGGCCGTGCATTCCGATGCCGATGTCGGCGCGATGCATGTTGCTATGGCCGATGAGTCCCGTCACATCGGGCCGGCGCCGGCGCGCGAGTCCTATCTCCACATCGATGCGATCATCGCAGCAGCGCGGGCATCCGGCGCCGAGGCCATTCACCCCGGCTACGGCTTCCTCTCGGAGAACGCGGAATTCGCCGATGCATGCGCCGCTGCTGGCATCACCTTCATCGGCCCGACCGCCTCCGCCATCCGGGCCATGGGATCGAAGTCCGCAGCGAAGGCACTGATGGAGCGCGCCGGCGTACCACTCGTGCCCGGCTACCACGGCGACGATCAGTCGCCCGAAGCCCTGCAGGCGGCAGCCGACCGCATCGGCTACCCGCTGCTCATCAAGGCCAGCGCGGGTGGAGGCGGCAAGGGCATGAAGGTGGTGGAATCCGCTGACGGCCTGGAGCAATCGCTCGCGCTGGCCAAGGGTGAGGCGCGCTCTGCCTTCGGCGATGACCACGTCCTGCTCGAGCGGTATCTCACCCGCCCTCGTCATATCGAAATCCAGGTCTTCGCCGACACCCAGGGCAACACCGTTCACCTGTTCGAGCGCGACTGCTCGATCCAGCGGCGCCACCAGAAGGTAGTGGAGGAGGCCCCCGCCCCGGGTATGGATCCTGCGCGGCGTGAGGCGATGGGGCGCGCGGCCTGTGATGCGGCCCGCGCGATCGGTTATGTTGGCGCCGGAACGGTAGAGTTCATCGCTGAAGGCGACACCTTTGCCTTCATGGAGATGAATACCAGGCTACAGGTAGAACACCCCGTCACTGAGGCCATCACCGGCCAGGACTTGGTGGAGTGGCAGCTCCGCGTCGCAGCCGGCGAGCCCCTGCCGATGACGCAGGACCAGCTCCGCATCCAGGGCCACGCCATCGAGATGCGGCTCTACGCCGAGGACCCCGCTCGCGATTTCGCGCCGTCCACCGGCCGGATCGACCATCTCCGCACCCCGCCGGAGACGGGCGGCATCCGCATTGACACGGGCGTTCGCGAAGGCGACGCAGTCACCATCCATTATGACCCCATGCTCGCCAAGATCATCGCGCATGGCCCGGACCGTTCAGCGGCACTGGCCCGCCTCTCTCGCGCTTTGGACGCCACCGAGCTGGTTGGGCCCGCAACCAACCTCCCGCTCCTCCGCGCCATCGCCGCGCATCCCGCCTTCCGCGCGGGCGAGCTCGATACCGGCTTCATTGCTCGGAATGCGGACACGTTGCTGGCGTCGGCCGGCCCAGCGCCACGCGCGGCCCTGGCGGCCGCTGTCGCACAAGTTCTGGCGGACGCCGCCGCTCATGCCTCTTCGGATCCAGCGGATCCGCACTCGCCTTGGGCGGCGGCATCGGCTTGGCGGCTGAGTGGTGAAGGGTACCAGGACGTCGTGCTCACGGATGGTGAGAACACGAGCGTTCTCCGCGCCTATCCCGGCGAGCATGGCTTTCGGCTGATCCTGCCGGACGGTACCGCCGAGGTCACGGCCGCCGAGGCTGCAGATGGCACGCTCTCATTGGCGCTCGACGGCACGGTCCGCCGCGCCCGTGTCCTGCGGCAAGGCGAACGCATCTCGGTCTTCCTCGACGGCACGGCCCACCAGCTGCGCGCCACGGATCCGCTTGCGCCAAGCGAGGCAACGGGTGCCACCACCGGCCGCATTCTCGCGCCCATGCCAGGGAAGGTGCTCGAGGTTACCGTGCAGCCGGGCCAGTCAGTTGCGCGCGGTGCCGTGTTGCTGGTGATGGAAGCGATGAAGGTGCAGATGCGCATCACAGCCCCGGCGGATGGGACGGTTGCGGCCGTCCACTGTGCGCCCGGAGACTTGGTTGAGGACGGCGCCGAACTGGTGTCCCTCGACTAGCGCGAGGGGCGCCGAGCCGCTCGCCCGCCGCCGCGCACCAGCGCCTCGCAGCGGTCGTCCTCACCCGTACCGAACTGGATCGTCGGCAGCAGCCCGGCCACCGGCGCCACAAGGGCCGCCAGCCCGCCAATAATGCCGCCGCGCGTGGCCAGCTCCGTCATGTCCGGCCCGACATCTGGGTCGCGGAAGGTTCCATCGACCAGGATGGAGGTAGGGATCGCGCCGATTGTGAAGGACTTGGATTCGCTCCGCAGCCGCACATTCAGCCGCTCCCGCGCGATATCCACCGCGCCGGTCGCATTCACCACCACATCCTCGGTATCGAGTATGACCGTGCGCAGGTTGGCCGTGCCCCGTTGGAGGGCGATGTTGCCGACGAAGCACTGCACCACCGTTCGCCCGGGCACGCCGATGGCCGAGAGGATCGCATTTGCCAGGCGCAGGCCGGAAAGGTCCACCAGCAACGCCGAGAGATTTCCGCCCGACATGCCCAGTGTGATCTCACCGTTGCCGCGGCTGAGAATATCGGCGAAGGACCGTCCCGTGCCGTCGATACGGCTGCGTCCGTTGATACGCCCTGCGCCTTCGAAGGTCTGCGTCGCTTGCATCAACCGCGAGACGTCGAGCCGCTGGAATCGGACATCGGCGCGGGCATGCAACTGCCCGCCCTCTTGCGGCGTGAGGGCGATCTCACCCTCAATCTGCCCCGTCCCAACGCCGAGGGCGAGCGGCCGCAACGTTACCGCCCCGTCCTTCACCTCCATCACGGCGCGCATATTGTCGAAAGGGATGTTGCGCCCGACGATGCTGTCGGCCCGGTAGTTCAGCCGGACGTTCGCGGCATCCAGCTTGGGGAAGTTGATGGGGTCATCCGGCAGCACGCGGCCGCGGGATTCGTTGCGCGCCACCTCGCGCCGCTGCTGCGGACTCTGGCCGGGCGTCGAGGCGCGGCCAGGCTCCTCGCCGATGAAGCCGCCGAGATCGGCGAGGTCGACGCGGCGCGACCGCAACTCAGCCTCGACCATCGGCTTCTGCTCGCCCGTCGTTACCGCGATGGTGCCGCCGATATCGCTGCGGCCCATGCGGCCGGTGAAGTCACGGAACCGCACGCGGCCATCGACGTAATCGAGCTGCCCGGCGATCTCGTAATTAGGTGTCTTCGGGATCGGCACGCCGGTCAGCGGCTGGAGAAGCGACATGTCCGGGCCGCGCAATTCGAGGCGCACATCAGCACCCTGCAGTTCCAGCGGGTTGCGCAGCGATCCGCGGAGGCTGACGCGTGTCGGTCCGTTCGCCACCTGCATCTCGATCGGCCAGGGCTTGCCCGTGTCCTGCAGCGCCAGGACGGCACCACCTAGTGCCGTGCCGGTGATTGGCTGCCCGGCATAGGTGCCGCGCGCCTCGACGGCGATGCGAGGCTCGTCTGTGTCCTCCGCCCGGGTGGCAATGGCGACGTTGAAATCTGCCCGGAGGCGAGGATCCACGACATGCGCCTGGCCTTCGACAATCCGGAGCAGGCCGATTCGCGGCGCCGCATTCGGTGCGCTCGGTTCCGGCGCGGGGGCGCTCTCGCCAGCCGGCTTCCCGGTGTTGAAATCGTAGTTCGTGCGTCCATCGGCCAGGGCCACGGCCTCGACGACCGGCCGCGTGACCTCGATTGCGGGAATAACGATGGCGCGCTCATGCCAGTAAGCCATGACGTCGACTTTGGCGGAAAGACGCTCTGCACGTGCGAAGGGCGGGTCCTCCGCAAAACCCTCGGGGTTGGCAATCCGTACGCCGTCCGCAGACACCTCGGTAACGCGACCGAGCCGGACATGGAGATGCTCGATGGTCACCTTTCGCCCGAGCGCGGCCGACGCCCGGCTCTCGGCAATAGGAATGAACCAGTCCCAGGACCAGAACACGACCAGCAAGGCGAGCGCTGCGAGCGGGACCCCGGTCCATATCGCCCAGCGCGGTATGCGGCGTGCCGCCATGCTGTCCTCCGTCCGCCTCGCCCAGGTCATGTAATGCACGAGGCCGGTCCAGGTTCACCTGTAGCCCCCGAACGACGGGCGCACCGGCTCAGCCGATCGACGCGATCCAGGCGAACACAGCGAGGCCACCGAGAACAAAAATGCCAATAAAGCCCATCACCAACATGCCGTCCGGGGCACGCTCAACTGGAGAAGCCGTGCTCTCCGCCTTGTTGTCACTTTGCGGACCGGTCGCCATGGCCACACCTCCCTGCTGCACTGATCTGCGCGGGTAACGCAGGAAGGCCGAAGGCTCTTCCCGCCACACCCGTTCGTGATCGGTCCGTCGCGCCGGCTGGATCATGCCCGTATGGCCGGGCGGGGTTATCCCTTCCGGACGTTCCAGAACTTGATAAAGCCTGGAAGCACGCCCGAGACTTCCCGCCGCATGACCGTCGGTAGGAACACATGCGCGACCGGGATCCAGGTCACGTCCTTGAAGGTCTGCAACTGCAGTTCTCGGGCGATCGCCTGCCGTTGCGCCTGCTCGGGCGCGAGGAACCATTCGCGGTACAGCGCTTCGATCCCCGGGCTATCCGGCCAACCGATCCACGCGTCTTTCCCGTTCGCGCGGATGGAGGGAACGACGGTGGGGTCGCTGAAGTAGTCGCCATCGGCGCTCACGGCGAAAACACTCCATCCGCCGCGGTCCGGCGGCTGCTGGCTCGTCCGCCGCTGCACCACGCTGCCCCAGTCCATGGCTTGGTAGTCGAGGTTGAAGCCCATCTTGCGCAGCAGTTCGCCTGCCACTTCGCTGGCCGCGTTGTTCACCGGGCTGTCCGTGCCCACCAGCATGACCACGCGCTCGCCCTTATAGCCAGCGGCGGCCAGCTCGCGCTTCAGAGCATCGAAATCCGTCCGGCCGGCCATCACTTCCAGCCCCGCGTCGGTCGCCATTGGCGCGCCCGGCAGGAAGATGCCGACCCTGCCACCGCGCAGCGCGGGGTCGGAGCCACCGATCGCCGCCGCGAAATCCTCCTGATTCACCGCGGAGAGGACGAGCTTGCGGATCGCCAGGTTATCGAAGGGGGGGTGCAGGTGGTTGAACTGCAGGAAGGCGAGCGTGCCCGCGCGGTTCGTCACCTCCACCTTGAGCGACCGGTCGCGTGCCAGGCGCGGCAGCAGGTCCGGGATCGGACGCTCCAGCCAGTCCACCTCGCCCTGCTGCACGGCGCCCATTGCGGTCGCGGCATCGGGGATGATCTGCCACTCCACCCGATCGACATTCACGATCTTCGGGCCGGCGGAAAGGCCGGGCTGGCCGTCGGGACGGGGGACATAGGTCTCGTTGCGGGCATAGGCCACGCGGGCACCGGGCACGCGCTCGCCGGCCAGGAAGCGGAAGGGGCCGCTGCCGACCATCTCCGTCACCGCTGTATTCGGATCGGCCGGGAAGACGCGCTCGGGCATGATGAACGGGCAATAGGGCGTGGTCTTGGCCAGGGCCTGAGGCAGCAGCGGAAAGGGACGCTTGAGTCGGAAGCGCAGCGTCCTGTCGTTCAGGGCAGAGAGCTCGTCGGTCACGCTCATCAGCGTGCGGCCGAAGGGATCGCGCCGTGCCCAGCGGCGGATGCTGGCCACGCAATCCGCGGCGCGCACCGGCGTGCCGTCGTGGAAGCGCAGCCCGTCGCGCAGGCGAAGCGTCCAGACGCGGCCTTCCTCGCTGACCTCCTGCGCGCCGACCATCTCCGGGACCGGCTCGCCGGCCGCGTTCATCCCGTAGAGGGTGTCGAAGACCATGAAGGCGTGGTTGCGGGTGACGGTCGCGGTGGTGATGCCGGGGTCGAGCACAGCGAGATCGGCCTGGGGGATGACCCGCAGCACACGGTTTGACTGCGCCCGCGCCAGCCGGGGCGCCGCGAGGAGGCCCGTGCCGGTGGCCGCACCCAGGGCGCAAAGCCCCGCGCCGGACGACAGAAAGCCACGCCGATCCATGCCGCATCCTCCATTGCCGCCGGCTTCTGCCGGTCGGACCTGTCGTGGCCTGTCTAACGCCCCGCCCCGGCCGCTGCCAAGGCAGCCTTCCCGCCCCGCGGACCGCGGGCCATCATTGCGCGGAGAGGGACGGAGCGAGATGGGGGCCGCCAACGCCGACTGGGTCACACTTCGCCTGCTGCTGGAGGCGCTAGAGCTGGGCAGCATCGCCCGCGCCGCGTTGCGCTGCGGCATCGCTCATTCCGCTGCCGCCAAGCGCCTGCGGACGCTCGAGGAGGAGTGCGGCCTCCCCCTGCTTGAGCGCAGCGCGCGCGGAGTGCGCCCCACCGCGGCGGGTGAGGCGATGGCCCAGCACGCCCGCGCCCTGTTCGGCCTCTCCTCCCGTTTCGACGAGGACCTGCGCGCCTTCGCCACTGGTGGCCTTGGCAGCGCCCGGCTGCACGCCGCACCCTCGGTCATCGCCGGGCACGATCTCGGCCGCATCCTCGCCGCCTTCATGGAGGCGCGCCCGGGCATCCGCGTGGAACTGCGCGAGGCGTCCAGTAGCGCGATCCTGCACGAACTGGCCGAGGGGCGCGGCGATCTTGGTGTCATCACCGCGGGCGGCGAAATCCCGGAGCCGATGGAGGCCTGGCCCTGGCGCCGGGATCGGCTGGTCCTTCTCACTCCACGCGGCCACCCGCTGGCAGCACAGCCCGATGCCAGCTTTGCCGAGGCGCTGGACCACCCGCTCATTGGCCTGGCCGGGGGCGGTGCCCTTTCCCTCCTGCTGGCCGAAGCCGCCCAGCGCCTCGGACGCCGGCTCGAATTCCGCTTCCAGGTCTCGGGCGCCGACGCCGCGCGCAGCCTCGTCGCAGCCGGGCTTGGCCTGACCGTCATGCCGGACGGGCTGGCGGATCATGGGCCGCCCGGTCCTCACGCCGTCCCTCTGCGCGATCCCTGGGCGCTGCGGGCGCTACGACTGGTGGCGCGCCCGGGTAACGGCCTGCCTCCGGCGGCGCGCCTGTTACGCGATCACCTCCGCACCAGCATGCGCGGCTGACGCAGGCTGCCCCCGCCAAACGGCGCTTCTCTGCCGCGTGGCGCGCGGGCAATCTCGGGTCTATGACAGATGCGTCCGGGAACGAACGGGTCGTGGTGCGGGAAGTTGGTCCGCGCGACGGTCTGCAGATGAGCCGCTCGGTAATGCAGACGGGCGCCAAGCTGCGCTGGATCGCGGCCATGGCAGCGGCCGGCCTGCATGAGATGGAGGTGGCGAGCTTCGTGCCGGCCGCCACCATGCCGGGCATGGCCGATGCTGCCGAGGTGGTTCGCGCCGTCCGCGAACAACACCCCGTTCTCCATGCCGTCGTCCTCGCGCCCAATCTGCGCGGCGCCCGCAATGCCGCAGCGGCCGGCGCGTGCAGCATCGTCCTGCCGGTCTCGGCCAGCGAGGCGCATAGCCGCTCCAATGTCCGCCGCAGCCGGGCCGAGCAGGTGGCGGAGTTCCGCGCCGTGGTCGCCTGGGCTCGCGGCCTCGGCGACGAGGCCCCGCGAATCGAAGCCGGCATCGCCACCGCCTTCGGGTGTTCCCTCCAGGGCAGGGTGCCGGAGGGCGAGGTGGCGTCGCTGGCCGCCGAGTTGGCCGAGGCGGGAGCGGCATCCGTCGCTCTGGCCGATACGCTCGGCTATGCCACCCCGTCCTCGATCCGCCGCCTGGTCCGCGCCGTGCGCGCCGCGATCGGCCCCGTGCCGCTGGGCAACCTGCATCTGCACGACACGCTCGGCACCGGCCTCGCCAACGTGCTGGCGGGGCTGGAGGAAGGCGTGCGCGGTTTCGACGCGGCACTGGGCGGCCTGGGAGGCTGCCCGTTCGCGCCAGGTTCTGTCGGCAACATCGCCACCGAGGACCTCGTCTACATCTTGGAGTCCGAGGGGTTCGACACCGGAATCAACCTTGCGGCCCTGATCGACGCCCGTGCCGCACTCCGGGACGGCCTGCCGGACGAGCCGCTTTCAGGCCGCGTCGCCGCCGCCGGTATCCCGCCCACCTTTCAACCGGCGCGCCGCGCCGCATGAGTGAGCCGATGACAGACACCGCCCAGAAGCCCGGCCCGCTCGCCGGCATCCGCGTGCTCGAGTTCACCCATATGATCATGGGGCCGAGCTGCGCGATGGTGCTGGCCGATCTCGGCGCGGATGTGATCAAGATCGAGCCCGGTCCAGCGGGCGACAACACGCGCCGCCTTACCGGCGCGGCGATCGGATTTTTTCCGTCCTTCAACCGCAACAAGCGCAGTCTCTGCCTCGACCTGAAGACGCCAGCAGGCCTGGATCTGGTGCACCGCCTCGCGGGTGAGGCCGACGTGGTAGTGGAGAACTTCCGGCCCGGTGCCATGGAGGCGCTCGGCCTCGGCTACGCCGCGCTCGCAGCCATCAACCCGCGTCTTGTCTACCTCTCCTGCAAGGGCTTCCTGCCCGGACCCTATGAGCACCGCGCGGCACTGGACGAGGTGGTGCAGATGATGGGCGGCCTTGCCTACATGACCGGCCCGCCCGGGAAGCCGCTGCGCGCCGGCGCCTCCGTGAACGACATCATGGGCGGGCTGTTCGGCGTAATCGCCATCATGGCGGCGCTGCGCGAGCGGGATGCCACGGGCCGCGGCGGGCTGGTGCAGTCCGGCCTGTTCGAGACGAACATGGTGATGATGGCCCAGCACATGGCGGGCGCGGCGATCACCGGCCACAACCCGCTGCCCTTCGGCGACCCGAACATGCCCAAGCCCTGGTCCGTCTACGACGTGTTCGACACGGCGGATCCCGGCGAGCAGGTCTTCGTCGGCGTGGTGACGGAAACGCAGTGGCGCGGCTTCTGCGAAGCCTTCGGCCTAACGGACCTGTTGGCAGATCCGGCTTTCGCCACACAATCCAGCCGCGTCGCCGACCGCTCGCGCTACCTGCCCCGTATCGCCGCGGTGTTCCGCGGCCTGCACAAGACGGTGCTGATGGCTCGTTGCGAGGCGCTCGGTCTGCCCTTCGCGCCGATCGCGCGCCCGGCCGACCTGTTCGACGACCCGCATCTCCTTGCCTCAGGAGGACTGCTGGAGACGGAACTTGCCAGTGCACAGGGCGCCCCGGGCGGCGTTCCCGCACAGGCAAGCGCGGGAATCCCCACCCTTCCCGTCTTCATCGGCGGAGCCCGCCCGCCTCTGCGCCGCCAGCCGCCGCGTGCTGGCGAGCACAGCATGGAGATCGCGCGCGAGGCCGCGCTGAGCGAGGCGGAAATCGCCGACATGCTCGCCGCAGGCACCTTGCTCGCTCCCACCTTGCCGCTCGCCGCCGAATGACGGCGCTGGTACTGCCGGGGCGCATCCTTTTCCTCTCGGCTAACCCGGACAATGTGACGGCCCAGCTCAGCGGTGAGGACCTCGATGCCAACAGAGCCGGCCCGTTGCGCGACGATGTATCAACCGACGAGATCACCCCTCTTCCCTCCCTCGTCTTCTTTGACGAGCGGCTGGCCGAGCATGCCTATACCGGCCTGAAATCCGGCTCCCGGCTGCCGGTGTGTGAAGGCGCCGTACGGGCCGGCGGCTTCTCTGTCGTTGTCGCCGGAACGCGCTACGGCAAGGGCTCGTCCCGTGAGCACAGCCCGCTCGCCGAGCGCATGGCGGGCATCCAGCTGGTGATCGCGGAGAGCTTCGAGCGGATCTACCGGCAGAACGCTGACAATCTCGGCCTGTTCACCTCCACCGATCTCGGGCTCGTCGAGCGCATCCGGCGCGGCGAGTCGATCGACTTTGAAGAGCTGCTCGCCGGGCGCGACGCGATGGCCGGCGATGTGCTGCGAGAGGGCGGCCTGCTGCGCCACAGCCGCACGCGCCTGCGCCAGCTCGTCGCCGCTCGCCTAGCGGATGTTGGGCCGCAGACGCTGACCGCGAAGATCCTCGCCCGCCATGCCCTTGCCGCGCCAGGCGAGACGGCCGCTCTCCTGCCCGGAAAGGGTGTCATCGCCCGCCCGGACCTCCGCTTCATCCACGACATCTACACGGCGATGGCGCGGTACATGCTGCGCGCCACCTTCGGCGAGCGCCTCGCCCTGCACGACCCCGCGACCATTCTGACCTTCGAGGATCACTACTCCTACGCCCATCGCAGCCCCGCGCATCTGTCGCGAGGGCTGCTGCCGCAGGTGCGCGAGCTCTCGGCCGAGCATCGCGCCTTCGTCGCGGAGCACGTGCTGCGCGACCACGGCTACCTCTCCTCTGGCGAGGGTTCGGAGGGCATCTCCCACGCTCTCATGGCCGAACGCTACGCACTGCCCGGCCAACTCATCGCGGGCACTGATTCCCACACGCCGCACAGTGGTGCGCTCGGCTGCCTCGCCTTCGGCGTGGGCACCACCGAGATGGCCAATGCCATGGTAACCGGCACCGTGCGGCTGACAGTGCCCGAGGTGCTGCGGGTCGAGCTTGAGGGCACGCCCCCGCGCGGGGTTACGGCAAAGGACATCGTGCTGCACCTCCTCGCGCTGCCCGCGCTCGGCGCCGGGCTTGGGATCGGGAAAGTGTTCGAGTTCGCCGGCTCCGGCGTCGCGCATTTGAACACCGACGAGCGCGCGACGCTGACGAACATGACGGCCGAGCTTGGGGGCTTCTCTGGCCTCGTCGCGCCAGATGCCGAGACGCAGCGCTTTCTCCGCGACCGACGCGGGATCGAGCTCACCCTCGAACCCTGGATGGTGAGCGACCCCGGCGCGCCCTGTGCGGCCACCATCGCCGTGGATCTCGCGTATCTCTCCCCCATGGTGGCCGCACCCGGTGATCCCGGCCGCGGCCTGGCGTTGGACACGTTGCCCGCGCCGGTGCCCATTCAGATCGCCTATGGTGGTTCCTGCACAGCCGGCAAACGGGAGGACTTCGACCGCTACCACGAGGTTCTCGCCTGGGCGGCCGCGCGGGGCCTGCGGGTGGCTCACGGCGTGGAGCTGTTCCTGCAGTTCGGCACCTCGGACGTCCGCGACTACTGCGCCGACCGCGGCTTTCTGGAGACCTTCGCCCGCGTCGGCGCCACGATCCTGCAGCCGGCCTGCGGTGCCTGTGCCAATTGCGGCCCTGGCACCTCGACTCGGCCCGATCAGGTGACAGTCAGCGCAATCAACCGCAACTTCCCCGGCCGCTCCGGCCCTGGTCAGGTCTGGCTGGCCAGCCCGCCAACCGTGGCGGCCAGCGCCATTGCAGGAAGGTTGGTCTCCTTCGAGGAGCTGCAGAAAGGCCTGTAGGCGGGCGTAGCTTCCATATCTGATTGGACGAAACCAGCGACGTCACGCCCTTGCCGGAGGCCAAGGCCCCTCGATATTCCGCCGTTTAAATGATCTGACCGCGCAGGAACCCGAGGGCAGGAAGCGGCCGCCAGCTACGGGGAAGGTCGGCGCGGCGGATCGGAGAGATGCTGTAATTCGGGACCGGCAGGCTCGAGCTGCGGAGGAACGCCGCGTAATCCCGCACCTGCTGTTCCCGCCAGCTGCGGTCCGCATCTGCGGCTGCGCGGCTGGCGTAAATCTCTGCGATCCGGGTCTTCCGGCCGATGGCGGCCACCACGGCCCAGAGCTTGTCCTCTCGTGCCCGGCTGAGGCTGAGCACCTTGTCAGGGGCCTGCCCCTGCGCTGGCTGATTCATGCGCCATGCCTCGTCGATGCGGCCCCGCCCTGGCGGCGCCCGGCTTTCGCGTACAGCCTGACCATCTGTGTTCCGGCCCCGGGGCGCACAAGGCCCGCGCCGGAAGAACCCGACCATCCGGCGAGGACCCGCACCCCTCCACCGGCTAGTCGCCGGGGTGTTACGGTCAGCGGTCCGGCACGATGTAGAAGCGACGACAGGTTGAGGAACAAGCCATGGCGCGATCGATGGATGAGGGGACGGTACCGGCGACGATGCGCCCCGACCCGGCGGATTACGGCTACGATCTGGACCAGGCCCTTCTCGCCGTAGTCACGCTGCGCGCCCGCGTGCCGGAGGACGCCTTCACCGCCGACACCCTCGGGACGGAGCGCGTCGGCAACGCGGTGCTGATCCGCGAGAGCGGGCTCCTGTTGACCATCGGCTATCTCGTGACCGAGGCAGAGGAGATCTGGCTCACCACCTCCCTGGGCCGCGTCGTGCCGGCCCATGTGGTTGGCTATGACCAAGTGACGGGCTTTGGCCTCGTCCAGGCGCTCGGTCGGCTCGAGGTGCCGGCGCTCCAGCTCGGCGACTCGGCCCAGATCCAGGCCGGTGACCAGGTGGTGTTCGCAGGCGCTGGCGGCCGGGCGGGCGCCCTGGCCAGCCGCGTGGTCTCTCGGCAGGAATTCGCGGGCTACTGGGAATACGTCATCGACGACGCGCTCTACACCTCGCCCGCCCACCCGCTATGGGGCGGCGGAGCGGTGATCGGGCCGAAGGGGGACGTCGTCGGCATCGGATCGATCCAGCTCGGACATGATCCAGGCGACGGGCGCGTGCGGGTGCTCAACATGAGCGTGCCGACCGAACTGCTGCCGCCGATCCTGGACGACATCCTCGCCCTGGGCCGGCCCAGGCGCCCAGCGCGGCCCTGGCTCGGAGTATCCGCCGGGGATGACGATGGCCGGATCGCCCTAATCGGGGTAACCGCGCGCGGGCCTGCAGCCCGGGCGGGCCTTCGTAAGGGCGATGTGATCCTGGCCGTCAACCAGGAGGAGGTGAGCGACCTCGCCGGCTTCTTCCGCCGGATCTGGGCGCTCGGGGAAGCGGGCGTGGATGTCCCGCTTCTGCTGGAGCGCGAGGGCGACCGCTTCGAGGTCAACGTCACCTCCGGCGACCGCCAGCGGTTCCTGAAGTCAGCGCCGCTTCACTAGCCCGGGCGATTGGCCCGGGCGGCAGGGGTGCGGGATGACCCGCCCCCTCCCCAGGCCCCGGTCACCTCTCCCCATCTTCGCGCGGACCGTCCTCGTCCGTCTGCGGCTCCTGCGATTCGCCGGCCTCGGCCGCCTTCTGCTCCTGCTTCCGCTGCGCCTTGGCTGCCGCCTTGGCTGCCTTATCCCGCTCGCGCTGCGCGCGGTCCTGGCTGTAGTTCGGTTTGCGCACGCTCATCCCCCTTTGGGTTCACGCGATCCTTTACCTTCCCAGGGCAGGTTCCGGCCACCCCTGCGGCTTCTGCGGGCAGGAAACCCGGGCGTTTTCCTTTCCCCAGCTGGCCCGGTTCCCGCCGCTGCCACCACGGCCTAAGGTCGCCGCGCCCGCTGCGGCGCTGCCCCAAGGGAGGATCGACCATTCCGGAACCCCGCAAGCGCGGCCGCGCCATCCTCGGCCTGCTCGTCTCAACCGTGCTTCTGCCCCTCGCCGTCCTCGGTCTCGGCATCTGGGAGAGGCAGCGCGGCGCCGAGGACCAGGCCATGCTGGAACTCCAGCGGGCAAGGGCGGCCAAGACGCTCTCCCTGCTGGAGAGCCGCCCCGCACTGACCAATGGACGACCGGATTTCGGCGCCCAGTACCGCCGCAACGGCCAGACCTATGTCGGCCCCCTCGCCCTCGATCAGGCGCGGGACGAGCTGGAGGATGTCGAGAGCGCGGTGACGCTGGCGCGGATTCGCCGCTACCTGCCACCGGTCGTCATTCTCTGCGCCGGGCTTACCGGCGGGCTCTCGATCCTGGCACTGCTGGCGGCGACCGTTCTTGGGCGGCTCGGGCGCGGTTCGCGGGATGCTCTGGTACGGGGCTTCTCGCTCGCACGGCGGGCCCTGCCTCCGGTTCTCGGGGCCCAGGTAATCCTGACCGCCGTTGCCGTTGTCGCCGCCGTCGCGTTCGAGGCTTCGGCGATCCTGGAGGCGGGCAACCTCACCGCGGGAGGGGCAAAGCTGCTGGGCATCGCGGCCATCGCTATCGGCGCCAGCTTGTGGACGGCGGGCAAGGCCGTCGTCCATCTGCGGCGCACCGTGGACCTCTTCACCCCCGACCCGCTGCCGATCATGGGCCGCACCGTCTCGCGCGAGGACGCGCCCGGCCTGTGGCGACTACTGGACGAGCTTGCCGGGCGGCTGAACGCCCTGTTGCCGGACAATGTGGTCGTGGGGCTGACAGGCGGCTTCTTCGTCAGCTCCGGGCCCAAGCTTCTCGAGCCGGGCGGCACGGCACTTTCGGGCCGCACGCTCTACCTTCCCCTGCCGCTCCTTCCACTACTGCGCGAGGACGAGGTGGCCAGCATTATCGGCCACGAGCTGGCGCATTTCTCCGGCGGTGACACCGAGTACAGCCTGCGGTTCCTGCCCATTTATGCCGGGGTCGGGCGGTCGCTCGATGCCGTCTTCCTGGCCGGGATGGGCGGTGACGGCTCGCCCTCCCCGCTGACCCGCCCGGCGCTGAAGCTGGGCGTCTTCGTGATGGACCAGTTCCACCACGCTGTGCGGCACTGGAGCCGGCTGCGCGAGTTCGCGGCCGACGCCGCCGGTGCCGCCGCGACCTCGCCCGATGCCGCGGCGCGCGCCCTGCTGCGCAGCTCAGCGGCGGATCCGCGGGTTGCGGAGACGCTGGATGCGGCTTTCCGCGAACCTGCAGCCGCGCCGCAGGACCTCGTCGCCGCCGTCCTGCACCACGCGGCGGAGCGCGGTCTCGACGACCCGTCCGTGCATCTGGAGGAAACGCAGCCCCACCCCACGGACACCCATCCGCCAACGCGCCAGCGCCTGGCCGCACTCGACCGCGCGCCAGGGCCGGAGCTGCTGGCCGAAGCCGCCGCGGCGCCGCCGCCGGAGGCTCTGTCCCGCCTCAACACGTATTTCGCGGAACCGGAGGACCTCAGCCGCGCGGCGACGGCCGACTTCCTGAACATTGCCCGTCAGGAGGCGCAGGCCGAGCGCGAAGCGCTTCGGGCCGCGGCGACCGGCGTGGCTGAGGAGGAGGTTGCTCTGCATGAGAATACCCGGGCCGGCGCAATCTTCCTCATGGCCTTCGGCGGGCTGTTGGCGGCCGGCGCCCTCACACTCTTGGCGATCGATGTGCCGGGGATCGATCGCACGGGCCGGTGGATCGTAGCGGGGACGAGCGGCGGTCTGGGCCTGCTGTTCATCGCTTTCGGCCTGCCGCTGCTGCGAAGGGGCGACAAGCCGTTTCTGGTGCTTCGCCCGGACGCCATGCTGATCAGCGGGCTCGACCGGCCGATTGCCTGGGGGCATGTGGCGGATCTCGACATGACCTTGGATCGCGGACGCGTGGTCACCCGCGTTCTGTTGCCGCCCGAAGCGCCCGTCCCTGTCCGGATGCGGGGCGGCCGGCGCGTAAAGCTCGATGCGAAACGGCGGATTGTCACCTTCATGGCGGCGCCACCGCGCGACCTGAAGGTGGAGGGCTTCGCGGAGCTCATCGGGCGCTACAGGCAGGCGGAAGCGGCACGCCGTATTCTGGCCGAGAGCACCGATGTCGCGAATGTAAACAGCCCGTGACTTCTCGGCGAGAGCGCGCCGACTAGGATCGCGCCATGCAGCCCAACGCCGAAGCCCCTCTCCCAATGACCCTCCCGCCGCAGGGCAGTGACTGGCGGCAGACTCTGTGGTCGGTGCTCGGAACGCTGATGTTCGGTGCTATCCTCGTCGCCATCGCCATTTACACCGTGCCCAATCTCGTCAGTGACTGGCGCATCCGGGACACGGCGCAGCCCGTTGCCGGTGGGCGGGTGACGGAGGGGTCCTGCAGCTCCCGGCTCATGATCAATGTCTGCGACGCCACTCTGTCGGTCCAGACGAAGTCGGGCATCGTCTCACGAGACGTGAATTACATTTTCGCCGACCTGCATTCCGGCAGCTACAGCGTTGCCGTGGTCGCCGATCCCGCCCATCCGGAACTGCCGACCACGGACATGGCGTTGCAGAAGCTGTGGAATCGCACGATCACGCTGCTGATTGGCGGCGGGCTGCTGCTGGCCCTCACCGTCGCCCCAGTCGTTATTCTGATCCGCCGGTTCTTCGGCCGGGCTTCGCAAGCCGGCTGAGAAGGGGAGCTACACGCGCCGATGAGAGGGGGAAGGACCGCCCTTCCCCCTAGGCCGCTCAGGCCGGCTGCGGCAGGCGTTCGATCAGCTTGTCGAGCGTGAGCGGATAGTCTCGAACGCGGATGCCCGTGGCATTGTAAACCGCGTTTGCGATGGCTGCGCCCACGCCGCACAACCCAAGCTCGCCGACGCCCTTTGCTTTCATGGGTGAGGAGAGGGGGTCCACCTCGTCCAGGAAGATGACCTCCTGATGCGGAATGTCGGCATGTACCGGCACCTCGTAGCCGGCAAGGTCATGGTTGACGAAGAAGCCGTGGCGGGTGTCCACCTCAAGCGCCTCCGTCAGCGCCGCGCCGACGCCCATCGTCATTGCCCCGATCACCTGACTGCGCGCGGATTTTGGATTCAGGATACGGCCTGCCGCACAAACCGCCAGCATCCGGCGGACGCGCGTCTCGCCCGTATAGGAGTCCACGCCGACTTCCACAAAGTGCCCGGCGAAGGTGGACTGCTGGTAGGTCTTGGAGAGGTCGCCGTACTCGATCGCGTCCTCGGCCGAGAGACCCGCTGAACCGGCGGCCTGGCCGAGAGGCGCCATGCGGTTGCCTGAACGCACCTGGCCATCGGCGAAGACGACATCGGCCGAGTTGAAGCCGAGCGCCTGCGTCACCCTGTCCCGCAGCTTCACGCATGCGGCGTAGACGCCAGCGGTGGCGTTGTTGGCACCCCATTGCCCGCCCGAGCCCGCGGAGGCCGGGAAGTCGGAGTCGCCGAGCTTCACCACGACCTTGTCGATCGAGACGCCCAACATCTCCGCCGCTGTCTGGGCGATGATGGTGTAGCTGCCCGTGCCGATATCGGTCATGTCGGTCTCAACCGTGACCATCCCCTGCCCGTCCAGCCGCACGCGCGCGCCAGACTTGGTGAGCAGATTGTTGCGGAAGCCCGCGGCGACGCCCAGGCCAACGAACCAGCGGCCGTCCCGCCGCTGACCTGGCCGGGGATTGCGGTTGGCCCAGCCGAAACGCTCAGCGCCCTGCTGCAGGCATTGGACGAGTTGGCGCTGCGAGAAACGACGCTCGGGATGCTCAGGATCGACCTGGGTGTCATTGAGCACGCGGAACTCGACGGGGTCGATGCCGAGCTTCTCGGCCATCTCGTCCATCGCCACTTCGAGCGCCATCAACCCGGGGGCCTCGCCGGGCGCGCGCATGGCATTGCCCTCAGGCAGGTCGAGTTCGGCCAGCCGCATGGAGGTCAGGCGGTTGGCACCGGCATAGAGCAGCTTGGTCTGCTGCACCGCGGTCTCGGGCTTTCCCTCCTTCAGGTTGCCCGAGATGCTCTCATGCGCGATAGCGGTGAGCTTGCCGTCCCGTCCCGCGCCGAGCCGGATGCGCTGGATGGTTGCCGGCCGGTGAGTCGTGTTGTTGGCGATCAGCGGGCGCGTAAGGGCCAGCTTCACCGGGCGCCGTGCCGCCCGCGCGGCGAGAGCGGCGAGCACAACGTCGGAACGCAGGAACAGCTTTCCGCCGAAACCGCCACCGACGAAGGGACTGTCGACGCGGATGTTCTCCGGGCCAGTGCCCAGGGCCTTGGCCAGGTCCCGCTTCGCCCAGGCGATCATCTGGTTCGAGGTCCAGACCGTGAGCTTGCTGCCGTCCCAGCTCGCGATCGAGGCGTGCGGTTCCATCGCCGCGTGGCTCTCGTCGGGGGTGGTGTAGGTTTCGTCCAGCTGCACCGGCGCGGAGGCGAAAGCACCATCGAAATCACCGGTGCGCTCGATCGGCGGCGCGCCACTGCCCTCGCCGCTGTCTCCCGCCACCAGCGGCGCAGCGCCAGCTGCCGCGGCCAGGTCAAAGCGGCCGGGCTCGCGATCGTACTGCACCCGGAGCAACGCCGCGGCCCCGCGGGCCTGCTCGAAGGTTTCGGCCACAACCACGGCGATGGCCTGATGGTAGTGCTGAATCTCCGCACCGCCGAACAGCGTGGCCGCGTTCATCGGGCCGTTTGGCAGGGGAGCCATCTCAAGCGTTGTCACGACCGCGACGACGCCGTTCGCCGCCTTCGTTGCGGACGTGTCAACGGCGGTCACCCGGCCCTTGGCGATCGCGGAGCCGACGACGTAGCCATAAGCCTGGTTCGGCACCACGTCGTGCCGTTCATAAGCGTAGGGGGCGGTGCCGGTTGTCTTGCGCGGGCCGTCGATGCGGTCGAGCGGCTTGCCGACAACTTTGAGCTGGTCGATCGGGTTCTGTGTGGCGGCAGTCTCAAACTTCATGGTCTCAGCCCTTCGCCTCGGCCAGGACGGAGGCGAGTGCGCGCTCCGCCAGGGCGACCTTAAATGCGTTGTCCTGGGTGGGCCGCGCCTCGGCCAGGATCGCCGACATGGCGGGCTTGGCGCCACGCGGCAGCTCGGCTTCCGCGGCTTCGAGGCGCCAGGGCTTATGGGCAACGCCTCCCAACGCGACACGCCCGGTGCCGTCCCTCTGCACCACGGCTGCCACCGACACGAGCGCGAAAGCATAGGACGCCCGGTCGCGCACCTTTCGATAGAACTGGCGCCCACCGGCGGGAGGCGGCAGGGCCACGGCAGTAATGAACTCGCCAGCTTCCAGCGCCGTCTCGATATGCGGGGTGTCACCCGGCAGGCGGTGGAACTCGGCCATAGGGATGCGTCGGCTGGTGCCGTCCGGGCGCGCCGTTTCGACCACTGCATCCAGGACGCGCATGGCGACAGCCATGTCGGACGGATGCGTCGCAATGCAGGCCTCGCTCGCCCCGACCACCGCCAGTCCACGGGTGACGCCACCGATGGCCGAGCAGCCGCTGCCGGGTGCGCGCTTGTTGCAGGGCTGCGCGGTGTCATAGAAATACGGGCAGCGGGTACGCTGAAGCAGGTTCCCCCCCGTTGTCGCCTTGTTACGCAATTGGCCCGTGGCGCCCGCCAGCAGGGCGCGGGAGAGCACACCGTAGTCGCGCCGGACACGCTCATCCGCGGCCAGTTCCGTATTGCGCACTAGGGCGCCGATCCGCAGCCCCCCATCAGGCGTCGCCTCGATGCGGTCCAGCCCGAGGCCGTTCACATCGATCAGATGGCTTGGCACCTCGATTTGCAGCTTCATCAGGTCGAGCAGATTGGTGCCGCCCGCGATGAACTTGGCACCGGGCGTGCGGGCCGCGGCGGCAGCGGCCTCAGCTGGTGTGCGGGCGCGCTCGTAGGTGAAGGGCCTCATGCCTGCCTCCCCGCAACTTCGGTGATCGCATCGACAATGTTGGAGTAGGCGCCGCAGCGGCAGATGTTGCCGCTCATGCGCTCGCGAATCTCGTCCGGGGTGACCTGCGGCGTCTCCATCAGGTTCGCCGTCACATGGCTCGGGATGCCGGCCTTGATCTCCTGCAGCGCCGCCACGGAGGAGCAGATCTGGCCGGGCGTGCAGTAGCCGCACTGGTAGCCGTCATGCTTCACGAAGGCGGCCTGCATGGGGTGCAGGTTCTCCGGCTGGCCTAGGCCCTCAATGGTCGTGACCGCGTCGCCCTCATGCATCACCGCCAAGGTGAGGCAGGAGTAGATCCGCTGACCGTCCACCATCACGGTACAGGCACCGCACTGGCCGTGATCGCAGCCCTTCTTGCTGCCCGTGAGCTGAAGGTGCTCGCGCAGCGCATCCAGCAGCGTCGTCCGCGTGTCTAGTTCAAGCGCGCGCGACTGGCCGTTCACGGTCAGCGTGACCTTCGACAGGGTCGGCGCGCCCGGCGCGACCGCCTGGGTCGGCGCGGCCGTCTGAGCGCCCGCCGGCGCCGCCGTGGCCGCAGCCGTGGCCGCTGTCGCCGCGATCAGGCCGCGGCGTGAAAGTTCGAAGTCGGTGGCTTTCTGCATGGCCAACCCTGATCCCTTGTTGCGTGTGTGCGGCCCGAAGTCACCGGTCCCGCTCCCTGAGCGGGGCCCTCGAGCGGCCCTGGCAGGCGCTGTCGCCCTGCCGACTTGCAGAGAGAACGTCCCTGAGGGGTGAAGGTGACCCGCAGCGTTCTGAAAATTAGGTGTGGCAAGCTGCACGGCATGATGCCTGCTGTTCATCAACGAACAGGCACAAGCCCGCCGGGTCATGCCGAGAGCCTGGCCCGATTGCAGCGGGCGGTCCGATCCGGGTGTGGCCTCTCGATTGATGCAGGGCGAATATGAGGTCAGGCGACCATACGGGTCTAACGGTTGCGGCCCGCCGCACGTATTTGGTGAGACAACGAAGGAGATACGCGATGGAAATCAAGCGCAGCGGATCCCAGCCCACGACCAAGCCGCCGGCCGAGTACTTCACAGGCACCGTCCGGCTGGACGCACCTTTCAGGGGTACAGGTGACGCCCGGATCGGCGGCGCGACCGTGACCTTCGAGCCTGCTGCGCGCACCGCCTGGCACACCCACCCGCTCGGGCAGACCCTCCTCGTGCTTTCCGGCCTCGGCCGGGCTCAGCGCGAAGGTGGCCCCATCGAGGAGATCCGGCCGGGCGACATCGTCTGGTTCCCGCCGGGCGAGCGGCACTGGCACGGCGCCGCCCCGGACTGCGCCATGAGCCACGTCGCCATCGCCGAGGCGCTGGACGGCCGCAGCGTCGACTGGCTGGAGAAGGTTACCGACGCCGAATACGGCGGTTGACCGTCGGCGGCCCCGAGTTCAGGGGCCAAAGCGGCGGGACGGCAGGATGCCGCGCGGCATGGCAGGGCTCGAGCCTTGGCACCTAGCTGTGCAGGCCGGGTGCTTCCTGCCCGGTATGCGCCACATACTCGCTGTAACCACCGCCATACTCGTGGATGCCCTCCGGCGTCAGCTCCAGCACGCGGTTGGAGAGCGCGGCCAGGAAATGCCGGTCATGCGAGACGAACAGCATGGTTCCTTCGTACTCCGACAATGCCGTGATCAGCATCTCCTTGGTCGCCATGTCCAGGTGATTGGTCGGCTCGTCCAGCACCAGGAAATTCGGCGGATCGTAGAGCATGCGCGCCATCACGAGCCGCGCCTTCTCCCCGCCCGAGAGCACGCGGCACTTCTTCTCAACCTCATCGCCCGTGAAGCCGAAGCAACCGGCGAGCGCCCGAAGCGAGCCCTGCGCCGCGCGCGGGAAGGCATCCTCCAGCGACTGAAACACGGTGCGGTCGCCGTCCAGCAGCTCCATGGCGTGCTGCGCGAAATAGCCCATCTTCACACTTCCGCCGAGCGAGACCGTGCCCTGGTCCGGCACGGTGGACCCCGCCACCAGCTTCAGCAGCGTGGACTTCCCGGCGCCGTTGGTGCCCAGGACGCAGCAGCGCTCCTTCCGGCGCACCAGGAAGTCCAGCCCGTCATAGATCACCTTGCTGCCGTAGCGCTTGTGCACGCCCCTCAGGCTTGCCACGTCGTCGCCCGAGCGCGGCGCCTGGCCAAATTCGAACGCCACAGTCTGGCGCCGCTTGGGCGGCTCCACGCGGTCGATCTTCTCCAGCTTCTTCACCCGGCTCTGCACCTGGGCGGCGTGGGAGGCGCGCGCCTTGAAGCGCTCGATGAACTTGATCTCCTTGGCGAGCATCGCCTGCTGGCGCTCGAACTGCGCCTGCTGGTGTCGCTCGTTCATGGCGCGCTGCTGCTCGTAGAACTCGTAGTCGCCAGAGTAGGAGTTCAGCGTGCCACCATCGATCTCGACCACCTTGTTGATGATCCGGTTCATGAACTCGCGGTCGTGCGAGGTCATCAGCAGCGCGCCGTCGTAACCCTTCAGGAAGCCCTCCAGCCAGATCAGGCTTTCCAGATCCAGGTGGTTGCTCGGCTCGTCCAGCAGCATCACGTCGGGCCGCATCAGCAGGATGCGCGCCAGTGCCACGCGCATCTTCCAGCCGCCGGAGAGCTTGCCGACGTCTCCGTCCATCATTTCCTGGCTGAAGCCGAGCCCCGCCAGCACTTCCTGGGCGCGGCCCTCGAGGGCGTAACCACCCAGCTCCTCGAAACGGCCCTGCACCTCGCCGAAGCGCTCGATGATCGCGTCCAGCTCGTCCGCCTTGTCCGGATCCGCCATGGCGGCTTCCAGCGCGGCCAGCTCGGCTGCGACCGTGCTCACATCCCCGGCGCCGTCCATCACCTCCGCCACCGGCGTGCGGCCGGACATCTCCCCGACATCCTGGCTGAAGAGGCCGATGCTGACACCGCGGTCTACCAGCACCTGGCCCTCGTCCGGCTGCTCCTGCCCGGTGATCATGCGGAACAGCGTGGTCTTGCCCGCGCCGTTCGGCCCGACAAGCCCGCTCTTCTCGCCGCGTTGAAGTGCCGCGGAGGCTTCGATGAAGAGAAGCTGCTGGCCGCTCTGCTTGCTGATGGAGTCGAGGCGGATCATGGAGAACTCTGTGCCTGGGAACGGCGCACCGGCACCGGGAGGACGGGTCCGAGACCACATTCGATGGCCAACCGTCAACCGTGCAGGAATGAAGAGGAGGGAGGCACGCCTCCCCTGCCCCATTCCCTTCGTCTCCTACCGAGTTCAGCCCTCCCAGCGATAGCCCGCGCCGGTCAGCCCTTTCGGATGTTATGAAAGAGCGGGAAGCTGTTGAGCATCCCGGTCACCTCGGAACGGAACGCCGTCGGCTGGGTGAAGGCCCCGGTCGGTAGGTAGGGGATGTCCTCGAAGGCCTGGCGCTGCATGGCCACGGACAGACGCTTCTGTTCGCCGGGGTCCTCCGCATCCATGAACTGGTCGCGCAGCGCCTCGATCTTGGGGAGATCCGGCCAGCCATAGGTACCGGCCCGGCCCGGCCCACGGAGGTAGGACTGCGTGGCGGGGCTGGTGGCGATGATGCCGGGAATCGTGTTGCACCACACGCTCCACCCGCCCTGGTCCAGCGGCCCGCGGTTGTTCACCCGCCCGGCGATCGTGCCCCAGTCGCCGGCCTGATAGTCCAGGTTGACCCCGCTGCGGCGGAACATGTCACCCGCGATCTCACTCATCGTGTTCAGCCGCGCATTGTCGGTGGGCACCACGAAGACGATGCGTTCTCCCTTGTAGCCCGCCGCGTCCAGGTTACGCTTCACTCGGTCGAAGTTCGGCGCACCATCCATCGTCTCCAGCCCCACCTCCGAGGCGAGCGGACTGCCCGGGAGGAAGAAGCCGCAGCGATCGTTCCAGAGGGTACGGTCCTCTCCCAGCACGGCTGTCATGTAGTCGGCCTGCTTGATGCCCGGCAGGAAGGCGCGGCGGATCGCCGGGTTGTCGAAGGGCGGCTGCAGATGGTTAAGGCGGATCATCGACATCGATCCGCTCCTGTCCTTCACCTCCACCCGCAGGTTGCGGTTCCGGCGCAGCAAGGGCAGCAGGTCGGGCGTCGGCTGCTCCCACCAGTCCATCTCGCCCTGCTGCATGGCGGACGCTGCCGTCGCAGGATCCGGAAGGGTGTGCCACTCCACGCGGTCGAGGAAGGCGCGCTTGCCGCCGGCGAGAAAGCTCGCGGGCTCATTCCGCGGTACATATCCCTCGAAGCGTGAGTACACCGCCCTCACCCCAGCCATGCGCTCCCCACCAACCCAGCGGAACGGGCCGCTGCCGACGATCTCCGTCACCTGCGTAGAGGTTGGCAGCCGGGCGAAGCGCTCCTGCATGACCGGGCAAAAGGACGAGGGCTTGGCCAGCGCGGCGGCGAGGAACGGGAACGGCTTCTTCAGGCGGATGACGAACACCCGATCGGAGACCGCCGTCATCTCGTCCGTGATCGCGCGGATGTTCTGACCCAGCACGTCGGCCTGGCTCCAGCGGGCGATACTGGCGACGGCATCGGCGGCGCGGATCGGCGTGCCGTCATGGAAGGTGGGGCCCTCGCGCAGTGTGATGCGCCAAGTGCGGCCGCTATCCTCGAGAACATGTCCTTCCACGAGCTGCGGGCGAGGCTCGTAGTTCTCGTCCAGCCCGTAGAGCTGGTCATAGACCATCATCGCGTGGTTGCGCGTGACGAGCGCCGTGTTGAAGACAGGGTCCAACAGGGCGAGGTCGGCCTGCGGAACGAAGCGGAGCACGCTTCGCGCCCCCGCCGTTCCCTGGGCGCGGATGACCGACGGCGCGGCTATCGCCGCCGCGGAAAAGGCCAGGACGTCACGACGCTTCATCGTTCTTCCTCCAGATCGCCACGGTGTCGTTGGAAACAGCTTTCATCGCCCTCCCGCTCCGCCGGGCGCCCTGTCCAGCCAGGCCGGGAGGCGGGCGATCCAGGGGCAGACGGCCTCGTACTGGGCGGCGGCCTGCAGTACGCCCAGATCGCCCCGCGGCGGGCCGATAATCTGCAGCCCCATGGGAAGACCGCGCGGGTCGAAGCCGGCGGGCACGCTGATGGCCGGGCAGCCCGCCATGGTCGCACCCACCACCACCTCCATCCAGCGGTGATAGCTGTCCATCTGGCGACCATTGATCTCCGCGGGCCAGTCGATGCCTGCCTCAAAGGGAAAGACCTGGGCCGAGGGGATCAGGAGGAAGTCGAAACGCTGGAAGAGGGCGGTGAAGGCCTTGTACCAGGCACCGCGGTCCAGCCCCGCCCTATACAGGTCGAGTGCGGAAAGACGGTGGCTCCCCTCGATCTCCCAGATCGCCTCGGGCTTCAGCAGGGCGCGTTGCGCCGGGTTACGCCAGGCCGCGTCATGGCGACCGCCGATGCTCTGCTGCCGCAGCGCCACGAAGGCCTGCCATAGCCGCTCGGGTTCAAAGTCCACGCGAGCCTGCTCCACAGAGGCGCCTGCCTTACGGAACAGATCGAGCGCGTCGGTGCAGAGTTCGAGCAGCCCCGGTTCAAAGGGCAGGTGCCCGTCCAGATCGCCGAGCCAACCAAAGCGTGGCTGGCGCTGGCCCTTCCTCAGTTGTTCCTCAAACCGAAAGCCGGGGTTGTCGAGCGAAAGAGGTGCTCGTGGGTCGTATCCAGCCTGCACCGAAAGCAGCATCGCAATGTCTTGCACCGAGCGGCCCATTGGCCCCTCGACCGCCATCTGGCCGTAGAACGGATCTGGCGAGTCCGCCGGCACGCGGCCCTGGGAGGGGCGGAAGCCGAAGACGTTGTTGAAAGCTGCCGGGTTGCGGAGCGAGCCGCCCATATCGCCCCCGTCCGCGACGGGCAGCATCCGCGTTGCAAGCGCGACAGCCGCCCCGCCGCTCGACCCGCCTCCGACACGGGAGAGATCATACGCGTTGCGCGTGAGGCCGAAGATCGGGTTGTAGCTGTTCGAGCCGTAGCCGAATTCCGGCACGTTGGTCTTGCCGATGATGATGGCACCAGCCGCGCGCATCCGTTCGACGAAGATGGCATCTGCCTCGGGAACTTGGTCCGCGAAGAGCGGCGAGCCGAGTGTGGTGCGCAGACCCTTTGTTGCAGCGAGGTCCTTGATGGCCTGAGGGAGGCCGTGCAACGGCCCGAGGGCGTCCCCCCGCGCCACCGCCCGGTCAGCCTCCTCCGCCTCGGCTAGGAGTTCGGCGCGCGGGCGGAGCGACACGATGGCGTTCACCCGGGGGTTCACGGCGTCGATGTAATCGAGAAAGGCCTTCATCACCTCGCGCGCGGACACCTGCCGCTCGCGGATCATGGCAGCAAGCGGTACGGCGTCGGTCCGACACAGTTCCGGGGGAGAGATTGCCACGCTACTCACCAGCGATGCCCCTTGAGCGGCCGAGTGACCGAGCGCACAGGCTTAAACCTTCGCGGTTGCTGCAGCCGGCGTAGCGGCCCCGAAGCGGGCACGAAGCTCTGCGTAAATGCGAGATCGTCAGTGCTGTCAGCTAGAGGGAGTAGGACAGGCGCTACACTGCGCGGAGCTTCCCCCGGGGTAAGACCAAAGGAGGAGGTGGGCTCATCCTGCCTACAGGCCATTGCGGCAGCCTGAGCCCGTATGGCTGCTAAATGCATTCCGGTCCCCTCCTTCGAGGATACGGAGTGTGAAACCGAGCTGCTCACCTGTCGATATATCAAATAGCGACTGAGCTGCACTTGGCCAAGCTTCGAGCCGACTTGGAAGCGCCCGCCCGAAGCAGTGGCGCTTGGGTGTCACACCGGGCACGCTGAATATGGCTCCGACGAGATTTCCCCGACAGGACCGTGCAAGACCGCAACATATCGATGCGCGACGAGGTGGGTAGCCGATTAGCTCACGACGCCTTCCGCCAACTTCCTCACGCTGCTGAGATATGACGCGAGCAAAAGCGTGCTCCGCGTATTTCGTGAAAACAGGCTGCGGTCACAGGGACTGGAGGCGCGCTATGCACCACAGCACATCACAGGAGGATGAGAAGAAATGGCGGAGGGGATGGGATTCGAACCCACGATAGGACTTGACATCCTATAACGGTTTAGCAAACCGCCGCCTTCGGCCACTCGGCCACCCCTCCGCAGGAGTGGAAGTCACACGGCGTTGCAGGCGCCGCTCATAGCCGCCCTGCAACGCCGCGTCAAACACCCCGGCGCGCCCTCACGACAACGCCACCTCAAACCCCTTCTTGGTTCCCGGCCGCGCCATCATCCGGTCGTACCAGGCCGCCACATTGGGCAGGTCGTCGAAGGGCACCAGGTGCCGCTCGTGCCGCCAGGCCCAACCGATGATCGCGAAATCCGCCACGCTCGGCTCGCCCTCGGTCGCCACGAACTCGCGCCCGGCCAGCCGCTTCTCCAGCACGCCGTAGAGGCGCTTCGTCTCCTTGCCGTAGCGGGCGATGCCATAGTCCTTCGCCGGTCCGTCCGGCTGCATGAGGAAGTGATGCACCTGGCCCGGCATCGGGCCGAAGCCGCCCATCTGCCACATCAGCCATTCCAATACCGGCACGCGGGACCGAGGGTCGGCCGGAAGGAAGCGGCCGGTCTTTTCCCCGAGATAGAGCAGGATCGCTCCCGACTCAAAGACACTGATCGGCTGCCCGCCCGGTCCCTCATCATCCACGATCGCGGGAATGCGGTTGTTCGGGCTGATTGCTAGGAACTCCGGCCGGAACTGCTCATCCGCACCGATGTTCACGGTCTTCACCTGATAGGGCAGCCCCATCTCCTCCAGCGCCACGCTGATCTTGCGGCCGTTGGGAGTGTTCCATGTGTGCAGGGTGATCATCGGCAACGTCCTCAGGGCGGGTGCGCTTCCGGACAGCATTGCCCCACCTGAGGCTGATGAGAAGCCCGGGCTGGCCCTGGAACCGGCCCCATCCAGGGACGATATCTCGGCCATCATGCCGGACACTCACCACCCAGAACTCGCCCGTCACGTTCTACCTGACGCCCCGCTCGGCAGCCTTGCCCTTCTCCGCGCGGTGATCCGCAACCCGCTGGAAGTGCTTCCGCGCGAGGCCTTCGAGCAGCCCTTTGCTCGGCGGAATGTCCTCGGCCATGAGCGAGTCTTCGTCACCGGCCCCGAGCTGATCCAGCAGGTCCTGCTGACGCAGGCGGATGCGTTTGAGAAGTCGGACTCCATGCGCCGGGCGCTCGCCCCCGCACTGGGCGAGGCCATTCTCACCGCCGATGGCGAACGCTGGCGCTGGCAACGCCGCGCCGTCGCCCCGATCTTCCGTCCGGACCGGGTTAACGCCTTCCTGCAGCCGATGCTGGATGCGGCTGCCCGCACGCGCGACCGCTGGCTTGCCCTGCCCGCGGGCAGCGAGATCGAACTCGGCCACGAGATGATGCGCACCACCTTCGACATCATCGTGGAGACCATGCTCTCCGGCCACGCCGCCATCGATGTCGCGCGGGTGGAGCGCGGCATCACCGATTATCTCGAGAGCACCGGCTGGGCCATCGCGCTGGCCATGGCCAAGGCCCCGGGCTGGACCCCCTTCCCCGGCCAGCGCCGTGCGGCGCGCGCGCGCGACTACCTCCGAGGCGAGTTGCTCCGCCTCGTCAGTGACCGCCGCCGTGTTGGATCCGAGCGAGAGGACCTGATCTCTCTCCTCCTGGCCGCGCGCGACCCCGAGACCGGGCAGTCGATGGACGACCGGGATATCGCCGACAACCTGCTCACCTTCATTACTGCCGGGCATGAGACCACTGCCCTCGCCCTCACCTGGGCCTTCTACCTGCTGGCCAAACACCCCGAGGAGGAAGCCCGACTGTTGGCCGAGATCGCGGCCGTCACGGGCGGCGCGCCTCTGCGCCCGGACCATGTCGCCGGCCTTGCCCGCACCCGGCAGGCGGTCATGGAGGTGCTTCGCCTCTACCCGCCCGCCCCGATCATCGCCCGTGGCGCCGTCCGCAGGGTCGAACTCGCCGGGCACACGGTGGAAGCGGGCACAACCGTCCTGATCCCGATCCTCGCCACCCACCGCCTGCCGGCTCTCTGGGACGGGCCCGACCGCTTCGAACCTGGCCGGTTCGATCCCGCCCTGGTGAAGGCCCACCACCGGTACGCCTGGATCCCCTTCGGCGCCGGCCCGCGGATCTGCATCGGCCTCGGCTTCGCGCTGGAGGAATCGGCAGCCATCCTTGCCACCCTCCTCCCGGCCCTGCGCCTGCGCCCGGAGGAGGGCTTCGACCCTGGCCTGCGGATGCGCATCACGCTCCGCCCCGCGCATGGCATGCCGATGCGGGTCCACCCGCGCTGACGCCGCCGCTCCGTCATCCCTCCCTGGCCTGTCCCGCCGATCCGGGGCAGGCTCCGCTCCCACAAAGAAGGATCCGCCAGAGCATGTCCGGCTTCGGCCCCAGCACCGGCCCCCATCCCGGCATGAGCGATACCGCCGCGGCCATGCATTACGACGCCAACAAGCGCTCCGTGCTTGTGGCTTATCTTTTGTGGTTTTTCCTGGGCTGGTTCGCAGTTCACCGCTTCTACGCCGGGCGTATGGTAAGCGGGCTGTTGATGCTGGTGGTCAGCATGGTTTCCTGGGCCTTCACGGCCATTCTCATCGGCTATGTCGGCCTGCTCTTCATCGCACTCTGGCTGCTGGTCGATGCCCTCCTCATTCCCGGCATGATCCGCGCCTACAACCGCAACATCATCACCTCACTCGGCCGCTAAGGGCGGACAGCCCCTTCCCTGAGGGAATCGCGGGCGCGCTGCAACGACCACACCCTCCGTGCGTCCTACCCGCACGGAGGGCTATGCATGGCCGACCACGACGTTCTTGACGGGCTCATCATCGGCGGCGGTCCCGCCGGGCTCACGGCCGCACTTTACCTCGTCCGCTTCAACCGGCGGATCGCCATCGTCGACGCCGGCGATAGCCGTGCCGCCTGGATTCCCACTAGCCATAACTTCCCCGTCTTCGCCCATGGCATCGGCGGCCCCGAAATGCTCGCACGCCAGCGCGAGAACCTCGCGCAGTACGGCATCACGCCCCGTCCAGCGCGCGTCGCCAGCTTAACAAAGGAGGGCGGCCAGTTCATCGCCACGCTGGATGACGACGCCCCGATCCGTGCCCGCCGCGTACTGCTGGCAACCGGCTGCAAGGATCTCGAACCCACTCTGCCCGATCTGCCCGATGCCGTGCAGCGCGGCCTTATCCGCTACTGCCCCATCTGTGACGGCTACGAGGCGCGCGGCCGCAAGGTGGCCGTCCTCGGCCACGGCGCACGCGGGTTGGGCGAGGCGGTTTTCGTCGCGCGCAGCTACTCGCCGGATGTCACGCTCCTCACCCTCGGCGAGACCCTGTCGGCGGAGGATGAGGCCCGCGCGAAGGAGCACGGCATCCGCATCATCAACGCTCGCATCGATGGGCTGGAGGTGGAAGGTGACCGCATCAGCGCCATCCGCGCCGGTGGCGAGGAACACAGGTTCGAGACGCTCTATTCTGCACTAGGGTTGAGGGTCCGCTCGGACCTTGCCCTGGAACTGGGCGCCGAGCATGATGAAGCGGGCGCGCTGATCGTGGACGAGCACTGCCGCACCTCGATCCCCGGCCTCTACGCCGCCGGCGACGTGGTTCGCGGCCTCAACCAGATCGTCGTCGCCATGGGCCACGCCGCTATTGCCGCGACAGACATCCACAACCGCTGCGAACTGCCCACCGAGGACGAGCCGGGCGGAGGAGTACCTCAGTAGTCCCCGGCGGAGGGCAGCGCGTCCAGGAAGCCCTGCGCCTCCCGCCGCACCGTATCCAGCCTGGCAGAATCCATGCGCTCCAGCGTGCGCACCGCCTGCCCTGCACGCGGATTGGCCGCCAGCCGGTCGCGGTGCCGCGCCACGAAGTCCCAGTACAGCAGGTTGAACGGGCAGGCGCCCGGGCCCTGACGCATGTTCACATCGTACTCGCACCGGCCACAGTAGTCGGACATGCGATTGATATAGTTGCCCGAGGCGGCGTAGGGCTTGCTCGCGATCAGCCCGCCATCGGCATAGAGCACCATGCCGACGACATTCGGCATTTCCACCCATTCATAAGCATCGTGGTACACGATTAGGTACCACTCCTGCACCGCCTTCGGATCGATCCCCGCCAGCAGGCAGAAGTTCCCCAGCACCATCAACCGCTGAATATGATGCGCATAGGCGTGGTCGCGCGTGGCGCGCACGGATTGGCGCAGGCAGTTCATCGCCGTCTCACCCGTCCAGAACAGGTCCGGCAGCGGCCGCACGGCACCCAGCGCGTTACGCTCGCCATAGCCCGGCATTTCCCGCCAGTAGATGCCGCGGATGAACTCCCGCCAGCCGATCAGCTGACGCACGAAGCCCTCCACCGCGTTCAGCGGCGCCGCGCCGTCGTGATAGGCCGCGACCGCCGCATCGCAGCACTCCGCGGCCGTCAGCAGCCCGCAGTTGATCAGCGCTGAAAGATGCGAGTGGAACAGCAACGGCTCTCCCTGCCGCATCGCGTCCTGGTAGGCGCCAAATCCGGGGAGCGCCTCCTGCACAAACCAGCCGAGATAGGTCACGGCCTGCGCGCGCGTCACCGGATAATCGAACCCGTCCAGCCGCCCGAAATGATTGCCGAAGCGCCGGGCCACCAGCGCCAGCACCTCCTCCGTCACCGCGTCCGGCTCAAAGACCGGCCGCTCCGGCGGCTGAACCCCCCGCGGCAACCGGCCGCGGTTCTCGGAATCAAGGTTCCACCGACCGCCTTCCGGTTCGCCTTCCTCGGTCATCAGATAGCCGGTGCGCCGGCGCATCTGGCGGTAGAAGCTCTCCATCAGCAGCGGCCGGCCACGCCGCCCCAGCTTCGCGAAATCCCATCCGCGGCAGAGAAAGCGGTCGTCCTCACGTATTTCGACCGGTAGGCCAAACGCAGCCTCCCAGCCCTCCTGCATCGCCCGTACGCGCCACTCACCGGCTTCGGTTACCACGATGCCATCCACGGCGTGCCGTCTCAGCGCCCGCTCCAGCTCCCCGCCGAAGCTGCCGCTGTTCCCTTCCGCATCCAGCACAACGTAGTCCACTGTCACGCCGCGGCGGCGCAACGCGTCCGTAAAATGCCGCATGGCGGAGAAGAGAAAGGCGATCTTGCGTTGGTGGTGGCGCACATAGGTGGCTTCCTCGGCCACCTCCGCCATCACCACCACGTCACCGGGCGCCAGGTCCCGCAGCGCGGAGAGGCCCTCCGACAGCTGGTCGCCGAGGATGAAACGGAGGCGTGGCACGTCGCGCAGAACCTCCCCGCCTTCATGGCGGGCGCCACGGATATGCCGGCGGAAGGCGGGGCTTCAACCCCGCCCTGCCATCAGCCGTCCAGGCGCGCTTTCAGCACCTCGTTCACCAGGGCCGGGTTACCCTGCCCCTTCATCGCCTTCATCACCTGGCCGACGAACCAGCCGAACAGCGTCGGCTTCTCCCGGTACTGCGCCACCTTGTCCGGATTAGCAGCGATGATCGCATCAACAGCTGCCTCGATCGCGCCTGTGTCCGTCACCTGCCTGAGACCGCGCTCCTCGACGATGGTGCCGGGCGGGGAGCCCGTCTCGCCCATCGCCTCGAGCACCTCCTTGGCCATCTTCCCGGACAGCGTCTTGTCCGAGATGAGGTCCAGCAGCGCGCCCAGGTGCTGCGCCGAGACGGGGCTGTCCTCGATGCCCTTGCCCATGCGGTTCAGCATGGCGAAGAAGTCGCCCATCACCCAATTGGCCGCCACCTTCGGGTCGCGCCCCGCGGCCACCTCCTCGTAGAAGGCCGCCGTCTCCTTCTCGGCCACCAGCACCGAGGCGTCATAGGCCGACAGCCCGAACTCGTTCACGTAGCGCGTGCGCCGCGCATCCGGCAGCTCCGGAAGGCCCGCGCGCAGCTCCTCGATCCAGGCGGGATCCACCACGAGAGGGGGAAGGTCCGGGTCCGGGAAGTAGCGGTAGTCATGCGCGTCTTCCTTGGACCGCATGGACCGGGTGACGCCGCGGGACGTGTCGAACAGCCGCGTCTCCTGGTCGACCGTGCCACCGGACTCCCAGATCTCGATCTGTCGCCGCGCCTCCGCCTCCACCGCCTGCATGACGAAACGGATGGAGTTGACGTTCTTCACCTCGCAGCGCGTGCGGAACCCCTCCCCTGCCTTGCGGACGGAGACGTTCACGTCGGCCCGCAGCGAGCCCTCCTCCATGTTCCCATCGCAGGTGCCGAGATAGCGCAGGATCTGGCGCAGCTTCGTCACATAGGCCCCCGCCTCCTCCGGCGAGCGCATATCGGGTTCCGACACAATTTCCATCAGCGCCACGCCAGAGCGGTTCAGGTCGATGAAGGTCTTGCTCGGGTGCTGGTCGTGGATCGACTTGCCAGCATCCTGCTCCAGATGCAGGCGCGTGATCCCGATCTCCTTCGTGCTGCCATCCGACAGCTCGACGGTGATCACGCCCGTGCCCACGATCGGGTACTGGAACTGGCTGATCTGGTAGCCCTGCGGCAGGTCCGCGTAGAAGTAGTTCTTCCGATCAAAGCGCGACCAGGCGTTCACCTGCGCGTTCAAGCCGAGCCCCGTGCGCACCGCCTGCGCCACGCATTCCCGGTTGATCACCGGCAGCATGCCCGGAAAGCCGGCATCGACGAAGCTCACCTGGCTGTTCGGCGCCGCTCCGAATTCCGTCGCCGCCCCGCTGAACAGCTTGGCGTTGCTGGTGACCTGAGCATGGACTTCCAGCCCAATCACCAGCTCCCAGGGGCCGGTCTCGCCCTCAATCGTGTAGCTCATCTGCATCTCTCCGGCGGCCGCGCCAGCAAGCCCAAGACCCGCCCGGCGTCAAGCCGCCAGGCCGGATCATCGGGCCGGGTTGGCTCAGCTGGGCTGGTCGGGAGACGTCAGGCTGGCCGGCCGGCTGATCCAGGTCCAGCGGTTGTTCTCCCGACCGAGGACTGAAAGCGTAACCACACGGGACGCATCCCGGCGCAGCTCGTAGCTGAGCGGGCGCGGGACCGTCCAGAAAGAGGACTCCCTCCCGTCCGGACCCGTACCCTGCAGGATCGAGACGCCCGAGGTCGGGATGCGCGCCAGCTCGAGACGGTTCAGGTCCAGCGGCTCGGTCGAGAAGACGGCGAGACGGACCAGCCCGGCCAGTTCCGCCGCAAGGAGCCGCGCCTGCTCACGCATCAGCCGGCCGCCATCGGCGGTCCACCGTGCAATGGCGTCTTCCTCCGAGGCTGCGTCGACCGGCTCGGAGAAGGCGATGGCGTGCCGGCCGATGCTGCGCCGTGCCGTGCCCTCTCCGACCGTGTGCAGGATCGTGGCGCGCGCGACGACGAAGCGCCCGTCCGTCGTCAGCACCATATCGCGGTACAGGCGCAGGCTAGCGCCTTCGGCCAACTGGACCTGGGCTCCGCGTGGTGCCTGCTCGAAGCGCTCGACGCGCAAGGTCGGGACCGCCGCCAGCTCCCGCCGAAGCTCCGCATTGAACTGCGAGGCGAAGTCGGCGGAAATGGCGGCTGTCTCGCCCATCCGCGCCGTCAGCTCGTCCCGGCGTGACGTGCGGTTCGCCGTCGTGATGCTGTTTATGGCGGCGTCGCCGGCCGTCATCACGGCCGCGACGATGATACCGGCCGGCGAGAGGGGGAGGAAGGCCGCCTGGCGCAGGTCAAGGTTCACGTCCACCGGCACCGTGGGTCGCGCCTCGTCCACCAGCACCTGGTGAGGCGAGGCGATCTGCGCCGCGGTCGGCGGCGCAGGCGGTCCGGCGACGCAGCCCGCAACGAGGATGAGTAGAAGGAGAGGCCGAAAGACCTTGAGCACGGGAACCTCCAGAGGCGACCCCTGGATTTCACGCCCCCGTGATCACCCGTCAATCCGCTCTCAGATCGGCTTCAAACTGAAGCTCTCACCTGTGGCAGTTTGGTCAGCTTCGCGGCGCGCTCGATCGCCGTGCTCACCGCGAACACCGTCTCCTCGTCGAACGCCTTGCCCAGCACCTGCAGCCCGAGCGGCAGACCCTGCCGGTCATAGCCAGCCGGCACCGTCATGCCCGGAATGCCCGCAAGGTTCGCCGTCACGGTGAACACGTCGTTCAGATACATCGCCACCGGGTCGTCCTGCTTCTCCCCGGCCGCGAAGGCGGCCGAAGGCGTCGCGGGCGTCACGATGGCATCCACCCCAGCAAAGGCCTCGTCGAAGTCGCGCTTGATGAGCGCCCGCACCTTCTGCGCCTTCAGGTAATAGGCATCGTAGTAGCCGGCGCTCAGCACATAGGTGCCGATCATGATGCGCCGCTTCACCTCGTCCCCGAAGCCGGCTGCGCGTGTGCGCTCGTAAAGGTCCTTCAGGTCCTCGCCCTCGCGGCGGATGCCGTAGCGCACCCCGTCGTAGCGCGCGAGGTTGGAGGAAGCCTCCGCCGGCGCGACGATGTAGTAGGTCGGCAGCGCGTATTTCGTATGCGGCAGGGAGATGTCGACGATTTCCGCGCCTTCCGCCCGCAGCCAGTCCAGTCCCTGGCTCCAGAGTGCCTCGATCTCGTCAGGCATTCCCTCCAGCCGGTACTCCCGCGGCACGCCGATCCGAAGCCCCTTCACCCCGCGCGCGCAGGCCGCGGCGAAGTCGGGCACGGCCAGCTCGGCCGAGGTGCTGTCCTTCGGATCATGCCCGGACATGCTCCGGAGCAGGATCGCGCAATCCTCCACGGTCCGGGCAACCGGGCCCGGCGTATCGAGCGAGGAGGCGAAAGCCACCACGCCCCAGCGCGAGCAGCGCCCATAGGTCGGCTTGATCCCCGCGATGCCGCAGAAGGCCGCCGGCTGCCGGATGGACCCACCGGTGTCGGTCGCGGTCGCGCCAAGCGCCAGCCGCGCCGCCACAGCCGCGGCCGATCCGCCGGAGGAACCGCCCGGCACCAGCCGCGTCCCGTCGTCATTCCCGCGCTGCCACGGGTTCTCCACCTCGCCGAACGCCGAGGTCGCGTTCGAGGACCCCATCGCGAACTCGTCGAGGTTGGCCTTGCCGAGGAATACCGCACCGTCGCGCAGCAGGTTCGCCGTCACCGTGCTCTCGTAGGGCGGCACGAACTCGCCGAGGATGCGGGACGCCGCCGTGGTGCGCACGCCCTCGGTGCAGAACAGGTCCTTGATAGCCAGCGGAATGCCCTCGAGCGGTCCTGCCAGACCCTCGCCCCGCCGCTTGTCAGAGGCCCGCGCCTGCTCCAGCGCCCGCTCGGCCGTCACCGTGACAAAGGCGTTCAGGCGCGGGTTCAGGGCGGCAATCGCATCCAGATGTGCCTGCGTGAGCGCTTCGGAGGTGACAATCCCCTCGGCCAGCGCCTCAAGCGCGCCGCGGATGGTGAAATCGGTGGGGTGCATCACTCGACAACCTTCGGAACGGCGAAGAACGCGCCGGCGCGGTCCGGCGCATTGGCGAGCACCGCCTCCGCCCGACCGCCATCATTCACCACATCCGCACGCATCGGCATGGCCGGCGCGCCCGCACCCGCCAGCGGCTCCACATCTTCGGTGTTCACCGCTTGCAGCTGCTCGATCCAGCCAAGAATACCGTTCAGCTCGGCCTGCAGACGCTGGTCTTCCCCCTCCTCCAGGTGGAGCCGGGCGAGCGACGCAACGCGCCTCACGGTCTTCAGGTCGAGCAACATGGGAAATCCGGTCTGGAACAGGGAAGCAGGCGGTGCAGGAAGCCGCCATGCCCCCCGAAGTCAAGGCCCGCCGGCCCCGCAGGTGGCGGACAGACTACGCTTTCCGGGAAGGGTGCGGCCACATCGTCCAGGACGCCCGACGGGTCTCGCGGTCGACGCCACTCTGAAAACCGGCCCACCGCTCTCCCGCGCGTGCCGTACCGGGCGCATATGGCGCGGCGATGATCAGCCGCACGTCCTGCCTCGCCCTTCTCGCCGCCGCCCTTCTTACCGGCGCGGCCGGCTGCCCACCCGAATCCGGCGACCGGCTGGTCCTGGCCGGCCCGGCCTCGCCCGCTGCTCAGGCCCTTCTCGGCCAGCCACTCGGCGCGGGCAGAAACGCGCTGCCCACCGTGCTGGCCCAGGTGAATGGCGCTGCCCTGCCCTTCGTCCTCGACACCGGTTCCGGCCCGACCCTGCTGCGCCCCGAGGCCGCCGCCGCGCTCGACCTGCTCGTGGATCCGGACCGCGCCACCCCCATCACCGGGGTGGGCGGCACCACCCGCTATCCCAACGCCCTGCTTCGACTCTTCCAGATCGGCCGCCGCGCCTTCCCGAATCTTTCGGTGCCCGTTGCCCCGGGCGGGGAGGATGGCGGCCGCCTCGCCGGCATCATCGGCGCCGACCTCCTCCGCCACGGTGCACTTGAAATCGACCTGCCGGCCAGCCGCATCGCTCTCTATGACTCCCCGGCCTGCATCGCCGCTCCGCCTCCCTGGCCCAATCCCGGCGAGGGCATCCCGCTGGAGATCACCGCCGAGGGCCTGCCCATTCTCACCCTGCGGCTGAACGACCGCCCCGCCCGCGCCCTGCTCGACACCGGCGCCATGAGCACCGTGCTCGCACAGGACCGGATCGCCGCCTTCGGAGTTCCCGCTTCGGCCCTCCGGACCCCGCCTGCCGGCACCGTCTACGGCACGGGTGGGAAGGAAGCGTCCTTTCACATCCATGATGGTGCGCGGCTTCAATTCGGAAGCGGCCCCGCCACCGCCCATCCCATCATCCTCGCCCCCCTGCCCGCATCGCTACCGGTAGACATGGTTGTCGGCCAGGACCTGCTGGCTCCGCGCCGGCTCTGGCTATCCTACGCAGCCCGCCGGCTGTGGCTCGCACCCGGCCGCGGCTGAGGAACGGACGCTATGCCCATCACACCTCTTCCTCAGCTCCGCGCCTCCCTGCCGCGCCACGCGCGCCTCATCGGCCTGGATCCCGGCAGCAAGACGATCGGTTTGGCGCTCTCGGACGTGCTGCTGATGCTCGCCACCCCCTATGCCGCCCTGACGCGCGGTAAGCTCGCCCCGACGGCCGCCGAGATCCGCCGGATCGCGGAAAAGGAGGGGGCCGGCGGCCTCGTCTGCGGCCTGCCGCTCGGGCTGGACGGTTCCTTCGGTCCCGCAGCCCAGGCCGCTAAGGACTGGGCAATGGCCGTTTCGGATGCGACGGGCCTTCCCGTGGCTCTATGGGACGAGCGCCTCTCCTCCTCGGCGGTGAACCGCATGATGATCGAGGCTGATCTCACACGGGCGAAACGGGCACGGGCAGTTGACGCCGCCGCCGCGGCCTACATGCTCCAGGCGGCGCTGGACGCGACCCGCCCCGCCGGGCATGCCTGACGGCAGCCTCCCGCCAGACGCCGACAGGACCGCCCGACCATGACGCTGCTGCCACGCCCCCTCGCCGCGAGCCTTGCGGCCATGCTCCTGTCGTCCCTCCCGGCGCTGGCCGGCGATTGCGCGGGCCTGGGCCCGGTCGGAACCCCCGCCGTGCTGTTCGACGTGGACGGACGAAACGGCCCCGTCTTCTTCGTCCATGGCAGCACCGACCGGCCGGGATGCCCGAACGACAGTGCCGCCTGCCGCACCACCGTCAGCCTCCCCTCGGGCAACCGCGTCGTGGCCGGCAGCTCGGAGGGACCCTGGGTCTGCGCCACCCACGCCAGCCGGCGAAGCGAGGTCACCACCGGGTGGCTACCCTCCGCCTCGCTTACCCCGGTGCCGGAAACAACGCCGACGCGGATCACCGACTGGGCTGGGCGCTGGCGCGACTCCACCGGCCGGGCCATCCGCCTGACCACCATGCCCGACGGCTCAGTGCTCATGCGCGCCGAGGCCGATGCCGCCGGCGGCCGCCCCCGGCGCGGTGGACGCACCAGCACGGTGACGGCGCAGTTCACGCCGGAGAACGCGGCGGCCGCCTTTACCATCGGCGCGGACGGCACCACCCGCCCCGATGCGCCGGGCGACGCCACGCTGTGCCGCATGGCCCTGCAGCGCCGTGGCGGCTACCTCATCGTGCAGGACAACGCCCGTTGCGGCGGGACGAGCTTCACGGCGCTCTATCAGGCGCGCCGCTGATCCAAGGGCCCGGGGAGCGTTCCATGCGGAGCGCACCCGGCCCGTAGTCCCCTGTCGCCGGTTCCGGCAATGCGACGAAGCCTTGCGCGCGCCAGAACCCCTCCGTTCCCCCCAACGCTACCAGAACCAGCGGCCTGCCCTGCGCCAGGGCCGCCAGCCTTCTCACGGCCTCGGCCCCAGCGCCGGCTCCCCGTGCCGCCGGCAGCAGCGCAACGTCGTGAAGGTAAATGGCTTCGGGTGTGGCCGGCAGCGTGCCCAGGAGGCTGTCCAGCGGCACGGCCCGTCCGCGGGTCCAGGGATGGGCGATCGCGTAGCCGATTGGCCCGTCCGCTCCCTCCAGTACCAGGCACCCCGCCGGAAACAGGGCAAGCCGCTCGGTGAGTACCGCCTGCGATTCCGGATGGCCGGGATGCACCACGGCCGCGATGGCCAGCACCGCAGGGAGGTCACCCTCCCGCATCCCTCGCCACCCCAAAACTGTCCTTCCCTTCCCTGGCAACCCGGCCTCCCCTACACAGCCCCTGTTCCGCCACCGCCCGCCAGGGCAGCAGACGAGGCCCCATGCCCCTCTACCCGCACCGGCACCTCCTCGCGCTGCAAGGCCTCGAACCGCCCTATATCGCCGAGCTGCTGGACCTAGCCGAATCCTACGCCCTGCTGAACCGCGGCGGGACCACCGGGCGGGACGTGCTGCGCGGCCGCACCCTCATCAACCTGTTCTTCGAGGACAGCACCCGCACCCGCACCTCCTTCGAGCTGGCGGGCAAGCGCCTGGGTGCCGATGTCATCAACATGTCCGTCAGCACATCGAGCGTGAACAAGGGCGAGACCTTGCTCGATACCGCCTCGACGCTGAACGCAATGAAGACTGACCTGCTGGTGATCCGCCACGCGCAGTCCGGCGCTCCCGCCCTGCTCTCGCAGAAGGTGGATGCCGCCGTCATCAACGCGGGCGACGGCACGCATGAGCACCCCACACAGGCACTGTTGGACGCACTTACCATCCGCCGTCGCAAGGGCACGCTGGAGAACCTGACAGTCGCGATCTGCGGGGACGTGCTGCACTCCCGCGTCGCGCGCAGCAACATCCACCTGCTGCTGGCGATGAACTGCCGCGTCCGCATCGTCGGACCACCCACCCTCATTCCCGCCGAGGCCGAGGCTCTAGGAGTCGAGGTCCACTACGATATGAAGTCCGGTCTGAAGGACGCCGATGTCGTGATGATGCTGCGCCTTCAAAAGGAGCGGATGCAGGGCGGCCTCGTCCCCTCAGCGCGCGAGTTCTTCCGCTTCTATGGGCTGGACATGGCGAAGCTGCGCCACGCCAAACCCGATGCCATCGTCATGCATCCGGGCCCGATGAACCGCGGCGTGGAGATCGACAGCGCCGTTGCCGACGACCCGACCCGCAGCGTGATCGGCGAGCAGGTGGAGATGGGCGTCGCCGTCCGCATGGCCGTGCTCGACATCCTCTCCCAGAACCAGCGGCGCAACGCCCGATGAACCTTATCCTTCGTAACGCCCGCCTGATCTGCCCGGCAACCGGCCGCGACGCGCCCGGGAGCCTTCTGGTCGAGAACGGCCTGATCGCCTCCCTCGACGGCGCCGGCGCCCCGGAAGGGGCCGAGGTGATCGACTGTGGCGGCGCCATTCTCGCCCCCGGCCTTGTTGACCTCCGCGCCGCGCTTGGCGAACCCGGCCACGAGCACCGCGAGACCATCGAATCCGCCGCGCTCGCCGCTGCCGCAGGCGGGATCACCACTCTCTGCGCCTTGCCCGACAGCACCCCCGCGCTGGACGACCCCGCCCTGCTGCAATTCGTCCTCCGCAAGGGCGAGGCAACGGGCAGCCTCACCGTCCTCCCCTATGGAGCGGCCACGAAGGGCTGTGCGGGGAAGGACCTCACCGAGTTCGGCCTGCTGCGCGAGGCCGGCGCTGTCGCCTTCACGGACGGCACCCACGCCATCGAGAGCGCGCGGACCATGCGCCTGGCCCTCTCCTATGCCCGCGCCTTCGGCAGCTTCGTCGTCCAGCACGCCGAAGAGCCCTCGTTGGCCCGCAACGCCTCGGCAACCGAGGGCGAGATGGCGACCCGCATGGGCCTGCCCGCAGCCCCTGCTGCCGCGGAAGCGATGATGGTCGCTCGTGACATCGCCCTGGCACGCCTCACCCGCGGCCATGTCCACTTCGCCCATATCTCCACCGGGGCCGCCCTGAACCTGATTCGCGACGCAAAGAAGGAGGGCCTGCGCGTCACCTGTGACACCGCGCCTCCGTATTTCGACCTGAACGAGACGGCGATCGGCGACTTCCGCACATACGCCAAGCTCTCCCCGCCCCTTCGCCGGGAGGAGGACCGCCGGGCTGTGATCGCGGCCCTGGTCGACGGCACCATCGACGCCGTCGCCTCCGACCACCAGCCGCATGATGCTGACGACAAGCGCGTGCCCTTCGCCCAGGCCGAGCCCGGCGGCGCGGGCCTTGCGACCCTGCTCGGCATCACCCTCGCCCGCGTCCATGGCAGGGACCTGTCGATGCTCCGCGCGCTCGAGTTGCTCACGGCCGCCCCGGCCCGGCTCCTCGGCCTGGAAGCCGGCACCCTTGCCCCGGGCGCACCGGCCGACCTCGTCCTGTTCAACCCGGAACGCGGCTGGAAGGTCGAGGCTGGCAAGCTGCCAGGCAAGGCGCAGAACTCTCCCTTTGACGGTCGCGCCCTGGAGGGCCGCGTGATGGGCACCTGGAAGGCGGGCCGGAGGGTCTTCGGATGAACGCCTATCTCGGCGCTCCTCTCGACACGGTCGCGCTCGCGGCCGCCGTCGGCTTCCTCCTTGGCTCGATCCCCTTCGGCCTGTTGCTTACCCGCGCAGCCGGGCTGGGCGACATCCGGACCATCGGCTCAGGCAATATCGGCGCCACCAACGTGCTCCGCACCGGCAACAAGAAGCTGGCCGCTGCAACCCTCGCACTGGATTTCCTGAAGGGCGCCGCCGCTGTCGGGCTTGTTGCTGCTCTCCTCGGCCCCAACCTGGCGGGCGCTGCTGCTGTGGGCGCAGTGCTCGGCCACTGCCATCCGCCCTGGCTCGGGTTCCGCGGCGGCAAGGGCGTGGCGACGGCGCTGGGCGTCTTCCTGGGCCTGGCCTGGCCGGTCTTCCTCGCTGCTGCCCTCACCTGGCTCGTCATGGCGAAGCTGGTGAAGATCTCCTCCGCCAGCGCACTCACCGGCCTGATGGTCGCGGCCGTGGTGGCCTTCCTCTGGGGCGGGGCCGGCCTGTTCTGGCCGGTGGCGCTGATCGTCGCCTATGTCTACTTCCGCCATCACGAGAACATCGCTCGCCTGATCGCCGGCACCGAGCCGCGGATCGGCCAGGGGAAGTGAAGGAAGCGCGGGGGACACCAGCGGACCTCGCCCCATGACCCCCGCCAACTCCCTCGCCCGCCTTCGCCTCGCCCGCACGGACGGCATTGGCCCGCAGAACTTTCGCCGCCTGCTCGCCCAGCACGGTGACGCCGCCGGCGCCCTTCGTGCCTTACCCGGCGACCCAAGCCGCCGATTCACCCCGCCCGACCCAGCCGCGATCGAGCGCGAGCACGACGCCGTGCTGGCGATGGGCGGGCACTGGATCCACCTGGGCACGGCGGAATACCCGCCCCTTCTTGCGGCCACCGAGGATGCCCCGCCGGTTCTCGCTGCCCTGGGGGACCTCGACCTGCTGCCGAGCCGGCAGGTCGCCATTGTCGGGTCGCGCAATGCATCCGCGGCCGGCCGCCGCATTGCCGAGGGAATGGCCGAGGCCCTGGCAGAGGCCGGGGTGACCGTGACGTCTGGCCTGGCGCGGGGGATCGACGCCGCAGCGCATATCGGCGGCCTCCGCCATGGCCGGACGGTCGCGGTCGTCCCGGGCGGGCTGGATGTCGCCTACCCGCCCGAGAACCGGGACCTGCAGCACCGCATCTCGGAGGAGGGGCTGGTCCTGGCCGAGTCCCCGCTCGGCACCGCGCCTCTGGCCCGTCACTTCCCGCGGCGGAACCGCATTGTCGCCGGCCTTTCCCTCGGGGTGGTGGTGGTCGAGGCCGCCCCGCGCTCCGGCACCCTCATCACCGCCCGGCTCGGGGCCGAGATGGGACGGGAGATCTATGCCGTTCCGGGTTCGCCGCTCGATCCGCGCTGCCAGGGGTCGAACGACCTGCTACGCCACGGAGCCCACTTCTGCGAGAACGCCACGGATGTGCTGGAAACGCTTCCGGCCACTGCCGAGGCGCGGCCGGTGTTTCGCCGCCCTTCGCGCACGCGCCCGGATGCCCCCGCACGCGTGCACGCGACGCGCGAGGAATCAAGCACTTCCGACCTCCTCTGCCTGATCGGCCCGACACCCGTGCCGGTTGACGAGGTGCTCCGGCGCTGCCACCTGTCCACGCCAAATGCCCGTGCCGCGCTCCTGGAGCTGGAGCTGGAGGGGCTGATCGAAGCGCTGCCCGGAAACCGTGTCGTGCGGTCCGGCATTCAGCGCGAAGAAGGATTGGAGGGCGAGTAGCCCCGGATGACAGACGTAGTCGTCGTCGAATCGCCCGCCAAGGCGAAGACCATCAACAAGTACCTGGGCGATGGATACAAGGTCCTGGCCTCCTTCGGCCATGTCCGCGACCTGCCCGCAAAGGATGGTTCCGTCCGTCCGGAGGAGGACTTCGCGATGGACTGGTCGTCCGAGGACCGGGGCGAGAAGCAGGTGCGGGAGATAGCCCAGGCTCTTAAGGCCGGCCATTCCAAGCGCCTGTACCTCGCCACCGACCCGGATCGCGAGGGCGAGGCCATCTCCTGGCATGTGCGCCAGATGCTTGAGGGCCGGCACGCGCTGAAGGGCGTCGAGGTCCACCGGATCACCTTTAATGAGATCACCAAGGGCGCGATCCAGCACGCCATCGCGCATCCGCGCGACCTCGATGTCCCGCTGATCGATGCCTATCTCGCCCGCCGCGCACTGGACTACCTCGTCGGCTTCACACTCTCCCCCGTGCTGTGGCGCAAGCTTCCGGGCAGCCGCTCGGCCGGCCGGGTGCAGTCCGTTGCGCTGCGCCTGATCACCGACCGTGAGGCGGAGATCGAGGTCTTCAAGCCCCGGGAATACTGGTCCATCGAGGCCGGCTTCCATACGCCTACTGGCGCGCCCTTCATGGCGCGGCTGACGCATCTCGAAGGCAAGAAGCTCGACCAGTTCGACCTTCCGAACGAGGCCGCGGCCCACCACGCCAAGGCGCTGGTCGAGGCCGGCGAGTTCACCGTCTCGGCCGTCGAGAAGAAGCGGACCCGCCGCAATCCGCCGCCGCCCTTCACCACCTCCACCCTGCAGCAGGAGGCGAGCCGGAAGCTCGGCTACGGCGCCCAGGCGACGATGCGCCTGGCCCAGCAGCTCTATGAGGGCGTGGATATCGGCGGCGAGACCGTCGGCCTCATCACCTATATGCGGACCGACGGCGTCCAGATGGCGCGCGAGGCCATCATGGGCATCCGCGACCATGTGAAGTCCGCCTTCGGCCCGGACTACCTGCCGGTTGCCGCGCGCGAATACTCCTCCAAGGCGAAGAACGCCCAGGAGGCGCATGAGGCCGTACGCCCGACCGACGTGACCCGCACCCCGCAGGACGTGGCCCGCTACCTCAACCCCGATCAGCGCCGCCTCTACGACCTCGTCTGGAAGCGCGCCGTCGCGTCCCAGATGCAGTCCGCCGAGATGGACCAGACGGCAGTCGATCTGGATGACGCCGCCGGCAAGGCGCGTCTGCGCGCCACGGGCCAGGTCATCGCCTTCGACGGCTATCTGAAGCTGTACCGCGAGGACATCGACGACAGCCGCCTGGCCGCCGATGACGAGAACAAGACCCTGCCCCCGATGCGCGAGGGTGACGCCCCCAAGCGCGGCGAGGTGGCGGCCAACCAGCACTTCACCCAGCCCCCGCCGCGGTACTCCGAGGCGTCTCTTGTGAAGAAGATGGAGGAGCTCGGCATTGGCCGCCCCTCCACCTACGCCTCCATCCTGCAAACGCTGCAGGACCGCGAGTACGTTCGCATCGAGCAGCGCCGCTTCATCCCCGAGGATCGCGGCCGCCTCGTGACCGCCTTCCTCGTCTCCTTCTTCGAGCGCTACGTCGACACCAATTTCACCGCCGCGCTGGAGGAGAAGCTCGACGACATCTCCGGCGGCCGCGCCGAGTGGCGCGAGGTGATGCGCGAGTTCTGGGCGCATTTCCATGAGGCCGTAAATGCCACAAAGGACCTCAAGATCAGCGACGTCATCGACGCGCTGGACGAGGATCTCGGCCCGCACTTCTTCCCAGCGAAGGAAGGCGGCACCGACCCGCGACTCTGCCCCAACTGCCATGCCGGGCGTCTCGGCCTACGGCTAGGCCGTACCGGCGCCTTCATCGGCTGCTCGAACTACCCGGAATGCCGCTACACCCGCCCCCTCGCCGTCCCCGGTGCCGAGGGCGAGGATGCTGGGAATGAGGGGCCGCGCAGCCTTGGCAACGATCCGGCCAGCGGCCAAGAGGTCTCGCTGCGCCGCGGTCCCTACGGTCTCTATGCCCAGCTCGGTGAGCCCGGCACGGACGCGAAGGGCAAGCCCACCAAGCCGCGGCGCGCCTCGCTTCCCCGCGGCATGGACCCGGAGACGCTGACGATCGACCGGGCCGTGGCCCTGCTGAACATGCCCCGCATCATCGGCCTGCACCCCGAGACGGGTGAGGAGATCACCGCCAATCTCGGCCGCTTCGGGCCTTATCTGAAGATGGGCGCCCTCTCGCAAAGCTTGCAGCCCGGCGACGACGTGCTGGCGATCGGCATGAACCGCGCCGTCGAGCTGCTGGCCAGTGCCAAGCCGCGCGGCATCGCCTTAGGCAGCCATCCGAAGGATGGCGCGCCGGTGGAGGTGAAGCGCGGTCGCTTCGGGCCCTTCGCACAGCACGGCAACACCGTCGCTTCTCTGCCCCGCGGCGTGCAGATGGAGGATTTCACCCTCGACCAGGCGGTCGCCCTCCTGACCGAGAAGGGAAAGGTCCTGGTGCCGAAGGGCAAGGGCGGGGCACGCAAGGCACCGGCGAAGAAGGCCGCTGCTCCGGCCGCCGAGGCCGCGCCGCGCAAGGCGCCGGCCCGCGCCGCCAAGCCCGCCGCGAAGGCGGCAGCCAAGGCCACGGCCAAGAAGCCGGCAGCGAAGAAGGCTCCGGCCAAGGCAGCGGCCGCAAAGGCAGCCAAGCCGGCCACCCGCGCCAAGCGGTCGGTCTGACTTGGCGGCAGGCCTCCCGAACGACCCCGAGCCGAACGACCCCGAGCCGGAGGACCGCGTCGGGGCGGAGCCCACAGGGGAAGGCCCGCCCACTCCCCTGCCCTCGCGCGAAGCGCTGCGGGCGTATATCCGCAACGCCACGGGCCGCGTGGGCAAGACCGAGATCAGCCGGCATTTTGGCCTCTCCACGGAACAGCGGCCCGCGCTGCGCGCCCTGATGGCAGAGCTGAAGGAGGAGGGCAGCGTGTCCCCCGTCGGCCGCCGCACCATCCGGTACAGCGCCAACCTGCCGGACATGGCGGCGCTCGAGGTGTTCGGCACCGACGCCGATGGCGATCCCGTGGCCCGTCCGATCGCTTGGGACGGCCCCGACAAGCCCGTCGTCTACATGCGCCCGGAGCGCCCCGGCCAGCCTGCCCTGGCACCGGGGGACCGCGTGCTGGCTCGCATCACCCGGATCGGGCCTGGCAGGTATGAGGGGCGTACCTTCAAGCGCATCGGCACCAGCAGCCCGTCCCGCGTCCTCGGTATTTTCGCGGACGGCATGGTGGAGCCCGTGGACCGCCGCTCACGCGCCAACTGGGTGATCCCCGCCGGTGAGGAGAACGGCGCCGACAGCGGCGAACTGGTGCAGGCCGAACCTCTGCCTGGCATGGCGGGCGCCCGTCTCTTCGGCCCCAAGCCCGCCCGCATCGTCGAGCGGCTGGGCCGCATGGACGACGCCCGCGCCATCTCGCGCCTCTGCATCGCCGCCCATCGCATCCCCGATACCTTCCCAGAGGAAGTCGTCCAGGCTGGCGAGCGCGCGCGGGCGGTACCGCTGGGCACGCGCGATGACCTGCGCGATACGCCCCTTGTCACCATCGACGGCGAGGACGCGCGCGACTTCGACGATGCGGTCTTCGCCGAGCCCGACGGGGACGGGTGGCGCGTCCTCGTCGCCATCGCCGATGTCGCGCATTACGTGCGCACCGACGCCCCGCTCGACCGCGAGGCGCGGCTGCGCGGCAACTCCGTGTACTTCCCCGACCATGTCGTGCCGATGCTGCCCGAGACCCTGTCCAACGGCTGGTGCAGCCTGAAGCCCGGCGAGGACCGGGGCTGCCTCTATGTCGAGATGCGGTTCGACGGTGGGGGCACCAAGACCGGCCATCGCTTCGGCCGCGGCCTCATGCGCTCCGCCGCGCGCCTCACCTATGAAGCCGTCCAGGCCGCGCGCGATGCCGGCGAGGATGCCGGGCTGGAGGAGGGCCATGTCGCCCGCCTCTATGGCGCCTTCGAAGCCCTGCTGGCCGCGCGCACCCGCCGCGGCACCCTCGAGCTCGACCTGCCGGAACGCCGCGTGGTCCTGGACGGGAACGGAAAGGTCCTCTCCGTCGTCCTGCGCGCCCGCCTCGACAGCCATCGGCTGATCGAGGAATTCATGGTCGCCGCCAATGTCTGCGCGGCCGAGGAACTGGAGTGCCTACACCAGCCCTGCATGTACCGCATCCACGACCGCCCTTCAGACGAGAAGATGGAAGGTCTGCGCCGATTCCTCTCGGGCTTCGGCATCAACCTCCCGGCTTCCGACCGCGTGCGCCCGCGGGACTTTGCCCAGGTGCTAGAGACGATGCGCGACGCCCCGGAGTCGCGGCTGGTGAGCGAGACCATCCTCCGCGGCCAGTCCCAGGCCGAGTACAATCCCGAGAACATCGGCCATTTTGGCCTCGCGCTGCCGCGCTATGCCCATTTCACCAGCCCGATTCGCCGCTATGCCGACCTGCTGGTCCACCGGGCCCTGATCCGGGGCCTGAGGCTGGGCGAGGATGGATTGAGCGACGCCGAGGCGGCCGGGATGCCCGATACTGGCGAGCACATCACGAAGACCGAGCGGCGCGCCGCCATGGCGGAGCGCGACGCGGTGGACCGCTACCTCGCCTCTTACATGGCAGACCGCGTCGGCGCGCATTTCACGGCGCGCGTTTCGGGCGTGACACGCTTCGGCCTCTTCGTGACACTGGAGGAGAACGGCGCCAACGGAATCGTCCCGATGGCCGCCCTTCCGGACGACCAATGGATTCACGAGGACGCGGCGATGCGCCTGATCGGCCGCCGCACAGGGTTGAGCTTCACCCTTGGCCAGGAGGTCGAGGTGCGGCTGGCCGAGGCCGTGCCCCGCACGGGCAGCCTGACCTTCCATCTGCTGCAGGGCACGCCGGTGCCGGCTCGGCGCGCAGGGGGGACACCGCCGCGCGGCCGCCAGAAGGCCGGGGATCGCAAGCCCGGCGGCAAGGCGAAGCGCCCGCGCTGAATTCCCGGTCCCTCGCCCGCTCCACAATCGCAGCGATCCGCCGGGCACGTCTGGCGCTGTGGGTCGGCGCTTGGTTGCTGGCCCTCCCGTTGCTCACTGCGCCCGCCCGCGCGCAGGAGTTCGGCCCGGCTCTGCGCGTTGGCTTCACCGCCATCGCCGAACGCCATCTCGACTCGACGGACCCGATGGAGCTCGGCCTCTGGGCCCTGCGTGGGCTGGAGGCGATCGATCCCTACCTCTCCGCCGCTCGCCGCGGCCCAGCCCTCGTGCTCGGGTTCTCGAACCGGCTGGCGGCGGACCGCTTGGCGGGCACCAGCCCTGCCCAGGTGGCGGAAGCGGTCGCGGCCCTTTTCGCCGAGGGCGAGCGGCAGTCCCCGGCGCTGCGCCGCGCCGGCCGTCAAGCCATGCTGCAGGCCGGCTTCGAGGAGGTGTTCAATCACCTTGACCCCTATAGCCGCTACATGACCCCGGATGAGGCGCGCCACGGCCGCGAACGCCGGCTCGGCGCGGGGGACCTCGGCCTCTCCCTGGTGCCAGCCGCGCGCCGCGCCGTTGCCGTCGGGCCGGTCGCGCCCGGAAGCGCCGCAGCGCGCGCGGGGCTGCGGCCCGGGGACGTTGTGGTGGAGGCCGACGGGATTGCCCTTTCCGCCGAGGACATGGACGAAGCGCATGCCGCTCTGGAAGGCACGCCGGGCAGCAGCGTCCTGCTCTCGATTCGTCGCGGGCGTCGGCGGCTGGAGGTCTTGCTCACCCGCAGCGCGGCGCCCCTTCTCTCGGTGACAGCCCAGGCGCGGGACGGGGTGCTTTGGCTGCAGCTGCCGCTGTTCTCCTCAGCGACGCCCGAGCAGCTCGACCGCGCGCTGTCCGATTACCCGGCCAGCGCTGCCCCGCTCGGTGTCGTGCTGGATCTGCGCGGCAATCGCGGCGGGCTGCTGCAGCAGGCGATTCGGGTGGCCGATTCCTTCATACCGGCCGTTCCGCCCGCCACCCTCGCCACCACCGAGGGCCGCCACCCCGATAGCCGCCGCCGCTTCACGGGTGGTGGGCCGGACCTCGCGGCGGACCGCCGGCTGGTGGTCCTCGTCGATGGCCGCACCGCCTCGGCCGCCGAGGTTGTCGCGGCAGCGATCGGGGATCTCGGCCGCGGCGTGGTGGTGGGCAGCGCGACGATGGGCAAGGGCCTGATCCAGGTCCTGGTGCCAGTGCCTGGAGGCGGGGAACTCGCCCTGTCCTGGTCCCGTATCCTCGCCCCGCGGGGCTGGCCGCTGCAGATGCTGGGCGTCCTGCCGGCCCTGTGCACCAGCCGTGGCGCCGAGGAGATGGCCCGCAACCTCGCCATCCTCGGCACGCCGGACAGCCCGATGGCCGTGCCCCTGGCCCGCGCCCGCGCCGCCCGCGCCCCGGTACCGACGAGCGAGGTGGCCGCCCTGCGCGGCGCCTGCCCGCCGGCCGAGGGGCGGGACGCCGACCTTGCCGCGGCCCGGGCCGTGCTGGAGCGGCCGGAGATCTACGCTGCCGCCCTGGCGCGCTGAGCTTCCGCGCCAAAATGCTTGACCTTCCGGCCGACGGCGGTAGTTTGCGCCCCCTCTGCGACCCGGCCCTGGCCGGCACCCGCCCCTGTGGAATCGAGTCCCGAGTCAGAACATGGCCAAGTCAAACACCATCCAGATCCGCCTCGTCTCCTCCGAGGACACCGGCTACTTCTACGTGACGAAGAAGAACACGCGGAACGCCACCGGCAAGATGGAGAAGAAGAAGTACGACCCCGTTGCGCGCAAGCACGTCGTCTTCCGCGAGGCCAAGATCAAGTAATCCCCTTCGGGCGCTCCGGGGCCTGATAGCGACAGGGTTGCTTAGCGCCCGGGAACCCCATGGTTCCCGGGCGTTTCGTCATGCCGTCTGTGTTCAGGCCGCCTCCGCTCGCAGCACCACCCGGCCCGTCACCGTGCCGTCCCGCAGGCGGCGCAGCACCGAATTCGCCTCGGCCATCGGTACGGTCTCTACGGGCAGTGCGGCCAGCTTGCCGGACTTGGCGAGCGCCATCACCGCCCGCAGATCGGCGAGCGAGCCGACATAGGATCCCTGCAGCGTCAGCGCGCGGATCGCCATGAGGGGCAGCGGCAAGGTCACCTCCCCCCCGAACAGCCCGACCTGGACGAGCACCCCGCCCTTGCCCAGCGCATCGAAGGCAAAGCGGGCGGTGGCGGAGCCATTCACGAGGTCGATCACAGCGAGCGCCGGGCCGCCGCAAGCGGCGACAATGGCTGCCGTCACGTCGCCCTCCGCCAGCACCGTATCCGTCGCCCCGGCCGCGCGCGCCGCCTCGAGCTTCTCCGCCGAGATGTCGACGGAGACGATGCGGCGATGGCCCAGGGCGCGCAGCATGTGGATGGCGTTCAGCCCCAGCCCGCCCGCACCCACCAGCACCACTGGCCGGTCCGGCGGCAGGTCGCCGAGTTTGCGGATGGCTGAATGGACGGTGATGCCCGAGCAGGCATAAGTGGCCGCGACCGCCGCTGGAACGCCGTCCAGCGGGACGAGGTAGCGCGCGTCCGGCACAAGGACATGGCTGGCGTAGCCGCCGTTGCGGTAAATGCCGAGGGTGCGCGCGGCGTTGGGGCACATGTTGTCCTCCCCAGCCGCGCAGCGCTCGCACTTGCCGCAGCCGATCCAGGGGAAGACCACTTTCTCCTCGCCCACCGAGACGCCCGTTGCCTCCGGCCCGACCGCCGCGACCCGCCCCGTGATCTCATGGCCCATCGCCAGCGGCAGAACCACGCCGCGGTCCTTCAGCGAGAGCCGGCCGCGGCTGCCCAGGTCGTAGCCGCCCTCCCAGATATGAAGGTCGGAATGGCAGACGCCGCAATGCGTCACCTCCACCAGCACCTCGGCCCCTTTCGGCTCCGGCGTCGGCATGTCCAGCGCCTGCAGCGGCGCCCCTTCCTCGACCACGGCCCAGGCGCGCATCCTCGTTCCCTCCACTCTTCTGTCAGGATCGCACACCCCGGGCGGGCACGGGTCAAGCGCTTCCCCTGGCGCGGCGCGCGCGATGGCGCTACGCGTTCGGTAAGATTCGGGAGAGAACGCCAATGGATCGCCGCGCCCTTCTCGGCCGCGCCGGACAGGCCGCCACGCTTGCTGCCGGCACCGCCACCGCGACAGCGGGCCTTTCAGCCCCGGCCGTCGCGCAGACCGCCCAGCCGGCGCTTCGCTGGCGCCTCACCTCCTCCTACCCGCGCTCGCTCGATGCCATTTACGGCGCGGGCGAGGTCTTCTCGCGCGTGGTGTCGGAGCTGACCGACGACCGTTTCCAGATCCGCGTTTTCGCCGCCGGCGAGATCGCCCCGCCGCTGCAGGCGCTGGATGCCGTACAGTCCGGCTCCGTGGAATGCTGCCACACCACCAGCTTTCTCTACACCGGCAAGAATGACGCCTTCGCCTTCGCCACCGGCCTGCCCTTCGGCCTCAACACGCGCCAGCAGAACGCCTGGATGTATGAGGGCGGCGGCATCGACCTGATGAACGAGCTGCACCGCAAGTTCAACGTGTACGGCATGCCGCTGGGCGCCACCGGGGCGCAGATGGGCGGCTGGTTCCGCAAGGCGCTGGGCCCGGCGAGCGATCTGAACGGGCTGAAGATGCGCATCGGCGGGTTGGCCGGCCAGGTGCTGTCCCGGCTCGGTGGCGTGCCGCAGCAGCTCGGTGCCGGCGACCTCTATCCGGGCCTCGAGCGCGGCACGATCGATGCCGCCGAGTGGCTCGGCCCCTATGACGACGAGAAGCTTGGCTTCGTGCGCGTCGCGCCCTTCTATCACTACCCGGCCTGGTGGGAGGGCGGTGCCTCCACCTACTTCTACGTCAATCTCGACCAGTGGAACGCGCTGCCGAAGTCCTATCAGGCCGCGATTCGCGCGGGCTGCGCGGAGGCGACGCACTGGATGGTCGCGCGCTACGACATCCGAAACCCGGACAGCCTGCGCCGCCTCGTCGCCCAGGGCGCGAAGCTCACCCCCTTCTCGCGCGACATGCTCGACACCTGCCTGCGCACTTGGCTGGACATCGAGCGCGACCTCGTCGCCCGAAACCCGGATTTCGCGAAGATCCATGAGAGCTGGTCGAAGCACCGCGACGATATGCGGATCTGGCACCGCGTGTCGGAGCTGAGCTTCGATAACTATGTGGCGCAGGCCTCTGCGCGCCGCTGAAGGAAGGCCCGGGGAGATGAACCCCCCGGACTCCTACTTTATGTTCGAGTTCGTCGTCGCGCCGGACGCGCCGACGCTGCAGACCAAAGATAGAAGGGGCCCGGGGGGGAACTTCCCCCGGCCTACTGACCGGGCCGCCGCTCCGGTGCCCGTGCCGCCACCAGCGCCCGGCGGATTTCAGCCTCGGCGTCGCCCAGCGCCTTCGTCGCGGCCTGCCGCCTCTCCCGCCCTTCATGGGCAATGCGAAGGCTGTCCTCGATTGTCGCGACCAGCGCGGCATTCGCGGTCTGCACGGCGTCCAGATCCACCACCCCGCGCTCAATCTCGGTCCGAGCCTCGGCATTCGCGCGGCGCAGGCCCTGGGCGTTGGCGGTGAGCAACTCGTTGGTCAGGTCGGTCGCGGCGCGCACAGCGTCTCCCGCCTCGCGCATGCGCTGAAGTGCCAGCGCCTGGGCCAGCTGCGTGCGCCAGAGCGGTACCGTATTGGCCAGCACCGAATGGATGCGTCCGGCCAGCGCCTTGTCGTTCTCCTGGATCAGCCGAATCGAGGGCAATGCCTGCATGGCGATCTGGCGTGTCAGGCGCAGGTCATGGATGCGGCGGTCCAGCTCCTCGCGGGCGGCGCGCAGGTCGCGCAGGCGTTGCGGAGCGAGCGGGTCGCGGCCGACCTCCGCCTCCCACTCGGCGGCGGGAACCGCCTCCTTGTCGGTGCGGGCCAGGACGGCCTCACCGGCGGCGATGTGCTCGGCCAAGGCATGGAACCACTGCAGCGTGCCGTCATAGAGGCGCTCCAGCCGCTCCACGTCCTCCATCAGCCGCGTGCGGTGCGCGTCCAGCTTGTCGCCGATCGTCTCCACCTGGGCCCGCACGCCCTCGTAGCGCTGCAGGATGGCGGTGGTCTCGGCGCCGGCGCGGGTGAAAAGGCGGGCGATGAGGCCGGGCTTGGCATCCAGCTTCGTCACGTCAAAGCCGCGCAGAGTGGAGAGCAGGTTGGACAGCGAGCTGCCCGCCTCCCCCACCGCGTCGTTGCGCGCGGCGCCTAGCATGGCATCCGCGGCCGCGGCGGCGCGGCCCTGCGCCTCCTGCCCGAAGCGGGTGATGCTTCCGGGGTCGTTCAGGTCGATCCGGCTAGCGAGTTCCGTCACGCGCTCCGGCGCGGGCTGCAGCGTATCGCGGCTCACGCGATGCCCTCCTGGTGCAGGCGGTCCTGCAGGACCTTCACCTGGATTGCCAGCGCCTCGGTCTCTGCGCCGCGCAGGTCCTCGGCGGATTGGCGGGCGGCTCGGGCGAGGTCGTCCACCAGCACCGGCAAGGCCTCGGGCGGCGTGGCACCCTGGGCCAGGCGAGCGCCGATCCGCTCCAACCCGTCCACGCCCACGGCCAGGACACGTCGCGCCTGCCCAGCGGCGTCGGGGCGCAGCGCCAGCTCGTCCAGCAGACCACCCATGGCGTCGGCGGCAGGCAAAAGGCGGGGATCGGCGCCGCGAAGGGCGGCGATGCGGGCTCGCATCGGGTCGAGCGGACCCGGCGGGGGCGGGGCCGGGCGCGGCGGCGGGGGCGCCGCCTCGGTCACGCCCTCATAGAGCAGCCGGGCACCGCCCCAGGCCATGAGGCCGAGCACGACCGCGCCGATTGCCCCTGTGCCACCGGCAAAGCCGGCTGCCAGTCCCGTGCCGACGCCGAGCAGAACCGATGCCCGGCGGGCATCGCCGCTGCGGGCGCGGGCGAGGCGCGACATGGCCAAGCCCACCCCGGCAAGTCCTGCGATGCAGCCGCCGATCAAGCGTCCCTCCCCGCTGGCCAGTGCCAGGAAGAAGGCCGGGACCAATGGAATGGCGAAGAGGGCAATGGGCACGCCTCGCAGCCCCGTCCACCAGCGAGGCAGGCGGTCATGCCCGCGATAGGGGCTTCGGGCGGCGCTCAATCAAAGAGCTCCAGCAGGACGTGCACGAAGGACAGCATCCCGGTGAAGCCAAGCCCTGCCGCGAGGAGCGCGAGACCGGTCAGGCGCCTGACCGGGGCAGGCCAGGCGATGGCAGTCGGGGAAACCGAAGGAGGGGCACGATTCATGGCGGCAGACAGATCGCCCCGCGATGCCCCCTCTTCAAGCGTCCGGCTACAGCTTCACCTTCAGCAGTCTCCCCACCTCGCCGACGATGCCCGCCCTGAAGGCAAGGACGCAGAGGACGAAGATGACCCCCTGGATGATCGTCACCCAGGCACCGAAGGGCGCCAGATAGGTCTGCATCCCGACCACGGCCGCAGCCCCCAGCACCGGGCCGAACAGCGTGCCCAGGCCGCCGAGCAGGGTCATCAGCACCACCTCGCCCGACATGGACCAGTGGACATCGGTCAGCGTCGCGATGCCGACGGTGATCGCCTTGGCGCCGCCCGCCACCCCCGCGATCCCGGCCGAGAGGACGAAGGCCACCAGCTTGTAGTCATCCGTGCGGTAGCCGAGCGAGGTCGCGCGCGGCTCGTTCTCCCGGATGGCGGTGAGCACCTGCCCGAAGGGCGAGTGGATGATCCGGTGGATCAGCAGGAAGCCCGCCAGGAACAGGCCGGCGATGAACCAGTACAGGGTCATGTCCGTCGAAAGGTCCACGATCCCCAGCAGCCGACCGCGCGGGATGGACTGGATGCCGTCCTCGCCATGGGTAAAAGGCGCCTGGAGGCAGAAGAAATAGACCATCTGGGCCAGCGCCAGGGTGATCATGGCGAAGTAGATGCCGGCGCGGCGGATAGCGATCCAGCCGAAAACCAGCCCGAGCCCTGCGCCCACGGCGCCGCCGAGCAGGATGGAAAGCTCCGGTGTCAGCCCCCAGACCTTCACCGCATGGGCGGCGATGTAGCTGCCCATGCCGAAATAGGCGGCGTGGCCGAAGGAGAGCAACCCGACATAGCCGATGAGCAGGTTGAACGCGCAGGCGAAGAGGGCGAAGCAAAGCAGCTTCATCAGGAATTGCGGGTAGAGAAAGAAGGGGCAGACAACGAGCGCCGCCACCAGGACGAGGAGGGCGATGCCTTGGGCGCGACTGAAGCCCAGGAACCCCGTGCGGGGCGCCGCCGGCGGCAGGGCAGCGGGGGTCAGGTCGGGCGAGGCGGTGGTGGCGGACGCCATGGGTCAGGCCCTTCCGAACAGGCCGGCGGGGCGTGCGAGCAGCACGATCGCCATGATGACGAAGATCACGGTAGCCGAGGCCTCCGGGTAGATCACCCGGGTCAGCCCCTCGACGAGGCCGAGGCCGAAGCCGGTGATGATGGAGCCGAGGATCGAGCCCATGCCGCCGATCACGACAACGGCGAAGACCGTGATGATGAAGTTTGACCCCATACCCGGGTTCACCGAGTAGATCGGCGCCGCCAGCACGCCCGCGAGCGCAGCAAGGCCGACGCCGGCCGCATAGGTAAGCGTGATCATGCGCGGCACGTTCACGCCGAAGGCCTGCACCAATGGCGCATTCTCGGTCGCCGCCCGCAGATAGGCGCCAAGCCGGGTTTTCTCGATGACCAGCCAGGTGGCGATGCAAACGGCGAAGGCCGCGACCACGACCCAGACGCGGTATTTCGGCAGAAGCATGAAGCCGAGATCGATCGGCGCGCCGGTCAGGGCCGCCGGCGGTGCATAGGGCAGGCCGGAAGCGCCGAACTGGTTCCTGAACAGCCCCTCGATGATCAGCGCGAGCCCGAAGGTCAGCAGCAGGCCGTAGAGGTGATCAAGCTTATAGAGCCGCGAGATCATGGTGCGTTCGAGCACCACGCCAAAGGCCCCGACGATCAGGGGTGAGAGAATGAGCGCCCCCCAATAGGGAATGCCCGCCCAGTTCAGCAGCATCCAGGCCACGAAGGCGCCCATCATGAACTGGGCACCATGGGCGAAGTTGATGACGTTCAGCATGCCGAAGATGACGGCAAGACCCAGCGAGAGCAGCGCGTAGAAGGCGCCATTGACCAGCCCCAGCACGATCTGCGGCGCCGACATCTCAAGCTGGAAGAGGAGTTCCTCGAACAAGGCGGGTCACCCGGCAATCTGGCGGGGAGGCAAGCCGCCTCCCCGCGTTTCGGTTCAGGTACGGACGAGCGAGCAGCCGCCATCCGCCATCGGGCGCCAGGCCTCCTCGACCGGCACGGTGCGCAGGAGCTTGTAGTAGTCCCACGCGCCCTTGCTCTCGCCGGGGGTCTTCACCTCGAACAGGAAGGAGGGATGCAGCTTGCGGCCGTCCTGGCGGATGGAGCCGGCACCGAAAGCATCGTCATCCGTCGGCATGGCCTTCATGCGGGCCACCGTCTCGGCGCCGCTCGCGCGCGCCTGGGCGGCGCCCATATCGGCCACCGCCTTCAGGTAGTGCAGCGCCGCGCTGTAGCAGCCCGCCTGCCACATGGTCGGCATGGCGCCACCCATCGTGCCCTTCACCTTGTTGGCGAGGTTGCGCGTACGGTCGTTGAGATCCCAGTAGTAGGTCTCGCTCAGCACAAGGCCCTGGGCGGTGTTGAGGCCGAGGCTGTGCACGTCGCTCGCGATCATCAGCAGCACGGCCAGCTTCTGGCGGCGCGTGAGGCCGAACTCAGCCGCCTGTTTCACACAGTTGATCGTGTCGACACCCGCATTGGCGAGGCCGACGACCTTCGCGCGCGACTGCTGCGCCTGGAGCAGGAAGGAGGAGAAGTCGGTGGTGCCCGGGAAGGGATGCCGGACGGAACCGAGGACGCGGCCACCGTTCTTGCCGATCACCGCGGAGGTGTCACGCTCCAGCGCGTGGCCGAAAGCGTAGTCGGCCGTGATGAAGAACCAGGTATCACCGCCCGACTTCGCCATGGCGCCGCCGGTGGAATTCGCGAGCTGCCAGGTGTCGTAGGTCCAGTGGATCGTGTTGGCGTTGCAGGCGGAGCCAGTAAGGTCGGCGGTCGCGCCCGTGCTGTTCAGCATGATGGAGTTCTTCTCCTTCACCACGCTGTTCACGGCCAGCGCGCAGGAGGAGGTGGCGACGTCGATGATGACGTTCACGCCGTCGCGGTCGATCCACTGGCGGGCGATGGTGGAGGCGACGTCGGGCTTGTTCTGATGGTCGCCCTGCAGCACCTCCACGTTGATGCCGCGGCCCGTGACGCCGCTGTCCTGCACGGCCTGCCGCACGCAGGCCACAGAGCCGGGACCGGCGCCGTCACGATAGGTGCCGGACATGTCGGTCAGAACGCCGATCTTGATCGTGTTGTTCGACTGGGCGCGGGCGCTGTTCCAGGGAAGCATGCCGAGCGCGGGCAGCGCAGCGGCGCCACCCAGGATGGTGCGGCGGTCGAGGGTCATCTCTGTTACGTCTCCCGTTATGTTCTGTTCTGCTTCGCGCGGTGGCCCATCCTGGGCCTCTCGCGCCTAGACGCCGAGATAGGCGTGCAGCCGATCCATGCTGCCCGCCATCTCATCGTTCCGGACGGAATCGACCACGCGGCCGTGCTCCATCACATAGTGGCGGTCGGCGACCGTCTGGGCGAAGCGGAAGTTCTGCTCCACCAGCAGCACGGTGAAGCCGCGCTGCTTGATCTCGCGGATCATGACGCCGATCTGCTGCACGATGACGGGCGCCAGACCCTCGGTCGGCTCATCCAGCAGCAGCAGCGGCGCGCCGGTGCGAAGAATCCGGGCGATGGCAAGCATTTGCTGCTCGCCGCCCGAGAGCTTCGTGCCCTGGCTGCGGGCGCGTTCCTTCAGGTTGGGGAAGAGCGCGTGGATGGTCGGGATGTCGAGCCCGCCATCGCGCACACGCGGCGGAAGCATCAGGTTCTCGGTCACGTCGAGGCTCGCGAAGATGCCGCGCTCCTCCGGGCAGTAGCCAATGCCCGCGCGGCCGATCTGGTCCGGGCTCATCCGGATCGTCTCGCGTCCCTCGAAGGTCACCGATCCCGAGCGCCGGCCGGTGAGACCCATGATTGAGCGAAGCGTGCTGGTCTTGCCCGCACCGTTGCGGCCGAGCAGCGTCACCACCTCGCCAGGCCGGATGTCGAGCGAGACGCCGTGCAGCACATGGCTCTCGCCGTACCAGGCGTGCAGGTCGCGGATGGCCAGCAGGGCGTCGGTGCTCACCTCGGGCATGGCGGGCGGCAGGGCGTCAGGCATGCGCCGTCACCTCGTCCTGGGCCGTGGCGCCGGAGACGCCGGGGTCGCTGCCGAGATAAGCCGCGATGACGGCCGGGTTGCGCGAGACCTCGGCATAGGGGCCTTCCGCCAGCACCTTGCCGCGGGTGAGCACGGTGATGGTGTCGCAGAGACCTTCGACCACCTTCAGGTTGTGCTCCACCATCAGCACGGTGCGCCCCTGCGCCACGCGGCGGACGAGGGCAACGATCCGGTCCACATCCTCATGCGTCATGCCAGCGGTGGGTTCGTCCAGCAGCATGAGGGTGGGCTCGAGGGCGAGAGTGGTGGCGATTTCCAGCGCGCGCTTGCGGCCATAGGGCAGCGTGCCGGCGGAGGCCTGGGCATAGCTGGTTAGGCCGACATCCTCGAGCAGCGCCATGGCGCGGTCATCGTAGCGGCGCAGGACCGAATCGCTGCGCCAGAAATCGTAGCTGCCGCCCCGCTCGCGTTGCAGCGCCACGCGGACGTTCTCCAGCACCGTGAGATGCGGGAAGACGGCGGAGATCTGGAAGGACCGCACCAGGCCGAGCCGCGCGACCTCGGCTGGCTTCATGCGGGTGATATCCCGCCCGTCGTAGCGAATTACTCCGCGCGAGGGCTGCATGAACTTGGTCAGCAGGTTGAAGCAAGTGGTCTTGCCCGCGCCGTTAGGCCCGATCAGCCCGTGGATCGTGCCCCGCCGGACGCGCAGGTTCACATCTGAGACCGCGACGAAGCCGCGGAACTCCTTCGTCAAACCCTCGGTCTCGAGGATGTGTTCCTGCACTCGGTACGCCCCATTTCCCTGTTGCCGTCTTCGCGGCTGCAACGGAACCATGCCGGGCCGGGGTGAGCCGTGCAAGCGGATTGCGGCTGCGCCATAAATCGCTCCGTCTGCCCCCGAAATGAAGGGCGCGTGCCGAGCAGGCGTGTATGGTTCGGTCAATGAAGGCCTCTGCTGCTCCCGTATCCCGGGCGACAGCGGTCCGCTCCGGATATCAGCCGGGCGGGACCTACCCGCCGTGACGCTTGCAGGAGCCATCCTCGCCGCGCTCGGCGGCACGGTGATTCTGTTCTGGCTTCTGGCCAACCTTGTCTTCCTGCGGCGGGCGAAGCCTGCAGAAATCCATTGCCGCGGGCCCGTGGTGCTGCTCCTGCCACTGGCAGGCGCACCACCGGACTTGCCGGCTCTGCTGCAAGCCCTGGCCAGGCAGAGCCTACAGCCCGTCCGCATGATCGTGGCCGTGGAGGAGGGTGACGAGAAGGCGATGCTGGCCGCGATGTCCGTGCCCCTTCCCTTTCCGCTCGAAATCGTCACGGCGGCGCCAGTCGCCCATCGCGGCCAGAAATGCTCCAACCTCCTGGCGGGGCTGGCGCTCCTCACCCCCGAGGAGCCTGTGGTGGTCCTGCTCGACGCCGATATCCGCCCGCCATCCTGGTGGCTTTCCACCCTCGCCTCCCTCGTGCTGGAGGGTACGGCCGACCTCGTCACCGGCTATCGCTGGCTGCAACCGGGCCGGGGCGTTTGGACGCATTTCGTCGCTTGGCTGGACCGCTCGGTCGTGGCGCTGCCGCGGGTGCGCTGAATGCCGGTGGCCTGGGGCGGGTCCCTCGCCCTCGGCCCCGCGGCGCTGGCGGGGGGAGCCGCCGCAGCGGCGCTGGAGCGCACGCTGTCGGATGATCTCTCGCTTGCCGAGATGGCCCGCCGACGCGGCCTACGCCTGCTGACTCGGCGTATCCTGCTGCTGCCCACGCCGCTCGAAAACTCGGCGCGTGCCATGGCCAGTTTCACGCTGCGGCAGCACCGGATCCTGCACCTGTACAGGCCGGCCCTGTGGTGGGCGGGCGCTGTGGCGAGCCAGGTGATGTCGCTCCTCTGGCTCTGGCTCGCCCTGTTGCAGCCGCTCTGGCTGCCGCTACTACCGGCCTGGGGAGCGCTTCGCTGGGCCATGCACGACCGGATCGCGTTCCGCCTGGGGGAAGCGGATCCGGCACGGACCCGAATTGCCCAGCTTCTGCTTGCCGTCTCGCCCCTGCCCGACTTCCTGAGTTGCGCGTTCCACTGGGCCAGCCTGGTTCCACGGCGGATCGACTGGGAGCACGTCTCCTATGACGTGACCGGGCCTGAGAACGTGCGCGTGCTCCGGCGGAGCGCGCCATGACACCACCGCCCTGCCCGGTCACGGGCGACAACAGTCCGGTCATGGTGCAGCGCCTGACGCGCGGCCTGCTGCACGCCATGTAGCGCTACTGGCACGGGGTGGAGCCTACTCCGCTGGGGCGGAGTGGGCCGGCCATAGCCCTTTGGCGCGCGGACTGCGACGTGATGTTCTTCCACCCGCCAATTGCCGGCGACAGCGCCTTCTACCAGCGCTTCTACGCGAAGCTTGGCATGCTGGAAGGTCCGACACCTCGGGCCTTGGAACGGCCCGAGTTGGTCGAGGCCGCGCGGCATGTTCGCCCGGGTGAACGCGTGCTCGATGTCGGCGCCGGGCGAGGCGGCTGGAAACCTTGCTGCCGGCAGGCGCGCACTGGCAGGGGCTGGACCCGCACCTGCCGGAGGAGGTGCCGGGTATCCTGCGCGAGACGGTGGAGGTGCATGCAGCCCGGCATGCCGGGCAGTACGATGTCGTCTGCGCCTTCCAGGTGCTCGAGCATGTCGAGGATCCGCGCGCCTTCGCCGAGGCGATGGCGGCCTGCCTGAAGCTGGGCGGACGGCTGGTGCTCTGCGTCCCGCTCTGGCCCTCGCCGCTCACCGAGATCCCGAACTTGCCGCTGAATGCGCCGCCACATCACCTGAGCTGGTGGACCACCGGCGCGCTCCGCCGTTTGGCGGAAGTGCTCGGCCTCGAGGTTCTGCGCGCCGAGACGCTCCCCCCTCCCCGCCACACCGCTGCGCTGATGTGGCTTCACCACCTGCTCGTCCGGCGCACCGAAAGAGACCTGTATTTCGCGCATCGCTGGGACTGGTGGGCGTCACTGGCTACGGCGGGGCTTGTGGTGCGGCCCTTGCTGGCCTGGCGGCGCGCGCCGCTTCCGCCGGGGGCACGATCGATCGACGCCTTCCTGGTCGCGGTGAAACCAGGGGGGGTGAGATGGGCGCGATGTTGATTTAGGGAGGCCGCCGCAGCTGGCGCAGTCGGGCCTAGCTGATGTGCGCGGAAAAAATGGTCGGAGCGGCGGGATTCGAACCCACGACCCCTTGTCCCCCAGACAAGTGCGCTACCAGACTGCGCCACGCTCCGATGCGGCGGGGTCTAGCACCCGTCCGCCGGGGCCTCAACCCCGGTCGGACCGGTTTCGCCAGCCGCCCTTCAGCGCGGCGCCGAGAGCGCCTTCAACTCGGCGGAGATCGCCTCCAGCTCCGCCAGGCAGGCGCGCAGTTCGGAGCCCTCGTTAGCGACCTCTTGCGGCACCTCATAGGCCTCGCCCGCCGCCTCGACGGCCTCCAGCCCACCCTCACGTAACAGGCGCTGCACGCCCTTGATCGTGTAGCCCTGAGTGTAAAGCAGGTCGCCGATGCGGCGCAGAAGGGTGATGTCCTCGGGTCGGTAGTAGCGGCGGCCGCCACCTCGCTTCAGCGGCTTGAGCTGGGGGAACTTTGTCTCCCAGAAGCGCAGCACGTGCTGGGGAATATGAAGGTCCTCCGCGACCTCGCTGATGGTGCGGAAGGCGTTGGGGGACTTGCGGCGGGCCGTGGCCTCGGGCCCGGCTTCGCCCAGCCCTCCCTCGCTCATGTCGGAGGGCAGGTTCGGGGTGATTTCGCCAAGCACGCTCATGCCGCTCATCGCGCTCCTGCTCTACCCTTGCCCGTTCCGGCCGTGCTCATCCTAGCCCACCCGCTGCCCGGTCAATCCTCGGCCCGCGGCGGCGTCTCGCCGTTGATCCGGGCCTTCAGTACCTGACTCGCGCGGAAGGAGAGGACGCGCCGCGGTGTGATCGGCACTTCGACGCCCGTCTTGGGATTGCGCCCGATCCGCTGCGCCTTCTGCCGCACCGCGAAGGTGCCAAAGGCCGAAAGCTTCACAGCCTCGCCGGCCTGCAACGTGGCGGAGATGCGGTTCAGCACGTCCTCAAGCAGTGCGGCACTCTCGTTCCTCGAGAGGCCCACCTGCATGTAGATCGCCTCAGCCAACTGGGCACGGGTAATGGTGTTCACGCGGCCATGCCCCTCTGCCCCAGCCCGGGCCAAATCCCGGCCTCGAAAGCAGTTGGATTGGACCGCTGGGGCGATGCCCCGTCAATCGACTCACGGCGAAAGTGTGGACTCCGGCACGCAGTGTTGCCGAAATGCCGAGATGAGTCGCGCGACCGTCAGAAGCGCGCGAGCGCCGCACCCCAGGTAAGCCCGCCGCCAATGGCTTCCATCAACACGAGATCACCGGCACCGATCCGGCCGTCCCGGGTCGCTTCAGCAAGTGCAAGCGGTATCGAAGCGGCAGAGGTGTTTGCGTGGCGATCCACAGTCACAACCACGCGCTCAGGCGGCAGGCCCAACTTGCGGCCCATGGCGTCGATAATCCGGAGATTGGCCTGGTGCGGCACCAGCCACTGCACGTCGGACTGGACGAGACCATTCGCCGCGAGCGCCTCGTCCACCGCCGAGGCAAGCTTGGAGACGGCGTGGCGGAACACCTCGCGGCCGGCCATGCGGACCATCCCGCCCTCCACCTGCAGGATGTCGCCGTGGCGGCCATCGGAATGCAGATGGGTGGAGAGGATGCCCTTCTCGCCGGGATCCTCGCTGGCCCGCATCAGCACGGCACCCGCACCGTCGCCGAACAGCACGCAGGTGCCGCGGTCGGTCCAATCAAGGATGCGGGTAAAGGCCTCGGCGCCGATGACCAGCGCACTGCGGCACTGACCGGCGCGCAGCATCGAGTCGGCGACGCCTACGGCATAGATGAAGCCGGTACAGGCTGCCGAGATGTCGAAGGAGAAGCCCTGCCGGATGCCCAGCTTCTCCTGCACACGCGTGGCGGTAGAGGGAAAAGCCGAGTCGGGTGTCGCGGTCGCCAGGATGATGGCATCTACTTCGGATGCATCCGCGCTCGCCTGAGCCAGGGCTTCGCGCGCGGCGGCTGCGGCCATGTCGGCCGTGGTCTCACCCGGGGCTGCCATGTGGCGCCGACGGATGCCCGTCCGCTCGCTGATCCAGCTGTCGGAAGTGTCGAGCCCGTAGGCGGCAGCCAGCTCGTCATTGGTGAGGCTGCGCGCCGGCAGATACCCGCCGGTGCCCGCTATGATGGAACGGATCATCAGCTGGCCGAGGCCTGCTGCGCCACGGCCTGCTTCTGGCCGAGTAGGGCCACACCCGTCCGGATGCGGTCGTTGAAGCCGTGCGTTACCATGTCCATCGCCACATCCACGGCATGGGCGAAGCCGAGCGCGTCGGTGCCGCCATGGCTCTTCACCACCACCCCGTTCAATCCGATCAGCACGGCGCCGTTATAGCGCCGCGGGTCCATCCACTGCCGCAACCGGTCCAGCGCGGGCCGGGCCAGCAGGTAGCCGATGCGCGCCGGCAACGAGGAATTGAAGACCTGGCGCAGGAGGCTGCCAACGAGCTTCAGCGCCCCCTCCCCGGTCTTCAGCGCGACGTTGCCGGTGAAGCCGTCCGTCACCACCACGTCCACCGTGCCGGCGGTGATGTCATGCCCTTCGACGAAGCCGTGAAAGTTCGCTCCCACATGGCTTTCGCGCAGGACCTCGGCCGCTTGGCGGATTCGCTCGTCACCCTTCAGCTCCTCGGAGCCGACATTGAGCAGGCCAATCGTGGGGGCGGTGAGGCCGAGCACAGCGCGGGCGAAGGCGTCGCCCATGATGGCAAACTCCACGAGGTTGCGGACCTCGTAGGTGATGTTGGCACCGAGATCGAGCAGCACGACATCGCCGCGCGCGGAGGGACCGATCGCGGCCAGTGCCGGACGGTCGATCTCGGGCATGGTGCGGAGCACGATCTTCGCCAGCGCCATCAGCGCGCCGGTGTTGCCGGCGGAGACCACGCCTTCCGCCTCCCCGGCTGCGACCGCGTCGATCGCAAGGCGCATGGACGCGCGGCGCAGACGCAGGGCTGCCGTCGGCTTCATGTCGCCGGGAATGTAGTCGGGGGCGTGGCGAATGGTGCAGAGCGCGGCAGCGCGCGGCCGTGTGGCGAGGCCGGCCGTCAACCGTGCCTCATCGCCAACCAGCAGAAACCGGGCACCTTTATGGCGCTCGGCAGCCTGCTCCAGCCCGTCGAGCACGGCATCAGGGGCATGGTCGCCCCCCATGGCATCGACCGCGAGGGCGAAGCGCTCCGCCGGTCCCACAGCGCCAGACCCGGCGGCCCCAACTTCAGCCAACCCGGATGCGGCCAATTCCGGCGCTCCTCACTGTCTCGGCCTCGACTGTCCTGGACGGGAACCCCGCCGCGGACGGCGGGGTGGACCGAATCAGGCGCGGACGGCGCCCTTCAGCGGCTTACCGGCAGCAACGACCTCACGGCCGTCGTAAAAGCCGCAGGACACGCAGATGTTGTGCGGGCGACGCAGCTCGCCGCAGTTCGGGCAGTCGGCATGAGCCTCCCGCGGGAGGGCCTCATGGCTACGCCGCATGCCGCGGCGGGAGGGCGATACTTTGCGCTTCGGGACGGCCATCGGTGCCGGGCCTTTCTAGTTGCAACACGTCACGCGAACGGACGGGAGTCTCGGGAGGCGCGCGCCTTACCACCCGCCATCATCAGGGGCAAGGCTTACGGCGCCCTGCCCCCCATTTCGGCCGTGCTCAGCCCGGCTTCAACCCACGCAGCGCTGCGAAGGGGGAAGATGCGGCATCGCGCGCCGAGTCCGGTAGCTCGGCGCCGGGCGCGCGCGGATAGGGGTCGAGCGCGAGGGCTAAGCTCTGCGCCGCAGCCTCACCAAGGTCCACCGTACCATCCGGCTCGGATTCGATCTCGTCCGGCCCCTCGTCCAGCTCGTCCGAGGGCTCCTCGCCCAGTGGGAGAATGCGCCAGTCCAGCGGCTCCTCCACCGCCTGAGGCACCGGGTCGAGCGTGACGACGCAGGCCTGCACCACTTTTGCCCTTAGCGTGCCACGGGCGCGAAGCCCGCCCGGCGCGGGTTGGATGGTGAGGTCGGCCGTGAGCGCATCCAGCCCTAGCAGCCCCAAGCGCTCGGCCAGGGCGGCCCGCTCCTCGGCAGTGGCTTCCAGACGCTCCTGGCGCCCCTCCGGGCCGACAATAACCGGGCGGAGGCGGCGACTGAACTCGACGGTCATACGGCACCATCCAGAACGGCACGGCCGGCCGCGAGCTCCGCGAAAGGCTGGGTGGCCAGGGCCGCGTCGATGGCCAGCGCATGGTTCGCCAGTCGGCGTGCCGCCCCATTCGGCGGTTCGCCACTCCATACATTGCGGGCAAGCGCGGCCTCCAGCGCCGCCGCATCTCCCGCTTCCAGCGCCGTCTCATAGGCCAACGCCCGGCCGTGGAAGGCTTCCCACATGCGGCGGACGCGCTTGCCGATGGACATATCGCCCACCCCCATTTCCCGCAGGTTCATGTCCATATCGGCGAACATCGCGTCGAACACCGCCTGGGCGAGCACCGGGCCGCGCGGGTCAGGGTCCCGACGCAGGCGGCGCACCATCAGGGCGCCATGAAGGGCAACCAGGTCGAAGCGCCCCTCCAGCGTGTCCGGAACGCCGTCCTCGCCGAACAGCGAGGGGTCGCGAGCCGCTGTGACGGCAGCGGTGTAAAGGGCAAAGCCGGCCCGCTCATGCGGGCGCCGGCGGAGGAGGCCGAGAAGGGCCATGATGCGCGGTTCCGTTCGGGCCTAGGCAGGCCAGCATCCCAGCGGGACGCGGCCAGCCGCTGCCTCTGTTGACCAGGCGGCGGGGTGGTGGCAATCGAACCAACGAGATGGCCCCCATGACCGCCCCCGTCAATCCGCCCGCCACCCGCCGTCCCGGTGCCCCTTCCGGCAACGGGGCCAGCCATGGCCTCGCGACCCGATCGGCCCTCCGGCACGCCGCCCTGGCTGCGGTCCTCCTCGTCCCGCTCGCGGGATGTGGCTTCTTCTCCGCGCCCGAGGAGCCGCGCGGCAACCGCGCCGAGGCCGAGCTTCTGAGCGAGATCAGGCCAGGCGTTTCCAGCCGCGCGGATGTGACCGCCGTGCTCGGCTCACCCAGCGCCACCGCCACCTTCGATGCGCGCGAGTGGTACTACATCAGCGCCAACACGCATCTGCGCCCGGGACGTCTGCCCGGGATCGACAACCAGCGCGTGGTCGTGGTGCGCTTCGACGAGCGCGGCATCGTGCAGGGCATCGAGGAGAAGGGCCAGGCCGATATGCGGAACGTGGCAGTGGTCGAGCGCACCACCCCGGTTCCGGGCAACGACCGGTCTCTTCTGCAGGCCCTGTTCGGCAATATCGGCCGCTTCGGTCCCGGTGTGACCCAGCCGACCGCGCCGGGTCCGTCCGCACCCAGCCCGTGATCCGGGCGGCCCTGTCAGGGCCGCCCTCTTTTCTCCGGCGCCGGCCGGCATCCCTGCCCGGCGCCTCTCTGCATCCCCGCCAAGCTCGCGCCGTTGATCCCGCATCCCGTTCACGATGCGAGGCAGCGCCCATGGTCGATACCACCCTCATCCGCCCCCACATGAACGTGGTGGACTGCAACGGGCGCCCGATTGGGACGGTGGACACGCTGGATGCCGGGCGGATCAAGCTGACCCGGGCCGGCAGCGCCGATGGCCAACATCATTTCATCCCACTCTCGCAGGTATCCATGGTCGATGACGACAAGGTCACGACCCAGACGACGCTTGAGGAGACCCTGAAAATGATGCGCTCCGGCGCCGAGGGAAACCGCGAGGAGGGCTGAGTTGCTCGGGCGCGCCGGTGCTCAGGCCAGCCGCGCGGGGCTCCGCGCCAGCCGCCAGAGCGCCAGCAGCAGCGCGGGCAGCACCAGGATATTCAGCAGGTTCCAGCCGCTTGCGGCATGGAGCAGGCCGGAGCCGAATGCGGTGCAGGCCACCGTGCCGAAGACGATAAAGTCGTTTGCCGTCTGGGCACGGACACGCTCCGCGGGGCTGTGGGCCTCCGCGAGCAGGGTGGTGGCGCCGGTGAACATGAAGTTCCAGCCAAGCCCGAGCGCAACCAGCGCCACCGAAAACTGGTGAAACTCCTTGCCCGTCAGCGCGACCGCGACACAGATGGCGTTCAGCGCCAGCCCCGCCAGAATCACCGGTCGGGCTCCGAAACGCGCAATCAGCCGGCCCGTGACGAAGCCCGGGGCAAACATGGCGATCGCATGCACCTGGATAACGGAGGCGCTGGCGGCGATATCATAGCCGCAGAGCATCATCTCGAGCGGTGTCGAGGTCATCAGCAGGTTCATCACGCCATAGGCGACCGATCCGGTCAGCGCGGCGGTGATGAAGGCCGGGCGGGACACGATCTCCATGACCGGCGTTGCCACATCGGCCCGGGACGGGGCCGGCGGCAGCGTCACCACCTGCAGGATCGACATGCAGACGATCGGTGCGATGGCGAGGATGAGATAGGTACCGAGGAAGAGCGAGGGCGCGAGCAGGTCCCGGCTGTGCTTGACCAGCTCCGGCCCAAGCGCCGCCGCAATGACGCCGCCGGCCATGACCATCGCGATGGCCTTGGGCCGGTAGGAGGGAGTGGCGACCTCGGCCGCCGCGAAGCGGTAGTGCTGGGCGATGCCGAAGCCCAGGCCCGCGGGAATCGCGGCGAGGCAGTATATCGGGAAACTCGCCTGCCAGACGCCAAACGCGAAGGTGAGGCTGCCCAGCAGACTGCCCGTGGCCCCCAGCATGAAGCCTGCGCGCCGCCCGAGCCGGGCGAAGACGATGCCGGCGGGGATGGACGCAGCCATGGTCGCCAGCATCTGCAGCGCCATGGGCAGAGTGGCGAGCGACTTGTTCTCCACGAGGCTGTAGCCGATCAGTGCGCCCATGGTGGCCTGGCCGACAACCGCGGAATTCATCAGCGCCTGGCAAAGAAAAAGCAGCCGGACATTGCGGCGCATTGCGGTGTCGGCACGCAGGTCGGCGGTGGTCGCTGACATCAGAAGTGGCTCCATCCCCCCTGGGGCAGGATCATGGCCCTGCCCTCACTTCCCATCACCGTGACCTCGGGCGGGCCATCCGTGAAGCGCCCGATACGCGTGGCTCGTGTGTTCGCTGCAAGGGCAGCGGCATCGATGCGGAGGGCGTCAGCGGGACTGGCAGCGAAAAGCAGCTCGTAATCATCCCCTCCAGTGGCGAGCCGGGGGAGCCAGGAAGGGTCGTCGGCCAGGATGGAGGCCGCGGCGGGGGAGAGCGGGAGGCTGGCAAGTTCCAGCACGGCGCCGATCCCTGCGGCGCGGCAGAGATGGCCGAGATCCTGGGCCAGTCCGTCCGAAACATCCATCGCCGATCGCGCAATGCCCCTCAGTGCGACTCCCAGCGCAAGCCGCGGCTCCGGCAGTCGGTAGCGCCGGGCCAGATGGCCTTCCGCATCGGCCGGGGCGCGGCCCTGCAGCACCGCAAGGCCCAGTGCCCCGTCGCCGATCGTGCCAGAGACCCAGAGGTCATCCCCAGGACGGGCGCCCGCCCGGCGCAGGGCCTGACCGGGCGGGACCGTGCCGATGATGGTGAGGGACAGGCAGGCCGGGCCGGGGATAGAGACCGTGTCGCCACCCAGCACATGGATCCCGAATTTCCCTTGGTCCTCGGCCAGACCTGCAGCGAAGCCCTCCAGCCACTTCGGCCCGGTGCCGGGCGGCAGGGCGGTGGTCATGAGATAGGCGAGCGGTTCGGCGCCCATGGCCGCAAGGTCCGAGAGGTTCACCCGCAGCAGCTTGCGGCCAATAGTATCCGGTGGGTCGTCTGGCAGGTAGTGCACGCCCTCGACCATGGCGTCGGCGGCCAGGACCAGTTCCCGCCCAGCGGGCGGGGTGAGTAGCGCGGCGTCGTCCGACAGGTCGAGCGCCCCCTCCCCCGCCAGCCCGCGGAAGTGCCGGGCGATCAGCGCGAATTCGGCGGGAAGGCTCACGCGCTCATCGCCCCTGGTCAGGGCTTGGGCTGGAACTCCTCGCCGCGCATCTGGCGGGCGAGGGAGTCGAGCACGCCATTGGCGAAGCGCGGCTCCTCGCCGTCGAAGAAGCCGTGGGCGATGTCCATGTACTCGTTGATCACCACGCGGGCGGGGGTGTCGGCGGCGCCCCAGAACTCGGTGGCGGCGGCGCGCAGCAGGGCGCGCAGCACGGGATCCAGCCGCTCCAGCGTCCAGTTGGCGGAGAGCTGGGCGGAGATGGCGGCGTCGATCGTCTCGGAATTGGTCGCAGCACCGCGGACGATCTTGCTGAACAGAGGCACGTCGGCCTGCGGGACACGGCCGTCCTCGTAGCCGGCATCGCTCCCCAGCGTGCCGATCCGGTGGCGGACGAACTGGTCGATCACCGTCTCGGCGCTCTCGCCCCCGGCCTCGGACTGGAACAGGGCCTGCACCGCGGCTACGCGCGCGCCGGTGCGGGGCCGGCCGGTATTCGGCCGCGGATTGCGTTTGGGAGCCTGGCTCATGCGTCCGTCTCCGCGAAACGTCGGGTCAGCGCAATCTGGCCGATCATGGCGTTCGCGGCCTCCACGCCCTTGTTGTGGCGGTCGGGCGAGGAGCGGGCGATGGCCTGTTCGAGAGTGTGGACGGTCAGCAGGCCGAAGCCGACCGGCGCGCCCGTCTCCACGGTGATGTCCATCACGCCGCGGCAAGCTTCCCGGCAGATGTGGTCGTAGTGGTCCGTCTCGCCCTTCACCACGCAGCCGAAGACGAGATAGCCATCATACCGCCCGGTACGGGTGGCCAGCCGCAGGGCGGCCGGCAGCTCGAAGGCGCCGGCAACGTCCACGACCTCGGCCTCCGCGCCGATACCGGCGAGAACGGCGAGCGCGCCGTCCACCATGCCGCCCACCACATCCGCGTAATAGGGCGCCTGGATCACCAGCACGCGCGGGGGCAGGCCGGAGAGCTCGGGGGCAGCACGAAGCGGGGCGTCGGCAGTGCTCACGTCTGCTCCTCCATGGGGGCGCCTCCGATGGGGCGGATATTGGTGATGGTCAGGCCGTAGCCTTCAAGGCCCACCACGGGGCGAGGATGGTTGGAGAGCAGGATCATCTCCCGCACCCCGAGATCGGACAGGATCTGGGCGCCGATGCCGTAGTCGCGCAGCTCGGGCGCCGCCTTCTCGCGCCCGGCGCGGACGCGGGCGGATAGGGCATCGGGCTTCACGTCGCGGATGAGCACCACCACGCCGCGGCCCTCGCGCGCGATCTCCTCCATGGCGTCGTGCAGGTCCTTCGGGCCGTTCCGGCCGGTGATGTCGGACAGCAGGTTCACAGCATGGACACGCACCGGCACCGGGCCGGGCCGGGTGAGGTCACCGCGCACCAGCGCGAGGTGTTCCCCATATTCCAGGGTGTTCGCATAGATGACCACGCGCCAGGGGCCGCCAGGCGCGTCCTCCAGCATGCCTTCCTCCACGCGGCGCACCAGGCGCTCGGTGCGGCGGCGATGGGCGATCAGGTCGGCGATCGTGCCGAGCTTCAGCCCGTGGTGCTGAGCGAAGGAGACGAGGTCCGGCATCCGGGCCATAGAGCCGTCGTCGTTCATGATCTCGCAGATCACGCCCGCGGGGTTCAGCCCGGCGAGGCGGGAGAAGTCCACCGCCGCCTCCGTATGGCCGGCGCGCACCAGGGTGCCGCCCTCCCGCGCCACCAGCGGGAAAACATGGCCGGGGGTGACGATGTGCTCGCGCCCCATCTCGGGGTTGATCGCCACCGCCACCGTCCGGGCGCGGTCGGCGGCGGAGATACCGGTCGTCACGCCGTCACGCGCCTCGATGGAGACGGTGAAGGCGGTCTGGTGCCGGGTGCCGTTGGACTGCGCCATGAGAGGGAGGCCGAGCTGCTCCACCCGCCCGCGGGTCATCGCCAGGCAGATCAGGCCGCGGGCGTGGCGGGCCATGAAGTTGACGGCGTCGGGGGTGGCGAACTGGGCGGGGATGACGAGGTCGCCCTCATTCTCCCGGTCCTCATCATCCACCAGAATGAACATGCGGCCGCGGCGGGCCTCCTCCAGCAGTTCCTCGGTGGGGCTGATGAAGTCGGCGAAGCTGGTGGTGCGGGCCTGGACGTTCATGCCGGCGACTCCCCCGTCTCGAAGCTGCGGAGCCGGGCGACGTAGCGCGCCAGCATGTCGATCTCGATGTTCACCCGCCCGCCCGGCGTCAGGGTGCCGAGCGCCGTCACCTCGGTGGTGTGGGGGATGAGATTAACCCCGAAGGTTTCTCCTTCCACCGCATTCACCGTAAGGGAGACACCATCGATGGTGATGCTGCCCTTCTCGGCCACGAAGCGAGCCAGGGCGGGCGGCAGCTGGAAGAGCCAGCGGTGGGACCCGTTCTCAGGCGTGATGGAGAGCACCTCGGCCACCCCGTCCACATGGCCCGACACGACATGGCCGCCCATCTCGTCGCCCATGCGCAGGGACCGCTCGAGATTGATCCGGGTGCCCTCCGCCCAGCCGCCCAGCGTGGTGCGGGAGAGGCTTTCGGCGGAGATCTCCACCTCGAACAGGTCCTGCCCGAGGGAGACAACCGTGAGACAGCAGCCGGAGCAGCAGATGGAGGCACCGATCGCCACCCCCTCCAGCCAGCCCGGCGGAGTAGCAATGGCAACGCGCATGTCCTGCCCCGCCCCGATCGGGGACAGGCTGCGGATCGTGCCGATGGCGGTAACGATGCCGGTGAACACGGGGGCTTCCGTCCGGGGAGGTTGTTGCGCAGCAGGGGATGGCGCGCGGGGCGCCTTGTGACAAGGGGGAGACGGCGCGGGTCAGCCCGGCAAGGCCCGGGGTGGAAAGATGTCGGCCTCGACCAGCCAGCAATCGCCCGCGGGCCGGCGTCCGGTGATCGTCAGACGAGGCATGTCAGCCAAGCTATCCACACCAAGGGATTCAAAGCCGGACAGCCCATCCCCACCGATCAGGGAGGGTGCGACGAACCAGGCTAGCCGATCCACCAGCCCGGCCCGCATCAAGGAGGCCGCGAGCACCGCGCCGCCCTCGACCATCACCCGGGTGATGCCGCGGGCGGCCAGCGCGCGCAAAAGAGGCTCGGGCTCCAGCCCGCCAGCCGGCGCGGGCGGCACCTCGATGAACTCGGCACCGCGCTGCTCCAGCGCCGCCAGGGCGGCAGGGTCGTGGCCCTGCCGGGTGGCGATCCAGGCTGGCGCTTCGGCGTTGAACAGCCGCGCGCCGAGCGGGGTGCGGAGGCGCGCATCGGCGATCACCCGAACAGTGGGCACGGGGGCATAGCCGGGCAGCCGGCAGGTCAACTCGGGGTCGTCTGCCAGCAAGGTGCCGCTGCCGGCCATGACGGCATCGTGGCTGCCGCGCAGGGCGTGGGCGATGCGCCGCGCCTCTGGGCCGGTGATCCACTGGCTCTCGCCGGTGCGGGTGGCGATGCGGCCGTCCAGCGTCGTGGCGAGCTTCACCGTCACCATGGGCAGGCCGCGTTCCAGGCGCTTGGCGAAACCGGCATTCACCCGGCGCGCCTCGCCCTCCAGCAGCCCGACTTCCACATCGATCCCCGCATCCCGCAGGCGCTTGAGGCCGATGCCGTCCACGCGCGGATCGGGATCGCGGAGCGCGACCACCACGCGGGAGACGCCGGATGCGATCAGGGCGTCGGTGCAGGGCGGCGTGCGGCCCCAGTGGCAGCAGGGTTCAAGGGTGACATAGGCGGTGGCGCCGCGCGCGTTCACGCCGGCGGCACGCAGCGCCTCCGTCTCCGCATGCGGGCGGCCACCCGGGCGGGTGTGGCCGCGGCCGACGACACGCCCGTCCCGGACGATGACGCAGCCGACGGAAGGGTTAGGCCAGGTGTTGCCCAGGCCCCGCGAGGCCAGCGCGAGCGCCCCACGCATATGCTCAAGATCCGACACGGCAGGCCGTTTGCGCCGCCCGTCAGCCGTTGTCCAGGGAGCCCAGGAAGGCGTGGAAGTCCCGCGCGTCACGGAAGTTCTGGTAGACGCTGGCGAAGCGCACATAGGCGACGGGGTCCAGCTCCCGCAGCACCTCCATCACGCGATGGCCGATATCACGGGAGGTCAGCTCCTCCGTGCCCTCGGATTCCAGGCGGCGCTGGATGCCGGAGACGATGCGCTCCACCTGGTCCTCGTTGACCGGGCGCTTGCGCAGGGCCACGCGGATGGAGCGTCCGAGCTTCTCGCGGTCGAAGGCGACGCGCCGGCCGTCGGACTTCACCACCGTCAGCTCGCGCAGCTGCACGCGCTCGAAGGTGGTGAAGCGGGCGCCGCAAGCATTGCAGGAGCGGCGCCGCCGAATGGCCGCACCGTCCTCGGCCGGACGGCTGTCCTTCACCTGCGTGTCCTCGGACTGGCAGAAGGGGCAGCGCATCCGGTCTGGGCAATCTTAGCTGCGGTAGATCGGGAAGCGGGCGCAAAGGGCGTGAACCGCCTCGCCCGCAGCGCGTTCCGCGGCCTCGTTGCCCTCGGGCGAGTTGGAGCGGGACAGACCGTCCAGCACCTGGCCGATAAGGCGCCCAACCTCGCGGAACTCCGCCTCCCCAAAGCCGCGGGAGGTGGCTGCGGGGGAGCCCAGGCGGACGCCGGAGGTGACGAAGGGCTTCTCCGGATCGAAGGGGATGGCGTTCTTGTTCACCGTGAGATGGGCACGGCCCAGCGCCCCCTCGGCGGCCTTGCCGGTGAGGTTTTTCGGGCGGAGATCGACCAGAACGAGGTGGTTGTCGGTGCCACCCGTGACCAGTCCGAAGCCGCCATCCCGCAGCGTGTCCGCGAGCGCGCGGGCGTTGTCCACGATAGCGCGGGCGTAGCTGCGGAAGTCCGGACGCAGCGCCTCGCCGAAGGCGACCGCCTTGGCGGCGATGACATGCATCAGCGGCCCACCCTGGGTGCCCGGGAAGACCGCTGAGTTCAGCTTCTTCGCGATCGCCTCGTCATTGGTGAGGATCATGCCGCCGCGCGGGCCGCGAAGGGTCTTGTGGGTGGTGGTGGTGACGACATGGGCGTGCGGGAAGGGCGAGGAGTGCGCGCCGCCCGCAACGAGCCCGGCGAAATGGGCCATATCGACGAGGAACAGGGCTCCCACCTCGTCCGCGATCTCGCGGAAGCGGGGGAAATCCCATTCGCGGGCATAGGCGGAGCCGCCGGCGATGATCAGCTTCGGGCGGCTCTCCCGCGCGATGCGGGCAACCTCCTCCATGTCGATCCGCTGGTCTTCCTGGCGCACCGTATAAGGAGCGACCTTGAACCACTTGCCCGAGAGATTGACGGGCGAGCCATGGGACAGATGCCCGCCGGCGGCGAGGTCCAGGCCCATGAAGGTGTCACCGGGCTGCAGCAGGGCGAAGAACACCGCCGCATTGGCCGAGGCGCCGGAATGGGGCTGCACATTGGCGAAGCCGCAGCCGAACAGCTTCTTGGCGCGCTCGATCGCCAGGGTCTCGGCCAAGTCCACAATCTCGCAGCCGCCGTAGTAGCGCTTGCCCGGCAGGCCTTCGGCGTACTTGTTCGTCAGGACCGAGCCCTGGGCCTCGAGAACGGCGCGGGAGACGATGTTCTCGGAGGCGATCAGCTCAATGCCGTCCTGCTGGCGCACCAGCTCGCGGCCAATGATGTCGGCGATCTCGGGGTCGATCTCGGCCAGAGGGGCGTTGAAGAAGCGGTCCGTGCTGGCGGCGGGCGACTGTTCGTTCATGGCGTGCGGGTCCAGTCCGGTGAGAGCTTCAGGACCCGGCGGTCATGGCGGCCGCCGGCATAGGGGGTGGCGAGGAAGGCGCGAAGGGCCTCCAGCGCGGGCTCGGGGCCAATCATCCGGGCGCCGAAAGCGATGACATTGGCGTCGTTGTGCTCGCGGGACAGCCGGGCGCCGGTCACGTCATGCACCAGGGCGCAGCGGATACCGGGGGACCGGTTGGCCGCGATGGAGATGCCGATTCCCGTGCCGCAGACGAGCACGCCGTAGCGGGCGCGGCCGGCCTGCACGGCCTCCGCCACCGCATGGCCGAAGTCGGGATAATCCACGCTTTCCGTGCTGTGCGTGCCCATGTCGAGCACGGAGTGGCCGGATTCCTCGAGCGCCTGGCGAAGGGTTGCCTTCAGCGCGAGGCCGGCATGGTCGCCGCCAAGGGCGATGGTGAGGGGGGCAGTCATGGCCGCGCTCTACCACGGCTGGGGGCAAGGGTGGAACGGTGCCGCTAATCCTTGGGGGCGGGTCGGCCATGCATGGCCTCCCGGCCTTTCGGTCCGGCGGATTGGCCTAGCGAGGTGCGGCGTTGGCGGTGAGGAAGGCCGGGACGCGGCGCAGGGCGTCCTCGCGCGCCGCTGGGTCCAGTCCCATGCGGGCGGTACCATCGCCCTGCGCCGTCATGTCCAGCCCCGAAAGCGTGCGCTGCGGCATCCCAGGCTGATCGAAGCCGTGCGGCGCACCGGGGTACTCCACCAGTTCGACTGGCGCAGGGAGGGCCCGCTGGGCGGCAAGACGGCACGGGCCGGGCGGGGTCGAGTCATCGGCGCCGCCGAGCAGCATCAGCACCGGCGCGGCCGGGTGCCAACGCGGGGGTTGCTGCCCGGGGCGGGCGCAGCCGGGATAGAGAGCGACGGCACCCCGCAGCAGGCCCGGAGGCACGGGCTGGCCGATGGCGGCGAGGGCGGTGCTGCCGCCGTGCGACCAGCCCATTAGCAGGGCCCCACCTGGCAGGCTCCAGGATTGGGTGGCAGCCCAGGCAGCCGCTGCATGGGCATCGGCGCGGCGGGTCGTCTCGGGCAGGATGCCCTTCTCGCCGCCCGAACAGACCTGGGTCACGCCACGGCTTCCAAAGCTGTCGGGGAACAGGACGGGGTGGCCCAGGGCGGCGAGCCGGGCGGCCCAATCTGCCTCGCGCGCCAGCAGGAACAGTGGCGCGCCGGGGCCGCCGAGTCCGCCGCAGCCATGGAGGGCGATAACCGGAGTGCCGTGCGCGGCTCCATCCGGCCGGACGAGAAGCTCTCGCAACGCCACGCCGCCGGGGCCCGGGATGGTCACGGGCTCCGCGGCAGAGGCGGGTACAGCGGCAAGGAGCGCGAACGGGGCGAGCCACTTCATGCCCTTCCAGCGCCCCTCCCCTGCCCGGGTTTCGGCTTGGCGACGCAGCGTGATAGCGCGAGAAAGGCGGGCATGACCCAGCCCGCCTTCCCCATCTCCCGCCCCCGCCGCAACCGGCTGGACGACGCCACGCGCCGGCTGGTGGCGGAGAACCGGCTCTCGGTCGACGACCTGATCTGGCCGATTTTCGTCGTCGAGGGCGAGGGACAGAACCAGGAGGTGGCCTCCATGCCCGGGGTGCGGCGCGTGTCGCTAGACCGGTTGTCGGACCATGTCGGGCCAGCGGCGGCGCTGGGCATCCCGGCCGTCGCGCTGTTCCCGGCGACGCCGGCCGGGAAGAAGGATGCCGAAGGGACGGAGGCGAAAAATCCGGAGAACCTGATGTGCCGCGCCGCGCGGCAGCTAACGCGGGATTTCCCCGATCTGGCGCTGGTTGGGGACGTGGCGCTCGATCCCTACACGGACCACGGGCATGACGGCGTGATCCGCGACGGCTACGTCCATAACGACGATTCACTGGAGGTGCTGGTCGCGCAGGCGGTGCTTCAGGCGGAGGCCGGGATCGGGATTATTGCCCCCTCAGACATGATGGACGGGCGGGTCGGCGCGATCCGGGCAGCGCTGGATGCCAAGGGGCTGATCCACACGCGGATCATGGCCTACTCGGCCAAATACGCCTCCGCCTTCTACGGGCCGTTCCGGGATGCGGTTGGTTCGGGCGGTGCGCTGAAGGGCGACAAGAAGACATACCAGATGAACCCCGCCAACTCGGACGAGGCACTCCGCGAGGTGGCGGCGGACATCGCGGAGGGCGCGGACATGGTGATGGTGAAGCCCGGGATGCCCTATCTCGATATCATCTGCCGCGTGAAGGACAGGTTCCGCGTGCCGACCTTCGCCTACCAGGTGAGCGGCGAGTACGCGATGATCGAGGCCGCGGCGCGCAACGGCTGGATCGACCGCGAGCGCGCGATGATGGAGAGCCTCATGGCTTTTCGCCGCGCGGGTGCCGACGGTGTGCTCACCTATTTCGCGGTCGATGCCGCGATGCGCCTGCGCGCCGGCTGAGCCGGCGCGCAGGACGCTCCCAGCGCTACATCTCCGGACGCCGCATCGGGCGACGGCCACGCGGTGCAGGCGCCATCGCGGCAGGACCGGCCATGATGCGCCGAAGCTCGCCGCCGACGAAGGACTGCGCATCCTTCGCCTTGCTCAACACCGCGTCGGCCCCGAAGAACTCATGCGTCACGCCGGGGTAGAGTCGGCGATTCACCGGCACACCGGCTGCCGTGAGCCGAGCCGCCAGCAGCTCGCCATCCGATTGCAGCGGATCGATCTCGGCATTGACGATGATGGTGGGCGGCAGTCCGGCCAGCTCGGCCCGGCGATACACGTCAAGCCGCGGGTCCTGCAGGTCCTGCGGGCCGCGCGTGTAGTTCTGCACGAACCACTGCATCGACGCCTTGCTCAAGGGCTTCGCAACCGCGAAGTCGTTGTAGGACGGCGTGGTCAGGTCCGTGCCGGCCACCGGGTAGATCAGCGCCATCGCGCGCGGGGCAGGCAGGCCGGAGTCCCGGGCGTAGATGGCGGCATTGATCGCCAGGTTGCCGCCCGCGCTCTCGCCGGCCAGCACGATCCGGTTCGGATCGGCGTTCAGCGTCGCGGCATTCCGGACGGCCCAGGCATATGCGACGTTGGCGTCGTCATGCGCGGAGGGGAAACGGAATTCCGGGCCCTGGCGGTAGTTGATCGACAGCACCAGCGCGCCGGTCTCCACGCAGAGCGCGCGGGCGGAGGCATCATAGGTGTCGATATTCGCCACCACCCAGCCGCCGCCATGGAAGTACACGATCAGCGGCAGCGGTGCATTGTTCGCGGGAATCGGGCGGTACAGACGTGCGACGAGCGGGTTCGGCAGCGTCGAGAGGGTCATGTCCTCCTGGCTGCCAATCACGCGCTGAGGATTGGTGTTGGCCATCTCCAGCGCGCGCGCGCGAACGGCATCGGCGAAGGAGGGCTGGCGGCGCGCCTGGGCGACACTCAACGCCTCGAAAGGCTGGATGCCGAGCCGGCCCATGGTCTCCAGCAGGGCGCGCATCTCGGGGTCCGCACGGCCGGTCGGGTCCGCGGGCATCACGGCGTTGGAAGGCGGCTGCACGCAGGCAGCGGTGAAAGCGGCGAGGCCGAGCGGCAGTATCAGCGCCCCGCGGCGCGAAAGGGTTGTCATATGGGGAATCTCCACAGTGCCGGACGGGCACTGGGGCCTGGAACGCTCGTTCTTGCCAGGGGGTTGCCGTCCTCCCTCAGGAGAGGAACGCGACGATCGGGCCGGTCTGCGCCGCGTCGATCAAGGCCGGGGCATGGCCGCAGCGCGGGATGGTGACGAGCTGCGTCTCCGGGCGCGACGCCATCGTGGCGGCAGTGGCCTCGTCCAGCAGATCGCTTTCCGCGCCGCGCAGAACGAGGATGGGCAGCGACAGCTTCTCCCACACCGGCCAGAGATCGATGTCCGAGATCGCGGTGCTGTTCATCGGGGCGGCGATCGCCGGGTCGTAATGCAGCACGAGGCGGCCCGCCGGCGTGCGGCGCGCGCTGGTCTCGGCCATGTGCCGCCAAGCGGCATCCGGCAGCTCCCCAAAGCCGGCATGGACCAGGCGCAGATGCGTCTCCACCTCGTCCATCGATGCGAAGTCATGCGTCATGCCAAGATAGGCCGCGATGCGCCTGAGGGCGGAGGCCGGCAGGAATGGGCCAATGTCGTTCAGCACCATCCGGCGCGGCGCGGCACCCGGCATGGCGCAAACAGCAATGCCGATCAGCCCGCCCATCGAGGTGCCGACCCAATCGAAGGGCTGCGGCAGCTGCGCCAGGAACTGCTGGAAGGCGAGCGCGTAGGTGGGCACGGCATAGAGCTTGCCGTCCGGAAGCCAGTCACTGAAGCCGCGGCCGAAGACATCCGGGCAGATCACTCGCCGGCCGCGCCGGGCGAGATGCAGTGCCAGCGCGTCGAAGTCCCGCCCATTGCGCGTAAGGCCGTGGACGCACACGACGGGCACGCCGTCCACAGGCCCCCATTCCACCCAGCGCAAGGTTGCCTTGAACGGCCCGACGCCGCAGCGGAAGGCGCCTGGGCGGGGTGTCAGGCCCTCACGCAATCCCGGCATCCCGCAGCTTCGCCACATCCTCGGCCGAAAGGCCCAGGCGCGACAGCACCTCTTCCGTGTGCTGGCCGAGCACGGGCGCGGCGCTGCGATAGCTCGGCGGGGTGGCGGAGAGGCGCACGGGGTTGGCGATCACCTGCACTGTCTCGCCGCTCGCGTGATTCATCTCAACGATGACCTCGCGGGCCTGCACCTGCGGGTCCTCGAACACGTCCTTCAGCGTGTTGATCGGCCCGCAACCGATCTTCGCCTGCTCCAGCACGGCTACCCATTCCTTTGTGGTGCGGGAGCGCATCACGGGGGTGAGCGTGTCGGTGACGAGCTGCCGGTTCGCCACGCGCGCCGCGTTGGTTGCGAAGCGGTCATCCGCCAGCAGAGCCTCCTGGCCCGTCAGCTTGCAGAAGCGCTCGAAGGTCGGGTCGTTGCCCACGGAGAGGACGATGTAGCCGTCGCTGCTCGGAAACACCTGATAGGGCACAATGTTGGGGTGCTGGTTTCCCAGGCGCTTTGGGTTCTCGCCGGATGCCAGGAAGTTCGACGCCTGGTTGGCGAGCCAAGCCACGCTCGTGTCGAGCATGCCGATATCGATGCGCTGCCCCTGCCCCGTCGCGTGACGGTGGTTCACCGCGGCCAGAACACCAATGCAGCCGTAAAGACCGGAGAAGAGATCCGCGACGGGAACGCCAACTTTCTGCGGCTCGCCCTCGATGTCGCCGGTAAGGGACATGACGCCGCCCATCGCCTGGATAAGCGCGTCATAGCCCGGTCGCGGCGCATAGGGGCCGGTCTGGCCGAAGCCGGTGATGGAGCAATAGATGAGCCGGGGATAGCGGCCCTTCAGCTCGTCCCAGCCAAGGCCGTATTTAGCCAGAGCACCCACTTTGAAATTCTCGACGAGGATGTCGCATTCGGCGAGCAGCTTGTGGATAATCGCCTGCCCCTCGGGCTTCGCAATATCCAGAGTCACCGATTTCTTGTTGCGATTCACGCCGATGAAATACGCGCTCTCGGTCGTGCGCGGCACATAGGGAGGCGCGAAACCGCGCGTGTCATCGCCGGCACCAGGACGCTCGATCTTGATCACCTCGGCGCCGAGATCGCCCAGCATCTGCGTACAGGTCGGCCCGGCCAGTACGCGGGTGAGGTCGAGCACCTTCAGGCCGTTCAGCGCTCCGGGTGCGAAAGGTGCCGTCATGCGCCAGGAACCTTGGCCGGGCTGCGTGGCTTCTTCGCAGGCACAGCCTTGCCGGGGATCAGCAATGCGTCCACGGCGCCGGAGCGCACCACCGTGCCGCCGCGCGCGAAGGCTTCGTGGTTCCGCTCGATCTCGTCGCGATCGTAAAGGTAATTGACCATCAGTCCGTGAGATTCCTGCATGCCGCGGGGCGCGGTGTTGCCGAGCCAGTTGATGCGCTCCAGCCGGGCGCCGTTGCCGAGGTGGAAGCGAGCGACCGAATCCAGGCGGTCGCCAGGATTGGTCAGGTACTCGGCGCAGAGGCGCATGAGCGGCCCGCGCAGCGCCTCTGCCCGCGCCGGATCCTGCCACCAGCCCGGCTCGGAGAGCGGCAGGGCGAGTTCGTTGTCCACCAGCCCGTCAGCCATGCGGCGTTCCATCCAGCGACGGAAGCCCGGGATTGGCGAGAGGGTGGAGAAGCGGGTGAGCTGCGGCAGCTCCGCCTTCAGATCTTCCACCACCTGCTTGATCAGGAAGTTGCCGAAGGAGATGCCGCGCAGCCCCTCCTGGCAGTTGGAGATGGAGTAGAAGATGGCCGTGTCCGCTTCCGCCGCACGGGCCTCCGCACCTGCTTCACCCTCGGCATCCAGAAGCGGCTGTACCGCGGCCGCCAGGCCCTGGACGAGCGCGACCTCCACGAAGATCAGCGGCTCATCCGGCAGGGAGGGGTGGAAAAAACCGTAGCAGCGACGGTCCGCGGCCAAGCGCCGGCGCAGGTCGTGCCAGCCGGCAATCTCGTGCACGGCCTCGTAGCGGATGATCTTCTCCAGCACCGCGGCCGGAGTCTGCCAGTCGATGCGGCGAAGCTGCAGGAAGCCGCGGTTGAACCAGGAAACAAACAAGTGGTGCAGGTCCTGCTCCAGCGGCTTCAGCGCCGGCTCCTCGCGGATCTCGTGCAGCAGCTGGCGCCGCAGCTCCACCAGGGAGGCGGTGCCGCCCGGGGACATGTTCATTCGGCGCAGCAGCTCCTGCCGCGGCGGCTCGGCACAGCGGGCAAGATGGGCGGCGTTCGCCGAACTGGAATCGGCGAGATAGGCCTCGGCGGCGGCGCGCAGGGGCTCCGGCTTCGGGTCGAAGCCGGTCGCCATGAACAGGTGGAACGCCGCGCGGTCGGCGGGCGCCAAGTCGCGCAGCGCCCCCATCACCTCGCGCGCGACGGCCGCGCCGGAGGCCTCGCCCCGCTCGGTCAGCAGCGCCTCCACCAGGCTCTTGGCCCGGTCCAGCGCAGGCACGGAATCGCTGGGAACGGAGGCGAAGAGGCGGCCCCGGTCGGCAATGGAGGACCAGAGGCGCTCGATCCAGGAACGGGCGGCGGCGGGGGCGGCCTCGTTACGGGGATCCTCCTCATCGGTGTCGCGCTCGATCGTCGTCGCGGCCTCGGACATGCGTCTCCTCCGGTTGGCGCTGCCGGGCGCCGATGGTGTTCCGGCGCTATGGCGCGCCGGGTTGGCTCTGGCGCCGCTCGGGCGCCGGTCGCGCCAGATTGGCCGTGCGGCCGGGCATGGGCAAGGCACGCTTCCGACAGGACCGGCCGGATCTCCCCAAATCCCGCCAACGCGCTTGCGGGCCCGGCTCGGCAGGGGCACCCTCCCCCGCCCTGCCCGACAGGAAGAGGAAACGCGCTGTGCTCGATCGCCCCCATCCCACGCCCGAGGCGCCCACCACGGACCCCTTCCTGCTGGCCAAGGCGCTGTCCGGCCAGCATTTCATCGGTGGCCGCTACGTGCCCGCGCGCTCCGGCAAGACCTTCCCGGTGGTGAACCCCGCGACCGGCGAGGAAGTGGCCACGGCCGCCGACGGCGATGCCGCGGATGTGGATGCGGCCGTCGAGGACGCCGCGCGCGCCCAGAAGGAATGGGCCAAGACCCCGGCCCGCAAGCGCGGCGCGCTGGTGGCGCAATGCTCGGCCATCATCAAGCTCCATGTCGAGGAGCTGGGCCGGCTGATCGCGTTGGAAACCGGCAAGGCGCTGCGCACCGAAAGCCGGGTCGAGGCGAACACGGTTGCCGATATCCTGGAGTTCTTCGGCGGCCTCGGCGGCGAGCTGAAGGGTGAGAGCGTACCCTTCGCGCCCGAGGTGCTGAGCGTGACGGTGCGCGAGCCCTTGGGCGTGGTGGGCGCCATCATTCCCTGGAACGTGCCGATGCTGCTGATGGCGCTGAAGGTGGCGCCCGCGCTGGTGGCCGGCAATTCTGTGGTGGTGAAGAGCGCGGAGGAGGCCCCGCTCGCGGTGCTGCGTATCTGCGAGCTGATGAACCGCGTGCTACCGCCCGGCGTGTTCAACATGGTGTCCGGCTTCGGCCCGGAATGCGGCGCACCGCTGGTCTCCCATCCCAAGGTGCGGAAGGTGACCTTCACCGGCTCGGTCGAGACCGGGAAGATCGTGTACCGCGCGGCGGCTGAGAAGCTGATCCCGGTGACGCTGGAGCTGGGTGGCAAGTCGCCCATGATCATCTTTGCCGATTGCGACTTCGACAAGACGCTCGCAGGCGCCCTCACATCCATGCGCTTCACTCGCCAGGGGCAGAGTTGCACGGCCGCCAGCCGCATCTATGTGGAGCGCCCGATCTTCCAGCGCTTCGTCGATGCCATGGCCGAGCGCGTGGACAAGATGGTGATGGGCGACCCACTGGATGAGGCGACCGACATCGGCACCATCATCTCCGAAGGGCAGTTCGAGAAGGTGAAGACCTTTATCGACGAGGGGAAGGCGACGGAGGGCGGCACCGGGCGCGCCTGCTCCGCCATGCCCTCCGACCCCGCGCTGAAGAAGGGGCTGTTCATCCAGCCGCATATCTTCACCGGCCTGACCCGCGAGAGCCGCTTGGTGCGCGAGGAGATCTTCGGCCCCGTCACCTGCATCTTCCCCTTCGACGACGCCGAGGCGGTGCTGGAGGAGGCAAATGACAGCGAGTACGGGCTGGCCGCCAGCTTGTGGACGAATAACCTGACCGTCGGGCTGCGGCTGGCGCACAAGCTCGAGGCCGGGCTGGTGCAGATCAACCAGAACCTCGTCGTGCAGGCGAACCTTTCCTATGGTGGGGTGAAGTCCTCCGGTCTCGGCAAGGAGGCCTCGCTGGAGGCCATGCTGGAGCATTTCACCCACAAGAAGACCATCATGGTGAACATGGGCTGACGCCGGCGCAGGCCGGGGCCCCAGCCCCGGCCTGCCAGCCGCCCGCGTCAGCGGGACGTTAGGATTCAGGTTCTAGTCTGGCGCACTCGCGACACAGTGCATGCCAGGGACGGGATGAGGATCAGCTATCACGAGGACGGGCGGCCCTATGTCGCCCGTTATGAAGTCGGAGACTTCGTTCAGCTCCGCACCGATGAGAGTGGCGACGGCGCCATGGGAAAGGTGGGGGATTGGGGCAGCGTCCTGTCCGTCGAAGGGCGTATGGGGAGCCTTCTCACCATCAAGCTGGCCGGACATTCCCAGAGGCGGGAATCTCCCCTCCAGCGGCTGGCTGGCATCCCTGTCAGCATCGTGGTGCCCTGCAATGCCCGCGGTGAGATCACTCCACTGCCGCGCCAGCGGGACGTCCGTGGGCTGCAGGTCAGCGCCAGCAACACGAGCAGCACCGGCGGCAACCAGCATGTCACGGTGAGCACGGGCACTGCCCTGCCACCCTGGGCCGCGACGCTGGTCGTGGCCGGCTCAACCCTGCTGCTCGTGGTGGCGGCCGTCGTGGCAATGAAGGGGTTCGGCGTGATCTGACGCGCGCTGGCCTAGGAGATCCGGCGCAGTCCGCGCGCGAGCAGCACCATCCCGAGTCCAGCGGCCAGGAGCGGCAGCGCGGCAAGCGGCCAACTGCGTTGTGCAGCCGCCGCGATGACGAGCGGGGCGAGCACCGAACCGATACTGTTGAACTGCACCAGCAGGCCGAGCGCCGGCGCGACGAGCACGGGTTCAGGTACCGCGCGCGGCATGAGAGCGAAAAGCGAGCCCGGGACCGTACCGCCTAGGCCGGAAGCGAGCATCGCGGTCGCAACCGTCAGGACCAGTGAGGAGGGCAGCGCAAAAGCACCAGCCGAGAGGATCGTCATTGCCGATCCCGCCGCCATGACCAGGATGGCCGGTCGCCAGCCGCGCCGCATGAGCCACCCAGAAAGGAGGTTGCCGCAGACATTGACGATTGCCGCGCCGGCACCGATCAGCCCAGCGGTCGGCAGCGACACGCCGAAGCCCTCGACCAGCCGCGCCGGCAGGAAGCCCGCGATCCCAAAATAGACGATGGCGTAGCAGGAGAAGGCTCCCGCCACGACCAGCGGCAGGCGCGCGCGCCAGAGCGCCGGCACGGGTTGCATAAGCCTGACTTTTGACGGCACCGGCGCGCCCGCGCAGTACGGCACGAGGGTTGTGACCAGCACCGCGGCCCCCCAGGGCATCAAAGCAAGCAAGCCCCATGCGGCGCGCCAGCCGAGTGCTGCCACCAGCGGTGCCGCCAGCATCCCGAGCGCGATCCCGCCCGGCATGAAGCTGCTCCAGCACGCCATGGCCACTGCGCGGTCGACCGGCGCGGCTCGGGCGGCAACCAGCGCCGGGGCGGAAACGACGACGGCGAGGAAAGCGGCCCCTTCGACCAGGCGGCAGGCGTACAGAGTTGCCCGGTCGGGTGCGATGGCGGCGGCCAGCCCCGCCCCGCCCAGTACGCAAAGTCCTATAAGAGCGGTGCGCCGCACCCCGGCCCGGGCCGCCAGCAGCCCGGCCGGAAGCCCCGTCGCGGCCGCCACCAGCGCAAAGACCGAGAGCAGCCCTGCAGCCCCGCCCAGCCCGATCCCGAGATCCGCGGCGACCGCGAGGAGTGAGGGCGCAACCTTGCCGAGTTGAAGCGCCGCGGCCATCCCAGCCGCGACGAGTGCGAAGATTTCCAGCCAGCGCGTCGCCGCCGCCGGCGCGGCGGCTTCAGCCATCGCGCCCGGCGGCGAAGAACCAGCCGATCAGCCGGCGCTCGATCCAGAGAAAGCCGCGATTCAGCGCGTAGCCGAGCACCGCCAGCACGAGCACGGCCGCATACATCTCCTCCGCCCGCCCCGCGAATTGCATCAGCACGAGGTAGTGGCCGACGCCCTGCTCGCCCGCGATCATCTCCGCGACCACGGTGGTGACCAGCGCCAGCGCCAATGCCACGCGCAGCCCTGCGAGCACATAGGGCAGGATCGCCGGCAGGGTGACCTGGAACAGGCGGCGCCAGGCGGGCACGCCGAAGGTGCGCGCCATTGCGATCTGGTCTGCCTCCACCGCGCGCAGTCCCTGGGCGGTGTTGGTCAGCACGGGGAAGAAAGCGGTCACCGCGGCGACCGTGATCTTCATCGTATTGTCGAGACCCAGAAAGAGAACGAGGGGCGGGATGACGGCGGGGATGGGAATGGGACGAAGCAGTTCCACGGTCGGCCCCAGCACGCGCTGTGCAATGCGGCTGGCGCCGAACAGAAGCCCGACCGCGACCCCGGCGAGCGTGCCGGCGGCGAGCCCCGTGAACATGCGCGCCAGTGTCGAACCAACGAGGCGCGGGATCTCGCCGGAGGCGATGTCGCGCGCGAGCGCTGCCAGCACGCGGGAGAGCGGCGGCCAGTTCGGGCTATCCACCATGCCGGTACGGGCAGAGACCTCCCAGAGGAGGAATAGGGCCAGCACCAGCAGCAAGCCGGAGGTTAGGCGAAACCGCGACGGCGCGGCGGCTGCCGCCAGGGTTGCGCCCGACACGCCTTCAGCCCCGTGCGGTGCGGAAGATGAGCTGGCTTGACGCCGGATAGCGACCGCCCAGCCCGTACTTCGTCATGGTGGCGATCACCTCGGCGATCTCGGCTTCGGTAATCTCCTTCGCGTAGGCGGAGAAGGTGCAGTCCTTCAACCGCTCCACCGGCACGCGGGAGAAGTTGGCGACGAGCTGGATCAGCTCCGGCTTCCCCAGCCGCTCGTTCACCCAGTCCACGCCCTTGTACAGGCCACGGGAGAAGCGCTCGAACACCTCCCCGTTCCGGTCCAGGTCATCCTTCATCGCCACATACTGCGCGACGGAGGAGCCGGGCGCCGTCTCCTGGATGAACCAGCCGGCACGCTCCAGCTTGTCGCCATGCGTCTGCAGCGCGGCGGTGACGAAGGGCTCGCTGAACAGCCCGGCCTCGATCTGCCCGCCGGCCAGCGCGTCGGCCATCTGCGGGAAGGGCACCTCCACCGTGGTCACCTTGCGCCAGTCGCCGCCAGTCTTCTCCACCCAGGCCATGCCGCGCAGCCAGACCACGTTGTTGCGCGTGTTGGAGGCGATGCGCTTGCCCTCGAGTTGCCGGCCGCTGGTGATGCCGGATCCCTTGCGCACCAGCACTGCCATCATGTCCGGCGGGTTGGGCTGCGAACGAACGGAGGGCGCGGCGAAGCGGAAGTCGATCCCCTCGCGCACGCCCAGCAGTGCGGAGACGGTGTTGGTGAAGGCAAGGCGGAACTGTCCGGCCACCACACCCGGCAGCCCCGTGGCGCCGCCCGCGGTGGTGGAGGTGTCGATCTCAATCCCTTCAGCGGCGAAATAGCCCTGCGCGATGGCGGCATGAAGGGGTGCCACGTCCAGCACGGGGATCACGCTGACGCGCAGCTTGGTCAGGGCCTGGGCGCGCAGCGCGGGGGCTGCGAGCGGCAGGGCCAATCCGGCACCGAGCGCGGCACGACGGGTGAGATGAGTCATTCCTGTTGTCCTCTCCTATGGCTGGTTCAGTTCTTCGCTTGCCAGTGCAGGGCGCGCGCCTCCGCCCAGGCGAAGACGGCATTCAGCGCGAGGCCCACAAGCGCGAGGATCACGAGCCAGGCATACATCTGCCGGATCAGAAAGCTGCGCTGCATATCCAGGATGAGGAAGCCGAGCCCGCCTTGCCCCGTCAGCATCTCCGATAGCACGGCGATGATGAGGGCTAAGCCGAGGCTGGTGCGCATCCCCGCAAGAATAAAGGGCAGCGCCGCCGGCAGCACCACCAACCGCAAGGCCCGCGACGTGCCCCATCCATGCGTGCGCGCGGCATCCAGCAGCACGCGATCGACCCCGCGCACGCCCTGCAGCGTGTTCACCAGCACAGGAAAGGTGACGGCGAGGGCGACCGAAGTGATCTTCATCGTGTCGCCGATACCGAGGAACAGCATCAACGGCGGCACCAGAGCGGCCTTCGGCACGGGCCGCAGCATTTCGACCAGCGGCTCCAGGAGCCGATAAGCAGCACCCCACCAGCCCATCGCCGTGCCGAGCGCGACGCCGACAGCCGAGCCGATGGCGAAGCCGATGAATACGAGGCGCAGCGTGGCATAGAGCGGCCCCAGTACCTCGCCCGAGGTGAAAAGGTCCTGCAGCACCTCCCAGATCGCCGAGGGCGGCGGCATCAACGCCCGCCGGATCAGCCCGCCCTGCACCGCCCACTCCAGGGCCGCGATCAACAGCGCCAGGAACAACAGACCGGGCAGCAGCCGCAGGAGGCGCTCAGGCCGCGGCATGGCCGCCGCGCGTCAGTAGGTCATCCAACAATTCGTGCCGCAATTCGAGGAACCGGGGCGTCTCGCGCACCTCCACGGCGTCGCGCGGCCGGGGCAGCCCGGTTTCCACGACGCGCGCGATGGTGGACGGGCGCTTGGTCAGCACCGCAACGCGGTCCGACAGCGCCACCGCCTCCTCCACGTCATGGGTGACGAGCACCACCGTCAGCCCGCGCTTCTCCCACAACTCCAGCATCAGCCGATGCAGGTCCAGGCGGGTCAGCGCGTCCACGGCGCTGAAAGGCTCGTCCATCAGCAGGATCTTCGGCTCGGCGGCCAACGCGCGGGCGAGGGCCACGCGCTGCTGCATTCCGCCCGAGAGCTGCCAGGGGAAGTGGTCCCCAAAGCCGTCCAGCCCCACCGAGCCGAGCTGGACATCGGCCGCCATGCGGGCGCGTGCCCGTGACATGCCCGGCCGGTGCTCCACCGCAAAAGCGACGTTATCACGAACGCTGCGCCAGGGCAGGAGGGACCGGCCGTATTGCTGGAACACATACACCGCCTCGGGCGGCGGGCCGGTCACCGCGCGGCCAGCCACGCGCACCTGGCCACCGGAGGGCATCATCAGCCCCGCCGCGATCTGCAGCAGCGTGGACTTTCCGCAGCCGGACGGGCCGAGGATGGAGAGGAACTCCCCCTCCCGGACCGAGAGCGACAGCTTGTCCATGGCAAGCGTCGGCGGCCCGCCCCGGCCGGGGAAGGACTTCTCGACCGCGTCCAACTCAAGGATCGCCATTCCGCCCCCATGTCTCGCGTCCGATGAAACCGGATCCGCGCCTCAGAACAGCTCGAAATACTCCCGCTGCTCCCACTCCGAGACCTCCGCCTCGAAGCGGGCGATCTCGGCGCGCTTGAGCCGCAGGAACCAGTCGATGACGCCCTCGCCAAAAGCCTCGCGCGCCGTTGCGTTCCTGTCCAGCGCGTCGAGCGCCTCGGCCAGGTTACGCGGCAGCGACTCGGCTTCGGTCTCGTAGGGCGTGTCGGCGGGCGGACCGGGATCGCGGGATTGGGCGATGCCGTCCAACCCGAAATGCAGCTGGGACGCCACGTAGAGATACGGGTTAGCCGCGGGCTCGCCGACGCGGTTCTCCAGCCGCGTCGCGCGGTCGCCCGGCTGTCCCAGCGCGCGCACCATCACCCCGCGGTTGTCGATGCCCCACACTGCGCGATCGGGCGCCAGCGACAGCGGCCGGTAACGGCGGTAGCCGTTGATCGTCGGGGTGGAAAAGGCCGCAGCAGCACGGGCGTGGTGCAGCAGCCCGCCGAGGTAGTGCAGGGCCGTCCCGGATAGAAGCGACCCACCTTCTCCGACGAAGGCGTTGCGGCCCGTGGCGCGATCCGTCAGTGACTGGTGCAGGTGCCAGCCTGACGACATCACGTTTGGAATGCGCGGCCGGCACATGAAACTGGCGTGGTAACCGTGCCGCCGCGCCACCTGCTTCACGGCGGCGCGGAACAGGATGGCGGTGTCGGCCGAGGCCATGGCGCCCTGCGCGTCGAAGGTGAACTCGACCTGGCTCGGCCCGTACTCCACCTCCATGGAGCGCAACGGCAGGTCGAGGCTCTCCACCGCGTTCCGCAACACTTCCAGAATGGGGTCGAGCGCATCGTAGCGGCTCTCGGTAAGGTAGTTGTAACCCTGCGTCAGAAGCGCGACCTCGGGCGGGGTCCCGGGCTGCCCGGCATCCTCGGGCGCCAGCTTCGGATCCAGCAGGCGGAACAGGTGGAACTCCAGCTCGATCCCGGTGGTCAGGCCGAAACCCATCCCTGCCGCCCGGTCCAGCGCGCGGGTGAGCTGGTGGCGGGGCGAGAGCGGCACCGGCCGGCCATCCGCGAAGTAGGCATCGCAAAGCAGCCAGCCCGTATGGGGCGCCCAGGGCAGCACGCGGAAGCTGGCCGGGTCGGGCAGGAGGAGGAAGTCCGCCGCCCCCTGCATCTCACGCATCCCGACCCCGGCGCCGGCCGCGAAGACCGGCCAGGCGGTGCGATGCGCGCTGTCCTTGAGCAGCATCGTCGTGGTCATGGCGATGCCGTCGCCCAGCGCGCGAGCCGCATCGGCCGCCACCACGGTCTTGCCGCGAAGGATGCCGTGCTGATCGGGCCAGGACAGGCGCAGCACGCCGATCCCCTCCGCCTCGATGCGACGCAGCACCTCCCGCGCCTGATCCCGGGCCACGTCGTCGCGCAGCCCGTGGCGTTCCGCGAAGCTCACCCGCCCGCTCACTCGGCGGCGAGGCCCATGGACAGGGGCGGGGCGGACCAGGGCGCGGCGGCGCGACGCCGGGCGACGGCCGCGCGCCAATGCGCCTCCCATCCCTCGGTTGGCGCCATGCCGTCGATTGTGGCTGGGCCGGTGAGGGTCGCGGCCTCGGAAGGCCCGATCGCCAGCAGGGGCGCCCTCCCCTCCTCCACTGCAGTCATGGCGCGCAGCAGCAGCCGGCGGTTGGCGGCGATGGCCTTGTCGGTGGAGGCCAGGTGCTCGCGCGTGCGATCCTGTATCTTGCCTTGGCTCTCCACGGCCCATTGGTCGTGCGTGTTGATGTCGTGGCCCATGCCCGTATAGGTCTGACTGGCCTGCTCCTGCGGGTCGTAGCCGTACTCGTTCTTCGAGTTCCGACGCGGCAGGTAATCCGGCAGGGCGTAGGTCTCCAGCCGCTGGGCCCGCATCGTCGCATGGTCCACCGGCCCCGCGAAGCTCGTGAAGATGGCCACCCAGTAGCAGCGCGTGTCGTCCACCGGCACGTGCCACTGGGTGATGGTCATCTCCGCGCTCATCGGGATGACAAAGGCCTGGGGGAAATACAGGTTCGTCACGCGCACATGCGTCGTCGCGTCGCTGATGCGGCGGAGCGCGGTGAGGCGCAGGCCGTACTCCGTGTTCTCCACCTCAATCTGCGGGCGGGGGAACTCGCGCAGCACGCGGGTCATCGGCATGTCGGAACCGTCGGAGGCGCCGCGGAACTGCTTGCCGTAGCTCTCCTTCTCGTCCCCGTCCTCGAAGAAGCGGTGCAGGAAGGAGGCATGGGCGGGGTCGATGCCCACCTCCAGCGCCTGCAGCCAGTTGCATTCGATCAGCCCCTTGAAGGCGAAGGTGTGCGTGCCCGGCGCGACGAAGCAGTCGAAGGCGGGCAGCGCGGGCGCCTCGCCCTCGCCGAGATAGGCGAAGACGATCCCCGACCGGACCTGCACGGGGTAGGAGCGCGTGCGGATGCGCTGGCACAGCGTGCTGCCTTCCGGCTCCGCCGGCGTCTCCAGGCATCGCCCGTCGGTCGCGAACAGCCAGCCATGGAACGGGCAGCGCAGCCCACCATCCTCCAGCCGCCCATAGGCCAGGTCCACGCCGCGATGCGGGCAGTCGCGGTCGATCAGGCCGATGGTGCCGGCCTCATCGCGGAAGAGGACGAAGTCCTGGCCCAGCGCGCGCACAGGGCGGACAGGGCGCGGCCCTTCCAGCTCGTCCATCAGCGCGACCGGCTGCCAATAGCGCCGCAGGAGGGCACCGCCGGGCGTTTTCGGCCCTACGCCGGTCAGGCGCTGGTTCTGCTCCGCGCTCATCATCGCCGATCGCTCCCCTCGGTGTCTCGAAGCCCGAGCGATCTTGGGTGCAAGCCGCGCGCCGCGCAACGCGCCTCCTTCGGCGATGCACGATCCGCACCGGCCGAGTCGCGTGCCAGATCGCCCAATCTGGAACGCGATCGTCTCATCTGCCCTCAAACTCGCCCCATCCTGGATCGTTCTGTCTGTCCGCGATGACGCGGCAGGAGGTTCTGTGCAGGAGCGCGCGCCAGCGGGAGGCATCCCTCCGGACCCCGGTCGCAGGGACGGCGTCCCGGAGGTGGAGCGGCTGCGTGCTGCCCTCGCGCAAGCGCGTGGGGAGTCCGCGGGCCTCGCGGCGCGGCTGCGTGCCGCGGAGCGTCAGATGGCGGCACGCACCGCCCTGATCGCGTCGCGTCGCGCGGGACTGGACGAGGAGGACCCAGTCCTCGACGCTGCCCTCGAGGACCTCTGGTCGCTCACCTCCGAGCTGGAAGAGGCCAACGCCTCCCTTGCCCGCGAAATGACGGAGCGGCGGGCGGAACTGGCCGCGATCGACGCCGCACTGCGCGAGAGTGAGGACCGCGTTCGGCTCGCCCATCGTTACGCAGGCGCGGGCGCCTGGGAGTGGGAGATCCCGACCGACAGCATGACCTGGTCCGAGGAGTACCGGGAGCTCTTGGGCCTGCCGCCCGACGCCACCGCCTCCCGTGTTGCCTGGCTCGAAGGCATCCTGCCGGAGGACCGGGTGGCCACCGAGCGCAGCCTCCGCCGCCTTCTCGAGTCCGACATGCCGGAGTTTGAGGTGGAGTACCGGATCCGTAACCCGCATCACGGCATCCTGTGGCTGGCAGGGCGCGGCCGGCTCCGGCGCGATGCGGCCGGGCGCCCCTGGCGCCTGACCGGCCTGTCCATCGACATCACCGCGCGGAAGCGGGCCGAGATTGCGCTGCGAGATGCGAATGAGAACCTCAGGCGGGAAGTGGAGCGCGAGGTTGTCGCGCGCGAGGCAGCCCAGGCCCGCATGACCCAGACCCTGAAGCTGGAGGCGCTGGGGCGCCTTACCGGCGGAGTGGCGCATGACTTCAACAACCTGCTGGCCGTCGTCACCGCCGGCACCTCGCTCCTCGCCCGCACAGAGGACCCGGCACGGCGGGAGAGGCTGACTGCCAGCATTGCCCAGGCGGCCAGCCGCGGCGCGGATCTGACGCGGCGGCTGCTGACCTTCGCCCGGCGCCAGGCGCTGCGGCCCGAGCCGGTCGCGCTCGCCCCTTGGCTGGCCGATATCGGCGCCCTGCTCTCCCGCTCGCTCCAGGCCGACATCGCCGTCGAGATTGATGCGCCGGAGGACCTTTGGCCCGTGCTGGCGGATCCGGCCGAGATGGAGCTGGCCGTGATGAATCTCGGCCTGAACGCGCGGGATGCGATGCCGCGCGGCGGGGCGCTCCGTATCTTGGCCCGGAACGTGGAGCTGGATGCCGCCGAGGATCCGGATGGGCTGACCGGCAATTTTCTACGCCTGGAGATGTCCGACACCGGCACCGGCATGGCGCCGGAGGTGCTGGCGCGCGCCTTCGAACCCTTCTTCACCACCAAGCCTGGCAGCGGAACGGGGCTCGGCCTTGCTCAGGTCTATGGCTTTGCGCGCCAGAGCGGCGGTGCCGCGCGCGTGGCCAGCCGGCCCGGCCACGGCACCTGCATCACCCTCATCCTGCCCCGCGCGACCACTGGCGCCGCGGCCGTGCCCACCGCTGCGCGCCCCGAGCCCACCGGCGCCGTCCGGCCACTGAGGGTGCTGGTGGTGGAGGACGACGAGGCCGTTGCATCGCTCGTGCTCGATATGATGGGCCATCTTGGCCATACCGCGATGCGTGCCACCGGCCCGATCGACGCCCTGCGCCAGTTGGAGAGCGGGCTCGAGATCGACCTTGTCTTCACCGATGTGCTGATGCCCGGCGGCATGGACGGGCTGGACCTCGCCCGCGCACTGCACGACGCGCGGCCGGAACTACCTGTGCTGCTGACCAGCGGCTATGGCGGCGCACCGGCCCGAGTGGCCGAGGCTGGTCTGCCGCTTCTGCGCAAGCCCTACACACTGGGCGCATTGCGGGACGCTTTGGCGGCAGCCGCCCAGCGCTGACGCGTCCTTCGCGGCAGCCAGTCCGGGCCTTGGCCAGGGTGCCCCAGCAGGGTCATATGGCGGCCCATGCCTATCCCGCCCCGGCGTTCCCGCTCCCCCTCACGAACTCCGGGCCGATCCGTGGGCCGTTGGCTGCGCCGCGGGCTGCTACTGCTTGTGGCGCTGCCCCTACTCCTGATCGCTCTCGCGGCCGGGGCGGTGTGGTGGACCCTGCCGGGGGAGGACGAAGCCCTGCGCCTGGCCGGGCTCTCGGCACCCGTGGAGATCGGCTTCGACCCATTGGGCATTCCTCGCATTCGCGCCGCGAATGACCGCGACGCCGCCATGGCCATGGGCGTGCTGCACGCGCGCGACCGCCTGTTCCAGATGGAGATGACGCGCCGCGGCGGTGCTGGGCGGCTGAGCGAGTTGGCCGGCCCCTCCACCCTTCGGCTGGACCGCTTCGTCCGCACTCTGGGGCTGCGCCAGCGGGCGGAGGGCGACCTGGCTGCCCTGCCGGCAGAGGCGCGCAGCATGCTGGAAGCCTATGCCACAGGGGTGAATGCCTGGATCCGCGCCAGAGGCCGTTTCGCGGCGCCGGAATTCGTTGCCCTTGGCGAGCCGGAGCCCTGGCGGCCGGCGGACAGCCTTCTCTGGGGCAAGGTGATGGGGCTCTGGCTGTCCGGGAACTGGCGGACGGAGACGGAACGAGCACGGCTCGCGGGCATTCTGTCGCCCGAGCGCCTCGGCCAGCTCTGGCCCTCGGACGACACCTCCGGGCGGGCCGATCTTGCCACACTTCCCGCACCCGCCCGGCTGGCGGCAGTGCTGGGCGCGACGCCGCGCTGGGGAGAGGACGCGCCCCTGCCGGAGTCCGCCTCCAATGCCTGGGCAGTCGCACCGGCGCGTTCGGCCACGGGCGGTTCGCTGCTGGCCTCGGATCCCCATCTCGCATTGCAGGCGCCCACTATCTGGTACCTCGCCCGGATCGAGTTGCCGGGCGGGCGCTTCCTGGCGGGCGCGACGGCACCGGGCGTGCCGATGGTGGTGATCGGCCGCAACGAGCGCCTGGCCTGGGGCTTCACCACCACCCATTCCGACACCCAGGACGTCTTCGTCGAACGCCTTGCCGGGCCGGACGCCTATGAGGCCCCCGATGGCCCGCGCCCCTTCAACACGCGGGAGGAGCGCATCGCGGTGCGCGGCCGGCCGGATGAGGTGCTGCGTGTGCGCGAGACGCGGCATGGCCCGGTCATCTCCGACCTGGATGAGGAGCCGCCCACGGATCGGGTTCTGGCAGTCTCCATGGCCAACCTCGCCCCCGCGGACTCCCAGGCCGCAGGGCTACTGGCGCTGAACCGGGCGCGCTCGATCGCCGAGGCGCGCGGGGCAGCGGCCCAGATCTCGAGCCCCGCACAGAATCTGATGGTGGCCGATGCGGCTGGCGGGATCGCTATGTTCCTTACCGGCCGGACGCCCGTGCGTATGGCTGGCGACGGCACCCTGCCCGTGGCGGGATGGGATGGGGCGCATGACTGGACGGGCTGGGTGCCCTTCGATTCCATGCCGCATGTCGAGGCCCCGGCCAGCGGAGTTCTCGTGAACGCCAACAACCGCGTCCAGCCGGCGGGGAGCGAGGTCTTCCTCGGCCGAGACTGGTATGGCGACTGGCGATACCGTCGGATCGGCGACCTTCTGCGACAGCGTCCCCGCCACGCGCCCGGCGACTTCGCCGCGATCCAGGCCGATGCCGTCAGCCTTCTCGCGCGCGACCTGCTGCCCTTGCTATTGGCCCCGCCGCGCCCCGCCGGCGCTGCGGGCATGGCCCGCGACCTGCTGGTCGGCTGGGACGGCAGCATGGGAATCGGGCAGCCGCAGCCACTGATCTTCAACGCCTGGATGCGGGAACTGGGCACCCTGAGCCTCGCGGCGGGCGGTGTGCCTGAGGGGAGCTGGACGGCGAGCCCGGAATTCCTCCGCCTTCTCACCACGCCCGAGGGCGCCGGCTGGTGCGGGACCGCGGGCTGCGAGGCCATGTCGCTGCGGGCGCTGGAGGCCGCAATGGCCTCGCTCACACCGCGCTTCGGGCCCGATCCCGCTGCTTGGCGCTGGGGCGACGTCCATCGCGTGCGGATGGAGCACCCGCTGCTGCGGATGGCGCCGGGCCTCGGCGCCCTGCTGCGGATCGAGGCGCCCACCCCCGGCGATGGGCAGACGGTGAACCGCGGCGGCATGGCGCGCGACTTTACGCACGCGCACGGGCCGGGGCTGCGGATCGTGATGGATCTTGCCTCGCGTGACGGGGTGATGGCCGCGATCAGCACGGGCCAATCGGGCAACCCCTTTTCCCGCCACTGGGGCGACATGAACCCCGGATGGGCCGCGGGCCGGTTGGAACCGCTGCCCGCGCTGGCGCGAACGGTGGCGCGGCTGCGATTGGATCCCTAGATATGGTCCTTCGAACGTACTGAAGCGGTGGACGGCCGGGCCCGTTCGGCCGAGACTGGAACCAGCATGCTGCAACGCGCCCAACGCCGACCGCAGTTCTTCTACACCACCGCCCCCCTGCCCTGCCCTTATCTGGCCGGGCGGACGGAGCGGAAGGTGGTGACCGAGCTTTCCGGACCGGAAGGCGAGGCGCTGCACGATCGCCTCTCCCGCGCCGGCTTCCGACGCAGCCACAACATCGCCTACGCGCCGGTCTGCCCGGGCTGCCAGTCCTGCATCCCCATCCGCATCGTGGTGGCGGATTTCGAACCGGGGCGCACCCATCGCCGCGTGCTGCGCAACAACGCCGGGGTGCTGGCGCAGGAGGTGCCGGCGCGCGCGACCGCCGAGCAGTTCGCGCTCTTCCAGCGGTATCAGCGCGCCCGCCACCGGGATGGCGACATGGCCGCGATGGGCTTTTACGACTACCGCGCGATGGTCGAGGACACGCCGATCACCACCATGCTGATCGAGTTCCGCGAAGCGCCGGACCGTCTGGTTGGTGCCTGCCTAACCGATTGGCTGAAGGACGGGCTCTCGGCCGTCTACTCCTTCTTCGAGCCGGAGCATGCCGGGCGATCCCTCGGCACACTCGCCATCCTGCATCTGGTCGATCGCGCGCGGGCGCTGGGCCTACCCTATGTCTATCTCGGCTACTGGGTCCCGCAGAGCGCGAAGATGGCCTACAAGGCCAGCTTCAAGCCCAGCGAGATCCTGACCAACGGCACCTGGCACCCGCTGCGCGACGGGGTGCCGCCGGTCGCGCAGCTCGTGCCGGAGAGCGTGGGCTAGCGCCCCTCACCCGTCGAAGCGGTTGGACTTGGGGAAGCCGTTCGGCGGCATCTTGCCCGCCCCGCCGCGATTCCCGCGCCAGGGGGCCAGCGCCGTCTCCGTCCGCGTCCGCTCGCCGAGCTGCCAGGTGAGGCCCTCGTTCTTCGGGAAGACCTTCACGTCCGACAGCCCGCCGTCGCGGTAGCCCTGCAGAGAAACGCCGCGGCCGCGCGTCATCTCCGGCACCTGCTCCAGCGGGAAGACCAGCAGCTTGCGGTTCTCACCCACCACCGCGACCGTATCGCCCTCCACCGGTACACAGGCGGCCAGCGTGTCCGGCGCGTCCACCACCAGGATCTGCTTGCCCGTGCGCTTCTCGGCCAGCAGATCCTCCGCCTTAGCCACGAAGCCGCGGCCGGAGGCGGAGGCGAGGAGGAACTTCAGCCCCTCCTTCCAGACAAAGGCGGAGAGGATATTGTCCTCGTTGCCGAGCTCCACCATCAGCCGCACCGGCTGCCCGTCGCCGCGGCCGCGCGGGATGACATCGGCCTTGATCGTGTAGGAGCGTCCGTTTGAGGCGAGGAAGCCGATGCGGTCCGTCGTCTCGGCATGCAGGTGCATGGCGAGGCTGTCGCCCTCCTTGAACTTCAGCCCCGACGTCTCCTCGATGTGCCCCTTCACCGCGCGCAGCCAGCCCTTCTCGGACAGGATGACGGTGATCGGCTCGCGCTCGACGAACTGGTTCTCGTCGAACACCACCGCCACCGCCTCGGTCTGCACCGTGCGGCGATCGCCCAGCGCGCCCGAGCCGAACTTCTGCCGGGCCTCTTCGATCTCCTCGGCGATGCGGTTCCACTGCGCCTTGTCGCTGGCGAGAAGCTTCTGCAGCCCCTTCAGCTCCTTGGTCAGGCGCGTGTGCTCGCGGCGGATCTCCATCTCCTCGAGCTTGCGCAGGGCGCGAAGGCGCATGTTCAGGATCGCCTCGGCCTGGGTATCCGTCAGGCCGAAGGTCTTGATCAGCGCGTCCTTGGGATGGTCCTCCTCCCGGACGATGCGGATCACCTCGTCAAGGTTGAGATAGACAATCAGATAGCCGTCGAGGATCTCGATCCGCCGCTCGATCGCGGCCAGCCGGTGCGACGAACGGCGCACCAGCACCACCTGCCGGTGATCGAGCCAGGAGCGCAGGACCTGCTTCAGTCCCATCACGACAGGCGTGCGCTCGGCGTCCAGCACGTTCATGTTTAGCGGGAAGCGGCTCTCCAGCGGCGTCGCGCGGAACAGGCTCTCCATCAGCATGGCGGGCTCGATGGCCCGCGTCTTGGGCTCGAGCACGAGGCGCACCTTGTCCGTGCTCTCGTCCCGCACATCGGCCAGCAGCGGCAGCTTCTTGGCCTCAAGCAGCTCCGCGATCCCCTCGATCAGGCGCGACTTCTGCACCTGATACGGGATCTCGGTGACCACGATATGCCAAGTGCCGTTCTTGAGCTTCTCCACCTCCCACTTGGCGCGCAGGCGGAAGCCGCCGCGGCCGGTCTCGTAGGCCTGCAGGATGCTGTCGGCTGGCTCCACCATCACGCCGCCCGTGGGGAAGTCCGGGCCGGGCATATGGGTGAGGAGCTGGGCGGTGGTGGCCTCGGGGTTGCGGATCAGCTCCAGCGCGGCCGCGCAGGCCTCGCCCGCGTTGTGCGGCGGGATGCTGGTCGCCATGCCGACCGCGATACCCGCCGCGCCATTCGCCAGCAGGTTCGGGAAGGCCGCCGGCAGGACCACCGGCTCCTGCTCCTCGCCGTCATAGGTCGGGCGGAAGTCGACAGCGTCCTCGTCGATGCCGTCGAGAAGTGCCTTGGCCATCTCGGTGAGCTTGGCCTCGGTGTAGCGCATGGCCGCGGCGTTATCGCCGTCGATATTGCCGAAGTTCCCCTGGCCCTCGACCAGCGGGTAGCGCGCCGCGAACTCCTGGGCGAGCCGCACCATCGCCTCGTAGATCGAGGCGTCGCCATGCGGGTGATACTTACCCATCACGTCGCCGACGATGCGCGCGCATTTCTTGAAACCGCCCGCCGGATCCAGCTTCAGCTGCTGCATCGCCCAGAGCAGGCGGCGATGCACGGGTTTCAGCCCATCCCGCACGTCAGGCAGCGAGCGCGCCATAATCGTGGACATGGCATAGGCGAGGTAGCGCTCGGACAGGGCGCCGGCGAGCGGGGTCTCGTTGATGCGGCCACCGTCCGGACCGGGGGCGGGCAGCGTCTTGAGGTCGTCGGGCATAAGGGGCCTGGGCCTCGTGTTCTCAGTTCGTTCAGGGTCATTCGTTCTAGCAGGCCGGGCGTCCCGACGCCAGGGCACGGGTCTGTTGATGGACGGCAGACCTCGCCCGGGGCTAGGGAGTCGCCTCGATTTGGAGGACGCCGCATGGGCCAGCGTGAAACGACGTTGCAGGGGCGGTTGCGCGCCGGCGTTGCGGTACTTCCCCTGCTGCTTGGGCTCCCTGCCCTGGCCGAGGCGGCGGGCCAGCCAGATGCCGAGATGCTGGTAATCCCGGTACAAGGCGGGCAAATGAAGAACCCGGCGCCGGGCGGATCGACCCCGCCGGCCCGGCCTGCTCCGCCCACCCCGCCCGCGCCAACCATCGCCCGCACGCCGGAGGCCGCCGCGACCACGCCGCCGCTCCAGCCGGACCGCCCCGTTTCCGTTTCCCTACGCCAGGGCGAGCAAGCCTATTTCCGAGTGGCGCCCGAGGCGGGCGAGGCCTGGTCGGTGGAGACCCGCCGCCTCGCCCGCAACACGGACACGGTGCTGGCCGCGCTGGACGAGGACGGCGAGGCCGTGACCGAGGACGATGACGGTGGCCAGGAAAACCTCGCCTCGCGAATCGAAATCCAGCCCGGCGACGGCGCGCGTCTGGTCCGCGCCGGAACGCTGAGCGATGCCGGTGGCCGGTTCCAGGTGGTGCTCACCCGCCAGCAGCCGCTGCCCCCGCCCGATTTCGCCACCACCCCGGCCGAGGCCGCGGGACGCCCCCCTCTCGCCCTCGGGCAGCCCGTGCAGATCCGGCTGCGTCGCAGCCAGCAGGCCTTCTTCAACCTGCCGGAAGATCGTGCAGACATGATCGCGGTCACACGCGACCTGTCGCGCGGCACCGACACGGTCCTTGCGCTGATCGACTCCACTGGTCGTGTCCTGATGGAAAACGACGATGGTGGCGATGGCCTGGCCTCCGAACTGTCCATCGCTCAGGCGGCGCCCGGGCCGTTGCTGCTCCGCGCCGGCCTAGTGAGCGACAGCGCCGGCACCTTCACGGTGGTGGTCGAACGCGAAGCGCCCATGCCGCCGCCCAACTACCCCACAAGCCTGGAGCAGGCCCGCGTCCGCGACCCGCTGACGCCGGGACAGACCATCCGGGTCGAGTTGGGCCGCGGCAGCCAAGCCTTCTTCGCCCTGCCCGAGGGCCAGCCCCTGATGGTCACAACCCGCAACCTCGGCCGCAATGTCGACACGGTGCTGGCATTGCTGGACGCGCAGGGCGAGCAGGTTCTCGAGGATGATGACGGCGGTGAGGGCCTTGCCTCGCGCGTGATCACCACCAACGCGCCGTCACCGGCGGCCTTCGTCCGGGCATCATTGCTGAACGGCGCGCGTGGGGGCTTCGACATGGTCGTCCAAGCCGCGGTGCCCCCCGCCGCCCCAAGCGCGGGTGCGGTGGCTGCTGCGGCCGATAGCCTAGAAGCCGCAAAGACCCGCCCGACGCTTTCTCTCGGCGAGGCGGTGCGCGTGCGGGTCACGGCCGGCGGGGAGGCCTTCATTGCCCTTCCGCATGACGGCCGGGCGGCCATGGCCATGACCTTCGACCTCGGCTCGGAGGTGGACACGGTGTTGGCCTTGCTGGACGAGAGCGGGGCGGTGATCGAGGAGAATGACGACGCCGAGGGGCTGGCATCGCGCCTCGCGATCCCGCCCTCCCCGCGCCCTGCCTTCTTGCGGGTGAAGCTGCTGGAGGACAGGGCGGGCGAGTTCAGCCTCGTGCTGGTGCGGCCGGCTTCCTGAAACTGGTTGCTTGAGGCCGGCGACAAGGCCGGCCTAGACCCAAGGTCAGGCCGGGCCGTTGCCGACGGTGCTGTTCGGCGGTTCCGCCGGGTCAACGCCGGCCAGATTGGCAATGCGGTCGGCCAGCGCGTGGCGCGCCGCAGGAAGCGGACGGTGGCGCGCGCCGAAGGCGTCGCGCGCCAGAAAATGCCCGGTCAGGCGCAATCCATCCACCCAGTCCTTTGGGGTGCTGGGCAGTGTCGCGTTCCGCAGGAAGGCGGGAAGCGCCAGCATCCGATCGCCGTACGGGGCAGCAATATCGGCGCGGACTGCTCGGCCGGATTTCGGGGAGACATGGGTGAGGTCCACCGTGTCGCCCGTCATCGCGCAGCGGGCGAGGTCAAGTCCGTAGCCCAGCTCGGCTAGCAGCAGCGCCTCCCACAGGATGTAATCCGGAGTCACGTCCTCTGCGCCGCGCTGAAGATGGGCAAGGATGGGCAGCAAGGCGCGGAAGGCAGTGGGATGTGCCTCGCGCTCCGGCAAGGCCTCGGCCGCGACGGCGCATGCGGACGAAAGAAGCGCCAGCGCCACCGCATCCTCCATCGCAAGGGCTGCCGTGGGATGAACCAACTCGCCGCTGAGATGGCCGAGTTGATCCGACAGGCGGGCGACCCAGCGCGCCTCCACGAGGTTGCCGGGCAGCCAGGTGGCCGCCTGCCCGCGCGAGCCACCGCCCTTCACAAGCCCGGCGTGGCGCCCTTGCCGTTCGGTCAGCAGCGTGACGACGGCGCCGCCCTCGCCGAGGGGGCGCGACTCCAGCACGATTCCAGGGGCGGTCCATTCCATCGGAAGGAGATGGCCCTTTGGCGCTCGCGGCGCCAGTTGGAAGCGGCTAGTCCAGGTCCTCGAGGCCGAGGGCCCGCAACCGGCCGCGCTCCTCGTCCCAGCCCGGCCGGTCCTTCACGTTGAGGAACAGATGGACGGGCCGCTCCAGCAGCTTCGTCAGCTCCACCCGGGCCCGCTGACCGATTTCGCGGATGCGGGAACCCTTGTCGCCGATCAGGATCGCCTTTTGCGAGGCGCGGCCGACATAGATGGTGCAGTCGATCCGCACCGAGCCGTCCTTCCTCTCCTGCCAGGCCTCGGTCTCCACCGTCGCGTGGTGGGGAACCTCCTCATGGGTCTGTCGCAGGATCTGCTCGCGCACGATCTCGGCGGCCAGCATACGGTCCGTCACGTCGGACAGCTCGTCTTCCGGGAACAGCCAAGGGCCTGGTGGCATCGCCTCGCAGAGCCGGGTGCGGAGCGTGTCCACCCCATCCCCCGTCTCGGCCGAGATCATGAAGGTCTCGGCAAATTGCAGCAGCCCGTTCAGCTCGGCCGTCAGCGGCAGAAGGCGCTTGGTGTTGAACAGGTCGGTCTTGTTGAGCACCAGCCAGAGCGGCGGCGAGCCCTTGGCGAGCTTGCGGATGATGGCGCGCAGCGGCTCGGTCAGCCCGGCGCGGGCATCGACCACCAGCATCGCCAGGTCGGCATCCTGCGCCCCGCCCCAGGCGGCGGCGACCATCGCACGGTCCAGCCGTCGGCGGGGGGAGAAGATTCCCGGCGTATCCGTCAGCACCACCTGCGACCGGCCCTCGGAGAGGATGGCGCGGATGCGGAAGCGCGTGGTCTGCGGCTTGTTGGAAACGATGGAGACCTTGGCGCCCGCAAGCCGATTCACCAGCGTCGACTTGCCGGCGTTCGGTGCGCCGAGCACGGCAGCAAGGCCGGCGCGGGTCGGACCCTCAGGACCCGTTTCCTCCGGCGGGCCGTCGGGCGCCACGTTCTCGGGCATGTCGTCCTCAGCCACGGGCGAGCTCCGTCAGCAGGGCTTCCGCAGCTAGTTGTTCGGCGGCCCGCTTGCTGTCGCCGCAGGCCTCCGCCGCCTTGCCACCGGCGCGGACGGAAACGGTGAAGATGGGCGCGTGGGACGGGCCCTCAGTGCCCAGCAGCGTGTATTCCGGAAGGCCGAGGCCGCGGCCAAGGGACCATTCCTGCAGGCGGCTCTTGGCGGACATCGGCGGGGTGAGGTCCGCCTCCATCGAAACGGTCCACTCCCGCCGGATGAAGCCGCGCGCGGCCTCGATTCCCGCATCGAGATAGACGGCGCCGATCAGGGCTTCGGTCGCGTCCGCCACGACATTGGCGCGCTGACGCAGGCCGGTCCGGCCCTCGGCGGGCGGAATGCGCAGAGCGGCGGGCAGGCCGATCGCGTCGCCCACCTTGGCCAGCGTGTCGGCAGCCACGAGCACGGCCAGGCGCTTGCCCAACTCACCCTCCCTCTCGGTCGGGAAACGCTCGGCCAACCATTCGGCCATGCAGAGCGCCAGCACGCGGTCGCCGAGGAACTCCAGCCGCTCGTTCGAGTCGAGCTGGTTCCGCTTGGGGTCGGCGGCGGAGCGATGGGTGAGCGCCTGTTCAAGCAAGGCCGGGTTGCGGAAGTCATGGCCCAGCCGCCTGGACAAAGCCGCGACGGGCGGCTTCACCGCTGCCCTGCCCCGCGCCTGCCGGCGGTCCTCAACGCACACCCGAGAAGATGCGCGACCAGCGTACGGCGAAGGGCCAGGCCCAGACCTCCCACCAGTTCGCCGAACCGTCCCAGGAGAAGAAGAGGAACTCGGCCCGGCCAACGAGATTCTCCACCGGCACGAAGCCGACATAGTTGGTAGCGCGGCTGTCGAGCGAGTTGTCGCGGTTGTCGCCCATGGCGAAGACATGGTCGGCCGGGACCACGAATTCCTGGGTGTTGTCATAGGGGCCGTCATCCGAGGCCTCCAGGATCTCGTGCGTGCGCCCCGGCGCGTTGGCGCTGGGCGGCAGGGTCTCGCGGTAGAGGCGGACGGTGATGCTCTCGCCCTCCACGCGATAGGGGCCGACGGCTGTGCGGGTCACGGGCTGGCCGTTCACCCGCAGGATGCCCTGGCGCACCTGGATGCGGTCGCCGGGAAGGCCGACGATACGCTTGATATAGTCGGTGGTGCCGTCGCGCGGCAGCTTGAACACGGCCACGTCGCCGCGCGCCGGCAGGCTGCCGAAAATGCGGCCGCTGAACAAATTCGGGCTGAAGGGCAATGAGGCCCGAGAGTAGCCGTAGGAATATTTCGAGACGAACAGGTAGTCGCCCACCAGCAGGGTGGGGATCATGCTGCCCGAGGGGATGTTGAAGGGCTCGAAGGCGATGGTGCGGATGCCGATGGCGATCAGGCCCGCGTAGAGGATCGTCTTCAGGCTCTCCAGCCAGCCGCCGGAGGACTTCTTGCTCATCGTGTGATTCTTCGCGGCCTCAACCGGCCGGCCGAACGCCCCCGCAAGCCCGACAGGGGGGCACGGGTCGGGCCGCCGCCCGGGCGTGGGTGCGCCAGAAGGCGCGGGCTGTCAAGGAAGCGGAACCGCGGAGATGATCACCACCGCCTCTGCATAGGGGTACTCGTCGGTCATGGTGAGGGCCACCTGGGCCGCATGCCCGGGCGGGGTGAGTGCCGCCAGTCGCTCGCCCGCGCCGCCCGTCATCCGCAGGGTCGGCTGGCCGGAGGGCAGGTTCACCACACCAAGGTCCCGCCAGAACACGCCCGCCCGGAAGCCAGTGCCGAGAGCCTTGGAGGCCGCCTCCTTCGCTGCAAAGCGCTTGGCATAGGTCGCGATCCGGGTCCGCTCTCCGCGTCGCTCAGCCTTGGCGCGCTCCGCCTCGGTAAAGATGCGCTCGAGGAAGCGGTCGCCGTGGCGGGCGACCGTCCGCTCAATTCGGCGGATGTCCACCATGTCATTGCCGAGGCCGATGATCACGCCTTCGCTCGCTCCACCTGCTCGATTCCCGGCAGCGCCCGGAGCGCCGCGATAACGCTGGAGAGGTGCCGCAGGTCCTTCACCTCGATATCCACGTTCAGCTCCGCGAAGTCCGCCCCACGATGCATGAAGCGCAGCGACTGGATCTTGGCGTCCTGCTTCGCGATCGCCGTTGTCATGCCGGCGATCGCCGTTCCCTCGTTCGAGGTGACGAGAGAGAGGCGGGCGACATGCTCGCCCGCGGCGCCGGGTCCGGTATCCCAGTCTACGTCGATGAAGCGCTCGGGGCTGGCCGAGAAGGCTTCCAAGGTGTGGCAGCCCTGCTTGTGCACGGTCACGCCGCGGCCGGTGGACACGATGCCGAGGATGCGATCGCCCGGCACGGGATGGCAGCAGCCCGCGAAGTTCACCTCCATGCCGGAGACGAGGCCGGTGATGCCATGCGCCACCTCCCGCCCCTTGGTGCGGCTGGGCACGGTGGTGGCGCCGGGCTTGCCGCGGGCGCGGGTCAGGGCCAGCGCCTCGATGCCGGTCACGCCCGGGCGGGGCGGGCCGCGCAGTTCCGGCACGGCGGCGTGCAGCACGTCCCGTGCGGAGATGTGGCCGCCGCCGACTGCGATGCACAGTTCCTCGAAGCCCGGCTGCTTCAGCGCCTTCACCGCGGGTTCCGCGATCTTCTCCGAGAAATCCAGCCCTTCCTGGCGGAAGGCGCGGGCGATGGCCTGGCGGCCGTTCTCGCGGCTCTCCTCGCGCTGGCGGGCGAGCACGGTGCGGCGGATGCGCGCGCGCGCCTTGCCGGTGACAACGAAGCGTTCCCAGGCCGGGTTAGGCGTACCGCCGCGGGCGGTGATGATCTCGACCTGGTCGCCGTTCTCGAGGTGATGGCGCAGTGGCACGATGCGGCCGTTGATCTTCGCGCCGACGCAGCTGTCACCGATCTGGGAATGGACGTGATAGGCGAAATCGACGGGTGTCGCGCCACGCGGCATGGCGATCAGGTCGCCCTTCGGCGTGAAGCAGAAGACCTGGTCCTGGTGAAGGGCGAGCTTCGTGTTCTCCAGGAAGTCCTGCGCCTCGCCGGCGTTCTCCAGGATTTCCAGCAGGTCCTTCACCCACGGGTAGCGTTTGCGGTCCCGCGCGGCGTTCACGACGCCGTCCGGACCCTGCTTGTAGATCCAGTGGGCGGCGACGCCGAATTCGGCAACCTCGTGCATCTCCGGCGTGCGGATCTGCACCTCGATCTTGGCGTTGCGCCGCTCCGGCACCGTCACGCCCGTGTGGAGCGACTGGTAGCCGTTGGGCTTGGGGGTGGAGATGTAGTCCTTGAAGCGGCCGGGAACGACGCGATAGGCCGAGTGGACCGCGCCGAGTGCTGCGTAGCAGTTCGCCTTGTCGTCGGTGACGATGCGGAAGGCCATAATGTCCGAGAGCTGCTCGAACTCCACCTTCTTCGAATGCATCTTCAGCCAGATGCCATAGGCCGACTTCTCGCGCCCCTGGATCTCAATGACCGGCACGTCGGAATCGCGGAGCCGGCGGCGGAGATCAGTGGCGATGTCGGCGATCAGGTCTGCACCCTGTCCACGCAGGAAGGCCAGCCGGGCATTGATGGTCTGCGACGCGTCGGGCTGAAGCTCGCGGAACGCCCGATCCTCCAGCTCGTCCTTCACGGCCTGCATGCCGATGCGCTCGGCGAGCGGGGCGTAGATCTCCATCGTCTCGCGCGCGGTGCGCTGGCGGCGATGCTCCTGCGGGACGAAGTGCAGGGTCCGCATGTTGTGCGTGCGATCGGCCAGCTTGACGAGGAGGACGCGGATGTCCTCGCTCATCGCCAGGACGAGCTTGCGGATGTTCTCGGCCTGCTTGGTGCGCTCGGATTGCAGTTCCAGGCGGGTCAGCTTTGTCACGCCATCGACCAGCCGTGCGACATCCGGCCCGAACTCGCGGGACAGGTCGGCCAGGCTGATCCCGGTGTCCTCCACCGTGTCGTGCAGCAGGGCAGTCGCGATGGTGGCAGCGTCCAGCCGGTAGCCGGCCAGGATCTGGGCGACGGCGACGGGGTGGCCGATATAGGGGTCACCGTTGTCGCGCTTCTGGTCGCGATGGGCCCGCTCGGCGGTCCGGTAGGCCCGTTCGATCATCGCGCCATCGGCGCGCGGGTCATAGCCGGTGACCAGGGCGGCCAGGGCAGCGCCGGGATCAACGCCCAGCCCGGCATCGCCGCGCGCGTCGTTGGAAAGTTCCCCAGAGGGGTCTCCGGGTACGCCGGAAGTTGCCGCCCCAAGACGGTCGGGCGCGCCCGTGGCCACGCCCTCGTGCGCCCGGAGGGGCCCCGAGACGGCACCGGGGGATCTGGGTGTCCCGGCGCCGTCGCTCATCGGATGGCGGGTTTCGCGGTCAGCGGCGGCCGCCAAGCTCGGCCGCGATAGCTGCCTCGAGGTCGTCGCCGGACATGTCCTCGACCTGCATGCCGGCCTCGGCCGCCTGCTCCTCGCTGACATCCATCACGCCGAAGATGTTCTCGTCGGTGGCGATCAGGTCGATCACCTCCTCCTCCACGGGCTCCGGCTCCGGGGCGCGCAGGAGGGACTTCACGATGTCCTCGTTCAGGCTCTCGAGATCCAACGTTTGCTCGGCGATCTCACGCAGCGCGATGACGGGGTTCTTGTCGTTGTCGCGATCGATCGTCAGCTCTTCACCGCGCGAGATGGCGCGGGCGCGCTGGGCAGCGAGCAGGACGAGGTCGAAGCGGTTGGGAACCTGGAGGATGCAGTCCTCGACCGTGACGCGGGCCATGGCGGACTCCGGAATTGTGTGCTGGCGAAGGGTTGAGATAGACAGCCGGGCCGCCCAAGGCAACCCCGGAGCAACAGCTATCCCACCGGCCGCATGGCGGCAGCCGGGAGGCCGGAGAGCAGGGAGGTGACGCTAAGGCCGCTCGCGGGATGCGTCCAGCCCGGGCAAACCTCCCGCAGCGGCTCCAGCACGAAGCGGCGCAAATGGGCACGGGGATGCGGCAGCACCGGGTCCGGCGCGACGCGGATGAGCTGGCCGATGGCAACGATGTCGAGGTCCAGCGTTCGGGGCGCATTTGGATAGGGCCGCGCCCGCCCCGCTGCGTCCTCGATCGCCTGCAGCGCGGTGAGCAGCGCCGCCGGATCGGCCGGCCCGCGCAGCCGCACCACCCCGTTCACGTACCAGGGGCTGCGCTCATCGGGCGGGTCAGGCTCTGTCTCCCACCAGCCGGAGGTGGCCACGAGGTGAAGGCCGAGCAGCCCGTCCAGGGCGCGGGCCGCACGCCGGCAGGTCTCAAGCGGCGCCGCGCTGTCCGGCCCGGGCAGGTTGGCGCCGATGGCGACGAACGTGTCGTCGCCGGCGTCACCGTCCAGGGGCCTCTCAGGAATAGCGCTCCTCCATCCAGGGATCGCCGCGCTCGTGGTAGCCGCGCACCTCCCAGAAGCCGAGGCAGTCCTCCGGGATCAGCGTGATCCGCCGGATCCACTTCGGGCTTTTCCAGAAATAAAGGTGCGGCACGACGAGGCGCATCGGGCCGCCGTGCTGGCGGGTCAGCGGCTGGCCGTCCCAATGCGTGGCCAGCAGGTTCTCGGGGCGGTCCAGGTCGGCCAGCGGCAGGTTCGTCGTGTAGCCGTCATGGGATTCCATGCTGACGTACCGGGCTTCCGGCTTCGGCTGCGCGCTGGCCAGCAGGCCGGAAATGGCAATTCCCTGCCAGTCATTGTCGTAACGGGACCACTGGGTGACGCAGTGGATGTCGTTGTGCCGGGTCTCCTGTGGCAGGGCCATCAGCTCCGCCCAGGAGAGGGAGATCGGGGTCTCCACCAGCCCGTCGATGTCCAGCCGCGCCGCAGCTTCGGCGACCGCCGGCTGAATGCCCAGGTCGAGCACGGGCCAGTCGGTCACCAGCCGCTGGCCGGGCGGAAGCCGGTCGCGGGTCGGGTCGGCATGGGTACCGGTCAGCAGCCGGCCTTCCTCGGCCCAGCGCTGCTTGGTGCGGACGAGCTTGTCCTTGATCCCCTCGAGGAGGCCGGGCCTGGCGTCGCCGGAGGTGTTGGGGGGCGTGTCGGTCATCCCCCAGAGGTGCGCGAGAGGCGCGCAGGATGCAACGCCTGTTTGCTCACCGATGCGCATCGAGCCAAGCATCGACCGCCGCACCCCAGCGGGCCGCCCTGTTAGGCGGCAAGATCAGGTCGTGCCCCTCCCGCTGCCCGGGGAGCACCTCGGTCAGAATCGCCCGATTCCGAGGCGCCTGGCATCCTCCGCCAGCCGACCCGGGCGGCAGGTACCGTTCGGGAGGCCACCAGGGCGCCCATCGCGATCCAGAGCCCTCGCGATCAGCGCCGGGACACCGGTCGGCGGATCGGGCAAGGCCGAGCCCCCCACCAGCGGATTGCCCGATCACAGCGTTTTTGGCCCCAGGTCCTACCCGCTTACGCAGGCAGCTCGCAGCCCCGCAGCCGCCGAGAGAAGCAGTCGGCGCATCCAGTGGCGGTGGCGCAAGGCCCAGGAAGGGCCATCTTCTCGCCGCGCCAGGGAGCTATGGCTGTTCCCGACGGTGGATGGCGAAGGGTAACGGGGCATGGGGCGCAGGGACTATCGGCCCTACAATGATGCGGTGCCAGATGCGATTTCGATGATCCCGCCCCCTGCGACCACGCGGCGGGGCGCCAGCAAGCTCATGTTCGGCGCCCTGCTCGGGGCGATCCCGGCTGGCTGCGCGCTGCGCCCCGACGACGTCCCTCTCGTCCCGATCGGCCCGGACCGCCTGCGGGAGGCATCCGGCGCCCGGGCCTCCTGGCCGGACCCGCAGTGGTGGCGAGGCTTCGGTTCGCGGGAGCTCGATCTGCTGATGTCGCGCATGGCCTCAGGCAACCTCGACCTTGCGGCCGCGGCGGCGCGTGTGCGGCAGGCGGACGCGTCGGCACGCATCTCCGGCTCTGCCCTTCTTCCCCTGGTAACGGCCGGCGGTAGCGCGCAGCGGAACCAGACCGGGGCGGGCAACCGGGCGGTGACCCGCTACTCGGCCGACCTGGCTGCATCCTACGAGGTGGATTTCTGGGGCCTCAACCGAAACACCTACGAAGCGGCCCGGCTCTCCGCCCTCTCCAGCCGCTATGATCTCGGCACCGTGCTGCTCACCAGCGAGGCTTCGGTCGCCAATACCTATTTCACTATTCTCCAAGCCCGGGACGCGCTGCGTATCCAAGAGGCGAACCTGCAGGCCGCTCGGCGCGTGCTTGGCGTCATCCGGCAGCAGGTTGCGGCCGGGACTGCGACGGGGCTGGACCTTGCCCAGCAGGAGACGGTGGTGGCCCAGCAGGAGGCCGCGGTGCCGCCGCTACGCCAGTCGGTGGCCGAGAACGCCGCGGCGCTTGCGGTGCTGGTCGGCCTTGCCCCGGTCGAGCTCGACCTGCGCGGCGAGGGGTTCGAGGGGCTTGCCGTCCCCTCCCCCGCCGCCGGCCTGCCTTCAGAGCTGATGGGGCGCCGTCCGGACGTGCTCGCGGCAGAAGCGGCGCTGGCCTCGGCAAGCGCGAATGTCGCGGCGGCGCGGGCGGCACTGTTCCCGTCCCTCAACCTTTCGGCGCAGGGCGGCTTCCAGTCGCTCCTCCTCGGCACGCTGCTGCGGCCGGAGGCGCAGTTCTACTCCATCGCCGCGAGTCTGGCGCAGACGGTTTTCGACGGCGGCGCCCTGCGCGGCCGGGTGCAGTTGGCCCGCGCCCAGCAGGAGGAACTGCTCGTCAACTACCGCCAGGCGATCCTCAACGCCTTGCAGGATGTCGAGAGCGCCCTCGCGGCCCTCCGTGAAACGACCGAGCAGGAGGCGCTGCTGCGGGAGGCGGAGAGCCGTGCCGCGCGGGCCTACAACATCGCCGAGGGGCAGCTCCGCGGAGGAATTATCAACCTGATCACGCTGATCAATACCCAATCCGCGCTATTCAGCGCGCGCCGCAGCCTCTCGAATGGGCGACTGCAGCGTTTTCAGGCAGCGGTGGGGTTGTTCCGGGCCCTAGGAGGCGGATGGGGCCCCGGCGTTCCCGTGGGCATCGTCGGCAACGGGGGTCCGTCCCGGGAAGGCGTGATGGAGATCAGCCGATGAGGCGGGCGACCGGTTGGATCCTGGCCCTTGCGCTCCTCCTCGGCACGGGCGGCGCGGGCTGGTGGTGGTGGCAGGGCCGGCAAGGGGCGCAGGACCCCTCGGCCGCGCGCGACCAGATGCAGGCCCAGGGGCCGCAGGGCACCAGCGACGGCCAGGGACCGGGAGCGCGGCGCCAGGGCGGAGGTGCGGGCGCGGCGGGCGGCGCGGGCCGGCAGCGCCGCGCCGGGGCTGCTGGTGGCATCGCGGTGCCCGTGACGGCAGCTGAAGCCACGCGGCGCGACGTGGCGCTGACGGTGGACGCGCTCGGCACCGTGGTGCCGCTCGAGAGCGTCGTGGTCCGCACCCAGCTCGACGGTCAGTTGATGGAGATCAACTTCCGCGAGGGCCAGGAGGTGCAGAAGGGCGAGGTTCTGGCGCGCGTCGACGAGCGCACCGTTCAGGCAGCGCTGCAGCAGGCGGAAGGCAAGAAGGCTTTCGACCAGGCGCAGCTCGCCAATGCGCGCGTCGACCTGCAGCGCTATCAGGCCCTGGTGCGCGGCGCCGGCGCGACCCAGCAGCAGCTCGACACGCAGCGCGCTCAGGTGGCGATGCTGGAGGCGCAGGTGCGGCAGGACGAGGCCGCGATCGAGCAGGCGCGTGCCCAGCTGGCCTTCGCCACCATCCGCGCGCCGCTCGCCGGGCGCGTCGGCATTCGCCAGGTGGACCCGGGCAACATCGTGCGCGGATCGGATACCAATGGCATAGTCACAGTGACGCAGATGTCGCCCATCGCCGTCACCTTCACCCTGCCGCAGCAGGAGCTTCCGCGCCTGATGCGGGCGCTGGCCGCGGGGGCGGTGCCGGTAGAGACGCTGCCCGGTCCCGGCGCCTCCGGCGGCAATGCGCCGGTCGCACGCGGGACGCTGCTGACGGTCGACAACGCGGTGGACCCCACCACTGGCACGATCCGGGCGAAGGCGACCTTCGCCAACGAGGACCGCGCCCTCTGGCCCGGCGCCTTCGTCAATCTCCGCCTGCGGATCGAGGTGGTGCCGCAGGCCACCGTGGTCCCGCTCGTCTCCATTCAGCGCGGACCGGAGGGCACCTACGCCTTCGTCGTGCGCGAGGATCGCACGGTGGAGCAGCGGCCCGTGACAGTCGGACAGATGACCCAGGCGGATGCTGTGGTGCAATCGGGCCTCCAGCCCGGCGAACGCGTTGTCACCTCCGGCGGGCTGCGGCTGAGCGCGGGCACAACTGTCGCCATCGCCGATGAGACCGCGCCGGCGCGCCCGGCCGGCAACCGCCCGCGGAGAACGGCGGACGCGCGGGAGACGCCGAATTGAACATCTCCGCCCCCTTCATCGCGCGGCCGGTGGCGACCACGCTGCTCTCCATCGCCGTGCTGCTGGTGGGGCTGTGGGGCTACTGGAAGCTGCCCGTCTCCTCCCTGCCGGAGGTCGAGTTCCCGACCATCGAGGTCTCCACCCAGCTTCCCGGCGCGTCGCCGGACACGGTGGCGCTGCTCGTGACGGCGCCGCTGGAACGGCAGCTTGGCCAGATTGCCGGGGTGGCTGTCATGACATCCTCCTCCGGCCCGGGCACCAGCCGCATCGCGTTGCAATTCGCGCTGGACAAGGACATCGACGAGGCCGCGCAGGACGTGCAGTCGGCGCTCGATGCTGCGCGCGGCACCCTGCCGACCACCCTCCCCTACCCGCCGACCTATGCAAAGGTGAATCCGGCGGACCCGCCGATCATCACCCTGGCCCTGACCAGCGAGACGCTGCCCATCGCGCGGCTGTCCGACACGGCCGACACGCTGCTGGCACAGAAGCTGGCGCAATCCGCGGGCGTGGGCCGCGTGACCGTGCAGGGCAACATGCGCCCGGCCGTGCGGCTGCGGATCGACCCCTCGCGCCTGGCCGCCTATGGCCTTTCCATGGCCGACATCCGCACGGCGGTGACGGCGGCGAACGCCAACACGCCCAAGGGATCGCTGGACGGGGCGCGCCAGGCCTCGACCATCATGTCGAACGACCAGATCAGCGCGCCCTCCGAATTCGCAGACATCATCATCGCCTATCGCAGCGAGGCGCCGATCCGCCTGCGCGACCTCGGCCAGGCGGTGGAAGGGCTGGAGAACGACCGCAACGCCGCCTGGTTCGACGGCCGCCCGGCCGTCATCCTGGACGTGCAGCGCCAGCCCGGCGCCAACATCGTGGACACGGTCTCGCGCGTGCGCGCCCAGCTTCCCGTGCTGGAGCGCGGCCTGCCGGCCGGCATTCGCATGTCCATCGTCTCGGACCGCACGGAGACGATCCGCGCCTCGGTGCGGGAGGTGGAGCTGACGCTGGTGCTGTCCACCGTGCTGGTGGTGGCGGTGATCTGGCTGTTCCTGCATTCCGGCCGCGCCACCATCGTGCCCGCCGTGTCCCTGCCACTCTCGATCATCGGCACCTTTGCCGTGATGGATTGGATGGGATTCTCGCTCGACAACCTGTCCCTCATGGCGCTGGTGATCGCTACCGGCTTCGTGGTGGACGACGCGATCGTCATGATCGAGAACATCGTCCGCCATATCGAGGACGGGATGGAGCCGCTCGCAGCCGCCTATGAGGGCGCGCGGGGCATTGCCTTCACTATTATATCGCTCACCGTTTCCCTCATCGCCGTCTTCATTCCCCTCCTGTTCATGGAGGGCGTGGTCGGGCGGCTGTTCCGCGAGTTCGCGCAGACGCTGACGGCGACCGTGCTCGTCTCCATGGTCGTTTCCCTCACCCTCACCCCCATGATGTGCGCTCTGCTTCTCCGGCCCGCCAAGGCCGAGAAGGGTCGGGTCGCCCGCGCGACGGACCGGGTCTTCGATGCCCTGCTGCGCGGGTACCGACGCGCGCTGGAGGTGACGCTCCGGGCCCAGGCGCTGACGCTGCTTGTGGCGCTGGGCACCCTGATCGTGACCGCCTGGCTTTACATCATCATTCCCAAGGGCTTCCTGCCGCCCCAGGACACCGGCCTAATTCAGGTAGCGACCGAGGCACCGGGCGATGTCTCCTTCGCGCGAATGTCTGAGCTGCAGCGCCAGGTGGCCGAGGCCGTACGGGCCGATCCCGCTGTGGAGGCCGTCAGCTCCGTCGTTGGCGCCGGCACGGTGAACGCGACGCTGAATGGCGGCCGGGTCACGGCGGTGCTGCGGCCGAGAGAGGAGCGCTCGGAGACGGCGCAGGAGGTCATCGCGCGTCTCGCGCCGCGGCTGGCGGGGATCGCGGGTATCGTCAGCTATCCCCAGGCGGTGCAGGACATCCAGATCGGCGCCCGCGCCAGCACCACCCAGTACCAGTTCACTATCGTGGATGCCGACGCCGCGGAGCTGGCCGAGTGGTCGCCGCGCATTCTCGGCGCGCTGCGGAATATCCCCGGCCTGCTTGACCTCTCCTCCGACCAGCAGCAGGAGGGGCTGCGCGTCACGGTGGATGTGGATCGGGCACGCGCCGGGCGACTAGGCGTGACCATGCAGGCGATCGACGACGCGCTGTACGACGCCTTCGGCCAACGTCAGATCTCGACCATCTATGCCCAGAACAACCAGTATCGCGTGATCTTGGAGGCCAGCGAGGATTTCCTGGCCGATCCCACCCGCCTTGGCCTCTTGCGGGTTGCCGGCAGCACAGATGGCACCGCGTCGGTGGTGCCGCTCTCCGAGATCGCGCGGCTGGGTCGCGCCAGCGGCCCGCTGCAGGTAACGCGCGAGAACCAGTTCCCCGCCGTCACCTACTCCTTCAACCTCGCCGAGGATGTCTCGCTCGGCCAGGGCGTCACCGCGATCGAAGGCGCGATGCGGCAGCTGGGCGTCCCCTCCACCATCGCCGGCCGCTTCGCCGGCGACGCGGCGGAGTTCAACGCCTCGCTGCAGAGTCAGCCCTGGCTGATCCTCGCGGCGGTGGTGGTGATCTACATCACCCTGGGCGTCCTGTATGAGAGCCTGGTCCACCCGCTGACCATTCTCTCCACCCTGCCCTCCGCCGGCATCGGCGCGCTGCTGGCGCTCGAGCTGTTCGGGCTCGATCTCTCGGTGGTGGGGATCATCGGCATCCTTCTGCTGATGGGCATCGTGAAGAAGAACGCGATCATGATGATCGACTTCGCGCTCGAAGCGCAGCGGGACCATGGCATGGCACCGCGCGAAGCGATCATGGAGGCTGCGATGCTGCGCTTCCGCCCGATCACCATGACCACCCTTGCGGCTCTCCTCGGTGCGCTGCCCCTGGTTCTCGGCCATGGCGCGGGTTCGGAGCTGCGCCTGCCGCTTGGTGTGTCGATCGTGGGCGGGCTGATCCTCTCTCAGTTTGTCACGCTCTTCACCACGCCCTCGGTCTATCTCGCCCTGGAATGGGTGCGGATGCGGGTGGAGCGCTGGCGCCACCCGGCACCCGTGGCGGCCCCTGCGGAATGAACATCTCGGCCCCGTTCATCGCGCGGCCCATCGCCACATCCCTACTGGCGATCGGCCTGGCGCTGGTCGGGCTGGTGGCCCTGTTCCGCCTGCCGGTGGCCTCCATGCCGCGGGTGGACATCCCCACCATCGTCGTCTCCACCAGCCAGCCCGGCGCCAGCCCGGAAACCATGGCGAGCACCGTCGCCGCGCCGCTGGAACGCCGCCTTGGCACCATCCCCGGGGTGACGGAGATGACCTCCTTCTCCTCCCTCGGCAGCGCGACGATCATCCTGCAGTTCGACCTCGCCCGCACCCAGCGCGAAGCCGCACAGGACGTCCAGGCGGCGGTGAATGGCGCGCGGCAGGACCTGCCTTCGGGCCTGCCCAACCCGCCCAACATCCGCAAGATCAACCCGGCGGATGCGCCGATCATGATCCTGGCGATGTCGTCGGACACGATTTCCGGACCCGCTGTCTATGACGCCGCCGATAGTCTGGTCGCACAGCGCCTCGCGCAGGTGCCCGGTGTCGCGCAGGTGGAGGTGAGCGGCGGTGACCAGCCGGCCGTGCGCGTGGCGGTGGACCCGGCAGCTGCCGCCGCCGCGGCTATCTCGATGGAGCAGGTTCGGCTCGCCATTACCCGCGCGAATGTCACCCAGGCCACCGGCTTCATCGAGGGCCCCACCCAGTCCGCCGCCGTTCGCACCAATGACCGCATCGACAATGCGGACGCCTATCGCGACATCGTCGTGAAGGCGCAGGGTGGCGCCATCGTGCGGCTCGGCGACATCGCGCGGGTGGAGGACGGCGTGCGCAGCCGCCGCCAGGCCGGCTGGTTCAACGGCCGCCCGGCCATCCTGCTGATGGTCCGCAAGCAGGCCGAGGCCAACATCATCGACGTCCTGAACGGCGTGCAGGCCATGATCCCGCAGGTGGAATCCTGGGTGCCCGCCGGCGTGCGGCTGGAGGTGGTGAGCGATCGCTCCGTCACCATCCGCGCCTCGGTCGATGAGGTGAGGACCACGCTGGTGATCACCATCGCGCTCGTCGTGGCCGTTGTGGCGGTGTTCCTCCGCCGCTGGGCGCCGATCCTGGCCGCCAGCGCCGCCGTGCCGCTCTCCCTCCTCGGCACCGTCGCGGTGATGTGGTGGCTCGGCTACTCGCTGAACAACCTGTCCCTGATGGCGCTGACCATCTGCGTCGGCTTCGTCGTGGACGACGCTATCGTTATGATCGAGAACATGGCCCGCCACCGCGAGCGCGGGATGGCGCCCATTAAGGCGGCGCTGGCGGGCGCGCGGGAGATCGGCTTCACCGTCCTCTCCATCACCATCTCCCTCATCGCCGTCTTCATCCCGTTGCTCGCCATGGGCGGGATCATCGGGCGCATCTTCCGGGAATTCTCCGTCACCCTTGCCGTGGCGGTCGGCATCTCCGGCATCGTCTCGCTCACTCTCACCCCGATGATGGCGGCCTGGATGGAGCGCGGCGGGCCGGAAAAGCCGCCGGGCCGCCTTGCCCGTGCCTTCGAGGGCTCGCTGGGCGCGATCGCAGGTGGCTACATTCGGAGCCTCGCCTTCCTGCTACGGTTCCGCTGGCTGATGCTGCTGGCGACCATAGGGCTGATGGCGCTGACGGTGTGGCTCTACATCATCGTGCCCAAGGGCTTCCTGCCCACCCAGGACACCGGGCTGATCCAGGGCAGCACCCAGGCGGCCGCCGATACCTCCTTCGCCACGATGGAGCGGCTTCAGCGCCAGGCCGTGGAGATCATCGCGGCCGATCCGGCGGTGGAATCGGTCGGTGCCACGGTTGGCAGCGGCGGCGGCCAGGGCGCGTCCAACCGCGGCAGCATCTTCGTCACTCTCAAGCCACGCGAGGAGCGTGACCTGACGGCGGAGGGCGTGATTGCCCGCCTCCGCGTGCCGCTCGGCCGCATCGCGGGTGCCGGTGTTTTCCTTCGCGCCAACGAGGATATCCGCATTGGCGGTCGCTCCGACGCCGGCCGCTTCTCCTATGTCCTGCTCGGCAACAGCATCGAGGAGCTGCGGGAATGGACGCAGACCATGGTGCAGGCGCTGCGTGGGGTGCCGGGGATCAACGATGTCACCAGCGACCAGGATCGCGCCGGCCTTGTCACCCGGGTGGAGGTGGATCGAGCCGCGGCCGCCCGGCTCGGCGTGCAACAGACCGAGATCAACGCGACGCTGAACAACGCCTTCTCCCAGCGCCAGGTCTCGACCATCTACCGCTCCCGCAACCAGTACCGCGTGGTGCTGGAGATCGACCCCGCCCTGCAGCAGGGCCCCACGGACCTCTCGCGTATCTTCCTACCGGGCCAGGGGGATACGCAGGTGCCGCTCTCGGCAGTTGCGAGCGTGGTGCCCGCCGCGGCGCCGCTCTCGGTCACCCACCAGGGCGGCTTTCCCGCTGCGGCGATCTCATTCAACCCCGACGAAGGACTGCCGGTCGCGGAGATCCAGGCGCGCATCGAGGAGGTGCAGCGCCAGGTTCGGTTGCCCTCCAGTATCCGCCCCCAGTTTGGCGGCAACGCGGCCGCCGAGCAGTCCTTCGCGCGGGACATGCCGCTGCTGATCCTCGGCGCCTTCCTGGCCATCTACGTCGTGCTGGGCGTGCTCTACGAGAGCTTCATCCACCCCATCACCATTATCTCCACCCTGCCCACCGCCGGGCTTGGTGCGCTGCTGGCGATGCTGGCGACAAAGACGCCGTTGACGGTGATCGCGCTCGTCGGTGTCATCCTGCTGCTGGGCATTGTGAAGAAGAACGCCATCATGATGGTGGATTTCGCCCTCGAGCATGAGCGGAACGAGGGTGGCACGAGCGAGGAGGCCATCCTCGCCGCATGCCGCGAGCGCTTCCGGCCCATTCTGATGACGACGCTGGCCGCGCTGCTCGGTGCGGTGCCGCTCGCGCTCGGCGGCGGTACGGGATCGGAGCTGCGGGCGCCTCTTGGCATCACCATCATCGGCGGGCTGATCGTCTCGCAGGTGCTGACCCTCTACACCACGCCCGTCGTCTATCTCGCGCTGGACCGGCTACGCCGGCGTGACCGGCCTCTCGCCGCACCTCTTCCAGCCGAGTAGGGGCTTGCGGCCGCGGCGCTTCGCGGGCCTCCTCGCGCCAGACCATCTAGGGAGAATAGCGTGGACCCCATCCAGGAAGCGGGCACCCTCCTCGCTCGCGCGCGGACCGGAGACGCCATTGCCGGCCTGCCGGACACCTTGCGCCCGAAAACAATGGATGCGGCCGAGGCGATCCAGCACGCGACCCTCACCGCGCTCGGCGACCGCCCCGGCGGCTGGAAGGTTGGGCGGTTGGAGGGGCAGGTATTCACCGCGCCCATTCCCGCCGCTCACATCGTCGCCCAACCAGAGGGCAAGGAGGGCGTCTCCTTCCGACCCGAGCGGTTCATCGAGTTGGAACTGGCGCTTGTGTTCCGGCGAGGCTGCACCGCAGCCGACATGGCGAGCCTCGTCCTCGGGGACCTGCCGGATCTCGCGACGCCGGCGACCCTGCTCGAATTCGTCCGCCCGCGCTTCCTTCCCGACGCCCGGGTCACCGCCCTGGAGCGGATCGCGGACTGCATGGCCAATCAGGGCGCGATGCTGACGCCGACGCTGATGCCCTGGCGGCTCGAGGATCTGGACCTTATGGGTACCGCCATTCTGTCGCAGGACGGCGAGGTGATCTCCCGCCGGGACGGCGCCCATGTGGCCGCCCCCGTGGTGCCGCTGATCGACGCCCTCCTCGACCGCCTGCGGCGGGGGAACCGAGGAATCGCGGCGGGCGAGGTGTTCACCCTCGGCAGCCTGTCCGGCATGCCGCCCATCCCGGCTGCAGGTGCCGAATACCTGGGCGAGGTCGGCCAGCTCACGCCGCTGACCTGCCGCGTCGCGCCTGTCTGATCGAGAGTGACGGCCGGGGCCTCAGCCCCGGTCGCGCATAACCCGGGCCTTGTCGCGCTTCCAGTCGCGCTCGGCGATCGCCTGGCGCTTGTCGGCCTTGGTCTTGCCTTCTGCCAGGCCAAGGGTGAGCTTGGCGACACCGCGGTCGTTGAAGTGGATGTCGAGCGGCACGAGCGTGTGCCCTTCGCGCGTCACCGCGCCCGCCAGCGTCTCGGCCTGCTTGCGGTGCAGCAGCAGCTTGCGCGGCCGGCGCGGCTCGAAATGGGCGACAACGCTGCCGGCCTGCCATTCCGGGATGTAGAGATTGAAGATCCACATCTCACCGTCGCGCTCGCCTGCCCAGGCCTCGGTCAGCGTCGCGCGGCCCGCACGCAAGCTCTTCACCTCGGGCCCGACTAGGACGATGCCGGCCTCATAGGTATCGAGGATTTTGAAGTCGAAGCGCGCCTTCCGGTTCTGCGCCGCGATGCCGTGGCTGATGAGGGTCTTTTTCTTCTTCGCTTCGGCCATGATCCTAGTTCAGCAGCCCGGCGCCGCTCATGGCGGCGCGCACGCGCTCCCTTGTCGTGTCGGCAACGGGTGCCATCGGCAGGCGGCAGAATGCGCCGCCATAGCCGAGCAGGCTGGCGGCATACTTTACGGGGCCCGGCGAGGTTTCGCAGAACATGGCGTCATGCACGGGCAGCAGCCGGTTCTGGATGGCCATGGCCTCCTTCACCCGGCCCTCGGCCCAGGCGTCCTGCATCTCGCGGCACAGGCGGGGCGCGATGTTCGCGGTCACGCTGATGCAGCCCACCCCACCGGCGGCGTTGAAGGACAACGCCGTGTGGTCCTCGCCCGAGAGCTGGCAGAAATCCTCGCCGCAGGCGGCACGCGTGTGCAGCGGGCGAGCCAGATTCGCGGTCGCATCTTTCACGCCAACGATGTTCGGGTGGCGCGCCAGCCGGGCCATCGTCTCCACGCTCATGTCGATCACGCTGCGCGGAGGAATGTTGTAGATGATGACGGGGATGTCAGCCGCATCCGCGACCGCCATGAAGTGCAGGTACATCCCCTCCTGCGTCGGCTTGTTGTAGTACGGCGTCACGACGAGCACGGCATCCGCCCCGGCCCGCTTGGCATGCTGCGTCAGCGCCACCGCCTCGGCCGTGCTGTTGGATCCCGCGCCCGCGATCACCGGCACCCGCCCGCCCGCGGCCTCGATGCAAAGTTCAACAACCCGCTCGTGCTCGTCATGGGAGAGCGTCGGGCTCTCGCCGGTGGTGCCGACAGGAATGAGCCCCTGCGTACCCTCGGCCACCTGCCAAGAGACGAAGTCCTGGAAGGCGCGCTCGTCCAGCGCACCGTCCGCGGTCATGGGCGTGATAAGGGCGGTGAGCGAACCCTTGAACATCGGGGCGTTTCCTGGTGGCGCGAAGGCGGGGGGCAGAAGATGGGGTGCCGGCGCCGCTGGCGCCAGACGCGGCCCGGTCGCGCCCGGGCCAGTCGCTCCGATTACGCGCCCGGCCGCGCGTGAACAAGGCCTATGGCCCAGGCGAGTGGGACAGCCGCGGCAGGACAGGCTAGAAGCGCGGGTGATGCGAATCCCGGCCCGGCCGGCGGCAGCCGTCCTCTTCGCCGCATTTTTCATCCCTGCCGCCCCACCCGGGGAGGCGCAGCCCGCCGTCGCGCGTCCGCAACCTGCCCGGCCCGCGCCGGCCGGAGACAGCACTGTTCAGCCCATCCCAGTCCAGTACTGGGCCGGTCCGGCACAGCGGGGCGCCGGGCGCGCCGCGCTGGGCCTGGCCAATGGCGGCCGGCACACGGAGGCGGCCGCTGCGGCGGCCCAGGCCGACCCGCTGGTCCGCAAGATTCTGCTCTGGCTGCGTCTCCAGACCCGGGGCCAGGGCACGGCGGCGGAGCTCGCCGCCTGGGTCGCCGAGAACCCCGACTGGCCTCTGCCCCAGACGCTGAACCGCCGTACGGAGGAGGCGCTGGCCACCGATCCGGACGACGCGCGCGCCCTCGCCCATTTCGCCCGTAACCCCGCAATGACGCTGGACGGCGCCCAGCGCCACGCCGATGGCCTTTTGCGGAGCGGCGACACGGCACGGGCCACCACTATCCTGCGCGCGGCCTGGACCGAGGGTCTCGGGGATGCCGGGGCCGAATCGGGCTTTGCCGAGCGCAATGCCGCACTTCTCACGGCCGAGGACCGCTGGCGCCGCTTCGACCGCCTCTTCCTCTCCCGCGACCTCGGCGATGCCGCCCGCGCGGCCGCCTGGGTCGATCCCACGCAGCGGGCCCTGGCCGACCAGCGCCTCGCCATCGCCGGTGAGCGGGCTGGCGCAGTCACGGAGAGCAACGACCTCGGCACGCTAGCCGCCAGCGCGCGCCTCCTGCGCCGGGGCGAGCGCGACGCCGAAGCCGCGGCCGCTTGGGCGGCCGCCGCGCCGCTGCAGCGGGATCTCACGCCGGAGGCGGCCAAGGCGATCTGGGCGGAGCGACAGGTTCTCGCCCGCAAGCTGCTGCGCGTCGGCCAGGACCGGCTGGCCTATCAAGTTGCGTCCCAGCACGGGCAGACGAGCGGCGAGCCCCGGCAGGAAGCGGAGTTCCTCGCCGGCTGGGTCGCACTTCGGCGCCTGAACGATCCAAGCACGGCCGCACGCCACTTCGCCTTGCTCGGCGACAACAGCGCCAGCATCATTACCCGCGCCCGCGCGGCCTTTTGGGAAGGTCGCGCACTCGAAGGCAGTGACGCCGCCCGCGCCAAGGTGAAGTTCCACGAGGCCGCTCTGCTCGGCACCGCCTATTACGGCCAGCTCGGCGCGCTGGCCCTTGGTGAGGACGAGGCGCGCCTTTCCGCCCGCATCCGCGCCATCGCTCCGCCCCAACCCGATGCCGAGATGCAGCGCCTGTTCATGGGGCGCGAACTGGCCGCTGCCGCCACTGCGCTCGCCGATCTCGGTGATGCCCGACGCGCGCGCATATTCCTGCTGCGGATGGAGGAGCTCTCCCCGGATGCGGCGGATCGCGTACTGATCGCCCGCCTTGGGGTGCAGCTCGGCCGGCCGGACTTCGCAGTGTGGATCGCCCGCCGGGCCGGCGCCGACGGGGTGATGCTGCTGCCAGAGGGCTGGCCCACGCCCTACCCCGCACCGCAAGGCGTGCTGGAGCCGGCGGTGGTGAACGCCATTGCCAGGCAGGAAAGCAATTTCGACCCTGAAGCCGTCTCCCCCGCCAACGCGCGCGGCCTTATGCAGCTTCTGCCTGCGACGGCCGCAGGCGTGGCCCGGAAGCTCGGCCTGCCGCACCAGCCGGGCTGGCTGACCAGCGACCCCGCGCATAACATGCGGCTGGGGTCGCAGTACCTGTCGGACCAGATGGCGCGCTTCGGCGGCAACCTGGCACTGGCCGCCGCCGCCTATAACGCCGGGCCGGGCCGTGTTCAGGAGTGGCTGGGTACCTATGGCGTCCCCGGCGAGGGGGGGCTGGACGTGATCGACTGGATCGAGCTGATCCCCTTTACGGAAACCCGGAACTACGTGCAGCGCGTGGTGGAGAACGTGATGGTGTATCGCGCGCGCGACGCAGCGGCGGCCGGGCTGGCCCATCCGCTCAAGCCCTGGATGGCCGCGCCTTGAGCCCGTTGGAGGCGAAGATGCTGGACGTCCCGTTGCCCGTTGAGTGGCGCGTCGCGGCGCGCGATGGTCTGTCCCTTGCCGCGCTGGACTGGGCGGGGGACGAGGCGCGCACGCCCCTGCTGCTCCTGCCCGGCATCTGCCGTACGACGCGCGACTTCACCCTGCTGGCGGGCCGCCACCAGGGGCGCCGGCGCGTCGTCGCGATCGACTATATGGGCCATGGCGACAGCGCCCGTGCCGCTGACATTGCCCGATACCGGCCGGAGCGTGCGGTGGGCGACATCCTGGATGCCTGCGCGGCGCTGCACCTGCCGCGGGTGGTGCTCGTGGGCACCTCCTTCGGCGGGTTGATGGCGATGGTGCTCTCGGTGCTGCGCCCCACGCTGCTGCGTGGCGTCGTGCTGAACGATATCGGCCCGCGCATCGACCCGCGCGGCCTGGAACTCGTCGGTGGCTTCGCCGGCTACGATCCCGGCTTCGCCGATATCGACGAGGCGGTCGCCTACCTTCGCACCATCATGCCGCTCATCCCCCTGCCAGATGATGCGGCCTGGCGGCACTTCGCGGCCCTCACCTACAAGCCGGGCGAGGACGGCAAGCTGCACCCGCGCTGGGACACGCGCATCCAGCAGGCCATGGAGGCGGGCGGCGGCGCGCTCGATCTCGGCCCGGCCTTCCGTGGCCTGCGCCCGATCCCGACCATGCTCGTCTGGGGCGAGTCGAGCGAGTTCCTGGCCGCCGACACCGTCCGCGCCATGGTGCGCGACAAGCCGGACCTGGAACTGCTCACTCTTCCCGGCGCCGGCCACGCGCCCACGCTGGAGGAGCCGGAACTGGTCGGCCCGCTGGACGAGTTCCTGGACCGCATTCCCTGATGCGTCCTGCCATGGCGGCGGCCAGCCTGTTCGGCATCGGCTTCCTGCGTCCGGCTCCCGGGACCTGGGCCTCCGCGCTCGTGCTGCCCGCGGTGCTGCTCGGCCCTTGGGGGTGCCTCGTCCTTGGCATCGGCTTCTCGTTGCTCGGCATCCTGGCCGTATCCCGTCTTCCAGAGGCGCGGGAAGATCCGGGCTGGGTAGTCGTGGATGAGGCGGCCGGCCAATGTCTTGCCCTCGCCGCGCTGCCTGCCGATGCCGGCGCGTGGTGGGTTCTGGCGGCCTTCGCACTGTTCCGCGCGGCCGATATCTTGAAGCCTGGCCCGATCGGGTGGGCCGACCGGATGGAGGGGAGCACGGGCGTGATGCTGGACGATATCCTGGCCGGGCTGCTCGCCGGCGCGGTGCTGCTGGCCGCCCGCGCGGGGGGACTGGCGTGACGCCCCCCCTCACTCGGGCCCTGGCGATTGAGCTTTTGTACCTGTTGCGCTCCACGGGGCTGACCGTGGTGACTGCTGAATCCTGCACGGGCGGCCTCGTCTCCGCCGCGCTCACCGGCGTGCCCGGCTCCTCCGAATCCGTTCTCGGCGGACTCATCACCTATTCCAACAAGATGAAGACGGCACTGCTCGGAGTGCCGGAGGAGGTGCTGGCCCGTGTCGGCGCCGTGTCCGAGGACTGTGCGCGGGCAATGGCGGTGGGGGCGCTGCGTGCATCCGGCGCGGATCTCGCCCTTTCTCTTACCGGGATCGCGGGACCGGGCGGCGGAAGCGCGGAGAAGCCGGTAGGCCTTGTGTATATTGGCGGCGCCTTGCGTGGCGGCGCGCCCGTCGTGCAGCGGCACGTCTTCCCGGGCGACCGCGATGCAGTGAGAGAGGCGAGCGTCGAGGCCGCCCTCCGGCTCGGCGCCACCCTGTCGCGCGGCGGCAACTAGTCCGGACCAACGCCCCTGACACGGGCCTGTCGCGCCGTTGTATCCCGCCCCACCCTGGTCCGCTCCGGTCGTCTTCCGCTACGATCCTGCGCGCCGGACGCGAGTGGCGCAGCACGACTTGGCGGGAGTTTTCGTGATGAACAGTCTGACGCGGGCAGATGAAGGGGACGGCGGGCTGTCCAGTTCCGCCGATTTCGCGCCCGTCGTCCGCGCTGCCGGCGTCTCGGATGTGGAGGGGCTGGCCGTGCTCCTGTCCGAGATGCAGGCTCATTACGGCGCACCGGTTTCCGAGCCGCAGGCGCTGGAAGCGGCGCAGCTCCTCTGCAGCCTGCCCCCCGAAGGGTTCAACCCGCGCACACTGCTGGCTTTCGAGAACAATGTCGCCATCGGGTCCTGCGTGCTGAACGTGATGCTTCCCGCCGCCGAGCTGCGACGCTCCCTCTATGTCCGGGATCTCTACGTCTCGGCCCGGGCACGCCGGCGCGGCACGGGCCGAGCCCTGGTGGTGGGCGCTGCCCGGGTCGCACGAGAGGGCGGCTTCTGCGCGCTCGACTGGACGACGGACTCGCTCAACCTGCCCGCTCGCCGACTCTATGACGGCGCGGGCGGGCGGGTACTGGGACGCACCTACTACCGGATCGAGGCGGGAGCGCTCGCCACCCTGCTGGGAGAAGTCGGGCCCGGCCCCGCCTGATCCGAATCAGTTCCGAAGCAGGCGGCGGATCGCCTCCAGCGTCTCGCCGATCATAGGTGCCTGCACGTCCAGATGCGTGCAGGCGCGCAGCCGCCCGCCCAGGGCGCTGACCGCGATACCCTCGGCCCGCAGCGCCGCCTGGAGGGCGACCGGCGCCATCCCTGCTCCGGTCGGGTCGAAATAAACAAGGTTGGTGTCCGGCTCCTCCACCGCGATACCTGCAATCTGACGCAGCCCGGCGGCAAGGGCCTTCGCGTTGGCATGGTCCTCCGCGAGCCGGTCGACGTTGTGGTCGAGCGCGTAGAGGCAGGCGGCGGCGACGATGCCGGCCTGGCGCATGGCCCCACCCAACCGCTGCTTCCAGCGCCAGGCTTGGCCGATGAATTCCTCGCTTCCGGCCAGCACGGCGCCGAGCGGGGCGCCCAGGCCCTTGGTAAAGTCCAGCCACACCGTGTCGAAGCCCGAACACATCTCGGCGGCGGGCACGCCGGCCGCGACGCAGGCATTCATCAGCCGCGCGCCGTCCATATGCGTCGCCCAGCCCTGCTCATGGGCGATGTTCGTCAGCTCGTGCAGCGTGTTGACCGGCCAGACAGCGCCGCCGCCAGTATTGGCAGTCTGCTCGATCTCGAGGAGGGTTTGCGGCGGCGAGTGGCGGTTGCGGGGGCGGATGGCGGCGCGCAGCGTCTCGGCGTCGAACATGCCGCGCGGCCCGGGAAGCGGGTTGATCTGCACGCCGGCAATCGCGGCATGGCTGCCGCCCTCGCTCGTCAGAATATGCGCGGTCTCATGCGCCAGGACCTCGTCGCCGTTGCGGCAGTGCACGTTCAGCGCGACGACGTTGGCCATGGTGCCGGAAGGCAGGAACATCGCCGCCTCTTTCCCCAGCAATGCCGCCATGCGGTCGCAGAGGAGGTGCACGGTCGGATCGTCGCCATGCTGCTCGTCACCGACTTCGGCCGCCATCATCGCGGCCTTCATGGCCGGCGTGGGCTTGGTCTGGGTGTCGGAATAGAGGTTGATATGGACGGGCGGTGCGCCCGGGGCGGGGCGTTCGGGGGCATGAACCATGCCCCGACCTTGCCACCCCACGCCGCGCATGACCAGAACGCGCCGGCCGCACTGTAGGCGCCAGCAGGGAGGCTGCAGATCGAATACGTGGCAAGGCCCGGCCGGTCGGTCGTCTGCCAGCCCGGCTGGACTACGTGCTTACGCTTAAGTCGGAGATGCAGAGCGACGCTGTGGTCATCCGCGAGCACGAGGCAAGACTGGCCGGCCGCCGAACCTCATTGTCCTGACACGGGCTCAGGACGTGGCGCTGGCCGGCCGTGCACCCGGGCGCTCGCGCCCGTAAAGAGCCATCGCGCGCCGCTCGAAGGCGCGAACCATGAGGCGCACCGCCTCGTTGAACACGGTGCCGATCACCGCCTGCAGCAAGCGCGACTTAAACTCGAAATCAACGAAGAAATTGACCTCCACGCCGCCCTCGACCGGGGAGAAGCGCCAGTGGTTGTTCAGGTAGCGGAAGGGGCCTGTGAGATATTCCACATGGACGTGGTGCGGGCGCTCGAGGGTGACCCGGCTTCGGAAGGTCTCGCGGAACATCTTGAAGCCGATGGTCAGGTCCGCGATCAGCTCTCCCTCGTTGCGAGAAACCACCTGCGCGCCGACACACCACGGCAGAAACTCCGGGTAGCGCCGGACATCGGCCACCAGGTCAAACATCTGCTCGGGCGTGTAGGGAAGCCGCTTCTTCTCGGCATGGGTGGGCATCCGGCGCGGCTCTAAGCGGCCGTCGCGGGCGTGCGGCCGAGCGAGGCTTCGCGCGAGGCGCGCAGGGCCTCGAAGTCCTTGTCCGCATGGTAGGAAGAGCGCGTCAGCGGCGTCGCCGAGACAAGCAGGAACCCCTTCGCGCGCGCCATGCGGGCATAGTCCTCGAACTCGGCCGGCTCGACAAAGCGATCCACCGCAGCGTGCTTCACGGTCGGCTGCAGGTACTGGCCGATCGTCAGGAAATCGATCTCGGCCGAGCGCATGTCGTCCATCACCTGAAGCACCTCGGAGCGCGTCTCGCCAAGCCCGACCATCACGCCGGACTTGGTGAAGATGCCGGGATCCAGCCGCTTCACCTCGTCGAGCAGACGCAGGGAATGGAAGTAACGCGCGCCGGGGCGGATCGTCGGGTAGAGACGCGGCACGGTTTCCAGATTGTGGTTGAACACGTCCGGCCGGGCGGCCACGACCACCTCCAGGGCGCCGGGCTTGCGCAGGAAGTCCGGCGTGAGGATCTCGATCGTCGTGCCCGGGGCCGCGGCCCGGATCGCGGCGATGGTGCGGGCGAAGTGCTCAGCGCCGCCATCCTTCAGGTCATCACGGTCCACCGAAGTGATGACGACGTGACGCAGGCCCAGCGCCGCTACCGCATCGCCGACACGGCGCGGCTCGTCGGTGTCGAGGGCGTTCGGCATGCCTGTCGTGATGTTGCAGAAGGAACAGGCACGCGTGCAGATACCGCCCATGATCATCATGGTCGCGTGGCGCTGGGACCAGCACTCCCCGATATTCGGGCAGGCCGCCTCCTCGCAGACGGTGACGAGCTTGTTCTCCCGCATCAGGTTGCGGGTCTCGTGATAGATCGGGTGGGTCGGGGCTTTCACCCGGATCCAATCCGGCTTGCGCTTGATGGGGTTGTCCGGCCGGTTCGCCTTCTCGGGATGGCGGAGCGGCGCCGGGGCGGCACTGGGCACGATCCGGGCGATATGGGCCGGCAGCGCCGGGGCAGCACCGTCCTGAACGGCAATGAGAGCGGCCTCAGGCGCGCCGAGGCTCTCGGGCACAGGGCCGGAGGCCTGGGCGCCGCCGGCGCGGTGATCCACCAGGATACGGGTGGCCATGGAATACTTCCTTCGGCCGCCCCCCGAGAAACCGGGGCGCGGCGATGGGGGTGGGCGGGGTTCGCCTCTAGATGTGGATGACCCGGCCATATGCATCAAGCACGGCCTCATGCATGGCTTCCGAGACCGTGGGGTGGGGGAAGACCGTGTGCATCAGCTCCACCTCGGTCGTCTCCAAGGTCCGGGCGACGGTGTAGCCCTGGATCATTTCCGTCACCTCGGGCCCGACCATATGGGCGCCCAGAAGCTCGCCGGTCTTCGCATCGAACACCGTCTTGATCAGGCCCTCCGGCTCGCCCATCGCGATGGCCTTGCCGTTGCCGATGAAGGGGAAGCGCCCGACACGGACCTCATGGCCCGCCTCCTTCGCCTTCGCCTCGGTCAGGCCGACGCTGGCCACCTGCGGGCGGCAATAGGTGCAGCCCGGGATGTTCAGCGGGTCCATCGCATGCGGGTGCAGGCCGGCGATGCCCTCCACGCAGATGATTGCCTCGTGGGACGCCTTGTGCGCCAGCCAGGGCGGGCCGGCGACGTCGCCGATGGCATAGAGGCCAGGCTCCCCCGTCCGGCACAGCTCGTCGATGACGATGTGGCTGCGCTCCACCTTCGCCTTGGTGCCCTCCAGGCCGAGATCTTCGACATTACCGACAATGCCGACGGCCGAGATCATCCGGTCCGCCGTGATTGTCTGCGTCTTGCCGCCCGCCTCGACCGTGACGGTGACCGAATCGCCCGACTTGGTGATCTGGCCAATCTTCGCGCCGGTCAGCACGTTCATCTTCTGCTTCACGAAGGACTTCTGTACGAAGGCGCTGATCTCCGCGTCCTCCACCGGCAGGATGCGGTCCATCACTTCGATGAGCGTCACCTGGGCGCCCATGTTGAGGAAGAAGCTGGCGAACTCGCTGCCGATCGCGCCAGAGCCGATCACGATCAGCGACTTCGGCATGGTGTCTGGCACCAGCGCCTCGCGATAGGACCAGACGAGCTTCCCGTCAGGCTCCATCCCCGGCAGCACGCGCGCACGGGCGCCGGTGGCGAGGATGATGTTCTTCGCCTCCAGATCCGCGACCGGCTTGCCGTCCTTTGTGACGGAGAGCTTGCCGGGACCGGCCAGCTTCGCGGTGCCGTCATAGACGGTCACCTTGTTCTTCTTCATCAGCCCCTTCACGCCGGAGGAGAGCTGACCCGCCACCGCGCGGGAGCGCTTGATCACCTTCTGGAAGTCGAAGCGAATGTTGTCCGCCGCGAAGCCATAGGCATCGAGCGTGTGCAGGAGATGGTTGATCTCGCTCGCCCGCAGCAGCGCCTTAGTGGGGATGCAGCCCCAGTTCAGGCAGATACCACCCAGGTTCTCGCGCTCCACCAGCGCGACCTTCATCTTCAGCTGCGCGGCGCGGATTGCGGCCACGTAGCCACCGGGCCCACCGCCCACCACCACCAGATCGAATGCATCGGCCATGGGTGGCCTCCTCCGTGGCGACGCTCAGGGCGCCGCGTGATGTGTCAGGCGGCCAATCGCCGCAAGGCCTCGCCACTCAGCCGCTGGCCCAGCCACTCCTTCTTCGTTTCGGCGCCAAGGCCGCGATAGAAGGCGATGGAGGGCTCGTTCCAGTCCAGCACCTGCCAATCCAGCCGCGTCCACCCCTCCGCCACCGCGCGCTGGGCGAGGTAGCGGAAGAAGGCGCGTCCGATGCCCAGGCCCCGATACGCCGGCTCCACGAAGATGTCTTCCAGGTAGATTCCCGGGCGGCCCGTGAAGGTGCTGACATTGTTGAACCACAACGCTTGCCCGACGACCCGGCCATCCACCTCCGCCAGCACGGCGTGCAGCAATGGCCTTTCACCGAACAGCAAGGCGCGGAAGTCCTCCTCCGTGCCCACCGCCTCGTGCAGCAGCTTCTCGTATTCCGCGAGGTCACGGACGAGGCGAACCACCTCGGCCAGGTCGGCCGGGGTGGCATCGCGCAGCGTGAACGGGGCGGCGGTCTCGCTCACAGCATCAGGCTCAGGGGGTCCTCGACGATCGACTTGAAGGTCGAGACCCACTCCGCCGCCAGCGCGCCGTCGATCGCACGGTGATCGACCGAGAGCGTCACGGTCATCACCGTCGCGACCGCCAACTGCCCGTCCTTCACCACCGGCCGCTTCTCGCCCGCGGACACGGCCAGGATTCCGGCCTGGGGCGGGTTGATGATGGCCGAAAAGGTGGAGACGCCGAACATGCCCATGTTCGAGATGGAGAAGCCGCCGCCCTGGAACTCCTCGGGCTTCAGCTTGCCGGCCTTCGCGCGCGAAGCCAGGTCCTTCATCTCGGTGGAGATGGTGGCCAGCCCCTTCTGATCGGCCTTGCGGATGATCGGGGTGATCAGCCCGTCCGGGATGGAGACGGCGATGCTGATGTCCACGTCGTCGTAGATCACCAGCCCTTCGTCGGTCCAGGACGCGTTGGTGTTAGGCAGCTTCCGCAGGGTCGCGGCAGTCGCCTTGATCACCAGGTCGTTCACCGAAAGCTTGTAGGCCCCAGCGCCCTCCTTCGGCGAACGCGCGTTCAGATCCGCGCGCAGCTTCATCAGCGCATCCAGCTCCACGTCGATCGAGACGTAGAAATGCGGGATGGTCTGCTTCGCCTCGGTGAGGCGGCGCGCGATGACCTTCCGCATCGAGGAGTGCGGCACGAGCTTGTGCGGCGCCGTGATAACCGGGGCCGGCGCCTTGGGCGCGGGCCCCGGGGCAGCGGCAGGTGCCGGCTGCGCGGCGGCGGGCTGGGCCTGGGGCGTCGCAGCAGGCTTCGGTGAGGCCTGGGCAGCCTCGATATCCGACTTCACGATCCGCCCGTTCGGGCCGGATCCCTTCACGGAACCCAGCTCGATCCCGGCCTGCTCCGCCATGCGACGAGCAAGCGGCGAGGCGAAGACGCGCCCCCCCTGCCCGCCCGAAGCGGTTGCCGCGGGCGGTGCCTGGCCGGACGACTTCGGCATGTCCGGCATCACCGGCTGCTCGGCGGCGCCGGCCACCTTGCCGCCGGCGGCCTGCACGGCCTCCATGGCCGGGCCGGCGGAGGCGGACTGCGCCGGCTCCTCGGCCTTCTTCGTGCTGCTGCCGGCCGAAGTCGCATTGCCGGACGGCACGGCCTCGCCCTCATCGACCATGATGCCGATAGGCTGGTTGACCTTCACCCCTTCCGTGCCATCCGGCACGAGGATCTTGCCGAGGATGCCCTCGTCCACGGCCTCGAATTCCATCGTGGCCTTGTCAGTCTCAATCTCGGCGATCACGTCGCCGGACTTCACCTGCTCGCCCTCCTTCTTGAGCCAGCGGGCAAGCGTCCCCTCCGTCATGGTCGGGGACAGGGCGGGCATCAGGATGTTCGTGGCCATGGCGCGCGCCCCTTACTTGTAGGTGACTTTGCGCACCGCCTCGATCACCTGCGCCACCGTTGGCAGCGCGAGCTTCTCGAGGTTGGCCGCATAGGGCATCGGCACGTCGGCACCGGCCACGCGGACCGGCGGGGCATCGAGATAGTCGAAGGCGCCCTCAACCACCTGCATGCCGATTTCGCCGCCAATATTGGCGAAGGCCCAACCCTCTTCGAGCGTGACGAGGCGGTTGGTCTTTCGGACGGAGGCCAACACCGTCTCAATGTCGAGCGGGCGGATGGTGCGGAGATTGATCACCTCGGCGGAGATCCCCGCCTTTTCCAGCTCCTCGGCCGCCTGCATCGCCATTCCCACCATGATGGAATAGGAGACGATGGTGACGTCCGTGCCCTGCCGCTCCACCTTCGCCTTGCCGATCGGCAGGATGAAGTCATCGGAGGTCGGGCAATCGAAGGTCTGCCCGTAGAGAATCTCGTTCTCGAGGAAGACGATCGGGTTCGGGTCGCGGATGGCCGCCCGCAGCAGCCCCTTCGCATCCGCTGCCGACCAGGGGGCGATCACCTTCAGCCCCGGCACATGCGCGTACCAGGAGGTGAAGTCCTGAGAGTGCTGCGCGGCCACACGGGCCGCAGCACCGTTCGGCCCGCGGAAGACGATCGGGCAGCCCAGCTGGCCGCCCGACATGTAGAGCGTCTTCGCCGCCGAGTTGATGATGTGGTCGATGGCCTGCATCGAGAAATTGAAGGTCATGAACTCGACAATGGGCTTCAGCCCCGTCAGCGCCGCGCCCACGGCCATGCCAGTGAAGCCGTACTCCGTGATCGGCGTGTCGATGACCCGCTTCGGCCCGAACTCATCCAGCAACCCCTGCGAGATCTTGTAGGCGCCCTGGTATTGGGCGACCTCCTCACCCATCAGGAACACGTCCTTGTCGGCGCGCATCTCCAGCGCCATCGCGTCCCGCAGCGCCTCGCGCACCGTGGTGGGCCTGGTCTCGCCCCAGTCCTTCTCGGCCTCGAGTGCCGGCGCCTTCGGCTTGGCCGAGACGCCCTCGCGCTCATCGGCGCCCTTGGCAGCAACCTGCGCGTGATCCTCGGCAGCCTTCGCCACCTTCCCGACCTCGCCGCCATGCTGGGTGGCGTTGCTCTCGGGCTGCTGCGGCGTAGCCGGCTTGCTACCCTGCTGGTCGGAAGGGGTCGAGGTGTCGCCGGCCGATGCGGCCTTTCCGTCGCCACCATCCAGCTCGGCGATGGCGGCATTCACTTGCACACCCTCGGTCCCCTCGGGGATGAGAAGCTTGGTGATGGTGCCCTCATCGACGGCTTCCACCTCCATGGTGGCCTTGTCGGTCTCGATCTCGGCGAGCACGTCGCCGGACTTCACCGCATCGCCCTCCTTCTTCAGCCACCGGCTGAGCTTGCCCTCCGTCATCGTGGGGGAGAGGGCGGGCATCAGAATGGTCGCGCCCATATCAGCGGGTCTCCACCAGAATATCGGTCCAGAGCTCGGACTCGTCGGGCTCGGGGCTGGACTGCGCGAATTCGGCGGCGTCCTGCACGATGGCCTTCACGTCGTCGTCCACCGCCTTCAGATCGGCCTCGGGCGTGCCGCTCTCGAGCAGCAGCTTCCGGACCTGCTCGATGCAGTCGCTCTGCTCGCGCATCTTCTGCACCTCCTCCCGAGTCCGGTACTTCGCCGGGTCGGACATGGAGTGGCCGCGATAGCGGTAAGTCTGCATCTCCAGCAGGTACGGACCCTTGCCCTCCCGGCAATGCGCCACGGCGCGCTCACCGGCGGCCTTCACCGCCAGCACGTCCATGCCGTTCACCTGCTCCCCCGGGATGCCCCAGGGCGCGCCGTTCTTGGACAGGTCCTTTGAGGCCGAGGCACGCTCGACGCTCGTGCCCATGCCGTAGCGGTTGTTCTCAATGATGAAGACGCAGGGGAGCTTCAGCAGGGCGGCCAGATTGAAGCTCTCATAGACCTGGCCCTGGTTGGACGCGCCCTCGCCGAAATAGGCGAGCGCCACCTTGCCGTCCTCGCGGTACCAATTGGCGAATGCCAGCCCGATTCCGAGCGACACCTGGGCACCCACGATGCCGTGGCCGCCATAGAAGCCCTTCTCGCGGGAGAACATGTGCATGCTCCCGCCCTTGCCCTTGGAGTAGCCGCCGATCCGGCCGGTCAGCTCCGCCATCACACCGCGGGCCTCCATGCCGGTCGCCAGCATATGGCCGTGGTCGCGGTAGGAGGTGATGACCTCGTCACCCTCCTCCAGCGTCATCTGCATGCCGACCACCACGGCTTCTTGGCCGATATAGAGGTGGCAGAAGCCGCCGATGAGACCCATGCCATAAAGCTGGCCGGCCTTCTCTTCGAACCGACGGATCAGGAGCATCTCCCGGTAGGCCTTGCCCAGGATGTCCTGGTTGTGGTCCGTGCCGGGAGGGGAGTCCTTACCACGTCCGCCGCGGCGCTTCGCCGCAATCTCCGTCCCGAGGGCCATGGGGCTGCTCCTGCGTTCAAGCCGGCCAGAGAGATGGCCTCGCTTGGGCAGATACGGATGCCGCACCCGTTCAGCAAGCTACAAGACTCGGCTAAGTCTTTGATGTTGCACTGCAACAATACGATTAACCTGTTTTCAGTTAATCGGCGTTTCTCTCGCGGCTTTCTATTCCAAACACTCTGTGTTGTTCCGCAGCTAGAAAGTCTCCCTGCGGATACGCTCGCTGCAATGCAGGAAAGCGCGCCGGTTGCCCGCCGCGCTCTCGGTCCTGTCCAGCCGGCCTCACCTCAGAAGAGGCGACGATTCGGCGCGTACGGGATGATGATTTCTTCCTTCGCCACAACATTCAAAAGGGCGCGGGCGCGTTCCTCCAGCATGTCGCGGTCCAGGTGCTCGGCGCGCAGACCCGCCACCTTGCGCTCCATTGCATCCCGCTCCGACTCAGCCTCCGCTAGCACGAGCCGTGCGGCGACGATTTCGGCGTTGCGGGCATCGCGGGCCATCAAGCCGCGCGTGCCATGGATCGCGTGATGTGCAAAGTAGCCGCACAGCGCGAAGAAAATTGTCGGAAGCACCAAGGCTTGCGCCCGACGCTTCACCCCCTTGAAAAAAGCCAGCTGCCCCTCCCCCGAAGAGCTTAGGCCGATCGGAATGATCCCCTGCGCCGGAGTAGAATGGTCAAAGCCCTGTAGCGCAAGGCGTTTCGGAGCAACGCCGAAGAAAACCTGTCCGACGTAGCGCGCGCGCCGCGATGACGGCGCGCGCAGTGATGAATCAGATCTTTCAGCGGCTGCGCGGAAGCACGGTACGACCCGCATAGCGTGCGGCAGGGCCCAGATTCTGCTCAATGCGAATCAGCTGGTTGTACTTCGCCAGTCGGTCGGAGCGCGACAGCGAGCCCGTCTTGATCTGGCCGCAATTGGTCGCCACCGCGAGATCCGCGATCGTCGCGTCCTCCGTCTCGCCGGAGCGGTGCGACATTACCGCCTTGTAGCCGGCACGGTGCGCGGTCTCCACGGCATCCAGTGTCTCGGTCAGCGTGCCGATCTGATTCACCTTCACCAGGATCGCATTGCCGACGCCGCGCTCGATGCCCTGGCGCAGGCGCTCGGGGTTGGTCACGAAGAGGTCGTCGCCAACCAAGTTCACGGTCTTGCCCAGCCGGTCGGTAAGGAGCTTCCACCCCTCCCAGTCATCCTCGGAGCAGCCATCCTCGATGGAGACGATGGGATAGCGCGCGCAGAGATCGGCGAGGTAGCCGACCATTCCCTGCGCATCGAGCTTCTTGCCCTCGCCTTCCATGTCGTAGGTGCCGTCCTTGAAGAACTCGGTCGCGGCGCAGTCGAGCGCGAAGACCACGTCCTCGCCCACGCGATGGCCGGCCGCCTCGCAGGCCTTGGCGATGAAGCCCAGCGCCTCGTCCGCGCTCTTCAGGTTCGGCGCGAAGCCGCCCTCGTCGCCGACATTCGTCGCGTGGCCGGCATCATGAAGCGCCTTCTTCAGCGAGTGGAAGATCTCAGCACCGATCCTCACCGCATCGGCCATCGTGCCGGCGGCGACCGGCATCACCATGAATTCCTGGATGTCGATCGGGTTGTCCGCGTGCTGGCCGCCGTTGATGATGTTCATCATCGGCACCGGCAGGGTGCGCGCGAAGCTGCCGCCGACATAGCGGTACAGCGGGAGCCCGTAATGCTCGGCCGCGGCCTTGGAGTTCGCCAGCGAGACGGCGAGCATGGCATTCGCGCCAAGCCGGCCCTTGTTGGACGTGCCGTCGAGCTCGATCATCACCTCGTCAATCTTCACCTGCTCGGTGGCATCGAGGCCAGAGAGCGCGTCGAAGATCTCGCCCTCGACATTGGCGCAGGCCTTGAGCACGCCCTTGCCGCCGTAGCGGGACTTGTCGCCGTCCCGCAGCTCCACCGCCTCATGCGCGCCGGTCGAGGCGCCGGAGGGGACAATGGCGCGGCCGGTGGCGCCGCTGTCCAGCACCACCTCCACCTCCACCGTCGGGTTGCCGCGGCTGTCCAGAACCTCGCGGGCGATGATGTCGGCAATGGCGCTCATGAAACGGTCTCTCCCGGCCCTGCCCCGCGATTCCCGGGACGGGAAGCGGATAGGGCCGTGCGGGGGTCGCAGGCAAGGGAGGAGGCGGAACGATCCCCTTCCCTCCCCGCCGATTCAGGCCGCGAGCTTGGCCGCGATCCGCGCCACATGGGCGCCCTGGAACCGCGCCGCACCCAGATCGTCCTCGGTCGGCTGCAGCCTGCCGTCGCCCCCGGCAATGGTGCTGGCCCCGTAGGGGGTGCCGCCCTGCACCTTCGTCACATCCGTCAGCGGAGCATAGCTGTAGGGCAGGCCCACGATGACCATGCCGAGGTGGTACAGAACGTTGTTGGTGGCCAGGATCGTGCTTTCCTGCCCGCCGTGGATGCTCGCAGTGGAGGTGAAGGAGGACCCCACCTTCCCGTTGAACACCCCTTTGGCCCAAAGCCCACCGGTCTGGTCCAGGAAGTTCTTCATCTGAGCCGCCATGTTCCCGTAGCGGGTCGGCGTACCGATGATGATGGCGTCATACTCAGCCAGTTCCGCAACCGTCGCCTCTGGCGCTGCCTGGTCCACCTTATAGTGGGAGGCCCGGGCGATTTCCTCGGGCACCAGCTCCGGCACGCGCTTCACATCAGCAGTGACGCCGGGCACCGAGCGGGCACCCTCGGCCACCGCATGGGCCATCGTCTCGATATGACCGTAGCTCGAGTAGTAGAGCACCAGGACCTTCGCCATCGCCGTTTATCCCTTATGCAGGAGCCGCCAGGCGGCGGCTGTCGCCCCCGGGTTAGAGGACGACCGCGCCGGCGGACAACGCTTGGAGGAAATGACGATCATTCACGGCGGGATGCTGACAATCCCGTCAACATCCCGGCCCGATAAGTGGGCGTCAGGTCAGGCCGCGGCCTTGGCCAGGGCGTCGAAGGCCATCAGCCGGGCGATGAGCGCCGGCATCTCGCGGATCTGGATCATGTTCGGCCCGTCGCTGGGGGCATGGTCCGGGTCTGGATGCGTCTCGATGAATACCATCGCCACACCCACCGCGACGGCGGCGCGGGCCAGCACGGGTGCGAACTCTCGCTGGCCGCCGCTGCTGCCTCCCAATCCGCCGGGCTGCTGCACGGAATGCGTGGCGTCGAACACCACGGGGTAGCCGGTGCGGGCCATGATCGGCAGGCCCCGCAGATCGCTCACGAGGGTGTTGTAGCCGAAGGAGGTCCCGCGGTCGCAGAGCAAGATTTTTTCATTGCCCGTGGAAGCCACCTTGGCGGCGACATTCACCATGTCCCAGGGCGCGAGGAACTGGCCCTTCTTCACGTTGATTGCCTTACCCGTCGCCCCGGCCGCGAGCAGCAGGTCAGTCTGGCGAGAAAGGAAGGCGGGGATTTGCAGGCAGTCCACCACCTCCCCCACCGGGGCGCACTGGGCGGCGTCGTGCACATCGGTCAGGACAGGGAGCCCTGTGCGCTCGCGTATCTCGGCGAGGATGGACAGCCCCTCGCTCATGCCAACGCCGCGCGCCGCACCGGCGCTGGTGCGGTTGGCCTTATCGTAGGAGGACTTGAAGACGATCCCCACGCCCGCGGCCCGGCCCATTTCGGCCAGGGCCTCCGCGCATTCCAGCGCATGAGCACGGGATTCAATCTGGCAGGGGCCGGAGATGAAGGTGAGCGGAAGGTCGTTCCCGACCTCCACGCTGCCGATCGAGACACGCTTCATACCAGGAACCTCAGACAAGACGGGCCTGGCGCACGGCCGCGCCGATGAAGCCCGCGAAAACCGGGTGCGGCTCGAAGGGCTTGGACTTCAGCTCCGGGTGGTACTGCACGCCCAGGAACCACGGATGGTCCGGCCGCTCCACGATCTCGGGTAGCACCCCATCGGGTGACATCCCGGAGAAGCGCAGACCAGTGGCCTCCAGCTTCTCGCGGTAGTTCACATTCACCTCGTAGCGGTGGCGGTGCCGCTCCATGATCTCGGCCCTGCCGTCATAGATGGCGCGAACCAGGGAGTCCTCGGCCAGGAGCGAGGGGTAGGAACCCAACCGCATGGTTCCGCCGAGATCGCCGCCCTCCTCGCGCTTCTCCACCTGGTTGCCGCGCTTCCATTCCGTCAGCAGACCGACCACCGGGTCCTCGCAGGGCCCGAACTCGGTCGAGGAGGCGCCGGGCAGACCCGCCTGGTTCCGCGCGGCCTCGACCACCGCCATCTGCATACCGAAGCAGATGCCGAGGAAGGGCACGCTTCGCTCCCGCGCGAACTGTACCGCGCGGATCTTGCCCTCGCTCCCGCGCTCGCCGAAGCCGCCGGGAACGAGAATGCCATGCACCCCTTCCAGCCGCTTGGTCGCGCCCTCGCCCTCGAAGATGGAACTGTCCACCCAGTCGAGCCGGACCTTCACGTTGTGAGCGATGCCACCATGGGTCAGCGCCTCACCGAGCGACTTGTAGGCGTCGAGAAGGGACATGTACTTGCCGACGACGGCGACGGTGACCTCGCCCTCCGGCTGCTCCAGGGACTGCACGATCTTCTGCCAGCGGGACAGGTCGGGCTCGCCGTAAACCGACATGTCGAAGTGCCGGAGCACCTCCCGGTCCAGCCCCTCGGCATGGTATTGCAGCGGCACGGCGTAGATGGAGCTGGCGTCCAGCGCCGGAATCACGCTCTCCGGCCGCACGTTGCAGAAGCTGGCGATCTTGCGCCGTTCATTCTCCGGGATCGGCCGGTCGCAGCGGCAGAGCAGGATCTGCGGCTGGATGCCCAGCCCCAGCAGTTCCTTCACCGAGTGCTGCGTCGGCTTCGTTTTCAGCTCGCCGGCCGAGGCGATCCAGGGCACCAGTGTCAGATGGACGAAAAGCGCGTTGCGCGGCCCCAGCTCGTTGGCGAGCTGCCGGAGCGCCTCCAGGAAGGGCAGGCTCTCGATGTCGCCGACGGTGCCGCCGACCTCGACGAGGCAGAAGTCGTAATCCTCGACCCCCGTGGTCACCCCGGCCTTGATCGCGTCCGTGACGTGCGGAATCACCTGCACGGTGCCGCCCAGATACTCCCCGCGCCGCTCCTTCGCGATCACGTCGGAATAGATGCGCCCGGAGGTCCAGGCATCGGCCTGATTGGCGTGCACGCCGGTGAAGCGCTCGTAGTGCCCGAGATCGAGGTCGGTCTCCGCCCCGTCATCGGTCACGAAGACCTCGCCGTGCTGATACGGGCTCATCGTGCCCGGATCGACGTTCAAATAGGGGTCCAGCTTTCGCATGCGGACCTTGTGGCCGCGCGCCTGCAGGAGCGCCGCAAGGGATGCAGCGGCAATGCCTTTTCCAAGGGAAGAGACCACGCCGCCGGTGATGAATACGTACCGCGTCATGGGTGACCCTTATAGCGAACGAGGACGCGCCGCGGCCAGGGGCACGAAGCCCCGCCGACGCAGGAGAGCCATGCGCGACGCCGGCTTGAACGGCGCCGCTGCCCGATTACCGGGCGGGAACAGAGAATTAGTTGGTGGGGACGCTCGGCGTGGCCGGAAGCGCCGGCAGAGCCGGGGCAGCCGGAGCCGCGCCACCGGCGGCGGGCGGCGGCGAATCGAAAAGGGAGCGCTGCCGCCCTGTCCCCTGGTTCAGCAACCCGAGCGCCAGGGCCAGCGCCATGAACAGCGCCGCCAGCACTCCGGTCGCCCGCGTCAGCAAGTTCGCGGTGCCGCGGCCGGACATGAGGTTGCCCATTCCCTGGGAGGAGCCGATGCCCAGCCCCCCGCCCTCGCTGCGCTGAAGCAGCACCACCCCGATCAGGGCGGCGGCGACGAAGAAGTGCAGGACGAGAAGGACGGTGGTCATGGTGGCCCGCTCTTAAACCCGTAACGGGCTCTGGGAAAGGGTTTCAGGCCGGAACGGCCGCCCCGATCGCCAGGAAGTCCTCCGGCTTCAGGCTCGCGCCCCCCACGAGCGCGCCATCCACATCCGCCAGCGCCAGGATCGCGGCGGCGTTGGAGGGCTTCACCGACCCACCGTAGAGCAGGCGCGTGGTAGCGCCGGCGCCCGGAAACCGGGACAGGACCTCCGCCCGCATCCGTCCGTGCACGGCGGCGATGTCCCCCTCCGTCGGGGTCCGGCCGGTGCCGATGGCCCAGACCGGCTCATAGGCCACAACCCCCTTTGCCGCGGCGAAGCCGGCCGGCAGGGATCCCGCGATCTGGGCGGCAACCACCGACTCCGCCTCACCGGCATCCCGCTGCGCCTCGGTTTCGCCCACGCAGACAATCGGGATCAGCCCGGCCTCCATCGCGGCCTCTGCCTTGGCGCGCACCTGGGCGTCCGTCTCGCCATGATCCGCCCGGCGCTCGGAATGGCCGAGGATGACATAGCCGCAGCCCGCATCCGCCAGCATCGCGGCCGAGATGTCCCCGGTATGCGCACCATTGGCCTCCGCCGAGCAGTCCTGACCGCCGAGCGCCACCGGCTTCCAGCCCATCGAGGCCGCCGCGACATGCAGGTGCAGGAAGGGCGGGCAGATCAGCAGGTCCGCCCCGGCCACGCGATCCAGCCCGGCGCGCACGCCCTCGGCAAGGGCCGCGGCCTCGCGCAGCGTGCCGTTCATCTTCCAATTGCCGGCAATAAGGGGACGGACTCCGGGGGTCATGGGCTCTCCTGGCGTGGCGGCGGGTAGCTTACAGTCTCTCTGGGCCGCGTATCGGGCGCATGGAGGTTTGGCAACGGGGCCGGGCTGCGCTACGGGCTCACCCCTCTCGCCTTCCCTCAGGGTTCCGCCATGATCTCCGCGTTCCGCCGCCTCGCTGGCACCTGGTTCGCCAAGGGCCTTTTCATCCTGCTGGTGCTATCCTTCGCGATCTGGGGGATCGAGGACGTGATCCGCAACTTCGGGCGGGACGACGCGGTGGCGCGCGTGGGCGGCCAGCCCATCGAATTGACCGAGGCGCAGAATGCCGCCCGGCGCGAGACCCAGCGCCTGCAGCGCCAGCTCGGCCCGCGCTTCGAGCCGAATGAGGGCTTCCGCCAGGCCGTCGCCCGGCAGGCCGTGGAGAACCTGATCGCCGCTCGCGCGCAGAGCCAGGAGGCCCGGCGCATGGGCGTTGCCGCCTCGGTCGATGCCGTTCGCGCCTACACCTTCGCCATTCCTGCGTTCCAGGGTGCGGATGGCCGGTTCAACCCCCTGATCCTGCAGCAGTTCCTCCGCCAGAACGACCTCGCCGAGGGCGACTTCACCCGGCTCGTGATCGCAGATCTTGAGCGCCAGCAGCTCATCGGTGCCATCCGCGCCGGCGCCCGCGCTCCGGAGACGCTGACGACCCGCCTGCTCGCCTTTGCCGGCGAGCGGCGCGTGGCCGAGGTGGCCGAGTTCCCGCTCCTCAGCGCGCCCGAGCCGGAGGCGCCGACCGAGGCCCAGCTCACCCGCTTCCACGAGAACAACCCCGCCCAGTTCTCCTCCCCCGAGTACCGGGAGGCCGTCCTCGCCCTCCTCACCGCCGAGACGCTGATGGCCCGCGTGCAGGTGAGCGACGCGGAGATCGAGGCCGGTCTGGAGGCAACCCGGGAGCGCAGCGGCTCGCCCGAGCGCCGGACCGTGGAGCAGGCCCTGGTCACCACGAAGGAAGCCGCCGACGCCATCCGCGCCGCCTGGACCGGCGGCGCCGACCTCGCGACGATCCGCACCCAGGCGGAAGCGGCCGGCGGATCGGCCCTCGAGATGGGCCAGGTGACCCGGGGCGAGATGCCCGTGGAGAACATAGCCACCGCCGTCTTCGGCGTGCCTCAGGGCGGCGTGACCAAGCCCGTCCAGAGCCCGTTCGGCTGGCACGTCATGAAGGTCACGGCCGTGCAGGCCGCGGCCGAGCGCCCGATCGAGGCGTTGCGCGCCGAGACGCGGGAGTTCCTAGCTCGCGAGAGGGCGGCCGACATGACCTTCGAGGAGGCCAACCGGCTCGAGGACGCGATGGCCGGTGGCGCCACGGTTGAGGAGGCCGCCCAGCGCTTCGGCCTGACCGCCACCCGCGTGACCCTGGATCGGCAGGGTAACGGGCAGAACGGCCAGCGCGTGGAACTCCCCGGCGGCCCCGCAGCCCGCGCCGCGGTGATCGAGGCGGTCTTCGCCAGCCCGACCGGCCAGGGACCGCGTGTGGCCGAGGCCGCCGGCGGCTTCGTGGCGCTCGACGTGCCGAACGCCATTCCAGCCGCGCTGCGCCCCTTCGCCACCGTGGAGGCCGAGGTGCGCCGCGCCTGGACGCTGGAAGCCCGACGCCGCAGCCAGGAGGAGCGCGCCGCCGCCCTCCTCGCCGCAGCCCAGGGCGCGAACGGCCAGCCCGGCAAGGACTTCGCCGAGGCCACGCGCGAGGCCGGCGTTGAGGCGGTCCGCATGGGCCCCTCCACCCGCGATCCGCAGGCCGCCACCCCGGGCGGCATTCCCGCCGGCCTTCTGCCCGGCGTCTTCGCCGCCGGCCCGGGCGGCGTGACAATGGCCCAGACCGCCGACGGCTACGCGGTGGCCCGGCTTGTCGAGGTGGTGCCCGCCGATGTGGCCGCCGACACGGCCGGCCAAACCCGGGTGAAAACCGAGGTGGAGCAGGCCATGCAGGACGACCTCGAGGCCCAGTTTGCCGCCGCGCTCCGCGCGCGGGCGAGCGTGACCATCAACCCGTCCATGATGGAACAGGTGGCTGCCCGATGAGCGGGCCGGACAGCTACGCGGCCTTTGTCGCGGCCCATGCGTCCGGCCGCGGCCAAGTGGTGTTCCGCGAGCGCGTGGCCGACCTGGACACGCCCGTTGGCGCCTTCCTCAAGTTGGCGGAGGGGAAGCCTAATACCTTCCTGCTCGAGAGCGTAGAGGGTGGTCAAAGCCGTGGCCGCTACTCCGCGATCGGCATGGCGCCTGACCTGATCTGGCGTTGCCGGAACGGTGGGGCCGAGATCAACCGCCACGCGCTGTCCGCACCCCACGCCTTCGTCCCCGAGGCGCGCCCACCTCTGGAGAGCCTTCGCGCGCTGATCGAGGCCTGCCGCATGGAACTGCCGCCGGGCCTGCCGCCCTGCGCCGCCGGGCTGTTCGGCTATCTCGGCTACGACATGGTGCGCGAGATGGAGCGGCTGCCGGCAAAGAATCCGGATGTGCTGGCAATCCCCGACGCCATCCTCGGCCGACCCACTCTCATCGCTGTCTTCGACCATGTGCGGGACATCCTGACCCTTTGCGCCCCCGTCTATCCTGACCCGACTCAGGGCGGGGATGACGGGGCCCGCACGGCCTATGAGGCGGCCCAGGCCCGGCTGGACGAGGCAGAGACGGCGCTTGACCGCCCCGTGCCCCGCCCGGCACCGCCCGCCGCCCTGCCCGCCCCAGGTATCCCCTCATCCAACTTCACGCGCGAAGGCTTCATCGAGGCGGTGGGCCGCGGGAAGGAGTACATCGCCGCGGGCGACGCCTTTCAGATCGTGCTCAGCCAGCGCTTCCAGGCGCCCTTTGCCCTGCCCCCCTTCGCGCTGTACCGCGCGCTACGCCGACTGAACCCTGCGCCCTTCCTGTTCCATTTCGACTTCGGCGGCTTCGCGGCCGTTGGCGCCAGCCCCGAGATCCTGGTTCGCCTGCGCGACGGCATGGTGACCGTCCGCCCGCTCGCCGGCACCCGCCGCCGCGGCGCGACACCCGAAGAGGACCTAGCGCTGGAAAGGGAGCTGCTGGCCGATCCCAAGGAGCGGGCCGAGCACTTGATGCTGCTGGATCTTGGCCGCAACGATGTCGGCCGTGTCGCCGAGATCGGCAGCGTCCGCGTCACCTCCCAGTTCGGGATCGAGCGCTACTCCCAGGTCATGCATATCGGCAGCGAGGTGCAGGGCCGGTTGCGCGGCGGCCTCTCCGCACTCGATGCGCTCGTGGCCGGCTTTCCCGCCGGCACACTCTCTGGCGCGCCCAAGGTGCGGGCGATGGAAATCATCGAGGAAACCGAGCCCTCCCGCCGCGGCGTCTATGCCGGCTGCTTCGGCTATTTCGGCGCCGATGGCGGCATGGACACCTGCATCGGGCTTCGCATGGCGCTGGTGAAGGACGGGGTCATGTCCGTCCAGGCCGGGGCCGGCGTCGTGGCCGACAGCGACCCCGAGGCTGAGTACGAGGAGACCCGCCAGAAGGCCCGCGCCCTGTTCCGGGCCGCCGAGGAAGCGGTGCGCTTCGCCGCCGCCGCGCCGCGCCAGGGCGCGGGCTGAGCCGCGCACAGGGCGGGTCACCCGACCTTCACCGAAGGGGACCGGTGCCCGATCTTGGGGTAACCCCTAAGGGCGGGCCCGGCTTGACCGGATGCGCGCCCCGGGTGGAAGTGAGGGCGCCATGATCCTGCTCATCGACAACTACGACAGCTTCACCTTCAACCTCGTCCATGTCCTCGGAGAACTGGGCGCGGAGGTGAAGGTCTGGCGCAACGACGCGCTGACGGTGGAGCAGGCGCTTGAGATGGGTCCTCGCGCCATCATCCTCTCGCCCGGGCCTTGCACCCCTAACGAGGCTGGAATCTGCCTTGACCTGATCGGGGCCGCTTCCCGCAAGGGCGTTCCGCTGTTCGGCGTTTGCCTCGGCCATCAGGCCATCGGCCAGGCCTTCGGCGGCACGGTGGTGCGCGCGCCCGAGCCCGTGCACGGCAAGGTGCATGACATCCATCACGGTGCGAGCGACGTCTTCGCCGACCTTCCCTCCCCCTTCCGCGCCACGCGCTACCACTCCCTCGTCGTCCGGCGCGATGACCTGCCGGAGCAGCTGAAGGTCACCGCAGAGACCCCGGACGGGCTTGTGATGGGCATCGCCCACCGGGACCTGCCGGTCTGGGGCGTGCAGTTCCACCCCGAGAGCATCGCTTCCGACCATGGCCACGACATGTTGGCCAACGTGATGCGGATGGCCGGCATCAACCTGCCGCCCCGCGAGTGGACGGAGCCGAAAGCCAGCCAGCCCTCGCACCGGGCCGCCTGACCGTGTCGCTCAAACCTGTCCTGGCCCGGCTTGCCGCCGGGGAACGCCTTGCGGAGAGCGAGGCGGAGGCCGCCTTCGGCACCGTCATGGCCGGCGAGGCCACCCCGGCCCAGATCGCCGGCATGCTAATGGCCATGCGCGTTCGCGGGGAAACGGTGGCGGAGATGACCGGCGCAGTCCGTGCCATGCGCGCCCGGATGACCGCGGTGGAGGCACCGGACGGCGCCATCGACCTGGTCGGCACTGGCGGCGACGCGGCCGGCACCCTCAACATCTCGACCGCGGCGGCGCTGGTAGTAGCGGGATGCGGCGTGCCCGTGGCCAAGCACGGCAACCGCGCCCTCTCTTCCCGCGCTGGCGCGTCGGACGTGCTCTCGGCGCTTGGCGTGAACACGGATGTACCCTTCGAGCGCCTGCCCGCGGTGATCGCCGGCGCCGGCATCTGTTTCCTGATGGCCCCCCGGCACCACAGCGCGCTTCGCCACGCGGCCGGCCCGCGCATGGAGCTGGGTACGCGGACTATTTTCAACCTGCTCGGGCCCCTGACCAACCCGGCCCGGGTCCGCCGCCAGATGACCGGCGCCTTTGCGCCTCAATGGCTTCGGCCCATGGCCGAGACCCTTGCCCGCATCGGCACCGAACACGCCTGGCTCGTGCACGGCCAGGGGTTGGACGAGTTAACCGTCGCTGGTCCTTCCAACGTCGTAGAGCTGAAAAAAGGGGTGATTCGCGAGTTCGAGGTGACGCCCGAGGAGGCCGGCCTCGCCCGCCACCCCGCCGAGTCCCTTCGCGGCGGCGAACCCGCGGAGAATGCGGAAGCCCTTCTCGGCATCCTGCGTGGCGAGACCGGCGGCTACCGCGATTGCGTGCTGCTGAACGCTGCCGCTGCGCTGATCGTAGCAGGACGGGTGACAGACCTACGTGCCGGGGCCGCTTTGGCGGCCGATTCGATCGGCTCCGGCGCGGCAATGCGGTCCCTCGACCGGCTGCGGGCGCTTACGAAGCCCTGAGGCGCGGCGCCACTTTCCAGGCCTATGCCGGAGAACTTGAAGCTCACCGCACCAGCCTAACTCCTGTGTGTCGGGCTTCCTGGGAGAGTCCGGCATCCCCGGGGTGAACTGCCGTCCCGCGCTGGCGTAATGGGAGATGCGATCGCCTTCCTGGGCCGTTCTCCCACGTTAAAGGATTACGAAACCGGTCCGGTCCCCCCGTCGGCCGAACCCGAACCCGCTTGACGCGCCCGCCGGAAGGGCGCGAGGAACCGCACCATCATGGACCAGACCTTTCCGGTGACGGACGCTCCACTCTCGGACACGCTCCGCCGAATCCTCGACGACAAGCGGGCCGAGGTGCAGGCGCGCATGCAGGACACCCCGCTCGCCGAGATGGAGCGGCGGGCGCGGGACAGCGGCAGGCCGCGCCCCTTCACGGCCGCGCTTTGCGAGGCAGTGGCGGAGATGCGGGTGGGGCTGATCGCCGAGATCAAGCGCGCCTCGCCCTCCGGCGGTCTCATCTGCGAGCCTTTTGACCCGGCTGGCATCGCCCGCGCCTATGAAGCCGCAGGTGCCACCTGCCTCTCCGTGCTGACAGATGAGCCGTATTTCCAAGGCACGCCCGAGCACCTCCGCCTGGCTCGGGAGGCGACGAACCTGCCCGTCCTGCGCAAGGACTTCATGATCGACCCCTGGCAGGTCTTCGAGGCCCGGGCGATGGGTGCGGACGCCATCCTCATTATCATGGCCGCGGTCAGCGACGCCGAGGCCGAGGCGCTGGAGGACACTGCGCGCGGGCTCGACATGGGCGTGCTGGTCGAGGTGCATGACGAGGCCGAGTTACAGCGCGCGCTGGGGTTGGAGACGCGGCTGCTGGGCATCAACAACCGCGACCTACGCTCGCTGAAGACCGACATCGCGGTGACCGAGCGGCTGGCGCCCATGGTGCCCGCGGACCGTATCCCCGTTGCCGAGAGCGGCATCCGCACGCCCGAGGACGTCCGCCGCATGGCCCAAGCCGGCGCTCACTGCCTCCTGGTCGGCGAGCATCTGCTGCGTCAGCCCGATCCGGGTGAGGCTGCGCGCCTGCTGGTTCAAGCCGTTTGAGCGGCGCCCCGGGCGGGGGAGAGAACCGCGAAGGCGGCGCTCTGACCCATTTCGACGCTGCTGGCCGCGCGGCGATGGTGGATGTCTCAGCAAAAGCCGAGACCGTGCGCGAGGCGACAGCGCGAGGCCGCATCACGATGCAGCCCGAGACCCTCGCACTGATCGCCGAGGGTCGCGCCGGGAAGGGCGACGTGTTGGGCGTCGCGCGGCTGGCAGGGATCATGGCTGCCAAGCGCACCGCCGACCTCATCCCCCTCTGCCACCCCCTGCCGCTTTCCTCCGTCTCCATCGAGCTGGAAATGGCGGAGCCGGACGCTGTCGAGATCGCAGCGACGGTCCGCACAGCCGGGCGGACCGGGGTGGAGATGGAAGCAATGACTGCGGTGACCGTCGCCGCCCTGACCATCTACGACATGGTCAAGGCCGCGGATCGCGGCATGCGGATCGAAGCCGTTCGGCTGGTGCGGAAATCTGGAGGTAAGTCAGGCCTCTACGAGGCGCCGTGATGATCTCGGTCGAACAGGCCCTTGCCCGGATCCTGGAAGGTCTTTCGCCTTGCGCGGCCGAGACGGTGGCGCTTCCCGACGGATGGGGCCGCATCCTCGCCCGCCCGGTGGCGGCTCGGCTCACGCAACCGCCCGTCGATGTCTCGGCAATGGATGGCTACGCGCTGCGGGCTGTCGACGCCGGCATAGGTGCCCGGCTTCGCGTGGTCGGGGCCGCTCCGGCCGGGCATCCGCTCGCCCAGTCGGTCGGGCCGGGTGAGGCGGTGCGGATCTTCACCGGGGGTGCCGTGCCGCCCGGCGCGGACAGCGTTCTGCTGCAGGAGGATGCCGTGGCCGAGGACGGCCATGTCGTCCCGACCGAGGCACCGCGCCTCGGCCGCCATATCCGCCGTGCCGGGCTCGACTTCACGGCGGGCGACACGCTGCTTCCTGCCGGTCAGCGGCTGACCGCGCGCGACATCGGCTTGGCCGCGGCGGCCAACCATCCTTGGCTGCAGGTCCATCGCCGCCCACGTATCGGGATCCTCGCCACTGGGGACGAGATCGTTCTGCCGGGCGAGGCGATCCCGGCCGGCGGCATCGTTTCGTCCAACGCCCATGCGCTGGCCGCGCTCGTCCGTGCCTCGGGCGGCGATCCGCTGGTTCTCCCCATCGCGGGCGATGACCGCGACGCCATCGCTGCAGCCGCCAGCGACGCCCGGCGCTGTGACCTGCTGGTCACCACCGGCGGCGCGAGCGTGGGGGAGCACGATCTGGTCCAGGCGGCACTCGGCCCGCAGGGCTTCTCGCTCGACTTCTGGAAGATCGCGATGCGGCCGGGCAAGCCGCTGATCTGGGGCGACCTGCGCGGCACGCCGATGCTGGGCCTTCCGGGGAATCCCGTTTCGGCGCTGGTTTGTGCCGTCGTGTTCCTGATTCCGGCCCTGCGCCGTCTGAGTGGCCTCCCGGCAGGGCCGATGGAAACCGTGACGGCGCGGCTGGGGCAGGACATGCCGGAGAATGACCGCCGTCAGGACTATGTGCGTGCTGATCTTTCGATCGATTCGGACGGGGCGCACGTCGCGACGCCCTTCCCTGTTCAGGACAGCTCCATGCTCTCCACCCTGGCCCGCGCGTGCGGGTTGGTGGTGCGCCCCCCCCATGCGCCGGCGGCCCCGGCGGGCTCCGCGGTGCAGTTTGTATTGTTTTCCTCTCTAGGCGTGTGAAGCGCGGCATTGACCGACGCGGAAGAACTTTCATAGAACTTCCGCGTCGGTTGCCCGTTTGTTCGTGCAGAAGACCTGCCACTCGCGCCCAGGGAGACGCCCGGACCATGCTCACCCGGAAGCAGCACGAGCTGCTCACCTTCATCGACAAGCATCTGCGCGACACTGGCTTCTCTCCTTCTTTCGAGGAGATGAAGGAGGCGCTGAATCTTAGGTCGAAGTCGGGCATTCACCGCCTGATCACGGCATTGGAGGAGCGCGGCTTCCTCAAGCGCCGCGCACATCGCGCCCGGGCCCTGGAAGTGCTGCGCGTGCCGGAAGGCCTGGCGCCCCGTGCAGCGCTCGCGGCCTCCGGCGCGCAGCCGGCAATGGCTGCGCAGCCCGCCTCCCCGGCCTTCGCGCCCAACGTCATCCGCGGCAACTTTGCCCAGAACCTGCCCGGCGCCGTGCGCACGGCGAACGATGCAACTGCCGTGCAGCTGCCGCTCTATGGCCGGATCGCCGCTGGCCTCCCGATCGAGGCGCTCCGCGACAGCGGCGAGAGCGTCGAGGTTCCGGTCACGATGCTGGGCGGCGGCGAGCACTACGCGCTCGAGGTCTCCGGAGACTCGATGGAGGGCGCCGGCATCCTCGACGGCGACACCGTGATCATCCGGCGCGGCGACGTGGCTGATAACGGCGCGATCGTTGTCGCGCTGGTGGACGAGAATGAGGTGACGCTGAAGCGGCTCCGCCGCCGCGGTAACTCCATCGCGCTGGAGGCTGCCAATCCCCGCTACGAGACGCGCATCTTCGGCCCCGACCGGGTGAAAGTTCAGGGCCGCCTCATCGGTTTGGTCCGCCGCTACCATTAGTCTGCCGGGCGGGCCCGTTTAGGCTGTCAGCGGCGGACTCGGAGAAGGATGCGGGGCTGGAGGATTTCTTCCTCCAGCCCTTTTTCATTCCACCTCCGCGGGTGGCTCTGACTGCGCCTGGGCCCGCGGCGTCGGAACCGGCGGCACCCAAGGCCGGTCCCCCCGCGCCGCGCGGTCCGACAGGATGATGGCACCGTCGCGGGCGAGCCAGATCGCATGGGCCCCATCCCGCCAGACCGAGAAGCGGTCCACCCGCGGCGTCTCACGGCAGCGGCCGCGGATCGGTTCCAACGAGATCATCACCGCTGCCTGGCCGCAGCCCGTCTCGGCCAGCACCGGCGGAGGTGGCGGAGCCGGTCCGCGGCGCGGCCTCGGCGCCTCGCGCGGTGGCTGGCGCAGCAGGATGGCAGCCGGACCCGTGTCCCGCGGCCGAAGTAGGCAGGAGAGCGCGCCACAGGCCGCGCCCGGCACCTCGCCCTCGCGCGGCAGGACGGTTGCGTTGTCCTCCCCCCAACTTCGCAGCCACGATTCGCGAGTGATGCGATTAGCGCCGGATGTCCGCTCCGACAGCACGCCAGCCGGGCTCGCCATGGCAAGCATCCGCCCATCGGCTGCGACGAGGATGTCCGGCGGCGTGGTCACGAGGCCGGAAAGCAGGCCCGCCGCCATCACCGGCACTCCCGCCCAGCGCCATGGCAGCTTCCACAGACATAACCAGAGCAGCCCAAAGGTGAAGACTGCCAGTCCCCAGGCGGGGATCGGCGGCGCGGCCATGGCTGCGCCGGGCCAGGCCGCGACGATCCGGCCGGTCAGCAGCGTGCCGTCAACGCCCCAGCCCATCACGGCCAGGGCCGGCGCCTCAAGCCCGAGCGGCATGAGGAGGGCCGCAAGCAACCCCGCTGGCATCACCACGAACGAGGTGAGCGGCACGGCAATGGCGTTGGCCACCACGCCGTAGAGCTGCAGACGGCCGAAATGATGCAGGCCGAAGGGGGTCGTGGCCGCTCCGGCGACGAGAGAGGTGGCGGCCAGCCCGAGCACGACGATTGCCATCCGGCCCACCCATCCGCGCTCCCGCAACGCACGGGTGGGGCCGCGCATCGCCTCTGCGGCGGCGATGAGGGCCAGCACGGCCGCAAAGGACATTTGGAACGAGGCGCCGATCAGCGCCGCCGGGTTCGCCACCAGCACGAGCCCCGCCGCCAGCGCGAGCGCGCGGGGCGACAAGGCGCGGCGGCCGGTGAGCAGAGCCAGCGTGGCGAGCGCCGCCATCGCGAAGGAGCGCACCATCGGCACGCCTGAGCCGGTGAGGAGCGTGTAAGCCCCACCGAGCACGAGCCCCAACACCGCCGCCACAATCTTGGAATCGATACGCAGCGCCATCCAGGGGATCGCCGCGATGACCGCTCGTAAGGTGACGAAGCCGATCCCGATAACGATGGCGACGTGAAGACCAGAGACGGAAAGAAGATGTGCCAGGCCTGAGTCCCGCAGCGCCGTCAGATCCTCCGCGGGAATGGCGGATTGCGAGCCGGTGAGCAGGGCCGAGGCCACGGCCCCGGTTCCGCCAGGCAGGGCGGCGGTAACGCGGGCCTCGATGGCCGCTCGCAGCCCGGCGAAGACGGGCACTTCGCCGCCGGACTGCAGGATGGCTGGATTCAGCGCAAAGCCTGAGCCTGCCAGCCCTGAGAAATACGCGTTCCGCTGCAGATCGAAGGCGCCAGGGAAGGCCGGGGGCATCGGCGGGCGGACCAGGGCGCGGACAGTGATGGTGTCGCCCGGAACCGGCCGGGCTGGGTCATTCGCGCGTAGGCGGATGCGAAGCTGCCGTTCCAGCGGAGCGCGCTCATCCAGGCGCGCGGCGTCGAGAGTGACGCGCCGGCCTTCCGGAAGCAGGTCCACCGTCGCGACCGTCCCCGAGACGACGGTGGCAGTCCGTGGGAGGTCCGGGACAGGTGGCGCGGCGCGTGCGTGGAACAGGACGGTGGCGAAGCCCAGCACGGCGGCACCGGTCAGTGCCAGGGCGGCACCGGCGAAGGGGTTCCGGGCCCGCAACAGCAGAGCAAGGGCGAGTAAGGGCCAGGGAAGCGTCAGCCAGCCAGGGCCGGGTTCGGCATGAAGGCCGAAATAGGCCAGCACTCCCGCCCCCATCGCCACAGGCAACCAGAGCGGCCAACGGTCCCATTCGGCAGCGACCCAGCCCATCGCGCGGTCGGCGAGCGGGAGCGGTGGAGCGGCGGGTAAAACCGGGGCGGCGTGGGCTGACATGGCCGGACAACACCTTACCGCATCGGTCACGGGTGCGTGAGGGGTCAACAGCCTGTCCGGGCGGTGTTAAGGGGCGGGCATGACCGTCCGCACACGCTTCGCCCCCTCCCCCACCGGCTACCTGCATATTGGCGGGGCGCGGACGGCGCTCTTCAACTTCCTCTTTGCCCGACATCAAGGTGGGCAATACCTGCTGCGGATCGAAGACACGGATCGGGCGCGCAGCACGCCGGAAGCGGTGCAGCAGATCCTTGAGAGCTTGGATTGGCTCGGCCTGGCACCCGATGAGCCGGCGGTCATGCAGACCTCGCGCGAAGCGCGGCATGCCGAAGTGGCGCGCGCGCTTCTGGGAAAGGGCGCCGCCTATCTCGCCTATGACACCGCCGAAGAGCTGGTCGCAATGCGTGAGCGGGCCCAAGCGGAGGGCCGACCGCCACGCTATGACGGGGGCTGGCGCGACCGCGACCCCGCCGAGGCGCCGGCCGGCATCGCACCGGTGATCCGCATCAAGGCACCGCGCGAGGGCGAATCCGTGGTGCGGGACCTCGTCCAGGGCGAGGTGCGCGTTCAGAACAGCGAGCTGGACGACATGATCATCCTGCGCTCGGACGGCACGCCGACCTATCTGCACGCCGTCGTCGTGGACGACCATGACATGGAAATCACCCATGTCATCCGCGGCGACGACCACCTGACCAACACCTTCCGGCAGTGCATGGTCTATGACGCCATGGGCTGGGCGCGGCCCGAATTCGCGCATATCCCGCTAATCCACGGCGCCGACGGCGCGAAGCTGTCCAAGCGCCATGGCGCGGTGAGCGCACTGGAGTTCCGCGACCAGGGCTTCCTGCCCGAGGCGGTGTGCAACTACCTCCTGCGACTCGGCTGGGGCCATGGCGACGAGGAGTTCGTGCCGCGCGAGCGGGCGATCGAACTGTTCGAGCTGAAGGATGTCGGCCGTGCCGCGTCACGGATGGACTACGCAAAGCTTTCGCACCTGAACGGCCAGTACCTGCGCGCCGCCGAACCCGCGGCCCTGCTGCCGCATGTTCTGGCGCGTCTCGGCGAGGCTGGCCCCGTGCAGCAGGCCCGCGTCGCCGCGCTGATCCCGGACTTGCAGCCGCGCGCCCGCACCCTGGTCGATATGGCCGAGGGCGCCCGCTTCGCCCTGGCGGAACGCCCGCTGAAATACGAACCCAAGGCCTCCGAGGCGCTGGACCATCCGGATGTCCGCGACCGCCTCGCCCGCCTCTCACAGGCGCTATCCGAAACTGCATCGGCAGGCTGGGACCGTGGGGCGCTCGATGCCGCCCTGCGCAGCTTTGCCGAGACGGAAGGCGTCAAGCTGGGCCAGGTTGCCCAGCCGCTCCGCGCGGCACTGACCGGCAGCCTCCAGTCGCCGCCGATCGACGCCGTGCTGGTGGCGCTGGGCCGGGAGGAGAGCCTCGCCCGCATCGGCGACGCAGCCGAGGGCATCACCCTCGTGGGTGGCTGAGGCCTAGCCCGCTCGCACCTCCGCGACAAAGCTGGCGACGGTGCCGTTCAGCCGCTCGGCCTGCTGCGAGAGGTCCGAAGCGGCGGAGAGCACCTGCCCCGCCGCATCGCCGGTCTGGGCCGAGGCCTGACTGACATCGGCGATGTTAGCGGTCACTGCCTCGGTCGCGCGCGCTGTGTCCTGCACCGTGCGGGCGATCTCGCTGGTGGCCGCGCTCTGCTCCTCCACCGCGGCCGCGATCGCCACCGCGATGCCACTCACCTCCTCGATCCGGCGCCCGATTCCGCCGATGGCGACCACCGCCTGGTCGGTCGCTGACTGGATCTGGGTAATCTGCGCGCCGATTTCCTCGGTCGCCTTGGCGGTCTGAGATGCGAGCGACTTCACCTCGCTCGCCACCACGGCAAAGCCCCTGCCCGCCTCACCGGCGCGCGCCGCCTCGATCGTCGCGTTCAGCGCCAGAAGATTGGTCTGGCCGGCAATGTCACTGATCAGGCGCACCACATCGCCGATTCGCGCCGCGCCCTCGGCCAGCGTCTGCACCGTGGCGTCCGTGCGCCTAGCATCCTCCACCGCCTGTCCCGCTACGGTTGTTGCCTGGCTCACCTGCCGGCTGATCTCACCGATCGAGGCGCTGAGCTGCTCGGCGGCGGCGGCCACCGCCTGCATGCCGTTGCTCGCCTCGCCCGCAGCGGAGAACACCCGCCCGGCCTGGGCACTCGCACCTTCGGCGGTGCCGCTCATGCCGCGTGCCGTTGCTTCGAGTTCGGTGGAGGAGGCAGAGAGGGTCTTGACCATCTCCCCTGCCCGGCCCTGGAAGCCGCGCACCAGCCCGTCCAGCCGCGTGGCGCGTGCGTCTCGCGCTTCCCGTTCGGCCTGCGCCTCGGCCTCTAGCCGGCGCTGCGCCACCGAGTTGGTCCGGAGCACCTCAATCGCGCCGGCCATCTCGCCCACCTCGTCGGCACGGCCGCGATGCGGGACCGCAATATCCAGCTCGCCCGATGCAATCCGACCGACATTGCCGGTCAGTTCGCGAACCGGGGTGACGAGGCGCCGCAGTAGAAGGGCGATCCCGCCCGCGGCCATGAGCAGTGCAAGGGCCGCGAGGGTGAGGCTGCTGATCAGGCGCGTACGGGCCGTCACTGCGGCGGAGTCTCCCTGGGCCACCGCAGCGTCGAGCGCGGCGTCCCGCATTGGGAGAACGGTAAGTAGAGCCTGGACGGTCCAGCGCGCGTAATCCGGACCGCTGGTCGGCCAAGCCGGCGCACCCGGTTTGCCGAACCCTGCCAATGCCGCATCGACATAGCCTCGGTACCGCGGCTCCGTCGTCTGGATCAGCTCGGACCGGGCTGTTTCCACCACCCGCAGCACCCCGGCTTCCCCCTGCCCTTCCGCCATGCGGCGCGCATTCTCGAGCGACATTTCGATCCGCCCGTTCAGGCGCATGCCGGTGGACAGGCTAGCGGGCGTCACCGGCTGGCCGGCCAACCAAGCATTGATGATCAGGCTCCGAGCCCCGAGTTCGGACCGCAACGACATTGCCTGCCGTGCGATCTCCACTAGTTGGGCGACTGCCGGCGCAGAATGGCCGATGCGCTTTTCCGCCTCGTGCGCAACCGCTTCCAACCCCTCCAGCACCTCCGCGCGGCCGGTCATCATGTCGGAGACGAGCTTCAGGTCTCCCTCCCGAACGCCCCGCGCCAGCAACTCGGCCACACGTCGCCGCATGTCGTTGAGGCTCGCGGCCGACTGATCAATCCGGGAGGGGTCCAGCCCCTCGGAGACTACGTCGCGGCGCATTCGGTCCAGCAGCGCATCCGTCGTCTGTCGGCCAGCCTGCAGGTCAGCGGCATCGGCCGTGCCGTTACGCGCGGCGGCACTAAGCAACCCACTCTCGGCAGCCACCGCGGTCAGGCCGCGCATGGTGCCGCTCAGCACGCGGGTGGACAGGGTCGCGCGTTCTGCCCTCTCCCAGTTAGTCCAGGCCTGCCAGGAGCTCCATCCCGTGCCGATGAGGCCGGGGATGGCGACCGCGACTACGCTGGCGAGCAAAAGGGTGCGGACGCGCATGGGGTTCTCCGTAAGAGAGCCCCAGTGTCGCGCACCCGGATTACGCGCTCGTGAACGGCCGGACTAACCGCGCGGAAGGATGCGGCAGGCAGCCGCGGTCGCGCGGGCCAAGGTAATCAGGCGGCGGGCGGCCACCGCGCCAGTGGCGGCCTCGCCCACCACATGGCCAACCAGCGGGTTGCTGACGACGGCGCGCACGGCTGTGTCGGTGGCCACCTCCGTCGCCGCGACCGTCGCGGCATCGAAGGCGGCGCGGCGCAGCAGCGACGCGGTGGCGGCAATGCCAGGCCGCATCCCGTGCAGCGTGGCAACCTGCCGGACCAACCGCAGCCCGCGCCAACCCACCACCAGGGCATCGAGCGAGGGGGACGGGCTGATGGCGGTCGCAGCGAAGCCTTGCAGCGCCGCGAGCCGCCCAAGGCTGCGGGATTCGGCATCCAGCGCCGCCAACGGCCCGCTTTCCAGCAGGGCACGGAGGGCGTGCAGGTCGGGCGCCTCGCGCAGGGCCGGGAGAGCCGGCGCCGCCAACGGGATCGGCGCTGCCCAAGCCAGCACATGCGTCTTGGCCGCACGCAGGTCGCCACGGGCGAAGGCGGCGCGGGCGGCATCGACCTCGTGCAGGAGAAACAGCGCCCGGAACTCCCGCACGATCGCCCATGCGATGGTTCCGAACCCGGCCAGCGCGATGCAGAGGGTAAGCCAGCCGAGCGGGGCGGAGCGGTTGAACTGCTCGGCCACATAGTTGCCGGCCGCGAGCACGGCAAAGCCTGCCAGCAGGGTGGAAAGGCCGATCGCCAGCAGGGAGAGGGTGGAGAAGCCGCCTGAGGGCAAGATCACAGGCTCGGTTCCCTCCGCCCAGTCGAGGTCGACCCGCGCGGGGCCAGCCTCTTCTTCCAGCAGGATGCGGGGCGGGCGGGGGACGGTCTCGCTCATGGGCTGGCCATATGGCCCGCCGCCCGGCGGATTACAGCGCGCTCGGCGCTGTGGTCGCTAGAGAGCGTCGCCCAGGAGCGTGGAGAGAAGCGTATCGAGCTCCAGATGCGGGACGCCACCGGCCCCATTCGCGTCCAGCACCGGCGGGCGGAAGACGGGCATGCGGAAGTACGAGGCGTTCCAGAAGCTCTCCGGCGGGCGGCGGGCGGGAACCATGCCGGGATCCACCGTCGCCCAGCGCCCGTTCTCCAGCAGGATGCCGCGGACGGCCGGGGACGGACGGCCCTCATGCGCCGCCGTCGCCTCCTGGGTGCAGCGAATGGAGGCAACGGCGTGGACGGAAACCGCAGCGCCCGAGATCTCGGCGCGGCGACGAGGTGCATCAACCAGGTCGGCGAGAAGGGAAGCCAGGCTGTCGCGGCTTACCTCCGGCACATGGTCGGACTTCGTGGCCGCGAAAGCGACGCGGGAGATGCCCGCGCCCGTCAGCAGGTCCAGCCAGCCACGGCCGTAGCGGAGGGTGGCCGAGATGGCCGAGAGCGCCTCGGCAGTGTCCTCAAAGGCCTCTCGCCCGGCATGGAGGGCGCCGAGCACGTCCACCAGCACCACCTGCCGATCGAAGCGGCGGAAGACGGGGGCAAGGAAGCGGTCGCGCTGGTCGTGCAGATAGGCTTCGTGGCGACGGGCCAGCAGCCCGCCAAGGGGAGAGTTGCGCGCGGATTCCGGGAGCGGGAAGAACCACAGCAGCGGCGCGTCGCCGGACGGGCCGGGATTCAGGAACCGGCCGGGCTGCAGGAAGCGCAACCCCAGCTCGTCCCGGGCGAACAGCAGGAACTGACGGTACAGCGCATGGCCCCGGCGGGCGAGAGAGTCCTCGGCCGGCGCGTTGACGGGCAGCGCGCGGGCAAAAGCAAGGAACTCGGCGGCCGGAGCCGCGCGGATTCCTTTCGAGATCCGCACCAGGGTCTCCTCCGACCACTGTGAGAAATCCTGGGCGAACATGGGGAGGTCCAGCAGCCACTCGCCAGGATAGTCGAGCAGGTCGAGTGTCACCTCCCGGTCTGGCAGAAACTGGCCGTAGATGCCCCGCCGCCGCAGTGTGAGCGCGAGGGAGAGGGTGGAGAGGTCTTCCGTCCGCGCGGGCCAGGCGGGCGGGTCGGCGGCGAGCGCGGCCAGATGCGCCTCGGCATCGAAGCGTGGCGTTGCCTCCACTCCGGGCGGGATCGCGCGGGCTGCGCGCAGCCGGCCGGAGGTGGCCTCCAGCGCGCGCAGACTGCGCCGCCCCTGCCCCGCAGCCACGAGATTGGCGACGAGGGAGGTGAGGAACACGGTCTTCCCCGCCCGCGACAGGCCGGTGACGGCCAGCCGCAGATGCTCGCGCCCGGTCAGTGCCAGCGCCGCTTCCGCGCTGCGCCCGGCGACGTCGGTGACCAGGCGGAAGGGATCGGGGATCACGCGCCCTCGCTCAGGCGCGCTGGATCAGCTCGATCTTGTAGCCGTCCGGGTCTTCGACGAAGGCAATGATCGTCGTCCCGAACTTCAGCGGCCCCGCCTCGCGCGTCACCTTGCCGCCCTGGGCCTTGATCCGCTCGCAGGCGGCGTAGGCATCCGGCACGGCGATCGCGAGATGGCCGAAGGCAGTGCCCATCTCGTACTTGTCCACTCCGTAGTTGTAGGTGAGCTCGATCTCGCCCTCGCCGGCCGCGTTGCCGCCATAGCCGAGGAAGGCCAGCGTGTACTTGCCCTCGGGCACGTCGTTCCGGCGCAGCTCCCGCATGCCGAACATCGTCGTGTAGAAGGCGATGCTGCGCTCCAGGTCGCCGACCCGGATCATGGTGTGGAGGAACTTGCCCTTCGGGGTATCGCTCATGTCGCGGCTCCTGTTGTCGCCGGCCCCACATGGTCATCAGGACGGATCGCGAGAAGGAATAGTCCGGCGGAATCCGCCGTCGTGATCATCCTTTCCCGATCCATCAGCAGCGCGCCCTCTGCCTCGAAGGCGATTCCCGACAATCCGGCCGCGATCGCGCCCTCTACCGTACGCAGGCCAAGGGTGGGCATATCCACCTCACGGTCCTGGCCGGGCTTCACCAGCTTCACCAGCACGCCGCCAGGCCCTTCGCGCCTGAGGTCGCGCGCGCGGGCTAGCATGGCGTCCGTCCCTTCGATCGCCTCCACGGCGAGCACTAGGCCCTGCTGCACCACGGTCCCCTGCCCCACATCGGCTCTCCCCAGCGCGCGGACGACCGCGATCCCGCGGGCGATATCGGCCATCCCGCCGGCATCCGGCGCGGCGCGGGTAAGAAGCCCGGCCGGGCACTGCGCGTCGGCGAGGAACTTGGTAGGCCCGATGGGCTCGAAGCCCTCCTCGCGCATGATCTGGCGCACGGCGGAAAGCAGGCTGTCATCGCCGTTGAAGGCGCGCATGCCGATACGGGCGAGGTACTGCGCGCCCTTCGCATCTGGGCGGAGGGAGAGGATGGAAGGCCGGCGGACATTGCCGACAAGGACGAGTTGCCTGGCGCCGGCCGCGCGGACCCAATCCAGCGCCTGGCCGACTGCACCGAGGCGGAAGACCATCGTTTTTTCGCCGACCCAGTCGGCGGGATTGGCGAAGCCATCCAGCAGCACAGCGACGAAGGGGCGGCCCATGGCTCGGCAGGCAGCAGCCACCCGCAACGGCATGGCACCGCCGCCGGCGATGATCGCAACTGGTTCCTGGCTCATCGGCGTCAGGCCGCTTCGGCTTCCGAAGCCTCGTCCGTCTGGCGGCCGGCGCGCATCAGGCCGCGACGGCTCGACCCCTCAATGAAGGCGAGGATTTCGGCCACCTGCGGCTGCTCGCCCTGGTCCTGCGCGACGAGCGCGATGCGCGCATCGAAGGTGCCGCGCCCCAGAAACAGTCCGCGATAGGCCGCGCGAAGCGAGTTGATCGCCTCGCGGCCAAAGCCACGGCGCTTGAGGCCAATAAGGTTCAGACCGATCAGCCGCGCGCGGTTGCCCATGCAGGAACCGAAGGGGATCACGTCCCGCTCCACGCCGCTCATCCCGCCGATCACCGCCTGGCGCCCGATGCGGACGGACTGGTGAATGGCCGTGCCACCGCCGACGAAGACGTTGTCGCCGATATGCACATGCCCGCCGAGCATGACGTTGTTGGCGAGGATCACCTTGTCCGCGAGCTGGCAGTCGTGGCCGACATGGGCGACGCACATTATCAGGCAGTCCGAGCCCACGCGCGTGATGCCCTCGCCTCCCACGCTCCCACGATGCACCGTCGCGTGCTCGCGAATGATGCTGCGGGCACCGACAATGACGCTGGTCGGCTCACCCTTGTACTTCAGGTCCTGCGGCGGCAGCCCGACCGACGCGAAGGGCAGCACCTGCACACCCTCGGCGAGATGGGTGATACCGTCGATCACGGCATGGGCGCCGATCTGCACACCATCATCCAGCACGCATTGCGCGCCAACCGTCGCATAGGGGCCGATGACCGCGCTGGCCGCGATGCGCGCGCCCTCGGCGACGATCGCGGTGGGATGGATCTCGGGCACGTCTAGCCGTCCAGGATCATGGCGGCGTAGGTCGCTTCGGCCACCACGACACCGTCGACCTTCGCCTCGGCGGAGAACTTCCAGACGTTTCCGCGCTGGCGTTCCTTCTTCACATGCACGCGCATCTGGTCGCCGGGCACGACGGGCTTGCGGAACTTCGCGCCCTCGACGGACATGAAATACACCAGCTTGCCACGGGCCTCCGGCCCCAGCGTCTCGACAACCAGCACCCCCGCGGTCTGCGCCATGCTCTCGATGATCATGACACCTGGAAAGACGGGGTGCCGGGGGAAGTGGCCCTGAAAGACATGCTCGTTGATCGAGACGTTCTTGATGCCCACCGCGCTCTCGTTGAGGACGAGATCGACCACGCGGTCCACCAGAAGGAAGGGGAAGCGATGCGGGATCGCCTCCATGATGCGCGCGATGTCGAGGGTCGTCCGGGCCGCGCCCGCGCCCCTGGGCGCCTCCGCGGCCCCGGTTGTCATCGCCGCCTGTCCTTCGCCGTCCGCCATGTTCAATCGCTCGTTTTCATGGGCGCCGGTCTCGGCGCATCCGTTCCTTTGTCCCGCGCGGCCGCCTTCGACTGGCCCAGCTTGCGCAGGGCAGCGAAGCCACGCATCGCGTCGCGTACGGGAATGGCGGGGCTGCCCACCACGTCCTGCCCGGCCGGCACATCCGCCATGACGCCTGCCTGGGCCCCGATCCGCGCGTTCGCGCCGATGCTTAGATGCCCCGCAACGCCTGCCTGCCCTGCCACCACGACGAAATCGCCGAGGGTGGTGGAGCCGGAGATGCCCGCCTGCGCCACGATGATACAGCCGCGCCCGGTGGAGACGTTGTGCCCCAGCATGGCTAGGTTATCCAGCCGGGTCCCGGGCCCGATCACGGTGTCGTTCCCGGACCCGCGGTCAATGCAGGCATTGGCGCCCACCTCCACCCCATCGCCCAGCACCACACGGCCGAGCTGCGGGACAGTGACGTGCTCGCCCCGGGCTGTGCTGGCGAAACCGAAGCCCTCGCTGCCGATCCGCGAGCCCGGATTGAGAGTCACACGGTCGCCTGCAAGGCAGTGCGTGGCCGTGACGTGGGACAGAATGCGGCACTCCGCGCCAAAAACGGAGTTCGGGCCAATATGCGCGTGCGGCCCCACGATGCAGCGCGGGCCGAGCACGACGCCGGCCCCAAGGACCGCATAAGCACCGATCTCGCAGCCCTCGCCGATGACGGCGCCTTCACCCACCACCGCGGTGGGATGAACTGTGCCATCTGCTTGGTGGGGCGGGTGCAGCAGCGCCGCGATCCGCGCAAAGGCAAGGACCGGCTGCGGGGAGATGAGCGCCACCATGCCAGCCGGTACGGCATGCGCGTTCTCGGCCGCCAGCACCACAGCGCCCGCCTGGCTCTCGCGCAGGGTGGGGAGCCAGCGGCGCGCATCGAGGAAGGACACCTCCGAAGGCCCGGCAGCCTCAAGGGAGGCGACGCCGCGGAAGGCGCGGTCGCCGTCCCCGTCCGGCACCGCCAGCCCGGCCGCTTCCGCGAGCCGGGAAAGCGGCAGAGGACCGGCATAGGCGTGGAAGCGGGGATCCGCCGCCACGGCTTAGCGGCGTTGCTGCGGCTGCGCCGGGGGCTGCTGCGGCGGCCTCTGGCCCTGGGGCGATGCCCCGGGCTGGCCCGCTGCCGGCGCGGCCGGAGCCTGGCCCTCGGGCGGAAGGGACACGTTGCGCAGCACGCGGTTCACCTGCTGGCTGATCTCGTCCGTCAGGTCGAAAGGCGCATCGTTGAAGATGACCAGCGGGCGCGGCAGGACGAGGTTCACGTTGCGGCTGGCAGCCACTTGGCGAATGACCACGGCGAGCGCCTGCTCGATCTCCTGCAGGGCGCCCTGCGCCACCTGCTCAATGGCGCGCGAGCGATCGCGGAAAACGCGCTGGCTGTCGGTGATGCGCTCCTGCAGCTCCCGCTCCTTCTGGCGAAGCTGCTCAGGGTTCATCGTCGCGCGCTGGTTGGCCAGCGCCTGCTGCTCCTCGCGCCAGCGGGTCTGCTCCCGCTGCAGGTCGTCATTCAGGCGCTGACGGCGCTTCTCGATCTCTTCGCGCACGGAGTTGAAGGCCGTGGAGTTCCGCTGGATCTCCGGCACGTCGACAATGCCGACCACTGCCGCCGGCGGCGGCTGCCCGGGCGGCAGGGGGGCCGGATTCGGTCCGGTCGGGCGCTGCGCCTGCTGCGGCGGGCGCTGAGGCTGCTGCGCCGGGCGGGCGGGTGTCTGCGCGGGCCGGGCGGCACCGCCCCCCTGCTGGGGCGGAATGAAGAAGCCGGGATCGGACTGCGCGACAGCGGAGCCAGCCGACAAGGCGGGGATGAGCAGCGCCGCAAGGGCGGCGAGCGCGGGACGCGCGGGCATCATGCGAACTCCAGTCTCATTCGTTCTTAGAACCGCGTGCCGAAGCCGAAGCGGAAGAACTGCGTCTCGTCGTATCGCTTCTTAACCACGGCCTGCGCGAAGTCGAGGTTGATCAGCCCGAAGGGGCTGCGCCACGACACGCCGAGGCCGCTGCCGACGCGCGGGGAGGACTCGTCGGCAATCCTCTCGCCAGCAGCCGGTGAGGAGGAGCCGCTCAGGCCGCCGATGTCGACGAAGGCGCGACCGGTGATGCCGATCTCATCGGGAATAGGAAGCGGGAAGCGGAACTCGGTGGTCTGCGTGTAAAGGAATCGGCCACCAAGGCTGTCGCGCGCGCTGCCCGCGCTGATATCGCGCGGGCCGGCGCCAGCGGTCTGGAAGCCGCGCAGGTTCTCACCACCAAGAAAGAAGCGGTCAACGATTCGCTCGTCCTTGCCGCCGAAGGGCTCGAGGATGCCGACCGAACCCTGGATCGCGAGGACAAAGTTGGGGTCACCCAACGTCCGCTCGAACGGGACGTAGTAGGCACCATCCAGGCGGCCGCGGAAGTAACTGACGTCACCGCCGAGGCCTGCGATGTCTGTTCCCACGCGAACAAGGTAGCCGCTGTGGGGATCAAGGCGGCTATCACGGCGGTCATAGGTGAGAGTTTGCCCGATCTGCGAGAGGAGGGTCTCACCCTGCTGCTCACGAATGTACCGGGAAGCATCACGATTCACGTTGTTGATGTTGCGGTTCGAGAGCGTGTAGGCCCAGGACTGCCGCAAATACTCGTTGAACTCGTAGCCTGCACGCAGCGAGAAGCCGTAGCGGCGCTCCTCGTAGGACGCGTAATCGCGCAGGTTGCGATTGATGTAGAAGACGTCCGCGCCGACCGCGAGATTGCGGTCAAGGAAGGACGGGTCGGTGACCGACAGGTCGAGCTGGCTGCGCCGCTGGGCGATAACGCCGTTGATGCGCGCATCGATGCCGGTGCCGAGCAGGTTGCGCTCGCGCAGGCCGATATCGGCGAGCGCACCGGCGTCTGTGGAGTAGCCACCGCCGATCGAGACCTCGCCCGTCGCGCGCTCGGTCACGTTCGCGCCCAGCACCACACGGTCGGGCGTGGATCCGGGAGTGGTCGAGATGGTGGCGTCGGTGAAGTAGCCGAGGTCACGGATGCGCTGGCGCGAGCGGCGGACGAGCGCCGCGTTGAAGGCATCGCCCTCGGCGAGGCGGAACTCGCGCCGAACAACGCGATCCTGGGTGCGGACATTGCCCGTCACGTCGATGCGCTCGACGTAGAGACGGTTGCCCTCCTTCGCCTCGAAGGTGATGTCGACCGTGCCGGCCTCGGTGTTGCGCACGATGCGCGGGGTCACCTCGACGAAGGGCGCGCCCAGCTGGTTCGCCCGATCCGACAGCGCCTCGGAAATGCGCTCGACCGCCTCGCCGTCATACCAATCACCCGACGAGATATCGACCCGGTTGCGCAGCTGGTCGGCGGTGACATTGCGTAGCGCAGAGGTCGTCTCGATCTTGCCGAGGCGATAACGCCGGCCCTCGTTGATCGTGTAGGTGACGAAGAAGCCGGAGCGATCCGGCGCCAGCTCGGCCGTGCTCGCCGTGACGTTCACGTCGGCATAGCCCTGGCGCAGGTAGTAGCGGCGCAGCAACTCGCGGTCGAAGTTCAGGCGCTCAGGCTCGTAGGTGTCGCTCGAACTGAAGGGGCGGTACCAGGCGGCCTCGCGAGTCGCAACGATCTCCTTCAGGCGGCTATCCGAAACAGAACGGTTGCCAACAAAGTTGATGCGGCTGATCAGCGCCACTTCGCCCTCGTTGACCTCGTACACGACGTCGACGCGGTTCTGGTCGAGCTGGATGATCTTCGGCTCGACGGTTGCCGAGAGCCGGCCGCGGCGCGCGTAGATCTCGAGCAGCCGAGCGCGGTCCGCCTGGGCGGCCTGGCTGGTGAAGACCGAGCGGCTGCGGAGCTGCGTCTCGTTGCGGAGGACGTCGTCGCTCAGCTTGCTGTTGCCCTCAAAGGCAACGCGGCTGACGATCGGGTTCTCCTCCACCTGGACCACGATCCGCTCACCCTGCCGAGCGACACGCACGTCGCGGAACAGGCCGGTGGCGAAAAGCGTACGAAGGGAACGGTCGAGCCGGTCCTCCTCAAACGCATCCCCGGGCTGGAGGAGCATGTAGGAGCGGATGGTGTCCGCCTCGATGCGCTGGTTTCCCTGCACATCGATGGCCTGGACGGTGCCGGAAGCCGGGCGCGGCGCAGGACGACCCTGTGGTGCGGCGCGGCGCGCGGGATTCGGGCCCTGCGCCTCAGCGACCGAGGCCGCGGCAATGGGAACGAGGCAGGTGGCGGCCAGCAGAAGGGCCCGGGAGAAAGGCGAGGCGTGCAAGGCTTGTTCCTGTGCCGGCTGTTCCGGTTCGCGGGGCCGCAACCTAACCGCAAGGGCGGCATGTTGCCACCCCCGCGAAGGTTTCGACGCTAAAGGAATAATGAAGGCCGGAAAATCGGTCGCGTCAGCCGAACAGGCCGTGCACCCAGCGGAACAGGCCGAAGCTCGAGAGGTCATTCCAGGTGGCAAAGACAAAGAGCGTGGCCAGCACCGCCATACCCGCTCGGAACCCGTACTCGACCGCCCGTGCCGGCAGGGGACGGCCCCGGATCGCCTCCAGCGCATAAAACACAAGGTGCCCACCATCCAGCACCGGGATCGGGAACAGATTGATCAGAGCTAGATTCACCGAGAGAATCGCCATGAAGCTGACGAGGTTGGCAAAGCCCAGGCTGGCCACCTGGCCCGAGAGTTGGGCGATGCGGAGCGGTCCGCCCAGTTCCTCCGTCCCGCGCTGGCCGGTGATCATCTGCCAGATGCCCCCGAGCGTCTGGACCGTGACCTCGCCCGTATAGGTAATGCCTCCCCAAATGGCGGAGAGTGGGTCCGTCCGCTCGTAGGTCGCACCGCCACCGCCAACGCCAAGCATGCCAACCGGCGCAGCGCCCTCCGCCGCGCCCGGGCGGGCGGAAGGAGTGGCAGTGACGGTCAGCTCCTGACCTTCGCGTTGCAGACGCAGGCGTACCGGCTGGTTTGCGCGAGGCTGGATATGAGCCTGCACCTGCTCGAATCGCGTCACGGGCGTGTCGTCCAGCGCCAGGATGCGGTCGCCGGCCTGGATGCCGGCCGCCTGCGCTGCGCCGCCCTCGACCACTGAGGCGACTGTCGTGTTCCCGACGGGCCGGCCCACCGCCATGAACAAGGCGGAAAACAGCACGGCCGCAAGGACGAAGTTCGCGATCGGCCCGGCCGCGACCACGATGGCGCGGTCACCGACCGGCTTGTCGTGGTACCGCGGGCCGCGGGGGTCGTGGGCCGGAGCGACATCCGTCGCGTCCGTGACGTCGCCCGCGCCTTCCTGGCCGTAGAGCTTCACATAGCCGCCCAGAGGCAGCCAGCCGATCTGCCAGTCGGTGCCGCGCTTGTCGGTCCAGGCGGCGATTGGGCGTCCGAAGCCGATGGAGAACTTCTCCACGAAAATGCCGCGCCACCGGGCCGCGGCGTAATGGCCCAGCTCATGGAAGAAAACGAGCACGCCCAGCACGACCACGAAGGCGAGCACGGTGCGGAAGGGGTCGGGGAGGAAATCCACCTTGGTCTCTCTGGCTGGGCCCGTTCTGCGCGGGGGGATTCTTAGGCGGCGAGGCCGGGCTGCCCGGCGATCCGGGCGGCTTCGGCGCGGGCCTCGGCATCGAGGGCCAGCACGGCATCGAGGGTGGTCACCGGTGGGCTGCCCAGCTGCTCCAGCGTCGCCTCGACCACCCTGGCAATGTCCAGGAAGCCAAGCCGCCGCGTCAGGAACCTCTCCACAGCCACCTCATTTGCCGCATTCAGGATGGTGGTGGCCCCCTGCCCCGCCAACAAGGCCTCGCGCGCCAGGCGGAGGGCAGGGAAACGGATCTCGTCAGGAGCGGAGAAGTCCAGGCGGGACAACGCGGCGAGGTCGAGCCGCGGCACATCGGCCTGCATCCGGCTCGGCCATGCCAGGGCATGGGCGATGGGGGTCCGCATATCCGGCGTGCCGAGCTGGGCGAGCAGCGAGCCGTCAGCGTACTGCACCATGCCGTGAACGGCCGATTGCGGGTGGATCAGCACCTCAATCCGTGCGGGCGCCACGGGAAAGAGCCGCGCCGCCTCAATCAACTCCAATCCCTTGTTGAACATGGTGGCGCTATCGATGCTGATTTTGGCGCCCATGGACCAGACGGGGTGCTTTAGCGCGCGCTCCGGGGTTGCTGCCCGCATCTCGGCCTCGCTGGCCGTGCGGAAGGGGCCGCCCGATGCAGTCAGGATGATCCGCTCGATCATCGCGGGGTCACGGGCATCGAGCGCCTGGAAAATGGCGTTGTGCTCGGAATCGACGGGCAGAAGCGTCGCGCCCGCCCCGCGTGCCGCGGCCAGCACGATTTCGCCGGCGCAGACCAACGCCTCCTTGTTCGCCAGCGCCAGCGTTCCGCCACGATTCAAAGCGGCCAGCGTTGCCTTTAGCCCGGCCGCGCCAACAATGGCAGCCATGGTCCAGTCGGCCGGGCGAGCGGCAGCCTCGATGACGGCCTCATCTCCCGCCGCTGACTCGATGCCGGTGCCGGCAAGCGCCTCACGCAGGGCGGGCAGGCCGGCGGGGTCTGCCAGCACAGCAATCCGCGCCCTCAGCCGGCGCGCCAAGTCGGCGAGGCCAGCGACGTCCCGCCCAGCGACCAGTGCCTCCACGGTGAACTCGCCCGGCGGCGCCGCTTCCAGCAGGGCGACGGTGCTGCGGCCGACCGAACCGGTGGCGCCGAGAATGGTGATGCTTTTGGTCATGCTACCGCCAGAGCGCGCCGCCATATCCGATGAGCAGCGCAAGGATCATCGCGGCGGGGGCGGCGGCGAGCAGCCCGTCCAGCCGGTCCAGCAATCCGCCGTGGCCGGGGATAAGGCTGGAGGTGTCCTTCACCTTGAAGTGCCGCTTGATGCCGGATTCGAGGAGGTCGCCGGCCTGGGTGGCGACCGCCAGCACCGCGGCCACGGCGGCTGCGCGCCAGGCATCGCCAGGCGCGAGCTGCAGCGCCGCGAAGGCACCAATGCCCATGGCCAGCAGCAGGCCGCCGAGTGCGCCTGACCAGGTTTTCGCCGGTGAGACTTGCGGCATGAGCAGCGGCCCGCCGAACGCCCGGCCGGCCAGATAGGCGCCGATATCGCTGGCCCAGACGACGAGGAGCAGAAAGAGCAGGTTGTCACGCCCGGCCTCGTTCTCGTGCCGGAGCTCGATCAGGCAGAGGCAGCCCACACCAATATAGAGCACGCCGAGGGCAAGGCGCAGCGCCGGCTGTCCCGGCCGGTCCCGCCCGCGGAGGCGCTCGGCCCAGGCCCAGGTCAGCAGGAATCCACCCACCAGCACGAGCCAAGAGGCCAGCGGACGTTCCGCCACGGCCAGCGCGCCCGCCACAAACACCGCAACCGGCACCCCGGCCCCCGGCAGCCGCGCCGTTCGCAGCCCGCAGAGGTGCACCCATTCCCAGGTGAGCACTGCGGCGCCGATGGCGAGAAGAAGGGTGTAGGCGTTGGCCCCGAGCCAGACACAGAGGAGTGCCGTTGGCCCAAGGACAATGGCGGAAAGGAAGCGCTTGCGGAGATCACGCCAGTTCTTGTCGGGGCGCGGCACCGGGACGTCAGACGCACCCTGGGAGGTGCTGGTGAGGCCTGAAGGCATCAACCGGTCCGCGCCCCGAAGCGACGGTCGCGCCGGTGGTACTCGGCAATGGCCTCGCGCAGATGCCCGGCGTCATAATCCGGCCAGAGCACGGGCTGGAAGACCAGCTCGGCATATGCAGCCTGCCAGAGCAGGAAGTTCGAGATCCGCTGCTCGCCAGAGGTCCGTATAATGAGGTCGGGATCCGGCATTCCGGCGGTCTCTAGGCCGGCGGCGAAGGAGGCCTCGTCGATCGATCTGGGGTCGATTTCGCCCGCGACGGCGCGCAGGGCGAGGTCCCGGGCGGCCTTGGCGATCTCGGCCCGGCCTCCGTAGGAAAGCGCCACGTTCAGGTTGATGCGGGCGTTGCCCGAGGTCGCAGCCTCGGCCCGCTCGATCTCGGCCATCATGCCCGGGCCGAAGGCGGCACGGTCGCCGATAACCCGGAGCCGAACACCCTTCTCGACGAGCTGGGCCAGCTCGTGGCGGAGATAGTGGCGCATCAGCCCGGTCAGGTCGCGCACCTCATCGGCCGGACGGCGCCAGTTCTCGCTACTGAAGGCGAACAGGGTCAGCCAGGTCACGCCCTGCTCGGCTGCAGCTTCCACCGCGCGCCGCGTCGCCTCTGCCCCGGCCTTGTGGCCGAGCGCGCGCGGCACGCCGCGAGCCGCGGCCCAGCGTCCGTTTCCATCCATGATGATCCCCACATGGACGGGGGCCGGGGGCATGGTGCCCCCGGTCTTCAGGACAGGCTGGGTTGCGGCGCTCATGGGCCAGGCTCTGGGGTATGGACGGCTCAGACGGCCCTGATGTCCTTGTCCTTCTCAGCCAGCAGCACATCCACCTTTTTGACGTACTCATCGGTCAGCTTCTGCACGTCATCCGACCAGCGCTTGGCATCGTCCTTCGAGATCTCGGACTTGGTCTCCCAGCCCTTGATCTGCTCCATCCCGTCGCGGCGCACGCCGCGGATGGAGACCTTGTTCGCCTCGGCATATTTGGCGGCCTGCTTGGCCAAGTCGTTGCGGCGCTCCTGGGTAAGCGGCGGCAACGGTACGCGGATGACCTGGCCTTCGGCCTGCGGGTTCAGGCCAAGATTGGCATCGCGGATAGCGACTTCCACAGCCTTTGTGACCGACTTGTCCCAGACCTGCACCGAGAGCAGGCCAGGCCCGGCAACGGAGATGTTGGCCACCTGGCTCAGCGGCTGGTTGGTGCCATAGGCCTCGACGCGGATCGGCTCCAGCAGCGCAGGGCTGGCCCGGCCGGTGCGGAGGCCGGAGAACTCCTTGCGGAGCGTCTCCAGCGCACCGTCCATGCGGCGCACGAGATCCTTGCGGAGATCAGGGAATTCGGGTGGGGCGGCCATGGCGTGTCCCTCAGCTCTCGTGAACCGTGGTGAACTTGCCCTCGCCCTTCATGACGGCGGTGAAGGCACCGGGTTCGTGGATGTTGAAGACGATGATGGGCAGCTTATTCTCGCGAGCGAGCGAAATTGCGGCAGCGTCCATGACCGCAAGATCCCGCGCCAGCATGTCCAGATAGGTGAGCGCCTCATAGCGCTCGGCCAGCGGATCCTTGCGAGGATCGGCGGTGTAGACGCCGTCCACCTGGGTGCCCTTGAGCAGCGCGTCGCAGCCCATCTCGGCGGCGCGGAGCGCGGCCGCCGTATCAGTGGTGAAGAACGGATTTCCCGTACCGGCGGCGAAGATCACCACCCGGCCCTTCTCCATGTGCCGCACCGCGCGGCGGCGGATGAATGGCTCGCAAAGGCTAGCCATGGGAATGGCTGATTGCACGCGGACAGGCACCCCGGCCTTTTCCAGCGCATTTTGCATGGCCAGCGCGTTGATGACGGTGGCCAGCATGCCCATGCCATCGGCCTGGGCGCGATCCATCCCGGCAGCGGCGCCGGAGACGCCGCGGAAGATGTTGCCGCCGCCGATCACGAGGCTGACCTGGATGCCCAACTGGGTCACCGACGCCACGTCCTCGGCGATTGCGTTCACTGTGTGGCCGTCCAGCCCATAGGAACCGACGCCCATCAGGGCCTCGCCAGAAACCTTCAACAGGACGCGCTTGTAGCGGGGCGTGGTCATTCTCGGCGGCGGTCCCGGGGCTGGCGACGTTAATCAGGGCCGCTGGTCCGGGCAAGATGCCGGGCCAGGGGCGAAACCGCCGGGCGCGCGTGCGTCCGGCGGCAGTCAGGGTCTTCCGGCCAGACGGGGCAGACGACCCCGCCAAGCCGTGAAAGGCTGGATCAGGCGGCCGTACCGGCGGCCGCTGCGACCTCCGCGGCGAAGTCGGTCGTCTCCTTCTCGATGCCCTCGCCCAGCTGGAAGCGGGCGAAGCCCACCAGCGTGGCGCCGGCCTTCTGGACAACGGCCTTCACGCGGCTCTCGCCGTCATGCACCCAGACCTGCTCCAGCAGCACCACTTCCTCGTAGTACTTGCGGATGCGGCCCTCGACCATCTTCTCGATGACCGCGGGGGGCTTGCCGGAGGCCTGAGCCTGCTCGGTCAGCACCGCGCGCTCGCGGTCCAGCGCGGAGCTGTCCACGGCGGAGACGTCGAGCGCCTCGGGGCGGGTCGCGGCGACATGCATGCCGATCTGGCGGCCGAGCGTCAGCACGGCATCGCCGCCATCGACGGCCTCGAGCGCTGCCAGCACGCCGATCTTGCCCAGGCCCGGCTTCACCGCGCTGTGGACATAGGTGGCGACGGCGCCAGAGCCGACCGCGAACACCTTGGCGCGGCGGATCGTCATGTTCTCGCCGATCGTGGCAATCAGGCGGGTCAGCTCCTCGGCCACCGTGTGCCCGGCGCCGGGATACTGGGCGGCCTTCAGCCCTTCTACATCCTCGCCGGCCTCGAGCGCGATCTTGGCAACCGTCTCGACGAAGCCCTGGAACTGCTCGTTGCGGGCCACGAAGTCCGTCTCGGCATTCACCTCAACCATCGAGGCCTTGGTGCCGGAGGAGGCGACGCCGATCAGGCCTTCGGCGGCCACGCGGCCGGACTTCTTGGCGGCGGAGGACAAGCCCTTCTTGCGGAGCCAGTCGATCGCGGCCTCAGAGTCGCCGTTGCTCTCCACCAGGGCCTTCTTGACGTCCATCATGCCCGCGCCGGTCTTCTCGCGCAGGTCGCGGACCATGGCTGCCGTGATCTCGGCCATCTCTGTCTTCCCGTCTCTTGGCGCGGGGCATCCCCGGGGCGGCCCCCGGGCGATCCTGCCGCCGCTGTATGCGACACGCCGGGGCGGCAAGGCCACCCCGGCGCGTTCAGGTCATTGCGAGCCGGCCGGCCGAAGCCGCCCGGAGCCCGGCGTCACGAACCGGCGTTGTTGCCGTCGTCGCGGTTGTTCTGGACCATCTGCTCCATGCTCTCCGTGTCCACGCCCGCGGTCGGGGAGGACTGGACGGCACCCTCAAGCACCGGAACATCGGCCACCTCGGCCCCGCCCAGCGTCTCGGGCACGGCGCCCGCGCCCGGCAGGCCGCTGTCGTCCGGCAGCACGTCGACCGGCAGGTCGGCCTGCGCGCCGACATCGATGCCGGAGTTGGACAGCTCGGCGGAGATGCCGTCGAACACGGCCGCAGCCATCATGTCGCAGTACAGGTTAATGGCGCGAATGGCGTCGTCATTGCCCGGGATCGGGAAGGCGACGCCCGAGGGGTCGGCGTTGGAGTCGCAGACGGCGATCACGGGGATGCCGAGCTTGTTGGCCTCCTCGATCGCCAGCTTCTCCTTGATCGTGTCGATCACGAAGATCAGGTCGGGCAGGCCGCCCATCTCGCGGATGCCGCCGAGCGCGCGGTCGAGCTTCTCACGCTCGCGGGTCAGCATCAGGATCTCCTTCTTGGTGAGACCCTGGGTGTTGCCGCCGAGCTGCTCATCCATCTGCTTCAGGCGCTTGATGGAGCCGGTGATGGTCTTCCAGTTGGTGAGCATGCCGCCCAGCCAGCGGTGGTTGACGTAGTACTGGCCGCAGCGGGTCGCGGCCTCGGCCACGTAGTCCGCCGCTGCCTTCTTCGTGCCCACGAAGAGCACGCGGCCACCACCGGCCACCACGTTGCGGACGGTGCGCAGCGCGCTGTCCATCAGGGGTACGGTCTGCTGCAGGTCCAGGATATGCACCTGGTTGCGCACGCCGAAAATGTAGGGGGCCATCTTCGGGTTCCACCGACGGGTGTGGTGGCCGAAATGGACGCCGGCCTCGAGCAGGCCGCGCAGGGTAACCTCGGGCATCGCCATGTGGCGGTTCCTTCCTTCCGATTGGATCCGGTTGGGCCTCCGCGGTGCTGTGCTCCCGGATGGGAGACCGGACCCTGCCGCTTATCTCGGAAGGGCGCACCGCGTGCGGATTTGCCGGCCGCGGAAAGGCTCCGCGTCCGGCGCGCGCGATATGGCATGGTGAGCCGGTCGGGGCAAGGGTTTCCCGCAGCCCCGGGGCTTCTTGCCCGGGGCCGCGGGCGCCAGAATCAGGCGAAAGCGGCTTCCAGCCGTCCCAGCACCGCCTCTTCGTCACCGGAGACGCTGCGCGTCAGACCGAGGAAGCTGCCGGTCGCTTCCGCCACCTGCCGAGCGCGGCCGAGAAGTTGCGGACGCAGCCCGGCGCGCTGCTCGGCCGGAAGGGCGCGGACATAGTCGGTCCAGGCGGCGAGGAGCGCGGGCGGCGGTGCCTCGGCCAGCCAGCCCTGGAGCAACGCGTGGCCGGGGGCGCCGGGCGCCAGGCCGGATTCACTTGCGGCCGAGAGGATGGCCTGGCGCTCCTTCGGATCGAGGCTGCCATCCGCCCAGGCCACGGCGACCAGCGGCACAAGGGTCAGGGCAGCGACTGTGCCGCTGCCGAAGCCGAGCGAGGCCAGCCGGTCCAGCACCGCCTCGTCCTGCAGGCCAGAAGCCTCGGCCAGCCGCTCCCGCTCCGAGCGAGACGGATCGGCGGTGTGCATGCGGCGGATCAGCTCGCTGTCCTGGCGCGCGAAGAAGGCATCCTCGAGGGCGCGCCGGCGATCGTCCAGCTGGTCATGGCTCATGGCGTCTCTCCTGTTCGGCCCCGGGCCGGGGCGGCCGGGTTAGATGGGTTCTCACCGTGCCATGATCCAGCATGGACGCCGGGCCGGTCCACCCGCTCCCGGGGGTGCCGGTCAGGCCGCCTCCACCGCTTCCACGCCGGGGATCACCTTCAACGCCTGCGCCAGGCGGGGCGAAACGTTCCAGCGGCCGGGCAGCTGCAGTTCCACCTCCTGCCCCGGGCCGGTGCGGGGGATGAGGATGACCTCGCCCTTCCCCCGGCCCTCGCGCTCCAGCAGGGCGCGCAACGGCTCGAGCGCCTCCATCTGGGCAATCTCGATCCGCAGTCCGGCGCCGACGGATTGCGCGGCGCGCTCCAGCGGCTCGCAATCCAGCGCGGTCAATCGAACCGCCTCGCCATCGGCCTTCACCTCGGCGGTGAACATCACCGCATTCCCTTCCCCCAGCATGTCCCGGCACTTGCCGAGGATCTCGGAAAAGCAGGTGATCTCGGTGCTGCCGGAGGCGTCGGAGATGCGGACCCAGGCCATGCGGCTGCCGGTCTTTGTCGTCCGCTCCTTCGTGCCGATGATGGTGCCGGCGAGCTTGAGTCGGCCCGCGCCGGCCTGGGCGCGCTCGGTCATCTTGGCAATCGGGCAGACATTCAGCTTCCGCAGGACATCCTTGTACTCGTCCAGCGGGTGGGCGGAGAGGTGGAAGCCGATCGCATCCGCCTCCTGGGAGAGCTTGTCCAGCTGCGGCCAGTCCGGCATCTCGCGCATCCGCAGCGGAGGCGTGTCGGTCGCGGCACCGGGCAGGCCGAACAGGCCGATCTGGGCGCTGCTGCGGTCCTCGGCGGCGGCCTGGGCGCGGCGGATGATCTGCTCGGCACCCTCCGTGACGCGGGCGCGGTTGGCGTCCAGCGCCTCGAAGGCGCCGGCGCGGGCCAGGTTCTCGACCTGCATCTTGTTCAGCAGTTTCGGGTCGACGCGGTCCGCGAAGTCGGTGAGCGACTTGAAGGGGCCGCCCGCCTTCCGCGCGCGCACGAGGTCCTGCATGGCGCCCAACCCCACGCGCTTCACCGCGGCCAGGGCGAAGCGGATGACTCGGATGCCATCCTCACGGATTTCCACCGCGAACTCGGCGTCGCTGCGGTTCACATCCGGCGGCAACACCTTGATGCCGAGGCGCGACGCCTCCGACAGGTGGGAGGCGAGCTTGTCCGTGTTCGTCATGTCGAGCGACATGATGGCGGCAAGGAACTCGGCGGGGTGCTTCGCCTTAAGATAGGCGGTCTGGTAGGAGATGAGCGCGTAGGCAGCGGCGTGGGACTTGTTGAAGCCGTACTCCGCGAAGCGCTCCATCAGGTCGAAGATCTCGCCGGCCTTGTCGTCCGGGATGCCCTTGCCCGTCGCGCCCTCGACGAAGATCGCGCGCTGCGCCTGCATCTCCGAGCGGATCTTCTTGCCCATCGCGCGGCGCAGCATGTCGGCGCCGCCGAGCGAGTAGCCCGCCAGCTCCTGGCTGATCTGCATCACCTGCTCCTGGTAGACCAGGATGCCGTAGGTCTCCTCCACCAGGGCCCGCATCGCGGGATGCACGGGTTCCCAGGCCTGGCCGTGCTTCCTCGCGCAATAGGCGGGGATGTTGGCCATCGGGCCCGGCCGGTAGAGCGACACCGCCGCGATCAGGTCCTCGAAGCGGTCCGGTCGCATCATGCGCAGGACGTCGCGCATGCCCTGGCTTTCGAACTGGAACACCCCGGCCGCGTCGCCCTTGGCGAGCATCGCGTAGGTGTCCGCGTCGTCGAGCGGGATGGCAGTGATGTCGATGACGGTGCCTTGGGCCGCCAGCAGGTCCAGCGCGCGCTGGATCACGGTGAGCGTCTTCAGCCCCAGGAAGTCGAACTTTACCAGCGACGCGCTCTCGACGTATTTCATCGAGTACTGCGTCACCAACATCTCGCTGCGCGGATCGCGGTAGAGCGGCACGATGTCGATCAGCGGGCGGCGCCCGATCACCACGCCGGCGGCATGGGTGGATGCGTTGCGGTACAGCCCTTCTAGCTGCAGCGCCGTCTGCATCAGGCGATCGACATTCTCGTCCGTCTCGCGCATCTCGCGCAGCTTCGGCTCGCCATCCAGCGCCTCTTGCAGGGTGGGCGGCTTGGCGGCGTTGAAGGGAATCAGCTCGGCGATCCGGTTCACCTGGCCGAAGGGCATGCCCATCACGCGCCCGACGTCGCGCACCACTGCCTTGGCCTGCAGCCGGCCGAAGGTGATGATCTGGCCGACGCGATCCTCGCCGTATTCGCGGCGAACATACTGGATCACCTCCTCCCGCCGGTCCTGGCAGAAGTCGATGTCGAAGTCCGGCATCGAGACGCGCTCGGGGTTCAGGAAGCGCTCGAAGAGCAGTCCGAAGCGCAGCGGATCAAGATCCGTGATGAGCAGCGCCCAGGCGGCGACCGACCCCGCACCCGAACCACGGCCGGGGCCTACGGGGATGTCGTGCTCTTTCGCCCACTGGATGAAGTCGGCCACGATCAGGAAGTAACCGGAGAAGCCCATCTTCTCGATGACCGAGAGCTCGAATTCCAGGCGATCGCGGTACTCGGGCCGCTTCTCCTCGGGCGTCCCCTGCGCATTCAGGCGCCCCTCCAGCCCGCGGCGGGCCATGTCGCGCACGGTCTCGGCCTCGGTCATTCCCTCCCCAACCTTGGGGCAGATCGGCAGCTCAGGCTTCTTGTTCTCCGCCATGACGGCGCAGCGGCGCGCGATGGCGAGGGTGTTGTCGCAGGCCTCCGGCAGGTCCTTGAACAGGGCACGCATCGCGGCAGGCGGCTTGAACCAGTGATTGGCCGTCAGCCGGCGCCGGTCCGGCTCGGCAAGTGTGCGTCCCTCGGCGATGCAGAGCAGCGCGTCATGCGCCTCGTGCGCGGCCGCATTGGCAAAGTACACGTCATTCGCGGCAACGATTGGCACCGCGGCCGCATCGGCAATCGCGAGCAGCCCGGGCTCCACCGCACGGTCATGCTCCGTGCCGTGGCGGGTCAGCTCGACGGCCAGGTTGTCGCCATAGGCCTCGCGCAGCGCAGCCAGCAGCGCCTCAGCCATCGGGCGGCGCCCTTCGGCGAGCAGCCGGCCGAGCGGGCCGAGCGTTCCGCCCGTAAGCAGGTAGATGCCGCCGGCATTCTCGCGCAGCTGGTCCAGGTTGATGGCGGGCTTGCCCGAGGGGTCCTCGCCCAGCCAGCCCAGGGACGATAGGCGCTGCAGATTGGCCAGCCCCGCCTTGTCCATGGCCAGGGCCACCACCGGGTCGGGCGGCAGGCGGGCGGCTTCCGGGCGTTCTGGCTCCTTGGCGCGGGCGAGCCAGAGCTGGCAGCCGATGATCGGCTGCACCCCCTCCTTCGTCGCGTAACCGCTGAACTCCAGGGCGCCGAACATGGTGGCCGTGTCGGTGAGCGCCAGCGCCGGCATCCCGGCCTTGCGGGCCAGGCCGGGAAGCTTGTCGGCCTTGATGGCGCCCTCGGCCAGCGAATAGGCGGAGTGGACGTGGAGATGGACGAAGCTGCCGGACATGGGAGGAATATAGGGCGTCCCGTCCCCCGCCGCAGTCCGATTCCGACAGGGCAGGCCGGAACGATTGGCGCCGTGATCAGCCCGGTACGACCATCCCGTCGCGAAGCGTCACTGTCCGATCCATTCGGGCCGCCAGCTCCGGGTTATGCGTGGCAATCAGGGCGGCGAGGCCCCTGCCCCGCACCGCTTCCAGCAGCTCGGCAAAGACCCGGTCTGCCGTGCCGACATCCAGGTTGCCCGTGGGCTCGTCAGCTAGCAGAACCTTCGGAGCATTAGCCAGCGCGCGCGCGATGGCGACGCGCTGCTGCTCGCCGCCCGACAGCCGGCTCGGGCGGTGGTCGCGCCGGTTGTCCAGACCGAAGGTGCCCAGCAGCTCGCGGGCCCGCGTCTCGGCCGCGCGGCGCGGCTTTCCAGCGGCGAGTTGGGGGAGGATCACGTTCTCCTCCGCCGTGAACTCGGGCAGCAGGTGGTGGAACTGGTAGACGAAGCCGATCGTCTCCCGCCGCAGCGCCGTACGGGCATCGTCGTTCAGATTGCCGGAATCGCGGCCCTCGACCAGCACGCGGCCGGTATCGGGCTTCTCCAGCAACCCCGCCACATGCAGCAGGGTGGATTTTCCGGTACCTGAGGGCGCGACCAGGGCCACGATTTCCCCGGCATGCAGATCCAGATCAGCGCCTCTCAGGACGGGCAGTTCCCCGGCCTCGGTGCGGTAGCGGCGCTCGACGCCGCGCAGTGCGAGCACGCCCTCAGCCATTGCGGAGGCCCTCCACAGGGTCGAGCCGCGCGGCACGCCAGGACGGATAGATCGTCGCCAGCAGTGATAGGCCAAGGCCCATTCCGACCACCTGCGCCACCTCCATCGGATTGACCACGGCGGGCAGCTTGGTGAGGAAATAGATCTCCGCGCTGAACAGCTCGGTCCCGGTGAGCGACTGCAGGAACTGCCGGATATTCTCGATGTTCAGGCAGAACACCAGGCCGATGCCGAAGCCGATCAGCGTGCCCGCCACGCCGATGGAAGCACCGGCAAGCAGGAAGATGCGCAGGATGGCGCCGCGCGTGGCGCCCACCGTCCGCAATACCGCGATGTCCCGCCCCTTGTCTTTCACCAGCATGATCAGCGACGAGATGATGTTGAAGGCGGCGACGATGATGATGAGGGTTAGGATGAGGAACATCACGTTCCGTTCCACCTGCACCGCGTTGAAGAAGGACGAATTGGAGTCCTGCCAGTCCAGCACCCGCACCGGCCGGCCCTGCAAGGCCTGGAAGATGGAGCGGGTGGCGTCCCGTACGCGGGTGGGGTCGTTGACGAAGACCTCCACCTGGGTCGCCGCCTCTCGCTGCTGGAAGTAGACCTGCGAGGCTTCGAAAGGCAGGAAGACATAGCTGGAATCGTATTCCTGCATCCCTGCCTCGAACATCGCCACCACCTCATAAGCGCGCAGCCGCGGCACGGTGCCGACGACGGTGGCGCGGCCCTGGGGCGAGACGAGCGTGATGCGCTCGCCGATGCGCAGCCCGAGGCGGCGGGCGAGGCGCGTGCCGATGACGATCGTGTCCTCGCCCCCGAAGCGGGAGAGGTCGCCGGCGCGGATGTTGTTCGCGATCAGCGGCCGGGCGCGCAGGTCCTCCGGCCGGATGCCGCGAGCCAGGCCGCCCGTGGCACCGCCGTTCTCGCTCGTGAACAGCACCTGCCCCTCTACGATCGGTGTGGCGGAGACGATGCCCGGAAGCTGGCGGATGCGGGCGGCGATGTCGTCGAAGTCGCGCAGGCCGGAATTGTCCTGCGCGAAGACGCCGAGATGGCCGTTCAGCCCGAGGATGCGGCCCAGCAGCTCCTGCCGGAAGCCGTTCATCACGGACATGACAATGATCAGCGTCGCCACGCCCAACGCGATCCCGACGAGGGAGAAGATCGCGATGACGGAGACGAAGCGCTCGCCCTTGCGGGCGCGCAAGTACCGGAAGGCGACGGCGCGCTCGAAGGGCGAGAACATCAAGCGATGGTCGCCTTGATCTTGGCCACAGCCTCTTCGAGCGACAGCTCCAGTCGCTCGCCCGTCGCCCGACGCTTCAGCTCGACGATGCCGTTCGCGGCGCCTCGCGGGCCGATGATGGCCTGCCAGGGATAGCCGATCAGGTCGGCATCCGCGAACTTGGCGCCGGCACGCTCGCCGCGGTCGTCATAGACCGCCTCGCCGGCCAGGGCGGCGTAGAGCTGCTCGCAGATCGCATCCGCGGCTGCGTCGCCGGGCTTGAGGTTAAGGATCGCGCAGGCATAGGGCGCCACGGAATCCGGCCAAATGATGCCGTTCTCGTCATGCCCGGCCTCGATGATGGCGGCGAGCAGGCGGGAGACGCCGATCCCATAGGACCCCATCTCCGGCACTACGGGCGTGCCGTCCGGCCCCGAAACCGTCAGCCCCATGGGCTTCGAGTACTTGGTACCGAAGTAGAAGATGTGTCCGACCTCGATGCCGCGCTCGGTCACCTGGGATTCGGCGGGGATGGCATCCCACTCCGCCTCGTCATGCTTCTCGTCCGTCGCGGCGTAGCGGCTGGTCCAGAAATCCACCACGGGAGAGGGATCGCCCGTGCCGGTGGGGTCCTGCGCCAGCACATCGAAGTCCAGCAGGTCCTTGTGCAGGTACACCACGCTCTCGCCCGTCTCGGCGAGGATAATGAATTCGTGGGAGAGGTTGCCACCGATCGGGCCCGTGTCGGCCTGCATCGGGATGGCCTTCAGGCCCATCCGCGCAAAAGTCCGAAGATAGGCGCGGAACATGCGCCGGTAGGATTCGCGCGCGCCCTCGGCGTCGATGTCGAAGGAGTAGGCATCCTTCATAAGGAACTCGCGACCGCGCATCACCCCGAAGCGGGGGCGGATCTCGTCCCGGAACTTCCACTGGATGTGGTAGAGATTGCGCGGCAGGTCGCGGTAGGACTTTGCGTATCCCTTGAAGATGTCGGTGACCATTTCCTCGTTGGTCGGGCCGTAAAGCATCTCCCGGTCATGCCGGTCGGTGATGCGGAGCATCTCCTTCCCGTAGTCGTCGTAGCGGCCGCTTTCCTTCCACAGCTCCGCGGGCTGGATCGTCGGCATGAGGATTTCCTGCGCCCCGGCCAGATCCTGCTCCTGCCGTACGATCTCTGACACCTTGCGCAACACGCGCAGGCCGAGCGGCAGCCAGGCATAAATGCCGGCACTAGTCTGGCGAATGAGGCCGGCCCGTAGCATCAGTCGATGCGAGACGATCTGCGCCTCGGCAGGCGTTTCCTTGAGCGTGGGCAGGAAGGCGCGGGAGAGGCGCAAGGGTGAGAGCTCCGGTCGGGTTCGGGCCGCAACCTAGAGCAAGATGCCGGGGGCGCAATCCGCGCCGATGCCGGCCAACTGCCGCTGCCCATAGCCGGGCCCAAAAAAGAAGGGCCGCCCCGAAGGGACGGCCCGAGTTTAGGGAGGAAACGCCAGTCACACGGCGGAAGAGGAAAAGCCCTCTTCCATGTCCCTAGGATGCTGCACCGCACTGCTGTGCGGAAGGGATTTCTGACCCGAAAACACGCCAAGTAAAGCCAATCCTCCGAACTTTGCCGAAATTTTCCGCAAATTCTGATGAATTTTTGGCAATTGCTCAATCATTGGGCTTCGCAAGCCAGCCGTCACGGAAGGAGAGCCAGTCAGCCCGCACCAATATTTCAATCCCGATCCAAACCAGCGCCGACAGCACGGTCGTCAGGAGCACGACCCGAAGGACCCGGACCTGCCGTGGCGCCCCCCGCCACCCGCCCGCCGCGGGATCCCCGTCTGGCTCGGGATTCACGCCGAGCGGCAGCACAGCAAAGAGCAGCGTCCACCACACCAGAAAGTAGACAACCGTTCCGGTGACCCAGCCCATTCCCATGTCCGTCCCCTCACCTGCCACGCCCGTGCCGTAATCCCGGGGCTGCCTTCAGCGTTCCTGACCCATGACAGCCCCGAGAGGAGACACCATGAAACGCATTCTGGTCCTCGCCGGCATCGCTCTTTCGGCGCTTCCGCTCCTACCCTCCCAGGCCGAGGCTCGCCCGCCCTGGGAGCGGCATGAAGACCGGTGGGAACGCCATGAGCGCCGCGAAGCCTGGCGCGAGGAGCGCTGGCGGCGCGAGCGCTGGCGCGAGGCTCGCCGCCGGGATGAGTGGCGGCGCGAGCGCTACTACCGCCAGCGCGCTTATGGCCCGCCGGTGGCCTATGCCCCGCCCGCGCCAGGAGTCACGCTTCAGCTTAACCTTCGCTGAGCGAAGTGGCCTGCGGGCTCACACCCGCAGGAGATGCAGTTCGACCAGCGGCCGCTTGCGCAGACGGCGGCCAATGGCCTTGCGGAGCGCCGACCGCGCAGCCTCCCGAAGCGCGGAGTCCTCGCGTCGCAGAGGCGCGGGCAGGTCGTTGACCAGCCGGGCGAGGTCGGCCGCGATCTGCAACGGCGCTTCTTCTCCATGTTCGAACAGCCCGGGTGCCGAGACCTGCGGAACGCCGCGCACCCGGCCGTTGTCGTCCACCGCCAGGGAGCCCACGACCACGCCGTTGAACAGCATCCGCCGCCGGGCGCCCAGCACCCCGCCCTCGAGGGGCAGCAGGCGCGAGCCGTCGACGGCCAGCTTGCCGCTCTGCACGCTCTCGGACACCTCGACCGGATCGGGGCCAAGACGGAGCACGTCGCCATCCTCGATCAGATGGGGGATGGAACCGAACTCACGGGCGAGAGCGGCATGCTCCTGCAGGTGCCGCCACTCGCCATGCACGGGCACGGCGTGGCGCGGCTTCACCAGGTCGTAGAGGCGACGCAGCTCATCCTTGGCGGGATGGCCGGAGCAGTGAACCGGATGCTCGGAATCCGGCGTGATGACGCGGCAGCCGGCGCGATAGAGCGCGGCCTCGACGTTCATGATCGCCTTCTCGTTCCCCGGGATCATGCGGGAGGAGAAGATCACCGTGTCTCCTTCGCCCAGCGAGATCTGGGGGTGCGTATCGGCGGCGATCTTCGCGAGTGCCGAGCGGGGCTCGCCCTGGCTGCCCGTGCAGATGATCAGCAGTTCATCATCCGGCAGGTAACCCGCTTCCTCTTCATCGATGAAGGGAGGGAGATCACTGAAATACCCCGTCTCGCGCGCTGCCGCATCCGCATTACGAAGGGACCGGCCGAACAGCGCGACACGACGGCCCGCGGCCATGGCGGCACGCGTAATGGAATCCACGCGGGCAATGTTGGTCGCAAAGCAGGCAACCGCGACGCGGCCCTTGAGGGTTGCGATGAGGTTGGTCAGCGCCACCCGGACATCGGCTTCACTGCCGGAATGCCCGTCCACGAGCGCATTGGTGCTGTCACACACCATGGCGAGCACGCCTTCCTCCCCGAGGGCGGCGAAGGCTGCCTCATCGGTCGGCGGGCCGATCAGCGGGTCGCGGTCCAGCTTCCAGTCGCCCGTGTGCAGCACGATGCCGTGGCGGGTGCGGATGGCCAGTGCCTGGGATTCCGGCACGGAATGGGCGACGCGCAGAAACTGCAGGTCGAAGGCGCCGATCTTCACGCGCGAGGACAGCGGCACGGTGTGCAGCGTCACCTCATGCATCAACCCGGCTTCACCGAGCTTGCGGCGGAGAACCGCGCTTGCAAAAGGGCTGGCGTAGAGCGGGCAACGGAGCAGCGGCCAGAGCGAGGCTACGGCGCCGAGATGGTCCTCATGGGCGTGGGTGATCACCATCCCAACCAGCCGGTCCCGGCGCTCGGCAAGCCAGGCAGGGTCGGGAACCAGGATCTCGGCCTCGGGCGCTTCGGCGCCACCAAAACCGATGCCGCAATCCACCGCCAGGAGCTGCCCGTCCAGCCGATAGACATTGAGGTTCATGCCGATCTCCCCCGTCCCCCCGAGAGGGAGGAAGGCGAGGTCGTCGGTCGTTTCGAAGGTCATTCGTTCTCGTTCTTGAGGGAGTCTGGAAGCGTCGTTCTATGGAAGATGGGGGGTGGATTGCGTGCAGCCAACAGGCGCAGGCCCTCGAGGGTGATATCGGGATCAGTATGTTGAATGACCGTGGTCCCCTCAGCGAACAAGGGGGCAAGGCCACCTGTCGCGATCACCTTCAGGGGACCGCCATGCTCGGCTCGGATACGGGCGACCAAGCCCTCCACCAGCCCCACATAACCCCAGTAGATGCCGGACTGCATGGCAGGCACCGTGTCCCGGCCAATGACTGATTGCGGGCGCCCAATGCCAATCCGTGGGAGGCGGGCGGCGGCGCGGTGGAGTGCCTCGATTGAGAGATTGATGCCCGGCGCGATGATGCCCCCGATATAGGCCCCGTTATCCCCCACCACGTCGAAGGTAGTTGCGGTTCCAAAATCAATGACCACGAGGGGGGCGGTGTAGTGGTAGTGGGCGGCCAGGGCGTTCAGTAGCCGGTCAGCGCCAACCTCCTTGGGTCGGTCTACCAGGATGTCGAAGCCCCACTCCACGCTGCCCGCGCGCGCCACGAGCGGCTCGCAATCGAACCATTCCCGGACGACGCGGCGCAGGTTGTAGAGGGCGGCAGGAACCACCGTACCAAGAGCGCAGTGGGTGATGTCGGAAGGCTTCAGCCCGTTATGGGCGAGCAGCGACAACAACCAGACCGCGTACTCGTCACTGGTACGGTCGTCGCGGGTAGCGATCCGCCAGCGGCCCCGCCACTCGGTCCCGTCATGGACGGCGAAAACGACGTTGGTATTACCGGCATCGATGGCCAGGAGCATGTGGAATCTCCTCTCCGGCCTTCTAGGACTCCACATCCCCGGCCATGATGGTTTCCATGCCGGTTGCAGTGCGAAGAAGCAATCCGCCCGCCGGGTCGAGCCCCGCAAACCTGCCGGAGAGCGGACCATCCGGGGTGGTGACGGTCAGGGCTGCGCCCGGGGAATGACCTCGTTCCAGCCAGGCCGTCCGCACCGGCTCGAAGCCTGTCGCCGCCCGGATAGACCGCCAGTGGTCGATTGCATGGAGGATTGCAGCCGCTGCCGCGTCCGGCTCCATGGCCGGTAGCGGCAGCGCGGCCGTCATCCGGCCCGGTATGGCTGGGGCATGGGCCAGGTTCACCCCAAAGCCGAAGGCCAGCCATTCTAATCTGCCATCTGGACCGAGGCTGGCTTCCGAAAGGATGCCGGCGCATTTAGCCCCGCCGAGCAGCAGGTCGTTCGGCCATTTGAGGGTAAGGCCCGGCCCGGCATGGGGCGCCAGAGCGGAGTGCAGCGCCACGGCGGCAAGAAGGCTCCACTGCGGGACCTCACGCACCGGGATCTTTGGTCGCAGAAGGACGGACAGGTAAAGATTGCCCGGAGGAGACGACCAGGAGCGCCCATGGGTGCCGCGCCCGGCCGTCTGGCGGTGGGCGAGGATGGCGAGGCGTTCCGCCTCCCCCGCCTCGGCCCTCTCGCGCATCACCGCGGCGGTGCTGGGCAGCTGGTCATGGACCAGCAGCCGCCAGCCGGCCGGCGGAGCCCTCACCCCGCCAGCGCCGCCACAGCCGCGGCAGCGGCCGCCACGATCGGCGCGGGGAAGAAGAAGAGCAGCACGTTGAATAGCCCTGAAACCGCCAGCACCATCGAGACCGCGGCCGGACGCGGGTCCAGCGCGCCCTCAGGCGCGTCGAAATACATCACCTTGATGATGCGCAGATAATAGTAGGTGCTGATCACGCTGGTGAGCACGCCAACCGTGGCGAGAATCCAGAACCCTTCCTGTACCGCCGCCAGGAACACGTAGAGCTTCGAGAGGAAGCCCGCGAGTGGCGGGATGCCGGCCATGGAGAACATGAAGATCGCCATGGCCACGCCCATGGCCGGATCCGTCCGCCCGAGACCCGCAAGATCCTCTACCCGCTCCAGCGCGCGGCCCTGTCGCCGCATGGAGACGAGCACCGCAAAGACGCCGGCATTCATGACAAGGTAGATCGCCATGTACAGCATGACGCCGCGCAGACCTTCGGGGGTGGCCACCACCAGGCCGATCAGCGCGTAGCCGACATGACCGATCGAGGAATAGGCCATCAGGCGCTTGATGTTGTTCTGCCGCAGCGCCGCCAGTGACCCGAGTAGCATAGACCCCATCGAGGCCAGCCAGATCACACCCTGCCACTGAGCCGCGAGATCCGCGAAGGGGTCCGCCAGCACCCGCACGAGCAGCGAGACGGCCGCGACCTTCGGCGCCGAGGCGAAGAAGGCGGTTACCGGCGTGGGCGCGCCCTCATAGACGTCTGGCGTCCACATGTGGAAGGGAACAGCCGAGATCTTGAAGGCCAGCGCCGCGACCACAAAGGTCATCCCAACCATCACGCCGAGCGACACGCCTTCCCCGACCGAGACACCCGTGGCGATGGCGGCGAAGTTCGTAGAACCAGTAAAGCCATAGGTCAGGCTCGCGCCGTAGAGATAGATGCCGGAGGCGAGGGCGCCCAGGACGAAGTACTTAAGGCCGGCCTCGGCAGAGCGCGCGTTGTCGCGATCGAAGGCGGCAATGACGTACAGTGAAAGCGAGAGAAGCTCGAGGCCCATATAGAGGGTGATGAGGTCGGAGGCCGAGACCATCACCATCATCCCGATCGTGCTGAACAGCACGAGAATCGGGAACTCGAACCGTGCGATGCCCTGCTTCTCGTTCCAGTCGAGCGCGAGCATCAGCCCGGATGCCGCGCCGAGCAGGATCAGGATCTTGGCAAAACGCGCGAAGCCATCAGAGACGAACTGGCCACCGAAGGCCATGCCGTCAGGCGTGGCCAAAGCAAGGACGGCCGCCAGCAGCAGCACGCCGAGGGTGCCCATGGTGACAGGGAAGGTCATGTCCCGCTTCGGGATCACGCCGACCATCAACAGAACGAGGCCGGCACCCGCGAGCAGGATTTCCGGAAGGGCGAGGGTCCAGTTCATCGTCTCACAGCCCTGCCAGGCGCGGCGCGGCCAGGGCTGCTTCGTGCCGCTCGACAAGTGCGGCGACAGAAGCTTCCCAGACATTGGTGAAGGAGGACGGGTAGAGGCCCATCCAGAGGGTCAGGAAGATCAAGGGTGCAAAAATCGCGATCTCCCGCGGGGAGAGGTCGATCAGGTTCCGCACCTCATCCCGGGCGATGCGGGAGAAGACCACGCGCCGGTACAGCCACAGCATATAGGCGGCACCGAGGATCATCCCCATGCCTGCACCCAGCGCCACCCAGCCCGAGGAGCGCCAGGCGCCAGCGATGACCAGGAACTCACCGGGGAAGTTGGCCGTGCCCGGCAGAGCGACGCTGGCCATGGTGAAGAGCATGAACACCATCGCGTAGACCGGCATGATCTTGGCAACGCCGCCGTAGCGGGCGATCTCGCGCGAGTGCACGCGATCATACAGCACGCCGACACAGAGGAAGAGCGCCCCGGAAACCACGCCATGCGCAAGCATCGTGAATAGCGCGCCCGAGATGCCCTGCTGGTTGAAGGTGAAAAGCCCAATCGTAACGATGCCCATATGCGCCACCGAGGAATAGGCAATCAGCTTCTTCATGTCCTCCTGCGCGAAGGCGATGAGGCTGGTGTAGATCACCGCCACCACGGAGAGCGCGAACATCATCGGCGCGAAGTACTGCGACGCCTCGGGGAAGAGCGGGATCGAGAAGCGCAGGAAGCCGTAGCCGCCCATCTTCAGCAGCACGCCAGCCAGGATGACGGAGCCGGCCGTCGGCGCTTCAACGTGAGCGTCTGGCAGCCAGGTATGAACCGGCCACATCGGCACCTTCACCGCGAAGGAGGCGAAGAAGGCGAGGAACATCCAGTACTGCCAGGAGGACGACACGCCGTGCGCCATCAGCCCGGCAATATCCGTGGTGCCGGCCTGATACCAGAGCGCCAGGATCGCCAGCAGCATTAGCACCGAGCCGAGCAGCGTGTATAGGAAGAACTTGAAAGCGGCATAGACGCGCCGCTGCCCGCCCCAGACCCCGATGATGAGAAACATCGGGATCAGCACGCCCTCAAAGAAGACATAGAAGATGATGAGGTCGAGCGCGCAGAACATGCCGACCATCATCGTCTCGAGGACGAGGAAGGCGATCATGTACTCCCGCACCCGCGTCTGCACCGCCTCCCAGGAGGCGAGGATGCAGATCGGCGTCAGCAGGGTGGAGAGCAGGACAAAGAGCATCGAAATGCCGTCCACGCCCATATGGTAGTTCACGCCGAACTCGGGCAGCCAGGACAGCTGCTCGACAAACTGCGCCTCCGTCACCTTAGGGTCAAAGCGGAACCAAAGGATGAGGGACAGCACGAAGACGATCAGGCTGGTCCAGAGCGCCGTCCAGCGAGCGTTCGAGGCAACGGTCGCCTCGTCGCCACGGACGCAGAGGATCGCCAGCACCCCTGCCAGTGGCAGGAAGGTGAGTAGCGAGAGCAGCGGGAAGCCGGCGGCGTTCATCGGGTGAAGCCCAGGAAGATAACGGAGACGAAGACCACGAGACCCGCGATCATGGTGAAGGCGTAGTTCGCCACTCGCCCGGTCTGGAAGCGCGCCACGCCGCGCGCCGCATCCACGGTCACGGCGGCAACGCCATTCGGCACGCCATCAATGATCGTTGCATCACCCACTTTCCAGAACAGCTGCGCCAGCCGGCGGAAGGGGCGGACAAAGATCATGTCGTACAGCTCGTCAAAGTACCACTTGTGCAGCAGAAAGCGGTGCAGACCCGGAAGGGCGGCCGCCAGCCGCGCTGGGAGACCCGGCGCGAACATGTAGAACAGATAGGCGAGCGCAATGCCGGCGACGGCCATTACTGTCGGCGCCAGCGGTACCCATTCGGGCACCTCATGTGCTGCGTGCAGCACATGGTTATGCGCGGCGTTGAAGATGGCACCGTTCCAGAACTCGGCCTGATGATGGCCGATGAACAGCTCATGGAAAGCGGCCCCGGTGAACAGCGCGCCCAGGGCGAGAACCAGGAGCGGGATAAGCATCACCGCCGGGCTCTCATGCACGTGCTCCATCACATGGTGATCCGCCCGCGGCTTGCCGTGGAACGTCAGGATCAGCAGGCGCCAGGAGTAAAAGGCAGTGAGGAAGGCCGCGATCAGGCCCATGGCGAACGCGTACATTCCCGCGCCCGTATGGGCGGCGAAGGCGCTCTCCAGGATCATGTCCTTCGAGTAGTAGCCGGCGAAAAAGGGAATACCGGCAAGAGCCAGGCTGCCGATCCACATCACCGCGTAGGTAACGGGGATCTTGGTCCAGATGCCGCCCATCTTCCGTATGTCCTGCTCATCCGACATGGCGTGGATGACCGAGCCCGCGGATAGGAACAGCAGCGCCTTAAAGAAGGCATGGGTGAAGAGGTGAAACACTGCCGCCTGATACGCGCCGACGCCGATGGCGAAGAACATGTAGCCGAGCTGCGAGCAGGTCGAATAGGCGATGATGCGCTTGATGTCGGTCTGAACGCAGCCGATCGTCGCGGCGAAGATCGCCGTCGAGGCACCGACGATGGTCACCAGGGTGAGCGCGTTCGGGGCGTACTCGAAGATCGGCGACATGCGCGCCAGCAGGAACACGCCGGCCGTGACCATCGTCGCCGCATGGATCAGCGCGGAAACCGGCGTCGGGCCCTCCATCGCGTCCGGCAGCCAGGTGTGCAGCCCCAGCTGCGCCGACTTGCCGCAGGCGCCGAGGAACAGCAGCACCGCGATGACCTCGAGGGCCGGCAGTCCGGCGAAGGTGGCGCCGCGCAGCTCCTCCACGCGGGGGAAGATGTCGCCGAAGTTCAGGGCCCCGAAGGTCCAGAAGGTCAGCGCCATGCCCAGCATGAAGAACAGGTCGCCCACGCGGTTCACGATGAAGGCCTTCATCGCAGCCCGGTTCGCGCTCTCACGATCGTACCAGTAGCCAATGAGGAGGTAGCTCGCGAGGCCGACGCCCTCCCAGCCAAAGAAAAGCTGGACCAAGTTGTCCGCCGTCACCAGCATCAGCATGGCGAAGGTGAACAGGCCGAGATAGGCGAAGAAACGCGGCGGCGTCGCGTCATGCGACATGTAGCCGACGCTGTAGAGATGGATGAAGGTGGAGATGAAGGTGATCATCCCGACCATCATCGCGCTCAGCGTGTCGTAGCGGAGCGCCCAGTCGACGGTCAGCCCGCCGACATTGATCCACTCCGAGATGGTCACGGTGCGGGGCGCGGAGTGCAGCCCGACCTCGATGAAAGCCGAGACGCCACAGATGGCGGCCAGCACCATGCAGCCGACCGAGACCCACATGGCCAGCCGGTCACCCAGCCACCGGCCGAAGAACCCGGCCAAGCACCCGCCGAGCAGCGGGAAGAAAACGGCACCGACGAACATGGCGCCTAACCCTTCAGGGTGGACACGTCTTCCACCTCGATGCTGCCGCGGTTGCGGAAATAGATGACGACGACCGCAAGGCCGATCGCCGCTTCGGCGGCGGCCACGGTCAGGATGAACATGGCGAAGATCTGTCCCGTCAAATCCCCGAGCCGGGCCGAGAAGGCCACCAGGTTCAGGTTCACCGAGAGCAGGATCAGCTCCACCGACATGAGGATGACGATGATGTTCTTCCGATTCAGGAAGATGCCGAAGATCCCGAGCACGAAGAGGATCGCGCCCACCGTGAGATAGTGGCCGAGGCCGATCTCGAGCATCAGTGGTGCCCCCCTGCCCCATGGCCGTGGTCATCATGCCCGTCGGCGATGACCTTCGGCTTCTGCTCCTCCGGCAGCGGCGGCCGCAAAATGCCCAACTGCCCGATGGAAGCCCCGACCGGAACGCTGGCCATGTCGAGATGCGTGCGGCGGGCAACCTGGGCCGAAATGTCCTGCCGGCGGCTGCGCGCGCTCTCGCGGTGCGTCAGCACGATGGCACCGATCATGGCGACCAGCAGGATCAGCCCCGCGCCCTGGAACAGGAACACGTATTCCGTATAGAGCACCCGCCCGATGGCGGCAGTGTTCTGCACGCCCTCCGGTGCCGGATGCAGCCGCAGCCCCTCGGCGGCACCGCTGGACTGCCAGGCGCCGAGAACAAAAACTAGCTCGAGGAATAGGATGCCGCCGATCACCGCACCGATCGGGGCGTAGCGCTGGAAACCCTCGCGGAGACGCGCGAAGTCGATGTCCAGCATCATCACCACAAATAGGAACAGCACAGCGACGGCGCCGACATAGACGATGACCAGGATCATCGCCAGGAACTCGGCGCCGGCGATGAGAAACAGCGCGGCCGCGTTGAAGAAGCCGAGAATCAAGTACAGCACGCTGTGCACCGGATTCCGGCTGGTGACGACCATCACGGCGCTGGCGATCAGCACCGCCGCGAAGGCATAGAAGGCAAGACCCGTAATCATCTGTAGGGCGCATCCGCCTTCAGGCGCGCGGCGAGCATGGGCTCCCAGCGGTCGCCGTTATCGAGAAGCTTCTGCTTGTCGTAGAACAGCTCCTCGCGCGTCTCGGTCGCGAACTCCAGGTTCGGACCAAGAACGATAGCATCAACAGGGCAGGCCTCCTCACACAGGCCGCAATAGATGCATTTCGTCATGTCGAGGTCGTAGCGTGTCGTGCGCCGGGACCCATCCTCGCGCGGCTCGGCCTCGATGGTGATGCAGACGGCAGGGCACACCGCCTCGCACAGCTTGCAGGCAATGCAGCGCTCCTCCCCATTGGGGTAGCGCCGCAGCGCGTGCTCGCCGCGAAAGCGCGGGCTGAGCGGGGAGCGCTCATTGGGATAGTTGATCGTCGCCTTGGGCTGAAAGAATGCCCGGAGCGTCAGCATCATGCCGGAGACAATTTCCCCGAGCAGGAGGCCGCGCGCGACCTTGTCGAGCGTCGCCATCAGGGGCGGACCTTCTTGCTAGCGGTGTTGGGGCGGGTCATGCGGGCAACCATCCGAAAACCTTCAGCGCGCCCGCTGTGAGCACCAGCCAGAGAAGGCTAATCGGCAGGAACACCTTCCAGCCCAGCCGCATGAGCTGATCGTAGCGGTAGCGCGGGAAGGTCGCGCGGACCCAGACGAAGGTGAACAGGCAGAGGCAGATCTTGAGGATGAACCAGATCGGCCCGGGCACCCAGTTCAGCGGCGCCACGTCAAAGGGTGGCAGCCACCCACCCAGGAACAGGATGGTGGTGAGCGAGGACATGAGGATCATGTTCGCGTACTCGCCGAGGAAGAACAGGGCGAAGGTCATCGCCGAGTATTCCACGAAGAACCCGGCCACCAGCTCCGACTCACCCTCGGGCAGATCGAAGGGTGCCCGGTTCGTCTCCGCCAGGGTGGAGATGAAGAAGATGATGAACATCGGAAACAGCGGAATGAAGAACCACATCCCTTTCTGCGCCAGCACGATGTCCGTCAGGTTCAGCGACCCCACGCAGAGCAGCACGGTGACGATGACGAAGCCCATCGAGACCTCGTAGGACACCATCTGCGCCGCCGAGCGGAGCGCGCCGAGGAAGGCGTATTTCGAGTTCGACGCCCAGCCCGCGATGATGATGCCGTACACGCCAAGCGAGGAGATCGCGAAGAGGTAGAGCACGCCGACATTGATGTCGGCGATCGCCCAGCCCTCGTTCACCGGGATCACCGCCCAGGCGATCATGGCCAGCACGAAGGTCAGCATCGGCGCCATGATGAAGAGGACGCGGCTCGCACCCGTGGGCACGATGGTCTCCTTCATCAGCATCTTCAGCGCGTCGGCGAAGGGCTGCAGCAGGCCGAAGGGGCCCACCACATTCGGCCCGCGACGCAGCTGCATCGCCGCCATGATCTTGCGCTCGGCCCAGGTCATGTAGGCCACCCCAATCAGCAGCGGCACCAGCAGCGCGAGCGCCTGCGCGACCGTCAGCGACAGCACACCGATGGGGGTGTTGAGAAAGCCGTCCATCACTCGGCCGCCATCGCCGGAACCGGCCCGTACTCTCGGGCGCAGGTCGCCATCACGTCGCTAGCGCGGCTGATGGCGTCGAACTGCCAGTAGTTCGTCACCGTCATGCCGAAGGTCTCGCTGCCCAGGGCGGAGGCGTCACCGGCGGGGCTGGCCGAAACCGGTGCCGGCGCCGGCACCTCGTCCACCCGGCCGAACACCGGGTTCACCTGCACCAGCCGCTCGCGGATCGCGGGCCAGTCGTCATAGGGCAGCGGGTGGCCGAGCAGCTCGCTCGCCGCCCGCAGGATCTTCCAGTCTTCCCGCGCCTCGCCCGGGCCGAACACGGCGCGACGGCCACGCTGGACCCGCCCCTCCGTGCTCACATAGGTGCCGTCCTTCTCGAGATAGGTGCACCCCGGGAGGATCACGTCGGCCCGCGCCGCAGCGCGGTCGCCGTGATGGCCCTGGTAGATCACGAAGGTCTCCGGCCCGATCAGAGACGGGTCGAACCCGTCCGCCCCGAGAAGCCAGAGCGCATCCACCCCGCCGCCGAGCATGGCGCCGAGATCCTTGCCCCCCTGCCCCGGCAGGAAGCCGAGATCGAGCGCACCGACCTGACCTCCCTGCGTGTGCAGCAGGTTGAAGCCGTTCCACTCGGCACCGATCGCGCCGATGGATTGCGCCAGCGCCCAAGCGGAGGCCAGCACCGCCGCGCCGTCCGGCCGCGCAAGCGCGCCACGGCTCAGCAGGATCATCGGGCGCTTGGCGTTGCGCAGTACGTCGCCGAAGGCGCCGTCCATCACGCTGCCCAGCAGATCCGGTGTGTCACCAAGATAGGTGACAGGATAGGTGAGCTCCGCCTCCGGCCCGATCACGCCGACCGGCATATGGCCGTTCATCACCCGCCGCCGGATGCGCGAGTTCAGCACCGGCGCCTCCCGGCGGGGATTGCCGCCGATCACCAGCAGCGCGTCCGCCTGGTCGATGCCGGCGATCGAGGTGTTGAACAGGTAGAAAGCGCGCTCGGAGCCATCCAACGCCGCCCCGTCCTCACGGCAGTCCAGGTTCGTCGAACCCAGTGCCGCCATCAGGTCCTTCAGCGCGACCATGCTTTCCGCATCGGCCAACCCACCGGCCACGGCGCCAATCCGGCCGCCCGGAAGGCCCTTCAGCTTGGCGGCGATCGCGGTGAAGGCCTCCGGCCAGCTCGCCGGCCGCAGCTTGCCGTCGCGCTTCACCCAGGGTCGGTCCAGCCGGCGGTGCTTCAGCGCGTCGAAGGAGAAGCGGCCACGATCGGCCATCCACTCCTCGTTCACGTCCTCATGCACGCGGGGCAGGATGCGCAGCACGTCCGGCCCGCGGCTGTCGACGCGGATGTTGGTGCCATTTGCGTCCAGCACGTCGACACTGTCCGTCTTGGTCAGCTCCCAAGGACGCGACATGAAGGCGTAAGGACGGCTGGTCAGCGCACCCACCGGGCAGATGTCGATCAGGTTGCCCGACAGCTCGGAGGAGATCGCCTTCTCCACATAGGTGGTGATCTCCATCGCCTCGCCGCGGCTGACCGCGCCCAGCTCGGAAACGCCGGCGACCTCGGTCGAGAAGCGGACGCAGCGCGTGCACTGGATGCAGCGCGTCATGATCGGCTTGATCAGCGGGCCGAAATACTTATCCGTCACCGAGCGCTTGTGCTCGTGGTAGCGGCTGTGGTCGCCGCCATAGGCCATCGCCTGATCCTGCAGGTCGCACTCGCCACCCTGGTCGCAGATCGGGCAATCAAGCGGGTGGTTGATCAGCAGGAATTCCATCACGCCGCGCCGCGCGTTGCGCACGCCCGGGCTGTCCGTGATGATCTTCATGCCTTCCATGACCGGGAAGGCACAGGAAGCCACCGGCTTCGGCGCCTTCTCCACCTCGACGAGGCACATGCGGCAGTTACCGGCGATGGACAGGCGCTCGTGGTAGCAGAAGCGGGGGATCTCCTTCCCCGCCAGCTCCGCAGCCTGGAGAGCCGTGGCGCCCAGCGGCACCTCGATCTCCTGGTCATCCACCGTGACCTTGATGAGCTTCACTTCGCTCATGGTTCCTACTCCGCAGCCATCGGGAAGACCCGCGCGGCATGCCTGGTCTTATACTCGGCGATGCGCTCTTCCATCATCGGGCGGAAGTGGCGGATCAGCCCCTGCACCGGCCACACGCCGCCATCGGCGAGCGCGCAGATCGTGTGCCCCTCGATACGCTTCGTAATGTCCTCGAGCAGGTCGATCTCGTCGATCTCGGCGCGGCCCTCGACCATGCGGTCCATCATGCGGCTGACCCAGCCCATGCCCTCGCGGCACGGCGTGCACTGGCCGCAGCTCTCATGCTTGTAGAACTTGGACAGCCGGGCGATCGCGCGGATCAGGTCGGTGGACTTGTCCATCACGATCACACCCGCGGTGCCGAGACCCGACTTGTGCTCGCGCAGCGCGTCGAAATCCATCAGAACGTCGTCGCAGACATGCTTCGGCAAGAGCGGCGTTGAGGAGCCGCCAGGAATGACGCAGAGCAGGTTGTCCCAGCCCCCGCGTACGCCGCCGGCATGGCGCTCGATGAGCTCGCGCAGCGGCATGCTCATCTCCTCCTCCACATTGCAGGGCTTGTTCACATGCCCTTGGATGCAGAAGATCTTGGTGCCCGAGTTCTTCGGCCGCCCGAAGCCCGCGAACCAGGCCCCGCCACGCCGCAAGATGGTCGGCACCACCGCGATTGTCTCGACGTTGTTCACCGTGCTCGGGCGCCCGTAGAGGCCCACCGCCGCCGGGAAGGGCGGCTTAAGACGCGGCATGCCCTTCTTGCCCTCGAGGGACTCGATAAGCGCCGTCTCCTCGCCGCAGATATACGCGCCGGCGCCACGATGCACGTAGAGCTCGAAGTCGTAGCCCGTGCCCGCCGCATTCTTGCCGAGCAGCCCCGCCGCATAGGCCTCGTCGATCGCGGCCTGCAGCACCAGGTGCTCCTTGTAGTACTCGCCGCGCACATAGATGTAGCCCGCGGTCGCACCCATCGCGACGGCCGCGAACAGGCAGCCCTCGATCAGCGTGTGCGGATCGTGGCGAAGGATGTCGCGATCCTTGCAGGTGCCGGGCTCGGACTCGTCGGAGTTGACGACGAGATACACCGGCAGGTTGTCCGGGTTGGACTTGGGCATGAAGGACCACTTCAGCCCCGTCGGGAAGCCGGCGCCGCCGCGGCCGCGCAGACCGGACTGCTTAACCTCCTCGATGATCCAATCGCGGCCTTTGGCGATGAGCGCCTTGGTGCCGTCCCAGTTCCCGCGTTTCTGCGCCGCCTCCAGGCCCCAGTGCTGGGTGCCGTAGAGGTTGGTGAAGATGCGATCCTTGTCCTGAAGGGCCATTTCAACCTTCTCCGGGAACGTCGAGCAGCGTCAGGCGGCCACCCACCGGCGCGCTCGTCTCGCGGCCGATGGTGCTGCCCGGCGAAGGACGCTCGCCGCGCTTGAGGGCTTCGAGCAGCTGGACGGTGCGGTCGTAGTCCAGGTCCTCGTAGTAATCGTCATCCACCTGCAGCACCGGCGCGTTCACGCAGGCCCCGAGGCACTCCACCTCGGTCATTGTGAAAAGCCCGTCGTCGCTGGTGTCGCCATAGCCCTTCAGGTGCCCGGCATCCTTGCAGGCGCGCAGCACGTCGTCCGACCCGCGCAGCATGCACGGCGTCGTGCCGCAGACCTGGAGGTGGAAGCGCCCGATCGGCTTGGTGTTGAACATGAAGTAGAAGGTGGCGACCTCGAAGACGCGGATGGGCGCCATGCCGAGGCGCTCCGCCACCTTGTCCATCGCGATCTTCGGTACCCAGGCGCTGCCGGTCTGCCGGCCCATCTGCTTCTGCACGACGTAGAGAAGCGGGATCACGCCCGAGGCCTTCTTCGCCTCCGGATAGCGCGCGAGAATTTTGGCGATCTGCGCCTCGCTCTCATCGTCGAACGCAAAGCTGTCCGGCTCGGCCTGGCTGTTGCGCCAGTTGGGGTCGAGGTGGTCGACGGCTCCTTCGGTCACCGGTCGATCTCTCCAAAAACGATGTCGAGGCTGCCGATCACCGCAACCGCATCCGCCAGCATGTGCCCCTTGGACAGCACCTCCATGGCCTGGAGATGCGCGAAGCCCGGCGCGCGGATCTTGCAGCGATAGGGCCGGTTGGTCCCATCAGCCACCAGGTACACGCCGAACTCGCCCTTCGGCGCCTCGACGGCCGTGTAGGTCTCGCCGGCGGGCACGTGGTAGCCTTCGGTGTAGAGCTTGAAGTGATGGATCAGCGATTCCATCGAACGCTTCATCTCGCCGCGGCGCGGGCCGGTGATCTTGTTGTCCTGCACCTTCACAGGGCCTTCAGGCATCTGGTCCAGGCACTGGTGGATGATCTTCAGGCTCTCGCGCATCTCGGCCATGCGGACGAGGTAGCGATCGAAGCAGTCGCCATGCCGGCCGACCGGGATCTCGAACTCCATGCGATCGTACACGTCATAGGGCTGCTGGCGCCGCAGATCCCAGGCCATGCCCGAGGCGCGCAGGCACGGACCGGAGAAGCCCCACTCCATCGCCTGCTCAGCCGTCATCACGCCGATGTCGACGGTGCGCTGCTTGAAGATACGATTGCCCGTTAGCAGCCCGTCCAGATCGTCGATAAACTTCGGGAAGCCCTTTGCCCAGGCGCGGATACGATCAGTTAGCCCCGCCGGCAGATCGCGATTCACGCCGCCCGGTCGGAAATAGTTGGCGTGGTAGTGGCTGCCCGAAACCTGCTCGTAGAATTCCAACAGGATCTCGCGCTGCTCGAAGCCCCAGAGCGGCGGCGTAATCGCACCGCAGTCCAGCGCATAGGTCGTGATGTTCAGCAGATGGTTCAGAATGCGCGTGATCTCGGCGAACAGCACGCGGATGTACTGCGCCCGCAGCGGCACCTCGATGCCCAGCAGCCGTTCCTGCCCCAGCGCGAAGACATGCTCCATGCACATCGGGGAGACGTAATCGAGCCGGTCGAAATACGGCATCGCCTGGATGTAGGTCTTGTACTCGATCAGCTTCTCGGAGCCGCGATGCAGCAGCCCAATATGCGGATCCGCACGCTCGATCACCTCGCCCTTCATCTCGAGGATGAGACGCAGCACGCCATGCGCGGCAGGGTGCTGTGGGCCGAAGTTCAGCGTGTGGCTGTCCAGCTCCACGCGGCGCGTCTGCACGTCCTCGGGGCTGACATCAACGGGGATGGCGTCGCCGGTTGTAAGGCTCATGTGGGGTTCTCCGCGTCCGGCTTCTCGAGAAGCGAGGCAGGCGGCGGCGCAATACGGTTGAGATGAACCTTCTCGTCACCCGGCAGGGTCGTCATGCCCTCCCACGGAGATAGGAAGTCAAAGTTGCGGAAATCCTGTGTCAGCTTCACGGGCTCATAGACCACCGCGCGACGCTCGGCGTCGTAGCGAACCTCGACATGGCCGGTCAGCGGAAAGTCCTTGCGCAGCGGATGCCCCTGGAAGCCGTAATCCGTCAGCAGGCGCCGCAAGTCGACATTTCCCTCGAAGGCGATGCCGTACATGTCCCAGGCCTCGCGCTCAAACCAGCCGGCGGTCGGCCATATCGCGGTTACGCTCGGAATGGGCTGCACTTCGTCCGTCGTGGTGGTCACGCGGATGCGGTGGTTATGCGTCAGCGACAGCAGGTTCCAAACCACCTCGAAGCGCTCCGGCCGCTCGGGCCAGTCCACGCCACACAGGTCCATCAGCTGCTCGAAGGCGAAGCGCGGATCGGCGCGCAGGATCGCCATCACCGTCCGCACCGATTCGCGGCGGATGCGAAGCACCAGTTCGGCGCCGCGCGCCACGTAGGCCTCGGTCACCGCGCCAACAGGCAAGGCGGCAGCGACCTGCTCGCCGAGGAGGGACAGGTTCGGGGAAAGCTCAGCCACGGAGGATAGTCCCCGTACGACGGATCTTCTTCTGCAGCTGCATGATGCCGTAGACCAGCGCTTCCGCCGTGGGCGGGCAGCCCGGCACGTAGACGTCCACGGGCACGATGCGGTCGCAGCCGCGGACCACGCTGTAGCTCCAGTGATAATAGCCACCACCATTGGCGCAGCTGCCCATGGAGATGACCCAGCGCGGCTCGCTCATCTGGTCGTAAACCCGGCGCAGCGCGGGGGCCATTTTGTTGGTCAGCGTGCCGGCCACAATCATCACGTCCGACTGGCGCGGTGACCCTCGGGGGATCACGCCGAACCGGTCGAGGTCGTAGCGCGCCATATAGGCGTGGATCATCGGCACGGCGCAGCAGGCCAGGCCGAAGGTCATCGGCCATAGGCTGCCCGTGCGGGCCCAGTTCACCACTTTGTCCAGGTTGGCGACAACGAAGCCCTTCTCCTCGATCTCACCCGTCACGCCTTGCAGGACAGCATCCTGCTCGGGCCCCGGGGGAAGGGCCTGGCCGTTCCAGGCTACCTGTCCGTCCTCAGTCCTGACGCCGCTCATCGCATCGTCCTCCGCGCGACACCGCGCGTTGTTTCCTTGCGGGCCGCAGGGCCCGTCTCGCCGCGCATCGCGCGACTCATTCCCAGTCCAGCGCGCCCTTGCGCCACTCGTACACGAAGCCGACCGTCAGCAGGCCCAGGAAGCCCATCATAGAGAGGAAGCCCAGCCAACCGATCCCGCCCAGCGACACCGCCCATGGGAAGAGGAAGGCCACCTCAAGGTCGAAGATGATGAACAGGATCGCCACGAGGTAGAATCGCACGTCGAAACGGTGACGGGTGTCCTCGAAAGGCTCGAAGCCGCACTCATAGGTGGACAGCTTCTCCGCGTCCGGTTTCTGGCGCGCAGCCAGGACCGACCCGCCCACCATGGCGATGCTGATCGCGGCAGCGATTCCCAGGAAAACCAGGATCGGGAAGTAATTGGCCAGCAGCGGCTGGGTCATCTTGCCCCTCGGAGCTCTAGGGCAGCCGAGGGCACTTGCGGACCACCGGATACGCCCATGGGCGCTGAAGCCATGCCGCAGCGCAACGCAGATCTAATATAGGTCATCCGGAGCTTCGGCCATAGGCCCCGCCATTCATTCCAGCACAATGAATGCAGCGTAATCAATGCTTGCGAGCCATTCGCAAGACGCTGCGCAGCGACGGAAGCGGCCACGTGGCCCAGACCCCGAAACGCAAAACGCCGCCCCAAGGGGCGGCGTCTTGATCGCGTCGCGTGGCGCGAGTGACGGGGCTCGAACCCGCGACCTCCGGCGTGACAGGCCGGCGCTCTAACCAACTGAGCTACACCCGCAAGCGACGTGAGGGCCGTTTATGGCCTGCCGCATGGCCTGTCAACCCGAGTACGGGATCGTTGCAGGAATGGGCGCTGAGGGATTCGAACCCCCGGCATCCTCGGTGTAAACGAGGCGCTCTACCGCTGAGCTAAGCGCCCGCATTCCAGCATCGCCGATCGAGCATTCCAAGCGCCCTACAGGCACCTCGGCAGCGCGAGAGAGTATTCAGCCCCATCCCCGCCCGTCAACGCTGCCCCAGAAGCGAGGACGGGGCACCGGCTGAATGCCAATGCCCCGTCCCAAGTGCACCTCGGGCCGTACTGCCCGTGCGGTCTCAGTGCGGCAAGCTGGCACCGGTCGGATCACCGGCGGCCGGCTTGGAGGGCGGAACCTCTTCCGGCTCAACCCAGTCGATCGGCTCGGGCCGGCGCACCAGGGCCTGGGAGATCACCTCGTCCACATGGGCAACCGGGATGACCTTCAGCACCTTGGTCACGCTCTCCGGGATATCCGCCAGGTCCTTCTCGTTCTCCTTCGGGATGAAGACCGTCCCTACCCCGGCGCGCAGTGCCGCGAGCAGCTTCTCCTTCAACCCGCCGATCGGAAGCACCCGGCCCCGCAGCGTGATCTCGCCCGTCATCGCCACATCCTTGCGGACCGGGATGCCCGTCAGGATCGAGACGATGCTGGTCGCCATCGCAATGCCCGCGGACGGACCGTCCTTCGGCGTCGCACCCTCCGGCACGTGGACGTGGATGTCCCGCTTCTCGAAGATCGTCGGCTTGATGCCGAAGGCCGTCGAGCGGCTGCGGACATAGGACACGGCCGCCGAGACGCTCTCCTGCATCACGTCGCCCAGCTTGCCGGTGTGCTTGATGGCACCCTTGCCCGGCAGCAGCACCGACTCGATGGTTAGGATCTCGCCACCCACCTCGGTCCAGGCGAGGCCGGTGACGGCACCAACCATGTCCTCGGCCTCGGCCTCGCCGTAGCGGAACTTCCGCACGCCGGCATACTTGCCGAGGTTCTCGGCGGTGATCTCCACCGTCTTGACCTTGCCGGAAACAATCTCGCGCACGGCCTTGCGGGCCAGCCCACCGATCTCGCGCTCCAGGCTGCGGACGCCCGCCTCCCGCGTGTAGTAGCGCACGAGGTCGCGCACCGCGTCGTCGGACACGCTCAGCTCGCCCGGCTTTAGCCCGTTCGCCTCGATGACCTTGCCGATCAGGTGGCGGCGGGAGATGCCGATCTTCTCATCCTCGGTGTAGCCGGGGATTCGGATGATCTCCATGCGGTCCAGCAGCGGCTGGGGCATCTTCAGCGAGTTGGCGGTCGTGATGAACATCACGTCCGACAGGTCGTAATCGACCTCCAGGTAGTGGTCGGCAAAGGTCCCGTTCTGCTCGGGATCCAGCACCTCCAGCAGGGCCGAGGACGGGTCCCCGCGCCAGTCGGCGCCGAGCTTGTCGATCTCGTCCAGCAGGAACAGCGGGTTGGATGTCTTCGCCTTCTTCATGCCCTGAATGACCTTGCCGGGCATGGAGCCGATATAGGTCCGCCGATGGCCGCGCACCTCCGCCTCGTCGCGCACGCCGCCGAGCGACATGCGAACGAAGTTGCGGTTCACCGCCTTGGCAATCGACTTGCCGAGCGAGGTCTTGCCGACACCCGGAGGGCCGACGAGGCATAGGATCGGGCCGCGGATCTTCTTCGACCGGCTCTGGACCGCGAGGTACTCGATGATCCGCTCCTTGACCTTGTCCAGGCCGTAATGGTCGGCATCCAGAACCCGCTGTGCCTCCTCAAGGTCGATCCGCACCTTCGTGCGCTTCTTCCAGGGGATGGTCAGCATCCAGTCGAGGTAATTGCGGACAACGGTCGCCTCGGCCGACATCGGCGACATGCCGCGCAGCTTCTTCAGCTCGCCCATCGCCTTCTCGCGAGCCTCGGTGGACAGGCCGGTCTTCTTGATCTTGGCCTCGAGCTCGGCAATCTCGTCCTTGCCCTCCTCGCCCTCACCAAGCTCCTTCTGAATGGCCTTCATCTGCTCGTTCAGATAGTACTCGCGCTGCGTCTTCTCCATTTGCCGCTTCACGCGGTTCCGGATGCGCTTCTCCACCTGAAGAACGCCGATCTCGCTCTCCATATGAGCGAAGACCCGCTCCAGCCGCGCCGTCACCCCGATCGTCTCGAGCAGCTCCTGCTTCTCGGCAATCTTCAGGTTCAGATGGGCAGCGACCGTATCGGCCAGCTTGGCCGGCTCCTCGATCTGATTGATCGAGACCAGCACCTCGGGCGCGATCTTCTTGTTGAGCTTGATATACCCCTCGAACTGCCCGACGACGGAGCGGCTCAGCGCCTCAACCTCGCGAGCCTCGGGGCTGGCCTCCTCGATCGGCTCCGCATAGGCCTCGAAGTGGCTGCCGGTCTCCTTCCAACCCACCACGCGCGCGCGGCGGCCACCCTCGACCAGCACCTTCACGGTACCATCGGGCAGCTTGAGGAGCTGCAGCACCGTCGAGACGGTGCCGACATCGAACAGGTCGTCCGAACCGGGATCGTCCTGCGCCGCGTTGCGCTGCGCCAGGAGGAGGATCTGCTTGTCCTCCCGCATGACGGATTCCAGCGCACGAACAGACTTCTCGCGCCCCACGAAGAGGGGAACGATCATGTGGGGGAAAACGACGATGTCGCGCAGGGGTAGGACGGGCAGCGCCTCGCCCCGAACCAGCTCCGACCCGCCTTGATTACCAGAATCCGCCATGGGGACCTCGCTAAGACAGCCGGCGCGGAAACGCCCCGATCGGGCACGTTCCCGACGCCACGGGAATGAACCCTATGTGGTACCGGGGCGCCTCACCCGCAACGGCGGGGCGACGCCCCGGATGATAGGGGGCTATGCAATAAGAGTGCCCCAGCCGCGCGGAGCAGGCCTCCAGGCCTCAGGCGCTAGTCTGCTCCGCCGCGCGTTCACCGTAGATGAACAGCGGCTGTGCCCGGTTCTCGGCCACCTCCTTGTTCACCACGACCTCCTCGACCTCGTCGAGGCCCGGCAGCTCGAACATCGTCGAGAGCAGGATGCCCTCCATGATCGAGCGCAGCCCGCGGGCACCGGTCTTGCGCTGGATGGCACGGGTGGCCACCGACTTCAGGGCGTCCTCGGTGAAGGTGAGCTTGGTCCCCTCCATCTCGAACAGCCGCTGGTACTGCTTCAGCAGGGCGTTCTTCGGCTTGGTCAGGATCTCGATGAGAGCCTTCTCGTCCAGGTCCTCGAGCGTCGCGATGACAGGCAAGCGGCCGATGAACTCGGGGATCAGCCCAAACTTCAGCAGGTCCTCGGGCTCCACCTCGCGTAGCACCGCACCCGGCCGCCGCTCGTCCGGACCACGGACCTCGGCGCCGAAGCCGATCCCCGAGCCCTTGCCCTTTGCCGCGATGATCTTCTCGAGCCCCGCGAAGGCGCCGCCCACGATGAACAGGATGTTGGAGGTATCCACCTGCAGGAACTCCTGCTGGGGGTGCTTCCGGCCACCCTGGGGAGGGACGGAGGCCACCGTGCCCTCCATGATCTTCAGCAGCGCCTGCTGAACGCCCTCGCCCGACACGTCGCGCGTGATCGAGGGGTTGTCCGACTTGCGGGAGATCTTATCGACCTCGTCGATATAGACGATGCCGCGCTGCGCCCGCTCCACGTTGTAATCCGCGGACTGGAGCAGCTTGAGGATGATGTTCTCGACATCCTCGCCAACATAGCCGGCCTCGGTCAGCGTCGTCGCATCGGCCATGGTGAAGGGTACGTCGAGGATGCGGGCCAGGGTCTGGGCCAGCAGCGTCTTGCCCGAGCCGGTGGGGCCGACGAGCATGATGTTGCTCTTCGCGATCTCCACCTCGCCGTTCTTGGCGCCATGGGCCAGCCGCTTGTAGTGGTTGTGCACGGCCACCGAGAGCACCTTCTTCGCGTGCTCCTGCCCGATGACATAGTCATCAAGGACCTTGCAGATCTCCTTCGGCGTCGGCACCCCGTCGCGGGACTTCACGAGGGTGGTTTTGTGCTCCTCGCGGATGATGTCCATGCACAGCTCGACGCATTCATCGCAGATGAAGACGGTCGGGCCCGCGATGAGCTTGCGGACCTCGTGCTGCGATTTCCCGCAGAACGAGCAGTACAGGGTGTTCTTGGAATCGCCGGACTTGCTCATGCGCGCTCCTCGCCCCTGGCCGGTCCGGATGGCGGCGCGACTGGGGCGTCAGACTGGCAGAATAACCCTCCTCCCCCTTCCGGGGAAGCATGGGACGAATTGATGACGGTGGCGCCGCCCCAACCCCAGGAACGGATCCCGAACAGGCCGGGGCAGCGCCCACCCATCAGGAGCGCGGGCCCTCGACCGCCGGCGCCGATACCGCGGCACTGGCCGGCAGCTTGGACACCACTTGGTCGATCAGGCCGAAGGCCTGGGCCTCCTCGGCGGACATGTAGGTGTCGCGCTCGAGCTTGCGCTCGATCTCCTCGACGGGCTGGCCGGTATGGGTGACGTATATCTGGTTCAGCCGCTTGCGGAGGTCGAGGATCTCCCGCGCCTGGATCTCGATATCCGTCGCCTGGCCCTGGGCCCCGCCGGAGGGCTGGTGGACCATGATACGGCTGTTCGGCAGGGCGAAGCGCTTGCCCTTCTCGCCAGCCGTCAGCAGCAGCGAGCCCATGGAGGCCGCCATGCCCAGGCACACGGTCGAGACCGGGCTGCGGATATACTGCATCGTGTCGTACATCGCGAGGCCGGCCGAAACCACGCCGCCCGGGCTGTTGATGTAGAAGGCGATGTCCTTGTTCGGGTTCTCGCTCTCCAGGAACAGCAGCTGGGCGCAGATCAGCGACGAGACCTGGTCGAAGACCTGGCCCGTCAGAAAGATGATCCGCTCCTTCAGCAGGCGCGAATAGATGTCGTAGGCGCGCTCGCCCCGGGCGGTCTGCTCGACCACCATGGGCACGAGGGAGTTGTTGTAGAGTTCCACCGGGTCGCGATCGACGAATACGGAGCGAGTCATCAGCTTGTCCTTCCTCGCCGGCGGAAGGGTGCGTCCCCGATGGCACCGCCCGGAAAGGTGCCCGGCCATGCCGCGGCACCCGCCCGGCCCCCTCGCCGGCAATCTTCGATCCCCAAGATGGGGCAACCCGCCCCCCTCGGAAAGGGGGGCGGGCCTTGTATCCGCTGGTTTGCAAATCCGCCGGGGTTACGGCCCCGGCGCAGAAGTCAGGCGGCCTGCAGATCGGCCGGGGTGACGGTCTTATCCGTCACCTTGGCCAGCTCCAGCATGTAATCCACCACCTTCTCCTCGAAGAGCGGGGCACGGAGGTTCTCCAGCGCCTGCGGGTTCTTCTGGAAGAAGTCGTAGACCTGCTTCTCCTGGCCGGGATACCGGCTTGCCTCGTTCCGCATGGCCTGGGCCAGCTCGTCCTGGCCGACCTGGATGTTGTTCGCCCTCCCGATCTCGGAGAGCAGCAGGCCCAACCGGATGCGCCGCTCGGCGATCTTCCGGTACTCGGCGCGCAGCGTGTCCTCGTCCTTACCGGCATCCTCGGCGTCCAGGCGGCCCGCCTTGCGGTCCTCCTCGACGCGCGACCAGATCTGGCCGAACTCGGCTTCCACCATGCCCTCGGGCACCGCGAAGTCGGCGCGGTCGGCCAGCTGGTCGAGCAGAGAGCGCTTCACCCGCAGCCGGGTCAGCCCGTCATACTCGCTCTGGATCGACTTCTTCAGCTCCTCGCGGAGCTTCTCGGCGCTTTCCAGGCCAAGCGACTTGGCGAACTCGTCATCGGCCGGCGAAGCCGTGCGGGTCTTCAGCGCCTTGGCGGTGATTTCAAACTCCGCAGGCTTCCCGGCCAACTCGGACGAGCCATAGGCGTCGGGGAAGGCCACGCGGATCTTGCGGGTCTCGCCGGGGCGGATGCCCTCCAGCCCCTCGGTGAAGCCGGGAATGAAGCCCTCGCCGCCCACCTCGATCGGCATCTCCTGCGCCGTGCCGCCCGGGAAGGGCTCGCCGACGACCGCGGCATCCCCTTCGCCCTCGACCAGCCGGCCCACGAAGTCGGAGACCACGACGTCACCCTTCTGTGCCGGGCGCTCCTCGGTCACATCCTCGAGCTTGGCGTTGCGCGCCGCCAGGCCGTCGGCCGCCTTCTGGACCTCCTCGTCGGAGGGCTCGGCGCGCGGGCGCTCGATCTCGATGCCGCTGAAATCCGGCATCGGGATCTCGGGCAGCACCTCCATCTCAATGTTGAAGGCCAGGTCCTGGCCCTCGGCGAACTCGCCGACGAGCTCGACCTTCGGCTGGAGCGCCGGGCGCAGGCCGCGGCCGGTCAGCAGGTCGCGGGTGGCCGTCTGCACCTGCTCCTCAAGCACCTCGCCGGTCACCGCGGTCCCGTAGCGCTTCTTGACCACCGACATCGGCACCTTGCCCGGGCGGAAGCCGGGGATCCGCAGGTCGCGCCCGAGGGCCGCAAGACGCTTGTCGCGCGTCGCCTCGATCTCCGTCGCCGGCACCACCACCGAGAAGGACCGCTTCAGCCCCTCGGCCGAGAGCTCCGTCACCTGCATTCGCTCAGTTCCACATCCAGGACAATTCAGGGCGGCGCCAGGCAGGGTTGGTGCGGGCGGAGGGATTTGAACCCCCACGGCTTGCGCCACTGGAACCTAAATCCAGCGTGTCTGCCAGTTCCACCACGCCCGCATCGCGCAGCGCCGAAGGGGGCGCCCTTAGCGCAACGGCGCCGTCTTTCCAAGCGCCGCCGAACCGGACGACCCGTCACGCCCCCGAATCAGCCCGGTGGATCACGCGCCAGGACCACCCCACGGCTCAGTCTCCGGCGCCAGCCGCCGCCGCGAGCGCGCCGGCAATGCCTGCCACCACATCCTCCGCCAACACCCCCGGCCCATCCGGCGCTGCGGCGCCCTGCAGCCAGACGGCGGCGCATGCCGCCTCGAAAGGCGCCATCCCCTGCGCTAGCAGTCCGCCCGCGATCCCTGCCAGCACATCTCCCGTTCCCGCGGTGGCAAGGCTCGGCGGCGCATTGTGGTTGATGGCCGCCCGCCCATCCGGCACCGCGATCACCGTATCCGGCCCCTTCAGAACCACCGCCGCCCCCACGAGGACCGCAGCCCGGCGCGCCGCCGCCAGCCGGTCCGGCCCCGCCGGCCCGAACAGCCGGGAGAACTCCCCGCCGTGAGGCGTCAGGATCGCGGCGCCCCGCAGCGCCTCCGGATTTCCGGCGCAGGCACCCAGCGCCCCGGCATCCGCCACCACCGTACGCCCGGCCCCGATCGCACCGGCCAGCAAGCCGCGCGTTTCCTCATCCGGAGCCAGGCCCGGCCCGATAACCCAGACCCGGCGTCGTTCATCCTCCAGCAGCGGCGCGGCCGGCGGTCCGGCGACGATCACCCCCGGCTCACCCGCTCGAAAGGCGGCCGCCGCGTCCTCGGCGGTCGCCGCAAGGGTCACCAGCCCGGCCCCGGCCCGGCGCGCCGCCGAAGCCGCCAGCCGCGCCGCCCCGGCCATCGCCCCACCCGCTACCACCACATGCCCTCGCCCGTATTTGTGGCCGGCCGCGTCCAGCGCCGGCAGGCGCCACAGGCCGGGTGCGTTGCGGAAGTTCCGCGCGCCCTCCCCTGCCAACGCCTTCTCTAGCGCGGCCTCGGGGAGCCCGATGGCGGACAGGTGCAGCACGCCGCATAGCCCGCGGCCCGGGAGCAACAGATGCCCGGGCTTCAGCCGGGCGAAGGTGACCGTCAGCTCCGCCGCCACCACCTGCCCGGCCGTCTGCCCTGTTGCGCCATCCAGCCCGCTCGGCACGTCCACGGCCAGGATCGGCCCTCCTGCTGCCTTCAGCACCGAGACCGCCTCCTCGGAGAGCGGCCGCGACGGCGCGCCCCCGAGAAGCGCATCGATCACCAGTCCCGCCCGCGCCGCCTCGCCCGCCGCGAAGGGAACCACCGGCCCGCGCCACCGCGCCGCGGCCTCCGCTGCCGGCCCGCCAGACCGCGGTGGCGCCATGACCGCCACCGCCACCGGCCATCCCGCGGCCTCCAGCAGCCGCGCGGCCACATAGCCGTCCCCGCCATTGTTCCCCGGCCCGGCGAGCACCAGCGTCCGGCAAGGCCGGAACCGCGCCATCGCCGCCCGGGCCACCGCCCGCCCCGCGGCCTCCATCAACACGCGGACGGGGACGGTCGAGGCAGAATCCGCACGCGCCATGGCGGTCGGGGTGAGCAGATCAAGCGGCCAGGGGAGCGCACCTGTCGTCTCCGGCGCGGGTTGATGCCTATGATGGCGGGCGGACTGAGGGCTGGCCGAACCCGGCTCCTTCAGGAGAAGGCGCGGCGCAGACCGCCCAGGGGAGAAAGATGACATGGCCAGTGAACGCACGCTGCGCGAACTCTATGCAGGGGATCCGGAACGCGCGGATGCCATCGCCTTCGGCCGCCGCGGCGCGCTGAAGGGGCCGGCCCTGGCCGCCATGGGCGCGGCGCTCGGCGCCACCATCCCCTTTTCCGCCCGGATGCCGGCCGGCCTGCTTCCGGCGGCCCTCGCCCAGGGCGCCGGCTCCCCCACCGTGCTGCGCCTCGACGGCAAGGCGCCCCTGATCCTTCTCGGCGAGCGCCCCCTGGTGGCGGAGACGCCCGAGGCGATGCTGGACGACGACGTGACCCCAGCGGACAAGTTCTTCGTCCGGAACAATGGCGGCATCCCCGAGCGGCACGCCGGCGACCCGAAGTCCTGGCGGCTGAAGATCGACGGCGAGGTGAACACCCCACTCGACCTCACCCTTGGTGATTTGGAAGGCCGCTTTGAGGTGGTCACCCTCCGCCTACAGATGGAATGCGGCGGCAACGGCCGCGCTGCCTTCAACCCGGAAACCCGCGGCAACCAATGGGGCAACGGCGCCATCTCCAACGGCGAGTGGACGGGCGTGCGTCTGCGCGACGTGATCCGCGCCGCCGGCCCCAAGGACACCGCCCGCTTCACCGGCCATTTCGGAGCGGACCCGCATCTCTCCGGCGATACCGCGCGCCAGGCGATCAGCCGCGGCATGCCAATCGCAAAGGCGATGGAGGACACCACCCTAATCGCCCTCCGCCTGAACGGCGCGGCCATCCCGACCATCCATGGCTATCCCGTGCGGCTGGTTACCCCGGGCTGGCCGGGCAGCCTCTCCCAGAAGTGGCTGAACCGGATCACCCTGCGCGCCACGCCGCATGATGGGCCGGGCATGGGCGGCACCTCCTACCGCCTGCCCACTCGCCCCATCGTGCCCGGCAGCACCAACAACGGCGCGGACTTCGCGGATATGACCTCCATGCCCGTGCGCGGCCTGCTGACCAACATCGCCCACGGCACCCGCATGGCTGCCGGAACCCGCCAGCTCGACTTGCGCGGCCAGGCCTGGGCCGGGGACAACACGGTCCGCGCCGTTCATGTCTCCACCGATTTCGGTGCGAGCTGGACCGAGATGCGCGTGAACGCTCCGCCGAACCGCCATGCCTGGCAACGCTGGCAGGGCGCGGTGGTGCTGCCCTCCGACGGGTACTTCGAGCTCTGGACCCGCGCGACCGACAGCAATGGGCAGATGCAGCCCCATGCCGCCGCGAACTGGAACCCGCAGGGCTATGGCGCGAACGCCATGGCGCGAACGGCCATCCTCGTCGGATGAGTCTGTCACGCTCCGAGAGGCTAGGGCTGGGGGCGATCTGCGCCCTTGGCCTCCTCGCGCTCGCGCTCGATGTCCCGGCCGGGCGGCCGGCCCGCATGGCCGAGCCACCTCCGCCCACTCCCTTCGCGCGCGCGACCGCCGCGGCCGACGCCGAGCGTGCTATGGCAACGGAACGGCAGGCCGCTGCCGCCCGTGTCGAGACCGAGCGCCTCGCCGCCGTGCAGACCCCGCGCGAGACCGAGGACGTGCTGCCCGCCGGCCACGGCCGGGGCGAGGTCTTCGCCCTCTGCACCGCCTGCCACAGCACCGCGCTCATCCGCCGTAGTGGCTTCACCCGCGAGCGCTGGGACGAGCTGATGGATTGGATGACGGAGAAGCAGGGCATGGCGCCACTGGAAGGCGAGATGCGGGGGTTGGTCGTGGACTACCTCGCCCAGAACTTCGCCCCCCGCCGCGCCCCTCGGGGCGGCAATCCCTTCCTGAACTGACGGGGCAAGCGCTTCCTTGCGCAAACGGGTCTAGTGTAGCGGCGAATCGGCAGGAGGCGGGCCATGGCCTTCGTGGTGGCAGTGGCGCAGCGGAAGGGCGGGGCGGGCAAATCCACCGTCGCCGCCAATCTGGCGGTAGCGCTGGCCGAGGCGGGCGCCCGCGTCGCCCTTCTCGACACCGACCCGCAGGCCACCCTCACCCGCTGGCACGGGTTGCGGCCGGATACGGCCCGCGCCCTTGCCTTCGAGAGCCCGGCGGGCTGGCGTGTGCCCCAAGCCGTCACACGTCTCCGGAAGGAGATGGATTTCGTCCTGCTCGACACCCCACCGCATGCCGATACGGACAGCCGGGTGGCCATGCGTGCGGCCGATCTCGTGCTGATCCCCCTCCAGCCCTCCCTGCCTGATCTCTGGGCGATGGAGGCGACGCTGGAGGTGGCGGCGGCCGAGCACCGGTCCGTCGCGCTGATGCTCAACCGCGTCCCCGCCCAGGGCCGGGCGGCGCAGGAGGTGGCGGATGCGCTCGCCGCCCGGAAGCTGCCCCTTCTGCCCGGCCCGTTCGGCAACCGCACGGCCTTCGCGGCCGCCTTCGGCGAGGGGCTGGGCGTGGTGGAAGCCGCGCCCCGCAGCCAGGCCGCGGCCGAAGCCCGGGCACTGGCCGAGGCGATCCGGCGCGAGGCAGCCTAGCCGCTCAGCCCGCCTTGGCGGCGATCTCCAGCCGCCAGATCGCCAGCCCAGCCCCGACCAGCACCATGAAGCCGACCAGGTCCCAGCCATCCGGCACCTCGCCCCAGAACAGCACACCCAGCGCCGTGGTCCAGAGGATGGCTGAGTACTCGAAGGGTGCGATGAGCGTGGTGTCCGCCGAGCGATAGGCCGCCGTCATGAGCAGCTGCGCTATGACGGAGACCAGCCCGATCGCCAGCAGCAGCCCCCATTGCCAGGCCGTCGGCCAGATCCAGCCCGGCAGGGCCAGCAGCCCGGAAACCGCGGCGGCGCCGATGGCGAACCACAACACGATGGTTATGCCGGACTCGCCCGCCTCGCCCATCCGGCGGATCGAGACCATCGCATAGGCCCAGCCCAACGCGGCCGCGAGCACCGCTGCCACTGCCCCCAGATGCAGCGGCCCGCCGCCCCCGGGCTGCAGCATCAGCAGCACGCCCGCGAAACCCACCACCACCACCGCCAGCCGCGCCCGGCTCACCCGCTCCCGCAGCAGCAGCACCGAGAGCGCGGTGAGGAAGAGGGGCATGGTGAAGTTCAGCGCCGTGACAGTGGCCAGCGGCAGGTACACATAGCCAAAGAAGGAGCCGTACATCCCGATCAGCCCGCCGATCATCCGCTCCAGGTGCCGGCGCGGATGCCGCGTGCGCAGGGCCAGACGCAGCCCGCCCGGCGCCGTCCAATGCGCCAGCATCAGCAGCGACGGCAGGGGAAGGATGTTGCGGAAGAACACCAGCTCGGAGAGCGGCACCGCCCCCTCCAGCGCCTTCACGGCCGCGGCGGCCAGAGCGAAAAAGCCGGCCGAGCCGGTGACGCAGGCGATGGCCCGGACCCGCGCGGCGCGCAGGCCGGCGGGAGAGACTGGGCTCGTCGGGGAATTCATTGTTCAACGCTTCGTGTGAGGCAGCGGCATTCTCCCCCCCGCCGCCCATCCCGCAACCCTTGCCCGGGGTGATTTCAACCTCCCCCGTTCCGCTGTAGCGTCCGCCCGGCATGACAGAGCAAGACGGCCCGGCACCCCCGAACCGCCCCGCCAAGGCGCCTGAAATCCCGCCGCACCCCCTCTATCTCCCCGAGGCGGATGAGGTGGTCTGGAGCGGCCGCTACCCCGTCCAGCGCGTGCGCTTCCGCTACCGCAAGCGGGATGGCAGCCTCTCCGGCCCCGTCACCTGGGAGCTCCTGCGCCGCGGCAAGGCCGTGGTCGTCCTGCCCTGGGATCCCTTGACCGACCGCATCGCGCTCATCGAGCAGTTCCGCCTGCCCGCGCTCGCCGCCGGCGAGAACCCGCGCGTGACGGAACTGCCTGCCGGGATGATGGAGACCGGCGAGGACCCCGAGGTGACCGCCCGCCGCGAGCTGGAGGAGGAGACCGGCCTCGCCTGCTCCCGCATCGCGCAGATGGGCACCTTCATGCTCGTCCACGGCTCGAGCGACGAGACCGTGCACTTCCAGCTCGCTGAGGTCTCGCTGCCGGAGGGCGCCGGCGGCACCGGCGGACTGGCCGCCGAGAACGAGGAGACGGTGATGAGCGTGGTGCCGGCCGCCGAGGCCTTCGCCATGGTCGCCGAGAACCGCATCCGCAACGCCCCCGCCGCCCTTGCCCTGCTCTGGCTGCAGGTGAACCACGCCCGCCTTCGGGCCGAATGGACAGATTGATGCCGACCGAAGCCTTGTTCCGCGAAAACGCCTATGCCGAGGGCAACTCGGCCACTGTGCTGGAAAGCAGCGAGGCCGGGGTCATCCTCGACCGGAGCGTCTTCTACCCCCGCGCCGGCGGCCAGCCCGGCGACACCGGCACGCTGGCCTGGGAAGACGGTAAGATGCCCGTCGCCGACACGGTGAAGGCACCCGACGGCTCCGCCCTGCACGTCCCTGCCGCGGGCGCGTCAGTTCCGCCAGTTGGCGCGAAGGTCACCGCCAAGCTCGACTGGACCCGCCGCCACCGCCACATGCGGATGCACACCACCCTGCACCTGCTCTGCGCCGCGATGCCCGGCATCTACGCCACCGGCAATCAGATCGGCGCCGAGAAGTCACGCCTCGACTTCGACCTGCCCGAGCCTCCCACCAAGGAATGGGTGACGGAGAAGCTCAACGAGCTGATCGCCGGCGACCACCCGATCGGCGAGCGCTGGATCACCGAGGTCGAGCTGGACGCCAATCCCGGCCTCGTCCGCACCCTGTCCGTCCAGCCCCCGCGCGGCGCCGGCCAGATCCGCCTCGTCCGCATCGGCACCGAGGAGAACATGATCGACCTCCAGCCCTGCGGCGGCACCCATGTGCGCCGCACCGGCGAGATCGGCCGCGTCGAGGTGCTGAAGATGGAGAGCAAGGGCAAGCAGAACCGGCGCATCCACATCGTGCTAGCAGGAGACCCCGAATGACCGATCTCGTCTCGACCGAATGGCTGGCCGGAGAGCTCGGCGCGCCCGATCTCGTGGTGCTGGACTGCTCCCTGGTCCTGCCCGGGGAGCCCGGCGACACCCGCGCGGGCCACGTCCAGTCCCGCATCCCCGGCGCGCGCTACTTCGACATCAACCTCTTCGCCGACCCCGACAGCGACCTGCCCCACATGGTCCCGACACCGGCGCGCTTCGCCAAGCTGGCCGGCGCCCTCGGCATCTCGAATGCCAGCCGCGTCGTCTTCTACGACCAGTCCCACGGCCTTCGAGCCGCCGCCCGCGGCTGGTGGCTGATGCGCCTCATGGGCCATGAGGCCGCCTCTGTCCTCGATGGCGGCCTGCCGAAGTGGAAGCGGGAGGGCCGCCCCCTCGAATCCGGCGAGCCCCCTGCCCCGCCCGCCGCCAGCTTCGTTCCGGATTTCCGCACCGACCGCCTGCGCGGCATCGGCGATGTGAAGCGCATCGTGCGGCAAGGCGGCGGCGAGGCGCTCATCCTCGATGCCCGCGCCGCCGGCCGTTACGACGGCACCGCGCCGGAACCCCGCCCCGGCCTGCCCTCCGGCCACATGCCCGGCGCCGCCAACATCCCCTTCACCGAACTGCTTGCGCCCGACGGCACCATGCTGCCCCCCGAAGCCCTGCGCGCACGCTTCGAGCGCGCCGGAGTGGATGAGGATCGCCACGTCGTCCTCTCCTGCGGCTCGGGCGTGACCGCCTGCGTGCTCGCGCTCGGCCTGGTTCGCGCCGGGCTGCCGGAAGGCGCTGTTTACGACGGCTCCTGGACTGAATGGGCGCTTCGCCCCGAAACCCCCAAGACCTCCAAGGACGCTGCCTAGATGGCCCATCGCGCCGACAAGGATCTCGGCTTCGCCACCCGCATGTCGCATCACGGCCGGGCCGGCGCGCGCGCACATGGCTTCGTCAACCCGCCCGTCCATCGCGGCTCCACCGTGCTGTTCCCGGACTGCGAATCCCGCAAGGCGGCCGGCGCCCAGCGCTACGAGCAGGTGCTGACCTACGGCACCGCCGGTGGCCCCACCCACCACATGCTCGAGGACATGATCGCCGAGATCGAGGGCGGCACGCGCGCCGTCATCGTCGGCACCGGCCTCGCCGCCTGCATGGTGCCGCTGCTGGCCTACCTGAAGGCCGGCGACCACTGCCTGATGCCCGACAGCGTCTACGGCCCCGCCCGCAACCTCGCCGATGGGCTGATGAAGGGCTTCGGCATCGAGACGACCTATTATGACCCGTTGGTGGACGAGGCCGGGCTGCGCGCGCTCCTCCGCCCCAACACGAAGGTCGTCTATACCGAAAGCCCGGGCAGCCACACCTTCGAGGTGCAGGACATCCCCGCCATCGCCCGCGCGGCCCATGCCGCCGGCGCCAAGGTGCTGATGGACAACACCTGGGGCTTCTACAACTTCCAGCCTTTCGCCCATGGCGTGGACGTCTCGATTCAGGCGCTCACGAAGTATGCCGGCGGGCATTCCGACATCCTGCTCGGCAGCGTTGCGGTGAACACGCCCGAGGACTGGTCCATCGTGAAGGGCGCGGCCAGCCAGCTCGGCCAGTTCGCCAGCCCTGACGATTGCTGGCTGTGCCTGCGCGGCCTGCGCACCCTTCCCGTCCGCCTCAAGCAGCAGGCAGAGGCGGGGCTGGAGGTCGCACGCTGGCTGGAGACGCGGCCCGAGGTGCTGCGCCTGCTGCACCCCGCCCTGCCTTCCCACCCGCAGCACGCGCTCTACGCCCGCGACTTCGCCGGCCCTTGCAGCCTGTTCGGCGTCGTCCTGCTGCCGCGCTACTCCGAAGCGGATGCGGAGCGGGTGGTGGACGCGCTCTCGCTTTTCGGGATCGGCGCGTCCTGGGGTGGTTATGAAAGCCTGGCCCTGCCCACCGCGCCCTCAATCAGCCGAACCGCGAAGGACCCGGCCCTCGGTGGGCCGGCGATCCGCATCCATATCGGGCTGGAGGATACGACGGACCTGATCGCGGATCTGGCACAGTCGCTGGATCGGCTGCCGCGCTGAGACGCTGCAAGGGCGGCAGAGGGGGAGACCGCTTCCCCCTCCGCCGCCCGCTGCGTTTCATCCTCTTCGACCGGAAGGCTCGCGCCTCTCCGCACCGACATGCCTTATCAGCCCGCCGCACGCTCCGGCCGTGGCGCCGCCTCCGCGCTCTCGGCCTTGCGCCCCAGCATATGACCGGTGGCGGCCCAGATCACCGCAATGACAGCCCCCACCACCATCGCCGCCACCGGGCTGCTCGACAGCGCATCGACTCCCGTCTTGATCCAGGAGCTGATCGCGTCGCCTCCACGATAGACGACCGTGTCGATCGCGTTTTTTGCCTTGTACTTGGTCTCAGCATCGACGGTGGTGAACAGCATCTCCCGCCCAGGCCGCACGAGTGCGTACTCGCCAACGCGCCGCAGCACCATAACGACGACCAGCACTCCGAAGGTTGGCGCGAGCGCCAGCGCGCCAAAGCCAATGGCCATACCAATTGGCACCGCCGTCAGCAGCACGCCGACGCCGAGCTTGCGCGTCAGCCGCCCGGTCACGAAGACCTGGATCAGTATCGTCAGCGTCTGCACCACAGCGTCGATGGTTCCGAAGACCTGCGTCTGCTGAACCCGACTAGGAAACGTGGCCCGGACCAGCCGCGCCTGCTCGAAGTAGAGAAAGGTAGAGACCGAGGCGAGCAGGATGACGAAGAGCGCGATGCCCAGCATGTAGGGCGAGCGCAGAACCAGCGTCAGCCCGGCAATGACGCTGCCGCGCATGGCGCGGTCCGCGCCCTCGCCCGTCGGCGTCGTCTGCCATCCCTGCGCGTCGCGCCAGCGGAACAACCAGGCGGCGCAGAGCAGCGTGCCCAGCAGCATGGCCGCCGAGAGGAACAGCAGCCCCGCCAGCCCCAGCGGCGCCACCAGCGCCGTGCTCAGCAGCGGCCCTGCCAGCCCGCCCAGACTGGCGCCGGCCGCGATCTGGCCGAAGAGGCGCTTCGCCTGCTCCGGCTGGAACACATCCGCCATCACGCTCCAGGCCAGCGAGATCACGAACAGGTTGAACACCGATAGCCAGACATAGAAGGCGCGGCCCGCCCAGACCTCCTCGGGGTCCACCAGCAGCACGAAGCCGAAGCCGATCAGCGTCACGGCCGAGACGCCGTAGCACACGGCCAGCAACTTTCGCCGCGGGACACGGGTGCTCAACCAGCCATAGATCGGCAGCACCACCAGCGTCGCTAGGAAGGTGGCAAGGAACAGGTACTGCAGGTTGTTGATGCCGCCGGCAATGCCGAAGGTTTCGCGCACCGGGCGCAGCATAAAGTAGCTGGCAAAAAGCAGGAAGAAGAGCAGGAAGCCCATCAGCACCGGCGTCAGCTCGCCCGGCTCCGTGACCAGCAGCCTTCCGATCCAGCCGCGCCCTTCCGGGCGCCGCGGCTCAGAGGGCATCGATGAACCTCTCCATGCGGAGGCGCATCGCCGCATCCGGCATGCGGCCCCGCGCGGCGGCGAGGTTGTCGTCCACATAGCGGGCCTGGGCCATGCCGGGCACGGCGCAGGTCACACCCTCATGCGAGACAAGATACTTCAGCATGAACTGCGGCCAGGTCGTCACGTCGATCTCGGCCGCCCAGTCCGGTAGCGGCTTGCCTTGCGTGGCGCGGAACACGCTGCCACGGCCGAAAGGCAGGTTGATGAACACGGCCATCCCCCGCTCCTTCGCCAGGGGGATGATCCGCTCGGCCGCGTTGCGGTTGTCCAGCGCGTAGTCGATCTGGATGGAATCCAGCGTCTCCCGGCGCATCATCGCCTCGAAGGCCTCGTACTGCCGGTCGAAAGAGGTCGTGGCGCCGACATAGCGGATGCGCCCGCCCTGCTTCAGCTCCCGGAGATAGGCGAGCTCGTTGGTGATGTCGCGCAGGTTATGCACGGCGATCAGGTCGATCTTGTCGGTCCGCAGGTTGCGGAAGGACTGCTCGATCTGCGCCCGCCCCTGCTCGATGCTGTCCACCCCGACCTTGGTGCACACGAACAGGGAGGGCCGGATGCCCAGATCCCCCATCAGCCCACCCATGATCGCTTCCGCATTGCCATAGGAGGGCGCCGTGTCCACCACCGTGCCGCCGAGCTGCTGGAAGCGGCGCCAGGTGTCGAGAAGCGGGGTGAGGTCCTCGCCCGGCTTGATCTCTTCATAGCGGCGGGCGGAGCCCAGGCCGATCACCGGGATCATCTCGCCCGAGGAAGGGATAGGCTTGCGGATCAGCGGCGCCTGCTGGGCAGCGGCTGGGCGCCCGAGTGGGGAAAGCGCGGCACCCGCACCCAGGCTTGCTCCGAGACCGGCCCCGAGGCCAGCGAGAACGCTTCGGCGGTTGGCATTCATGGCGTTTTCTCCCCATGGGGCCCGCAACCGCAGAATGCGGGCGGGACGGCGTCTGGCCTGTCGGGAGAGGAGTGTTGCGCGATTGGAAAGGCGCGGGAATGGCCCATCGACACCGACGTTGGGCCTGCGCACCCAGCACCAGCCGGGGCCAGCCCGGCGACACCTAGCCCAGGAGGTTCGGTCGAATCCGGAAGAGTTCGGCGGCCCGAACCTCCGTCAGCTCAAGGCCGGCCCGGTTACGCGGGCCGGCGCCATCCCTGGCACCAGCTCCGCGCAGTTGCCGCAGGTCCCCTCCACCTCCACCGTGGCCCGGACGGGGCTGAATCCGGCCGCACGGGCCGCGGCGGCGACCGCGGCGGCCACCGAATCGTCCGAGAGCTCGGCGGTGCGGCCGCAGCTGCGGCAGATCAGGAACTGATGGGGATGCTCGTGCTCATGGCCATGAGACGCCTCCGTGCAGGGAATGAAGGCGTTCAGCCGCTCGATCCGATGAATCAGCCCCTGGGCGAGCAGGAAATCCAGCGCGCGATACACGGTGGGGGGCGCAGCGCCCGGCCGCTCGGCCCGTAGCCGGTCCAGCAGCGCATAGGCGCCCACGGGTTGCCCGGCCTCCAGCACCATCTCCAGAACGCGGCGGCGCAGAGGGGTGAGCTGGGCGCCGCGGCGCAGACAGGCCTCTTCCGCGTCGCGGAGTGCCTCCGCGGGTTCAGCCGGCGCGTGATGGTGCTCGCCATGGGGCATCGGTGTTCGGGCAGTCCTCGGGGCGCACGGAGGACGCCGGCGCCAGCAGTCCTTATATAGGCGCCATGGCCACGCCTCCCAACCACGCACCCGCCGGCGCTTCCGGCCCCACCCTTCGCGACAGCGGGCCCCACGCCCATTCGCCCGGCAACGGACGTCCGGCCGCCCTGCCGGTCTGGCAGCCCCCCTCTCCCGAGGCCCGCGCCCGCTTCCTCGCCGCCCTGCGTCCCGACGCAAACGGCCTCGTCGCCGCCATCGCGCAGGCCGAGGGAACGGGGGAGGTGCTGATGTTGGCCTGGATGAACGCCGAGGCGGTGGAGGAAACGCTCGCGACCGGCCGTGTCACCTACTACAGCCGCTCCCGCCGCGCCCTCTGGCGCAAGGGCGAGACCTCCGGCCAAGTGCAGCACCTGCTCGACCTCCGCCTGGACTGCGACGGTGACGCGCTGCTGGCCACCGTTCACCAGGACGGGGTCGCCTGCCATACCGGCCGCCGCTCCTGCTTCTCCTGGGGCCTGCAGGACGGGGCGGTGGCGCCGCTGGAACCGGTGCTGGCCGATCCCGCCGCGCTCTACGGAGCGGCACGCGGAACGACCGACGGCTCCGGCGCGGATTGACGCTGAGGCGGGGCCGGCGCTCTCTTCGCGGACCACACGGAATCGGGGTGCTCCATGCCGCTCACCATGCCGGAGGAGCTGCTGCTTCTCATGCTCGATGACCGCAGCGGACGGCTGAACGAAATGGCCGGGCCCGCCTCGGGCTATGCCATGGGCGGCGCCATCCTTGCCGAGCTCGCCCTGCACTCACGGATCGATACCGACACCACGCGCCTCTACGTGACCGACCCAACACCGACGGGCGACCCGCTGCTCGACCCCGTTCTCCTCCGGATCGAGGCGGACACTGGGCCCTTCGCGCGGGAGCCCGGCCGGGCTCATGACAGCCGTTGGTGGATCGAGACGCTGGGCCGCGAGGCCGACAGCTTCCGGGACGCGGTTTTCGCCCGGCTGGTGGCCCGCGGCATCCTGCGCCAAGAGCAGGGCCGCTTTCTCTGGATCTTCCCCGAGCGCCGTTACCCCATGGTCTCCGACAAGGAGGAGCGGGAGGTGAAGGCGCGGCTGACGGGCGTTATCTTTAACGACGACATCCCCGAGCCGCGCGACTCCCTCCTCATCGGCCTGTGCCGCGCCGCTGGCTTGCTGCCGCTGATCCTGGCCGCGGACTCGCTTGAAGCAGCCGAGCCGCGGATCGAGCAGGTGGCGAATCTGGAGGAGCTGAGCCGTTCGCTCGGCAATGCCGTGCGCGACATCTTCATGGAGATGGCGCGCTACACGCCGATGATCTGATCAGCCGAAGCGCAGCTTCATTGCCAGAATGTAGGCCGTGAGCATCATCGTGGCCGCATTGGCGAGGATGATGCCCTGGCTGCCGATCAGCAGCCCATAGACGAGCCACAGCGCCACCCCGGTGGTGAACAGCAGCAGCATCGGCGTGGAGAAGTCCCGCGCCGATCGGCTGCGATGCGTGCGCAGCACCTGCGGCACAAAGGCGAGGGTGGTCAGAACACCCGCCACCATGCCAAGCCACTCCACCTTATCCATCAGCCCCGCTCCCCTCGCCCACGCGGATCCCCTTCCGCCACGTGCCCTGGCCGCCTATGCAACAGCCCATGTCGGAAATCCATCACGGATCCGTGGGTAACGCCACGGGCCAGCCGCCGCTCCTCTACCTCGTAGCCGGCGAAGCCTCGGGCGACGTGTTGGGCGCCCGGCTGATCGCCCGGCTGCGCGAGAGACGACCGGATCTCGCCTTCGCCGGCATCGGCGGCGAGCGCATGGCTGAGCAAGGCGTGGACAGCCTCTTCCCCATGCGGGAACTCGCGCTGATGGGGATCCTGGAGGTGCTGCCCAACCTTCGGAGCCTGGCCCGCCGCATGGACGAAGCGGTTGCCGAGATCACCACCCGCCGACCCGCCGCCCTTATTACCATCGACAGCCCCGGTTTCGCGCTGCGCCTGGCCAGGCGCGTAAAGCCCATGGGCATCCCGGTGATCCACTACGTCGCCCCCCAGGTCTGGGCCTGGCGGCAGGGCCGGGTGAAGGAGATGGCGCACCGGCTGGACCGGATCCTCGCCCTGCTACCCTTCGAACCGCCCTTCTTCGAACGGGCCGGCATTCCCGTGACCTTCGTCGGCCACCCCGTGCTGGAAAGTGGCGCCGACCGCGGCAACGCCGCTCGCTTCCGCGCCACTCATGGCATCGGACCGGAGGAGCGCGTGGTGCTCGTCATGCCCGGCAGCCGTCGCACCGAGATCCGCCGCCTGCTGCCCATCTTCGGCGAGGCGCTGCGCCTCCTCTCGGCCCGTATCCCTGGCCTGCGCCCGGTCGTCCCCCTTGCCGGCCCGGTGGAGGCGTCCGTGCGGGAAGCGGCCTCAGGCTGGTCCCCTGCCCCCATCCTGCTGCGCGGGCTGGAGGAAAAGCACGATGCCTATGCCGCCGCGGCGGTGGGGCTGATCAAATCCGGCACCTCCTCGCTCGAGGTGGCAATGGCCGGGGTGCCAATGGCGGTGGCCTATCGCGTGAACCCGGTGACGGCCGCCATCGCCCGCCGCCTGGTAAAGGTGCGCTACGCCAGCATCGTCAACCTGCTGGCCGATGCGCCAGTCATTCCCGAATTCATCCAGCAGGACTGCCGCCCGGATCGGCTTGCGGCCGAACTGGAACGCCTCCTCGCCGACGGGCCAGAGGCAAAGGCTCAGCGCGAAGGCTTCGCCCGCGTCATGTCGCTGCTTCTGCCGCCGGGTGCGGGCAGCCCCAGCGAGGCTGCCGCTCTTGCCGTGTTGGACGCGGCGCGACTGGACCGGGCATAGAAACGGGGCCGCGGCATCACACCGCGGCCCCCATTCAAGCGACCAGTGGATCAGGCGCCGGCGGGGCGCGTCGGCGTGTTGGTGCCGCCGGCCACACGGTCGTCCTCGACCTCCACCTCGGTGTGGCGAACGGTGTCGGAAACAGTCTGGGTGCGCTCGCCCGCCTCCTTGCGGATGACCAGCTCCTCCTTCACCCGAGCCTCCTTCGAGACAACCGCCTCCTCCGAGTGCTCCACCGCCTCGATGGTGCGCTCGCGGAACGCGTCGTCGGCTGCGGAGAGAGGCAGGTCGACCGCGCGGCGCTCCACCTGCACATGCTCGTCGCGCAGAGTGACGGACTCGCTCACCGGCGTCTCGACCACATAGGAACGCACCCGTACCCGGCCGCGATCCGCCTCGCGCTTGCCGACCCGGAGCTGCTCCTCGACGATCGGGATGCGCTCCTCGTTCGTGGTTGCGCCGGTGGAGACGGCGTTCATGCCACCGCTCGCGGCGCCACCCGCCGTGGCCGTCGTGCCCATTGTATTCGTGGAGGAAGCACCGGTCATCGCGGACATCGGGCCGGCCACGGGGGCCGCGCCGCCTACCGCCGGGGTGGAAGTGCCGCCCATAGTCGCCGCACCGATGGCGGCCGAGGTGTTCATCGGCATGCCCGTGCCGGCAGAGTCGTCAGTGCCGCCAGCACCGCCCTGGTACCCGGCCCAGCCGGCCGAGCGCCACTCGGCCTCGCGGGAATCCAGGTCCACGGCGCCATGCTCCTCGAACACGTCGAGCGCGTGCTCGACCAGCCCGTCATCCACCTCGGCCGAGACCACATAGCCGCCGCGGCGGATGCCCTCGGAATAGGCGTAGCGGTCCTCGTCGGGGATGAAGAGGTCGCGCAGCGAGGCCCAGAAGCCGCGGTCCTCGGTTTCCGTAGCGGTGCCGTTGCTCCCATGGAGGGAGATGCGGTCCGTCTGGATTCCGTCATGGGCGCGCAGATGGTCGACTACGGCTTGCGCGTCGGCCTGGTTGTCGAAAAGTCCGGTGATCGTCCTGGTCATGCGAAATCCTCTTAGGGGGTGAGAAGCGGGTAGGAACACGCGGCGCCAAAGCCCTAAGGCAGGCGTTCAGCTCGCCGCGTCGGAGTCCTGCTGTTCAGGGCCGGGCGAAACCCGCTCGACCGTCGCGTGCTGCACCCGGCGCGTCGCCGGTTGCTCGATTTCGACCGTCTCACTCGTGAGGTGGAGAAGGATCTCCTCCTTCAGGACAAGACGCTTCTCGACGACGAGGACTTCCTCGACGACGGGGATAATGACGACATCGCCTTCCTGCCGGACGCGCGGAACCTCGGTTATGGTCCGCCCGACCGGCCTGCGTTCCACCTCGGCATGCCGGCGGAGAAGCGTCTCGCGCAGAACCTCTTCCTCCACCGAAGTGGAAAGGGAAACCCGTACGCGCCCGGTCTCAACCAAGCGTTTACCCAGATGGAGAGTCTCCTCCACGATGGGCAGCACCGTCTCGGCGTGGTCTTCGCCCGACATCGCAACCTCATCATGGGACTTGGCAAAAACGGCCGAGTCGCAAGGCAGTTGCGGTCTGTTCCGTGACGATGACGAGGGAAGCGGCCGCTAGCGCGCGTGCCGCTTCGGCCGAGCCTTGCGCCTGAGCTCCATCAGGTCTGCCTCCTCCCGCGCCGCGCTGCGGACCACCGCCTCCTGGCCCCAGCGGTATTGCGGCGGGCAGGCGGTGCGGACGCCGTAGCGGGCCGCCGCCTGCAGGGTGAAGGAGGGATCCACCAGATGCGGCCGGGCGAGTGCCACCAGATCAGCCCGGCCCGCGGCGAGGATGGTGTTGATCTGGTCGGGGCTGGTAATGCTGCCGACGCAGATCGTGGCAACCTTGGCCTCGTTGCGGATCATGTCGGACCAGGGCACCTGGAACATGCGCCCGTAATGCGGCGCGCTGTCCGCCACTGTCTGCCCGGTGGAGACATCCAGCAGGTCGCAGCCCTCCTCGGCAAAGGCGCGGGCAATGGCAAGCGTCTCCGCGTCTGTCACCCCGCCCTCGGCCCAGTCAGTGGCCGAGACCCGCACGCTCATCGGGCGGTCCGCCGGCCAGGCAGCCCGCAAGGCCCGATACACCTCCAGCGGGTAACGCAGCCGGTTCTCCAGGCTGCCGCCATAGGCATCCTTGCGGCGGTTGGTGAGCGGGGAAAGGAAGCTGGCCAACAGATATCCGTGGGCGCAGTGGAACTCGAGCATGTCGAAGCCCGCGCGCGCGCCGCGAACCGCCGCAGACACGAAGTCGTCCCGCACCTTGTCCATCTCGGACCGGGTGATCTCGCGGGGGACCTGGCTGTTCGGGAAGTAGGGCTGAGCGCTGGCCGAGACGATCGGCCAGGCGCCCTCCTGCAGCGGCTGGTCCATTCCCTCCCACATCAGCTTCGTCGCACCTTTCTGCCCGGCATGGCCGAGCTGCAGCGCGATGCGGCCAGCGCCATGGGCGTGCACGAAATCGACGATGCGCTTCCACCCGGCTTCCTGGGCATCGTTCCACAACCCTGTGCAGCCCGGCGTGATACGGGCCTCGGGCGAAACGCAGGTCATCTCGGTGAAGATCAGCCCGGCACCGCCCGTGGCGCGCGCGCCGTAATGCATGAGGTGCCAGTCATCCGGCATGCCATCCGTTGCCGAATACTGGCACATGGGCGAGACGACGACGCGGTTGGGCAGCTCCATCCCCCGCAGCCGGAAGGGCTGGAACATGGGCGGCGCACCCTTCACGGCGGGTAGCCCCTGGGCCGCCACCTCCCCCTCGAACAGCGCGCGCGATTCCTCCACGAACTCCGGCGCGCGCAGGGCCAGATTGTCCCAGGTGATGGCCTTGGACCGCGTCATCACGCCGAAGGCGAAGCGCGTCGCCGGCATGTGCCAGAACCGCTCAAGATGTTCGAACCACACCAGCGACACATCGGCCGCGTGCTGGATCTTCTCCACCTCCTCGCGCCGGCCGCCCTCGAACCGCGCCAGCGCCGCTCCCACCGTGCCGCCCTTCTGGAAGGCCCCGTGCAGCGCGATGGCATCCTCCATGGCCAGCTTGGTGCCGGACCCGATGGAATAGTGCGCCGTCGCCTTCGCGTCGCCGATGAGCACGAGGTTCCCCTTGGACCAGCGCTCGCATCGCAGCATCGGGAACTGCCGCCACAGGCTGCGATTGGTGATGAGCCGGTGGCCCTGCAACTCCTCGGCAAAGACCTCCTCCATGAAGGCCGCGCTCTCCGCCTCGCTCATCGCGCCGAGCCCGGCGCGCTCGAAAGTCTCGGGATCCGTCTCCAGCACCCAGGTGCTGGCGCCCTTCTCGTACTGGTAGCAATGAGCGATGAAGATGCCCTCGGGCCGCTCCTTGAAGAAGAAGGTGAAAGCGTCGAAAGGCCGCGTGCTGCCCATCCAGGCAAAGCGGTTGGGCCGCAAGTCCGTCTTCGGCGCGAAATGCGCGGCGTCCCGCTGGCGGATGGCGCTGTTGATGCCGTCGCAGGCCACGATCAGGTCGGCATCGGGGAAGTCCTCGGGCACGGCCTCCCGCCCGAACTCCAGCTCTACTCCCAGCTCACGCGCACGGTCCTGCAGCAGCATCAGCAGCGTCCGGCGCGAGCAGCCGCAGAAGCCATTGCCGCCGATACGGTGGACGGCGCCTTTTGCATGGATTTCGATGTCGTCCCAGTAGGCGAAGGCGTCGGTGATCGCCTGGTAGGAGGGGCGGTCCGCGCGCTCGAAGGCGTCCAGCGTCTGGTCGCTGAAGACCACGCCGAAGCCGAAGGTGTCGTCCGCCTGGTTGCGCTCCACCACGGTGATCCACGCCTCGGGCCGGTCGCGCTTCATCAGGATCGCGAAGTAGAGCCCCGCCGGGCCGCCGCCGATGACCGCGATCCGCATGGGGAAGCCTCCTGAATGCCCGAACTGGATTTAGTTTAGGCTTCAAGCTTTCGCGGTTTCAACAGGCTTGCGGCGGCGCACCGAACCCCTTTAGGCTTCAAGCATCACGGATGGCTTGGGGCGATGGGCTTGCAAGGGCGGCACGCAATGGTGACGGGGGGCGGATCGGGCATCGGCCTGGCGATCGCTGCCGCCCTCACCGCGTCGGGCGCCCACGTCACCGTGCTTGGCCGTCGCGAGACCCCGCTGCACGCCGCGGTCGAGGCCGGCCAGGCGAGCGACTTCGCGGTCGCCGACGTCACCGCCGAGGGCGCGTTTGCCGCGGCCCTCGCCCGCTGCGGCCACCCTTCCATCCTGGTCAACGCCGCCGGTGCGGCCGAGAGCGCCCCCTTTCTGAAGACCGACGCCGCGCTGTGGGACCGCATGCTGCGCGTGAACCTGCTCGGCGCAGCCTCCGCCACCCGCGCCGCCCTGCCGGCCATGCTGGAGTCCGGATGGGGCCGGGTGGTGAACATCGCGTCTACCGCCGCCCTGCGTGGCTATCCCTATGTCGCTGCCTACACCGCGGCCAAGCACGGGCTGCTCGGCCTGACACGCGCCCTGGCGCTGGAGGTGGCGGCCAAGGGCGTCACGGTGAACGCCGTCTGCCCCGGCTTCACGGAGACCGAGATCGTGGCCGAAAGCGTCGCCCGTATCATAGCCAAGACCGGCCGGACCGAGGCCGAGGCGCGCGCCGAGCTGTCCCGCCACAACCCCCAGGGCCGCATGGTGCGCCCGGAGGAGGTGGCCGCCACCGTCCTGTTCCTGTGCGGCGAGGCAGCCAGCGCCGTGAACGGCCGCGCCATCGCCGTCGATGGCGGCGAGGTGCCATGACACCGCCCGACACCCATGTGGATGCCGAGACCGCCCTGGACCACGCCCCGGCCGGCCACAAGGACGACCTCCGCCTCTGGCTTCGGATGCTCTCCTGCGCGCGGCTGATCGAGGCTGAGATCCGCCGCCGCCTGCGGGTCAACTTCGACACCACCCTCCCCCGCTTCGATTTCCTCGCCCAGCTCGAGCGCATGCCCGACGGCCTGACCCCCGGCGAGATCAGCCGGCGCATGATGGTCACGGGCGGCAACGTCACCGGCCTCGCCGCACGGCTGGAGGAGGAAGGGCTGATCGAGCGCCGCGCCGTGCAGGAGGACCGCCGCGCCGTCACCCTGCGTCTCACCCCGCAGGGCCGGCGCGAGTTCACGCGCCAGAGCGCAGCCCATGAGGACTGGGTGGCCGATCTTCTCGGCGGTCTCTCCACCACGGATCGCGCTTCGCTGCTCCGCTTGCTCGACCGCACGCGCCGCGGCGTCCGCGCAGCCATTTTGGAGGATGGGGCATGAGCCTCGGCACGTTCCAGGCCCGGCATGTCCGGCTGAGGGTGGAGGGCAAAGTCGCGCAACTCCTGCTCGACCGTCCCGAGCGCAAGAACCCGCTGACCTTCGAGTCCTACGCCGAACTCGTGCAGATCTTCCGCACTGCAGCGGCGGACGACACGGTCGGCGCCTTCGTCATCTCCGGCTCCGGCGGCAATTTCTGCAGCGGCGGCGACGTGCACGAGATCATCGGCCCGCTGCTCGACCGCGACACCAAGGGCTTGATGCAGTTCACCGCCATGACCGGTGACCTGGTGAAGGCCATGCGCGCCTGCCCGCAGCCTATCCTTGCCGCCGTGGACGGCATCGCAGCGGGCGCCGGTGCCATCATCGCCATGGCGTCGGACCTGCGCATCGCAACCCACCGCGCCAAGGTCGCCTTCCTCTTCAACCGCGTCGGCCTCGCGGGCTGCGACATGGGTGCCTGCGCCATGCTGCCCCGCATCATTGGCCAGGGTCGCGCCTCGGAGCTGCTCTTCACCGGCCGTTCCATGTCGGCGCAGGAGGGGCAGGACTGGGGTTTCTTCGCCCGCACTGTGGAGCCGGAAGCGCTGATGCAGTCGGCCGCCGAACTCGCGCGCCAGATCACCGAGGGTCCCGGCTTCGCCAACGCCATGACGAAGCGGATGCTGGCAATGGAATGGGCCATGTCCATCGAGCAGGCGATCGAGGCCGAGGCCGTCGCCCAGGCGCTGTGCATGACGACCAACGACTTCCGCCGCGCCTACGAGGCTTTCGCGGCCAAGCGCCGCCCCGTCTTCGAGGGCGACTGATGCCCGACCGCGACTTCCTCCTCTGGCCATTTTTTGAAGCCCGCCACCGCGACTGGGCGGCGGAGGTCGAGGCCTGGGCCGCGGAAGATGCCGAGCGCCTGTCGCAGGGCGACACCGACGAGGCCGTCCGCAACCTCACACGCGCCATGGGCGAGGCGGGCCTGCTGCGCGCCGCGGTACCCGAGGACGGAAGGCTGGATGTCCGCTCCCTCTGCATCGCTCGCGACATCCTCGCCCGCCATTCCGGCCTGGCCGATTTTGCCTTCGCCATGGCCGGCCTCGGCACCGGCTCCGTCACCCTCTTCGGTGACGACGCGCTGAAGGCAGGGTTCCTCCCCTCGGCCCGCGCCGGCACGTCGCTGGCCGCCTTCGCCCTCAGCGAGCCCGAGGCAGGTTCCGATGTCGCCGCCCTCGCCACGACCGCCACCCGCGACGGCAGTGCCCATTGGCGGATCGATGGCAGCAAGACCTGGATCAGCAATGGCGGTATCGCCGGCACCTATGTCGTCTTCGCCCGCACCGGCGAGGCGCCCGGCGCGCGTGGCCTGACCGCCTTCCTCGTCCCTGCCGACACGCCCGGCCTGCACATTGCCGAGCGCATCGAGGTCTCCGCCCCTCATCCCCTGGCGACGCTGCACTTCGATGCCATGCGCATCCCCGACGCGTACCGCCTCGGCCAACCCGGTGATGGCTTCAAGGTCGCGATGGCCACGCTCGACGTCTTCCGCGCAACGGTCGGCGCGGCCGCCCTCGGCTTCGCTCGCCACGCGCTCGATCTCACCTTAGGGCGCGCCAGCAACCGCCACCTTTTCGGCGGCCCACTTTTCGATCAGCAGATGACCCAGGCCGCCATCGCCGACAGCGCCGTGGATGTGGAGACGTCCGCGCTCCTCGTCTACCGCGCCGCCTGGCTCAAGGATTCCGGCACGCCCCGCGTCTCGCGCGAGGCGTCCATGGCCAAGCTCCACGCCACCGAGGCCGCGCAGCGCGCGGCCGATCGCTGCGTCCAAATCCACGGGGGGCACGGCGTCGTCCGCGACCACCCCGCGGAAAAACTCTACCGGGAGGTTCGCGCGCTGCGCGTCTACGAAGGCGCCAGCGAAGTGCAGCGGATCATCATCGCCCGCGCGGAGCGCGACCGGGCGAAGGAGACGGCACAATGCAAACCGAAGCCATGATCGCCGACTGGTCCGGCGCCACTCCGGACCTTGCCCCCAGCGCCCATCTCGACAGCTTCCCGCGCGACAACCTTCCACCGCGCGACCAGTGGCCCGAGCTCCTTTTCGATCTGCCGGACTACCGCTACCCCACCCGCCTGAACTGTGCGGTCGAACTGCTGGACCGCAACGTCGAGAACGGTCGCGGGGATCACCCCGCCCTCATCACGCCCGAAGAAACCCTCACCTACCGACAGCTGCAGGATCGGGTTGACCGTCTCTGCAACGTCCTCACCCGCGACCTCGGCATGGTGCCGGGAAACCGCGTCATGCTCCGCAGCGCCAACAACGCCTGGATGACGGCAGCGTATTTCGCGGTGCTGAAAGCGGGCGGCGTCGTCGTCGCCACCATGCCGCTCCTCCGCGCGAAGGAGTTGGGCCAGATGCTGGACAAGGCCCGCATCACCCACGCGCTCTGCGACGTGAAGCTGCGCGAGGAAATGGACAAGGCCGCGGCCGAAGCGGCTGACCTGCGCGAGCTCGCCTACTGGGGCAATGGCGACCTCGAATCCCGCTGCGGTGCGGCCTCCCCAGACTTCACTGCCTGCGACACCGCCGCCGACGATGTCTGCCTCATCGGCTTCACCTCCGGCACCACCGGCCTGCCCAAGGGCACCATGCATTTCCACCGGGACATGCTGGCCATCTGCGACGGCTATTCCCGCCACATCCTCCGCCCCACGCCGGAGGACCGGTTCATCGGCTCCGCTCCGCTCGCCTTCACCTTCGGCCTGGGCGGCCTCGTCCTTTTTCCGTTCCGCGTCGGCGCCACGGGAATCCTGCTCGAGAAGGCCGGGCCGGACGAGATCCTCCCTGCCATCGAGAAGCACCGCGCCACCATCCTCTTCACTGCCCCCACCGCCTATCGCGTGATGGCCGGCAAGGCAGATGGCTACGACCTATCCTCCCTGCGCAAATGCGTCTCCGCCGGCGAAACCCTTCCGCGCGCCATCTTCGATGCTTGGGAAGCCGCAACCGGCCTGCGCCTGATGGACGGGATCGGCGGAACCGAGATGCTGCACATCTTCGTCGCAGCCCCTGAGGAAGCGCTCCGCCCCGGCTGCACCGGCTTCCCCGTCCCCGGCTACAGCGCCGCTGTGCTCGACGATGACGGCCGTGAGGTCCCACGCGGCACGCCGGGCTGGCTCGCCATCCGCGGCCCGATCGGCTGCCGCTACCTCGACGACCCACGCCAGGCCAACTACGTCCGCCACGGCTGGAACATCACCGGCGATGTCTACATCCAGGACGAGGACGGCTACTTTCGCTACCAGGGCCGCGGTGACGACATGATCGTGGCCGCCGGCTACAACATCGCCGGCCCCGAGGTCGAGGGCGCCCTCCTCACCCACCCCGCCGTCCGCGAATGCGGCGTGGTCGGCGCGCCGGACGGAAAAGGCGGCATGCTCGTGAAGGCCTATGTCGCCCTGAAGTCCGACTACCTGCCCGGCGAGACCATCGCGAAGGCTCTGCAGGACCATGTGAAGGCCGAGATCGCCCCCTACAAATACCCAAGGGTCATCGAGTTTCTGGAAGCCATGCCACGCACGGAATCCGGCAAGCTCCAGCGCTTCGCCCTGCGCAAGATGGCCGGCGCGTGACGCGCCCCATCCCGTATCCCGCCTCCGTCCTTCCTCCTGCCGCCTTCCGCGCGCGGGCGAAGGTCCGCTTTGGCGATTGCGACCCGGCGGGCATCGTCTTCTTCCCGAACTGGTTCGCCATGGCCAACGCCGCCATCGAGGACCTGTTCGTGCAGCGCCTCGGCATCGACTTCCACGCCCTGCACAGCACGCGCGGCATCGGCACGGGCTTCGTCCACGCCGCCGGCACTTTCATGCGCCCGGGCGTGATGGGGGACGAGGTGCATCTCACCCCGATCATTCGCCGCGTAGGCGGCGCCTCCTACGCGCTCGATCTGCATATCCATCGCGGCGAGGAAGAGCTGGCCCGGCTCGACCTCGTCACCGCCACCACCCAGCTTGCCACCCGCACCAGCACGCCGGTGCCGCCAGACCTGCGCGACGCCCTCCTCCGTTACCAGACGGAGTGCAGCGTCGCCTCCGGCCAGGAGATCCCCGCATGAGCGGCCCACTCGACACTCTCCATCCCTCCGGCTGGCCCGCCCCGCGCGGATACTCCAACGGCATGGCCGGGCGCGGGCGCGTGGTGCTCGTCGGCGGGCAGGTCGGCTGGGACGAGACGGGCCGCTTCGCCCAGGGCTTCGTCGCGCAAACCGAGAGGGCGCTGCGCAACATCCTCGCCGTGCTGGCCGAGGCCGGTGCCGGTCCCGAACATATCGGCCGCCTCACCTGGTATGTCGTGAGCATGGAGGAGTACCGGGCCTGCCTGCCGGAGCTCGGCCGCGCTTATCGTGCCGTGATGGGCCGCAACTTCCCCGCCATGGCCCTGGTCGGCGTCGTGGCTCTCGCCGAAGCCGAGGCGCGGCTGGAAATCGAGGCGACCGCAATTATCCCGGACTGATTCCTCTCCGGCGTGCATCCCGGCCCGGTGTCGCCTAAACCTCTGTCCATCTTGTGAAGGGCTGGCCTGTGCGACGGGACCTCCTCATCGACAGTCCCGCTCGCTACGGGCTGGTCAGCCGCGTGTTGCACTGGGGCATGGCGGCGCTCTTCGCGTGGCAGTTCGCGGGCATGGCGATCAAGCTCGCCCTCGGCCGTCACCCGGTCTCCGCCTTCTTCGTCGGCAGCCATGCGAGCTTCGGCACGCTGCTCATGGTTCTCGTGCTGATCCGCGGCACCTGGGGCCTGCTGAACCTGCGGCGCCGCCCGCCGCATGGGACGGGTTGGCTCGGCCGGGCGGCACAATTCGGCCACCTCACGATTTACGGATTGATGCTCGCCGTCCCTCTTCTCGGGCTGTTGCGGCAGTACGGCTCCGGCCGCGCTTTCGCAGCCTTCAGCATCCCACTCTGGGGCGCAACGGGAGAAACTCACCCATCGCTTGTCGGCGCCGGCGACGCCGCCCATGGGGAACTGGGCTGGGTCCTCCTCGCCATCGTGGCCGGGCATGTGGCGATGGTGGCCTTCCACGGGTTGGTCCTCCGCCACGCTGTGCTGCCCCGCATGGCGGGCCCGCTGCGGGACGCCCGGCTGCGCTGACCTCTCGCCGGGTCACGGCCCGCTTGACTCAGTCGCGCGGTGCGGCGCTCGCACCGGCAGGGCGCGGCACCGGCAACTCCCGCTCGGCCGCGCAGGAACACACTACCTGCCCATCGGGCAGGCGGTTCGGCACGGTCGGTTCCCCGCAATGCGGGCATTCACGGATCGGCTCCACCCCGGTCCTCCTCCTGGCCCCTCTCATTTGGTGCGAAACCCGCCCCGCGCAGGGGGACATCGCCAGGAAGGTGCGGCCGGCCCATCCTGGCGCATCAAAGGAGCGCATCCGATGCACCTTCTCCGCCGTCACCTGCTGGCCGGTCTCGCCGGCACGTCGCTGCCCCGCCTCGTCCTCGGCCAGTCTCCCGGGACAAGCCAAAGCCCCCGCACCTACCGGTTCCGCCTGGGCGAGATGGGCGGCATCGTCGTCAGCGATGGGGGGCCGCTGGCCTTTCCCCCCAGCGTCCTTTTTCCCGATGCGCCGGAGGGCGGCGCCGCGCGCAATCTGGCCGCGGCCGGCCTGACGCCCGACCTTGTCTCCATGCAACTCAACGCCGTGGTGCTGGAGTCCGGTGGCCGGGTGGTACTGATCGATACGGGCGGGGGCGCCGACCCCGGCATGCCCAGCACCGGCCTGCTGCCCGCCTCCCTCGCCGCCGCGGGGATCGATCCGGCGCGGGTGGACCTCGTCCTGCTCACCCATTTGCACAGCGACCATGTCTCAGGCCTCGTCGATGCTGCGGGCAACCCGCGCTTTCTCCGGGCCCAGGTCGCCGTGACGGAGGCCGACCTTCGCTTCTGGACGGAGGAGACGAACCGCGCCGCCCTCGGCGTGTACGGATCGATGATCGACGGCGCCCGCAGGAATCTTGGCCCCTATCGCGACCGCCTGCTGATGCTGCGGGACGGACAGGAAGTGGCACCTGGCATCACCCCGGTTTTCACCCCCGGCCACACCGTCGGCCATGCGGGCTTCCTGCTCGCTTCAAGCGGCGAGACCCTGATGGTGCTAGGGGATCTGGTGCACAGTCCGGCCATTCAGCTCCGGAATCCGGACTGGCGGCTGGCCTTCGACACGGATTGCGCGCTCGGTGCCGCCACCCGCAGCCGGATGCTGGACCGCCTCGCGGCCGATCGGACCCGCGCCCTGGGCTACCACTTCCCCTGGCCGGGCCTCGGCCGCGTCGCCCGGTCCGGCGATGGTTACGCCTGGGAGGCCGAAACGGCCTGACCCCGCCTTGAACGGGCGGGGGCACGGTGCGAATGTCCGGCCCGTCGCCGGGGGTGCCCCCGGCCCAGCCTTTTTACCCGGCGGGATAGCCCGCCCGTGACAGAACGAGGATCGGAATGGCCAAGATCAAGGTGAAGACCCCTGTCGTGGAGATGGACGGGGACGAGATGACCCGGATCATCTGGGGCTTCATCAAGGAGAAGCTGATCCTCCCCTATCTCGACATCGACCTGAAGTACTACGACCTCGGCGTCGAGTACCGCGACCAGACCGATGACCAGGTGACGATCGACGCCGCCAACGCCACCAAGCAGTACGGCGTCGGCATCAAGTGCGCGACCATCACGCCGGACGAGGCCCGGGTGAAGGAGTTCAACCTGAAGAAGATGTGGAAGTCCCCGAACGGGACCATCCGCAACATCCTCGACGGCACGATCTTCCGTGAGCCCATCATCTGCCAGAACGTGCCTCGTCTGGTTCCGCACTGGTCCAAGCCGATCGTCGTCGGCCGCCATGCCTATGGCGACATCTACCGCTCGGTCGAGATGAAGGTGCCCGGCGCCGGCAAGGTCACCATGACCTACACGCCCGAGGGCGGCCAGCCGCAGGAGATCGGCGAGTTCGCCATGCCCGCCACTGGCGGCGTCGCGATGATGATCCACAACCTGAACAAGTCGATCGAGGGCTTCGCCCGCGCCTCGCTGAACTACGGGCTGGCCCGCAACTTCTCGGTCTACTTCAGCCACAAGAACACGATCCTGAAGGCCTATGACGGCACCTTCAAGGACATCTTCCGCAAGATCTACGACGAGGAGTTCAAGGCCGAGTACGAGAAGCGCGGCCTCACCTATGAGGACCGGCTGATCGACGACATGGTCGCTTCCGCCCTCAAGTGGGAAGGCGGCTATGTCTGGGCCTGCAAGAACTACGACGGCGACGTGGAGTCCGACATCGTGGCCCAGGGCTTCGGCTCCCTCGGCCTGATGACCTCCGTGCTGCTCTCCCCGGACGGCAACACGGTGGAGTCCGAGGCCGCGCACGGCACCGTCACGCGCCACTACCGCGAGCACCAGAAGGGCCGCGAGACGAGCACGAACCCGATCGCCTCCATCTTCGCCTGGACCCGCGGCCTCGCCTATCGCGGCAAGTTCGACAACACGCCGGACCTAGTGGAGTTCGCCAACACGCTGGAGCGCGTCTGCGTCGAGACGGTCGAGGCCGGCCACATGACCAAGGACCTCGCCATCCTCATCGGCAAGGACCAGCCCTGGCTCAACACCCAGGCCTTCCTGAACAAGCTGGACGAGAACATGCAGAAGGCGCGCGCCTGAACCCCGCGCCCAAGCACAGGGCTTGCTAAGCTAGCAGGGGCGGGTGCCGAGAGGCCCCGCCCCTTCCTTTTTCTCCGGCGGTCATCCCATGCCCGGGTTCCTCACCCCCTTCGACATCCTCGCCCTCGCGGTTTTCACCCTCTGCTGGGTCGGCTACGCGGCCGTGGTAGATCGCGTGCCCTCCATCCGTCGGCTGAGCGTGATCCACGCCATGGACGAGCACCGCCGCCGCTGGCTGGTCGCCTCCGTCCCGAAGGAGAACCGGATCGCCGACGTCGCCATCGTTGGCAATCTGATGTCCTCCACCTCCTTCCTCGCCAATACCTGCATCTTCATCATCGGCGGCGGCATGGCCCTGCTGGCCTCGCCCGAGATCGGCCAGCGCGTGCTGGGCGCCATGCCCTTCGCGGAAACCCCGAGCACCGGCGGCTGGGAAGCGCGCGTCCTGCTCCTGCTGGTCATCTTCGTCCGCGCCTTCTTCGAGCTGACCTGGGCGCTGCGCCAGTTCAATTACGGCTCCATCCTCATCGGCGGCCTCGGCCAGACCCAGGCCGCCATCCGCGGCGCCGAGATCGCGGCCGAGGTGGTCAACCGCGCCGCACGGCACTTCAACACCGGCCTGCGCGCCTACTATTTCGGCCTCGCCGTCCTCGCCTGGATGGTGCACCCCTTCGCCTTCGTCCTCGCCTCACTCTGGGTGGTGTCGGAGCTGCACCGGAGGGAGTTCCGCTCCGCAGTCCAGGCCGCGCTCGCCGCCAACGGCTGACCGCGCAAATCACCCTCGCCTCCCGCGTGGCGTGAGGGCATGCTGCCCGTCCGTGAAGCCAGCCTCTCCGACCCCCACAGCAACTCCCGATGCGCTGGCCATCAAACGCGAGCGCTCAATCCTCGTGGCCTGCCTGCTCGACCTGTCGCTCATCCTGCCGTTCCTCGTTGTCGGCCTGGTGGCGAACACCCTCACACTGGTGGCGGAGGCGCTGCGCGGATCCCTGATGGTCGCGCTTGAACTGGTCCTTTTCGTCATGCTGCGCCGGATCCATCGTGGCCGCATGACCGAGTACGACTACGGCGTCGGCAAGCTCGAACAGTTCGCCAATCTCGGTATCGGCATCGCGATGGGCGCATGCGGCCTGTGGCTGCTCGTCTCCTCCGTCACGCGCTGGTGGCACCCGCCGGAGAAGGCCGCGACGGGGCTGCTCTTCGCCACCGTGCTCGCCGCTCTGAATATCGGCCTCAACCTCCTGGCTCTGCGCGCCCTGTGGCTGGCCGGGCGGGATGGCACGTCGGCGATTATGACCGTGCAGATCCGCAGCCGCACGGTGAAGCTGCTCTCCTCGGCCCTCGTCGCCACGACCATCGCCGTGAATGCCGCGGCCGAGCTGATGGGCGGCGGCCCGGCCTGGCTGGCGCCCCTGGCGGAGGCGGTGGGCACCGGCTTCGTCGGGCTGGTGATGGTGCAGCTGGCTGTCGCTCTGTGGCGAGAGTCCGTGCCGCATCTGCTGGACCGCAGCCTGGACGAGGCGCGCCAGGCCTCGATCAACCGCGCTCTCGCCCTCCACTTCGTGGAATATGACGCGCTCTTGGGCGTGAAGTCCCGCATCGCCGGCAAGCAGGCCCAGGTGGACGTCGCCCTCGGCTTCGCCCGCGAACGCCAGATCGGGGACATTCAGCGCGTAACGGACGCAGTGGCCGCCGAGATCGGCACGCTCATCCCGGGCTCGGTCGTGACCATCACCCCGGTCGCCGTGCCAAGCTGACCCTCCGGCGTCTTTCCCGGCCCTTAGGCGTTAAAATAAGGCGCAACGGCGGGAGGATCGAATGGCGCTGCTGGTTCTCGGTTGGCTCCTGCCCCCCGAGGAGCGCGAGGCCCTCCTCGCCCTGGTGCCGCCCCACTACGAGTGCGTTGTCGCGCATCATGTCACCCTCAGGCCGGGAGTGAAAAGGAACCATCCCCTGCCCCACGAGACCAGCGGCCGCGTGATGGGCCTCGCCGATAATGGACAGGGCGTGCAGGCCCTGGTCGTCGAGATCGGCGGTACAACGAACCGCCCGGACGGTTCCACCTACCACATCACCTGGTCCCTCGGGCCCGGCCGCAAGCCCGTGGACAGCAACGGCGTCATTCGGGGGCACGGCTGGACGCCGCTGGAGACCCCTCACCCCGTCCGGCTGGAACCCGCCCTCTTCGGCTCCACGCAATAGGGGCGGTTAGCCCGCCGCGGGTCCCTGCCCGGTAAAGCCAAGCTTCCGCAGGGCCGCGATCGACCGCTCCGCCGAGACGTGATGGACGAACACGCCCCCCTTCGCCTCCCAGCCCTCCCGCGCGGAGGCACGGTCATCCACGAGCACATGCCCCGGCCCGGACCAGCGCGGCTTCTCCCGGCTCATGCAGGTGATCACCGGCACATGCGCCCCCAGCATTCGCGCGACCCACTGCTTTTTCTGCGCCGGGGCCCAGGCGCCGAGCGGGAGGCCGGTCAGGATGGTCGGGTGATGCGGCTCGCAGAAGCGCCACAGCGCCTCCGCGTCATGCATGAAATCGAGCGTAGCGAAGAAGGCCGGTGCCCTGGCCAACGACGCCCACATCCTTTTCAGCGGCAGCTCCTCGGGTCGTCGGCCCGTCACCGCCTTCACGCCGCGGTCGAAGTCCGCGAGCACCCCGTCCAGGTCGAGGAACAGGTTCACCCGATCCCCCGGCCCGCACGGGCATCAGGCCGCCTCGTGCTGCTCCCGCAGCTTGAGGAATTTGAGCATCGGCCACTCCTCTTCCGCCCGGTTCCGCCGCCAGTCGCTCGTGAAGAAGGCGACCAGCGCCCCGTCATGATCTTCCGCTGTGTCATGCGGCGCGGATTGCCGGAACTTCTCCATCGCCGCCTTATCGTCTGATACGACCCAGCGCATCATCCCCCAGGGCGTCGCCTCGTAGCGGCTGGGCACCGAGTATTCCGCCTTCAATCGCTCCGCGAGCACATCCAGCTGCAGCGCGCCGACCACGCCCACGACGGGCGGCGTGCCATCCAGCGGGCGGAACAGCTGCACCACCCCTTCCTCGGCCAGCTGCTCGAGCGCGGTGCGGAGCTTCTTGCCCACCATCGCGTCCTCGATCATCACCCTCCGCAGCAGCTCCGGCGCGAAGCTCGGCACGCCCCGGAAGTTCAGCACCTCGCCCTCGGTCAGCGTGTCGCCGATCCGCAGAATGCCGTGATTGGCGATCCCCACCACGTCGCCCGGCCAAGCCTCCTGCGCCACCTGGCGGTCCTGGGCGAAGAAGAACAGCGGCGCGTTGACCGGCACCTGCTTGCCCGTGCGGGTCTGCCGTAGCCGCATCCCCTTCTCCAGCCGTCCCGAGCAGATGCGCAGGAAAGCCACGCGGTCCCGGTGGTTCGGGTCCATATTCGCCTGGATCTTGAAGACGAAGCCCGTCAGCGCCGCCTCGTCCGGCTGCACCCGTCGTGTATCGGCAGGCCGAGCCCCCGGCTGAGGCGCGAAGCGCGCCAGCCCCGCCAGCAGATGCCCCACGCCGAAATCCCGCAGCGCCGAGCCGAAATAGACCGGCGTCATCGTCCCCTGGCGGAAAGCCTCCAGGTCGAAGCTCGGGAAAGCCCCGGCCAGCTCCGCGCCCTCGCGCAGCGCCGCCGCTTCGTCGGCCGGCACCAGCTCGTCCAGCCGCGGATCATCCAGCCCGGTCAGCTTCACCGGCGCCGAGCCATCGGCCATCAAATGCAGCGTCGGGTCCAGCACGTCATAGGTGCCGAGGAAACCGCGCCCCGCCCCCACCGGCCAGGCCGCCGGTGTCACGTCCAGGGCGAGCGTCTTTTCGATCTCGTCTAGCAGCTCAAAGACGTCCCGGCTCTCCCGATCCATCTTGTTGATGAAGGTGATGATCGGAATGTCGCGCAGCCGGCACACCTCGAACAGCTTGCGCGTCTGCGCCTCGATGCCCTTGGCCGCGTCGATCACCATCACGGCCGCGTCCACCGCCGTCAGCGTCCGGTAGGTATCCTCCGAGAAGTCCTCATGCCCCGGCGTGTCGAGAAGGTTGAACACCACCCCGTCCCGCTCAAAGGTCATCACCGAGGTCGCGACCGAGATGCCGCGGTCCTGCTCGATCTTCATCCAGTCCGACCGCGTCCGCCGCCGGTCGCCCTTGGCGCGCACCTGGCCGGCCATCTGAATGGCGCCTCCGCGCAACAGCAGCTTTTCCGTCAGCGTGGTCTTGCCGGCATCCGGATGGGCGATAATGGCGAAGGCGCGCCGCCGAGCTGCCTCGACGGCCACGATATTGGCCTCGGGCGCGCGGTTATGCCCGATCCCGGCAGGGGCCGCGTCGGCGCTGGGCGAAAGGGTCTGGTCCATGCCGCCTATCTGGCCGTCCGGCGCCGCCTGCGCAACACGCAGCCCTACCCGTAGCGTCGCCGCAGCGCGTTCAGCACCACCGTCATGAAGGCCCCGAACAGGATCACCCCGGCCACCGGGCGCGGGGAGCCATCCGCCAGCAGCCCCACGGCCATGCTGCCGAGCGCCGCAACCGCGAACTGCATCGTCCCCAACAGGGCGGAGGCCGTTCCCGCCCGCTGCCCGTGCCGCGCCATGGACCCCACGGCCGAGTTGGGCAGGACGAGGCTGCCCGCCGTCATCAGCAGCACGATGGGCGGGAACACCCCCCACATTCCGCCCAGCCCCGTCCAGGCCAGCACCGTCAGGATGATCGCCGCCAGCAGCACGACCGAGGACGCCACGCTCAGCACCCGCCCCGACCCGAAGCGCCCCACCAGCATCGGGTTGAGCTGCGCCCCGCCGATGAAGCCTAAGGCCGTGCAGCCGAAGATGATGGCAAAGCCGGAGGGCGAGATCCCGAAATGCTCGATGAAGATCGCCGGCGCGCCGCTGATATAGGCGAACATGCAGAACATCACCGCCGAGCCGAGCAGCGCATGGGTGATGAACACCGGCTCCGACAGCACCCGCCCGAAGCCGCGGAACAGCGCCGCCGGCCCCAGCACCAGCCGCTTCTCCGGCGGCAGCGTGTCCGGCAGCAGCCGCCAGACGAGGAAGCAGGACAACGCCCCATAGCCCGCCATCACCCAGAAGATGGCGCGCCACCCCGTCGCCCCCAGCATCAACCCGCCCAGCGAGGGCGCCAGGATCGGCGCCGCCCCCATCACCAGGATGAGGCGGGACATCAGCCGCGCCGCCTCCAGCCCCGTCGCCATGTCCCGCACGATGGCGCGCGGGATCACCGCGCTGGCCGAGGCCCCGAAGGCCTCCAGGAAGCGGAAGGCCGCCAGCCAGCCCATGCCAGGCGCCAGCGCGCAGCCGATCGAGGCGGCGGTATAGACCAGCGTGCCCACCATCAGCGGCCCGCGCCGCCCGAAGCGGTCCGACAGCGTCCCCTGCGTCACCTGCCCCAGCGCCAGTCCCACGAACCAGGTCGCCAGCGTCAGCTGCGCGCTGCCCGGACCGGTGCCGAAATCCCGCTCCATCGCCGGAAAGGCCGGCAGGTACATGTCGGTCGAGATCGGGTTGATGGCGGTCAGGAAGCCGAGCAGCAGGGGAAGCCAGACGGGCATGGTGTCCTTCGTCGCGGTGCTCCCCTTGCTGCGCCGCAGCAGCCCGCCTGGGAAGCGCTTTCTGCGCAGCCCCGCCCAGACCCCGCACCATCGGCCCGAATTATCTTGCGAACGATTATCATTACCGGCAACCTCTCCGGGCGCTTCACCCGGAGAATCCCATGGCCACTCGCGGCCTTCCCAACTGGCCCTGGACCGACGCCGCCCCGGACGACCTACCGCCCGCCGAGGCCGTGCTGCTCGATGCGACCCGCGGCTGGGTTGAGGCGACGCGCAACGGGACGCCCACGCTCGCAGCCCTGCGCCTGCCGCTCGTGACCGAGGGGATCGAAGAGGCCGACACGGCTCTGGATGCCACGCTCCGCGCGCTTGCCTGCCCAGGCTCCATGGGCTGCCGCCTCTGCCCCCGCATCACCTCCGCGGAAGGCCGGCTGCTGCTGGGCCTAGCCCTCGCCCAGCGCGCCACGCGGCGCGAGGCCCTGGCCGCCTTCCTCCAGCTCGCGCCCCCGGCGGCGGCCTATGCGGCGCTCGGGCCGGCCCTGGCGGCTGGGTTGGTCATGCGCCGCGCAGGCCTGCTAATGGCCTACCCGTTGCGGGCGACTTCGTAGGGAAGAAAGGCCGGGAGGAATTATCCCCCCGGCCCTCTTCCATTCCTGTCAGTAGCGCTGGAACGCAGGCAGAGATCGCCCCCGAACTACCAGCGGCGGGATTGTCCGCAGTCCAGGTGGACGAAGCCGTCACGGCGGTACAGGCCGACACCTCCCAGGCCCATGGTCGCAGCAAGCCGCGCCATCTCGTAGGAATTGCGCCCGGGCAGCCGCATGTCGCCGGCCATACCGGACATGTGCAACGACACCGTCGAGACTCGCCCAGTCAGCCGCGAATTCGTCTCGGGTGTGCGATATCCACTGATCACCTCGAAGGCGTCCGTCGCGTCCATCCGGTTGGCGACGGCATTCATCACATCGAACAGCCGCGGATCCATTGGCGTGACCTCCTCGCGCGAGAGGTCGCGGAACACCCAATCCAGCCGCCGCAGCGCCTCGGTGACGTAGCGGCCATCGGCGAAATAGACGCCCGAGAAGGCATCGCTCGTATAGGCGCGCTTCACGTTCAGTCGCCGGGACCCGCGCGACACCTGCGCCTCCACGCCGCCGGCGGATGCAAACAGCCCTACCCCGGCCGCGATCAGCGAGCGCCTCCCCAACCGCGCGCCCGCACAGCACGGGCATTCCGGCTCATGCGGCCGATTGCCGCCCAGCACGCGGATCACCGCCCCGCCCCCGCGATCCGGATTCCCGCGCGGTCCATCTCCCGGACATAGGCCGCGTCCAGCCCGTAGATATCCGGCCGCACGCGCACCCGCGTCCCCTCGACGGTCGCGGTGGAGTAGTGCAGCCGCACCGGCAGCGCCCGCCGCAGCCCCACAGATTGCGTCGCGCGGCTCTCAAAGGCGCGCTGAATGCGCGCCGCGTCCCAGCCCATGCCGTCGAGAACGACATTGAGCAGGGCGTCCGGTTGCGCCAGCCGAATGCAGCCGGAGGAGAAGGCACGGTCCGGCCGCGCGAACAAGCTGCGGTCGGGCGTATCGTGCAGGTAGATGTCGTCGGAATTGGGCATGATGAACTTGATCCGTCCGAGCGCGTTGCCGTCGCCGGCGTCCTGTCGGATGAGATAGGGAAAGCGGTCCACGCGGACAGTGGACCAGTCCACGGTGGCGGGATCGACCTCCACGCGCTCACCGCCCACCACGGAGTAGAGGCGGAAGCCCTTGGCGGTCATTCCCGCCGGGTCGCGGCGGAAGCGGGGCAGCAGGTCCTCGCGCGCGTTGCGCTCGGGCACGCCCCAGGTCGGATTGAACTGCACGGTGGTCATGCGTGCACGCATGGTCGGCGTGGCACGCACGGGCTTGCCGACGATGACGTCCATCCGCAGCAGAACCCGATCCCCCTCCTGCACCGTCAGCAGGTAGTCGGGGATGTTGACCTCGATGCGCCGCTCGTCGCCGGCGCGCACGGCGTTGCGCCGTGTGTCCAGCGCCGCGCGAAGCTGCCCGACACGCGCGCTCGCCGGGCGGTTCAGCAGCCCCTGGCTGATCGGGCCGACCTTGCCGTCCACCTCCAGCCCGCTCGCCGCCTGCCAGCGCCGCACTGCAGCCTCCAACGGCGCGTCAAAGGTTTCGCCGCCATCGCGCGCTGCGGCCAGCACGGGATCCTCGGCCCGCAGCCGGGCGCGCAACGCGGGGATGCGCGAGGCATCAACCATGCCGGGCTCGATCATCCCGCCTTGCGGGATCGACTGCCACCCGCCCGCGGTCACCACGGCCGCGGCCTTCGCGAGCTCCGCCCGCAACGCGGCGGCGCCCTCCGGCAGGTTCGCGGCGCGCTCGATCACCCCGGCCGGCTCGGCCGCACCCACCAGATCAGATTGCCAGCGCGCAAAGTCCGTGGTCGCGTCGCGCTGGATGTCGCCACGATTGGCAGGCTGTCGCACACGCCCGAGCACCAAATCCGCCATCGCAGCATTTGCCGCATGGTAGACGGCCGCATGGAACGTCGCCGGCTCCGCGCTTCCCATTGCATCGGGCGGGATCGCATAGGCCACGGGATCGAGCCCATCCCCCCGCAGCTTCCGCAGCCGCGCAGCCAGGCGGAACACCGCGTCCCAGCTTTGCGGTCCGGGGCCGGCCGCAGCGGGGGACGGCTCCGCGGCACTCGCGGGCAACTGGCCATGACTGATCGCGGGCAGCAGGCCCGCCATCAGTCCGGAGAGGGCGTCGCGTCGTCGCATGGGCGGAGGCATACCCCCCGCCGCCCCCCGCTGCAAAGCCGAAACCGGAGCCTCAGCCCGAGATCAGCCAGCCGATCAACATCACGACCGCCGCGCCGATAAGCACGGCCTTCATCAAGGACAACCACTCGCTGCGGCCGCCCGCCTCCCCTTCCTCCGCATGCATCACCGGGCGCGGCGACGGATGCCGCGCCTCGGCCATCCCGGCGGGCGCCACACTGTCGAACCGCGCGGCGTTCTCGTCGCGCAGCACAGCGTCGGGGGGACGGATCGGGTTGCTGGGCATGTCGGTTCCTCAGGATCGGTGCGGCGCTCGGAGGACGGAATCTCGAAATCGTTGCGGCCCCACGCGGCCCAGAGCGGGAGACGCAGTGCGGCGAGATTTTACGTCGCGGTCGATAACGAAACGTCACAGCCGCCAATGGTTTTCCGCACGCTCTAGCTGCAATCGCCGCTGAGATCACAGACCCGCCGACAACAACCGATGGTTGCATCATGCCGCATGTAGTTCGCGCAGCTGGGCAGGATCCGTGAATTGGCCCGCTTTTGGCACGGCGAAGGGCTGCCGCATGTCGAAATGACCAGCGCTTTGCGTCACCGATCATGTGCGCAACCGGAAGCAGCGTCCATCAATCGGCTGCACGCGCGAAAAACCGCCTACAACCCCGCTTGATCCCGGCGCCCAACGCCGCGACCCTGGCGCCATGCCGCAGACGCCTCCTGGCGAAGACCTCGCCGCCGACCCCGCCTGGACCGGCGCCGCCCGCTTTCTGGAGGGGCGCGTGCCGCCCGGAATGCGAGTCGTCGCGCCCGACGCCTTCGCACCGATCCTTGGCGCATCGAGCGATCCAGATCCCGCCATCCTGCCCGACTGGGCCGTGGTGCCCGCCCGCGGCGGTCCGCCCGCCGCCTTCATTCGCCGCCTGCTTGCCGAGACGACTCCGGTCTTCGCGAATGACGGCTACGTTGTCTTCGCCCGGCGCCCCACCTTCGGCCTCGCCGATATGCGCAACGCCGCGCCGGTGCGCGCCCTGGCCGAGCGCGCCGCATCGGAACCGCCACAACCGGCCGCTGCACCCACCCCTGCCACGGCACCCGCGAGCCCTCCGCCGCCGGCGCCCAGCTACAATGAGGCGAGCCCGCCACGTGCCATCCGCCTGCCCGAGGCCGCGATGGCCCCCATCCTGCCCATTCGATCACCCGATATCCCCCGCGCCACCCTGCCGCCCGAGGCCCGGGCTCTGCAGGTTCCCTCGCGTTCTCCCGAGCCGCCCCCTGCCATCCGCGCTGTGCCGCCGCCGCTGCCGACAGCAGCCGCGCCCGTAATCCTGCCGCGATCACTGCCCCCCGAAGCGATCCGGCCCATCGTTGCGGAAGCACCCCGGGCCGCTGCACCCATCGTGCCACCCCCTGTGCCGGAGCCACCCCGGCCGGTCCCTGCCGCCATGCCGGAACCCCAGGCCCCCTCGCCCGCCGCGACCAGCGGCACGCCATGGGGTACTCTCCCCGCCCGGGTCACCACCCTGCTCGGTGATTGCGCCGGGCGCCGGGTGGGCATCGGGGGCGACGCGGACGGCTTGGCGCGCGCATCACTCCCTCCCTCTGCCCTGCGGTCAGACCTCGCGACGGCCTTGCCGGATGGTGTCCTCGACGCTGCTCTACTCCACCCGGATCAGGCCTCCCTGGCCGATCAGCTGGCGGAGGCCGCCCGCGCGCTCCGCCCCGGCGGCCTGGCACTGGTTGTCGCGGAGAATGCTGAATCCCTCGGTCGCCGTCTCGCCGAGGCGCTTGGCCGCCCCGCCGCCCCGCCCGGCCTCTCAGCGGCTGCGATCCGCGGCGCCATGCACGCGATCGGGCTGATACCCTTGCGGCTGGATGGCCATTCCCTCGACACTTGGCGCGCAACGGCTGACGCGGCCCCGCCCGGCCTCACCTCCTCCGACCCTGCCGCAGCACTGCTGGACGAAGCCGGCGAGGCCGCGGGACCGCGCCACGCCGCCTGGATCCTTTTACTGGCCCGAAAGCCCTGATCCCGGGCCCGGCTGGCGCCGTGGCCGAGCGCGTAAAGTCTCCAGTTCCCCACGAAAGAGGGCACCCCGGCACATGACCTGGTCGATCGTGGCCCATGACCCCACAACCGGCGGCTTCGCCGTTGCAGTCACGACCTGCGCCTTCGCGGTCGGCGCCTCCTGCCCGCATGTCCGGGCCGGGGTGGGCGCGGTCTCCACGCAGTCTTTCACCAATCGCTATCTCGGGCCCGCAGTACTCGACGGCATGGCCCGCGGCCTTGCTCCCGCCGCCGCCATCGAGGGCGCTCTGGCCGGCGATGAGGGCCGCCACCTCCGCCAGATCCATGCGGTGGACCGTTTCGGTCGCAGCGCTGCCTTTACGGGCCAGAACTGCGTGGATTGGGCAGGAGACCGCGCAGCGCCCGGCTTCTCGGTGGCCGGCAACATGCTCGCCGGCCAGGCAGTGTTGCACGACACCGTTGCCTCCTTCGCTGCCCATGCTGACCGGCCCCTGCCCGAGCGCCTGCTTCTAGCGCTCGAGGCAGGTGAGGCCGCTGGCGGCGACCGCCGCGGTCGCCAATCGGCCGCCCTCCGCCTCGTCACCACGGAGGATTTCCCGGATCTCGACATCCGGGTGGACGATCACCAGGAGCCGCTGACCGAGCTCTCCCGCCTGCTCGCCATCTGGCGGCGGGACCGCGCCCCCTTCCTGGAACGCCAACCACGCAAGGCGAACCCCTCCGGTTTCATCGACATGGAGGCAACCGAGGCAGCCTGGAAGGCTGCCGGCCTGGACCTTCGCTTCCGACGATAAGCAGTCACCCGGGCGCGCCTCAGGCCGCCCGGCTGTCCTGTTCGCCCACCCGCGCCTGGAACTCCGCCGCCGACATCGGCCGGCCGAACAGGTAGCCCTGCGCCTCCTTGCAGCCCTCAGCTCGGAGCAGCGACAGCTGCCCCTCTTCCTCCACGCCCTCTGCATTTGTGGTCACGTCCAGCGCGCTGCCGAGAGCGATCACCGCCCGCAGCAGCGCAACGGCCTTCGCGTCCTTGGACAGGTGGCGGATGAAAGAGCGATCCACCTTGATCTTGTCGAAACGAAAGCGCTGCAGCGTGGCGAGCGAGGAGTAGCCCGTTCCGAAATCATCCATCGCCAGACGCACACCCAGCGAGCGGAGCCGCGAGAGGATGCCCAGGGTCTCCGCGCTGTTGGCCAGCATCGCCGCCTCTGTAATTTCGAGCTCAAGCCGCTCGGCCGGCAAGCCGGACCGGGCCAGGGCTCCCTCTACCGTTGCCACGAAACTAGCCTGGCGCACCTGCAAGGCCGAGACGTTCACCGCCAGGTGCAGCGTCCCCCAGCCGCGGGCGACATGACAGGCCTCCTCCAGCACCCAGGCGCCCATTGCGACGATCAGCCCGGTTTCCTCGGCTAGCGGGATAAAGACATCGGGCCCGATCAAGCCGCGCGTCGGGTGATGCCAGCGCAGCAGCGCCTCCGCCCCCTTGATGCGCCGCGTGGCGGTGGAGACCTGGGGCTGGAACAGGATGGTCAGCTCCTGCTGCTCCAGGGCATTGCGAAGGTCCGCCGCAAGGGCCCGTCGCGTCCGCAGCCGCTCATCCATCGCCGGCTCGAAGACCCGCAGGCAGGGCCCGCCCTCCGCCTTAGCTTGGTAAAGGGCCAGATCGGCATCCTGCAGCAGTGCTTCTGGCCGCCTGTCGAAGCTGTCATGCACCATGATCGAGGCACCGATCGACAGGCCGATGATGCGGTAGGCCGTGCCCACCTGGACTGGCTCCTCCATCACCCCCAGCAGCCGCGCGGCGAAGGCAGCTAGCGCCTCGGGTCCGTCCAGCCCCGGCGCGACGAGCACGAACTCGTCGCCGCCCGTCCGCGCCAGCGTGTCCGTTGATCGCAGGCAGCCCCGCAGCCGCGACGAAACCACCCGCAGCACCTCGTCCCCTGCCGCATGGCCGAGGGTGTCGTTCACCTCTTTGAAGTGGTCGAGATCCATGGCGAGCACGATCAGCCCCGTGCCGTCGCGCCGGGCCGCGGCATAGGCCAGTTCCAACCGGTCACCCAGCAGGGCGCGGTTGGGTAGGCCAGTCAGCCCGTCAAAGTTGGCGAGCCAGCGCAGTCGCTCAGAGAGCCGGCTCCGCTCCGTGGAGGCATCCCGGAACAGGATGCAGGCATCCGTCAGCTCGATCACCTCCTGCGGGGCGCCGGCGGGCGCAGGTGGGATCGAGACGGTCAGGTCACCTTTCCCGAGGCCGCGCAGCGCCTCAGTCAACGAAGAAAGCATTGCACCCAGTCGCCGCGCCGCCCCGGCCGCAAGGGCGATCCCGAGGGCAAGGATTGCCGCCACTGTCGGGATCAGGATCCCCAAGCTCCCGCCTATGGCCAGCATGCCCGCCCGGGCTGGTAGCAACAGCAGGACCGAGGGCCGCGTGCGGGAGAGGCCCTCGGGGCTAGCGTCGGGAACGGGCGCGACACGGACCAGCCAATTCCGCCCGTCGATCTCCATGGTGCCGCTCGCGACCCGGTCCTCGGCCAAGGCGGCGAGCAGCCAGTCCGGTGCCCAGGCCGTTACCCGTCCGAGAGGAAGTGGAAGGGTGCTGACCTGCACCTCTCCATCCGCGACAAGGACCAGCCCGCCCTTCTCGGTGGCCATCAGCGCCTCGGCCGCTTCCCGGCTCAGCGCAGCGGTTATCCGCAGGAGAACCTGCCCGCCGCCGGGCAGTCCAAGGGTGGCACCGCTCTGGACAGAGGCCCGGCCGGACCCGGTGCAGCGCGTGTCCTGCGTGCATTCCCCGGATGCCGGCTCCTCGGAGATGAGAGCAGCCCATTCTGCCCTCCCAGGGCGTTCGATACGAACCTCGAGGGAGTGGATCAGCGGCTCTGCGACCCGCAGTCGCGCGAGGACCTGGCGGAACACTGCCTCGTCGAGCGCGCCCTCCCCGGCGAGGGCCGTGGATAACACTACCCCGCCCGGAATCAGCAGAGCCAGCGCGTCGAGCCGGCCGCGCACCTCCGCCATCCGGATCTCGAACCGCGCCGCTGCCATCTGGAGGGCACGCTGGTCCGTGTCCCGGTTCAGGTCACAAATAAGCCAGGTCACGGACAGCGCGGTGACAACCAGGCAGAGCAGCGAGGGTGCGGCGGACAGCACGATCAGCCGCGACCGCAAACCCTGCCGCGGGAAGATCCGCCGTGCCATCCGCCGAAATCCCGCCCAGTTCAGGGCGGGATGATGCAGGAACCCTCTTGATCGAGGGTTAAGCGCGCCGGATCAGGACGCGCGCCGAACCGGCTCTGGCCCGGGCAGCTCAACGGCGATCGCCAGGGTGGACAGGTCCCCGCCCCGCTCCAGCGAGACATTCACCCGGCCCGGATCGATCGCCACATGCCGCGCCACCAGCTCGATGATCTCCTTCTGGAGCTTCGGCAGGAAGTCGTCGCCCTTTCGGGAGATGCGCTCATGCGCGAGCACGATCTGCAGACGTTCCTTGGCCTGAGACGCCGTCTGCGGCGCCTCCTCCTGCTTGCCGCGGAAGAGTTTCAGCCAGCTCATGCAGCCCTCCCGCCGAACAGGCGCGAAAGGAAACCCTTCTTCTCGAAATCCGTGAAGCGCATGGGCCGATCATCCCCCAGGAAGCGCGCCACCGCATCCCGGTAGGCCTGCCCGGCCGGTGACGGCTCGTCCAGGATCACCGGATTGCCGGTGTTCGACGCCTTGAGCACGCTTTCACTCTCCGGCACCACGCCGAGCAGCGGGATGCGCAGGATCTCCTGAATATCCTCCAGCTTCAGCATCTCGCCACGTTCAACGCGCACCGGATCGTAGCGCGTGACAAGGAGGTGCTCCTTCACCGGATCCCGCTTCTCTTCAGCGCGCTTGGACTTGGACTGGAGCACGCCCAGGATCCGGTCGCTGTCACGGACGGAGGAGACCTCGGGGTTAGTCACGACGATCGCCTGGTCGGCGAAGTACAGCGCCAGCAGGGCGCCTTTCTCGATACCCGCGGGGCTGTCGCAGAGGATGTAGTCGAAATCCTTCGACAGTTCCTCGATGATCGTCTGCACGCCTTCCTTGGTCAGCGCGTCCTTGTCCCGCGTCTGGCTGGCCGGAAGGATGGACAGGGACTCGACCCGCTTGTCCCGGATCAGCGCCTGGCTGAGCTTCGCCTCGCCCGAAATGACGTTGACGATGTCGAACACGACCCGCCGCTCGACCCCCATGATGAGGTCGAGGTTGCGCAGCCCCACATCGAAGTCGATCACGACGGTCTTCTTCCCGGCCTGGGCCAGCCCGGTCGCGAACGCGGCCGAGGAGGTGGTCTTGCCCACGCCTCCCTTGCCGGAAGTCACCACGATCACCTGCGCCATGCGCTCATCTCCAACCCCCTCGATCCCGCCACCCGCCCCAAATCCGGCCAGCGGTCCGGGCAGCAAGCCGAAACATTGTCTTCCATCGCATGGCCGGCGGCGCCCCTGCAAAGGAGATTCCGGCCCGGCCGCGCGCTACCCCAGCTTGTCGAACCGCATGCTCTCGCCAATCAGGCAGACCTGCACCGCCTTGCCAAGCGGAGCGTCGCCCAGCCCGTCCCGCACGGCATAGTAGCCGGCGATGGAGACAAGCTCCGGCTCGAAGTTCAGCGCGAAGATCCGGGCCGAGAGGTTCTCTGACCCGCCTGCGATCGCCCGGCCGCGAAGTGTGCCATAGACATGGACATTCCCGTCCGCGATCACCTCGGCGCCGGCATTGACAGTGCCCCGGATGATCAGGTCGGAGCCCTGGGCCCAGATGCGCTGCCCAGCCCGCACCGCCTGGTCCACCACCATCGTCGGCATCCAGCCCGAGGGCGGCGGCGGCTCGGGGACCGGCAGGGGCTCGGGGGCGGGAGGGGCCGGGATGGCGGATGGTCCGGGCCCCTCGGCCGCTGCAGCGCGCAGCGGCGGCAGCCCCGCCGCCTGGGCGGCCGCCCGCAGCTCCGGTCCGCCGCCCGTCGTCCCGATCGGGGCGATCTGCACCCCGCGCAGCTGGGTCGTCAGGTGATTGAAGTCGGGCGCCGCCGCAGGGTCCAGGTCGTCCAGCCCCAGCACAATCGGGGCGTTGCGCAGGAAACCCGGTGCGCGGCGGAACTGATCGGCCAGGGCGGGTACGACCACCTCCACCCGGGGATCCAGCAGGCGTAGCACCAGCAGGTTGAAGTTGGCCCCGCGCAGCCGGAACGGCTCCAGTCGGGCTTCTGACGCGGGGGAGGACATACGGGGGCGGGTGAACCTTGGGCTGGTGAGTGGTGCGGTCACATTACAGGGAAGTTCAGTGCAGGCGAAGCCTCGCGCATTGTCCCGTGCACTCCACCCCTGGAGCGCGGCTCTGCGGCAACATAGAGAGGCTGGCGCAACGATAGGAACACAGGGCGATGAGCGAACGGAGGCGCCCGGTCCGGGCGGAGTACCGACATTTCCTTGAGATCCCCACCCGCTGGGGCGACAACGACGCCTACGCTCACGTGAACAACACCGTGTACTACTCGTTCTTCGACACGGTCGTATCCCGCTTCCTCCTCGCCTCAGGTGCCATCGATCTGAAGACATCCGCTGTCATCGGCGTGGTGGTGGAGACGGGCTGCCGCTACCTCGCCCCCCTCTCCTTCCCGGATCTGGTAACCGTCGGACTGCGGGTCGCGCGCATCGGCAACACCTCGGTCCGCTACGAGATCGGCATATTCCGCAACGACGAGGACGACGCCAGCGCCGAAGGCCACTTCATCCATGTCTATGTGGACCGGGAGACTCAGACGCGCCCGACACCCTTGCCTCCGGCACTCCGGGAGGCCGTAGCACCGCTGGTCGTCAGCTAGGGCGTTTCAGGGCATTCCAGCGGGGGAGGAGATCCTTCCGGTCGAAGCCCCTCACCTCTTCAAACCGGGTCAGCTCCCAACAGCTTCCGCGCAGGCTAAATACCTAGCACCTAACCTGCGCAGTACCGCAAAAGCGGGACCAGCGCAGCGCCCGGTTAGGGCCGCTGCTCCGGCACGAAGCGCACGCCCGGCCGCGCCAGCCCTCCTCCGATGCCGATCGGCGTCCCGTCCGCGCGCCAACAGGCGGCGCCCGCCATCATGCCGTCCGCCCCGAAGGACACAGCCCCCATCCCGCCACCCACGGTCGGAACCCGCAGCACCCGGTGTCCGCGCGCGACGAGCGCCGCCTCGGTCTCCACCGAAATCCCGGGTTCCACTTCCAGCAGATGCCCCTGCGTCCAGACCCGCGGCGCCTCCACCGCCTCCTGCAGCGGCATCCCGTGGTCCAACAGATTGATGATCGCCTGCATGGCCGAACCGAAGATTCGAAGCCCCCCGGGCAGCCCGAGCGCCACCACAGGCACCCCGTCCCGCAGCACGATCATCGGTGCCATAGAGGTGAAGACCCGCTTGCCCGGCGCAACCGAAAGTGCCCGCCCGGGATGCGGATCGAAGTTGTACATGTAGTTGTTCGCGATCATCCCCGTGCCCGGCACAGTGAAGCGGGCGCCGAACAGGCTATTGATCGTCTGGGTGGTAGAGACGATGCCGCCCAGCCCATCGGCCACGGTCACATGGGTGGTGTTGGCGGATTCCAGCAGCCCCGGACCCGGCGCCCAATCGCGCGCGCGGACCATGTCGATCTCCGCCCGCCGGAGCGCCGCGTAATCGCGTGAGGTAAGCCGCTCCACCGGCACATCCACGAAGGCCGGATCGGCGGTCGCGACCGCCCGATCCGCGAAGGCCATTTTCAACACCTCGGCGAGCAGATGCACCCCATCCGGCGTGCCTGCGCCGAGAGCACGGAGGTCGAAGCCCTCCAGCACGCCCAGCATCTGCGCGATATGCACACCGGCCGAGGAGGGCGGTGGCGGGCCGATCACTTCATGCCCGCGATAGGTGGCGCGCACCGGATCGCGCTCCATGGGCGAGACCAGCCGCAAGTCCTCAGCGGTGATCAGCCCTCCGCTCGCCTGCATATGAGCAGCGAGCGCATCACCGAGTTGCCCATCATGCAGCGCCTCGGCACCCGTCGCGCCGATGAGCCGCAACGTATCCGCGTAATCCGCGCGCACCACGCGGTCGCCGGCACGGATCGGCGTGCCCTGTGGCAGGAAGGTGGCCGCAAGCCCGTCATCCCCCGCTAGTTCCGCCACGTTGTCCGCCACGCAATCCGCGAGATAGGGCGTCGCACGCCACCCACGTGAGGCGGCGCGGATCGCAGGCTCCAGCACCTCGGCCAGCCGCATCGTCCCGTATCGCTCGAGCGTGTGGCACCAGGCGCGCAGCGCGCCGGGCACCGCCATCGCGAGCGGCCCGAGATGGTTCGTCCGGCCCACCGTCTCCTGATAGTCCGGCAACACGTCGGACACCGTGCGGTACATGTCGGGCGTCGCCGCGAGTGGCGCGGTCGACAATCCGTCCACCACGACATGGCGGCCGTCAGGCAGGCGCAGATGCGCCACCCCGCCGCCGAGAATACCAACCATCATCGGCTCGACGACCGTCAGCGTGAATAGCGCCGCGATCGCGGCGTCGACGGCGTTGCCACCGGCCAGCAGGATGTCCGACCCGGCGCCCGAGGCGAGTGGGTGATTGGTCACAACCATGCCCTTTCGGGCAGTCACCGGATATTTTTCGGTCATCGATTGTCCCCCAACCGTACTATGCAGCAACGACCCTGCCGCGTCACGGATGCGCCGGACACCTACAACCCGATCCGAAAGGGATCTGGAGGACCGGGCCGCAGCACCGCCTGTGCGCCTTCTCAAGCTTGCCAGGCGCGCCAGGGACTGGCCCGCCTACTCGGTCCGCTGCCGTCGAAGCGCGAGATCTAGCAGGAGCAGCATGACCGTCATTCCCACCAGTAGCACAGCCACTGCCGCCATGGCTGGATCGAGATTCTCGTTGATCCCGTCCCAGATCTTGCGCGGTAAGGTGAAGACGCGGCGGGAAGCGATGAACAGCACCAGCACCAGCTCGTCCCAGGAATGGATGAACGCGAAGATCGCGCCGGAGACGATGCCCGGCACGATCCGCGGCAGTATCACCCAGCGCAGCGTCTGCCCGAGCGACGCGCCCATCCCGCGCGCCGCACTCTCCAGCCGCGGATCGAAAGCCGCGAGCGCGGTAGAGACGGTGATCACCACATAGGGCAACCCCGTCACCCCATGGGCAATGACCACCCCGGTGAAGCTATCCAACAGCCCGAGCTTCGCGAAATAGCGGTACAGCCCGATGGCGTAGGCGATGCTGGGGATAATGATCGGAAGCAGCATCAGCGCCCGCACGAGATCCGTGCTGCGCCGCGAGAGGCGCCAGCAGCCGATGGCGCAGAGCGTGCCCAGCACCACCGCGAGAAGGGTGGAGGCGGTCGCGATCAGCGCCGATTGCAGGATGGCGCCCGTCCAGGCCGGCGAGGTCAGCAGTCGCACGTAATGCTGGCCGGAGATCTCGTGATAGGGCAGCGAAAGAAACCGCTGATCCGTCATCGAGACCGGCAGGATGATGGTGATCGGCAGGATCAGGTAGATCACCGTCACCCAGGCGACAGTCCCGTTGAGCCAGCCCGGCCGATACCCGCCCATGCCCTTAGCCTCCAGCCCCGAAAAGCCGCCGCAGGTTCACCAGCCGCGAGAAGATCGCCAGGGTGGTCAGGATCGCCACCACCAGCAGCGTCGCCATCATCGCTCCCAGCCCCCAGCGGATAAGATCGAGGATCTGCAGCTTGATCCACTCCGCCGCCATCAGCGTCTTGCCGCCACCGAGGATTGCGGGGGTGATGTAGAATCCGAGCGAGAAGATGAAGACGAGCACTCCCGCCGCGATCAGCCCGGGCAGCGACAGCGGCAGGAACACCCGCAGGAAGGAGGTCGCCCGCCCGGCACCGAGGCCGCGCGCGGCCGAAAGCAGGCGCGGATCAATTTCCCGCATCGCCGAGAGCATCGGGAGCACCGCGTAGGGCACCATGTAGTGCACCATGCCGACGATAATGCCGAACTCGTTCCAGACCAGTGCCAGCGGCTCATCGATCACCCCCGCCGCCATCAGCCCCTGGTTCACCAGCCCCTGGCGCCGCAGCAGAGTCACCCAGGCGAAGGCGCGTACCAGCACGCTGATCCAAAGCGGCACGAGCACGGCCAGCAACCACCAGCGCTGCGCCTTCGGCCCGGCTAAGGCAATCCGGTAGGCGAGCGCATAACCCAGCAGCAGGGCGATCGCGGTCGTCACAACCCCAATGCGCAGCGTGGTGCCGATCACCCGCTGCACGCTCTCGCTTGTCAGCAGCCGCTCGTAATTGCCCAGCCCCGGCGTCGGCTCCGTCACGCTGATGGCCAGCACCTGCAGGATCGGCGCGACATAGAAGGCCGTCATCAGCAGGAAAGCCGGCAGGATCAGCGCCCACCAGCCCGCGGCGTGACGCCCGCTCGGGCTCACGCCGCCCGGTCCTGCGCCACCGCGTCCTCAATTACCGCCACAGCGGCCTCGCGCGACCAGCCCAGCCGCACGGGAAGCCCTTCCGCCGGTGCGATCGGCGAGCGCCAGGCCGGAAGATGCACGCGAAGGGCGCCGAGATCGGGCACGTCCACGACCACAGCATAGCCGGTGCCAAGATAGGACCAGGCGGCAATACGCCCCTCCACCACATTGTCTTCCGCCCGCCCCGAGGGCGCGCCCGCGGGCGAGAGCGCGATCTTCTCCGGCCGCAGCGAGAGCAGCGCACGCCCGGTCGGCCGCGTGCCATGCGCCAGCACGCGCGTGCCGCCCCGCCGCAGCACGATGCCGCCGGCATCCGGCTCCGCATCGCCCTCGATGAAGTTCGACTTGCCGAGGAAATCCGCCACGAAGCGCGTCTCCGGCCGTTCGTAGAGCATCTCCGGTGACCCGACCTGGATGAGCCGTCCATGATTAAGGATGGCGACCTGATCCGAGAGGCTCAGCGCCTCCTCCTGGTCGTGCGTCACGTTGATGAAGGTGCGTCCGACGCGCCTGTGCAGCGCCTTCAGCTCATCCTGCAACTCCGCCCGCAGCTTTTTATCGAGCGCCGAGAGTGGCTCGTCCAAAAGCAGGAGCGCCGGGTCGAAGACCAGCGCGCGGGCCAGCGCCACGCGCTGCTGCTGCCCACCCGAGAGCTGCGACGGCCGCCGATCCGCGAATCGGTCGAGCTGCACAAGGTCAAGCGCAGCCCGCACCTTCGCATCCCGATCGGCTCGCCCCATCCGGCGCACGCGAAGCGGAAAGGCCACGTTCTCCGCCACACTCATATGCGGGAACAGGGCGTAGCCCTGGAACACCATCCCGAAGTCACGCCGCTCCGGCGGAAGCGCCGTGATGTCGCGACCATCCAGCAGGATCCGCCCTGCGCTCGGCTCCACGAAGCCCGCGATCATCATTAGGATCGTGGTCTTGCCCGAACCGGAGGGCCCCAGCAGCGTCAGGAACTGCCCGCTCGCCACCTCGAGCGTTGCGCCCTCCACCGCCGTGAAGTCGCCGTATCGCTTCGCGACCCCCTGCAGCGACAGCGCGTGCCCGGCCGGGCCGCTCACTCGGCATAGTCCGGCTGCTCGCGGTCCATCTTCCGGCGCAGTGCCTGCCAGGGCAGCCAGCCCTTGGTCTTGCTCGGCGCAAATTGGTCGCGCGCGCGACGCACCACATCCACAGGCGGAATGTCCAACGGCGCACCGCTCGACTGCGCCGCGATTTGAATACGGCAGGACTGCTCCAGATAGTACATCCAGTAGAAGGCTTCGGCGACGGTGCGCCCGGTGGTCAGTAGCCCATGATGGCGCAGGATCATGCAGCGCTTGTCGCCCATATCCCGCACCAGCCGTTGCCGCTCGTCCAGATTGTCGTCGGCCGCGATCCCCTCGTACTCGTGGATGGCAACGCGTTCGTAGAACTCGGTGCTGATCTGGTTCAACGGCAGCACGCCCCCGGTCTGCGCCGCCACAGCCATGCCGGCCAGCGTGTGGGTGTGCATCACGCAGTGCGCGTCCGGAGCGCCCAGATGCAGCGCCGAATGGATCACGAACCCCGCCGGGTTCACTGGCCAGGCCGTCTCCTGCGCCGGCGCGCCTTCCGCATCCACGAGCACGAGGGAGGAGGCCGTGATCTCCTCGAACAAGAGCCCGTAGGGGTTCACAAGGAACCGATGCCCCTCGCCCGGCACGCGCACCGAGAGATGCGTGAACACCAGATCCGTCATCCCGAAATGCGCGATCAGCCGATAGGCGCAGGCAAGGTCCCGCCGAAGTTCGGCCTCCTCGGGCACGTGGTTCGGGTCGGGCCGGACGGGCGGCGGCGGAAGCGGCATGTCAGTAGCCCCGATCGGGATCGTAGAGATTGGGAAGCGGCCCACCGGCCTCGAAGGCCGCGATCGCCTCGGCAACGTAGCGCGCCCGTTCCCGCCGGCGCGCGACGCTCGCCACATGCGGCGTGACCGTCACCTTCGGATGCGCCCAGAGCGGGCTGGCGGCCTCCAACGGCTCGGGCTCGAACACGTCCAGCACCGCGCCCGAGAGCTGCCCGGAATCCAACGCCGCCAGAAGATCCGACGTGACCACATGCGCCCCGCGCGCGGCATTCACCAGCGAGGCCCCATGCGGCAGCTCTGCCAGCAACCGTGCATCCACGATGCCCGCCGTCTCCGCCGTTGAAGGCAGCAGGCACACAAGTACCTGGCTGCGCGCGAGGAAGGCGTCTAACTCGCCCTCGCCAGCGAAGCTCTCCGCGCCCTCGACATCCTTGCGGGACCGCGACCAGCCAACCACGCGATAGCCCAGCCCGCGCAGCATCGGCACCGCGGCCGCCCCAAGCGTGCCCAAGCCCATGATGCCGACCGTCAGGTCGCGTGCTGTGTCCTCGCCCACCTTGTAGGCCCAGTGCTCCGCGGCCTGGGCCAGCGCAAAGTCGCGCCCGTGTCGCAGCAGGTGCAGGCAGGCCCAGGCGATATATTCGCCCATGCGCTGCCCCGTCTCCTCGCCACCCATCCGCACTAGCGGCACGGCGCGCGGCCAGTTCGGGTCGCGCGTGATGTGGTCCACCCCTGCGCCGAGGGAGAAAATCACCCGCAGATTCGGCAGACTGGCCAACCAGCCCGGCTCCGGGTCCCAGGCAAGCGCGTAGCGCACCTCCTCGGGCCGCAAGGCCGGCTCGTCATAGGACCGGGCCACCAGGCCCGGCCGCATCTCGCTCAGCAACTCACACCAGTTCCGGCGCACATCGGCGCCTGCAGCCTTGACCAGAAGCATTGATCAGCCCGTGATGATGTCGATCACATCGGCATTCAGCTGGGTGTAGTTGTCACCCCACCAGTTGCCGTCGAGCGTCACCTGCTGGCTCGCGTTCTCGGGATCCGTAGGGTTGAACCGCTTGAACTCCGCCGGCACCAGCGCGGCGGCGCGCGGGTTGGTCGGCCCGTTGCCGAGGAACTTCAGCAGCTCCACTTGCGGCTCGGGATGCGCCAGCATGCTTGCCAGCAGCCGCTGTGTCGCCACCCCGCCCGGCGCTCCCCGCGGGATGACAAAGATGCCAGCCTGCAACAGACCCTGGTTCCAGATGAACTTGATGCGCCCGTTGGTCTCCTGCTCCAGAACCTTCGCGCGGGTGTGCCAGATTTGGCCCATCACCGCCTCGCCCGTCCGCATAAACTGCTCGCTCTCCGAGCCGCTATTCCAGAACACCGCGTTGCGGCGGATCTCCCGCAACTTTGCCAGGCAGGCGCGGGCATCGAGTGGATAAAGATTTTGCGGGTCTTTCCCCAGCGCCATCTGCGCCGCGTCCAGCACGGCAAGCGCGTCGCGCCGCATCAGCCGCGTACCCGGGAACTTCCTGGCGTCGTAGAAATCCGCCCAGTTCTGCGGCGCCCCGTTGGGGAACTTGCTGCTGTCATAGGCGAGCACGGAGGAAAAGGAGTAGGGCGCCGCCCCGTATTCCAGCGTGAAGGCCTCCGAGATCGCGTCGCTCTTCTTCACCACGTTGTAGTCGATCTTGGTGACCAGGTTTTGCGCACCGAGCACGCGCGACGAGGAGGAGGAACTGTCGCACAGGTCCCAGGTGACGGAACCGCTGTCCACCATGCTCTTGATGCGCCCGGCCGAGGGGCCGGTGCTGTTCATCGCCACCTTGTATCCGGGGTTCGCCGCCTCGAACGGCGCGCCATAGTTGCGGGCGAAGCCCTCATTGGCGATGCCGCCCCAGTTGACCATCACCAACTCCCGCGCAGCTTGCGCGCGCGCATCGCCGGCGGACGCCAACGGCGCCAGACCCAGCGCGCCGAGCGCGCGCAGCGCCGTGCGTCGGTCTACCTTGCCTGTTTTCACGGCACGGCGCGCCAGATCGACGCAATCTTCGTGGAAGCTCTGCAGCATCGGTGCTCTCCCCTAGCCTCCACCCCCTTGCCCCGAAGGCGAGGCGGGGCGACCCTGTCCCAGCGTGAGAACGTCGTCAGCAAGTTTGATACCAGCCATTCTGACCAGAGCACGGGCCCCGACGCAATGAGCCATCCCCTCTTCGCCGAAGGGTTCAAGACCACGCCCTGGTGGTGGGAAGCCGCCGAGCCTGCGCAACGCCCGGCCGACCTGCCCGATCACGCCGCCGTTGCCGTCATCGGCGGCGGCTATGCCGGCCTTTCCGCCGCGCTAACCCTCGCGCGGCTTGGTCATCGCCCCGTCGTGCTGGATGCGGAGCGGATTGGCTGGGGCGCTTCCTCCCGCAACGGCGGCATGGTCTCGGGCGGCCTCAAGCTCGCCTCCGCCGACCTGTCGAAGGCGCACGGAGCAGAACGCGCGGCTGCCATCGCCCGCGACGCCGCCGCTTCCTTTCCTTTCCTTGAGGATCTGATCGCGCGAGAGTCGATCGCCTGCGACTACATCCGCTGCGGCCGGTTCGCCGCCGCCTGGACCCCTGCCCATTACCGCGCCCAGGCCGAGAAGGCCTCCTTCATCGAGACGGCAACCGGCCTTCCCGCCTCCATGCTCCCGCGCGAGCGCCAGCGCGAGGCACTCGGCAGCGACCACTATCATGGTGGCATGCTCGCCGCCGCAACCGGCAGCCTGCACCCCGGCAAGTATGCGCGCGGCCTCGCCAACGCCGCTGCCGCCGCGGGCGCCACTCTCGTCGACAGCACACGTGTTGAGGGCATTGCCCAGAACGGCAGCGGCTATGTCGTGAAGACCTCGCGCGGCGCGCTCCGTGCCGACGCGGTGCTCGTCACCACCAACGGCTACTCGCTGGACGACAAGGGCCGCAGCGCCATGCCCTGGCTCGCCCGCCGCCTCATCCCCGTCGGCTCCTATATCATCGCCATAGAAGCACTGCCGACGGATACCATCGACCGCCTTTTTCCTGGCCGTCGTATGATCAGCGACACGAAGCGCGTGCTGAACTATTTCCGCCCTTCGCCGGACGGCACCCGCGTTCTCTGGGGCGGCCGCGCCTCCTTCGGCCCGACCACGCCCGAGCGCGCAGCCCCCGTGCTGCACGGCTTCATGACCGATGTCTTTCCCGAGCTAAAGAACACCCGCATTACCCATTCCTGGACAGGCAACGTCGCCTTTACCTTCGACTTCCTGCCGCATCTCGGCACGCAGGACGGCATCCACTACGCCGCGGGGTGCCAGGGTTCCGGCGTCGCCATGGCGAGCTGGCTCGGCCACCGCGCCGGTCTGCGGATCGCCGGCGCCGACAACGAGCCCTTTGCCCTCGCCGACCTGCCCTTCCCCACCGCCCCAACCTATGGCGGCCGCCCGTGGTTCCTGCCCGTCGTCGGCGGCTGGTACCGACTGCGCGACCGCATGGACAGGATCGCTGCCTGATGCACCCCGACCTCATCCTCCTCAATGGCCGCGTCGCGACGATGGACGAGGCAGGCGATTGCACCGCCTTCGCCGTGCTGGATGGCAAGTTCATCGCCACCGGCAACGATGCCTCAATCCGCGCCCTTGCCGGCCCTGATACTCGCGTGCTGGACGCCAAAGCCCGCCGGGTCATTCCCGGCATCATTGATGGCCACAACCATCCCGATGCCTATGCCGTCCGCCTCCTCGGCTGGACGCTCCTCTCGCCGGACCGCATCCGCACCCGCGTCGAACTGCTCGACACGATCCGGGCCCGCTGCGCCGAACTGCCCGATGGACGCTGGTTCGCTGGCTACCGCCTGAACGAGCGCGCCTCCGGCGGCTATCCCAGCCTCGCCGAGCTCGACGAAGCCACAGGAAACCGCCCCCTCTTCATCCTCCGGACCGACGGCCATCTCGGCCTTGCCAACACTGCCGCTTTCGCCGCCTGCGGCGTGACCCTGCAAACGGACGACCCGCCCTTCGGCCGTTTCGACCGCGCCGACGGCGCCTTCACCGGCCTGGTGCGCGAAACCGCCGCCCACGTCTTCCTCAACGCCGTCCACGGCCAGGACACGGAGGAGGACATCGCGGCCGGCATGGAGATGGTGCAGGACGAATGCCTCTCCTACGGCATCACCTCTATCGCCAACTCCCTCTGCCCCTCCAAGGCGATCCGCGCCTATCAGGCGATGAAGCGCGAAGGCCGCTGGCGCCTGCGCATGGGCATCATCGCCTCTGGCCGTGAGGAGGGGCTGATCGACGCTCTGATCGCCTCCGGCATCCAGTCCGGCTTCGGCGATTCCACCCTCCGCCTCATCGGCGTGGAGTGGTGCCCGGACTGCTCCACCTCCGGCCGCACCGCCGCCTACTACGCGCCTTATCGCGGCACTCCCATTCCCGGTGAGCCCGTGCCCAACACCGGCATGCTCCTCTACGGGCTGGAAGACCTCACCCGCCGCGCCACCGCCGCTCACAAGGCCGGCCTGCAACTCCTGATTGAAGGCGTGGGCGACCGCGGCATCGACTTCGCGCTCGACGTGATGGAGGCCGCCCTCGCTGCCCATCCCGTCATCGATCACCGCATGAGGGTCGAACACTGCTGCAACGTCACGCCCGAGATCCTGGCCCGCCTCAAGCGCGGCGGCTTCGTGGACAGCTCGGCAACCGGCTTCATGGACGAGCTGGGCGAGGCCTATGTCGCCCATCGCGGCCAGGAGGAGATGCGGAACATGTGGCCGCACCGCTCCCTCATCGATGCCGGCGTCCCCGCCCCCGGTCATTCCGACTTCGCCGTCTGCCGCGTGAACCCCTTCACCGCCATGGCCGCCATGGTGAACCGCCGCACCACCTCCGGCGCCGACCTCGATCCCCGCGAGGCGATCACCCCGCGCGAGGCTCTCGCCGCCTACACCACGACCGCTGCCTGGGCGCAGCGCGAGGAGCATGAGAAGGGCCGCATCGCCCCTGGCCTGCTCGCCGACTTTGCCATCCTTGCCACCGACATGCTGGAAGGCGATCCCGGCCGAATCGCGTCCACCCGCGTTCTCTCCACGCATGTCGGCGGCGTCGAACGTCACCGGGCCTGACCGTCACCCGTCTCTCAGCCGGGGGCGCGCCTCCGCCGCGGTGTATCGCCCGGCAAACCCGTAGGGATTAGATTATGCTTACCGTCGGCGACCATTTCCCCGCCTTCCGGCTGACCGCCGTGCAGCCCGGCCCGAAGGGGCTGGACCCGAGCACCGCCTTCACCACTGTCACCGAGGCCGACGATCCCAACAGATGGAAGATCATCTTCTTCTGGCCGAAGGACTTCAGCCTTCTCTGCCCGACCGAGATCGTCGCCTTCGGCCGGCTGACCCGTGAGTTCGACGACTGCGGCGCCACCATTCTCGGCGTCTCGATCGACAGCGAGGTCGTGCATCTAAACTGGCGCCTGCACCACCCGGATCTGCGTGATCTCCCCTTCCCCATGCTCTCTGACATCCGGCGCGAGCTGTCCCAGGCCTGTGGCGTGCTCGACCGCGCCGAGGGAGTGGCGATGCGTGCGACCTTCCTCGTCGACCCCGAGGGCATCATCCGCCATGTCGGGGTGAACGATCTTTCCATCGGCCGGAACCCGCAGGAGGTACTGCGCATCCTCGACGCGCTCCAGACCGACCAGCTGTGCCCCTCCAACTGGCAGAAAGGTCAGGAATTCCTCGGGGCGTCCTGACCCCTCCGCTCGAAACCGCTTTTGCCGAGGTGGGCGGCACCATCCCTCCTCCGGACTGCAACCCTCGCGCGATTGTCACGCCGGCGGTCCTTGCCGGAACGCGGCCGCGCGTCTCCATTCCCCGCGGCGCGAACCGGACCGCAAGGCGGCGGGCGTGCCGACCGGGAGAACGCGATGACCACACGGCGCAACACCCTCGGCCTCGCGGCCGCCCTCGCCGCCATGCCGGCGCTTGCCAAGGCCCAGGGCACGATCGGCCTGGCCGAGCGGCGAGCCATCGCGGCTTATCGGCAGGAAAAGTACCCGGCGATTGAGCAGGGCATTCAGCAGGCGGCGGGTTTCCCGGTGCCGGTCGAGGTGGAGTGGGACCAGCTCACCCTGCCCGGTGACGCCCAGTACTACGCGCGGGACGACTATTTCGGAAAAACCATCTTCGAGCCGCTGACCGCCGCGCTGCGCAGCATCACGGCGGACGCGATGGGCCGAGAGGCCCTGCGCGCCAAGCTGCAGCGCATCCTCATCCGCTACGACGAGCGCACGGCGCCCGCCTCAAACTATGCGAACGGCGTGGCCTTTCAGGGCGGCGCGCTCGACATCAACTGGCGCCCTTACGCCAACACGGGCGACGTGCAGGAGCGCACCCAGGCGATCACTCAGCTGCTCGAGAAGAACATCTGAGGCGGTCCGGAGCGGGAGGCCATCGCTCCCGCTCCGGACTGCGCTTGGGTGACGATCCTGCCCTGCTCAGGACCAGAAATCGCGCCCGAGCAGACGCCGAAGCCGCCCATGGATCGCGCGCAACCGGTCCCGCGCTGCAGCGGCCTGCCCGGCCAGGACTGCCGTATCAAGGCACCGGCCGGCATAGGCTGGCGGCGGCCCCTCGCCGTCCCACTCCACCAGCCGAACGGTCCCGCGCCCTGCGATCATCCGCAGTCGCCAACCCTGCTCCAGATCGTCCAAAACCACCGCGCCCGGCGCGGCGCCCTCAGTCCTGCACAGTACGTCCAGCACCGCGAGAGTGTCGGAAAGGGTGTCATTCCACGGCCAGGACGCCACTGCCTCCTCCCCTTCGAGAATGAACGGCCGAATCGCAAAGAGGGGGGAAGCCTTCTCCAGCGCCCTGTCCTTGCCATGCGCCCGGACCACGCGGATCACCCGCTCGTAATGCTCGGCCAGTACATCCTCGCGTCCCAGCACACCCGCGCTGGCCATCCCGAACCTCGGATGCAGCGGCAGGTCCGGCCTCGGCAGCGGAACGCGCTCGGCTTCCCACTGCGCCGCGGACATCCCGTTCTCCGGCCCGACATAGACGCTCTCCGCGATGACGAAGAAGGCGTCGCAGAGCGGTGCCGGGACCGGCAGCGCCGCAACGAGCCAGGGATCGTCCTCTGCCGAAGAAGTCTCCGTATCCATGCCCTGTTCATTGCCCGGCCCGTCCGCCATCGCACCCCACGATGCGGAGAGCAGGCCATGCAACATGCCGCCCCGATCACCGCCATGTCATTGCAGCGCCGGCTCGCCCGCCATCGACCCGCGCCTCCTGACGGACAAGAAAGGGCGTGCGGGCGAGCCGGGAGCAGGACGCGATGAGAATGGAGGGGGAGATTGCGTCGGCCGCAGGGCCGAGCCGGTACTCACTGCAGGTACCAGCCCTGAGCGAGAGAGATCATGCGCGCCTCCAAGCCGTTCTCCTTCGCGGCGCAGCCCAACGGCCGGACTGGCGCCGTCGCCTGGGCGGGCTTGCAGCGGGCAGCCTGGTCGGTGCCGCCGCGGGTTTCCTTGCTGCCCACTGGGATATTGCGGCCGAGCTCTGGATCACGAGCGGGCGGACAGGAGGGGTTTGGAGCCTGGAAGGCCCCGGTATCCTTCTCGCGGTTCTCGCCGTGGTGCTGGCGACGATGCTGGCGCTCACGGTGATCCTGACCTCTCGGCAGCGTCGCGCGATGCAGAGCCTGCACGCCGCGGGCGGGGAACTCTATGGCCCGCACGAGTTGGTACTGGGCGAGCACGGCCTGCTCTGGCGCAATCCCACTCGCACCCTCCTCGTCCCCTGGTCGCGCCTCACCGGTGCGGTGAGGACAGGCGGGCTGCTCCTTCTCATCGCCGACCGGATCAGCGCCTTCTGGCTGCCCGAGGCGCTCATCGCGTCTCATCCCGACCGTGCGGGGCTCGAAGCCCTGCTCCGACAGCACACGCAGCTGCCATGACCCGCACCCGCCTGCTCTCCACCACCTTCGCGCTCTTCCTCGCACTCGCCGCACCGGTCCGGGCCGCACAGACGCTGGAGGGGCAGTGGTGGATCGTGCTCGGCAGCTCTGCCGCGCCCGAGAGCCTGCCGCGCGACTTTCCGGAGGCGAACCGCGCCGCAGAGGCAGCCCGCCGCTGCGGGGTCGAGCCGATGAGCGACTATTCTGCCAAGTTCGAAAACTTCGCGCCCGAGCTCTACGTCACCGTCGTCGGCGGTTTCACCACGCGACGGGAGGCGGAGATGATGCTGGCCCGGCTGCAGCGCTGCGTGCCCGATGCCTATCTCCGCCGCGGCGGCTATGGCGGTGAGTGACGGCCGCCGCGCCGGACGCGCCCCATGATCCTCGCGGCGCGACCTGCGATCTGGCTCGCCCCGCTCGCGATCGCGGCCTACATCCTCCGTTTCCTGTCGTCCTGGTTGCTGCTGGAGCGCGTGGGCGCGGACCGCTTCGACCCGCACGCCTTCGGGCTGCTGGGCGACGGCATGCTGCTTCTCGCGCTGACCCTGCCGCTCCTCCTCCTGCTGTGGTGGATCCTGGGGCGCCGCCGTCCTTGGCGTGGCCTCTTCGCCCACGGGCGTAGCGGGGGATGGACCGTGCTGTCCGTCCTCCTCCTGCTGCTCGTCGGCAGTCCCACGCCCGGCCAGGCCTGGGCCTTCATCATGCTGCCCTTCCGGGACCACTGGCCCGTGCTGCTGGCTGCCCTTCTCTGGTTCGCCACCTGCGCCGTGCTTCGCGCCCTGGCGGTTACGCCGCCGGAGGCCTCCCGATGACGCACGAGCAGCTGCATGGACCGACCGAGAGAGATCGTCGCGCCGCCCATGCCGCCGCGGCCCGCCACCGCCGCAATGGGCCGGCACCTCCCTGGTGGGCCGAGGACGAGGCCCTCGCCCTCGCCGCCTCAGACCCCCGCAACGGCCCCCTCACGCGTGCAGCCACCTGGCTTGCATGGGCCTACAACCGCTCACCGCTCCGCGTGTTCCTGGATTTGCCGAGCATGCCGCTCCTCATCGCCGAAGGCATACTTCCACCGGTCTGGCGCCGCCTCGCCTTCCTGCTCCTGCCGACCGACCGCGCCGCTGCCTACCGACGGGCAGCGAAGGCCGTACCGGAGCGCAATTCGGGCTGGATCGGCTGCCTCGTCGTCCTGCCGGTCTGGGTGAGCCTGGCCGCCCTCACTTTGTGGGCCCTGCTCGCCACGCTCTGACCCGTCACTGGGGCGCCAGCAAACCGCGCAACGCCCCCGGCGCCAGCAGCGAGAGCGCGTCCACCGCGAAATCCGGGTCGTCCATCTTCCCCGTCACCCGGAAGTTCGCCGCGAACAGCCCGCCATTGCGCTCCGCCGTGAACAGCCGCCCAATCCCGGGGATGCGGCCCAGCGCGCTGTTTACTGCATAGGACGGCACCACTGTTCCGCGCAGGTCCAGCCGCTCCGCCTGGCGCAGCACCCGCCCCTCGAGCGTGATCCCAAGCGAGGCCGAGACCGCCCGCGCCTCCGTCAGCGTCAACGCCTGGGGCGTGAGGGTGAAGGGCGCGCTGGCCACGGTGAATCGAAGGCCTGGCCCGCGCACCGCCTCGGCGATGCCGTAGATCGACAGCGCCTGCAGCAGCTTCCCGATGGAGGCCGCCTCCCGAACCCCGAACTCGCGCAGCTCGGCCACTCCCGTCAGCGGCGAGTCCGGCGCGTTGCCGGCCCAGGTGCCGGAAACATGCAGCGCCCCACCATCCACGGCATCGAACAGGCCGAGGTCACGCAGCAGCGTGCCGAACCCTTCCGCCCGCGCCTCCATGGCGCGCCCGGCCCCACGTGGTACGACCGCCGCCTCGAATCCGCCGCCTCCCACCCCGCGCCCGCTCGCGCCAAGTTCGCGCAGCACGCCCCGCCGGTCGATGAACACCACCGCCCGAAGCGGCGCCAGTTCCCGCCCTTCCTCCAGCCGCACGCGGTCGAAGGCGGCGTCCACGCGCAGCGGCGTGGACTCGCCGGAGCCGCCACCCTCCCCGCCCAGGTCGCGCAGCAGCCCCCGCGCATCCAGCATCGTGCCCCGCACCCGAATATCCCAGGGCTCGCCGGTCGAACCCGGAGACACCACGCGTCCCGAAAGTCGGCTCGGCCCGATCCGCGCCTCCAGCACATCCGCCGCCGCAAGCGCACCGCCACGGCCGAAGGACACCCCGCCGCGCACCGAGAGATCCGGTCCCTCGATCCGCAGCCCCTCCACCGCGACAAGCGCGTCGCCCCTCAGCCGCACCACCGCCTCCGCGCTTGCTGGCGCACCGGCGGGCTTTGCGTAGTCGAATGGCTTCAGGGCCAGCCGTGCCTCGCGCAAATCCGCCCGCAGCGCCGCCCGCGCCTCACCTGAGCGGCGACGCTCCGCCTGCACGGAGAAGCCAAGCGCTCCGCCGAGATAGGGCGCCGCATCCACCCCCAACCGCGCTAGGTCGGCCGCGGTCGCCCGCCCCTCCACCTGCACGCGTTCCGTCACCTGGCTCTGCGGTCCCGAGCGGAAATCCAGTTCCGCCTGCACCCGCCCGGGGATCGCCCCGAGCCGCGCCGTGCCGCCGACCTTCATCCCGTTCACGTCCACCGCGACGTCCAACTGCGCCCGGTCCACATCCTGCCCGGCCACTACATCGGCAATGCGCCCGTTGATGACCCGGCCCTGCACGCTGATTCGCAGCTGGTCGATCGGCAGGTCGCTGATCAGGGGTAGCCCGATCGAGAGCCGCGCATCCACCGTGCCCCCTGCCTGGCCGAGTTCCAGCGGCCGCTTCTCGAACAGATGCAGCCGCGGATGGCGCACGAGGTTGAGCACGTCGTTCAGTGGCCCCGTCACCCGCCCGTCGATCTCGGCCTTCTCGGCATCCGGCAGCGCCACGCCCAGGTCATAGATCCGGATTCGCGCCTCCGGCACCGCCAGCGCCGTGCCCTGCTGGCGCGCGGCCCGGGCCTGGATCACCACGTCCTTCTCCGAGAAGGTGACCGTCCCATCCACCCCCTCGAGCGGCGGGATCGGGCGCAGCCAATGCACCGTCAGCCCCTCCGCCCGCAGTGTGCCGCCCGCGCCGGTCAGCCGCCCGCCGGAGAAGTCGGCCGCGGCTTCCCCTTCCGCGAACCACTTGCCGTCGCGCGCCACGCCCGCCGTCAGGTTCTCGGTGATCCAGACCCGCGCCCCCTCCGCCACACCCGGCGGCCAGTACAGGCTGAGATCCGCCACGGCGATCGCGTCCAGCCCCAGATCCATCCGCCCCTGCCATAGGGCACCGCGCCGGTCGGCCCGCGCCTGGGCAGTCACACGCGGCGCGGGCCGCCCCGGCGCGCCGGCAGGCAGCGTCAACTCCAACCGCTCCAGCGCGATCTGCTGCCCATCTCCCGTCAACACCACGGTAGCCGCGTTGAACGCCGTGCGCCGGTCGCCCGAGATGATCCGCCCGGGCTCTGCGCGCAGTTCGGCGCGGCCGGAGAAGCCGTCATTCCCGAAATCGTACCGCCCGGTGAAGCGCGCCCCGAGCGCGGAATCCAGCATGGCCAGAGGCGCCAGCGAGGGCAGCGCGCCCGCAAGCGCGGGCGGGCTGACGGAATCGATCTCGACCGAAACCTCGGCCACCGGCGGCTCGCCCGAGGACCGCCCGTTGATGCGGACGGGGATCTCCTGGCCCGTCAGCCGCAGCGCACCCGACCCCGCCAGCGCCGTCTCGCCGCCCTCGCCCCGCGTGACCGTGAGATCGGCACGGTGGATCGCCCAGGCCAACCGCAGCGGTTCGTCCCGCACCTGCACCAGCGCGCCCTGCACCCGCAGCTCGCGCAACGCGACCAGGGGCGAACCTGGGTCTGGGGCGCGAAGCAGCCGCGCGATCGTCTCCGTTGTCGCCTCGGGATCCGAATCAGCCTCGTTCGCCGCCTCGGGAGCCTTCCCCGGATCCGGTACCGCACCTGGAACCGGCCCCGACGATACGCCAAGGTCGATCGACAGCGCGCCCGCCATGTCCCGCCGCAGCAGCGCCACGGGCTCTCGCAGCAGCACGGTTTCCGGTGCCACCACCCCGCGCAGCAGCGGCGGCACCGCTACCGTCACCTCCGCCCCGGCCAGGGAGGCGCGCGTCGCGCCGGCCCCGTCCACGGCCCGCAGGCCGTCCAGCCGAAGGAAAACCGGCCGCGGGGCTCCATCCTTCCAGCCCTCCCAGGCCACCCAGGCCTGCCCGAAACCGAAGCCGAGCCCAGGAGCCAGCACGCCCAGCCGCTCCGCGAGCGCCGCGTTCACCGCAGGGATGGAAGGAATAGCCAGCGGCCCCTGGGCCAGCCGCCATCCCAGCGCCGCCAGGCCCAGGCCGGCGAGGATCACCGCGAGCATCGCCAGCCGAATCACGAAGGAGACCGCCTGGATCAGCAGCCCCCCCACTTGACCGAGCAGGCGTGTCACGCGTTGCCTCTGCGCGCATGTCCGATGCCCAGCCAACCCGCCGTCGCCCGCCCACACCCCATGATCCGGCCGCCGCCGCCCGGCTGGCCGAGGATTTCACCGCCAAGGGAACGGCCGAAGCCGCCTACGCCGCCTCGCCGGCCGGCGCCGCCCTGCTCGCAGCCTTTGGCGGCAACAGCCCGTTCCTCGCTGATCTCGCGCTGCGGGAGGCCACCGCCCTGTTGCGCTTGGCCGAACGCGGCGCGGATGCCGCCTTCACGGCTGCACTCGACCCGCTCGGCCGCGCCGATCCCAGCGCCAGCTTCGCCCAGCTCGGCGCCGCGCTGCGACAGGCCAAGCGCCAGGCCGCGCTGATCGTCGCTGCCGCCGACCTCTCGGGGGAATGGGGGCTGGACGAGGTGACGGGTGCCCTCTCCACCCTTGCAGAGACCTGCATCGACCTGGCCTGCGCGCATCTGCTGCGCGAATCGGCAGGGCGCGGCGAGATCCACCTGCCCAATGCCGCGAAGCGCGACGCGCGGGCGGTGGCCAAGGGCTCCGGCCTCGTCGTGCTGAGCATGGGCAAGCTCGGCGGACGCGAGCTGAACTACTCCTCGGATGTGGATCTGATGGTCCTCTTCGATCCGGCGGCGGCCACCGACCCCGACCGCGCCCAGTCCGCCTATGTGCGTCTGGCGCGCGATCTCGTGCGGCTGCTGGAGGAACGCACGGCAGAGGGATACGTCTTCCGTACCGATCTCCGCTTGCGCCCGGACCCGGCGGCGACCCCTCTGGCCGTCTCGATCCCCGCGGCCATCGGCTACTACGAGAGCTTCGGCCAGAACTGGGAACGGGCCGCCATGCTTAAGGCCCGGCCCATCGCCGGGGACCGTGCCCTGGGCGAATCCTTCCTGGCGGAGATCCGCCCCTTCGTCTGGCGCCGCCATCTCGACTTCGCGATGATCGCGGACATTCATTCCATCAAGCGCCAGATCCACGCCGTCCACGGAAGCAAGCGCGGCGCCGGTGCCGAAATTGCGGTGGCCGGCCACGACGTGAAGCTCGGCCGCGGCGGCATACGCGAGATCGAGTTCACCGCCCAGGTGGCCCAGCTCATCTGGGGCGGCCGCGACCCCGGCCTGCGGGACCCCACCACCCTCGGCGCCCTGGCGGCCCTTGCTGCCGCCTGCCGCATGGACCGCCGCGCCGCGGCCGAGCTGGCCGATGCCTATGTCTTCCTTCGTGATGTCGAGCACCGGCTGCAGATGGTGGCGGATCGCCAGACGCACAGGTTGCCCGAGGACCCGGACGGCCTGGCCCGCATCGCATCCTTCATGGGCTACGCCGACACGGAATCCTTCTCCACCGCGTTGACCACCCATCTCCGCCGCGTAGCCAACCACTACTCCCGCCAGTTCGAGGCCACCCCTACCCTTTCCCTCCCCGACGACGAATCCCCCAACCTCGTCCTCGACACGGCGGAGGCGGACCCGGCCACGCTCGATGTTCTGAAAGGGCTGGGCTACGCCAATCCGGAGGGCGTCTCGGACCAGCTGCGCGCGTGGTACCAGGGCGCCCGGCGCGCCACCCGCAGCGAGCGCGCGCGGGAACTGCTGGCGGCCCTGATGCCCAGCATCCTCGCCGCCTTCGCCCGCCAGCGTGAGCCGGACGCCGCGCTGACCCGCTTCGACAGCCTGCTCGATCGCCTTCCCGCCGGGGTGCAGGTGCTGAGCCTGTTCCAGCGCAACCCGGTGCTGCTGGACCGCGTGGCCGGCGTTCTCGGCGCCGCGCCGGCCCTTGCTGACCACCTGGCGCGCGAGCCCTCCGCGCTGGAAGGCCTGCTGGCCGGCGGCGCCGGCACCGCGGCCGGCGCCCTTCCCGCCCTCGTCGGCGCCGCCCGCCACTACGAGGAGGTGCTAGAATCCGTCCGTCGCATCGTCACCGAGGGCCGGTTCGAGGTGGATGTCGCGGCGCTCGAAGGCAAGCTCGACGTGGACGCGGCCGGCATCGCCCGCAGCGACCTGGCCGATGCCGCCATCACCACCCTCCTCCCCCAGGTCTCGAAGGACTTCGCGACGCGCCACGGCAAGGTGGCCGGCGGCGCCATGGCGGTGGTGGCGATGGGCAAGCTCGGCGGCCGGGAAATGCTTCCCGGCTCAGACCTCGACCTCGTCCTCATCTACGACCACGCCGAGGACGCGACCGAGAGCGACGGGCCCAAACCCCTGGCCGTCGCCACCTACTTCTCACGCCTTGCCGCGCAGTTCGTCGCGGCGCTGACCGCGCCGGGCGCCGAGGGCAAACCGTATGAGGTGGACATGCGCCTCCGCCCCTCCGGCAGCAAAGGGCCCGTCGCCACCAGCATCTCGGCCTTCGAGCGCTATCACGGCCCGAAGCTTGGAGAGGGCGGACAGGCCTGGACCTGGGAGCGCATGGCCCTCACCCGTGCCCGCCCCGTCGCCGGTCCCGCCCCGCTCCGCCGGCGCATTGCCGAGTGCTGCCGCAACGCGCTGGCCACCCATGCCGGCCCGGCCGCCATCGCCGACGCACTGGCTATGCGCGCCCGCATGCTGCGCGACCTGCCGCCCGACGGCCCCTGGGACGTGAAGGCCATGCCCGGCGGGCTGGTCGAGGTCGAGTTCATCGCCCAGGCTCTGCAATGCGCCCATGCCGCCGAGCACCCGCGCATCCTCGCCTCCAGCACGCGAGACGCGCTCTCTAACCTCGCCCGCGCTGGCCTGCTGGAAACTGAGGAAGCGGCCATGCTGGTCACCGCCGAGCGGTTCTGGCGAACCCTGCAGTCCCTGCTCCGCCTCACCGTCGGACGCGTGCGGAGCGACGAACTGCCGCAGGCCTCTATCCACGCGCTCCTGCACGGCCTTGCCCCGCTCTGCTCGGCTGGCCCGATTGACCTCCCCGCCCTGCGCGCGCAGATGCGCGACACCGCGGCCGGGGTCCGACTCGCCTTCGAGCGACATATCGGCACCCTGCCGCAGAAGGGCGCTGGCTGAGGCGCCCGATGTCGTGGAGGACGGCACCGCGTGATGCGGGCCGGTGGCGTTGAAGGGGGCGAGATGATCGCGGTCGGGGACAAGGCGCCGGAGTTCGACCTGCCTGGCGCGGGCGGCAAGCGTATTAGCGCCGCCCTGCTGCGCGGCCAGCGTTATACGCTGTATTTCTACCCGAAGGCCGACACCTCCGGCTGCACCGTGCAGGCCCAGGGCGTGCAGGAAAACCTGGCAGCCCTGCAGAAGGCCGGTCTGACCGTGATCGGCGTTTCACCCGACCCGGTGAAGAAGCTGGACGCCTTCGCGGCGAAGTTCGGCCTGACCTTCCCGCTCGCCTCCGATGCCGACCAGTCGCTTGCCGGGGCCTATGACGCCTGGGTCGAAAAATCCATGTACGGCCGGAAATACATGGGAATGGAGCGCAGCACCTTCCTCATCTCCGCCGAGGGCACAGTCGAGGCGATCTGGCGGAAGGTGAAGCCGGCCGAACACGTGTCCCTTCTGCTCGGCGCCGCCTGAGGCGCCATGGACCGCCCAGCCCGCCCCGGCTAGCCTCCCACCAAACGAGTGCGGGAGCGCAGGTCATGCAAGGTAGGCCACTCGCGCTGCTGGTGACGCTCGCGGTTCTTTGCGCCGCCCTCGCCATGGGGTTGCGCCAGTCCTTCGGCCTCTATCTCGCGCCGATGACCACCTCGCTCGGCTGGTCCACCAGCGGCTTCGCCCTCGCCATCGCCATCCAGGTGCTGGTGAATGGCTTCAGCCAGCCCCTCGTCGGCCAGCTCGCGGACCGCTACGGCGGGCGCGTCGTCATCATGGGCGGCGCGTTGCTCTATGCCGCCGGCATCGCCGGCATGGCCCTCGCGCCCAGCCTGGGGATCTTCACCCTCTTCGCGGGCTTCGTCATGGGCGTGGCCGTCTCGGCAGCGGGCATGCCCGTCATCGTTGCCTCCCTCACCCGCCAGCTTCCGGATACGATGCGCGGCCGGGCGGCGGCGCTGGGTACGGCGGGCTCCTCCCTCGGTCAGTTCCTCGTCGTGCCGCTTTCCGGCGCCGCGCTGTCGGGCTTCGGCTGGCAGGTGGCACTGCTTGCCATGGCCGGGGCGGCCCTGTTGATCCTGCCCCTCGCCCTCCCCCTCGCCGGCCGGCCGCTGCCCAGGGCCGCTAGCGCCGAGCCGGAGGAGACCGCCCGCGCCGCCCTATCCCGCGCGCTGTCCTCGCGCATGTTCTGGTGCCTGTTCTTCGGCTTCTTCGTCTGCGGCCTCCACGTCTCCTTCCTTGCCGTGCACATGCCGGGCTTTGTCGCCCTCTGCCATCTGCCCCTGGCGGTTGGCGCCTGGTCCATCTCGCTGATCGGCTTGTTCAACATCATCGGCTCCCTCGGCGCGGGGGAGCTGACGCAGCGCTGGCGCCGGAGGGAACTGCTGGTTGCGATCTACGCGTTCCGCGCCCTGCTCATGGCGGTGTTCTTCATGGCGGAGAAGACCACCACCTCCGTCCTCGTCTTCTCCGCGCTGATGGGCATCCTCTGGCTCTCCACCGTCCCTCCCACGGTTGCCCTCTGCGCCCGGCTCTTCGGCACGCGCTGGCTGGCCACCATCTTCGGCCTCGTCTTCCTCGGCCATCAGGTCGGCGGCTTCCTCGGGGCCTGGCTGCCCGGTCTCCTTTTCGACCGCACCGGCAATTACGACACGATGTGGCTCATCTCGATCGCCGCTGGCGTCTTCGCCGCCCTGATCCACCTGCCGCTCCGCGAGCCTGCACCCATCCCCCGCCCCGTCCCGGCCTGACCGCTTCGCGTGAAACGATCCGCCATCGGGGTGGACAGGCGCCGCATCCTCCCCTTTCCTGCGGCCGATCGATCGGCGAGGAACTGGCACATGCGGCATGTCTGGGCGAAATGGATGCTGGTGGCGGCCCTGGCCGCCCCGCTCGCTGCGGCGGACGCGCAGCAGCCCCAGGCGCAGGCCCAGGCCGCACCGCATGCCTGGCTCTTCGGCTCCTGGACCGGCGGCATCTTCCCGGCCACGGAGACCGAGGGGGCTGACTGCGCTGCCCAGCCCACCGTCATCTTCACCCGGGATGTGGTGATGCGCGTCTCGGTGCTCGAGGTGCCCTACCGCCAGCGCCTGATCGAGACAGTGGCCGGCGGCGCCGATGCGGTCGAGTTCCGTCTCGCTCCCGCCTCCGCCTCCGTCGCCCCGCTCGGCGGCCGCCTGCCGCCCGACACCGCCTTCGGCTGCGCCAACCCGAACAATCTGCGGGTGGAGCGGCGCGGGCCGAACGAGATCTTCTTCCCCAACTGCGCCGAGTTCCCCAGCCCCCTCAAGCGCTGCACCGCGCGCTGACGCCATGCCCGGGGGTACCGGATCGGGGAATGCGCCACCCAGCGCTTCGCAGGACGACGCGCCCCCGATCCGGCTGACGGCCCACACCCTCAGCACCCCGCCGCCCGGCTTGCGCCCCGCCCCCACGCGGCGGGACTGGATGGACGCGACCCCGCAAGGCTTCGCAAACCGTTGCCTGCCGCTGACCATCGCCAATGCCCATGGCTGGGAGGTGGTCGGCGAGGCGGGGTTCGAGGCGTGGTGGAACGGCGGCCCCAACCCTGCCGACATCACAATCCGAACCGAGCGTACGGGCCGCCCCGCCCCCACCAGCCATTTCGGTGCTGGCGTCCTCACCTTCCATATCGACCTGCTGTTCCGGACCGACCCTGGCATCAGCCTCTGGGTCTCAGGCTCGCCCAATGCACCCAAGGACGGCATCGCGCCCCTCACCGGCGTGGTGGAGACCGACTGGTCGCCCGCCACCTTCACCATGAACTGGCGCTTCACCCGCCCGAACCACCCCGTCCGCTTCGCCCCGGGCGAACCCGTCTGCTTCCTCTTCCCCATCCCGCGGGACCTGGTCGCGCGCGTGGAACCCCGCATCCGGCCCCTCGCGGCCGAACCGGAACTGGACGCCGCCCATCGTGCCTGGAGCGCCTCGCGCGATGCCTTCAACGCCGCTCTGAAGCAGCCCGGCAGCGCCGCTCGCACCGAGGGCTGGCAGCGTGGCTATCACCGGGGACGCATTGCCGGTCGGGAAGCCGACGACCACCTGACCCGCCTCCGCCCCCGGGATTTCGAGCCGGGCTGAGGCCCGCGTTGCCGCCCATGCCCCTGCCCGACCTCCCGCCGGGTCCCGCCCTGGCCTTCACCCTCGCCACTGCGGCCGTCGCGGGGCTGGCTCGCGGCTTCTCCGGCTTCGGCGCGGCGCTGATCTTCATCCCGCTGGCCAGCGCCACCCTCGGCCCGCGCGTGGCCGCGCCTCTGCTGATGCTGGTGGACAACCTCACCGCGCTGCCGCTGGTCCCCGATGCCTGGCGCCGGGCCGATCGCGGCGAAGTCGCCTCCCTCAGCGCCGGCGCCCTTCTCGGCGCGCCTGCCGGCGCCTGGTTGCTGCTGCACCTGGATCCGCTTGCGCTTCGCTGGACGATGTGCGCGCTCGCCATCGCGATGCTGGCCTTGCTCGCCTCCGGCTGGCGCTACCATGGCCGCCCGGCGCTCCCGCTCTCGGTCGGGGTCGGCGCCAGCTCCGGCCTGCTTTCCGGCGCGGCCCAGATGGGCGGACCGCCCGTCGTTGCCTACTGGCTCGGCGGCGCCATCCCGGCCACGCGGGTGCGCGCCAACATTGTGTTGTTCTTCGCCGCCAGCGGACTGATCAGCGCCGCCACCTACCTTCTCGGCGGGCTGCTGACGGCCGAGGTGCTGCTCCTCTCCGCGCTGCTTGCGCCGGTTTACGGCATCGGCCTGTGGTGCGGCAGTCGCCTGTTCGGACGTGCAAGCGAGGCGGGCTTTCGGCGCGCCTGCTTCCTGCTCATCGCCCTTGCGGCCGTGATCGGGTTGCCAGTCTGGGGGTAAAGGTGACCTTGCAGAGGCTCAGCGTCCGACGCGCCGACACCCGTCACGCCGGCAAGGTCACCTCCGCCGAAAGCCCGCCCTCCGGCCGGTTCCGCAGCACCACGTCCCCGCCATGCGCCCGAAGGATGTTCCGCGCGATCGGCAGCCCGAGCCCCACACCCCCTGTCTCGCGGTTGCGGCTCGCCTCCAGCCGGCGGAAGGGCTGGAACACCGCTTCCTGGCTCTCCTCGGGGATACCCGGCCCGTCGTCCTCCACGCTCAGATGGATCTGCCCTCCCTGCGGCGGCTCCATCACCACTCGCGCAACCCCGCCATAATTCGCGGCATTGGCGACGAGGTTCGCCAGCGCCCGCTTCAGCGCGATCGGCCGCGCGCGGATCGTCAACCGCTCCGGCCCCTTGTAGCAGAAGCCATCCGCGTCCTCTTCCGGCCGCGCATCCGCCGCCTCGTCCAGCACGGTGCGACACAGCGCCGCGAGATCCAGCGGCACGGACGGCTCGGCCGCCGCATCATCCCGCGCGAAGGCGAGCGTGGCATTCACCATCCCCTCCATCTCCGCGAGGTCGGAGAGCATCTTCGCGCGCTGCTCCTCGTCGTCCATGAACTCGGCGCGCAACTTCAGCCGGGTGATTGGCGTGCGCAGGTCGTGTCCGATCGCGGCCAGCATCTGCGTGCGGTCGCCCACGAAGCGGCGGATGCGCTCGGCCATGGTGTTGAAGGCGTGCGCTGCGGTCGCAACCTCCAGCGGCCCATCCTCGGGCATGGGAGGCGCGTTCACGTCACGCCCGAGCGCATTCGCCGCCCGTGCCAGGTCCCGCACCGGCCGCGTCAGCCGCCGTGTCGCCCAGACGATCAGCGCGGCGGCCGCTGCCGTCATCAGCAGAAAGGCGATCAGGAAGGTCTCAGAATGCCAGGGCCGCAACGGCGGCATGTGGATCGTCACGTTCAGCCACTGCGTGCCATCGGGAAGCAGCATGGCCAGGTAAAGCGTCCCGAAGCGCATCCCGGCCTGCACCTCACGCGGGCGCAGCCGCGGCGGCCCGCCCAGCAGGAATTCCGGCCGCACCATCCGCAGCATCGGCGGCGGCGCCGGCAGCATTCCCATCCGCACAACCGGCTGGTCGTCGATGGCTGCGTCCAACCCCGTCGGCAGGTCCATCTCGGAAAGGAGTGAGGCCCGCCGCTCCGGCAGCGCGACGACCAGGGCGCGCCACAGCCCGAAGATGCGCGCCGACACCTCCCGCTCCGTCGCCGCGCGCTGCAGGTCCACCCGGTCCAGCGCGTGAATGGTCAGGCCCGCCGCCTGGACCGCCATCAACGCCACCAGAAGGAACACCGCCGTCCGCGCTGCCAGGGTGCACGGCAGGAACCGGCGCGCGAGCGCCTTCACGAGCCGCGCCTGCTCAAGAAGCCCGTTCCACATCCGCCGCCAGCACATAGCCCCCGCCACGCACCGTCTTGATCAGGCTTGGGTTCCGCCCGTCATCCTCCAGCTTGCGGCGCAGGCGCGAGACGGCGACGTCGATCGCGCGGTCGAAAGGCCCGGCCTGCCGCCCGCGCAGCAGGTCCATCAGCATGTCGCGCGTCAGCACCCGGTTCGGCCGTTCCACCAGCACCGTCAGCAACTCGTACTCGCCCCCGGTCAGCGACACCTCCGCCCCGTCCGGGTTCAGCAGACGCCGCCGCTGCGGCTCCAGCGTCCAGCCTCCGAAATGGATCGCACTCGGCAGCGGATCGCGTCGCGGTCCCTCGCCATGTGCACGCCGCATCACCGCACGGATGCGCGCCAGCAACTCGCGCGGGTTGAATGGCTTCGCCACATAGTCGTCCGCGCCCAGTTCCAGCCCGACGATCCGATCCGTCTCCTCGCCCATGGCGGTGAGCATGACGATCGGCACGTCCGACTGACTCCGCAGCCAGCGCGCGAAATCCAGCCCGGACTCGCCGGGCATCATCAGGTCCAGCACCACGATGTGGTACCGACCCAGCGGCCAGGCGCGCCGCGCCTCCCGCGCTTCCCGCGCCGTGGTCACGCGGAATCCCTGCTTCTCGAGGAAGCGGGCCAGCAGCTCGCGAATCTCACGGTCGTCATCGACGACCAGGATGTGGGGGGCGGGTTCCATACCCTGTTACATAGCGCGCCCCGTCCCCGTGTCGCGGGTCGCGTTGTTACAATCCATGTCGGAATGGCCCGCCGTTGCCGGGTGTTTCACCATCACGGGATCGCGGCTTGGATCGGCAGGGGTTTGCGCCCAGATGGGGGTCAACGGCGTCACCCTTCCCCCCCAAATCCGGGGCGGCGCCGCAGGAACGGCGGTGGGCGGACCCGCATCCCCCCTTGCAGCGGACCCCGCCGCCGTTCACCTCCCTACTCATGTCGCATCCGCCGGAATGGGCCCAGGCCGGCCTCCTCGCCCTCGCGCGGACTGATCCCGCTCTGGCTGCAATCCCCGACCGCTGCGGCCCCCTCCCCTGGCGCTATCGCCCGTCCGGCTTTCCCGGCCTTCTCCGTGCCATCTGTGGCCAGCAGATCAGCAACCAGGCCGCCGGCGCCATCTGGACGCGCCTGCGCAGCCTGCCCGGCGCGCTGGACCCGGCTGGGCTGTTGTTGCTGGATGACGCTTCGCTCTGCGGCCAAGCCGGCCTGTCTCGCCCCAAGGCGGCCCATGCCCGCAGCCTCGCCACCGCCATCGCCGAGGGGCAGCTACGCCTCCATGAGCTCCCGGGCATGTCGGATGAGGAGGCGGTGGCGCATCTCTGCGCCATCCGCGGCCTCGGCCGCTGGACCGCCCAGGTCCATCTTCTCTTCGCCGAGGACCGGCCGGACATCTTCCCGGAGGGTGACCTCGCCCTCGCAGCCTCCCTCACCCTGCTCCGCGGTCTGCCCGCGCGTCCCACGCCGCGTGCCCTGGCGGCAGCCGCTGCGGAATGGGTGCCGTTCCGATCCCTGGCGGCCCGGCTGCTCTGGCACAACTGGCGCCACGCCACAGGCCACCCCGGGGCAGACCCGGATGATGACGTTTAGAGGCCCAGGGCCACCACGACCTCACCCAGAGCCCAGAAGGCCGGAAAAGCAACGACGAAGGCCAGCATGGCTTCGCGCAGAGCGTCGTTCGGGACGATCGGGCGGGTTGCCGCGTGAAGGTATCTCATGAGCAGGAGTGAACAAAACATGAACGACCGAAGCAAGCAATGAGTCGCGCAGTCCTGCCCTTCGCGTATTGCAGCCCGAAACCCCTTCCCCTTCCCGCGCGTCTACAAAGGGAGTTCCGGCCAAGGTGAGCTGCCCCCCCTCGCCCGGCACGCGACTTGCTGCAACCATGGCGCGGCAGCCCATCCAGGCTGCGCCACACGGAGGACAGGGTGCCGGCCTTCGACGAAATGAATGACGGGGGCGGAATCCGCCCGGCTTACGCAGGCATCGCCCGCTATCTCGCCAGCGCCGGTGGGGCTGCCTTGGAGGCGAAACGGCGGGAGGCGGAGGTTCTGTTCCGCCGGATCGGCGTCACCTTCGCGGTCTACACCCAGGGCGGCGACCCCGAGCGCCTGATTCCCTTCGACGTGATCCCGCGCGTGATCGCCCGCCAGGAATGGGACAGCCTGCGCCGCGGGCTGGAACAGCGTGTCCGCGCCCTCAACGCTTTTCTGGCAGATATTTACGGTCCGCGCCGGATCCTCAAGGAAGGCCTGGTGCCCGCGGAACTGGTCCTCAAGAACGAGGGCTACCGCGAGATCATGGAAGGCTTCACCCCTCCAGGCGGCGTCTACACCGTCATCTCCGGCATCGACCTCGTCCGCACCGGCCCGGAGGAGTTCTTCGTGCTGGAGGACAACTGCCGCGTCCCTTCCGGAGTCTCCTATATGCTGGAGAACCGCGAGGCGATGATGCGCCTCCTCCCCAATCTCTGCTCGGCCCACCGCATCGCGCCCGTCAGCCACTACCCCGAGGAGTTGCTGGAAACCCTGAAGTCCCTCGCCCCGCCAGCTTGCATGGGCGATCCGACCGTCGTCGTGATGACGCCGGGGCCCTTCAACTCCGCCTATTACGAGCACTCCTTCTTGGCCGACGAGATGGGCGTCGAACTGGTAGAGGGCGCGGACCTCTTCGTGCGCGACGAAACGGTGTTCATGCGCACGACGGCAGGCCCTCGCCGCGTCGACGTCATCTACCGCCGCATCGACGACGAGTTCCTAGACCCCCAGGCCTTCCGTCCGGACTCCGCTCTTGGCGTGCCCGGCCTCATGGCCGCCTACCGCGCCGGCCGCGTGACGCTGGCCAACGCTCCCGGAGCCGGCGTCGCCGACGACAAGGCAGTCTATCCCTTCGTGCCCGACATGATCCGCTTCTACCTGTCGGAGGAACCCATCCTCCGCAACGTTCCAACCTACATGTGCGAGCGCGACGATGAGCGCGCCTATGTGCTGGAACATATGCATGAGCTGGTGGTGAAGCTGGCCCGCGGGTCCGGCGGATATGGCATGCTCGTCGGCCCGCACAGCACGGCGGAACAGCGCGCCGATTTCGCAGCCCGTATTCGCGAGAAGCCGGGCGACTACATCGCCCAGCCCACACTCGCCCTTTCCACCGTGCCCACGCTCTGCGACACCGGCCTGGCGCCACGCCATGTAGACCTCCGCCCTTTCATCCTCTTCGGGCGCGATCAGATCCGCAGCGTTCCCGGCGGCCTCACCCGCGTCGCCCTGCGCGAGGGCTCACTCGTCGTGAACTCCTCCCAGGGCGGCGGTACGAAGGACACCTGGGTGCTGGAACAGGACCCACCGCCGATGACGCAGTCCATGGGCCAGGGCGGGATGACGCAGAGCCTCGGCGGCATGACCCAGAGCCTGGAACCACTACAGCCTCTGAAGCCGCTTTTCGGCGAGGAGCGTGGCTGATGCTCGCACGCACCGCCGATAGTCTCTTTTGGCTCGGCCGCTACATGGAGCGCGCCGGCAACATCGCCCGCGCACTCAACGCGACGCTGCGCATGGCGTCCCTCACCGCCCCGCGCGGCACGGAACTGGCCGAATGGTCCGGCCTGCTCAGCGCGACCGGAACGGCCGAGCACTACGCGCAGCTCTATGGCGAGCCTACCCCTCCACAAGCCGTGCGCTGGCTGACGCTGGACACGCTCAATCCTTCCTCGGTCGCCGCCTGCTTTGAATCCGCGCGCCGCAACGCCCGCGCAGTTCGTACCGCCCTCACCGTCGATATGTGGGAGGCCGTGAACGACACCTGGATCGACCTCCGCAAGCTTGACCCCGGCGAGGCCGATGGCGACCGCGTCATGGGCTTTCTCGATTGGGTGATGGCCCGCACTGTCCTCTTCAACGGCGCCGCCATGGACACCATGCTGCGCGACGACGCATGGCGCTTCGTTCGCCTCGGCACGATGCTGGAGCGTGCGGACAACACCGCCCGCCTCCTCGCCGCCCGCGGTGATGCCTTCGCACCGGGCGCGGAGGAGGACGCAGCCAACTACGCACAATGGCAGGCGATGCTGCGCTCCGTCGCCGCACTGCGCGCCTATCAGCACCTGTTCCGTGAGCGCCTGCGCCCGGCCCGAGTGGTCGAGCTGCTGCTGATGCGCCCCGAACACCCGCGCTCCGTCACCGCTTGCTACGAGGAGGTGAACGACATCCTCAGCGTCCTTGCGATGCATGAGGGCGAGGATCGCGTCGCCTGTCGCCGCCTCGCCGCCGCGCTGCGCGGCCGCTGCGTCGCCCACAGCCCGGCACGGTTGATGGAGAACGGGCTCACCCCGCTGCTGACCGAGATCGTCGATGGGAATGGGCAGCTCGGCGTCTCGATCGGAAAGTGCTTCCTGGTAGGGTGATGAACGACAAGCGCGCCGTCTGAGGTGCAGAGCCTCAAATGTTGCAGCAATGGAGGTGGGGCCAAGGGAACACGTCCCCTTGCCCCACCACCATTTCGCTAGACCGCCTTCTCCCGTCGCACCCGCACAGGGATGGCCTTCGCCGCCGGAACTTTGCTGCTCTCTGCATAGTGCCAGACCGGCATCAGCGGATTGCACTCCGGGTAGTACCCTCCGATCGCGCCGCGCGGGATGTCGTAGAACACCACCTGCAGCCCGCCGACGCGACGCGGCACGTTGTCGTCCACCGCCGTTTCCAGCGCGATCGTGTCGCCCTCGCGCAACCCGAATGCCGCTGCGTCCTCGCGGTTCATCAGCACGACATCGCGCGTGCCGCTGATACCGCGGAAGCGGTCCTCGTAGCCGTAGACAGTGGTGTTGAACTGGTCGTTCGACCGCAGCGTGACGAGTTGCAGAATCTCCGGGTCATCGAGATCCGTCTGCAGGTCGGTTCGGAAGCCGGCGGGGATGTGGAAGTTTGCCTTGCCTGTCTCCGTCTTCCAGTCGCGCTGCCGCGCCGGAAGTGGCCGCGGGAATCCGCCGGGTTGGTGCACGCGAACATTGAAGTCCTTGAAGATCGAGGGATAGCTCACCTCGATCGCGTCGCGTACCCGTCCGTAATCCGCCACCCACTCGTCCCAGGGCACGCGCGCGTTGGGCGCCAGCGTCGCCTTTGCGATGCCGGCAACGATCGCAGGCTCGGACAGCAGATCGGACGAGGCAGGCGGCACCATGCCGTGCGAGCCGTGGATGTTGGTCATGGTGTCCTCGCAGGTCACCATCTGCGGCCCACTCGCCTGCTCATCGATCTCAATGCGCCCGAGGCAGGGTAGCAGATACGCCACCTCGCCGTTGATCAGGTGATTGCGGTTCAGCTTCGTCGCGATCTGCACCGTCAGCCGGATCCTCGGCCAGGCCGCCTCCATCAGCACCGTCTCCGGCACTGCGCGCACGAAGTTGCCACCGAGCGCGACGAAGGCCTGGATCCGGCCCTCCAGGATCGCCTCGCAGGCCTCCACCGTGTTCATGCCGGTGTCGCGCGGCGGCTCGAAACCGTACTGCGCGGCCAGCTCGTCCATCGGCACCAGCTCCGGCTTCTCGGTGATGCCGACAGTGCGCTGGCCCTGCACGTTCGAATGCCCGCGAACCGGAAGAATACCCGCGCCGGGCTTGCCGATATTGCCGCGCAGCAGCAGCAGGTTCACCAGCATGCGAATGCTGTCGACGCCCTTCTTGTGCTGCGTCAGCCCCATCCCGTAGATGCCCATGGCCGATTTCGCCGCGCCATAGACGCTCGCGGTGTCCAGCAGCGCCTGACGCGGCAGGCCCGACCAGCGCTCGATCTCCGCCCAATCCTGGGCTCGGCACCAGGCCGCGAAGGAGTCAAAGCCGTGGGTGTGGGCCTGGATGAAAGCATGGTCGAGCAGCGGCTGCCGCCCCGCAGCCATCGCCACATCGTCCGCCTCGATCAGCGCCTTGCAAACGCCCGCGATGGCCGCGATGTCCCCGCCCGCGCGCACCTGATGGTACTGCGAGGAGATCTTCGTCTCCTTGCGCGTCAGCATCTCGGTCGGCGACTGCGGATTGGTGAAGCGCTCCCAGCCACGCTCCTTCAGCGGGTTGAAGGTGACGATCGGCACACCGCGACGCGCCGCTTCCTGCAGCGGATGCAGCATGCGCGGCGAGTTCGTACCAACGTTCTGCCCGAAGGAGAGGATGCACTCCGTCTTCGCGAAGTCGTCGAGCTCGACGGTGCCGACCGGCGCGCCGATCGCCTGCGGCAGTGCGACGGATGTGGTCTCATGGCACATGTTCGAGCTGTCGGGCAGATTGTTGTGCCCGTACAGCCGCGCGAACAGCCCGTACATGTAGCTGGTCTCGAGCGAGGCGCGTCCCGATGCGTAGAAGACCGTGCGCTTCGGATCCATGCCACGCAGCTCGGCCCCGATCTCGCGGAAGGCGTCGTCCCAGGCCACCGGCACCCAGCGGTCTCGCGCGCGGTCGAGGCGCATGGGATGCGTCAGGCGGCCGATCTTCTCGAGGTCGTGGTCCGACCAGGATAGCAGGTCGGTGATGGTGTGCTGCTCGAAGAACTCCACCGGCACACGCTTTCGGGTGATCTCCCAGGCCGTCGCCTTGGCGCCGTTCTCGCAATACTCAAAGGGCAGCGGGTCGCGCGGCTTGGCCCAGGAGCAGGAGACGCAGGAATAGCCGGCCGGCTTGTTCTGCCGGAGCAGCACGGCATTCCCTGTCGCGATCCGCTCCTCGCGCAGCAGCCGCGTCTCGACAGAGCGGACAGAGCCCCAGCCGCCGGCCGGCCCACTATAGGGTTTGGTGCTGACCGGCCGGCTCATGCCACGGTCTCCCCCGTGTGGATCAGGATGTCCTCGGCCGCGCGCGGCTCGTGCATCGGGCAGCCGCTGCGCTCCGCCCGGAAGGAGGAGGACATTTCGTAGGCGGGCCTGCGGGCCCGGTTGATGGAACCGAGCGGCCGGTGTGCCGCCAACCCGTGCCAGGGGCTGAATGCCATGCCGAGATCGACCGCCCGTGACCGCTCCTCGTCCCAGGACGGCTGCGAGCCAACCTTGATGCGCGCCAGCGTAACGTAGGGGCTGCTCTCCTCCGGCCACTCGACCGAAGCATCCTCGATCGGCATGGCCTCAAGATCGGTGCAGAGCTGCGCCCGCAACTCCCACTCGCCCTCTCCGGTGGCGAAGAACGCCGAAATCTCTTCGCGCAGCGCTTCCGGGCGACCAGACACCGGGACCTTCGTCCCTGTGAGCGCACGAAGCGCGGAGGAGACTGGGACGACGGAGAACTTCGCCATGTAGGGGCCAAAGAGGAATGGCGTCTGGGTGAAGAAGCTGTCGCCCAGGATATGCGTGTTCGGGTGCCCGCCGAGTTGGGTGAGCGTCGCGCTCTTGCCACCCACAGCCTCGATGGCCGCTTCGGTGTTCCGCAGCACGGCGGAAATGGCCTTTTTGAAGCCCTGCGGAATGTCGGTGGTCTTGGCCAGCAGCTTTGCATTGCCGAGGAAGGCCTTGGCGGTCGGCGCGGCGAAGGCCGGGGCGTTGGCCATGACGAAGTCCTGGGTGGAGTGGCCGGCCGAGCCGGGCAGCCGCTCGCCCTCTACGCCGACGACCTTGATCGCCAGGCCGCGGGGGACGGAAACGCTGTCATCAAGCAGGTCACCGGGATTGGTGGAGAAGCGCATCACGACCGGGTACCGGCCGGGCCTGGAGAACAAGCCCTGGCGATAGACTGGGGGCATGGTGCCGAGGACATTGATCTCGCCGCGGAGCAGGCCGTGGCTCTTCGCGTGGACGCTGCGGACGGGGTAGCCGTAATCCTTGAAGGTTGTCTCGGCGATGCTGCGCATCGTCTCGACCAGCTCGCTCGTCGTTGCCCCTTCCTCCGGCTCGGCCTTCTCGAAGGCGGGTTCGTAGCGGATGGGGTCGGCTGTCATGCGTTGCACTCCTGACTGGGGGGTCAACGCAGTGGGCAGGACGGGCGTTTCGGGGCGCGCGACGCTCTGTGGCCGTGCTGCAACAGAGATCGCGGGAGTTATCACGGGGCTGTGAAGAGCCCGTGAAGTTTGGCTAGCCTTTTCGTCATGAGCACAATCCGAGCCCAGGCCATCGCTGGCCGTGTCGTTCTGGTTCATGACATGTCGGACCAGGTCGTCGTTTCCGAGTTCGACGCCGTGGAGGCTTCGACCCTGCTGCGGCAGATCGAGGACGCATTGCAGGAGGTGGTGCGCGGCCTCGCCCTTCGAGCGGGCGGGCCGCTGGCGCCGGAGGTGGTCGGCTAGGCCAGCCTCCATCCGGGCCGCGCGGGTCAGGCGGCCAAGGCGCCACGGATTGCGGCGAGGGCCTCGGCCGCCTTGTCACCCTCCGGGCCGCCGGCCTGGGCCATGTCGGGGCGGCCACCGCCGCCCTTGCCGCCGACCGCGGCCGAGGCGGCGCGGACGAGGGTGACGGCGTCGGCCTTGCCCTTCGCGGCTTCGCCGACAGCGACGACGATGCTGGCCTTGCCCTCGGCGCTGGAAACGAGGGCGACGACGTCCGCGGTGCCGCCCTTGAGGATGGCTTCGGCGAGGCCCTTCAGGTCGCGCGGGGGGACTTCGCCGAGGTCGCGGAGGGCGATGCGGAGGTCTCCGATCGTTTCCACTTCGGCGGCGCTGCCGCCGGTGGCGAGCTTGCGGCGGAGGTCAGCGACCTCGCGCTCGAGCTTGCGGCGGTCCTCCAGCAGGGCTGCGATGCGGGACGGGATCTCGCTCGCGGGGACCTTCAGGGCGGAGGCGGTGTCGCGGAGCAGGCGCTCCTCCTCCTCGATGATGCCGAGGGCGGCGGGGCCGGTGACGGCCTCGATGCGGCGGACGCCGGCGGCGACGGCGCTTTCCCCGACGATCTTGAAGAGGCCGATGTCGCCGGTGCGGGCGACATGGGTGCCGCCGCAGAGTTCCAGCGAATAGACGCCGTGCTTTGAGGTGGCCTCGGGGTCGTGGCCCATGCCGACGACGCGGACCTCGTCTCCGTACTTCTCGCCGAAGAGAGCCATGGCGCCGGCCTTCACGGCCTCATCCGGGGTCATGAGGCGGGTGGTGACCTCGCCGTTCTGGCGGATGCGGGCGTTCACCTCCTGCTCGACCCAGAGGAGGTCCTCGGGGGACATCGGGGTGGGCTGGGAGACGTCGAAGCGGAGGCGGTCGGGGGCGTTGAGGCTGCCCTTCTGGGCGACGTGGTCGCCCATGCGGCGGCGGAGGGCCTCGTGCAGGAGGTGGGTGGCGCTGTGGTGGGCACGGATGGCGCTGCGGCGGTGGTGGGCGACCTCGGCGAGGACGGGGGTGCCGGTATTGGCGGTGCCGTGCTGGACGATGCCGATATGGACGAAGAGGCCGAGCTTCTTCTGGGTGTCGCGGACGGCGATCTGCAGGTTGTCGGGGCCGGTGATGAGGCCGGCGTCGCCGACCTGGCCGCCGGACTCTGCGTAGAAGGGGGTTTGGTTGAGGATGACGGCGACTTCGGTGCCTTCGGGGGCCGACTGGACTTCCTGGCCGTTGGCGACGAGGGCCTGGATGGAGGCCTCGGCGCGCTCTGTCGTGTAGCCCTGGAATTCGGTGCCGGTGCCGAGCTTTTCCTTCAGGTCGAACCAGACGATGTCGGTGGCGGCCTCGCCGGTGCCGGACCAGGCGGCGCGGGCGCGACGGCGCTGTTCCTGCATGGCGGTTTCGAAGCCGGCGGTGTCCACCGGGCGGCCCTCGGCGCGGAGGGCGTCCTGCGTAAGGTCGAGCGGGAAGCCGTAGGTGTCGTAGAGGCGGAAGGCGATGTCGCCCGGGAGGGGCTGGCGGTCGCCGAGCTTCGCTGTCTCCTCCGCGAGGAGGCCGAGGCCGCGTTCCAGGAGTGACCGGAAGCGGGTTTCCTCCAGGCGCAGGGTCTCGGTGATCAGGGATTCGGCCTGGACCAGCTCGGGGTAGGCGGCGCCCATCTGGCGGATGAGGACGGGGACCAGGCGGGGGAGCAGCGGGTCCTTCGCGCCCATCATGTGGGCGTGGCGCATGGCGCGGCGGAGGATGCGGCGGAGGACGTAGCCGCGGCCCTCGTTGGAGGGGAGGACGCCTTCGGCGAGGAGGAAGGCGCCCGACCGGAGGTGGTCGGCGACGACGCGGTGGCTGGCCTTGAAGGGGCCGTCGGCGGGTTGCGCGGTGAGCTCGGCGGAGGCGGCGATGATCGCGCGGAAGATGTCGATGTCGTAGTTGTCGTGGACGCCCTGGAGGATGGCGGCGAAGCGCTCCATGCCCATGCCGGTGTCAATCGAGGGGCGCGGGAGGGGGTTGCGGGTCCCGGCCGGCTGCTCGAGGTACTGCATGAAGACGAGATTCCAGATCTCGATGAAGCGGTCGCCATCCTCCTCCGGGGAGCCGGGGGGGCCGCCGGGGATCGCCTCGCCGTGGTCGTAGAAGATTTCGCTGCAGGGGCCGCAGGGGCCGGTGTCGCCCATGCGCCAGAAGTTATCCGACGTGGCGATGCGGATGATCTTGCTGTCGGGGAGGCCGGCGATCTTCTTCCAGAGGTTCGCTGCGTCGTCGTCCTCATGGAAGACGGTGACGAGGAGCTTTTCCTTGGGGAGGGCGAAATCCTTCGTCAGCAGGGTCCAGGCATGGGTGATGGCCTGTTCCTTGAAATAGTCGCCGAAGGAGAAGTTCCCGAGCATCTCGAAGAAGGTGTGGTGGCGGGCGGTGTAGCCGACGTTGTCGAGGTCGTTGTGCTTGCCGCCGGCGCGGACGCATTTCTGGGCGGTGGTGGCGCGGTTGTAGGGGCGGCGCTCGGCGCCGGTGAAGACGTTCTTGAACTGCACCATGCCGGAGTTGGTGAAGAGCAGCGTGGGGTCGTTGCGGGGCACCAGCGGGCTGCTGTCCACCACGGCGTGGCCGGTGCGGGCGAAGTAGTCCAGGAAGGTGGCGCGGACGTCGTTGCTGCTGGTCATGGTGGCGCTTTTGATTCCGATTCCTCGCGGGAACGCGACCGGGGCGTTTAGCGCGCGGGAGGCGGGGGAGCCAAGCCCGCAAGGCGGCGCCTTGCGGGCTTGGATGCCCTGCCTCCCGCCAGCGGGGCGCGAAGCGCCTTCGCCCGGACGGATGCGGCGGCCGACGTCAGGGCAACGCGCAGCGTTGTCCCGCCCCGCCCGCGGTGCAGGGGATGCGGGGCGGTTGACGGGGTGGTGCTGCCCCCTGCCCTGCTCATGGCCAGCCGTACCGGACGACGCGGGGGATGGATTTGCGGCCGAGGGCGGCTTTGGCGAGCCAGGTTAGGCTTCTCAGGTGCTTCCTAGCGGCTTCGATGGCCGGTTCTGTTGCTGCGACGCGGGGTGGCGGCTCGGGTGAGCATTTCGGACAAAAGGGGGTCCGGAAGGAGCCAGGGGGGGCCGTTCAGGGCGGTGCGGAGGCCGAGTTTACGGATGAGGAGAAGGAGGGGCATGCCGCCGAGGCGCGCGGCGCGCGGCGCGCCGGGTGGCGCGGCAGATGGCGTATTCGATCTGGCGAAGGGGTGGTTGGGGGCGCAGTCGGCGAGCGCTTCGAGGAGGCGGTGCCAGAGGCCGGCATGGGTGAGGCGGCGGAAGAAGCGGGAGACGGTGTCGGGGCGGCCGTATTGAGCGGGGAGGTTCTTCCAGGGGTCTCCGGGGATGGAGGCGAGGTGGAAGATGGCGTTCATGCGGGCGCGGAGGTCGCCGATGCGGCGGCCCTGGGGGGAGCGCGTGCCACTGGAGGTCGGTTACGGGAGTGAAGAGGCGCGGGGGAGTGAGGCAGGAGGTGGTGCGGTGCATACGTAACCTCCCTAAGCGAGAGAGTGCACCCTAAAGGAATTTAGTCCTTTCGTCAAGCGTTATGTCTAGTTCAGTGGCGCTGCCCCGAACCGCTGAAAGGTGTAGATCAGGCTTGCTCTAATGGCGGTCCAGTCAGTCACGTGGTTCGCACCGAAGATTACCTCAGCCTCTAATTTATCCCCCAAAGCAATGACCATACGGCAGAATGTCCGCGAGCGGGCTAAGAGGGCATGTACCCCGTCCCGTGTTGACTGCCAGTCGGCCGGAATGGAAGGCGGCCAATCGCGAAAGCGGCACGACCCGGCCACTGCTGCCCCGTCGGCTGCTCGTCCCTGGAAAATCGCTTCGGGCCGCTCTCTCCAGTTCCGATAAACGGACCATTGCACGCCATGAAGTTCACCGGGCACTCGAATCTTGTTCCCAGGGCTTAGTTGCTGCCGCACTTCTTCTGCGTGGGTGCCCGGTGCAACAAGAGTGACGTGAACAGCATCAGGACAGTCTTGCAGCCTCAAGGCGGGACATGATCGCATAACAGCCGACATGCGATCCTGAAGTCCTGGCCAGCCGAAATAGAGGGCAGGCAGATTCTGCACATCCAGGAACGGGAAGTCTTGCCACACCGACGGTCCCAGGTATCGCAGAGGTATTCTCAGCACGGTTCCGAATGCCCGCGCGGTAACGAGGCGGTTGGGATCAGCCGGTATTTGTTGAGACAAGTGTGCTTCGCTGGAGAGACCGCATACCGTAATGACTACGGAGAGTTCAACGGGAGCATTGTTGATTGCGCTTGCACTCATATTGCGGCGGGCGAGGCCCGATCGTTCAAGGTCTTCCATGACCGCGAGCAAACGACCACCTCGACCTGAAGAACCTCCTTCTGCAACGTAAGGGGCGGCAATGGTGACTGTGCGCGCGCCTCGACGCTGTGCCTCCGCCACCGCCTGTTCGATAATACGATGTGCGTCGTCGGAGATCGCGGTGCTGTCCGGGCTGAAGCCAACTTCGAAGCGGCAGGCGGAGAGCCGCCGAGACGCCGGGGCTGCATCACTGGCGGGCGGATAGAATGGTTGGGGGGGTGTCTGGCAGGCTGCGAGTATCAGAAGCGCCGCCAGCCTCAGCAGCACCGAAGCCTTGCGCTTCTGTGGGCACCTTACCGTCGGACGACCCACCAGCGACCTCATGCCACTCCGATGCGGGTCCAGGGGCCTCAGGCTCCTGGCGGAAGGGGGTATCGGGGGAAGGCAGAGCCTTCCCCCGGGCAGTCTAGTAAGACGTTACTCCGCCGCAGCGGCGGCCTCCTCGGCGTCCGGAGCGACCATCATGGCGTTGGCGACTTGGTTGGACTGGTCGCGGATGCGCTTCTCGATGGACTCCGCCATGGCGGGGTTGTCGCGGAGGAACTGCTTGGCGTTCTCGCGGCCCTGACCGATGCGCTGGCTGTCGCAGGAGAACCAGGCACCCGACTTCTCGACGACGCCGGCCTTCACGCCGAGGTCGATGAGCTCGCCGACCTTGGAGACGCCTTCGCCGTACATGATGTCGAACTCGACCTGCCGGAACGGCGGGGCCATCTTGTTCTTCACCACCTTCACGCGGGTCTGGTTACCGACGACCTCTTCCCGATCCTTGATCTGGCCGATGCGGCGGATTTCCATGCGGATGGAGGCGTAGAACTTCAGCGCGTTGCCGCCCGTGGTCGTCTCCGGGTTGCCGAACATGACGCCGATCTTCAACCGGATCTGGTTGAGGAAGATCATCATGCAGTTGGAGCGGGCGATGGAGCCGGTCAGCTTGCGCAGCGCCTGGGACATCAGGCGGGCGTGCAGGCCGACGTGGCTGTCGCCCATCTCGCCCTCGAGCTCAGCGCGGGGGACGAGGGCGGCAACGGAGTCGATCACCAGCACGTCGATCGCGCCGGAGCGGACGAGGGTGTCGGCGATTTCCAGCGCCTGCTCACCGGCGTCAGGCTGGGAGATGAGGAGGTTGTCCACGTCCACGCCGAGTTTGCGGGCGTAGCCGGGGTCGAGCGCGTGCTCGGCGTCGATGAAGGCGCAGGTGCCGCCCTTCTTCTGGGCTTCGGCGACGCACTGGAGGGCAAGGGTGGTCTTGCCCGAGGATTCCGGGCCGTAGATCTCGATGACGCGGCCCTTGGGGAGGCCGCCGATGCCGAGCGCGAGGTCGAGGCCGAGGGAGCCGGTGGAGATGACCTCCACATCCTCATTAATCTGCTTGCCGCCCATCCGCATGATGGAGCCCTTCCCGAAGGAGCGCTCGATCTGGGAGAGAGCGGCTTCGAGAGCCTTGTTCTTTTCCATTGTGGAAGTAGCCCCTTGGCGTTCGGCGGACGCGATTTCTGCGTACCGCCGGCGGATGATTCGGTGGGTCTGGGACCCACGCCCTCACGCGCTTGTTAAACGGCCGGGGCGGTTGCGCACAAGCGCGAGCGCCGCCCTGGTCCGTGCTGTTCATATTATGTTCACCCCCGCGAAAAGCAAGACGTTTCGGGGTTCGCGGGGTGGATTTCGGGCCGGTTACGGGAGGGTGGCGACGAGGTCCACGAGCTCGGCCGGGCGGTAGGGTTTGGGGAGGAAGGTGATGCTGTCGCGGCCGAGTTCGGTGCCGAGTGCCGCTTCGGCGTAGCCGCTGACGAGGACGATGGGGAGGGTTGGGCGGTGGGTGCGGACGGCGTGGGCGAGGGCTACGCCGTCGAGGCCCGGCATGGCGATGTCGGAGACCATGGCGTCGGGGGTGAGGCCGGCTTCGATGAGTTCGAGGGCGGTGTCGCCGTCCTCGGCCTGGGTGACCCTGTGGCCGGCGCGTTCGAGGGCGACGGCGGCGAGGCGGCGAAGGGGGGCTTCGTCGTCCACGAGGAGGATGTGGCGGCCAGTGGAGATGGTGGCCGGGGATGGAGGGGGTGGGGCGGGAGTTTGTTCGGGCTCGCCCTCGTGGCGCGGGAGGTTGATGCGGAAGCGGGTGAGGCCGGGGCGGCTCTCGATCTGCATGGCGCCGCCGGACTGGCGGACGACGCCGTGGACGGTGGCGAGGCCGAGGCCGGTGCCGCCCTGGGTGGCGCGGGTGGTGAAGAAGGGTTCGAAGATGCGGGGGAGGATGTCCGCGGAGATGCCGGGACCGGTGTCGGCGATCTCGAGGACGGCGTAGCGGCCGGGGGGGAGCGGGTCGGGGGTGCCGGGCTCTTCGCGCAGGGCGACGGCGGTGTCGGTGGAGATGGTGAGGCGCCCCTCCCCTTCCCCACCGTTCAGCATGGCGTCGCGGGCGTTGGTGGCGAGGTTGAGGAGGACCTGGTCGAGCTGGACGGGGTCAACACGGACGCGGCGGCCGAGGGCGGCCTGGCGGAGTTCGAGGGTGATGCGGGGGCCGAGAAGGCTGCGGAGCATCGGGAGGGCGGCGGAGACCGCTTCGTCGAGGTCCAGCACGCGGGGTTCGAGCTGCTGGCGGCGGGCGAAGGCGAGGAGGCGGCGGACGAGGGCAGCGCCGCGGGCGGCTGCGTCCTGGGCGGGGCGGAGGTCTTCGCGGGTGGTGGGGGCGGCGAGGACGGCCGCATCCATGGCGCCGAGGATGATGGCGAGGAGGTTGTTGATGTCGTGCGCGATGCCACCGGCGAGTTGGCCGATGGCGCGGAGCTGTTCGCCGGCTTCGGCTTCCTCGCGCCGGCGGGTGCGCTCGGTGAGGTCCTCGGCGAGGAGGGCGCGGCGGCCTTCGGGGAGTGGCGCAATGCGGAGGCGGGCGAGGATGGGGCTCTGGCCTTCGGGGGCGGCGAGTTCGGCTTCCAGCGGAGCGGGGCCGCCTTCGGCGAGCCAGGCGCGGATGGCGGGCTGGGAGGCTGAGCCGAAGAGGGAGAGGACGGAGGTGGTGGCGCGGAGCGGGAGGGAGGGGCCGAGCATCTCGCGGAGCGCCGTGTTGGCGCGGAGCACGCTATCGGTTGAATCGAGGAGTGCGGCGCCGTCGGGCAGGGCGTCGAGGAGGGCGAGCAGGCCCGCGTCCAGCGCGGGTTCTTCCGCGCGGGTTCGAGACAATCCCAGGGCTCGCCGGATGCTTTCCGCCATGGTGTGCAGCGTAACGCGGTGGGTGGGCGCGTCCATCATGCCCGGATCTGTCGCGCCGGGATCTGTCATGCCGGGGGACGGGCGGTGCGGGCGCGCCAGACGAAGGCGATGATCTCCGCCACGGCCTGGTAGTGCTCGGCGGGGATTTCTGTGTCGAGTTCAAGCTTGAAGAGGGCGCGGGCGAGGGGCGGGTTGGAGACGAGGGGGACGCCGGCTTCGCGGGCCTTCTCGCGGATGCGGGCGGCGACCTCGTCGGCGCCCTTGGCGAGGATCTTCGGGGCGGCGGAGGAGCCCTCCTCGTAGCCGAGGGCGACGGCGAAGTGGGTGGGGTTGGTGATGATGACGGCGGCCTTCGGGATGGCTGCCATCATGCGCTGACGGGAGCGCTGGCGGCGGATGGCTTTCTGCTGCGCCTTCACATGCGGGTCGCCGTCCGTGTCCTTGGCTTCTTCCTTCAGGTCCTGGCGGCTCATTCGCAGCTTCCGGGTGTGGCGGAGGCGGACGAGAAAGATGTCGGCGCCCGCGAGCAGGGCGAAGGCGGCGAGGGTGGAGGTGACGAGGCGCATAGCTTGGTCGAGCACCGTGTCGAGCAATACGGGCGCGGGCTGGTGCATCACCGCTTCCAGCAGGGCGGGCGAGACGCCGGCGTGCCAGATGGCGAGGCCGACGACGGACATCTTGAGTACCGTTTTCAGGAACTCGATCAGCGACTCGGAGCCGACGAGGCGCTTCATCCCGGCTAGCGGGTTCAGGCGCGAGAACTGCGGTTTGAGGCCCTTGGCGGAGACCAGGCCGCGGGTCTGGAGAAGGGTGGTGGCGACAGCACCGAGGGCTGCGGCGCCCAGGACAGGGACGAGCAGCGTGGCGGAGGGAAGCAGGACGTCGAGTGCCTGCTCGGGCGAGAGGTCGTGGCCGCGTTCAAGGATGCCACGAAGGGCGCGGAGCAGGTCACGGCCGAGGGAGGGGAGCGCCATACCGGCGGCGAGCACGGCCAGGAGAAGGGCGGCGAAGCCCGATGCCTCGCGTGAGTTGGGAACCTGGCCATCCTCGCGCGCCTTGTCGAGGCGGCGTGCGCTCGGGGCTTCCTCGCGGTCCTCGGCGTCCTGCTCGTCCGCCACGGATCAGCGCAATCCTGGCAGGGCGGACCAGCCGGCCTGCACGGCCTCTTGGAAGGCGCCGAGCATGGACGGGGCGAGGACGGCGAGCAGGGCGAGGCCGACGAGGATCTGCCCGGGCGCCGCGATGAAGAAGATCTGCACGGATGGCGCGACGCGGGCGACGAGGGCCATGGCGAGATTGATGGTGACGGCGGCCACGACGAAGGGGCCTGCCAGGCGGAGGGCAAGGGCGAGCATGGCCGCGCCGGTTTCGGCCATCTCGCCGGCGGCGGCGCCGGCGGGCCAAGGGGAACCGGGAGGCATGAGAGCGTAGGATTCGGCAAGGGCGCGAAGGGGCAGCGCTTGGAGGCCGGTGGAGAGCACGAGCACGGCCGCGGCGAGCGTGCCGAGGCGGCCGAGGGCGGAGGCACCGCCACCCAGCGCGGCATCGGGCACAAGGATGGAGGACAGGCCGAGCAGCGAGGCGCCCGCTTGCATTGCGACGGAGAGAGCGAGCGCGAGAATGCGGGCGAGGCCGCCGATCCAGAGGCCAACGGCGAGTTCGAGGGTGACGAGCCGGAGTGCCTCTCCTGCTGAATCGGGTGCGCCGGGCAGGCCGGGGGCGAGGACTGGGAGCAGCATCGGCACGAGACCGAGGGCAAGGGCGAGGCGGACGGGAGCGGGCACGTCCTGCTCACCGACGCCGGGGAGGACCATGGCGGCTGCGCCGAGGCGGCACAGGAGCAGTACCGACTGGAAGGCGAGGCCGGGGAGCGCTTCGAGCAGTTCGGCTTCCGTCACGGGAGGCCACCGAGGGTGACCATCCGATCGAAGAGGGTGACGGTCCAGTCGCGCAGCACGCCGACCATGAAGGGGCCGAGCAACAGGATGCCGCCGCCTGCCACGACCAGTTTCGGCAGGAAGGCGAGAGAGGCCTCCTGGATCTGCGTCAGCGCCTGGAGCACCGACACGGCGAGGCCGACGACGAGCAGCGCCACGAGAAGGGGCGTGCCGATCTGCAGGCAGACCCAAAGGGCGTCGCGCACGGATTGCGCGATGATATCCGTATCCATTCTGGACTCCCCTGGCGCCATCCTGGCGCCGTCAGATCGGCATGCGCATCACGTCCTGATAGGCGGACACCACGCGGTCCCGCATGGCGACCGCGGTTTGCAGCGCCATCTCGGCCTGGCTGACGGCGAGGACGGTGTCGGTGACGCTGACCTGGCCGAGCATCGCGCCGGTGCTGGCGGCATCGGCCTGACGGCCGGACTCCACCGCGCCCTCGATGGCGCGCTTGAGGGCGCCGCCGAACCCACCCGCCTCCCCTGCCCCCATGGGCGTGGGTGCGGTGGCGCTGCGATAGGCTGCGGCGGCACCGGCGGCGCCGATCGGGGCGGGCATCAGCGTAGCGCCTCGATGGTGCGGGAGAGCATGCCGCGCGTGGTTTCGAGCACCGAGAGGTTCGCGTTGTAGGAGCGCTGCGCCTCGCGCATGTCCATCACCTCGATGAGGCTGTCGACATTGGGGGTTTTCACATAGCCCTGGGCGTCGGCGGCGGGGTGCGAGGGGTCGAAGCGGCGGGGAAACTCGCCCTGCGCCTGACCGACACGGGAGACGTTGACGGTGCGCGTGCCCGAGGCGCGGTCAAGGCGGTCGGCGAAGGTGACGGTGCGGCGGCGGTAGGGATCGGATCCCGGTGTCTCGCCGGTGCTGTCGCGGTTGGCGAGGTTTTCCGCCACCACGCGCAACCGCGTGGATTGCGCGGCCATGCCGGCGGCCGAGATGCGAAGCGCCTTGTCGAGATCCATCCGGGCTCTCCGTTAACCATTCCGCCCGAGGGCGGTGCGGAACATGCCGGTCCAGCGCTTGTGCAGGCTCATCGCCAATGCGTGCGCTGAGTCTGTGTCGGCGATCTTGATCGCCTGCTCGTCGAGCGAGACCGCGTTGCCGTCGGGCGCGACCTGCTCCGCGACGTCGACCCGGGTGCCAGTGCGGTCGGCGGCGCTGCCGGTGAGATGGCGGCCATCGGTGCGTGCGAGGGCGCCGCCGCCGCCAGCGCGCTGCAGGTGCCGGGCGAATGGCGTGACGTCCCGCGCGCGGTAGCCGGGGGTATCGGCATTGGCGATGTTGCGCGCCAGCACCTCCTGCCGGCGGTCCAGCCAGCGGAGACGCGATTCGGCCAGGGCGACCGGGTTGCTGGCAGTGGAGGTCGGGCGATCCATGGCGGGCATCTTCCGCCGACAATCCTAACGCCTGGTTGACGGCGGGGCGGGCGGCGTTAACGGGGCGGTAAGGCGGGGGCGGCACACTCGGCGGCATGGAAAGCACGCCGCAAAATGCCGTGCTCGCCGCCGTCGACGAATTGCACGGCGTGCTGAGCCTCGCCGAGGCCCTCCTGCTCGCAGGGAGGCGCCTTGATCTGCACGGTCTTGAGGCAGAGGTCGCAGTGATCTGCGGTGCCGTCGCCGCCCTGCCGGCAGAGCTGGGACAGGCAATGCGCCCTGCCCTCACCGACCTGCTGGCGCAGGTGGAGGGGTTGCATGGCCGCCTTTCCGTGGCCGTTCGATGAGAGGCGCGGCACATGCGTGGCGAGATAGCGCAGTGGGTAACCGCGGCGGGTGCGCTGGCGGTGGTGCTGGGGCTGCTCTGGATCGTGGCGCGACTGGCGCGGCGGGGCGGGCTGGGGATGTCGGGGCCACGCCGGGTGGCGGTGCTGGAGACGACGCCGATCGATTCGAGGAGGCGGGCCGTCATCCTGCGGGTGGATGGGCGGGAGGCGCTGATCGTGACGGGTGGGCCGCAGGACAGCTTCATCGGCTGGCTGTGATCACCCCGTTGCTGCTGTTGGTACCGGGGGTGGCGCTGGCGCAGTCCGTGTCGCTGGATCTTGGCGGGGCGGGTTCGGGCAGCACGGCGCGGCTGGTGCAGCTGACGGCACTGATCGGGCTGTTGTCCCTGGCCCCTTCCCTTCTGGTGATGGGCACGGCCTTCGCGCGCATCGTGATCGTGCTGTCGTTATTGCGGAGCGCGATCGGGGCGCAGGGCATTCCGCCGAACCCCGTGCTGATCGGGCTGGCGCTGTTCCTGACCTTCTTCGTCATGCAGCCGGTGGTGGAGGCGTCCTGGGCGCAGGGGCTGCAGCCGATGCTCGCGGGGCAGATGGCGGAGTTGGATGGGCTTTCGGCGACGGCGGAACCGTTCCGCAAATTCATGGTGGCGAATGCGCGGGATTCGGACCTGGCGCTTTTCCTGGACCTGGCGCAACTGCCGGCACCGGCCAATCCGGATCAGACGCCCTGGAGGGCGCTGGTGCCGGCCTTCATGGTCAGCGAGCTGAAGCGTGGCTTTGAGATCGGCTTCCTGATGTTCCTTCCCTTCCTGGTCATCGACCTGGTGGCGGCATCACTGCTGATGTCGCTGGGCATGATGATGCTGCCGCCCAGCGTGGTCTCCCTGCCCTTCAAGATCATCTTCTTCGTTATGGTCGACGGGTGGCGGCTGGTGTCCGCCAGCCTTGTGCAGGGGTTCTCGGGACCATAGCGCCGACGCGATGCGGCCGCCGTGTCTCGGCGTTCCCAATCCGCAGGCCGGGTGCACGGACAGGGTGTGTGGTGACACCGGGCAGCGGCCAGTGCGGGAACCGGTGGAACACGGCGGCCGAAGGAAGGAATACGGCCGCCGCGCTCCCGCGCTCCCAATCCATCGCGCGACACCTGCTCGTCGCAGAGGGCGATGGCCAACGGGAGCCGGTGAGGCACGGCGGCCGAAGCGGATCAGCCCTTGGCGGGCAGATGCTTCGCGATATAGGGCGGCAGGTGGAAGGCCGCGGCGTGAATCTCGGGCGTCCAGTAGCCGGTCTTGCCGAGGATTCCGGCGCGCTCGGCGCGGGCGCGGATCTCCTCGACGGCAACGCTCCGCATGGAGCCGTCCTTCGCGGCCCAGCCGAGGGTCATGTAGCCGCCGACATAGGTGGGAACGGCGGCGACGTAGGCCCAGATGTCTGCGAAGACCTTGCCACGACGGAGCGAGGTTTCGGCCAGCTCCTCCGCCTGCATGGCCGGGACGCCGCACTGGTTCACGATGACGCCGCGATCGGAGAGGAGACGCGCGGCGTTGGCGTAGAACTCGTCGGTGAAGAGAACCTCGCCAACGCCGATCGGATCGGTGCTGTCGACGATGATCACGTCGAAGCTGCCGGCCTCGGCGCGGCGGACAAAGTCGATGCCGTCGGCGACCAGTACCTCGGCCCGCGGGTCATTCCAGGCGTCGCCGGAGATGGCTGGGAGAAATTCCTTCGCAAGGCGGATCACCTCGCCGTCGATCTCGACCATGACAGCGCGCTCGACGTTGCGGTGCTCGAGCACGCGGCGCAGGACGCCGCCATCGCCGGCGCCGATGATGAGGACGCGCTTCGCGTTGCCATGGGCCAGGAGAGGCACATGGGTCAGCATCTCCTGATAGACGAACTCGTCCATCTCGGTGATCTGCACGACACCGTCGAGCAGCATGACACGGCCATGACTCTCGGACTCGAAGATCATGATGTCCTGGTACTCGGACTTCACGCGCGCGAGCTCGCGCTGGACACGGAAGCGCTGGCCCCAGGCGGGGTACAGCGTCTCGTTCACCCAGGAGTCGGTCGTCATCGGAACTCTCCGGACAAGAAGAAGGGGGCGGACCCTAGGGCCCGCCCCCGGTCACGTCTCGTGAAAGCCTGGTGTCAGGCCTGCATGCCGCGGCGGTGTTCCGCCAGCTGCACGCGCTCCGGCAGGAAGCCGCGCTTCAGCACGGGAATCGCCAGGTACGGATCGCAAACGCCGCAGACAAAGATGTCGAGCGCGGCATAGTTCTTCTCGGGCCAGGTGTGGATCGAGACATGGCTCTCGGCCAGCACGAGCACGCCGCTCACTCCGCCATTCGGCTGGAAGTGGTGGAAGTGGCCGTGCAGGATCGTCGCACCAGTCTCGATCGCTGCCTCGCGCAGCACTTCGTCGATATGCGCGGGGTCGTCGAGATTCGTCGCCCCCCACAGATCGATAATCAGGTGAGTCCCGGCGAAGCGAACGCCGTTCTTCTCGACGAAGTAGTCCTTCGTCACTTCAGTGAACTGGGCTTCGCTCGGGCTTTCGTCCGAAACCATCCCCAGCGGAGCAACAAGAAAGTCCATGGTGGGCCCCCATTCCTCGACCGGCGATGACCAGGGCGATCGTGAATTCGATCAGGTCAACGGGGGGCGGATATGAGGCAAGCCGCCCCCTATCGCAAGTGAATTTGCGCCCCCCAGGCCGAAAAAAACGCGGTTCCCCCCCGCACTGGACGCGTGGCTCACCTTGAAGTTGCTGCTGCTGTCCGGAAGGCCTCCAGCTTGTTGGGAAATCCCCGGAAAAGGTCCAGTTCGCGTTGCATGCGCGGGAGGTCGGACACGCCGCGTACGGGATCCGCGGTGAGAAGACGGACAGCTTCGGCGATCGGACCTCCACCCAGGCGGGGAAGCCAAGTGCCGCGCAGAGCGGTCAGGCGCGCCATGTCCTGGCCGAGTGCGGCGAAAGCGGCGGCGCGCAGGACCTCTCGCGCGGAGGCAGGATCCTCCGGCCTGTCGTTCGCCAGCGCGAGCAGTGCGTCGGAGGCGCCGGCCCAGTCCTGACGCTCGGCGAGGAGTGCGCCCAGTGCGGGCAGCCCGGCGGTGCCGAGAGATCGGAGGATGGACACTGCCTCCTCCCCTTCGCCCAGGGCCGCCTTTGCGCGGGCCGCGAGCAGGCCGCGCGGGACCGCTTCGTCCGGGGCAGGCGTGGCCTGCATTGCTGTCAGCGCACCGGCCGGGTCGCCGGCGTTCAGGCGGAGGGCGGCCAGGCGCGTTGCCATGGCGGGGCGCCGGGCGGGGCTGGAGCGTTCGATCGCCTGTTGAGCAAGGGCGGCACCTCGGTCGGGCAGGTCGATGGCGGCGAGGCGTTCGGCCAGGAGGGAGAGGGCCTCGGCCGCCCGGTCATCTCGCGGGAGCAGGCCGCCATGGGTTTCGGATAGGGCGACGGCCAGGGTGGGCGGCTCGTGCAGAAGGGCGTGAAGCAGCGCAGCTTCCTGGGCTGGGCGGAGCTGCTCGCCGCGATCGGGAAAGGCCTCGCCTGTCTCCTTCAACAGGTCGAGCGCGCCGCGGCCGCCGCCCGCCTGCTGGCGGAGGGAGGCGATGCGCAGCCGTGCGCCGAACTCCTCGGCATCGCCGCGCCAGGCATAGAGGGCGGCTTCCATGGAGGCGGCGGCGCCCGCGGTGTCCAGCGTGCCTGCGGCTAGGCGCAGCTCGATGGAGCGGCGGAGGGCGCGGGCGCGAGAGAGGCGGTCGCGTCCCTCGGCGACGTCGGCGTAGAGACGCAGGGCTTCCTCGGTGCGCCCCTCCGCTTCCGCGAGGCGGGCGCGGGCCAGGGCAAGGTCGGGACGGTCTCCGGCTGCCTTCAACAGGCGGGTCAGGGCAGGACGATCGTTGGCCTCGGCGAGGGCTTCGGCGGCGAGGGGAAGCAGGCGCGCGCGGACGGGTTCGGGATAGGCGAGCAGCAGCGGCAGGGTGGCGGCGAAGCCGGGGGCTGCAGCCGCGGCGTCCAGGCCGGATGCGGCGAGGGCGGCGCGCCAGAGGATCACCTCGTCCTGGGCGGGGAGGGTTGCGGTGGAGAGGCCCTGGGCTTCCGAGATGCGGCTCGCCAGGAGTGCGGCGGCGCCGTGGACCAGGAGGCTGCGCGGATCGGAAGAGGCGCGCGGGTCTTCCTGGAACGCCAGGCGGATCATGGCCTGCGCCTCCTGGGCGAGGCCGAGCGCGAGCATGCCTTCGGCCGCCGCGCGGCGAAGCGGGAGGCGTGCCAGGGGTGGCGTGGCGGCGAGGCTGGCCTGCTGGGCGCGGAGGCGTTCCTGGGCCGCGGTGGGATCGAGGGCGGGCAGCTCCATCAGGCGCGTCATTGAGCCGGCGTCGAAGGCGAGATCGAGCGTGGCGGCCCCGGTGATGCCGGAGAGTACGAAGCGGTCGGCGGTGCGGCGCAGGCCGGCGGAGTCGGCGCGCGCCAGGGCTGCGACGCCGAGCTGGGTGGGCAGGAAGTCCAGCTGGGCGAGGCTGCGGGGGGCGGGCATGGCCTGGCCGGGCTCGCGCACTGTGCCGACAAGGATGGGCAGGCCGGTTTCCGGGTCGGCGATCGGGACGGGGCGACCGGGCGAGGCGACGCGCATGACCACGCGCCCGCTCTCCGGCTCGGCAAGGATGGAGCGCTCCCGGCCGGCGGTGGGCGAGGCGGTGAGAAGCCAGCGGTCGCCGTCGCGGCGGGCGCGGAGTGCTGCTGGGGCGGCCAAGGGAAGGCGGAGGATGGTGGCTTCGGGCAAGGTGTCGACGCGGAGGGCGCCGAAGACCGGGTCGTTGCGCAACGGGGCGGCGTCGAGTGCGTGGGGCTGGTCGAGCACGACGAGCAGGGTGTCGCCGCGGCGGAGGATGGCCATGCCGGTCTCGGCCGGTAGGGGAAGCACGAGGGCGCGTCCGTCATCGCCGGAGATGGCGCGGAGCGGGAGGGCGGTGGGCTGGATGGGCTGTGACGGAGCGTTGCGCGGCGGTTCGGGTGGGGGCGGCACTGCGGCCTGGCGGGGAGCCTCGGCGAGCACGGGTGGGGGCGTGACGGGGACCACCGTGACGGGGACGGGCTGAGGCGCGGGGTCCGGCGTGCGGGCGCCGCGGCCCGCACGGGCCTGGCGCTGGGTTGGGCGGGGTCGGGCGGCGGCCTCCGGGCCCGGGGTGGGTGCGGATGCGCCGGGAACGGGCGCCGCCGCAGGGCCGTCGAGGACGTCGAGCACCAGGCGGTTGCCGAGGCGGTAGTGGCGCAGGCGGGTCCCGGGGCGGAGGGTGAGCCGCAGCCCGTCCTCCGCCCGGCTTAAGGAGAGGAGGTTGCGGGGTAGCCTGCGTGGGGCAGGAACATCCGCCTCCAAGCCCAGGCCGAGGCGTATGAGCACGGCGTCGGGGCCTTCTTCCACACGGAAGGGCGCATCGGGCGCGGCGAGGTCCAGCACGATCCGGCCGTGACCGGGATGGTCGCCCAGCCGCACGCCCACCCGGTCCGCCATGGCCGGCGAGGCGAGGAGGAGAGGGCCGCAGACCGCGAGGATCGCCGCGCCGCGCATCAGTCGAAGCTCGCCAGCAGCGCGTCGATCTCCGCCTGGGAGGAGGCGGCGGCGGCGAGCTGCGGGCCGTTGGCGAGGCGCTCTCCTTCGGTGCGGGCGGGCGCGCTGCGGGCCGGGAGGGCCTGAGACGGCGCGTAACGGCCGGTGGTCTCCCGCACGCGCTGCTCGATCTGCTTCAGCGCGTTCACCACCTTGCCGATGCGCTGGCCGGTGATGTCCTGGAAGGCGCAGGCCTCGTAAATGCGGGTGACACAGATGCCGACGGTGTCGGAGGCCTCGGGCGCGAGGGAGGGCTGAAGGTTTTCCAGCGTCTCGCAGACGTCGAGGATCTCGTTGGCGGCGTTGGCGGTGCTTTTCACCACCTCGTCCAGCTCATCGGTGGCAGCGGGGAGATGCGTGGCATCCACGTTCTCCACGCGCATCGCCGCGATCTCCTCCTTCGCGGCGGCGACCATGCGCCCGAGGGACTCGAGTTCCTGCAGCAGGGCGGCTTCAGTCTTGCCAAGGCCTGACATGACCTGGAGCGCGATCTCCGCGCGGTCGACCTTAGGCATGCGCCATGACCTTCTCGATCTTCTCGCGAAGGGTTTCCGCGTTGAAGGGCTTGACGATGTAGTTCGAGACGCCGGCGGCACGGGCGGCGACCACGTTCTCGGTCTTGCTCTCGGCCGTGATCATGATGAAGGGCGTGGACTTCAGCCGGGCATCGGCCCGCACCTCCTTCAGCAGATCAAGGCCGGTCATGGGCTCCATGTTCCAGTCGGAGATGACCAGGCCGAAATTGCCGGTGCGGAGCTTGGACAGCGCCTCCTGCCCGTCAGTAGCTTCCTCGACATTGTTGAAGTCGAGCTGCTTGAGCAGGTTCCGGATGATTCGCAGCATCGTCTTGTAGTCGTCGACGATCAGCACGTTCGTGTTCTTGTCCATCGTCATCACTCTCCTTTCAGTTGGTTCTGCTATCGGCTGCCCGGGGCTCATTCGCCCGAGGTTCACTCGAACGGAGCCGGGCCAGCTCCGCCGTGAGGCTGCGGGCCCGGTCGGGGCGCATGGCCCCGATCACCGGGGCGGCTTTCGCCTCCCGCATCCGATGGACGATCTGTACGAGCACAGGCATTTCCAAATCGTCGAAAACGGTGGCCGCATCGCGCGGGCGCATCGATTCATAGGTCTTGACCAGGCCACGCCAGCCGACCTCCTCGCGCTCGCCCCGTCCGCGATCCAGCGCTTCGAGACGCGACTGCAGCGCGGCCATCTCCTCGAGCCGCGCGGTGAGGCGGCGCTCGGCGGCGGCGAGGACGGATTCGCGCGCGGAGAGCGCTGTCTCGCGCTGCTCGATCTCGGTGCGGCGCTCGCGGAGGCGGCCCAGCACAGCGCGCTCGGCCTGGTCCACCGGGTCGGGCGCGGGTGGCATGGGCGCGGCGGCGGGCGGGGGCGGTGCGGCGCGGGCGGGGGCCGGTGGGGATGGCGGCGCGGAAGCGGCGGCGGCGGAGACGATCGCGCCGCTTCCGGGGAGGGCGCTCCAGAGAGACTGCGCCTTCACCAGGGCGAGGCCGCCGCAGGCGAGGAGAATGGCCGGCAGCAGGCGGGGGCGGGCCAGGCTGATCGCGGGGCGCTTCAGGGTGAGTTTCACCGGGCCATCCTCAAGGCCTGCAGCAGGTCGCGTTCCGCTTGGCTGCGGGGGGCGTGGCCGGGCTCGGCATGGGCGCTGGGCTGGATGCTGGCTTGAATTGCGGTATGGGCGGGCGGCACGAGGGCGCGGCCTTGGCGGACCGCGGCTTCCAGCCGGTCGGCGAGGGACTCGGCGCGCTCGGTCAGGAACCGGAGATCGTCACGCAGGCTCTCACTCGCCGCGGTCTGGCGGGACTGGGTTTCGAGCGCGGTGCGGAGGCCGGCGAGCGCGGCCTGGGCCTGGGTCGTCGCGGTCTCGAAGCCCTGGGCGCCGTCGGTCAGGGCGGCGCGGTCGCGGCGGATGGCGGCGAGGCCGCGCTCGAGACGGAGCGCGAAGGGAAGCGCGGCGAGGAGGAGGACGAGGAGCGTACCTTGCAGGGTCCATTCAAAGGCGCTCATGCGTCCACCTCCTCGCCGTTGCGCTTGAGTTCCTTCTCGATCCGCACAGCCAGGCGGTTCTCGCGTCGGCCGAGCATCGCCTCGAACATCGTGATGTCGCCGCAGCGGAGCAGGACGGGAGCGCCGGGACCGACATTCAGGGTGAGGCGATCGCCGGGCTTGAGATTCATCACGGTGGAGAGCGGGAGGGGCTGGTCGTCGAGCACCACGTCGAGCGCCACCTCGGTGTGGCGCAGTTCGTCGGCCAAGTGGTTTTCCCAGATGGAGTCACGGCCGAACTTCTCGCCCATGAACTGCTGCAGAAGCAGCTCGCGCACGGGTTCCAGCGTGGCGTAGGGGAGGAGGAGTTCGACCTTGCCGCCGCGGTCCTCCATCTCAACGCGGAGCTTGATCAGGATGGAGGCATTCGAGACGCGTGAGATGGCGGCGAAGCGGGGGTTCACCTCCAGACGCTCGAACTGGAACTCCACGGGGCAGAGGGGTTCGAAAGCGGCGGAGACGTCGCGCAGGATGACGCCGATGAGGCGCTCGACCAGGGTGCGCTCGATGGTGGTGTAGGGGCGGCCCTCGATGCGCATGGCGGCGGTGCCGCGGCGGCCGCCGAGAAGGACGTCGACTACCGAGTAGATCATCGCGCTGTCGACGACCATCAGGCCGTAATTGTCCCATTCCTTAGCCTTGGTGACCGCCAGCATGGCGGGGAGCGGGATGGAGTTGAGGTAGTCCCCGAAGCGGAGGGAGGTGATGCCGTCGATCGAGACCTCGACGTTGTCGGAGGTGAAGTTGCGGAGCGTCGTGCTCATGAGCCGCACGAGGCGGTCGAATACGATCTCGAGCATCGGCAGGCGCTCGTAGGAGACGAGGCCGCTGCCGATGATCCGCTCGATGGCGGAGCGCTGCTCGCTGACCTGCTCGCTGTCGAAGCCGAGCAGGCTGTCGATCTCGGCCTGGTTCAGGACGCGAGCGGCATCGGCGCTGGCTGCCGGGGCGGGGATCGTGTCCTCATCCTCGAGGGAGGCGCCCCAGGCGGCGGCGAGGTCGTCCTCTTCGGTGCTCGGCGGGAGGCTCACTGTACGATCATTTCGACGAAAAGGACGTCGAGCACCTTGGCGGGGGTGGCGGCGAGGGAGGCGCGGTTGCGCAACTCCTCGCGCAGGCGGTAGGTGCCCTGGCTGCCGCGCAGCTCCTCGGGGCGCATTTCCCGCAAATAGGTTTGGAAGAGGTCCAGCAGGCGGGGCATTGCGGCCTGGATGAGCGCGGCATCCCCCTCCCCACTCAACTCCAGCTTCGCCTTCAGGCGGATGAAGGTGGCGCGGCGGCCGGTGACGTTTAGGTTCGTCAGGATCTCCGGCATGTCCAGGTAGACGGGCGGGCGGGCCGGTTGCGAGGGGGCAGCGGCGCTGCCCTGGGCGACGGGGCCGGCGCTGCCGTGCGCGGAGCTGCCGCCATTGCCGTGCGCGGTGCCGTGGCCCTCCGCGGCCTGCGCAGCTGCCTCGGCATGGCCGGACGACTTGCCGAAAGGAAGCATGCCGCTGAACCACAGGCCTGCGCCTGCGCCGAGAAGCAGTATCGGCACGACAATCAGGATCAGCTTCTTCTTGCCACCCTTCTTCGGGGCGTCATCAACCCCATCCGCCGTGATCGCAGCCGCCTTGGCCATGTGATCGGGTGCTTCCTGCCGTTCCGATGGGGCGATGGTGGCGGGCGCTGGTTAACAATCCCCTTAACGGGGTTGGAAAGGACCGGCAGGTGGCAGGACTTGCCGGCCGTGGGCAGGGCGCGCCCGTCATCTCCCGTGGAAATGCTGGCACGCGCGTTGCGGAAACCCTTCGTCAAGGACGGGGCCGCATGCTGGCGTTCCGTTGGGCAAGAGGCGGACGGCGCGGATGGACAATTCTGGATACATCGCATTGTCGCGGCTGGTGGCGCAGAACCGCGCGACGGCCGTGCTGGCGCATAACATGGCCAATGCGGAGACGCCGGGATTCCGTGCGTCGCGTCCAGTGTTCGCGGACCATCTGGAGCGGCAGCGCGGGTCGCGGACGGCGCCGGGGGCGGAGTCGCTGCACTTCACCCAGGACCGGGCGACCTGGCGGGACGAGACGCCGGCACCGGTGCAGACGACGGGCAATCCGCTCGACCTCGCCATCTCCGGCGAGGGCTACTTCTCCGTCCAGACTCCGCGCGGGGAGCGGCACACGCGGGCGGGGCGTTTCGCCCTCGGGCCCGATGGCGGGATCGTGGATAGCGAGGGAAATGCGTTGCTGGATGCGGGCGGGAATCCGTTGCGGCTCGCGCCGAACGACACGCGGCTGACGGTGCGGGGTGACGGGACGCTGTCCAGCGAGAATGGCGAGATCGGGAAGATCCGGATCTCTCGCTTTGCCGAGCCGCAACGGATGCTGGCGGAGGGCGATCGGCTGCTGGCGGCGGGGCCGGGCCAGGCGCCGGAGACGATCGAGCGGCCGGCGGTGGTGCAGGGCGCGCTGGAGGGCAGCAACGTGCGCCCGGTGATCGAGCTGACGCGGCTGACGGCGGAGATGCGCGAGTTCCAGTTCATGGCGCAATTCGCGGAGAAGGAGGGGGAGCGGCTCTCGGGGGCCGTGGATCGCATCCTGCGGAAGCGCGGCTGATGCGCGCCGCGGTGGCCTGGGACGGGACACCTGGTCGTTGGTTGCGGGCGGGAGTGCGGTATGCGGCGGATGCCCCCTGCCCCGCTGATAGTCAAACCTTGCAGTGCCGGCCTTTGCCGGTGAAGGGACGCTAGACAATGCGCGCTCTGTGGACCGCCGGCACGGGCATGATGGCCCAGCAGACGAATGTCGAGGTCATCTCGAACAACATCGCGAATATGAGCACGACGGGATTTAAGCGCCGCCGTGCCGAGTTCCAGGACCTGATGTACCAGAACATGCGCCGTGTGGGGTCGCAGTCCTCGGATACAGGGACGACGCTGCCTTCGGGCGCGCAGATCGGGCTCGGCGTGCGGACGGCGGCTGTGTACCGCATTCATGAGCAGGGGAGCCTGAACCAGACGGAGAACAAGTTTGACGTCGCCATCCGCGGCAACGGGTTCCTGCAGGTGCAGCTGCCGTCGGGCGAGACGGCCTATACGCGGGACGGAACGCTGGGGCTTTCGCCGGAGGGTTTGGTCGTGACGGCGGAGGGGTATCCGGTGCTACCGGGGATCACCATTCCGCCGAACGCGACGGATGTCGCGATCAACGGCAATGGCGAGGTGCAGGTGAAGCTGGCGGGCCAGGTGGCTGCGCAGAATGTCGGGCAGTTCCAGCTGGCGATCTTTGCCAATGAGGGTGGGTTGGAGGCGATCGGGGACAACCTTCTGATGGCTTCCGCTTCGTCGGGCGCGCCACAACAGGGCGCGCCGGGTGCGCCGGGCTACGGCAACGTCATGCAGGGCTTCGTCGAGACGTCCAACGTCAATGTGGTGCAGGAGATCACGAGCCTGATCACGGCGCAGCGCGCCTATGAGATGAACAGTAAGGTCATCACGGCGAGCGACGAGATGCTCAATACCGTGGCGCGGCTGCGGTGATGGTGGTGCGGCGGGCGGTGCTGGGGTTGTTGCTGGCGGCGGCGGTGCCCGCGGGCGCCCGGGCGGACCTGGCGGTGCTGCGGCCGCATGCGGTGGTGGAGGAGTCGGTGATCCGCCTCTCCGATCTTTTCGACGAGGCCGGGCAGAATGCCGGGCGCGTTGTCGGGCCTGCACCCGCGCCAGGCCGGCGCGTGGTGGTGGAGCCCGCGCAGTTGCTCGCCATCGCGCGCGCGCACGGGGTCGTCTGGCGGCCGCTTACGGCGGCGGACACGGTGGTGGTGGAAAGGCCAGGCCGAGCGGTACCGCGGGATGAAGTGCTGGACTTGTTGCGGGCGGAGTTCGTGCGCCTGGGGATTGATCCTCAGGCGGAGATGGAACTGCCGGGGTTCCAGCCGCCGATGGTGCCGCTCGCGGCTTTCACGCAGCTCGCGCTGGAGCAACCCTCCTTCGAGGCGGCGACGAACCGCCTCTCGGCGACGCTGGTGGTGGTGGCGGAGGGTATGCCGACGCAGCGGGTGCGGCTCGCAGGCCGCGCGGTGGCGACGGCGGCGGTGGTGGTTGCGGCGCGGCGGATGGCGCTGGGCGAGGTGGTGGGGCCGGGCGATCTGCGGTTAGTGCGGCAGCGCGTGGAGCGGGTGCGGCCGGGGCTGGCGGCGGATCCGGGCCAGGTGGTCGGCAAGGCATTGCGGCGGCCGATGATGGAGGGGGCGGGATTTGCGCTCGGTGATCTCGGGCTGCCCTCGGTGATCGAGAAGAATTCGACTGTCACGCTGGTGATGGAGGGGCCGGGGATCAGCATGACGGCGCAGGGGCGTGCGATGGCGGGTGCGGCGCGGGGAGAGGTTGTCGCGGTAATGAACCTTGCTTCGCGCTCCGTGGTGGAGGGGCAGGCGATCGGGCCGGGGCGTGTGCGCGTGGCCTTCGGCAGCGCGCCGGTGAGCCGGTGATGGTTTGGGCGGCGAAGGAGGTGTCGATGCGGGCTGCGCTGTTGTTGCTGCCGCTGGTGCTGGCGGGGTGCGGGACGGCGGAGCGGCTGTCACGGATCGGGCGGGCACCGGAGATGGCGCCGATCAGCGATCCGACGCGCAGCCCGGGGTATCAGCCGGTTTCGATGCCGATGCCCGCGCCGCAGGATGCGCGCAGCCTGATGGCGAACAGCCTGTGGCGTCCGGGGAGCCGGACCTTTCTGCGCGACCAGAGGGCGGCGAGTGTGGGGGACCTGATCACCATTCTCGTGTCCATCAAGGACACGGCGAATCTGTCGAACAGCACGGATCGCAGCCGCGACAACCGGGAGAACCTGGGGATCCCGCGGCTGCTGGGGCTGGATGCATCCTATGCGCGGTTCCTGCCGAACGGGGTGGATCCGAGCAAGCTGGTGGAAGCGTCCTCGGCGACCTCTTCCACGGGCGAGGGGCGGATCCAGCGGAACGAGGCGGTGACGATGCGCATTGCGGCGACGGTGACGCAGGTGCTGCCGAACGGAAATCTCGTTGTTGGGGGACGTCAGCAGGTGCGGGTGAATCAGGAGCTGCGGGACCTCAATATCGGCGGGATCATTCGGCCGCAGGATATCGCGAGCGACAACACCGTGCAGCATGACCGTCTGGCTGAGGCGCGGATCGCCTACGGCGGGCGGGGGACGGTGAGCGACGTGCAGGCGCCACGATACGGGCAGCAGGTACTGGACGCGATCCTGCCCTTTTAGACGCAAGAAGGGCGGGTCACCCGGAGGTGGCCCGCCCTTCCAAAGGCCCGGCCTGAGAGGGCCGGGCCGTCCCTTGTGAGGGACTTACTTCTTGTCGGCCACGTCGCGGACCGTGTCCTTCACGCCACCGGCGGCGTTCTGGACCTTACCCTCGACGCGGGTCGCCGCGCCTTCAGCTTCCATCTTCTTGTCGCCGATCGCGGCGCCCACATTTTCCTTGATGGCGCCACCGGCCTGCTTCAGCGAGCCCTCAACCCGATCCTTGTCGATTGCCATGGTATCTCTCCTCGGTGTTGCTGTGGGTTAAGAACGTGGTGGCGCCGGGCTGGTTGCCGGGCGGGGTGTGGCCGGACCATGACGGATTGAAACAGGGGGCGGATCGGGGCGATGTGCGGGCGGTACCTCCTTCAGCGCAGTCCGGCGGAGTTGGCGGCGTATTACGACGTGGCGGTTGATGCGGCGGTGCCGAACTTTGCCCCGAACTGGAACATGGCGCCGACGCAGAATGGCCCAGTGATCCGGCATCATCCGGAGCGCGGGCGGCAGATGGACCTGCTGCGTTGGGGGCTGGTGCCGCGCTGGGCGAAGGATGCGAAGGACGGGGCGCGGCTGATGAACGCGCGGGCGGATGGGGTGGCAGAGAAGCCGTCCTTTCGGGATGCCTTCGCCCGGCGGCGATGCCTCGTGCCGGCGGATGGATTCTACGAGTGGCTTTCGCCAAAGGAGGCGGAGGCGAAGACGAAGTCACGGGACCCGAAGCAGCCATTCGCCGTGGCTCTGGCGAGCGGGGAGCCCATGAGTTTTGCCGGGCTTTGGGAGGGATGGAAGGATCCCGAGGGGAACTGGCTTCGCACCTATTCGATCATCACGACCGAGGCCAATGCGAAGCAGGCGCCGCTGCATCACCGGATGCCGGTGATCCTGCCGCGGGAGGGCTGGGGGGCGTGGCTGGGCGAGGAGGAGGCGCCGGCGGAGAGGTTGCTGGCGTTGCTGCGGCCCTGCCCGCCGGAATGGCTGGCCTGTTGGCCCGTGAGCAAGCGGGCCAACAAGGTGTCAGAGAACGATGCGTCGCTGATCCTGCGCGATGAGTCGGTGCAGGCGCCGCCGGGGTTGGATGATCCCTCCCCCTTTGCGGCGGCCTGAGAGAGTCCCTACCCCAACCGCGGAACCTGGGTAAGCGCGCGGGCGGCGATGGCGCGGCCGATCCGCTGGCCCTCGTTGCAGGCGAAGCGGAAATGGGCGCCGGCCCAGATGCGGCTGTCCGAGCATTCGGTGAGCATGGCTGCTAGGCTGGGGAAATCGCGGGTCGGGCGGCCCTGGCGGTCGATGGCCTGGTAGCGAGTGGGCGCTTCGCCGAGCAGGCCGGCGATCACAAGGGTTCCGGTGGTGATGTCGGCGCTGTGGCCCGATGGGTAGTCGGGATGGCCGGGGGTGTTGAGCACGGTCTGCCAGAGCGGATCGGCCGGGATCCCGGGGCTGCCGAGTCCGATGGCTGTGACCGGGCGCCAGAAGGCGTAGTAGGCCTTCTCGCCATAGACGAATACATCCGTGTCGGAATGGGCGGTGGCGAGAATGGAGGCCATGCGCGCCTCGTCCCACAGGCCGCTGCCCGGCGCGCCGCGCTGCGGGCGGGCGGCGACGCGGCGGAGCAGAAGCAGCATGAGGTTGCGGTGCAGAAGCTGCGGCACCCAGAAATTCGCGGCTTCCGCCTGAGCCTCTCGCCGCGAGGAGGAGGTGGAGCCGCCGAGGCGCCGGACCTCCTCGAGGTCGTCGCGGTAGCGCTGGGAGGTGAGGTCGGGCGGGGGCGGGCCGCGCAGGGAGTCGCGGGCCGGGAAGAGCAGGGGTTGGTTCGTGTAGAAATAGGTGTTCTGGCCGGCGGCGGAGGTGGGGCGCCAGCGGCCCTGCTGCTCGGAGACGTCGAAGAGCCGGCGTTCGGGGGCAGGGCCGGCGCTGTCCAGCGTGGCGTTGCCGATCGCGGTGCCGAGGGCGGTGCCGGCCTCGCGGGCAGGGCTGGAGGGTTCGGTGGCGGTGAGGGCCGCGAGCAGGGCATCGGCCTCGGCGGGCGGACCGCGGCGGGCGAGCACGGTATGGGCGGCGGCGGACATGGCGCAGACCGGGGAGGCGCCCGTGACGGAGCCGGCGTTGTGGGGGAGCCAGGTGGCGTAGCGGGGCTCGATTGTGTTCAGCGCGTCGTGCATGGCGCGGGCGGTGAGGGCCACGGTGTTGCTGCGGGGCCAGCCGCTTCCGGCGTTGCTGCCGATGCGGTCGGCGAGGTCCATCCAGCGGGCGGCGGGGCTTTCCGAGGCGAGGGCGGGCTCGCCCGGGCCCGCGTCGTGGCCGGCAGGCAGTGGCGCGGTGCAGGCCGCGAGTGGGAGGAGGGAGGCGGCGCCGAGCAGGGCGCGCCGGGAGGTGGCGGTCGGGGTGGGTGTCACAAAGGTCTCCCGTGCGCTTGATGGACAGGAGGCAGAGTGCCCGAATTGGGCGGCTGCCGATATCCCGGGTCGTGGCGCTGGGGCGCAACGGGCGGGGCTGACCGTTTGCGTTCCGTGGCGATTGAGGGGGACAGTCCGTCGTCGGCGGTAGGGGCCTTAGCTGCCCCGGTAGGTGGAGTAGGACCATGGGGAGCAGAGGAGCGGCACGTGGTAGTGCCCCTGCCCTGCCCGCAGCCCGACATTCAGCGTGACGATGCCGAGATAGCCGGGATCGTTGCCCCGAGAGGCGAAGTAGGTGCCGACGTCGAAGCGCAGCTCGTAGCGGCCGGGGGCAAAGGCCTCGGGCGGCAGGAGGGGGGCGTCGGTGCGGCCGTCGGCGTTGGTGATGGCGCGGGCGAGGAGGACGGGCTCGGGGTCCATGCGCCAGAATTCGACGGGCATGCCCTGGGCGGGGATGCCGTTCGCCGTGTCGAGGACATGGGTGGAGAGTGCGGAGGGCTTCATCGGCTCGGGCCTTATTCCGCCGCCAAGGCGGGGAGTTCCTGGGCGATCTCGCTCGTCAGCTCGCGTTCCTCATAGGCAAGGAGGCTGTCGAGGTGGTGGGTGGCGTCCTCGAGCCAGAAGCGGCGGCAAATCCCGTCCACCAGGCGCATGGTGCCGTATTTCATGCCGCTGATCGTGGCGCCCGACAGGCCCATGGAGGCGGTGGAGCCGTAGTTGATCATGTGGATGTGCTGGAGGAAGGGCGCGGCGCCGGGGGTTTTCTCGCGCAGGGAGAAGTCGCTGTTCAGGTAGGGACAGGCGCTGAGGGCGGGGAATTCGAGCCCCTTGGGCGGGGTGTAGGCGTCCCGCCAGAGCAGGATGTGCTGGGCGAAGGGGGCGAGCTCGGGGCGGAGCGAGAGGTCGAAGGCGGTGCCGGTGCCGACGATGACATGGTCGGTGCGGTGCTCGGCATGGGGGGTAGTGACGACGAGTTCGTCGCCTTCCTCGCGCACGGCGGTGACGGGGCTGGCCATGTGCAGGTCGAAGCGAGGGTCTTCGGCGACGCGGTTCCAGGATTCCTGAGGCGGCGGTTGGTTGAGGGCGAAGATGTGCTGCATGAACCGCCAGCGCAGCGCGTCCGGCATGGCGTAGAGCTGGCCGAGAAAGCCCGACTGCTCCATCCAGCGGAAGGGGTTCACGCGGGGCATTCTTGCGCGGCGGACGAGCATGGTGCCCTTCGCGGCGCCGGCTTCGAGCGCGGTGGCGAGGGTGTCGAAGGCGGAGGCGCCGGCGCCGACCATCAGGACGCGGCGGCCGGTCAGCGCGGCGAAGTCCACCGAGCCGGAGGTGTGGGAGACGCGGTGCGGCGGCAGCGTGTCGAAGGGGGCGGGGATGGCCCAGCCGCCCATGCCGTCCATGCCCGTCGCGAGCACCAGCTTGCGCGCGCGGATGAGCTGTTCGCCCTCGGGCGTTGAGACAGTGAGTTCGAGGGGTTCGCCCGCTTCCGTGTGGCCGATGCGAAGGAGGCGGTGGCCGTGGAGCACCGGCAGGGCGAGGGTGGCCTCGAGCCAGTCGAGGTAGCGCTGCCAATCCTCGCGGCCGATCTTGTGCAGGGCGGCCCAGGCCCCCTCCCCGTCCCGCGCCGTGAAGAAGGCGCGCGGGGTCAGGGCGGGGATGCCGAGATCGGGGCCGGTAACGTGCTTGGGCGTGCGGAGGGTGCGCATGCGGGCGAAGGTGGTCCAGACGCCTGTGCCGCCTTTCGGGGCGGCGTCGAAGATGCCGATGCGCTGGACCTGTTCGCGCAGCAGGCCGAAGGCGGTGACGAGGCCGGTCTGGCCGGCGCCGATGATGGCGACGTCGAGCACGCCTTCGCCATGGGAGGGGACCCAGGGGTGGCGGGGGTAGTCGAGGTGCTCGAGCTGGCGGCGGGCTTCCTCGGCCAGGGCTGCGAGGGCGGGGTTGGCCGGGGGTGCGGCTGTCGCGGGGCTGTCCGGCATGGTGCGTTCCGGGCTGTGGGGTGCAGAGGCGTTGCCGGGAGGGTTAGCACGCGGCGTGCCGGGCGCCCCCGGGACAAATCGGGGCCGGGCCATCGGGGACGGGCAAATCGGGGCGGCCGGGTTGATCTTGGCGGCCCCGGCACCGCAAATGCGGGACCGCCTGCCGAGAGGATTTGAGATGAGCGCCAGCACCGCCCCCAACCCCATCGCGGCCGTCGACGAGGCGCGGCAGTGGGACCGGTTGATGCAGATGGCCGCGATCGGCCCGATTACCGGTGCGGATGGGGAGCCCGGGGTGAACCGGGCCTGCCTGACGCCGCTGGACCGGGAAGCGCGGCGCCTGCTGATCTCCTGGGCCGAGGTGCTGGGGCTGACGGTGTCGGTGGATGAGATCGGCAACCTGTTCCTGCGGCATGAGGGGACCGATGCCTCCGCCGCGCCGGTGCTGACGGGCAGCCATATGGACACGCAGCCGAATGGCGGGCGGTTCGACGGCATCTGGGGCGTGATCGCGGGGCTGGAGGCGGTGCAGGCCATCCGCCAGGCCGGCGTGCAGACGCTGCGCCCGATCGAGGTGGTGGCCTGGACGAATGAGGAGGGCGGGCGTTTCGCGCCGGGCTGCATGGGCAGCATGGCCTGGTCCCGCGACAAGGCGGCGAACACCTGGGATGCGGTGACGGACCCGGATGGGGTGACCTTCCGGCAGGCGCTGGACGAGCACTTGAAGGCGGAGGCGGACATTGCCCGGCGCCCGCTGGGCGGCAAGCCCTTCGCCTATGTCGAGGCCCATATCGAACAGGGGCCGCGGCTTGAGGTGGAGGAGAAGGATATCGGCGTGGTGACCGGCATCCAGGGCAGCCGCTGGTTCGTGGTGGAGCTGCGCGGGGAGACGGCGCATGCGGGGACAGCGCCGCTCTCGCTGCGCAAGGACGCGGTGCAGGACATGGTGCGCGCCATTACGGCGCTGAACGCGCTGATGGCGGATCCCACGGATGTGCTGCGCTTCACGGTCGGGCGGATCGAGGTGTTCCCGAACACCTCCAACTCGGTGGCGGATCTCGTGCGGTTCACCATCGACTTCCGGCATCCCGAGAAGGAGATGCTGATCGCCAATGGCGATGCGATCGAGCCGACCATCCGCAGCGCGATCAAGAACTGCGAGGTGACGGTGACCGAGCGCTTCCATGCGCTGCCGGTGGAGTTCGACGCGCTTGTCGCGGATGCGGTGGAGGATGCGGCGACGGCGCAGGGGCTTTCGAGCATCCGGCTGCCGAGCGGGGCCTTCCACGACGCGCAGTTCATGGTGCCGGTCTGCCCGACGGGGATGATCTTCGTGCCCTGCCGAAAGGGTGTGAGCCACAACCCGGCGGAGTACTCGACGCCGGGGCAGCTGGCGGCGGGTGCGCGGGTGCTGGCGGCGACGCTGGTGGAGCTGGCGAACAAGGAGAGCACCGCGCCGGCCTTCTAGGGGCGGCCAGGGTCCGGGGAGCCGGGCTCTTCGTGGCGGTGGCGCAATCCCGGGTGGAGGGGGGCGATGCTGCGGGTGATCTTCGCACTGGCCGGGATCCGGAGCCCGAGGCGCGTTCTCGTGCTGCTGGCCGTGCTGATCGCCGGGGGGCTGTTCGGCTACCCGCTGCTGATCCGGCTCACCATGCCCTGGGCCAGTCCCCTCACCTCGGGTGGCATGCTCACGGGGCGTTGGAGCGGGACGGCGCGCATGCCGGGCGGGCGCTCGCTCGTGCTGTGGATGGAGATGGAGGCGAACCACGCGCGGCCGTGCCGGCGCTGTTCCGACATGGTTGGCCGGGCGGCGACCTGCGACGAGGGCGGGGCGTTCCGCGCCTATAAAATCTGGGGCAGCGTTCGGGACCGGGCTGGCGCGCGGAGCACGTTTCAGGTGAGCGCGACGGTGGAGCAGCGCGACCGGATCCGGCTGGGGTCGCTGGCGGGAGAGTGGTCCGGCGAGGTGCTGCGGGTGACGACCCGGCTCGTCGATCCCGGCATCTCCTCGTGGCGAACGGAGTGGGACGAGAGGGGGGTAGAGCGGACGACGCCGCTGGGCCAGCACCCGGATGTGGCGGCGGACACGGTCTGGACGCTGCGGCGGGAGGATGGGGCCTGGCCGGCGCGTTGCCCGGGGCGGTAGGTGAAGTGTCGGGAGCCGGGCGGCGGTGCCCGGCCCGGTTCAGGGGGCGGTCAGCTCCAGCGTGGAGTCGGTGACCACGCCCATGCAGGTCCAGTTCGCGATCTGGTTCTGCAGCCAGAGGCGCAGGGTTCGAGGCAGGGTGTGTTTGCCGTCGAGCGCGATCCAGGCGGCGTGGTTCTGGTTGATGCCGAGGCCGAGTTGGTAGGCGACGACCACCAGCTCGGAGCAATAGACGTTCTTGAGTACGCCCTGGTGGTTCTGCATGCGAGTCCGGTACTTGTTCAGCCGTTCCTGCGCGCCGGTGCCGAAGCTGCTGGTACCGGACCAGCTCTTGAAGACGGCGCGGCTGGCGCCGTATTCGGCGGCATCCCTGATCTCGCGGGCCACATTTTGGATGCTCGCCGCCTCGCGCCGCGTCAGGGCGGGGTGGCGGAAGCAGAGGGCGCGGCCGTTGCCCCAGCTTTCCCAGACGATGCCCTTGTTGGTGGCGTGGACGACCTCTTGGCCGAGGGGCATGCCCGTGGCGCTGACGTTGCCGCTGAAGTTGCCCGTGACGAGGCCGCAATGGCCGAAAAGGGGCTTGGTATCGATAAGGATGTCGCAAGGCTGCGCGGACGGCACGTTTCAACCCCGTTTCGTTCTGGAGCATGTAAAGTCGCTCAACAGGACGTCTTTATCCATCGGGGTACACGCTATCGCGGCGATAGACACACCAGGTTCTGGAACGCGGGCCGTGGGACAGAAAAAAGGCCGGCCATCCCTTGGGACAGCCGGCCCTTGGCGCCCTGATGGGGGGCCAGCGACTACTTCGGTGCGAGGACCATGATCATCTGGCGGTTTTCCAGCCGGGGCATGGACTCGACCTTCACGGCCTCGGCCATCTCGGTGCGGATCCGCTCGAGCACCTTGGCGCCTAGATCCTGGTGCGCCATCTCGCGGCCACGGAAGCGAAGGGTGACCTTCACCTTGTCGCCTTCCTCGATGAAGCCCTTCATCTGGCGCATCTTCACTTCGTAATCATGGTCGTCGATATTCGGACGGACCTTGATTTCCTTGATCTCGACGACCTTCTGGCGCTTCCGCGCCTCGTTGGCCTTCTTCTGCTGCTCGTACTTGAACTTGCCGAAGTCGGTGATCTTGCAGACCGGGGGCTCAGCGTTCGGGCTGATCTCCAGCAGGTCCATACCGACGTCGTAAGCGCGGGCCAGGGCCTCGCGCGCGCTCATCACACCCTGCATCTCCCCGTCCTGGTCGATCAGGCGGACCTGGGCGGCGCGAATCTCCTCGTTTACCCGCGGTCCGTCGCGGGTCGGGAGGGTGTTGGGCATTGGGCCTCGGGCCAGGGGTAGTCTCCTATTGTGTGTAGCGGTGGAGTTATGGTGCTGGGCGGGGGCGTCTGCAACTGCTGCGTGGGCAGGTCAAGCCGGTTTCTTGTTCCGGCGGACGAAGCAGCGCGATGGGGCGGCGGCCGGGCCGCCCCATCCCTGGCCGGGGCTCAGGCTTCGGCCGTGGTGGCGGCGCTGCCCTGGCGGTCGGGCGGTGCGGATTCGGCCAGCATGCGGGCGATGGCGTCGGCCAGCGGCAGGGTTTCCTGCTCCCGGCCGGGCAGGCGGCGGAGGACGATGTTGCGCTCCTCGGCCTCGCGCCGGCCGACGACGGCGAGGATGGGGACGCGGGCCTCGATATGCTCGGCGACCTTGCGGTTGATCTTCTCGTTCCGGATGTCGGTGCTGGCGGCGATGCCGGCGGCGCGCATGGTCTCGGCCACCTCCTCGGCATAGGGGGCGGCGTCGTCCACGATTGACGCGACGACCACCTGGGTGGGGGCGAGCCAGAGGGGGAAGCGGCCGGCATGCTCCTCGATGAGGATGCCGAGGAAGCGCTCGAAGCTGCCGAGGATGGCGCGGTGGAGCATGACCGGGCGGTGCTTGGCGCCGTCCTCGCCGACATATTCGGCGTCCAGGCGCTCGGGGAGCACGAAGTCCACCTGGAGGGTGCCGCACTGCCAGTCGCGGCCGATGGCGTCGCGCAGGACGAATTCGAGCTTGGGGCCGTAGAAGGCACCCTCCCCCGGGTTCAGCTCGTACTCGACGCCGGCGGTGGCGCAGGCCTCGCGGAGGGCGCCTTCGGCGCGGTCCCAGGTGGCGTCGTCGCCGGCGCGGGTGGCTGGGCGGTCGGAGAACTTCACGCGGAAGCTCTCGAAGCCGAAGTCGCGGTAGATGGAGGAGAGGAGCGCGACGAAGCGGACCGTCTCGGGCGCGATCTGGTCCTCGGTGCAGAAGATGTGGGCGTCGTCCTGGGTGAAGGCGCGGACGCGCATGATGCCGTGCAGGGCACCCGAGGGCTCGTAGCGGTGGCAGGCGCCGAACTCGGCCATGCGCCAGGGAAGCTGGCGGTAGCTGCGGATGCCCTGGTTGAATATCTGGACGTGGCAGGGGCAGTTCATGGGCTTCAGCGCGAGGACGCGGTCCTTCTCGGACTCATCCTCCACCGTTGCGATGAACATGCTCTCGCGGAACTTCTCCCAGTGGCCGGACTCGATCCAGAGCTTGCGGTCGAGAAGCTGGGGGGTCTTCACCTCGTCATAGCCGGCGGCGTCGAGGCGGCGGCGCATGTAGTCCTCCACCGTGCGGTAGAGGCGCCAGCCCTTGGGGTGCCAGAAGATGCTGCCGGTGGCCTCTTCCTGCAGGTGGAAGAGGTCCATCTCGCGGCCGATCTTGCGGTGGTCGCGGCGCTCGGCCTCCTCGATCTGGAGGAGGTGGGCGTCGAGCTCCTTCTGGTCCCGCCAGGCGGTGGCGTAGATGCGGGAGAGGACGGGGTTGCGGTGATCGCCTCGCCAGTAGGCGCCGGCGACCTTCTGCAGCTTGAAGGCGGCACCGATATCGCCGGTGGAGCGCATGTGGGGGCCGCGGCAGAGGTCGAGCCAATCGCCCTGGCGGTAGATGCTGATGGTCTCGCTCTCGGGCAGGTCCCGGATGAGCTCGGCCTTGAAGCGCTCGCCCCGGTCCTCGAAGAACTGGATGGCCTGTTCGCGCGGCCATTCCTCGCGCTCAAACTTCGCGTTGCGGGCGATGATTTCCCGCATCTTGGCCTCGATCGCCGGGAAGTCCTCGGGCGTGAAGGGCTGGTTGCGGGCGAAGTCGTAGTAGAAGCCGTTCTCGATCGCCGGGCCGATGGTGACCTGGGTGCCGGGGAAGAGCTCCTGCACGGCTTCCGCGAGGACATGCGCGGCGTCGTGGCGGATCATCCCGAGGGCCTCGGGATCCTTGCGGGTGATAAAGCGAAGGCGGGCGTCGGCCTCGATCGGGACGGAGAGGTCCTTGAGGGCGCCGTTCACTTCCATGGCGAGGGCGGCCTTGGCCAGGCCCGGGCCGATGGACGCGGCGACCGTAGTGCCGGTGACGGGACCGTCGAAGGATCGAACGGAACCGTCGGGCAGCGTGATCGCGGGCATGGGGGGTTTGCGGGCCTTGCAGTGAGGAAATTGGGGGCCGGAGAGGTGGCAGGCCCCTTTCACGAGGTCAAGCGTTGGGCGGGCGGGGCTGGGCTGCTTGGGAGCGCTCTCCGCCCACGGCCGCGAGCAGCGGCAAGGGAGGAGCAAGGCAGGAGGAACCGGCCGGGGCCTGTCGGGGCCCTGGCCGGCGTTACCGGGTCAGCTGGCGAAGCCGCCGTCGATCGTGTGCATCGACCCGGTCACGAAGCTCGCCTCCGGTCCCGCAAGCCAGGCGACCAGCCCTGCCACCTCCTCCGGCCGCGCGTGGCGCTTGATGGCCATGAGGCCGTGGACCAGTTCCTTCATCGGTCCCTCCGCCGGGTTCATGTCGGTGTCCACGGGCCCCGGCTGGACGATGTTCACCGTGATACCGCGCGGGCCGAAATCCCGGGCCAGGCCGCGCGCCATGCCCTGCATCGCCGACTTGCTCATCGCGTAGGCCGCGGCCCCCGCGAAGCCGGCGCGGTCGCCGCTGGTGGAGCCGATCACGATGATCCGGCCACCCTCCGGCATCTGCCGCGCCGCCTCGACCGACGCGTGGTAAGGGGCGTGCACGTTGATGCGGAAAAGTCGGTCCACCGCATCCGGATCCAGTTCCAGCGGGTCTCCCCCGGCGAAGACGCCCGCATTTACCACCATCACGTCCAAGGGACCGCTTTCCCGAACGCGGGCGATCACCGCATCACGGTCCGCGCTGTCCGTCATCACGGCGCTGGCGCCCGTTTCGGCGGCCAGACGCTCCGCCGCCTCCTTCGAGCCGGCATAGGTGAAGGTAACGGCCGCGCCCTCCCCCGCCAGGCGCCGCACGATTGCCGCCCCGATCCCTCGACTGCCGCCGAGCACCAGAACGGACTTACCCTGAAAACCGGCCATCAGGCCCTCCTTGAGGATTTACGTAGCAGGCGCTACATAATCCGCCCGCAGGTCTCGTCAAGGCGTTTTGTACTAATGACTACAAAATCAGCGCGTCCCCGTGGCCGCCCCCGCCGCTTCGACCCGGAGGAGGCCGTCGCGACGGCCCAGCAGCTTTTTCGTGCGCGTGGCTACGACGCCGTCAGCGTCGCCGATCTCACTGAGGCGCTCGGCATCAATCCCCCTAGCTTCTATGCCGCCTTCGGCAGCAAGGCCGGCCTGTATGCCCGTACTCTCTGCCGCTACGCCGGTACGGAGGGCATCGCGCTGGACGAGATCCTTCGCCCCGGCCGTCCGGTGGCCGAAGCCCTGGTCGCCGTGCTGGAGGAAGCCGCGCGGCGCTACGCCGCGGACCCTGCCGACCCTTCCGTAGCCGGCTGCCTCGTTATCGAGGGTGCGCGCTGTAACGACCCGGAGGCGCGCCAGGCAGCCCGTGCCATGACGGCCGGGGCGGAGGATACAATCCGCCGCTTCGTCGCGGCGACGCATCCGGAAGCGGCGGGGCACCTGGCCGACTACGTCGTGACCGTGCTCACAGGCCTTTCCACCATGGCGCGCGAGGGGCATGGGCTGGACCGCCTTCTCGTTACCGTCCGGCTCGCCAGCCAGGGTTTGACGGAAGCCCTTCGCGGCTGAGGCGTCGGCGGCCGCAAGTGGCGCCGGCCAGTCTCGTGCCGCATTGCTGGGCCGCTGCCCTGGATGGGCGCGGTTCCCGCGTCAGGCGCGCGTGTCACACACCAGCTCCGCAGACGGCCGCAGGTTAGCGCCCTGGCCAGATGGTGAGCGGTCCGTGGCTTCGGCGGAGCCTTCGAGGCCGCGGGCCTCCGGCAGGACGAACAGGCTGCGGCGGAGGAGCCAGGCGGTCCGCTCGAAGAGGGAGGTGATCGAGAAGAGGAGGTTCAGCGCCTCGGTCGGCAGGGCGGTGGCCTGGCGGGCTGTGCGTCTGCGGAGCTCCTCCATCATGGCGGAGCGATCACCGGCGAGAGCGGCGAGGGTTTCGGAGTCGGCCGGGTCGGCGGAGGCGATGGCGTCCTGGAACTCGGAGAGGAGGAGGTGAAGGGCTTCGGCGAGGGAGTCGGCCAGCGCGAGAAGGGCGGGATCGACGGGGCGGGCGCGAAGGCGGCCGAGGTTCCCGGCGAATTCGGCGGCGGTTTCGCGGAGCGTCGCCAAAAGGGTGTTGAGATGGCCGATGGCGACAGCGCGCTCCAGCTCCTGCCGGGGGATCGTGCGGGCCAGCAGGGATTCGAGGAAGGTCTCGATCGCGCGCTCGACCTCAAGCCCGGCGGTGGAGAGGGTCTCGGCGGGGATGGCGTCGGCGGGGGCCCCGTCCCTGACCTTGTCCAGCAGCATAGGCAGGCGGCCGGCGAGGCGCGCCTGTTCATGCAGGGCAAGGTCGAGGGCTGTCGGGGCGTCTTCGAGCGCGCTGTCGTAAAGGTAGGCGGGGCGGGACAGGGCCTCGGCGGGAGCGGCGGGGGAGAGGCGTTCGAGCAGGGCGGGCACGTGGCGGCGCAGGGGAACGACCGTGAGCGCCGGCAGAACCTGCAGGGCGACAAAGAGCAGGGCCAGGCTGTCCGCGAGGTCCATCGAGGCAGGGAGTGGGGGCAGGCCGGGGATCTCGTGCCAGAGGAGGACGAGGGCGGCGAGCTGGACGGCGCCGATGCCCTTGAGGGCGGACTGGAACAGGGCGAGGCGGCGTGCCGGGCCGTGGAGGCCGCCGGCGAGAAGCATCACCGAGAGGCCGGAGCCCAGGGATGCGCCGCAGACGGCCATGCCGGCCTGGGCAGGGTCCAGCAGCGCCACATGGGCGAGCGAGATGGCCAGGATGGTGACGGTGGAGGAGGATTGCGCCACCAGCGCCAGGGCGGCGCCGACGAAGAAGGGCGGCCAGACCGCATGGGCGGTCCAGGCCATGGCCTGGCGGACGGCCTCCGTGTCGCGCAGCGGTGCGGCGCCGGATTTGAGCAAGGCGAGACCGAGGAAGAGCAGGCCAAGCTGGAAGATGGCGCCCAGCGCCGCCTGGAGGCGTTCGCCGCCCTTGGGGCCGAGGGCGAGGGAGAGGCCGGCGACGCCCAGCAACCAGAGGGCGGCGAGGCGGATGTCGAGCGAGGCCACCAGCACCAGGGCCGCGGTGCCGAGATTGCACCAGGCGACCAGCGGGAGGGCGCGCGCCAGGGGAAGGATGCCGGCCTGCACCATGGAGGCGGTGATGAAGGTAACGGCGTTGGAAGATTGCGTTAGCGCGCCGAGGACGATGCCGGTGAGGGCGGCCGATGTGTCACCGCGGGTGGCCTGGGCGACCGCGCCGCGCAGCCGGCGGCCGGCCAGGCGGTGAAGCTGGCTGCCAAGGCTGCGAACGGCGACGAGGAAGAGGCCGAGCCCGCCGAGGAGGGAGGCGATAAGGTCCACTCTGGTTCCGGACAGGGCTGAGACGGCGGCATCATCGGTGGTTGCGGCGCAACATGCAGGCCCGCTCTGCTGGAAATCATCAAAGTTTCATTCCGAGCAGGCGCAGGTTCCGGCCGGAAAGCCAAGCTTCAGGCATGCGAGGGCGCCGAGGGTTTGCGGGGCCAACTGGTGCTCCGGCCTCACTGGTCGTCGCTGAAGGCCCGGCCTCTGCGACTTCGCTATCGGCCTATCCCGCGGCAGCCACACAAGTGAAGTGAGCGGGAGCTGGAACGGAGAAGTTCTTCTCCCTCCAGGCCTTGGTCAGGTCCGGAAAACCACGGTGCGCGACCCGTTCAGCAACACGCGATCCTCGAGCTGCCAGAGGAGGGCGCGGGAGAGGACGCGGCGTTCGATGTCGCGGCCCTGGCGGATAAGGTCGTCGGGGGTGTCGTTGTGGGAGATCCGTTCGACGTCCTGCTCGATGATCGGGCCCTCATCCAAATCCGCCGTGACGAAATGTGCGGTGGCGCCGATCAGCTTCACGCCGCGGGCATGGGCCTGGTGGTAGGGGCGCGCGCCCTTGAAGCCGGGCAGGAAGGAGTGGTGGATGTTGATGCAGCGCCCGGCGAGCTTGGCAGCGAGGCCGTCCGACAGGACCTGCATGTAGCGGGCGAGGAGGACGAGTTCGGCGCCGGACTCGCGGATGACGCGCCAGACCTCGGCCTCCTGCTCCAGCTTTGTCGCCTTGGTGACCGGGAGGTGGTGGAAGGGGACGTCGGCGAAGTCGAGGTGCTGGTAGGTCTCGCGCGGGTGGTTGGAGATGATGCCGGCGAGTTCCATGGGGAGTTCGCCGAGACGCCAGCGGTAAAGGATGTCGGCGAGGCAGTGGTCGAACTTCGATACGAGGACCATCACCTTCTTCTTCTCCGCGCGGTCTCGAAGGGTCCACTCCATGGCGAAGCGGTCGGCGACCGCTTCCAGGCCGCTGCGGAGGGCTGGGACGTCCAGCGCGTTCCCGGGGTGGTCGAGGGTGATGCGGGCGAAGAAGCGGCCGGTCTCGACGTCGTCGTATTGCTGGGCTTCGCGGATGTTGCCGCCCCGCTCGAAGATGGTGGTGGCGACGGCGGCCACGATGCCCGGGCGGTTCGGGCAGGAAAGGGTGAGAACGTGCTCGGGGCGGGGCATGGCGGACCTGGGGCTGTCGGGCGCGCCGGTGATGCCGGCGCGTGCAGCCCCTTGCCATCACGGGGGACGGGGGACCAGCCCCCTTCCCTCTCTTGCCCGAACCTCCTCGCCCGGGCGGATCAGCCGGCGGCGACGTAGTCGCGGAGGGCGTCCACCTCGTTGACCGCGGCCTCGATGCGGGCCTTCACCAGGTCGCCGATGGAGACCATCCCGGCGAGTTGGCCGTCCCGCAGCACGGGAAGGTGGCGGACGCGGCGGTCGGTCATGAGCTCGAGGGCCTGGGTGATGGGTGTGTCCGGGGTGACCGTGTGGAGGATGCGGGTCATCGCGTCCGCGGCGGTTATGCCGTCAGTCAGCCCGTCCTCGCTGGCGAAGACGCGGACGATGTCGCGTTCGGAGAGGATGCCGATGGGCTGATCCTCGCCTTCCCGCACCAGCACGGCGCCGATGCGGTGGCGGACGAGGATGTGGGCGACCTCACCCAGGGTCTGAGTGGGGCGGACGCTCACCACCTCGGCCCCCTTGCTTCGTAGGATGGACGCGATCGTCATGGCCGTCTCCGTCATCCGCGGGCGGGCGCTTTGGCCGCGCCCGTCTCTGCCATGGTGGCAGCGGATGACCGGGACATTACAAGCAGAAAAGCTGCTGCCTCACCTGTGGTTGAAGACTGCGGCCATCAAACGGCGGCGGGGGTGAGTTTTTTCTGCTCGGCGCCGGAGAGCTGGGTGCGGACCAGTTCGGCGAAGCGGCCGCCCTGTTCCACCAGCTCGTCGAAGCTGCCGCGCTCGACGATTCGGCCGAACTCGAAGACGAGGATCTCGTCGGCGTCGCGGATCGTGGACAGGCGGTGGGCAATGATGAAGGTGGTGCGGCCGGTCATCAGGGCCTTCAACGCCTTCTGCACGCGGGCTTCCGTCGCGGCATCGAGCGCGCTGGTTGCTTCGTCCAGGATGAGGATCGGCGGGTCCTTCAGCAGGGCGCGCGCGATGGAGAGGCGCTGCTTCTGGCCGCCGGAGAGGGAGGTTCCACGCTCCCCGACCCGGCTATCGTAGCCCTGTGGCTGGCGGGTGATGAAGTCATGCGCCTCGGCCATGCGGCAGGCCTCCTCGAGCTGCTCCTGCGTCGCATCGGGGCGGCCGACGAGGAGGTTCTCGCGGATGGTGCGGTTGAAGAGCATGGCATCCTGGAACACCACGCCGACATTGCGTCGCAGACTGTCCAGGCTGAGGTCGCGCAGGTCGTGGCCGTCGATGGTGATGCGGCCCTCGATCGGGTCCCAGAGGCGTTGGAGGAGGGACATGGCGGTGGACTTGCCGGCACCGGTCTGGCCGACGAGGGCCACGGTCTTGCCGGGGGGCGCCTCGAAGGAGACGTCGTTCAGGATCTTGCCGCCGCCGGGATAGCCGAAGGCGACGTTCTCGAAGGCGACCGCACCTTGCACGCGCGGGATGTCGATGGCGTTGGGGTTCTCGGGGACGCTGCTGCGGGCATCGAGAACGGCGAAGGCTTCGCGCAGGCCGGGGACCTGGATCAGAAGGCGGGCGACGAAGCCGACCGCGCCTTCGAGCCGGCCGATGAGCATCGTGGCGAAACCCATGAAGGCGACGATCTCGCCGACCGAGGCCTGACCCCTCATGTGCAGCCAGGTGCCGAGAATGAAGATGGTGATGATGGAGATGGTGCTGGCCGAGCGTGTCAGGACCGAGACGACAGCCCACCAGTTGAGCACGGGAAACTGGTGATCGAGCACCTGGCGCATGATGTCGCCGAAAAGCTTTGCCTCGGCGGCCATGCGGGTGAAGGACTGCACGACGACGACGTTGGACAGCGCGTCCTGCGCATTGCCGGCAAGCTGTGACTGGAGGCCCTCAACCTGCTCCTGGGCGTCCTGAGTGCGGGAGACGACGAAGGTCGCGACCACGATGAAGATGAGGACCAACACCAGCAGCACGATCGCCAGCCGCCAGTTCATGAAGAATGTCAGCGGCAGGAGGACGATGCCGGTGATGAAGGTGACGAGGTGTTCGCGGAAGAAGGACAGCCAGATGCCGAAAAGGTGGTCCGTGCCGACGAGCATCACCTTCATCAGCCGGCCCGAGGCGGTATCCCCGTGGAAGGAGAGCGGCATTGCCAGCACGTGCTGGAAGTAGCGGTGCATGACGGCCAGGCGGTTGCGGTGGGCCATGCGGTCGGCGAGCAGGGAGACGGCGACATTGGCGGCGATGCCGGTGAGGCCGACCGCGGTCCAGACGATGAGGAGGGAGATGGCCTGTTGCCAGACCACGTCCTGCGGCAGGCGGTCCGCGCCCGAGAGAACGTCCACCACCCGGCCGAATAGGACCGGCTCCAGGAACTGCAATCCCGCCAGCGCGAGGGAGGCGAGGGCCAGCCCGATGGCGACCCACTTGTCCGGCGCCAGGAGGCTGAGCACGCGCGCATAGGTCTGGAGGAAGCCCATACTGATCCGATCCCTCGATGCCTTCGCCAGGCCCGTCCCACCCGCAACGCCGCAGGTGGTGGCGGGATGCAGTGCGTCGCGCGGGCGATCGGACGCGCAGGGAGGGCCGCTGGCAAGGGCCGGATGGCCGTATAGAAGCGCGACTCGGTGCTCATTCCGCGGCCGGGGTCGGGCGACTCCATCCTGGGGCAGGCAGGCCGTGTCTCACGGCTCTTGCAAGAGCTGTTGGGGCACGGCACCAATCGCCGGCTCGCCGCGACTCGGAACCGGGGCAAAAGACCCCGGCGCGGACGCCATGGAGGATGTCCCCAGATGACGTTGTCTCGCCGGTTCCCGCCTGGCGCGGGCCTGTCCCGCCGCTCGATCCTTGCGGCCCCTGCCCTTCTGCTTCCCGGTCTGGCGATGCCATCGGGTGCCCGCGCGCAGGCGTCCTGGCCGGCGCGGCCGGTGCGGGTGGTGGTTCCCTTTACCCCAGCCGGCACGACCGATGTTGCGGCGCGGATCATCTCCGAGCGGCTGCAGGCACGGCTGGGCCAGCCCTTCACGGTGGAGAACCGGGCGGGTGCGGGCGGCAATGTGGGGTCCGACGTCGTCGCGAAGGCGGAGCCGGATGGCTCCACGGTGCTGATGCAGACGATCTCGAGCGGGGCGATCAACTACACCCTGTATGGCGACCGCATGCCCTACCGGCCCGAGGACCTGACCGAGGTCGGGCTGGTGATCCGGGTGCCGAACGTGATCTTCGTGACGAATTCCCTGCCCGTGCGAACGCTGCGGGAACTGGTGGCCTATGCGAAGGCCAATCCGAACAAGCTGAACTTCGGTTCCTCCGGCGCTGGCACCTCCCTTCATGTGACGGGGGAGCTGCTGAAAATGGAGGCGGGGGTGCAGATCACGCATGTGCCCTTCCGCGGCGCCGGGCCGATGCTGGCCGAGGTGATGGCCGGGCGAGTGGAGGTGGGGGTGGACAACCTGCCCTCCGCCATCGGGCATCTGCGGGACGGCCGGTTGCGGGCGCTGGCGGTGACGACGGCGCAGCGCACCCCTGCCCTGCCGGACTGCCCGACCACCGCCGAGGAGGGGCTGCCTGGGGTTGAGGCGACCGGCTGGTTCGGGATGCAGATGCCCGGGCGCACGCCCCGGCCGATCGTGGAGCGGCTGGGCGCCGAGATTGACGCCATCGTCAAGGAGCCGGCAACCAAGGCGCGGCTGGCGGATTTGGGTGGCATGATGCCGGAGTTGACGCCCGACGGGGGCACGACACCTGCCGCCTTTACCGCCTTTGTGCGGGCCGAGACCCGGAGATGGGGCGATGTGGTCCGCCGGTCCGGCGCAACCGTGGAGTAAGCATCTGATGAGTTCCGGTTTCCTCTCCCGCCGCGGCGCGCTGCTGGCCGCGCCGGGGCTGGCCGTTCTGGCCTCGCCTTCCGTGCTGCGGGCGCAGCCGGCCTGGCCGAGCCGGGCGATCCGCATGGTGGTGCCCTTCCCCGCCGGCGGGGCAACCGACCTGACGGCGCGGGTGGTGTGCGAGCGTCTGTCCGCGCTGCTGGGTCAGCCCGTGGTGATCGACAACCGGCCGGGTGCGGGCGGGAATATCGGGACCGAGATGGTCGCGAAGGCGGAGCCGGATGGCTACACGCTGCTGACCTTCACCATCGGCACCGCAAGCATCAACCAGTTCCTCTACTCGCGGCTTCCTTTCGACCCCGCGCGCGACCTGACGAGCATCGCGCTGGTGAACGAGGTGGCGAACGTGGTCGCGGTGGCCGCGGATTCGCCGCTGCGGAGCTTCAAGGACCTGCTGGACGCGGCGCGCGCCAAGCCGGGCGACCTGAATTTCGGCAGCCCGGGGAACGGGACTTCCGGCCATCTCTGCGGCGAGTTCCTGAAGTTCAAGACGGGCGTGGACATCACACACATTCCCTATCGCGGGACGGCCACCATCCTTCCTGACCTGATGGCGGGGCGGTGCCAGATCGCGATCGACAACCTGCCGGGCTACCTGCCGCATATCCAGGCCGGGCGGCTACGGGCGCTGGCCGTGACCTCGGCAGAGCGCTGGTTCTCCCTGCCGGACGTGCCGACGGTGAAGGAGGCCGGGGTGCCGGACTTCGAGGCGGTGGCCTGGTTCGGCTTCCAGGCGCCGGCGCGGGTGCCGCGGCCGGTGGTGGAGCGGCTGGCGGGCATGGTGGTGGATATCTGCAAGGATCCCGCCGTGGTGGCTCGGCTGCGGGAGATCGGCAGCAACCCGAGGCCGCTCGGGCCTGCGGAACTGGATCGCTACATCGCGGCCGAGGACGCGAAGTGGCGGGATGTCGTGAAGGCAGCCGGGGCGAAGCTGGACTGATTTCCGGCGGACATTGCTTGGTTGTTCGGGACGTCCCGGGGCGAGGAAGAAGGAAGTCTTCCTCGCCCCGGACGCCACTCATCATCTTCTATCATTGGTTGAGAATGCCTCGCTTGCAGTGCGCCTCGGGTCCGCGGCTCGAGGCGATGGCGGTGGACATGCGGGGCAAGGTGTCGAGGCGGTGTACTTGATGGCCGCGCTGGCGGGCTTCCTCGACCACGCGCTCGGTCATGGCTTGGCCGAGACCCATGCTGCGGTCGGCGGGGAGGTCATTTCGCACCAGCCTTGCGGCGCGCGGGGGCCGAGGGGGCGCCGGAGCCATCGCGGGCCATGAAAGGTTTGCTGGCTGGATCTGCGTATTTTCCGGGCAGGGCGGCGAGTTCGGCGGCGAGGTCCTGTCTGCCTAGGTCTAGCGGACGGGACACGGCGTAGGCGGCCAAGGGGTGGGCGACCTTTAGGCGGTTGTCCCTGCTTCGGGCAGCGTGGATGGTGAAGCCGGGCATGGCGGCAGAGAGGCGGGGCTGCGGAGGATCGTGACAGGACGCCCTAGAATTCGGCGTCCACCTCCAGTTCGTGGATGGGGGGTTCGGGTTCGTCCTGGGCGGCGGCGATCCATTCGGCCATGGGGGCCCACTCCATGACGGTGCGGGCGTAGGCCGCGCAGGCGCCCTCGAGGGTGACGTCATAGGTGAGGAAGCGGGTGACGACGGGGGCGTACATGGCGTCGGCGACCGTCGGGCGGTCTCCGAACAGCCAGGGGCCGCCGGAGTGGCCGAGGCAGTCCCGCCAGATCTGGAGGACTCTGTCCACGTCAGCGCGGGGGCCGGACCAGATGCGGAAGCCAGGGCGGTGGGCGCGCAGGTTCATGGGGAGCGAGGCGCGAAGGGCCTGAAAGCCGGCATGCATCTCGCCGGTGATAGAGCGGGCCCGGGCGCGGGCGCGGGGATCGGCGGGGAAAAGGCCGGTGTCGGGGCGGATCTCGTTCAGGTATTCGGCGATCGCCGTGGTGTCCCAGATCCGCAGGCCGTCATGGATGAGGCATGGGATGCGGGTGGAGGAGGCCTGCATGAGGAGCTCGGCGCGAGCGGCGGGATCGTCCAGGTCCACGCGCTCGACCTGAAAGGCGAGCCCTGACAGCCGGGCGAGGAGGAAGCCCCGGAGGGACCAGGAGGAGTAGTTGCGGCTGCTGATGAGAAGCCGGGCCTGGTCCATGGCGTCTGTCTTCCTCCCTGGTGAGCGGGCCCGTTTGTCCGGGGCCGGCGTGGCAGCATCACGGCGGGGCTTATGCCAGAACCGTTCCAGCCGGCCCGCCAGCCGGGCAAGCCGTGGGGAAAAGGTTACAATCCCGAAGGTTTATGCGGCTGGGAAGGGTCCGTCGTTGACCCCTGGGCAAGGAGCACCCACGATTATGGGACCGTGATCAAACCCAGCACCGGTCGTGACCGTTCCAGGTTCATGCGCCTGACCCGACTGCCGAACACCGTATGACCTGCCCCATCCTATGATCTATCGCATGTGGCAGGCGCAACAGGACCTGCAGTTCCCCATCCGTGCTTTCGCCGCGAGCGCCGAGCGCATGCTGCGGCAGTGGGAGCCGGTGACCACGGCCATGCCGCTGGCGGCCCCCTTCATCCGGACTGCCGGCGCGGCTTTCGAGTTGGTGGCGCATGCCCGCACCAGCCATAGCCGGCCGGCCTATGGCTTCGCCCGGGTTCGGGTGGGCAATGCCGATGTGGCCGTGACCGAGGAGGCGGTGCTGGAGACGCCCTTCGGGACGTTGCTTCGCTTCGCCAAGGACACCTCCGTCCAGCAGCCGCGGGTGCTGGTGGTCGCGCCGATGTCCGGGCATTTTTCCACTCTGTTGCGCGGGACGGTGGAAACGCTGCTGCCCGATCATGACGTGTACATCACCGACTGGGTGAATGCGCGGGACGTGCCGCTCTCGGCCGGCGAGTTCGGATTCGACGACTTCACGGACCACATCATCCAGTTCCTGGAGGTGATGGGGCCAGGGAGCCATGTGTTGGCGGTGTGCCAGCCGGCGCCCGCGACGCTGGCCGCGGTGGCTGTCATGGCGGAGGCGCGGAACCGTTGCACGCCGGCGAGCATGACGCTGATGGCGGGGCCGATCGACACGCGGGTGAGCCCGACCAAGGTGAACGTGCTGGCGCAGTCCAAGCCCATCGAGTGGTTCGAGCGGAACCTGATCGGGGTGGTGCCGGAGCGTTATGCGGGTGCTGGGCGCCGGGTGTATCCGGGCGCTATCCAGTTGCAGGCCTTCATGTCGATGAACGTGGAGCGCCATATGAAGGCGCACCGGACGCAGATCGACAACATCGTGGCCGGGAATGTCGAGGCGGCCGCGGCGCACCGGCGGTTCTACGACGAGTATTTCGCGGTGATGGATCTGCCGGCGACCTACTACCTCGAGACCGTGCAGCGGATTTTCCAGGAGCATGACCTGCCGCGGGGCGAGTTGATGCATCGCGGGCAGCGGGTGCGGCCGGAAGCGATCCGACGGACGGCGCTGCTCACCGTCGAGGGCGAGCGGGACGATATCTGCGCGGTGGGGCAGACCATGGCGGCGATGGACCTGTGCCCGAACATCCCGCTGTCGATGCGGCACCACCACCTGCAGACGGGGGTGGGGCATTACGGGGTGTTCAGCGGGCGGAAATGGGCCAGCGAGGTCTATCCGAAGGTGCGGGCGATGATCGAGGCGAACTCCTAGGGTCCAGCGTCGTCCCGGACCCATCGGTGCCTGGATCTCGGCCGGCCTGATCCGCCTTGGCGGCAGGCGCTGCCTTGGCGTGCCGGGCGGGGCCCGGCACACTCCCTGCAGGGCTGGCGGCGTGCACGACCGGCTGCGCGGGGGAGCGGAACGGGATTGAGAGTGCCCCTGTGGGTCAGCGCCCTAGCCGCGACCCTGATTGTCCAGACCGTCAGCTCCTTTGCTTCCCTCGCCGTTCCGCTGCTTGGCCCGCCGCTGATGGAGCGTGCCGGCCTTGCGCCCGAGAGCATCGGGCTCGTCTCGGCCATGACCTCGGCCGGCATCTGCTGGTGCCTGGCCTGTGGCGGGCCGATGCTCGGTCGGCACGGGCCGGTGCGGACGTTGCAAATCGGCCTGGCCTGCATGGCGGTCGGGCTTCTTGTGCTGTCGCAGCCGCTTGGGCTGGTGGGACTGCTCGGAGCGCTGGCGATCGGCTTTGGCACCGGTCACAACACACCCGCGGGCAGCCAGATCCTGGTTCGCGCAGCACCGCCGCAGCATCGCACGCTGATTTTCTCGATCAAGCAGGCAGGCGTGCCGTTGGGTGGGGCAATCGCGGGGCTGGCGGTGGCGCCGCTGGTGCTGGCGCTGGGATTGTCCTTCACGCTCTGGGCCGTGATCGGCGTCGTGCTGGTCACGATGCTGGCGGTGCAGCCCTTCCGCCGGCGTCTGGACGAGGACAGGGGAACGGCGAGGCGGGGCTGGGCACGCGCGCTGCTCTCGCCCGCGGCGGCCGCGCGCTCCGTCGCTGTCCTGCGCGCGCATCCGTCGCTGCCGCTGCTCACCGGACTCGGTGCGTCCTTCTCCGTAATGCAGTCGTGCCTGACGGCCTTTACCGCGACCTATGTCGTTGCTCGGCACGGGGCTTCCCTGGCCGAAGCAGGGCAGGTCGTGGCCGTGATGCAGCTGGCCAGCATGGCGGGGCGGGTCGCGCTGGGATGGCTGGCGGACCGGATGGGCCATGCGCTGCGGCACCTTGTTCTTCAGGCTTTCGCCTCGGCCCTGGCGGTCGGCCTGCTCGTTACGATCGGTGGGCAGAGTTCATGGATGCTGCTCGGCTGCGCGGCGCTGGTTGGCGCCACCGCCATCGGCTGGAACGGGGTGCATATGGCGGAGCTGGCTCGCGTGGCGCCGCTCGCGCAGGTCAGTGACGTGACCTCGGCCGCCAGCCTGTTCGGCTTCGTCGGCTCGATCTGCGGGCCGCTGGCCTTCACCTTGGTGGTGAGCTGGACCGGCAGCTACGTGCTCGCCTTTCTGCTAATGGCTGCCCAGCTCGCGGCCTTCGGGCTGGCCAGCGCCGTGATGCTTCTGCGGCGGCGGGCGGCCGACGGGTCGCGTTGAGGGTGGTGCGCTAGCGGCGGCTCTCGACGGGGACGTGGCGGAAGGGCAGTGCGGCGAGGTCCAGGGAGGCGGGGCCGGGGCAGTCGCATTCGACGATGAGGGAGCAGCGCTCCGCGAAAGCGGCGCGGAAGTGGTTCTTGCCCTTGTTGGCCATCAGGCGGGTCGTGGCCAGGTCGATGCCGTGGAGGGTGAAGAAGGCGGGGTCGACGGCGGCTTCCTTGCGGGTGGTAAGGATGACGCGGAGGCCGTTCGCACGGAGGACGGCGGTGGGGCCAAGATCCACGGGGGAGCCGCGCTCCATCGGGCCCTTGTTGGTAAAGCGGCCGTCGGTGAGGCGCTCGACAATGCCGGTAAAGGGGACCGGGGGGCCGAAGGTGTCGGTCACCTGCGCGCCGAGGGGGCGGGTGATGGTGGCCCCCTCCCCTGCGGCGATCGCGGCACGGACGGCGGCGGGGTCGTTCAGGAAGGCGAAGACCGTGGGGACCTCGGGCGGGTGTTCGACGAGGAGGCGGAGGAGCTCGGGCGTATCGGCGATACCGCCGGAGAAGGGGTTGTCGGCGGGGTCCAGCAGGGCGACGAGGCCGGGCGGGCCGGCGAGCGCGCGGGCCAGGGCATCGGCGGGGCTGGGCAGGGTGACGGCAAAGCGGGGGCGGCGGGCCTCGATGGCTTCGGCGATGCGGGTGGCTGCGAACTGGGCCGCGGCGGGGTCGGCGGCCCAGGCCATACCGGAGGGGCCGGCATGGGGGCTGTCGCCCCAGGCGAAGCCGCCGAAGGGGAAGGCTTCGCAGACGCTGCCCTCCTCCAGCTCGTTGGAGAGGGCCCAGACCTCGGCCATCGGGCCTTCGGCAGAGCGCATGTGGAAGGAGTGGAGGACGGCAGGGCGCTTGGCGACGGCGCCGTGCATGGGTGCGCCGCCGCCGATGCGGCGTTCCAGCATGCCGAGGGCGCGGGCGGCGGCCACGTCCATGTCAGTGTGGGGGTAGGAGCGGTAGGCGCTGGCGCCGTCGAGCAGGGTGGCGGCTTCCTCGGCCATGTTGGCGTGGAAGTCGAAGGAGGCGGTGAGCGGGATATTGCGCCCGATGGCGGCGCGGACGGCGCGGAGGATGGTGAGGTCGGCCTGCGGATCGGATTCCGTGACGCAGGCGCCGTGGAGCGAAAGATAGACGCCGTCGAAGGCGCCGGTGCGAAGCGGGGGCAGGATTTCGTTGAGCCAGGTCGCCAGGACATCGTCCGTCATGGGACCGCCGGGCTGCGCGCTGGCGCAGCGGAGGATTTCCGCGGACCAGGCCGGGCGGGCGGCGAGGAAGGCGGCAACGGCGCCGAGTTCCGTCGAGGTTCCGGCGTAGCGGGTGAGCGCCTGCTGCCCGTCCACCCATTCACGGGAGAGGAAGGCATCCATGCCCGTGGGGATAGGGGTGAAGGAGTTCCCCTCAAACCAGAGGCGGGCGACGGCGATCTTCGGCATAGGCGGAAGCTTAGCCCGGGCGCGTGGCGGGCCGCCAAGGGTGCGGGGCGCGGTCTGCGAGGCGTGGAGCGAAACGGCCCGAAATCGGGCGGGGCCACCACGATCCCGCCGCCTTCGGGGCTGAGAGTATGAAGGAACGGTGGACCGGCCTGGCCGTTACCTCAGGCCTGAACCCTTCCGAAGGAGATGTCCGTGAACCGCATGTCGAAATCCTGCCTCGTCGCGCTGGCCCTCGGCGCGAGCCTGACGGCCTGCACCAATCCCTACGATCCCGGCCAGCGCGCGGTGGGCGGCGCGGCGATCGGCGCCGGCAGCGGCGCGGCGCTGGGTGCTATTGCCGGCGGTGGCCGTGGTGCCGCGATCGGCGCGGTGGCCGGTGGCGCCCTGGGCGCGATCGGTGGGGCGGCGACGACGCCGCAGCCGGTGCAGCCAGCCTATGGCTATGCGCCTCAGGCGCCGGCCTACTATGCGGCGCCCGCGCCCGGGTATTACGCGGCTCCGGCGCCGGCGCCGGGTTACTACGTGCCGGCCGCGCCGCCGCCAGCCTATTACCGGCCGTACTAATCCCGTCCGGGGATGCTGGAGAGGGCGCTGCCCTCTCCAGACCTCGCCCGCCGGGGGCCTGAGGCCCTTGGACTCCTGCCTGGCTGCCGCGGATGGGCGAGATAAGGCGTGTTTGTTTTCAGGACACGCGCCCTGTCCTGTCAGTCGCCCCGGGTCGCGGACCTGAGGCGCATCGTTGGCGAAGCACTCGAACCTGTAGAAAAAGATGATCGGTCGAAGGCACTGTCTTCGAGCGATCTGGGGGAGGAAGAATTCCTTCGTCCTCCCCCAGATACTCAGCCCGCAAATGTATCGCACTGCCTCACATCGCCGGACTCTAGACCGCGGCGGAACCACTGGGTGCGCTGGCGGGAGCTGCCATGGGTGAAGCTCTCGGGACGGATACGGCCGCCGGTGACGCGATCGTCGCCCACGGCGGCGGCGGCGTTCAGGCCTTCCTCGATATCGCCCTGCTCCAGGATCTGGCGGGACCGGTTGGCCTGATTGGCCCAGACGCCGGCGAAGCAGTCGGCCTGGAGTTCCACGCGAACCTGAAGCTGGTTGCGCTCAGCCCCGTCGGCCTGGGCCTGGGCGCGCTGGACCTGGGGGAGGACGCCCAGCAGGTTCTGGACGTGGTGGCCGACCTCATGGGCGACGATATAGGCGGCCGCGAAGTCGCCCGTGGCGCCAAGCTGGCGCTGAAGGCGCGCCATGAATTCAAGGTCGATGTAAACGCGGCGGTCCTGCGGGCAGTAGAAGGGGCCGGTCTGGGCCTGGGCCGCGCCGCAGCCGGACTGGGTGGCGCCGGAGAAGAGGACGAGGACGGGTTCCTCGTAGCGGCGGCCGAGGCGCTGGAACTGCTCGTTCCAGACCTGCTCCGTCTCGCCGAGGACCTGGGCGATGAAGCGGCGACCCTCATCCTCGCCTGCCGGGGCACGGGCCTGGCCCTGGGCGGCGGGGGCGCGCGGCGTGCCGGGATTGCCGGCTTGGCGGCCCTCGTTCGGATCGAAGCGGCGCTCCTGGGGGGCGGTCTGGGGCTCGGGGGCCACGCCGCCGCCGAGGATCACCGAGGGATCGACGCCGAGGAGAAGGGCGACGACCAGCAGCACGACGCCGCCGATCCCACCCACTGCGATGCCGCCGCCGCGGCCACCGCCGAATCCGCCGCCAAAGCCACCACCGCTGCCGCGGCGATCCTCGACGTTCTGGCTTTCGGGTCCGTCGAGGCGCATGGCGTAATGGCTTCCTGGCTTGGGGGCGGACGGCCAACGCCGGCCCGCGGCCAGGGGTTGCGGGAACGGGCCCACCGGGCGGAACGGCGCGGCACCGTCATGGCGCCGCGCCGTGGGTCGGGCAGGCTATTCGGCGTCAGGCCTGGGCGAGGGTGAGCTTGACGTCGATGTTGCCGCGGGTGGCGTTGGAGTACGGGCAGACCTGGTGCGCCTTGTCGACGAGGGTCTGCGCCTCCTCGGGGGCGATCCCGGGCAGGGAGACGGTCAGCGCGGCCTCAAGACCGAAGCCGCCGGCGGCACGGGGGCCGATGCCGATCTCGGCGGTGACGGAGGCGTCGGACGGGATCTTCGGGCCGCCCTGGCTTGCCACGAACTTCAGCGCGCCGAGGAAGCAGGCGGAGTAGCCGGCCGCGAAGAGCTGCTCGGGGTTGTTACCGGTGCCGCCGGCGCCGCCCAGCTCGCGCGGGGTGGCCAGGGTGACGTCCAGCGCGCCATCGGCGGTGCGGGCGCGGCCGTCGCGGCCGCCCGTGGCGGTGGCGGTGGCGCGGTAGAGGACATTGACGGACATGATCGGGGGTCTCCTGCCCTGGCCACGCGGCGCTGGGCTGCCGGATCTATCGCATCCAATTCGGTCGCGCGCGACTATATCGAGCGCATGATTGCCATGTTTGGATCGCGCAACTAAGGGCTTAGGGCGCGTCGTAAAGGCAGGCGCTTCGCATGGAGGCGTCCCTGTCCGCTCGGCATTCCCCTTCCCGACTTCCCTTGCCCGGCGATCTGCTCTGCTTCTCGGTCTATGCCGCCGGGCACGCGCTGAACCGCGTGTACAAGCCGCTGCTTGATCCGCTTGGCCTGACCTATCCGCAATACCTGGTCATGCTCGGGCTTTGGGCGGAGGACGGGCTGACGGTGGGGCAGATCGGGGCGCAGCTGTATCTGGAGAGCAGCACGGTCACGCCGCTGCTGAAGCGGCTGGAGGCGGCGGGGCTGGTCCGGCGGGCGCGGGACGAGGTGGATGAGCGGGTGGTGCGGGCCTGGTTGACTGAGGCCGGGGATGCGCTGCGCGCTCGGGCCGGGGCGATCCCGGACTGCATCGTGGGCGCGACGGGGATGGACGCGGAAGGGGCCGAGCGGCTTCGGGCCGAGGTGGAGCGGCTGCGGGCGGCGCTGGAGGAGAGCGGCTGGGCCTGAGTTGGCGGCCGCCATGGTGCGGCCGGCCTTTCTCAAGGATCGGCGATGAGTTCCCGGATGCGGCCGGCCAGGGTTTCCATGGCGAAGGGCTTGGCCATGACGTGCATGCCCGGTTCCAGCTGCCCGTTCCCGAGGGCTGCATTCTCAGCAAATCCCGTGATGAACAGCACCTTCAGCCCGGGGCGGCCGATGCGGGCGAGATCGGCCATCTGGCGGCCGTTCATGCCGCCGGGCAGGCCGACATCGGTGACCAGCAGGTCCACACGCGCGTCGGAGCGGAGGACGCCGAGGCCGGAGGCGCCATCGGCCGCCTCAATGGCGGCGTAGCCCAGCTCCTCCAGCACCTCCATCACCAGCATGCGGATCGTTGGCTCGTCATCCACGACCAGCACGGTTTCGCCCCTTCCCGCACGGGGGGCACCATTGAGGTCGGGTGCGGGCTCGGGTTCCTCGGCCGGGCCGAGATGGCGCGGGAGGTAGAGGCGCATGGTGGTGCCGCGGCCGGGGGCGGAATCGATACGGACCTGGCCGCCGGACTGGCGGACGAAGCCGTAGATCATGGAGAGACCAAGGCCCGTCCCCTGCCCCAGCGGCTTGGTGGTGAAGAAGGGGTCGAAGGCCTTCCGGATGACATCGTCCGTCATGCCCATGCCGGTGTCGGTGACGCAGACGGCGACGTACTGGCCGGGCTGCATGTCCCGCTGCCCAGCGACGCGTGCGTCGAGCACGATATTGGCGGTCTCGATGTTCAGGCGGCCACCATCGGGCATGGCGTCACGGGCATTGATGCAGAGGTTAAGGAGGGCGTTCTCGAGCTGGTTGGGATCCACCAGCGTGGGCCAGAGTTCAGGCTGCGGCATGACCGCGAGCGCGATCGAGGGGCCAACGGTACGGCGGACCAGCTCTTCCATGTCGGAGACGAGGCGGTTCACGTCGGTCGGCCGGGGGTCGAGGGTCTGCTGGCGGGAGAAGGCGAGGAGGCGGTGCGTGAGGGCGGCGGCGCGGCGGGAGGCGCCCTGGGCGGCAGAGACGTATCGGTCCACGTCCTTGTAGCGGCCCTGGGCTATGCGGGTGCTCAGCAGTTCGAGCGCGCCGATGATGCCGGTAAGGAGATTGTTGAAGTCGTGCGCCAAGCCGCCGGTGAGCTGGCCGACGGCTTCCATCTTCTGGCTCTGGCGGAGGACGTCCTCGGTCTGGCGAAGGGCGGCCTGGACTTCCTTCTCGGAGGTGACGTCGCGGCCATAGGCGTAGACGAGGTCGCCCTCGGTCGAGGTGTGCCAGGAGATCCAGCGCGGGGTGCCGTCCCGGTGCCGGTAGCGGTTCTCGAAATTGGTGAGGTCGCGGTCCGACGCCGCGTCGTCCAGCCCACCCTGGGTGAGGCCTGCATCTTCCGGCCAGATGAAGTCGAGAAAGCTGCGGCCGGCGACCTCGGCGGGGTCGTGGCCAAGGATGGCGGTCCAGGCCGGGTTGACCGCGCGGAAGATACCGTTCGCGCCGATCACGACGAGAAGGTCGCGCGAGTTGCGCCAGACGCGGTCGCGCTCGGCGGTGCGGGCAGCGACCTGCTGCTCGAGGGAGGCCGCGAGGTTGCGGAGGTCGGTCTCGGCGCGGCGGCGCTCGATGGCGGAGCGGGTGCGTTCGGCGACGTTGCGGATGAAGCCGAGCTCCGCCTCGGTCCAGGCGCGGGGAACCGCATCGGCGACGAAGAACATGGCAACGGCCCGGCCGCCCTCGACGATCGGCAGGTTGACGAGGGAGCGGGCGGAGATGGCGGCGAGGCTGTCCGCCGTCCTGGCCGTGCGGGGATCGGTGCCGCTGTCCTCGATGACCACGGTGCGGCCCCTGCGGAGGTCGTCCCCATAGGTTCCGTAGCTGCTCAGCGCGTGGCGGCCGGCGACGCTCGGGATGCCCGGCGCCGCCCAGTCCGGCTCGACCGCGAGGGTCTCGCCATCATCCATGAATGTGCCGTAGCCCGCATGGGCACAGGCGAGGGTGCGGCCGAGGATCTCGGCGGCGGCGGCGGACATCGCGGGGAGGTCCCGCATGTCACGCAGTCGGTCGTCGAGGGTTCGGAGGGCGATGCGGCGGGCCTCGGCGTCCATGCGGCCGGTGACCTCGGCGAACACGACGGCGAAGCGGTCGTCCTCCAGGGCGAAGGCGTGCCCTTCGTACCAACGGCCGAGGCCGACGACCTCGCGGGTGAAGGCAGCGGGCTCGCCGGTCTCGACGACGCGGGCCATGTCGCTGACCCAGGAGTCCTGAACGCTGGGAAGCATCGTACGGAGGGTCTGGCCGATCGCCTGTTCCGGCGGGAAGCCGACAAGCGCGCCCCAGGCCGGATTCACATCGAGGTAGCGCCAATCGGTGACGCGGCCGGTCGGGTCGCGGACCAGTTCGCCGATGATGAGGCCTTCCTGCAGGCGCTCGAACAGGCCGCGCCAATGCGCCTCGCTCCGCTGGAGCGTGTCCTCGGCGGCGCGCTCCTCGGTCACGTCCCGGGCGACGCCGACGAAGCGGACGGGGCGACCCTGGTCGTCGTATTCGAACTCCGCCCGTCGGGCGATCCAGCGCAGCTCGCCCGTATCGGCGCGGCGAATGCGGTAGCGGACATCGGTCAGGGCCTCGCCGCTGCGGCGTGTGACGGCGCGGGAGACGAGTGAGGCGTCCTCCGGGACGACCAGGCGCTCGAACTCCTCGGCGGGGCGGGTGTCGGAGGGTTCCAGCCCGTAGAGGCGGGAGAATTCGGGGGTGGCGTGGAGGATGCCGTCCTCGATGCGGACACTGAACAGGCCGACGCGGCCGGCTTCTTGCGCGCGGCGGAGACTGTCATGCGCTTCGGCGAGGGCCTCGGCCGAGCGGTGCTGCTCGGTGCGGTCCCGAAGGACCTTCACGAAGCCGACCGCGTCCCCGTCCTCGTTCCGGAGCGGCATCATGGCGCCGTTGGCCCAGAAGCGGTGGCCGTCCTTGTGGAGGTGCCAGCGCTCGTCGTTGCCGCGGCCGGTTTCCAGGGCGCGGCGCATCTCATGGCCGATGCGGCCCTCGGCCCGGTCCTCGGGAGTGAAGAAGCGCTCGGCGGTCTGGCCGAGCATCTCCGCCTCGGTCCAGCCGAGGACGCGCTCGGCGCCGGTGTTCCAGCCGGTGACGCGGCCGACGAGGTCCGTGCTGACGATGGCGTAGTCGGTCACGCTGTCGAGGGTCTGGCGCTGCAATGCGGCCGAGCGGGCCAGTTCGGCGAGCGCGCGGTCGCGTTCGGCGAGAGTGCGGCGGAGGGCGATCTGGCTGCTGACCTGGGAGGCCAGGGTGCGGAGGACGAAGCGCTGCCGCTCGTCCAGCCCGCCCTCATGCGGGTTGGTATCGATGATGCAGAGGGCACCGATCGGCAGGCCTTCGGCTTCCAGCGGCATGCCGGCGTAGAAACGGATTCCCGGGGCGCCGGTGACGAGCGGATTGGCGGAGAAGCGCGAGTCCTCAGCGGCGTCCGGGATAACCAATCCCTCGGGCTCGAGCATGGCCTGGGGACAGAAGGCGATGTCGCGCGGGATGTCGCGCACGCCGAGGCCGATCTCGGCCTTTCCCCATTGCCGGTCCTCAGCGACGAGGTGAATGGCGGCCATGGGGACACCCAGCAGGTCGGCGGCGAGGCGAACGAGGTCGTCGAAGCCCTGCTCGGGAGGGGTGTCGAGGATGCCGGTGCGGTGGAGGGCGGCGAGGCGGTCCGCCTCGGTCCAGGAGGGGCCTTTCAGCGACTGCCCCTTGGGCTCCTCAGTCACGCCTGTCAGCCCTCGCTTGGCCCCGCCCTGGCCTGTGGTGGTTCGACCGGTGCGGCCCGGGGTGGCGGGGCGGCGATGGCCGGGCGGGAGGTGCCCTATCAGGCCGCCGGCATTTGTTAAAGCCTCGTTACCGGGCTGTCGGCGCGCCGTAAGCTTTCTGGCGGAACCCGGGCCTTTTCAGCCGCCTTCGGCGAGGATGGAGGCCAGGCCCTCGCGCCAGCTCGGATAGCGCCAGGCGATGCCGAGGGCCGCCTTTGTGCGGGCGTTGGCGATACGGCGGTTCTCCGACCAGAAAGAGAGGGCCATGGGGGACATGGTGGCGCGGGCGGTGTCGAAGGGGATGGCGGGGGGCGGGGCGAGGCCGAGCAGCGCGGCGGCGCCCTCGGTGACCGTGGCGCTCTCGGCGGGTTCGTCATCGGCCAGGTGCAGGACGCGGAGGCCCGGCGGGGGCGGGTTGGCGGCGGCGGCGAGGACGGCGCGGGCGATGTCGTCCCGGTGGATGCGGCCGAAGGCGTGGCCGGGTTTGAGCGTCCGGCGCGCGGTGCCGGCACGGAGGTCGTCCAGCACGGAGCGGCCGGGGCCGTAGATGCCGGCGCAGCGCAGGAGGTCCACGGCCGCCCGATCCGCGAGGGCTTCCCATTGCTGTTCGGCGGCGCGGCGGCGGATGGAGCGGGGCTGGACGGGGGCCGGCTCCGTGGTCTCCTCCACCCAGGTGCCACCGCGGTCGCCGTAGACGCCCGTGGTGGAAAGATAGCCGACCCAGCGCAGGGGGGCGGCGCGCAAGGCATCGCCATGGGCGGCGAGGACGGGATCTCCCCCCTCCCCTTCCAGAGGTGGGGCGGTCACGGCGAGGTGGGTGGCGGCGGCCAGGGCCGGGGCGGCCTCGGCGAAGGGGAGGACGGAAACGCCTTCGGGCGGGGTGGCGCGGGCCGGGTTGCGGGCGGTGGCCGTGACGCGCCAGCCAGCGGCGGCAGCGGTGGCTGCGATCGCCTTGCCGGTGAAGCCGAGGCCGATGACGAGCAGATGCCCGGGGTGATGGCGATCCATCACGCATCCATGGCGGCTGGCGTCGCCGCCCGCTAGATTGCTCGGGATGAGAATCGTTCGGCGGACCGCGATGCTGGGCCTCGGCGCGGCCGTGCTGGCCGTGGCGCTCGTTCTGTCGTTCGGGGCGGACCGGTTGTGGGACGGTGCCGCGCCGGCAGCGCCCGTGGTCGTGCCCGAGGCGTCGGAGGAGGTGCTTCCCCTTCCGCCCGAGCCGCCGCGCGTGGCGGACAGCCCGGATTACGAGGCCTGTCTGGGCAAGCTGCGGGACGACGCCCAGGGCGCACTGGGCTTCGCCGAGGGCTGGGAGGCACGCGGTGGGGGTGACGGGGCACGGCACTGTTCGGCTCTCGCCTTGTTGGCACTGGGGGAGCCGGAGCGGGCGGCTTCGCGGCTGGAGAGCCTGGCGGGGCGGGCCATGGCGGGGGCGGCGGCAAGGGCTGCGGTCTTCGGGCAGGCCGGTCAGGCCTGGATGGTCGCCGGGCAGGCCTTGCGGGCGCATGGGGCCTTCACCCTGGCGCTGGGGCTGACGCCTTCGGACCCGGAGCTGCTGGTGGACCGGGCGATCGCGGCCGGGATGCTCGGGCGGTTCGCGGACTCCCTGGCGGATACCGACCGGGCGCTGGCGCAGGACGGGCAGCGTGCGGATGCCTGGGTGTTCCGGGCGGCGGCGCTGCGGCATCTGGACCGCGCGCAGGAGGCGCTGCGCGACATCGAGCGCGCGCTGTCGCTGGAGCCGGGAAGTCCCGAGGCCCTGCTGGAACGCGGGATCCTGCGGCAGCTGCAGGGAGATGTGAGCGGCGCACGGGCGGATTGGGAGAGCGTGGTGGCGAGCAGCCCGGACAGCGCGGCGGCGGACCTGGCGCAGCAGAACCTCGCGCTGAACGCGGCGGGGCCGGCGCGCCGGTAGCCTGGGTTCCATGACGCTTCGGCTGCGGGGCGCGGGACGGAGCTGGCGTGGCGGGCGCCGTGGCAGCCAGTTACGCCTGCGACCGCGGATCCCCAGGTGGCCACACCTTTTCGTGATTGGCAGGACGCCGAAGCCATCCATCTATCCCGGAAGGCAGAACAGGATTTTACGATGTCGCTGACGGGAACTGGGCGCAGGCTCGGCGTCGCAGTGGTTGGGCTTGGCGGTGCGGTCGCCACGACGGCTGCGGCAGGGATCGAGGTGATCCGGCGCGGCGCCAACCGGCTGGAAGGCCTGCCGCTCGCGGATGTCGTAGTGCCCGGCCTTGCGGATTATCGCGACATCACCTTCGGCGGCTGGGATCTCGACGGGTCCGATCTCGCTTCGGCGGCCAGCCATCACCGCGTGCTGAGCGATGCCCAGATTGCCGAGACGGGCGAGGCGCTTTCGGCGATCCGCCCGTGGCCGGCGGTTGGCAGCGGCGAGTTCTGCCGCGGGGTGGACGGTGCGAACAAGCACGAGGCGCCCGGTCACCGCGCGGCGATCGAGGCGATCTCGGCCGACCTGCGGCGCTTCCGCGAGACGAGCAAGGCGGATGGGATCGTGATGATCAACCTCGCCTCCACCGAGCGCACACCGGGGGATGACGAGGCGCTGAACTCCATCGATGCGTTCGAGCGGGCGCTGGACCGCGACGATCCCTCGATCGGGCCGGCGATGCTTTACGCCTATGCGGCCATCGAGAGCGGCGTGCCCTATGGCAACTTCACGCCCTCGCTAGCGGCCGATGCGCCGGCGCTGAAGCAGTTCGCGAAGCAGCGGAACGTGCCCATCGCGGGCAAGGACGGGAAGACCGGCCAGACGATGATGAAGACGGTGCTGGCGCCGGCCTTCAAGTCGCGCGCGCTGCATGTGGACGGGTGGTTCAGCACCAACATCCTGGGCAACCGGGATGGCGAGGCGCTGCGTGACCCGGGCAGCCTGCAGTCAAAGCTGGATACTAAGGGCAGCGTGCTGGACAGCATCCTCGGCTACCATGTCGAGGACCATCTCGTTGACATCCGCTACTACCGGCCGCGCGGGGACGATAAGGAGGCGTGGGACAACATCGATGTCTCCGGCTTCCTCGGCCACAAGATGCAGATCAAGGTGAACTTCCTCTGCAAGGACAGCGTGCTGGCGGCGCCGTTGGCGCTGGAGATCGCGCGCGTGCTCGACCTGGCGCAGCAGCGCGGCGACGGCGGTGTGCAGGAGCAGCTCTCGCTGTTCTTCAAGGCGCCGATGGTCGCGAATGGCCACGCGCCGGAGCATGCCTTCCACGCGCAGGAGCGTATGCTGATGGACTGGCTGGGAGCGCCTGAGGGCATCGGCCAGTGAATGACGGCGTCGTGCCGGCGGCGGTTCAGCCGCCGGCACGGCTTCTCGAGCCGTTTCGCGAGCTGGGAGAGCTGAAGCGCATCCGCTCCGCGGGGCATGAGGGGTCGATCGCGGATCGGCTGTTCGCTGCGGGTTGGGGTGCGCTGGTTGGCGGACAGGACGTGTCGGCCGTCATGCGGGCGACCACGGCGGCGGCGCTGGCCGCGACGCGGCTCGGCGACATTGATCGTGACGTGCTGGCAGCCATTGGCGTGACCGGTGGTGACGCGGATGACGTGATCGGCCGTGCGGTGGAGGAGGCCGCTGCGGAGTTGCCCGCAGAGGTCGGAGCGCTGCTGCGCGGCGGGCCGCGGCTTGCGCCCGGTGCGGTGCCCGGCTTTGTCGCGAAGCTGGCGCGGCAGCCGCGGGCGGGCGTTACCTGCCCGGGCAAGCCGCGTCTGCTGCTGGAGCCGCCGGAGAACCATGCCGAGCACTGCGTGATGGTGGCGGTGTATGGCGTGGTGCTGGCGCCGATTTACGGGGCGCGGGCGGAGACGGTGTTTCTCGCCTCAATGGCGCATCATCTGCACAATGCGGTTATTCCGGATTCCGGGTTCGCGGGTGAGGTGTTGCTCGGGGCTCATCTCGAGCCGGGCTTTGCGCGGGCGACGGAGATGGGGCTGGCGGAGTTGCCCCCTGCCCTCGCCGAACTGGTGCGCGACGCGCGGGCGGTCCTGCCGGATGCGGAGACAGCGGAGGGGCGGGCATTCCATGCGGCTGATACGCTCGACCGTGTTCTTCAGATCGAGCAGCATCTGCGGGCCGGGCGGGCGAGCATGGCCTATGTGCTGGACGACATGGCGCTGGTGCATGAGGGGCCGGTGAAGGGCTTCCAGGATCGGCTGCTTGCGGCCGTAGGGCTGGCTGCGTGACGCCGGACGGGCCGCATGCGGTGCGGGACGCGGCGGGGCGGCGCTGGCCCGTGATCGACGGCATTGCCTTTGCGCGGGCATCGCGGCCTGAACTGGCCGATGAGGCGCTTGGGCGGCTGGATCACGGTGACCGGGAGGGGGCGCTTGTCGCGCTGCTCGCGGATCAGGACGACTGGTGGCGGGGGCCGGTGGCGGATGAGTCTGCGCTGCGCGCGCTGGTTCGCAACCGTGAACAGCTGACGTTGCGCGAGGCGATGGCGCATCTGGCCTGGGGCCCGGTGGGCGACTACTTCGCGCATCGCTGGAGCGATCCGACCTTTCTCGCGGGGCTTGCGCTGATGGAGGCGCATTGGACGGCGCCGGCGCGGGCTTTCGAGCTGGCCTGCGGGATCGGGCAGTATCTTCGGGCACTGTCTCAGCGGGGCGTGGCCGTGGCGGGTGCGGATGTTGTCTTTGCCAAGCTTTGGGTCGCGCGGCACTGGGTGGCGCCGGAGGCGGAGCTGCTGTGCCTGGATGCCGCCGTGATGCCGTGGCCGGTGGATAAGGGGCGGCGCTTCGATCTCGTGGCGTGCCATGATGCCTTCTACTTTCTTGAGCCGAAGAGCGAGATCCTGGCGCGGCTTCGCGGGCTGGCGGGTGACGACGGGTGGCTGGCCATCGGGCATGTGCACAACCGGGAATGGCCCAATCTTTCGGCGGGATCGGCGGTGACGGCGGAGGAGATCGCGGCGCTGTTTCCGGACGGCACTGTCTATGACGATGCGGAGTTGACGCGTGCGGCGGTGGAGCGGCGGGCCCCCTGCCCTGCCGCGCCCGACGCGCTTCGCGGGGCGGAGGCGTTTTCCGTGGTTGCGGGGCCCGGGCTCGTGCCGGGGCGGGCGGTGACGGGTGCGCTGGCGTTGCCGCCGGACGGTGCGGCGCTGCGTCGGAACCCACTGTACCAGGGCGATCGGATTGCCTGGCCTTCGGAGCGCTACCAACGCGAGTACGGGCCGCGGGCGACCTATCCGGCCTCTCCGACGGGGCCGGAGCGCGCGCGGGCGGGCGCTGCGACCGCGGAGTTGGCGATGCGGCGAGAGTTGCTCGACCTGCCGGAGCGCTGGTGATGCCGGAGGCGCCGTTGGCCGCGCGCAGCATCGGCTGGGGTATCGTGGGCTATGGGTGGGTGGCGCGCGATTACGCGGCGCCGGCCATTCTGGCGGCGGGGCATGCCGTGCGCGCGGTGTGCGATCCGATGGAGGCGGCGCGGGAGGCGGCGGGGGCCGCGCATGCCGGTGCGGCGCTGCACGCTGATGTGGCGGCGATGCTGGCCGAGCCGGATGTGGAGGCGGTGTATATCGCCACCCCGAATCATCTGCACCGGGTTGCGGTGGAGGCGGCGGCGGCGGCGGGCAAGCCGGTGCTATGCGAGAAGCCGATGGCCGCGACGCTGGCTGATGCGGAGGCCATGGCGGCGGCGGCCGCGCGCGGCGGGATTCTGCTCGGGACGGCCTTCGACCAGCGCCATCACCCCGCGCATGGGGCTATTCGTGACGCGGTCGCCGGCGGGCTGATCGGGACGCCGACGGTCATTCGCATTGCCTATGCATGCTGGCTGGGGCCGGATTGGAGCGTGACGGGCGAGGGCGACAACTGGCGGGCGGATCCGGCGCGGGCCGGTGGCGGTGCGCTGATGGATCTGGCGCCGCATGGGATCGACCTGGCGGAGTATCTGCTGGGGGAACCGATCGAGAGCATCGCGGCACTGACGCAGCGGCGGGTGCAGCCCTATCCGGTGGATGACGGCGCGCTGCTGATCGGGCGGACGGCGGGCGGCGTGCTGGTGCAGCTTCATGTTGCGTACAACTGCCCGGATGCCCTGCCGCGGCGGCGGCTGGAGGTGCTGGGGTCGACGGGGCAGATCCTGGCGGAGGATACGATGGGGCAGGATGCCGGGGGGCGCGTGACGCACACGGATGCGTCGGGGCGCGCGGTGCCGCTGGAGGTGCCGGATGCGGCGGCCTCGCCCTTCGCGCGGCAGATGGCGGCGTTCGCGCGGGCGGTTGCGACGGGCGACCGCACCACCTTCGATGCGGCACGGGACCTGCACACGATGCGGTTGCTGCACCGCGCCTATGCGGAGGACCCGGTATGCCGTTGATCCCCTGGGCCTGCGCGAATTGCGGCTTCTGGCAGAAGCATTTCGAGCCGCGGTCTTGTCCGGTCTGCGACGATACGCGCAACGACCTGCCGCATGACGGCTGGCAATTCCTTCGGGAGGAGGAAGTGGCCGCGCGCGTGACGGGCTCGTGGCGACGGCTGGACCGCGACATGGTCGCCTTCAGCACGGCGCCCCCGTTCGGGCTGAACGGGACCGGGTGGCTTCTGCTTCACGAGGACGGGAATACGGCCTTCGAGGCGGCACCCTACTACACGCCGGAGATGCTGGAGGAGATCCGGCGGTTGGGGGGCATCCGGTATCTCGCGGCCTCGCACTGCCATGGCTATGGCGCGCTGTGGCAGCTGCAGGACGTGTTCCAGCCGGAGGTGATGGCCATCCAGAAGGACGACCTTCGGATGACGAAGGCCTTCCGGGTGACCTGGCCTTATGACGACGCGCTGGAGCTGCGGCCGGGCCAGGTGCTGATGCATGTGGGCGGGCATTACGAGGGGCAGGCGGTGCTGCACGATCAGACGCGCAACACGCTGTTCTGCGGCGATGCCTTCAAGGTGGACCAGGCGCCCGATGGCGAGAACCTGGCGGTGTCCACGCACAAGGCGTTCCACAAGGACATTCCGCTGTCGCCCAACGAGGTGCGGAAGTATCGCGAGGTCGTTGCCTCTGTCGAATTCGACACGGTCTGCACGCCCTTCGAGCATGCGCGCGGGATCACCCGCGACATGGCCCTGGCCGTTCTGGACGATCAGCTGCGTGGGCCGCCCGGCGTGCGCCACATCCCCATCGAAGAGCTCCGCCAGCGTGCGGAGAGGAGCACCTCATGAGCGATGACCTGCGCGCCGTGGCTGACGCCTTCCGGGGCAGCATGCCAGAGGGGGCGCATATCTCGGTCTTCCGGATCGATCATCTGGATCGGACGGGGGTGCCGGTGGTGCAGGCCAACCTCATCCTCGAGAACGAGCCGGCGACGACCGGCTATGGCTACGGCTTCACCGAGGTTGAGGCCGAGGTCGGGGCGCTGGGAGAGCTTTGCGAGGAGGTGCATTGCGGGGCGCATGTCGCGCGCGCGGAGCGGGTGACCGGATCCTATGCGGAACTGTCGCGCGAGCGGGCGGTGGTGGATCCGCTGACGCTGTGCCTTTCGGCAGGGTCTGACTACACGCCGGAGATGGAGCTGCCCTGGATCGAGGCGCGGCGCTGGCCCTCGGGCGAGCCGGTGCTGGTGCCGCGGGAGTGGGTGGCGGCCTATCCCTATCAGCTTGGCGAGGCGCCGCGGCTGATCACGCCGATCACCAACGGCCTGGGTGCGGGGTTCGACCTGGAGCACGCGATCGCGCATGGCATCATGGAAGCACTGCAGCGGGACGGGAATGTCGTGTCCTATCGCGCGCTCGACCAGGGCGCAGTCGTCGATCTGGACGCGGTGCCGGACGCGGAGGTGAGCGGGCTTCTGGAGCGGCTGCGCTCGCTCGGGATCGGGGTGACGGCAAAGCTGGCGGCCGCGGATTTCGGCATGGCCAACCTGTATGTGGTCGGGGACGATCGCGGGGAGCCGGTGGCGCCGGTGCAGGTGACGGCCTGCGGCGAGGCAGTCTCGCCGGACCGGAACCGGACCTTGCGCAAGGCGCTCCTCGAATTCTGTGGGTCTCGCGCCCGCAAGGCGGCGACGCACGGGCCGATTCCGATGCTGCGGGAGGCGCTGCCGCTGGACTATGTCGAGCGGCAAATGCGAGTGGCGATGCTCGACGAGGAGGAGCCGCGCGCCATGGACGCCATGGTGGAGTGGATGGAGCAGGATGCGGCCGGGCTGCGGTCGCGGCTGGCGGGCAGCGTGTTCTCCGCCCGCAGTCATCGGCCCTTTTCCTCACTGCCGACCGTGCCGGCTTCGGCTGTGGTGAAATCGGAGGATCGGCTGGCGCTGCTGGTCGAGCGGCTCGGGGCGGAGGGGCTGGAGGTGCTCTATGTCGACTGCTCCAAGCCGGGCGACGTGGTGCGGGTGGTGAAGGTGATCGTGCCCGGGCTCGAGAGCGAGACGATGAGCTATCACCGCATCGGCTGGCGCGGGGTGCGGCGTCTGCGGGAGCGCGGCGATGCGCTGGTGGTCGATGCGCCGCGGGAGGGTGCGCGGCGGGTGCTGCTGCGGCCGGAGGATGAGGCAAAGGCGGGCGGGCCGGCCTGGTTCGATGCGGCGCTGGCGGATCGCATCGTGGGGTCGCTGTATCCGATGTACCGGGAGACCGGGACCTTCTCGGCGCAGATGGTGCTGGCGAAGCGTCGTGCGGAAGCGGTGCCGGCATGAGCCTGCGATACGCCTACAACACGAACGGCGCGGCCAATCACCGGCTGGCGGATGCGGTCGCGATCATCGCGGATGCCGGATATGACGGCGTGGCGCTGACGCTGGATCACCATCACCTCGATCCGATGGAGGAGGGCTGGGAGCGGCGGGCGGAGGCGCTGGCGCGCGATCTTTCGGCGCGCGGGCTGGGCTGCGTGATCGAGACAGGGGCGCGGTACCTGCTCGATCCTCGGGCGAAGCATGAGCCGACGCTGCTGACGGCGAGCGCGGAGGGACGCGACCGGCGGGTGGCGTTTCTCAATCGCGCGACCGACATCGGGGCCATTCTCGGGGCGGAGGCGGTTTCCTTCTGGGCGGGCGTGCCGCGGCCGGGGGTGGAGCACGGGCAGGCGCGGGTGTGGCTGCGCGAGGGCGTGGAGCGCGTGCTGGAGCACGCATCGTTGCGCGGGGTGACGGCGGCGCTGGAGCCGGAGCCGGGGATGCTGGTGGAGACGGTGGATGACTGGTCCGCGCTCGACCTCCCCGGGCTGACGCTGGCGCTGGACCTCGGGCACCTGCTGGTCACGCAGGAGCGGGAGCCGGCCGCAGCGGTGCGGGAGTTCGCGACGCGCCTCGGGACGGTGGCGATCGAGGACATGGCGCGCGGGAGCCATATCCACCTGCCCTTCGGTGAGGGCGACATGGATATTCCGGGTTGCCTGGACGCGCTGGAAGAGATCGGGTTCTCGCGGCTTGTCTGCGTGGAGCTTTCCCGCGAGAGCCACCGGGCGGACACGATGATCCCGCAGTCGCTGCACTGGCTGCGCGGTTGCCGCGCGGCATGAGGGTTCTGTTCCTCTCGCGGCGCTTTTTCCCGGCCATCAGCGGGATGAGCGTCTATGCGGTGAACCTGCTGCGCCAGCTCGTCGCAGCCGGGCATGACGTGACGATGGTGAGCCAGTATCGCGGCGATGCGGCAGGGACGCGCGTCTATGGCGGCGGGCCGCCGCCGGAGGTGCCGGGGGTGCGGGTGATCGGGCGGCGATCGCTCGGCGAGGAGGCGTTTGCAGAGCCAGGTGGCGCGGATTTCGAGCGCGACGTGGATGACATGGTGGAGACCATCCTCGCGGAGCACGCGCGCAAGCCCTTCGACGTGCTGCACGCGCAGTACGGTTACCCGAATGGCTGGGCGGTGCTGCTTGCGGCACAGCGGATCGGGGTGCCGACGGTGGTGTCCATCCAGGGCGGGGACGGGCACTGGGTGGGGTCGTGCTGCGAGACGCACCGGCAGGCGATGCTGCGGGTGCTGGGCCATGCGGACCGGCTGCTGATCGGCTGCGACAGCTTTGCCGAGGAGGTAGTGGAGCGGCTGGGGGTTCCGCGCGAGCGGTTCACCATCGTGCCGGGGGCGGTGGAGGTGGACCGGTTCCATCCCGCGCCGGGGCGGGCACCGGGCGAGGCGGATGATCCGGTGCGGCTGTTCTATCACGGGCGGGTTGACCGTCGGAAAGGAGCGCTCGACTTCCTCGATGCGCTGGCGATGCTGCGTGAGCAGGGCGTGCGGTTTGCGGCCACCATTTCCGGGATTGGGCCGGATCTGGATGCCTGCGTTGAGCGCGATGGCGAGCTGGGCCTGGGAACGCGGTTTTCCGGTTATGCGGATTACGATGCAGCGCCGGCGCTCTATCGGGAGCAGGACGTCTTCGTTTCGCCGACCTATGCCGAAGGGTTCTCGAACACGGTGCTGGAGGCGATGGCGAGCGGGCTTGCCTCGGTGTCCTGCGATGCAGTGGGCGTGCGGGACTGCCTGCGGCATGGGGAGAACGGACTTCTGTCGCAGCCCGGCGACGTTGCGGCGCTGGCGGAGAACCTGCGGCGGATCGTGACGGATGCGCCGCTACGGGCGCGGCTGGCGCGCAACGCGTTGGAGGAGTGCCGGCGGACCTATTCCTGGGAGGCGGTCGGGCGGCAGATCATGGGGATCTACGAGGAGGTGCGGGGCACGGCGCCGGATGTGGCCTTCGATCCCGTGCTGCCGGTGGCGGAATGCCGGTTTCGCGCGGCGCCGCATCTGCTCTGATGCCTGTCGCGCTCGCTCTCTCGCCGCATCTGGACGACGCCGCTTTTTCGGCAGGCGGGATGCTGGCGCGGCTGGCGGCCGAGAGTTGGGATGTGGTGGTGGCGACGCTGTTCACCGCCACTGTGCCGGACCCGAAGGGTTTTGCGCTGGCCTGCCAGACCGACAAAGGGCTGCCACCGGAAGCGGACTACATGGCAATCCGGCGGGCGGAGGACATCGCAGCCTGCGCCGCGCTCGGGGCGCGGGCGGTTCATCTGCCGCTGCGCGAGGCGCCGCATCGCGGGTATCACAATGCGCCCGCCCTGTTCGGGGCGCCGCGGTCGGACGACATGGCGCATCTGGACGCGCATGACGCGATCGCGCCGCTGCTGCGGGAATTCGAGCCGGCGCTTCTGCTCGCGCCACAGGCGATCGGCGGGCATGTGGACCATGTGCTGACGGTGCGGGCGGTGCAGATGCTCGACCCCCGCGTGCCCATCCTCTGGTGGCAGGACTTTCCTTACACCAATCGTGCGGACACGCCGCGCCGGCCCTTCGAGGCAATGTTCACGCGGCTTCCGGAGATTTCGTTGCCCACCGATCCTGGCGCGAAGCACGCCGCCTGCGCCTCCTATGCCACCCAGCTCGGCTATCAATTCGGTGGGGCGGAGGGGCTGGCTCGGGCCTTGGCGGAGACGGGTGGACAGGAGTTCGCGCGGGCCCAAGGCGAGGCGCCGGCGCTGGCGAGGGCGGCGTGAAGGCGCCGGGGCCCTATGCGGGCGCGCTGTCGGATCCGGCTGAGGTTGCCGCGCGTCACGCCCTGCTGCGGGATGCGCGGCATACGGCACCGATCAGTGCGCTGGCGGCGCGCATACGGGTGGCAACCGGGCGGCCGGTGCCGGAGCCGGACCCGTTGGACGGCGGGGTGAACGCGCGGCTGCTGCTGCTGCTCGAGACGCCGGGGCCGCGGGTGTCGCATGAGGATGCCATCGTTTCGCGCGACAAGCCGGGGGGGACCGGGGCCAATCTCCGCCGCTTCCTGGGTGCGGCGGGGCTAGCACGGCGGGAGACGCTGATCTGGAACGCGGTGCCTTGGATCATCCATGCGCCAGGGGCAACGAACCGGGCACCGCGGATGACGGAGCTGCGTGCGGGGCTGGCCTGGGTACCGCCGCTGCTGGAGTTGTTGCCGGCGCTGTGCGTGGCGGTGCTTGCGGGGCGGTTTGCGGCAGCGGCGGAGCCGGTGCTGCGCACGGCGCGGCCGGGGTTGCCTGTGCTGGCGATGCCGCATCCCAGCCCGACCTATGTGTGCACCAGCCCGGATGTGCCGGCGCGGATCATGGCAACGCTGGAGGCTGCCGCGGGCGTGTTGCGCGCGGCGCCAGTTTCACGCGCGGTGGTGGCGGGATGACGGCGGTGCATGACGGCCTGGACAGGATCGTCGGCGGAGCGCTGGCCTGGGAGGGGCGGATAGCCGGGCCGCCGGCGCTTTCTCCCACGCTGGCGTGAGGGATCGCGGGTGAGCGCGTGCCAGGAGGCGGCGCTTCGCAATGCGCGGGGCCGGCGGCGGGTTGCCTTCGCGGCACTGGCGCTGCTGGTGGCAGCTGTTCTGATCGGGCTGGCGGTGCGGGTGCTGGCGCCGGGCGGGTGGTCGGTTTGGGAGGTGCTGCTTCTCGTGTGCCTGCTGGCCAATACGCCCTGGATTGCACTTGCGGCGGCGACGGGGCTGGTCGGGCTCGCCGTGCGGCTGCGGAGTGGGGGGGCAGCCGCCGAAGCGGAAACGCCGGTTGCGCTGCGCGCCGTCATTGCCGTTTGCGTGCGGGACGAGGAGATGGGGGCGGTGCTGGAGCCGCTCGCGCGCTTGATGGACGGGCTGGCGCCCTGGGGGGACCGCTTCGCGCTCGCCATCCTGTCGGACACGGGCGATGCGGCGCGCGGTGCGGCGGAGGAGGCTGCGGTGTCGGCTTTCGCGGCCGGGCGCGCGCCGGGATCGGTGCTGTATCGGCGGCGCGCGGTGAATGCGGGCTACAAGGCCGGGAATGTGATGGAGTTCCTCGATCACCATGCGGCAGGGTTCGCGCTGCTGGTGCTGCTGGATGCGGATTCCGAGATGACGCCTGAGGCGGTGCTGCGCCTGGTGCGGGCGATGCAGGCGGCGCCGCGGCTGGGCATTCTGCAATCACCCATCGCCGGGCGCGACGCGGCCGCGCCCTTCGGGCGGCTGTTCAATGCCGGGCACCGCGCGGGCGGGCAGACCTGGACGCTTGGGCAGGGCTGGTGGCAGGGCGATGAGGGGCCGTTCTGGGGGCATAACGCGGCGATCCGCATCGAGGCGTTCCGCCGCCATTGCCGGCTGGATGCGCTACCGGATGGCTCGCACATTCTCTCGCACGACCATGTGGAGGCGGCGCGGCTTCACGCGGCGGGCTGGGGGGTGCGGGTTCTGCCGGATCTGCGCGAGGGCGCGGGCGGATCCTTCGAGTCTGCGCCGCCGAACCTGCTCGCCTTCCTGGCGCGGGACAGGCGCTGGGCGGCGGGGAACATGCAGTACCGGCACCTTCTGCGCGACCGCTCGCTGAGCAGTGTGGGACGCTTCCAGATGGTGCAGGCGATCCTGCACTACCTGCTGGCGCCGCTCTGGTTCGCCATGCTGCCGCTCGCGGCGCTGAATGCCGCACTGGATGCGGAGGGGACGCCGCGCGGGGCGCTGGTGGTGCTTCTGCTGCTGGGCTACGCGGCGCTGCACATGCCGCGGCTGGCGGGGCATGTCGCCGCGCTGCTGCGGGCGGCTCCGGGCACGCGTGGGGCCTATCTGTGGCTTGCGGTGCGGGAGAGCACCTTCCTGCTGCTGTTCGACCCGATCATCGCCTTTCACAACACGGCGGTGGTGCTGTCCCACGCCTTCGGCCGGTCGGGCGGGGGTTGGCCGGTGCAGCAGCGGGAGGAGCGTCGGGTGCCCTGGGCGGAGGCGGCGCGATTCCTGTGGCCGCACACTCTGGCGGGGCTGCTGGTGCTGGGGCCACTTGTCGCGTCCGGCTCGGGCTTTGCGCTGCTGCTCGGGATGCCGGTCGTGGCGGGATTGGTGCTAGCGGTGCCGTTCTGCGTTCTGACGGCAGCGCCGGATGGGGGGTGAACCCTCGGGCGGGCCGCTCATCGCGCAAGCCGGGTGGCGGTACGCGCTGATCTTCGCACTCTATGCGCAGCAGGGACTGGTCGCGGGTTTCGCGCTGACGGCGGTGCCGAACCACTTCGCGGCGCTCGGGGCCTCGGCGCAGGCGATCGGGGCGCATGTTGCGATGGTGGGGCTGCCCTGGATCCTGCAGCCGCTCTGGGGGCCGGTGGTGGACCGGTTCGGCGGCTTCGCCATGGGGCGGCGTCGGGCCTGGGTGGTGGGGGCGCTGGTGGCCTCGCTGCTGACGCTGGCCCGGCTGCTTCTGGTGGAGGATGGCGGGCTGGCGGTGCTGCCGGCGATCAGCGCGGTATTCCTGGTGCAGAGCGCCTTTGCGGCGCTCACCGATACGGCAACGGACGGCATGATCATCGACCACACGCCGGCGGCGCAGCTCGGAAAGGCCAATGCGCTCACCCGCATGGGGTTCGTCGGTGGTGGGGCCATAGGGGCGGCGCTGTTCGCCTGGATGCTGCCCGCGCTGGGACTGCACGCCTCTACCCTTGTGCTGATCGGGACGGGTACGGCCGTGCTGGGATTGCAGCTGCTGGTCCGGGAGGGCGCGGGGGATGCGGTGCTTTCGCTGCGCCGCTCGGCGGCGCGGCTGGCGGCGCAGGCCGGGTTTCCCGAGCTGCTTCGGCACTTGTTCGACGGCCTGCGCGGTGGTGGGACGCTGCTCCTTCTCGGCTTCTGCTTTGCCACCGACTTCGCCTCGGCGCTGTTCCGGCTGCCACTTGGGGTGGAGCTGATCCAGGGGCGCGGCTGGGAAGCGGAGGAGTTGTCGCAACTTCAGGCGCTGATGGGGCTGGGCACAGGGACCGTGGGGGCGCTGCTGATCGGGTGGTGGACGGATCGGGCAGGGCCGGGCACGGCGCTGGGCGTGCTGCTGGGGCTGTGCGGCACGGCGTATATTGCCTCGGGTGCCGTGCTGATGGTTCCTGACCCGGGCTGGGCGGCAGTGGCAGGGCCGATCGCGCTCGGGCTCTCCACCGTGCTCCCTGCCCTTCTGTTCGTGGCGCTGGCGCCGGCGGTGATGCGGGCGAGTCTTGGGCCGAGTGCCGCGACGCGTTTCGCGCTGTTCATGGCCACGCTGAACATGGGCGACGTGTCGGGGTCGGCGCTGGCGGGGGATGCGGCGGCGCTGCTCGGCCTTCCTGCGATCGGCCTGCTCGCGGGCGGGCTGTTCCTGGTTTTCGTGCTGTTCCGGCGGCGGCTGGCGGGCGGTTAGAGGACGTCCTCGGCGGCCGTAGCGGCCACGGGCCGGAGCGGGAGGGCGATGGCGCAGACCAGGCCCGTGGGAAGCCAGGACATGGAGACGCTGCCGCCGAGCTGGCTGCGAAGGGTACCGTTCAGCACGCGGGAGCCGAAACCGTGGCGGGTGGGCGGGCCCTCGGGCGGGGGGCCACCGGTTTCCGACCAGCGAAGCTCCAGCGTGTCCACCGGGCCGCGCCGCACCTCCCATTCCACCGCGACCTGGCCTGTGGAGGCGGACAGGGCGCCGTGCTTGGTGGCGTTGGTGGCAAGTTCATGGATGGCCATGGAAAGGGGCTGGGTGGCCTCGGCGGGGAGGATGAGGCGAGGTCCAGTGAGAGTGACCTGCGGGCCGGAGCCCTTGCGGTCCAGGAAGGCGGTGAGCTCGCCGCGGAGCAGGCTCAGGAGATCGGCGCCGGACCAGCGGTCGGCGGCCAGCAGCATCTGGGCGCGAGCGAGGGCTGCCACCCGGCCCTCAATCGCGCGGACGAAGCCGGGCACGTCCTCGGCCCGGGTCAGGCGGAGCGCAGCCTGCACCACGGCGAGCATGTTCTTGGCCCGGTGGTCCACCTCGCGGGTCAGCAGGGCCTGCCGCTCGGTGGCGCGCTTCTCCTCGTCCACATCCACGATCACGGCGAGCGCCGCGGCGACCTGGCCGTCCTCCGCGCGGACGGGGATGCCGCTGACGCGGCGCCAGCGGTCGCCATCCGGCCCGCCCGCGTGCAGGAAGTCCATGTTGAGGGCGAGCTCGCCGCGGAGTGCGCGCGCGGCGGGATAGTCCATGGGCGGGACGGGCCCGCCATCCTCGGTGGTGGCCTGCCAGGTGCCGTGCGAGGGGCGGTCCGCGGAGGGGACCAGCGGGCCGGGCAGCAGGCGCCGGAACTCCGGATTGGCGACGAGGATCTGGCCGGATGGTCCGATCAGCCCGGCGCCCACCGGGAGGTGCTGGACGACCGTTTCCATCGCATGGGCCTGGCGCAGCGCCTCCTGGGCCCGCTCACGCTCGGCGGCGGCTGCCTCGAGCTCGCGCGTGCGGTCGGCGACCCGACGTTCCAGATCCCGGTTGACGTCCCGGACCTCGGCAAGGACCCGCAGGCGGTCCACGGCCGCCGCGAGCAGGTTGGCGTAGCTGCGGAGGAAGCTGAGGTCGTTCTCGGTGAACTGGCGGGGCTCACGGCTGTCCACCTGCAGGATGCCGTAATGCGGCCTATCACGGCCACCGATGATGAGGACGTTGGCGATGGCGCGGACGCCGTTCTCCTTCAGGAAATCCGGATAGTGGAAGCGGGTTTCCTGATCGATGTCGGGGGAGATAACGGGCTCGCCCGTCTTGAGGGCGTGGCCTTCGGAGGATTCGTCCTGGAGGGGGATGCGGATCTGTCCGACGACGCCGGGCTTCCAGCCGATCCCGGCGCGCACGAGGAGGGTGCGGCGGTCGTCCTGCACCTCCACGACCTTCGCCAGGTTGGTGCCGAGCGCCTCGGCGACGAGCCGGCAGGCCTCGGTGAGGATCTCGTCCGTGTCCTCGGATTTGAGGGCCAGCTCGCCGAATCTGGCGAGCGCGGTCTGTTGCCGCAGAAGGGCCTCATGCTCTCCCGGCTGACCGGCCGGACCACCACCACTCAACGTCGCTCTCCCGAATTCCAGCCGCCTAACGTCGGTCGCGCCGTCGCGCTTCCAAGGGGGGCGGAGAGACAGGATGCCTGGTGTGGCTCCCGGGCCCGTTCAGAAGTCGAGGTCGGCGTAGTGCCCGGGCGGGGTAAGGCCGCTGACGCGGTCGGCCAGAAGGGGACGGAAGGACGGGCGGGACTTCACGCGGGCGTACCAGTCCTTCACCGCGTCGTTCAGGGCCCAATTCACGTCGCCGATATAGTCCAGGCAGGAGAGATGGGCGGCGGCGGCCAGGTCGGCCAGTGAGATCTGGCTGCCGGCGAGCCAGGCGCGGGTTTCGGCGAGCCAGCCGATATACTCGATATGCGGCTTGAGATTGGCGTAGCCGGCGCGCAGCGCCCCGGCATCGGGGTTGCCGCGGCCAAGGGTGCGCTTCAGCTGCTTCTCGTAATAGAGGTTGCGCGTCACCTCGCGCTCGAACTTGTCGTCGAACCAAGCGACGAGGCGCCGGACCTCGGCGCGCTCAGCATGCGTGCGGCCGAGCAGCGGCATGTCGGGATAGGCTTCGTCGAGATACTCGCAGATGGCGTAGCTGTCGGCGATGATGAGGCCGTTCTCCTCCTCCAGCACGGGGACGGTGCCGGCGGGGTTCATGGCCAGGAACTCCTCGCGCCGTTCCCAGATGCGCTCGGCGCGCAGCTCGGCGGGGATGCGCTTCTCGTTCAGGGCGAGGCGCACCTTGCGGCAGGCAGGGGAGAGCGGGAGGTGGTGGAGGATGCGCACGATGAGGCGTGTCTGCCACCAGCCCGCGGTGGGAGCAAGGTAGAAGGCGTGCGAAGGACGCGGCGCAAAGCCTTGTTGTGTCAGTCTTTGTGCTTTGCGTGACAGGATCGACACGCGGCTTCGGTCAGGGGCCGGCCCGCGGGCCGGCCCCGTTGGGGTTCACTCGGCGGCCAGCAGCCGGTCGGTCATCGGCTGGGGCAGCAGCTTCGCGTAGTCCTTCGGGACGACATGCCAGAAGGCCTCGCGCTCGGCATTCCAGTCATTGAGGAGGCGAGCGGCGAGGCGGGAGCCGGTTTCCTGTACGTGGCGGGCCACCAGGTCCCGCAGCACGCCTTCCCAGTGGGAAGACGCGAGGCGTGACCAGAGCAGGGTGTCGGGGTTCAGGCGGCGCTCAAAGGTGTTGTCCGCGTCCCAGACGAAGGCGTGGCCGCCGGTGAAGCCGGCGCCGAAGTTGTCGCCGACGGCGCCGAGGATGACGACCGTACCGCCGGTCATGTACTCGCAGCCATTGGCGCCGATGCCCTCGACCACCGTCGTCGCGCCGGAGTTGCGGACGGCGAAGCGCTCACCCCCCTGCCCTGCCGCGAAGAGCTCGCCCGCCGTCGCACCGTAGAGGACGGTGTTGCCGACGATGGTGTTCTCCTCCCAGACGAAGTTGGAGGAGGGGCCGGGACGGACGGTGATGGTGGCGCCTGACAGGCCCTTGCCGACGTAGTCGTTGGCGTCGCCGAGCACCTCCAGCTTCAGGCCGCGGACGCCGAAGGCGCCGAGGGACTGGCCGGCGCTGCCGCGCAGGCGGACGGTAAGATGGCCGGGCTGCAGGCCGGTCATCCCGAACTGGCGCACGATCATCGAGCTGGTCTTGGTGCCGATGGCGCGATGCGTGTTCTGGATGTTGTACTGCAGCTGCATCTTCTCCCCGCGGGAGAAGAGGGCGGCGGCGTCGCGGATCATGTCCGCGTCCAGCGTTTCCGGCACCTCGTTGCGGCCTTCCAGCGTGCAATGCGCGGGGTGGCCGCCGGCATCGGCCTGGACCAGAAGCGGGTTCAGGTCGAGGTCGTCGAGGTCCTCGGCGCCCCGGGAGACCTGCTTCAGCAGGTCGGTGCGGCCGATGATGTCCTCCAGCTTGCGGAAGCCGAGCGAGGCGAGGATCTCGCGCACCTCCTCCGCCACGAAGGAGAAGAGGGAGATGACCTTCTCGGGACTGCCCTCGAACTTTTTCCGGAGGTCCTCGTCCTGCGTGCAGACGCCGACGGGGCAGGTGTTGGAGTGGCACTGGCGGACCATGATGCAGCCCATCGCCACCAGCGACGCGGTGCCGATGCCAAATTCCTCCGCGCCGAGCATGGCGGCGATCACCACGTCGCGGCCGGTCTTCAGGCCGCCATCGGTGCGGAGCTTCACGCGGTGGCGGAGGCGGTTGAGCAGCAGGACCTGGTGGGTCTCGGATAGGCCCATCTCCCAGGGAAGGCCGGCGTATTTGATCGAGGTGACGGGCGAGGCGCCGGTGCCGCCGGAATGGCCGGAGACGAGAATGGCGTCGGCCTTCGCCTTGGCGACGCCGGCCGCGATGGTGCCGATGCCCGAGCGGGACACCAGCTTCACGCAGACGGTCGCCTCGGGGTTGATCTGCTTCAGGTCGTAGATGAGCTGGGCGAGATCCTCGATCGAGTAGATGTCGTGATGCGGCGGCGGCGAGATGAGAGTGACGCCGGGCGTGGAGTGGCGGAGCTTCGCGATGAGGCCTGTCACCTTGAAGCCGGGAAGCTGGCCGCCCTCGCCGGGCTTGGCACCCTGGGCGACCTTAATCTCGATCTCGCGGCAGTTGTTCAGGTACTCGGCCGTGACGCCGAAACGGCCGGAGGCGATCTGCTTGATCGCGGAGTTCGCGTTGTCGCCATTCGCGCGGGGCTTGGCGCGCGCGGGGTCCTCGCCACCCTCGCCGCTGTCGGAGCGGGCGCCGATGCGGTTCATGGCGATGGAGAGGGTTTCATGCGCCTCGGGGGAGAGGGCGCCCAGGGAGATACCGGGCGCGAGCAGGCGCTTGCGGATCTCGGTGATGCTCTCGACCTCCTCGAGCGCGATGGGCTTTGCCACAGGCTCGCGGAAATCGAGCAGGTCGCGCAGTGCCACGGGCGGCAGCTGGCGAACGGCATGGGTGTAGCGCTTGAAGGTCTCGTAACTGTCGGAATCCACGGCCTTCTGCAGCAGGTGGATGAGGCTGCCCTCGAAGGCATGCGCCTCGCCGCGGCGGCGGAGCTTGTAGAGGCCACCAACGGGGAGGACGACGGCGCCCGCATTCCAGGCGGCGCGGTGCATGTCGAGCACGCGGCGGGCGATGCCCGACAGGCCGATGCCGGAGATGCGGGACTGGGTGCCCGGGAAGAACTCGGCGACGAGGGCGCGCGACAGGCCGATGGCCTCGAAGTTCATGCCGCCGCGATAGGAGGAGAGCACGCCGATGCCGATCTTGGACATCGTCTTCAGCAGGCCCTTGTCGATCGCCTTGCGGTACTTGGCGACGCATTCCTCCAGGCTGAGGCCGGGGAAAAGGCCGCGGCGGTGGCGGTCGGCGATGCTTTCCTGGGCGAGGTAGGCGTTCACCGTGGTGGCGCCGGCGCCGATGAGGACAGCGAAGTAGTGCACGTCCATGCATTCCGCACTGCGGATGTTCAGGCTGGTGAAGGTGCGGAGGGAGTGGCGCACGAGGTGGGTGTGCACGGCGCCCACCGCGAGGATCATCGGGATACAGGCGCGCTCGGGGCTCTGGCCCTCATCCGAGAGAATGACATGGGCGTGGCCGGAGCGGACGGCTTCCTCGGACTCGCGGCGGATGCGCTCGAGGGCGCGGCGCAGGCCGGGCTCGCCCTCGCTCACCGGGAAGGTGGTGTCCACCTCGGCGGCGGTGTCGCGCATATAGGCGCGCATGGCGGAGAACTCGGCGTTCGACAGCACGGGGCTGTCGAGCATGAGCATGTCGCACTGGGTCGGGTCCTCGTCGAGGATGTTCCCGAGATTGCCGAGGCGCGTCTTGATCGTCATCACCCGCGTCTCGCGGAGTGAGTCGATCGGTGGGTTGGTGACCTGGGCGAAGGCCTGGCGGAAGTAGTGGTGCAGGCCGCGATACTGGCGGGAGAGGACGGCGATGGGGGTGTCGTCGCCCATGGAGCCGATAGCCTCGGCGCCCTCCTCCACCATCGGGTGCAGGATCGCTTCCAGGTCCTCGAGCGTGTAGCCCATGGAGAGCTGCCGACGGCGCAGCGCCTCACCCTCCAGCGCCGCGGTCTCGCGGCGGTCGGCCTTGACGATCTCGTCGATGCGGGTGGTGCGCGCGGTCCAGTCGCCCCAGGGCTTGCGGCCGGCGAGCATGTCCTTCAGCTGGCCGTCATCGAGGAACTGGGCGCTGTCGAGGTCCACGGCGATGCACTGGCCGGGGCCGAGGCGGCCGCGGGTGAGGACCAGGTCCTCGGGGACGCGGACCATGCCCGTCTCGCTGCCGACGACGAGCATGCGGTCGGCGGTGATGGTGTAGCGCATGGGGCGCAGGCCGTTGCGGTCGAGGCCGGCAACGACCCAGCGGCCGTCAGTGGCGGCGATGGCGGCGGGGCCGTCCCAGGGTTCCATGACGGCGTTGCAGTACAGGAACAGCTCCTGATGCGCCTGGGGCATGGTGGCGTTGCTGCCGATGCTCTCGGGGATGAGCATGGCCTTGGCCATCGGCGCGTCGCGGCCGGCACGGACGAGGAGTTCGAAGACGTTGTCGAGCGACGCCGTGTCGGAGTTGCCGGCCTGAACGACGGGCTTGATGTCCTCCATATACGGGTCGAGCAGCGCGTGGGAGAGGCGCGTCTCGTGGCTCTTCATCCAGTTGACGTTGCCGTGGACGGTGTTGATCTCGCCGTTATGGGCGAGCGTCCGGAAGGGCTGGGCCAGGCGCCAGGTGGGGAAGGTGTTGGTGCTGTAGCGCTGGTGGTAGATGGCGAAGCGGGAGATGAAGCGCGGGTCGGTCAGGTCGGGGTAGAAAACCGACAGGCTCTCGGCCAGGAACATGCCCTTGTAGATGATCGAGCGGCAGGAGAGCGTGCACAGGTACAGGTCCGGGATCTGGGCCGCGATGGCCTGCTTCTCGATCCGGCGGCGGATGACGTAGAGGTCGCGCTCGTAGAGGTTCTCGTCTCGCTGCTCGGGATCGTAGATGAGAATCTGCTCGATCTCGGGACGGGTGGCGTTGGCCTTTTCGCCGATGCACGTGACGTCGATGGGCACCTGGCGCCAGCCATAGATGCCGTAGCCGGCGTTCAGGATCTCGGTCTCGACGATGGAGCGGCACCGCTCCTGCGCGCCGAGATCGGTCTTGGGCATGAAGACCATGCCGACACCGATGCGGCCGGAGCGGAGCCTGTCGCCGCCATCGGCGACAGCCTGGGCGAAGAAGTCCTGCGGGATCTCGACATGGATGCCGGCGCCGTCGCCGGTCTTGCCATCGGCGTCCACGGCGCCGCGGTGCCAGACGGCCTTCAATGCATCGATGCCGGCCTGCACGACATCGCGGCGGGCGCGGCCGTCGAGAGCGGCGACGAGGCCGACGCCGCAGGCATCGTGCTCGGTGATGTCGATATGCGCCTCGTCGCGGAGGGCGGCGGCGTTGCGGATGTGCTGGGCGACGTAGTCGGTCATTTCGTGCATCCTCTCGTCAGAGGGTCAGGCCACGGGCGCGGAGGGCGTCGCGGTGCTTGGCAATGGCGTCCTGCGCCACCTGCTGGCCCCAGCGCATGCCGAGCGACATCAGGTTGTTCATGACCTGCGGCGTTACGGCGACCATGCGCTTGCCGATGGCGGAATCGTAGAAGGCGGTCAGCTCGCGCAGCTCGGCGGGGGTCATGGCCGTGGCCCAGGCCTCGGCCATGGCGTCGGTCATCTCGGGCTGGCGGCGGCGGAACTCGGGCATCAGCACCTCGTCCACCACGGCCATCACCTCCTGCGGGGGCTTGCCGCTGGCCTGGGCGATGGCGAGGGCGAGCTGGCGGTTCATCTGCGCCATCACCTGGTCACCCAGTGCGGTGGCGCCGCTGGCGCGAAGGAGTTCGCGGGCGGCGGCGCGGCCTTCCTCCGTCATGGGGATGGCGGGCGCGGGCGCCGTGGGTGCCGGGGTTGCGGGGGCCGGGGTTGCGGGCGCCTGGGCGAGCGCGGGGGATGCGGCCAGCAGGGCGGCCGCGAGAAGGGTAATGCGCATCATTCGGCCGCCTGGGAGAGGGTTTCGCGGGCTGCGACGTAGTCGGCGATGCGCTCGGCCACGTCGCGGCCGTCGCGGATGCCCCAGACGACGAGAGAGGCGCCGCGGACGATGTCGCCGGCGGCGAAGACGCCGGGCAGGCTGGTCATCATCGTGCGGCGATCCACGGCGAGCGTGCCCCAGCGGGACACCTTCAGGCCTGGCTCGGCGAACATCGCGGGGAGGTCCTCGGGGTCGAAGCCAAGGGCCTTGATGACGAGGTCGGCGGGCTCGAGGAAGGAGCTGCCGGGAATGGGCTCGACCTGCTGGCGGCCGGTCGCATCGGGCAGGCCGAGATGCATCTTCGTGACGCGGACGCCGGTGACCTTGCCACCGCCCTCGAAGCCCTCGGGCGCGGAGAGCCAGGCGAAGCGGACGCCCTCCTCCTCGGCGTTGTGCACCTCGCGCATGGAACCGGGCATGTTGGCCTTGTCGCGGCGGTAGAGGCAGGTGACGGAGGCGGCGCCCTGGCGAATGGAGGTGCGGAGGCAATCCATCGCGGTGTCGCCGCCACCGATGACGACGACGCGCTTGCCCTCGGCGTTGAGTGCGCCGGAATCAAACTCCGGCATGTCGTCGCCCAGGCCCTTGCGATTGGAGGCGGTGAGGAAATCCATCGCGGGGACGACGCCGGCGAGGTGGGAGCCGGGAATCTCGATGTCACGGGCCTTGTAGACGCCGGTCGCGATGAGGACGGCGTCGTGGCGCTCACGGAGTTCGGCGACGGTGACGTCGCGGCCGATCTCGCAGTTCATGTGGAAGGTGATGCCGCCTTCGGCGAACTGCGCGGTGCGGCGGGTGATGACATCCTTCTCCAGCTTGAAGTTGGGGATGCCGTAGATCATCAGCCCGCCGGCACGGTCGTACCGGTCGTAGACATGGACCTGCCAGCCCATGGTGCGGAGCTTCTCGGCGGCGGCGAGGCCAGCGGGGCCGGCGCCGATGATGCCGACGGAATGGTCCAGTTCGCGGACGGGGGTAGGCGGCTTGACCCAGCCCTTCTCCCAGGCGGTGTCGTTGATGTAGCGCTCGACGGCGCCAATCGTGACGGCCTCGAAGCCCTTCTCAATGACGCAGTTGCCCTCGCACAGGCGGTCCTGCGGGCAGACGCGGCCGCAGATCTCGGGGAAGGTGTTGGTGGCGGAGTTGACCTCATAGGCCTCCTCCAGCCGGCCTTCGGCGGTGAGCTTCAGCCAGTCCGGGATGTTCTGCTGCAGCGGGCAGTGGACGGAGCAGAAGGGCACGCCGCACTGGCTGCAGCGGCTGGCCTGTTCGGCGGCGCGGGCGGGGTCGAAGCGGGCGTAGATCTCGTCGAAATCCTCGCGCCGGACGGTCGCGGCGCGCTTCTCGGGTGTCTGCTGCGAGAGGCGGACGAACTGGAGCATGCGCTCGGCCATGGCGCGATCCTTGCCTGAACGAAATCAGGCCGAATGGGGTGGTGACGACATGCGGGCCACCGAGGCCCGTTTCGGGGGCGTTTTGCCATGCCGAAACGGGGCTTGCGAGACCTAACTGGCCGTTACGTCAGGAGCACTGACATTTTATTGCTCAGATCGTCATCGGGTTGGTTGAGAGTGGCTTGCAACAGCGCCTAATAGGTCCGAATCGGACCTTCACCCCGCAGAGGGGTCGTGGCGTTCTCCGCCGCGGCGGTAGCGGGCCAGATAGCTGGGAAGCACCACCTCCATCGCGGTGGGCTCGATCCCGAGTTCCTGCAAACCGGGGGTGCCTGATGTCGCCACGTTGTCGTGGCGAAGGAGGATGAGTTGGTCGCGGGTGAGCGGCGGGTTGGGCAGCCAGCCCGTCATGCGCGCGATGAGGCCGGCCAGCCCGGCCGGCATCTCCACCACCCGGCGGCGGCGGCGGACGATGCCGAGCATCTCCTCCATCAGGGCACGGAATGTGGCAGCGCGTGGGCCGGCGAGTTCATAGGTGCGGCCGGCGGCCTCGGGGTGGTCGAGGGTAGCCATCACGGCATCGGCGACGTCGCCGACATAGATGGGCTGGAAGCGGGTGTTGCTGCCGACGACGGGGAGAACGGGCGAGATCCGGGTCATGGCGGCGAAGCGATTGAAGAAATCGTCCTCGGGGCCGAAGACGACGGAGGGGCGAAGGATCGTAGCGGAGGGAAAGGCCGAGAGAACGGCCGCCTCCCCTTCCGCCTTGCTGCGCGCATAAAGGCTTTCAGCTGCCGGGTCGGCGCCGATGGCGGAGAGGTGGACGAGCCGGGGCGTGGGGGAATCGGTGCCTGCCCCCACTCCGTTGAGGGTGCCGGCCTTTGATCCGCTGGCGGTGGTGGCCGCGGTGGCGCGGGCGATGCGGCCGGGGAGCTCGCCATGAATGCGGGCGAAATCGCCGGGACGGCGCTCGGCGAGGATGCCGACGAGGTTGACCACCACATCCGCGCCCGCGACGGCGGTGCGGATATGGGCGTCGTCCAGCGCCCCGGCGCCGACGGGAACGATCTGGCCGGTCCTGCCCTGGGTCATGAGGCCGCGCACCGACTCCGGGCTGCGGGTGACGATGCGGACGACATAGTCCCGCCTCGCCAGGCGCTGGACGACGTGCCCGCCGATGAATCCCGTGCCGCCGAACACCACCGCAACCCGTCGCGTCATCACCGTCTCCGCATTCCCGATCCCCGAGACTTAGGCGCACCGGGGCGCCGCGCAAACCAGCGGCCTGCTAGGGATGTGGCTCGTCGGCGGAAAGCGCGGCCGATGGCGTAGGGAGGGTGCCGTCGGAATCCCGCAGAACCCGCCTTGACGACTGCCGCGCCTGCAAATAGAAGCCCGCTCCACGCCGCCGCGATGACGGAGGCGGCCGACCCCCCTGCCCAGGTGGTGGAATTGGTAGACGCGCTGGCTTCAGGTGCCAGTAACCGCAAGGTTGTGAAGGTTCGAGTCCTTTCCTGGGCACCACTCCCCGGCCAGTAGCCGGGGCGATAGAGCGGGTGGAACGCTCCCCGATGGGAACCGCCCTCTTCATGTCGAACCCCATCTATTTGCACCGGGATGACCTGCCGGACGGGCTCTCGCTCGGACCGGTCGTTGCCGTGGACACCGAGACGATGGGGCTGGATCCGCGGCGGGACCGGCTGTGTCTGGTGCAGCTCTCATCCGGTGATGGCACCGCGCATTGCGTGCAGATCCGGCCGGCGAGACTAGGTGGGCCGCCACTGCGCAACGGCCATGCGGATTGCCCGAATCTACGCGCGCTGCTTTCGGACCCCGGCGTGGTGAAGTTGTTCCACTACGCGCGCTTCGACGTGGCGATGCTGCAGATGGCGCTGGGCGTGGAGGTAGCGCCGGTGCGCTGCACGAAGATCGCCTCCCGTCTCGTGCGAACCTACACGGACCGTCACGGGCTGAAGGAGCTATGCCGGGAGCTGCTGGGGGTGGATATCTCCAAGCAGCAGCAGAGCAGCGACTGGGGAGCGGCGGAGCTGACACCGGAGCAGCTGGCCTATGCGGCTTCCGACGTGCTGCATCTTCACGCCCTCTGGGCGCGGCTGGAGGGGCTGTTGCGGCGGGAGGGGCGGTTGGAGCTGGCCGAGGCCTGCTTCCGCTTCCTGCCGGTGCGCGGCGCGCTCGACTTGCTGGGTTATGCGGAGACGGACGTCTTCTCGCATTGACCACGGGCTGCAACACTGTGGCACGATTCTTGGTTGTAGTGATTTTCCATTCGCGTTGACCGCTTCGGCGGGCGGCTCCATACAGAGGGGGTGAGCGCCCGAGCCCCCTCGCCTGCCGATGCCGTGCCGAACGGCGCCCAGGACCTTGATGGTGCCCGGGCACCAGGCGGGGCCGCGCCTGCGGGCCAGGGTCTGCACCCCGCTTCCGAGGCATCCGCTGCCTTCCCGGAGTGGCGGGAGCGGCCGGTGCCGTCCCGCGCGCGGCGGTCCTACACCAGGGGCTCGATCCTTCGGCGCCGTGTGATGGTGCGGTTCCTCAAGTACTTGCTGCCCGTGGGGGCGCTGGCCCTGCTGAGCGCCATCGTGCTGTGGCCGGAATTCGAGCGCGAGGGCGAGAATGCACGGCTCTCCTTCCGCCGGATGAGCCGGGTGGCCCCGGATTCCGTGCGGGTGGTGGACCCCCGCTACCAGGGCGTGGACGAGCAGGGGCGGCCCTTCAACGTCACGGCCTTCACCGCTTCGCAACAGGGCAGCACCAATGTGGTGGACCTGGACGCGCCGCGCGGGGACCTGATGCTGTCGGGTGGGGGATGGATGCTGGCGGAGAGCCGGACGGGCCGGTTCGACCGAACCGCGAACATCCTGGATATGCGGGGCGACGTGACGATCTGGCAGGACGACGGAACCCTGATCGAGACGCAGGAGGCGCGGGTGGACGTGAAGGGCGGCAATGCGGAGGGCGACCGCCCGATCGCAGCCCAGGGAAGTTTCGGCACGGTGACGGGCGAGGGCTTCCGCTTGCGCGATCGCGGGGCCGTGGTTGTGTTCACCGGCAATGCCCGCGCGGTGCTGGAGGGCGGGCAGTGATGCCGATGCGCAACCGCCTTCTGGCGCTGCTTGGCCTGGCGCCACTGGCCTTCGGCCCGCACGCGATGGCGCAGCCGCTGGACCTTTCCGGCGGCGGGCCGGTGGAGGTGACGGCCACCGAGGGCATCGAGTGGCGGCAGAACGAGCAGGTGGTTGTGGCGCGCGGGAATGCCCGCGCGGTGCGCGAGGGGGTGACGATCGACGCGGCGCGCCTCATCGCCCGCTACCGCCAGCGCGCGGGGACGCGGCCGGCCGCGGCGCCCGCGGCGGGTGGCGCGGCACCCGCCGATGCGCCGGCCGGGGACAGCCCGCTCTCGGGCGGCGAGATCTGGCGGCTGGAGGCGGAAGGCAATGTCCGCATCAGCAGCGCGACCGACAACGCGCAGGGCGACCGCGCGGTCTATGACATGGACCAGGCCGTCATGGTGCTCACCGGGCGCGACCTGCGGCTGGCGACGCCGAGCGACACGATCACGGCGCGGGACAGCCTGGAATACTGGTCCGCCCGCCGCATGGCGGTGGCGCGCGGGGCGGCCAAGGTGGTGACGGCCGACAACCGGCAGATCATGGCGGACACGCTGGTCGGCTATTTCCTGGAGCAGGCGCCGGCGGTGCAGCCGGCGGCGGCCCGCGCGGGTGCGGCGCCCGCGCCAGCCGGGCCAGCGATCCGTACGCCGGGCACGGCACCGGGCGCGCCCGGTGCACCGCGGCGCGTGCCTGGTGAGGGCTCGAAACTCGACCGGGTGGAGGTGTTCGGCAATGTCGAGATCCGGACCGAGGCCGAGGTCGTGCGCGGGGATCGTGCCGTGTACAGCCCCGTCTCCGGCATGGCGCGGGTGCTGGGTTCCGTGCGGATCACGCGCGGGCCGAACCAGTTGCAGGGGCAGGAAGCCATCGTGAACCTTCGCAGTGGCGTGTCGCGCCTCGTCTCGGCGCCCGGACAGCGGGTGCAGGGGCTGGTTCTGCCCTCCTCGGGGCAGGACGCGCCGGCGCCGGGCGGCGCGGCACGGCCGGCGCCCGCTGGTGCGGCGCGGCCGGCACCGGCAGCTGGAGGACGCCCGCGATGAGCGGTTCTGTCCGGTCGATGCCGGGGGATTCGGGTCTCGTCGCCCGGTCGCTCGGCAAGCGGTACAAGAAGCGGCCGGTGGTGAAGGGCGTGTCGCTCAGCCTGCGGCGCGGCGAGGCGGTGGGTCTGCTCGGGCCGAACGGCGCGGGCAAGACTACGACTTTCTACATGATGACCGGGCTGGTGCGGCCGGATGAGGGGCAGGTCTTCCTCGACGGGCACGACGTGACGATGTTGCCCATGTACCGCCGCGCGCGGCTGGGGCTGGGCTACCTGCCGCAGGAGGCCTCGATTTTCCGTGGCCTGTCCGTGGAGGACAACATCCGCGCGGCGCTGGAGGTGGTGGAGCCGGACCGCGAGCGGCGCGACGGGATGCTGGATTCGCTGCTGGCGGAGTTCGGCATCGCGCATCTGCGTCGCTCCCCTGCCCTGGCGCTTTCAGGCGGCGAGCGGCGGCGCTGCGAGATCGCACGCGCGCTGGCGACACATCCCGCCTACATTCTGCTGGACGAGCCGCTGGCAGGCATCGACCCGATCGCGGTGGGCGAGATCCGCGACCTCGTGAAGCACCTGAAGAACCGCGGTATCGGCGTGCTCATCACCGAGCACAATGTGCGCGAGACGCTGGCCATCATCGACCGCGCTTACATTCTGCATGACGGGCAGGTGCTGATGGAGGGCGACCCGCAGGAGATCGTGGCGAACGAGGCCGTGCGGCGCGTCTATCTCGGCGAGAAGTTCAGCCTGTGACGGCGGCCGGTTCCTTCGGCGCTGAAGGACCGGCGCATCCCGCTTCCCTTTGGGGGAGCGGCCGGTAGTGGTCTCCCTCTCGCCACGGCTGGACTTCCGCCAGACGCAGCAGCTGGTGATGACGCCGCAGCTGCGGCAGGCGATCAAGCTTCTGCAGTCCTCCAACCTCGAGGTTTCGGCCTTCGTGGAGGAGGAGCTTGAGCGCAACCCGATGCTGGAGCGCGAGGAGGGCAGCGCGCCCGCAGCCCCCGTCGCGGTGGAGCCGGACTGCTTCGAGGCGGCATCCTCCCCCACCATGTCGGAGGAGGCGAGCAGCCCGATCGAGGCAGACTGGTCCTCCAGCTACGAAAGCGGGGATGCGCTGTATCCCGCCTCCCGCGGCGCGCGGGCGGACGCCTGGGATGAGGACGGGCGGAGCCTGGAGGAGATCGCGGGGGAGCGCCCGCGTTCCCTGCGAGAGCTGTTGGCCGAGCAGGCACGGCTGGCCTTCGGCGATGTGCGGGACCGGCTGATCGCCGGACAGATGATCGCGCTGCTCGACCCTGTGGGGCGGCTGGCGGTGACGGACGCGGCCATCGCGCAGGCGCTGGGCTGCGAAGAGGCCGTGGTGGCGGCCGTGCGGCGGCGGATGCAGCGCTTCGACCCCTGCGGGCTGTTCTGCGCCGACCTGAAGGAGTGCCTGGCGGTGCAGCTGGCGGAGCTGAACCGGCTGGATCCCGCGATGCAGGCGATGCTGGACAATCTGGAAATGCTGGCGCGGCGGGACACGGCCGGGCTGCTGCGCGTTTGCGGCGTTGATGCCGAGGATCTGGCGGGCATGGTGACGGAGATCCGCCGGCTGAATCCCAAGCCCGGGGTGGACTCGGATGGGGATGTCGCGCCGCTGGTGGTGCCGGATGTGCTGATGCGGCGGCTGCCGGACGGCACCTGGATGCTGGAGCTGAACCCGGAGACGTTGCCGCGCGTGCTGGTGAACCGCGGCTTCCACGCGACCGCCCATACTGGCACGCGCAGCAAGGAGGACCGGGCGTTTCTCGCCGAGAAGCTGCAGGCCGCGAACTGGCTGGTGCGGAGCCTGGAGCAGCGGGCCAACACCATCCTGCGCGTGGCCGCCGAGATCGTGCGGCGGCAGGAAGGATTCTTCCGCCACGGTGTCGGTCAGTTGCGGCCGCTGATCCTGCGGGATGTGGCGGACGAGCTCGGGATGCATGAGAGCACCGTCTCCCGCGTGACCGCCAACAAGTACATTGCCACCCCCCGCGGGACGCTGGAGCTGAAGTACTTCTTTACAACTGCGATTGCCGGAACGCATGGCGGGGAAAGCTTCTCCGCAGAGGCAATCCGGCACCGCATTCGCGATATGGTGGGGGCGGAAACGGCGGAGGACGTGCTGTCGGACGACGCCATCGTCGAGCGGCTGCGGGCCGAAGGGGTGGATATCGCGCGGCGGACGGTGGCGAAGTACCGGGACGCGCTTCGCATTCCATCCTCGGTGCAGCGCAAGCGGGAGAAGCTTACGCCAACGCTCTAGGGGCGTTCGTGGCTCCAGAAGGGAGAAGAAGGTCTCCTCTCTTCACCCCCTCCTCGTGTCTCTGGGGTATGTCGGAGGCGGACACGCCGAGGCTGGAGGAGCCTCGGCGGATCAGTCCGGCCACCAACCCTCAGTGGACGAGGACGGGCGCCATCTCGTGCTGGAGGATGGCGGCAATGGCCAGGGCCTCGGTGGGGGCGGCGCCGATGGGCGTGCCGTCCGCGGCGTGGATGGCGACGGCCTGCGTGCCGTTCACCGTGACGGGGCGGATATAGGCCATCTCCTGCGCGCCGAAGCGGGCCCAGTCGACCGGGGAGAGGTTACGCAGGGTGATCGGGGTCGGGTTCATCTCTATCTCCTCGCCCGCAGCCGGAATGGCCTGCGGGCTGGTAACGCCCGTTCCGCTCCCCGGTTCGGCGGGGCGGTGCTGGGCGGGGAAGGAAGTGCGCCTGCCTGATCGAAATCAGGCCTGGGTGGATCAGCCAAGGCCGTCCATCACGGGACGGGTGCGGCCGCTGATCTGGATATTGCGGACGCGGACCTCGGGCTGGGGACGGCGGAGTTCGACATGCAGTAGGCCGTTGTCGAGCCAAGCGCCCTCAATCTCGATGCCCTCGGCGATGACGAAGGCGCGCTGGAACTGCCGTGCGGCGATGCCGCGGTGCAGGAATACGCGCCCGTCAGAATCGTCCTTCTGCCGACCGCGGATCACGAGCTGGTTGTCCTCCTGGGTGATCTGGAGGTCGTCCATGGCGAAACCGGCCACGGCCAGGGTGATGCGCAGCCGGTCGGCGGCGAGCTGTTCGATATTGTAGGGCGGGTAACCTTCGGCGTTCTTCTGCACGCGGTCGAGCATCTGCTCGAGATGGTCGAAGCCGAGGAACAAGGGCGATCCGAAGACCGGCGAGCGGGACATCTTGCGGCATCCTCCGGGAAGCGAGGCCATGAGGGGCAGCCCATTGAGGCACCGTCCCACCGTTTGGATATTGGCGATCGCACGGTGCGTTGCAAGCGGCTGGAGCCGGGGTTGCGGCCCGTTCACCTGCCCTGCACGGCGCGCATTCCGCCGGGCGCCAATCTGCCCTACATCCCGGCCGTAAGCGCCATGACCGACATCCCTCTCCTCCCCATCCTGCTCCACCCCGCGCCGATCCTGCGCGCCAAGGCCCGTGCGGTGGCCGAGGGCGACGGGGAACGGGTGCGGGCGCTCGCGCCGCGGATGCTGGCGACGATGTACAAGGCGCCTGGCATCGGGCTGGCGGCGCCGCAGGTGGGCGAGGCGCTTCGGCTGGTCGTGCTCGACCTGCAGCGGAACGAGAAGCCGGAGCCGATGGTGCTGGTGAATCCCGAGATCGTTGCCATCAGCGACGAGCGGGCGGTGCGCGAGGAAGGGTGCCTTTCCATTCCCGGCCAGTACGCGGATGTGGAGCGGCCGGCGCGGGTGAAGGTGCGCTGGCGGGAGCTGGACGGATCTCGGCGGGAGATGGAGGCGGACGACCTGCTGGCCACCTGCCTGCAGCATGAGATCGACCACCTGGACGGGGTGATGTTCACCGACCTGCTGAGCCCGCTGAAGCGGAACATGCTGCTGAAGAAGTTCCTGAAGGAGCAGAAGCTGAAGTCGCGGGAGGCGATGTGACCGCCCCTGCCCGGCTGCGGCTGGCCTTCATGGGAAGCCCGGCCTTTTCCGTGCCGGCGCTGCGGGCGCTTGTTGGCGCTAGGCATGAGGTCGCCATGGTCTATTCCCAGCCGCCGCGACCGGCGGGGCGCGGGCAGCGGGAAACCCCCTGCCCCGTTCACCAGGCCGCGCTGGAGATGGGGTTGCCGGTTCGTACGCCGGCGCGGGTCCGCAAGGATGTGACGGAGCACGAGGCCTTTGCGGCGCTGGGGTTGGATGCGGCTGTCGTGGTCGCCTATGGGCTGATCCTGCCCAAGCCGATGCTGGATGCGCCGCGGCTCGGGTGCTTGAACATCCATGCCAGCCTGCTGCCGCGCTGGCGCGGCGCGGCGCCGATCCATGCGGCCGTGCTGGCGGGGGATGCGGAGACGGGCATCACCATCATGCGGATGGATGAGGGGCTGGATACCGGGCCGATGCTGCTGCGGGAGGCCACGCCGATCGGGCCTCGCGATACGACGCCCGATGTGCATGACCGGCTTTCAGAGATGGGCGCGCGGCTGATCCTGCGGGCGCTGGCCGAGGACCCCTCCCCCGTGCCTCAGCCGGAGGAGGGCGCGAGCTATGCGCCGAAGCTGGGCAAGGAGGACGGGCGGCTGGACTGGGCCGCGCCGGCCGAGGCCGTGGACCGGCGGGTTCGGGCGATGAGTCCCTGGCCAGGCGCTTACACCGCCTGGAATGGCGAGGTGCTGCGGGTGTTATCGGCCGAGCCGGCGCCGGGGCGGGATGCGGCGCCGGGGACGGTGCTGGACGAGGCGCTGCTGGTGGCCTGCTGCGGCGGGACGGCGCTGCGGCTGACGCGCGTGCAGCGGGCGGGGCGCGGGGCGATGGAGGCCGGGTCCTTCCTGCGCGGTACGCCCGTGCCGCCCGGCACCGTGCTGGGCTGATGCCACGCTACGCCCTGCTGGTCGAGTATGACGGCACCCCTTTCGTCGGCTGGCAGCGGCAGAAAGACGGGATGTCCGTGCAGCAGGTGCTGGAGGAGGCCGCGGCGCCGCTGAATGGCGGGGTGGAGCCTGTGGTCGGCGCGGCCGGGCGGACGGATGCCGGGGTGCATGCCGAGGGGCAGGTCGCGCAGGTGGATCTGGCGGCCGACCTGCCGGTTGAGCGGGTGCGCGAGGCGCTGAACACGCGGACGCGGCCCCATCCGGTTTCCGTGCTGTCGGTAGCGCGGCCGCCCGAGGAGTGGAGCGCGCGGTTCTCGGCGGTGCATCGGGTGTACCGGTATCGGATCCTGAACCGGCGAGCGCGGCCGGGGCTGGATCTCGGGCGGGTGTGGCATGTGCCGCAGCGGCTGGATGCCACTGCGATGCATGAGGCGGCGCAGGGGCTGCTGGGACACCACGACTTCTCGGCCTTCCGCGCGGCGGCCTGTCAGGCGAAGGACGCGCTACGGACGCTGGACCGGCTGAATGTTTCGCGCTTCGGCGAGGAGATCGTGGTGCAGGTGGAGGCGCGCTCCTTCCTGCATCATCAGGTTCGCAACCTCGTGGGGACGCTGGCGCAGGTGGGGCGCGGGGCGCGGCCAGTGTCCTGGCCGCGGTCGGTACTGGATTCACGGGACCGGCAGCGGGCGGGGCAGACAGCGCCGGCGGAGGGGCTCTGCTTTGTCTCGGTGCGGTATGAACCGGGACTGGAGTGGCCGGCCTAGCGGCGGGAACTTGCGGCCCGGATCTCTGCCCATTTCGGCGACAGTGCCAATTCTGGTGATGACGGGCGCTAGGTCGCCTTGGACGGCCGCTTGAAGTTGGGCCGGATGTACACCGCTGCGAAGCCGCCCCTCTTCTGATTGCGAAAGGACGAGAAGCCCTGCTCGTCCTCCAATGGCGGATTGCCCGTCTCGCTGGTGGCCAGGACGGCACCGTGTTCGGTTGCCTGCTTCAGCCGTGCAGCGATGAGGCTGGCCTGCACGCCGCGGCCGCGATGCGATGGCAAGGTGGCGGACATGCCGCACCAGGCGGCATTGCCGGAGAGGAACATGGCGGCGGCGCCAGCCGGCTCACCGTTCAGGGTCGAGAGAAAGCAGTGCCAGCCCGGCCGGCCGACGATCGCGGCGAACCAGTCGGCGCAGGCTTCGGGGAGGCCGAACCCTGCCTGCACGGTGGACCCGAAGGTCTCCGCCTGGCCTATGCCGAGAGGGCTGACGGTCGCCTCCGTCCTGGGTGTCCAATCTGATGCTGCCGGCAGTGCCTGCACGAACTTGACCCAGCCCGCACCGGTCGCTTCCAGCCCCTCGCGGCGGATGACGTCCTTTGTAGCTCCCGTGTTGTTGGCGGGAGCGATCTGGAGTGCCCAGCCTGGAGCGGCCTTGTAATCCAGCCACTCGAGGGCGGCATCAAGCTCCTGCGGGGATGGCGGTCTCGCCGCACCGACCGCCATCGCGCGGTTCAGTTCGGTGATCGGGATTGCGGTGCAGGCCAGCAGGGCCATGGCGCCGACCGTGGTGCTCGCCAGCCCGAGTGTGGCCTTCACCTGAGCCGGTGCGGCCTCGAAGAGGTCGAGCCAGGCATCGCGCTCCACGATCTCCGTGGCCGTGCTTGCGTCGTGCGCGGCGTCCGGCTTCGAGGGCTGGCGGTCGGGGGGCTGGTTCGTCATGCCTGAGCTTCCGTCTCGAAACTGTCGTGGCCGGAGGGTCTGGCTCAGGCATCGCCGAGTGCCGGCCAAGCGGCAGGCAGAGTGATGCGGAGCCCCGGGGAAGGATGGAAGGTTCTGCGGGTGTGAGATCTCGTCAGGGCATCTAGCCCTGGCGGCGCCCCTTGATGCGGGCCACCACCATCAGCACCACGCCGAGCGCGATGATGGCGAAGGTGCCGGGGGCGGCGCGGATGGTGTCGATCAGCGCTTCAGGAACCCAGAACAAGGAGTCGAGGATCACCCGGGGGAGCCAGAGCAGGGTGTCCCAGCCGACCACATGGGCGGCGATGCCGATGGCGACGAGGAGGATGCCCAGGGACCAGAGCCGTGACGGCATCGATGACCTTTCGCGCGTCGTTCGGGCCCGCCGTTGCCAGCGGGCCCGCAGCCGGGGCTAGAGCCCGGCCTGGGTGACGAACTTGGTGACGAGATAGGCTTCCAGCGCCTCGGACCCGCCCTCGGAGCCGTAGCCGCTGTCCTTCACGCCGCCGAAGGGCACTTCGGGAAGCGCGAGGCCGAGATGGTTGATGGTCATCATCCCCGTCTCGACATTGGCAGCGACGCGCTGGGCAGTGGTGGCCGAGCCGGTGAAGGCATAGGCGGCGAGGCCGAAGGGCAGGCGGTTGGATTCCTGCACCACCTCGTCGAAGTCAGAGAACCGGTTCACCAGGGCGAGCGGGCCGAAGGGCTCCTCGTTCATGGCGCGGGCGTCGAGAGGCAGATTGGAGATCACCGTCGGCTCGTAGAAGTAGCCCTTGTTGCCGATGCGGTTGCCGCCCGTCTGCAGCTTGGCGCCGCGGCCGACCGCGTCCTGCACCAGGGTCTCGATGGTGGGAACGCGGCGGTCATTGGCGAGCGGGCCCATGGAAACCCCCTCCTCCATGCCGTTCCCGACCTTGATCGACTTGGCGTAGGTGGTGAAAGTCTCCAGGAACTCGTCGAAGCTGCGCTCCTGGATCAGGAAGCGGGTCGGCGAGACGCAGACCTGGCCGGCGTTGCGGAACTTCGACGCGGCGAGGGTCTTGGCGGCCTTCTGGATGTCGGCGTCGTCAAAGACGATGGCGGGGGCATGGCCGCCGAGTTCCATCGTGGCGCGCTTCATGTGCTGGCCGGCGAGGCCGGCGAGCATCTTTCCAACCGGGGTGGAGCCGGTGAAGGTGATTTTGCGGATCACGGGGTGCGGGATGAGGTACTCGCTGATCTCGGCGGGGATGCCGTAGACGAGCTGGACCACGCCCTTGGGAATGCCGGCATCGATGAAGGCGCGGATCAGTTCGGCGGGGGAGGCCGGGGTCTCCTCGGGCGCCTTCACGATGATGGAGCAGCCGGTGGCGAGCGCGGCAGACAGCTTGCGGACGACCTGGTTGATCGGAAAGTTCCAGGGCGTGAAGGCGGCGACGGGGCCGACGGGCTCGCGCAGCGAGAGCTGGTAGATGCCCTCGGCGCGGGCGGGGATGACGCGGCCATAGGCGCGGCGGCCTTCCTCGGCCATCCACTCGATGATGTCGCCGGCGGCCAGCGTCTCCATCTTCGCCTCGACGAGCGGCTTGCCCTGCTCGGCGGTCATCATGGCGGCGATGGTGTCGGCGCGGCCGCGCAGGATGTCGGCGGCCTTTCGCATCAGCTTGTAGCGCTCGAAGACCGAGGTCTTGCGCCAGATCTCGAAGCCGCGCTGGGCGGCTTCCAGCGCTTCGTCCAGATCGGGGATGCCGGCATGGGCGACGGTGCCGATCACCTCCTCGGTGGCGGGGTTGATGACCTCGAGCACCTTGCCCGAGCGGGAATCGCGCCACTCGCCATCGATATGAAGCTGGACCTTGGGATAGGCGGTCATGAACGTGCTCTCCGTCAGACGACGAGTTCGATGAGGAAGGGGCCGGGGCGGCTTACGCTCTGGGCCAGGAGGTCGGCCAGCGCGTCCAGGGTCTCGGCCCGCGCGGCCTCCACCCCCATGCCCTCGGCGAGCTTCACCCAGTTGAGGTCCGGATTGCCCAGATCAAGCATGTTCATCGCGGTGGGGCCCGGATTGGCGCCGACGCCCGAGTATTCGCCGATCAGGATCTGGTACTTGCGGTTGGACAGGATGATGGTCGTAACCGGCAGCTTCTCGCGCGCCTGGGTCCAGAGGGACTGGAGCGAGTACATGGCCGAGCCGTCGGCCTGAAGGCTGATGACGCGGCGCTGGCCGCCGGCGCCGATGGCGGCACCCGTGGCGACGGGCAGACCGTCGCCGATGGCGCCGCCGGTGAGGTGCAGCCAGTCATGCGGCGGGGCGGCATGGGTCTCGGGGTAGAAGCCGCGGCCGTAGGAGACGCTCTCGTCGGAGATGATGGCGTTCTCGGGCATCAGGGCGGCGACGGTGCGGGCGAGGCCTTCCGGCGTCGGGGCGCCGCGGACGGGCTCAGGGCGTGGGCCGGGGTCGGGGATGGCGGCCTGTGGGGCACCCAGCTCGTCCGCCAGGGCCTGGAGGGCGGCCTCGGGGTCCTGCTCGAAGCGGGAGAGGACATGGACCTGGGCACCCGCCGGATAGTGGATGGAGGGCTTGTTCGGATAGGCGAAGAAGCCGACCGGGGCCTTGGCGTTCACGAGGATGAGGTGCTCGACATCGGCGAGCGCCTTGATGGCGACATCGGCGACATAGGGCACGCGCTCGAGCTGCACGCGGCCGCGGCCGCGGGCGACGCGGGCGTTGGAACCCTCGGCGAGCAGCCTGGCGCCGGTGTGCTGGACGATGCGCCAGGCGAGGGCCTGGCCGTTCTCACGCACAGCCTGGCCACCGATCAGGATCAGGACGTTCTTGCCCTCCCGCAGGATGCGGGCGGCGGTGCGGACCGCGGCGGGATCGGGGGCCTGGGCCTGGGGCACGGGCAGGGCCTCGGCGACCTCGCCGCCCTCGTTCCATGAGGCGTCCGAGGGCAGGATGAGGCTGGCGATGCCGCCGGGGGCGGTGCGGGCGGCCTGGACGGCCACCGCGGCGTCACGCCCGACATCGGCGGAGGAGGAGCTGGTGCGGACCCAGGCGGAGACCGGGCGGGCCCAGCCCTCGGTATCCGCCGTCAGCGGGGCGTCGAATGGCCGGTGGTAGGTGGCGTGGTCGCCGACGATGTTGACGATGCCGGAGCGGGCGCGGCGAGCGTTGTGCAGGTTGCCCAGGCCGTTGGCGAGGCCGGGGCCGCAATGGAGCAGGGTGCAGGCGGGCTTGCCGGCCATACGCCAGTAGCCGTCGGCCATGCCGGTGACGACATTCTCCTGCAGGCCCAGGACACAGCGCATGCCCGGGATCTGGTCGAGGGCGGCAACGAAGTGCATCTCGCTGGTGCCGGGGTTGGCGAAGCAGGTGTCCACGCCGGACTTCAGCAGCGTGTGGACCAGGCTATGGGCACCATTCACGGATCGCGACTCCCCCTTTGAAAGCGGGCGCAAGTTGCGCGCGGAGGTTCCCCGCCGCAAGGGCGGCGCAGCACAAGGGCGCGCGATAGAATTGCGGGGCCGGGCCGTCATCGGATGGAATACGGGATGGACCAGGGCGGCTTCCTGCGCCTTGAGCCTTGCCCCCGAGCGCCGCCCAGAGCAATTTCCGGCCAGCGCGACGGGAGATTTTATCCATGGGCACCACCATTTCAGGCGAGGCGACGGCCGCCATCGAGGAGGGCCCGACCAATGCCGCCCTGCAGGCGCGCCGCGAAGCGGCCGTGCCGCGGGGCCTGGGCATCTCGCTGCCCGTCTTCGCCGCCAAGGCCAAAGGGTCCGAGGTCACGGATGTCGAGGGCAAGCGCTACATCGATTTCGGCGGCGGGATCGCGGTGCTGAACACCGGGCACCTGCACCCGAAGGTGAAGGCGGCCGTGCAGGCGCAGCTGGAGAACTTCTCCCACACCTGCATCCAGGTGACGCCCTATGAGAGCTATATCCGGCTGGCGGAGCGGCTGAACGCCATCGCGCCGGTGCGCGGGCCGGCCAAGACCATCTTCCTGACCACCGGGGCCGAGGCGGTGGAGAATGCGGTGAAGATCGCGCGCGCCCATACCGGGCGGCCGGGCGTGATCGCATTCTCCGGCGCCTTCCATGGCCGCACGCTTCTGGGCATGGCGCTGACGGGCAAGGTGGTGCCGTACAAGGTGGGCTTCGGGCCCATGCCCGCCGATATCTACCACCTGCCCTTCCCCGTGGCCTATCACGGCAAGGAGGTGGCGGACACGCTGGAAGCCATCGAGACGCTGTTCAAGTCCGACATCGATCCCGAGCGGATCGCGGCCTTCATCATCGAGCCCGTGCAGGGCGAGGGCGGCTTCTACCAGGCGCAGCCGGAGCTGATGCAGGGGCTGCGCGCAATCGCGGACAAGTACGGTATCCTGCTGATCGCGGACGAGGTGCAGACCGGCTTCGCGCGCACGGGCAAGATGTTCGCCATGGAGCACACCGGGGTTCAGGCTGACCTGGTGACGATGGCGAAGTCGCTGGCGGGCGGGTTCCCGCTCTCCGCGGTGTCCGGCACGGCCTCCATCATGGATGCGCCGAAGGTCGGCGGGCTGGGCGGCACCTATGGCGGCTCGCCGCTGGGCTGCGCGGCGGGTAATGCGGTGCTGGACGTGATCGAGGAGGAGGGCCTCATCGAGCGCGCCAACGAGATCGGCGCGCTGCTGGTGCGGCGCATCAAGGAGCTGCAGGGCAGCAACTCGCTGACCGGCATCGTCGGCGATATTCGCGCGGTCGGCGGGATGGTGGCGATGGAGCTAGTAGCCAATGGCGATGCCGACCGCCCGGATCCGGACCTGACGCGGGCGCTGGTGGCGCGTGCGGCGGAGAAGGGTCTGATCCTGCTCTCCTGCGGCGTGCGGGCGAATGTCATCCGTTTCCTCTGCCCGCTGACCACCTCGGACACGCTGGTGAATGAGGGCATGGACATCCTGGGCGATGCGCTGCGCGAGTGCGTAGCGGAGCGCGCGGCCTCGTGAAGGAAGACCTCCGAAGGGCGCTCCTGTTCGGGGCGCCCTGCGGGGCATTGTCGGTCATCGTCTTCCGCGATTCGACGCTGTTCCTGCTGCATCACATCGCCAAGGTGATGCCGCTGGCAGCCTATGTTCAGACGGCGGGGCCGCACGGGCTGCCCTGGCTCGCCTGGTTCTGCCTGCTTGGGGCTGCTGGTGGCGTGCTGATCGGGCTGTTCCTGCGCTGGGCGCCGCTGCCGGACCTGATCTCCGGCGCGGTGCTGGGGGTGGCGGCGGCCTATCTCGTACCGCAGCACCTGCCGCGCTCAACGCCGCCCTGGGTGCTGCCGCTGATTGGCGCGGCCTGGGGCTGGGGCACCGCCTTCCTGCTCCGGCCGCTGGCGCTGCGCGGACGCGGCTAGGTGGAGGGGGCTGACCGCCGCATTCTCGGTGTCGTGCTGGCCGGTGGGCAGGCGCGGCGTATGGGAGGTGGCGACAAGGCGCTGCTGCCGATCAATGGCCGGCCGATGATGGCCGTGCTGCTCGAGCGACTGCGCCCGCAGGTCTCCGCGCTGGCGGTCAGCGCGAATGGCGATCCGTCGCGCTTCGCCGAGGTGGCGCCGGGGCTGGCGGTTTTGGCGGATTCCATTCCTGGCCATCCCGGGCCGCTGGCGGGGATCCTGGCCGGGATGGACCATGCGGCGTCCCTCGGCATGGGTTGGGTTCTGTCGGTGCCCGGGGATACGCCGCTGGTGCCGCCGGACCTCGCGGCGCGGCTGCGGGAAGCGGCGGCGCCAATCGCCTGTGCGGCCTCGGGCGGGGACATCCATCCGCCGGTTGCGATCTGGCCGGTCTCCCTGCGCGAGGCATTGCGGGCGGCGGTGCTGGCCGGCGAGGGAAAGGTGAGCCGGTGGGCGCGGGAGCATGGCTACGCGCTGGTGGAGTGGGCCGGAGAGCCGTTCCTCAACGCCAATACGCCGGAAGAGCTGGTGGAACTCGCCCGCGCCCAGGCGGCAAGCGAGCCTGAGTTTTAGGGGGTGAGTTGTAGGGCCTGAGTTTGGGGCCTGAGAGGCCCGGTTTCATCGAGCCGTCACGGAACCGACGTTTCACACCGGGGGCCGACTGGGGAACCTGCGCCCGCCCTGCATCGTCGGGGCAGCCCAGCCACGGAGGTTCTCCCATGCGTGTCGAAGCCAGCACCGGCCCCACCTCGTCCGCCGCGCCCGCGCCGACCGACGCCCAGCGCTTTGCCGAGATCCTTGGGAACGCCCTGCGCGAGCACGCCGGCAAGAGCGGGGAGTTCCGCGTCGCCGGGGGCAACGAGACCTGGCCGCCGGTGCGTGGCACGGAGGTCGTCGGCCTGCCCGAACGCTATATGGCGGAGCATCCGGAGCTGGCCGGTGAGGCGCTGGCTTTCCGTTCGGGCGGGGAGACGACAGTTGTGCGGCGCGCCGACAATCCTGGCCTCTACGCCTACGCGGAGGCGCTGTCCGCCATTCCGGATGTGCAGCGGGACGTCATCAAGGGCGAGGGTGCGGAGGTGCTGCGCGGTGGCGACACGCTGCCGCTGGAGAAGATCTCGACCTGGGTGAGCTACGAGGGCGGGGCGCTGTGGAAGCTGGGGCTGAGCGATGGGCGTGAGGTGATGGTGCAGCGCGAGCTGACGCCGGAGCTGGCGGACAAGGTTGGCGCGACGGTGAAAGGCTGGGATGACGGCTTTGCCATGGTGGATGGTGGCCGGCAGATCTCGAAGGAGGCACTGGCGGGCGCGAAGGTGCTGGCGCCGAACGAGGAGCAGGGCTTCATCGGCATCGAGGTGGACGGTCAGCACCTGCATATCTCGCGCGACGTGAATCCCGGCCTCTACGACCGTGCTGCCGCCCAGTATGGCGAAGCGCATGCGGGCGAGGCGGCGAAGGCCGTGGACGATGCGCGGCGCGAGGGGAAGATGCCGGGCTCGGGCGAGCTGGACCTGGGAGCGCTGAAGACGAGCGAGACGGATTCCAAGGACAAGGACCGCAAGCTGACGGTCAACGAGCTGACCTGGCAGAACCTGGTCAAGAACTGGAAGTCCGGGATCGAGAAGGGCGACATCCCCGCGAGCGATGAGCGCGCGCAGCTGTACCGTGCCATCCAGGCCAAGGGCGCGTCGGAGGACGGGCTGAACATGGTCGGGCTCGACATGGCCAGCGGGCAGTCGCTGAACCACGCAACGGGCAAGGATTTCGGCACCATCGTCGATGCGGAGAAGGTGGATGCGCGGATCCCCGAGCTGATGGGGTCCGACGCCGTGGGCAAGGACCTGGCGGCGGAGCGGAAGGCGAGCCTGGGCAAGGCGGAGGGCGGCGAGGAGGCGATGCGCCGGCTGGAGCAAATGGCCTTCGGCACCGACTACATGAAGTACCTTGGCGAGTTGCGCGCGGCGGGCAAGGGCGAGGTCGCGAAGGACGACATCGCCAGCACCTTCGACGCGCTCCTCGTGATGGATCCGCAGAAGGCGGCGGGTTTCGCGCAGTCTGCGCAGGTGGATGCGCTGACGATGGATCTGGACGCGCTGATGGCGAACCCGGATCAGGTGAGCGCGGAGAACCTGACCACGGCGACGCAGGACACGGGGAAGGTGATCCTGCAGGTGATCAAGAAGCTCGGCATCGATGCCGGGCGCCGCCTCGTGGAGTCCGAGAAGTTCCTGAAGGAGGTGCTGCAGGACAAGGTGACGGCCAAGAACTTCGGCAACGCGATGCAGGAGCTGGGCGCGCTCTACTCGAAGAACGGGCAAGTCACGACTGACGACATCCAGCGGCTGATGGGCAGCGGCGGCAAGTACCAGTCGGTTGGCGAGGCCGCGGGCGGCGGCGGGTTGAAGGCGATCAGCGAGATGAACGCGAACGGAATGCTGGGCTCGGCCGGCGGGCTCGTCTCGCTGGCTTCGGGCATCTACCAGTTGACCGGTAAGGGCGGCACGCTGGCGGATACGCCGGAGGAGCGGCTGGGCATCGCCAAGGAGTTCATCAGCTTCATCGGAGCCGGGCGGCACTTCGTGAATCTCGGCACCCGGATGACGGATTCGATCAACGGGACCAAGACCAACGAGCTGCTGGGGCTCGACAAGTCGCTGCCCGATCTCTTCGGCAAGCGGTCCGAGACGATCGGCGGCGGGCTGACCGCGACGCCGGAGGTGCTGGAGGAGTTCACCCGGAACGTGAATGCCGAGATCGACGGCAGCAGCGATCCGAAGCGCGCGGCGGGCTACTTCAGGGGCATCGAGGGCGCGGACACGCAGAAGCTGATCGACGGCATGGCGAACGGCTTCCAGAAGCGGCCGGACCTGCCCGAGGGCATGAGCGGCTGGAAGCGCGGCGCCTCCGCCGTGCTGCAGGTGCTGGATGCGGGCGCCAACAGCTTCGTGGGCATCGCCGATTCGGTGATCGGCGGGCTGACAATCCGCAACGGGCTGAGCAGCGGCAGCGACGAGACAGTGGCGAAGGGCGCGCTGCAGGTGGCCTCGGGCGCCTTCGGCACGGCGGCGGGGGTCTTCTCCTTCGCGGGGCTGGGCGGGCTGAACGCGATCAAGGCGGCGGCGGCGCCCTCCTTCTTCATCTCGGCCATCCTGTCGGCGGCGACGTTGATCCCGGACATCATCCTGGACGAGAAGAACCGCAAAGCGATGGACGCGCATCGCGAGGAGCTGCAGACGCTGTTCACGGGCCTGTCGGAGGATGGGCTGCTGCGGCAGGACGGGCTGGACCTTTACCGCTACCTCGATGCCTCGATGTACACCTTCGGCCAGCGCGATGCGCCCGACGACAAGGGCATCTTCGAGTTCCGCGCGGAGGAGGTGGCGAAGTGGCTGACGGCCTGGCGCGAGGGGGAGTGGGGCGACAACACCTTCACGTCGGACGTCGTGTTCGAGGAGGTCGGGCACGAGGACTACAAGGGCGACGGCGAGAACATCTGGACGGATCTGGAGGACACCAGCGCCTCCTGAGCGGCGCATCCTGAGCGGCCCATTTTGGACGCGCGCGGCTCAGCCCGGCGGGGGCGCCGCCCAAGGGGCCGCATGCTCGAGCACCAGCGCGCCCACGGCGGGGATGTCGTCCAGCGCGGCATGCGGGAGCGGCGAAGGTGGCAGGATGTCGGCGGCGACGGCGCGGATGGCGGGATCATCGGGGTGCAGCCAGGGCTTGCCGTTGGCGGCACGATGGATCTCGATCTTGGGGTGAGGGTCGCGCTTGAAGCCCTCGATCAGGACGAGGTCCACGGGGGCGAGATGGGCGAGCAGGTCGCGCAGCGCGGGTTCGGGCGCACCGCGGAGCTCCGTCATCAGAGCCCAGCGGTTCGCGGAGGAGACGAGAACCTGGGAAGCGCCCGCCTTGCGGTGCGTGTGGCTGTCCTTGCCAGGCTGGTCGATGTCGAAGGCGTGGTGGGCGTGCTTTATCGTCGAGACAGTGAGGCCCCTTCCCTTCAGCCAGGGGATGAGGGCGGCGAGAAGAGTGGTCTTGCCCGCGCCGCTCCAGCCGGCGAGGCCGATCAGGCGCATCGGGAGGTAGGGGCCGCTGGGATCATCGGGCGGCTGTAGCGCCGGCGGAACCGGGGCGCCAGCGGGCGCCGCGGCCGCCGGTGCCGCCGATGTGCGGGGTGGCTGTGGTGACCGGGCGTGGACGGGATGCCAGCCTGCGGCGAACACAGCACGCCGAGAGGCAGAGAGAGATCGATGGCCGAGAGCAACCTCCGCGTTCTTCTGAAGGCTCGCCCCGAGGGTCAGGTGGGGCCGGAGCATTTCGAAATGGGGGAGGAGGCCCCTCCCCGGCCCCGATCCGGCGAGGCGCTGCTTCGGAACCGGTTCCTTTCGCTCGATCCGTACATGCGCGGGCGGATGAGCGCGGCGAAGTCCTACTCGGCGCCGGTCGAGATCGGGGCTGTCATGGAGGGGCAGACGGTTGCGCAAGTGGTGGAGGACCCGACGGGGCGGTTCCAGCCCGGTGACTGGGTGCTTGGGGGCATGGGGTGGCAGCGGTTCTCGGCCGTACCGGCGAGCGGGCTGCGCAAGCTGGACCCGGCAGCGGCGCCGGTGACCACGGCACTTGGCGTGCTGGGCATGCCGGGGACGACGGCCTGGGTCGGTACCACAGAGATCGCGCCGCCGCGGCCTGGGGAGACCTTCGTGGTGTCGGCGGCCTCGGGCGCGGTGGGGAGCGTGGCGGGGCAGATCGCCATGCGGATGGGCGCGAAGGTGGTCGGCATCGCGGGGAGCGCGGAAAAATGCGCCTTCGTGCGGGAGGAGCTTGGTTTCCCGGCCTGCGTGGATCATCGCGCGGCGGATTTCCCGGCGCTGCTGGCAGCGGCCTGCCCGGATGGCATCGACAGCTATTTCGAGAATGTTGGCGGCGCCGTGCAGAAGGCGGTGTGGCCGCTGCTGAACGACTTCGCGCGGGTGGCCTTCTGCGGGATGGTGGCGGAGTACAACGACGCCGAGCCGGCGCCAGGGCCGAACCTGATGCAGGTGGTGCGGAAGCGGCTGAAGCTTCAGGGCTTCATCGTGCGGGACCATCCGCGTGCCTTCCAGGACTGGCCGCGCACCGGGGCGGCCTGGCTGCGCGAGGGTTCGCTGCGGTACCGCGAGGATGTGGTGCAGGGGCTGGAGCGGGCGCCGGAGGCCTTTGTGGGGCTGCTGGCGGGGCGGAACTTCGGAAAGCTCGTCGTCGAGATAACCTGAACTCACGGTTGTGACCTGCGGCACCGCGCGGCCGGGCGCCGCGTGGTGTCTTCCCGGCACCCCGCTGTCCTGGCGTCACCTTGGTGACCTGGGATGCGGGCGGGATTAGAAGGCGCGGCCATGAAGAACGATCCCATTCTCCTCGACCGCCTCTCCGATGCCGTGGAGGCGAAGGCGCCGGCCTACACGGCGGTGTCGGATGCTATCTGGGCAGTGCCGGAGCTGCGCTTCGCCGAGACGCGCTCGGTGGAGGTGCAGATCGCTCAGTTGGAAGCCGATGGGTTCCGGGTGACGCGGAACGTCGCGGGGATTCCGACGGCCTTCATCGCGGAGGCCGGGGAGGACGGGCCGGTGATCGGTTTCCTCGGGGAGTTTGACGCGCTGGCCGGACTCTCGCAGGAGGCCGGGGTGGCTGAGCAGCGCCCGCTCGAGGCCGGCGGCAACGGGCATGGTTGCGGGCACAACCTGCTCGGCGTGGGGGCGATGCTGGCCGCCGTCTCGGCGCGGGATGCGCTGCGCGAGGCTGGGATGAAGGGGCGCGTGCGGTATTACGGCTGCCCGGGAGAGGAGGGCGGCTCGGGCAAGACCTTCATGGCGCGTGAGGGGGTATTCGACGACCTCGATGCGGCCGTGACCTGGCATCCCGGGGCGTTCAATGGGGTGATGTCGATCCGGAATTTGGCGAACTACCAGGTCTATTTCCGCTTCCAGGGCAAGGCAGCGCATGCGGCGGGGTCTCCGCATCTCGGGCGGTCGGCGCTGGATGCGGTGGAGCTGATGAATGTCGGCGTGAACTACCTGCGCGAGCACATGCCGCAGGAGGCGCGGGTGCATTACGCCATCACCAACTCCGGTGGGTCCTCGCCCAACGTGGTGCAGGCGAATGCGGAGGTTCTGTACCTCATCCGCTCGCCCCGGGTGAGCGAGGCGGCGGCGCTGTTCGAGCGAGTGAAGGCCTGCGCGGAAGGGGCGGCGATCATGACGGGGACCAAGTGGTCCTTCGAGATCGACAAGGCGTGCTCGGAGGTGCTGCAGAACCGGACGCTGGAGATGGCGCTGCACGGGAATTTCCAGGCGCTGGGCGCGCCGGGCTACGACGCGGCGGACCAGGGCTTCGCGGCGGAGATCCGGCGCTCGCTGAGCGAGGGGGACATCGCCTCCGAGGTGGCCAGCTTCGGGGCGGATCCGGCGCTGGCGGAGGTGGCGCTGCATGAGGGCGTGCTGCCCTTCGACGGCCAGCCGATCACCCAGGCCGGGTCCACGGATGTGGGCGACGTGTCCCAGATCGTGCCGACGGTGCAGGCCTGGGGCGCGTGCTGGGCGGTGGGAACGCCGTTCCACACCTGGCAGGCTGTGGCGCAGGGTCAATCCGCCCACGCGCATAAGGGGATGGTGCAGGCGGCGAAGGTGATGGCAGCGACCGCGCTGGACGGGTTCCGGGACCCGGAGCTGCTGGCGCGTGCCAAGGCGGAGTTGCGGGAGCGGAGGGGCGGAAACGCTTATGCCTCCCCAATTCCGGCGGATGTGCTGGCGCCGCCGCTGCGGGCGAAGGCGGGCTGAGGGAGGCGCGGCTCAGGTACTCAGGGCGCGGGCTTGCGGCCGGCCGTGTACGGGTCCGGCATGGGTCCGGGCATGCCCTGGGGCTCCGGCCGCGACTGGCCCCGCAGCGCATCGAAGAGGTCCGCCGCGATACCCGTGGTGTAGTTGTAGAGGTCCCGGTCCGTGCTGCCGAAGGAGGTGAGGCGCAGACGGGCCACCTGCGCGGAGACAGTGCTGAGGCAGGCCGCCTCCATGGAGGGCGGCGCGGCCAGCGTCGCGATCGCGCACCGGAACGGCGCCCGGCGCCCGCGCCCGGCCTCGATATGCGCGATGGCCGCGACGGTGCCGCGGCCGCGAAGCGTGACCTGGAGCGAGCGCACGGCCTGTCCGTACTCGCGATCCAAGACGGGGACGGCGATCCCATCGGGGCTGCCGGGGGCTGGGATCAGGTACACGTCGAGCGTGCTGCCGGAGGAGGCGCTGTAGCGCGCGATGCGGCCGGAGCCCGCCTCGGGCAGGGCGGCGAGCCGGGTCTGGTCTCGGAGCCGGTCCGGCAAACGGGCCGAGACGGCCTGAGCGGCGAGCGGCTCGGCGGGCGGCAGGGGCGAGGGCTTCGCCGCAGGGTTGCCGGCTGACGAGGCGGGCTGACCGGCGCTGGGAAAAGCTCCAGGCGCTGCGCCGGGCTCGGCGCAGGCCGCGAGCAGCAGGAGGGGCACGAGGGCACGAATCCGGGTCATGGCGCGACGGTAGCGGTGCCGCTCCCCTTATGCAGGGCTGTAGCGCCGAAGACGGCGGTCCTTAGCGCCCCGGAGGCGCCGGGGCCGGAACCGGATTGGCAGCCTCGGAGCGTTCGGGGAACAGGGGAGCGGCGGCATCGCCAGTCGGGTCCCGCGCTGCGGCGGTCGTCGCGGAGGCGACGCCGCCGGACACGCCGGCCCGGCGCAGGGCTTCGAAGAAGAAGATCGCCATATGGCCGGCATAGACGGTCCGGTCGCGGCCTGTGCCGCGGATCCCGGCCACGGTGATGCGCGCGGTGGCAAGCTGGCCGGAGACGACGGCCAGGCAGAGGGCTTCCAGTGATGGCGGATCCGCGACGGGGGCGATGAGGCAGATCGCCTCGCTGCCGGGTTCGCGTGCGCGGACTTGGACCCGCGCGAGGCCGGGTACCTCGCGCCGGCCGAGCAGCTCCGCGCCTAGGGTTCGGTTGGCGCGGCGGAGGTGCGGTTCAAGCCGGTCCGCGGGCTCGCTGTCCGCAACCCAGGCCAGGGCCGGATCGGGGGTGAGGAGCAGGGTCGTGCGGTTGCCGTTGGGCGAGGCGTAGCGGACGATGAAGCCCGGGGTGGGATCCCCGCCCTCCTGACGGTGCTGGTCCGCGACGCGCTCGGGGAGGCGTGCGGCGATCTCGGGCGCGGGCATTGGACCGGGAGCGGCGCAGGCGGCGAGCGGCAGCAGAAGGAGAAGGAGAAGGGCGCGAATCCGGTTCATCGCGGCAGGGTAGCGGGCAGCCTGCCATTTTGAAGGCGTGCCGATCAGGGATTCGGCGGACCGGCGCCGGGCAACGCGGCCGCGGGGCCTTCGGCTGCGCGGGCGCTGAGGTCGGTCTCGCGCAGCATCTTCTGCAGCATCTCGTCACCGATGTGGTTGTCCTCCCGCAACTGGAGGAGGGCGCGGCGCACGGCATCGTGGCCGCGTTGCACATCGCTCTCGCCCTCCGCCGCCTTCGAGGCGACCTCGCTGGCGATGCTCTCCTCATTCTTCTGCTCGCCGTCATCGCCGAGGGCGGCGGCGCGGACGGCGCTGCGGAGGGTCAGCCCCTGCACCGCCACCGCGCCGAGGATGAGGAAGGCAGCGACGATGAGGGTCAGGCCGCGATCTTCCATGCTTTCAGGGGCGGAGAGAGCGACGACGATGCCGAGGATCGAGGGGGTACAGGCCCAGGCCATGACTGCGGCAGCAGTCAGGCGCGTCCCCTCCTCGCTGACCTCGGGCTGGCGGTCGCGCAGTGCATCGGCCGGGGCCGGCAGGCAGGCGGCGAGGTAGGAAAAGGCGAATTGCAGGGCGAGGATCAGCAGCACCAGCAGCACGGCGGTGCCGACCATCCTCCAGACCGGCCATTGCTCCAGCGCGCCCAATGCCTCCGGCAGGGCTCGGCCGGCGAGGAGAAACAGGGCAGCGGAGAGGAGGAGGCTGACCTCCTCCCAGAAGGCTGTGGCGGAGATGCGGGCCTCGGGGGAAGTCTGCGTCTCGCCGGTGTCGCGGTTGACGTCGCTGGAGGAGACGGTAAGCGCCGCCGCGATGACGGTGGCGGAGAGCGACAGCCCGAGCCACTGGGCGGCGAGCGCGCAAAGATAGGGCAGCGCGAAAGCGATCGCGATCTCGACCGGGGCTGGCCCGGCGCGGCCGCGCAGCCAGAGGGTGGCGCGGGCCAGGGCCCATCCGGTGGCGGCGCCGGCGGCCATGGCCCAGGCAAAGCCAGCGGCGGCGCCGAGCGGCGTGGGCGGCCCGTCCTCGACCGCGCGGAGCAGCAGCATGAGGGTGCCAAGGGAGACGACGCGGGCCACGATCTCACGCACCTTCAGCGAGTCCGCGATGGCGCGGGGCACCTGCGGCCTTCCCTCGGCCTCGTGGAACAGGCGGGTGTCGAACAGGGCGCCGACGATGCCGAGCAGCAGGGCGGGCGCCCAATCCAGCCCCGGCAGCAGCGCGCGGGCCGCGACGGCGACGAGGGGGATGGTGACGGCCGAGAGGGCGATGCCGATGGCGACGCCCGTGCCGAGGGTGAAGCGCAGCAGGTGGATCGAGACGCGGATCGAGGCCGCGTAGATGACCGGCGGGAGGAACAGCGAGATCAGCAGCTGCGGGTCGACCGGCGTTTGCGGCAGGCCCGGGATGAAAACCGTGGCGACCCCGAGCGCGACGAGGAGGATCGGCGTGGGCACGCCCAGCATCCGCGCCAGGGCCAGAAAGGGCCCGATCCCGGCGATGAGGAGGGCGGCGAGTTGCAGCGTGGTCATCGGCGGAAAGGGCGCCTCGCCGTGTGCCGTGCTGCTCGTCTCATTCGCGGTTCTCCCGATGCGGGCTTCGTACCGCCCATGACATGATCTAACGCGCGGAATGGGCTCGGGTGCGGGGGCGGAGACGACGGGCTGGCGAAGGCGGTTCGGCTGGGGAATGGTCCGGCCCATGACCTCCAGACGCTCGCTTCTCCTTGCCCTTCCCGCGCTTGGTGCCGCCGGGGGGCTCGCCGGCTGCGGGACGGCGCCGGAGGTGTTCCAGGGCAAGGGCCCGCCCTTCCGGCCCGAGGAGTTCTTCGCCGGGAAGCTGCGCAGCCACGGAGTGTTCGCCACCCGTCTGGGTGCGATCGAGAGCTGGTTCACGGCCACGCTGGTCGGCGCTTGGGACGGCACGACGCTGACCTTCGACGAGCACTTCCGCTACGACGACAGCTTCGAGGACCGGCGCTTCTGGAAGCTGCGGCGCGACCCCGCCGATTCGTCGGGCCAAGCCTGGGTTGGGGAGGCGACGGATGCCACCGGGCCGGTGCGCGGCCGAGTGACGGGAAATGCGTTCCGGCTGGAACACGAGCTGGACATGCTGACGCTCTCGGGCAAGCGGCGGCGGCTGGGCTTCGACCAGTGGTTCCTGCGAACGGCCGACGACATGGCGATCTCCCGCGCCGCGGTGTCCTGGTACGGGATCCAGGTCGGTACCGCGCAGGTGGCCTTCCAGCGGGTGAGCGTGGGCGTGACCGAGGGTTCGGTGTTCCCGGGCCAGGCGGCGCGGGAGGATGTAGGGGGGCAGCAGCGCGGCACCGCGCCGGCCGTGCCGCCTCCGGCCTACCGCGACCCCGGGCGGGTGATGAACGCTCCGCCGCGCCGCTAGGGCATTCCACGGCCGGGTGGGTGGGCGCGGCCTGCTGGCGCGGGAGTGAGCGGGGGTGCCCGCGACAGGCCGCGGCAGTTGTGGCAGGCTCTGTCCATGCGTCAGTTGCTGCTTTTGCGCCACGCCAAATCCGCCTGGGACGACCCGGCACTCTCGGACCACGCGCGCCCGCTGAACGCGCGCGGGCGGCGGGCCGCCGCGGCCATGGGAGCGGCGATGCGCGGTCTCGGGCTGCGGCCGGGGCTGGTTCTGGTCTCCTCCTCACGCCGCACGCTGCAGACACTGGAGGGCCTCGGCACGCTCGACGGGGCGCCGCCGGTCGAGCCGATGGATGATCTGTACCTCGCGCCCTGGACGCGGCTGCTGGAGGCGGTGCGCGAGGTGCCGGATACGGTAGGGAGCGTGCTGCTCATCGCGCACAACCCGGGGCTGCATGACCTGGCGCTGAACCTCGCCGGGGATGTTCCAGGCGGTGAGACGGGGGTTGGCGCCGAGGCACTGACGGAGGCCTATCCATCCGCGTCCCTGGCCGATTTCTCGGTGCCGGGGAGCTGGGCTTCGCTTGGGGCCGCGGGCGCGCAGCTGGTGCGGTTCCTGCAACCGCGTGATCTGCCGGAGCTTGCTGGCTGACATCTGGCCTGGGCATGTCCAGGAGAGACACTGCCTGACGGCTTGTGCCGGGGCTGCGGGGCTTGCTAGGCAGGTCGGCGTGCTTCCCCGTCGTCGCATCTTCCGCCCTGCCCCCTCCCCCCGCGCCTGGCGGGGGCCATTGCTGCTGCTCGGCCTTGTGGCCGGCGCTTCGGTGCTCATCGGGGTCGGGGGGCCGACGCAGCTCTTCGGTAACTCTCCGGTGGAGCAGGACTGGGGCGCAGCGCCCACCGCGGTGCGGGTGGTTGATGGCGACACGCTCCGCCTCGGCGACCGGATCGTGCGGCTGCGGGGACTGGAGGCGCCGCCGCGCGGCGAGAGCTGCCGGGACTCGGGCGGGCGGGATTTCGACTGCGGGGCGGGTTCGGCTGAGGCGCTGTCGCGGCTTGTGGCCGGGCGGGGCGTCTCATGCCGGGTGCGCGGGCGGGACCGGTTCGGGCGAGGATTGGGGCGCTGCGAGCTGGCGGGGGACGGGCCGGAGCTAAACGGCGCCCTTGTTTCGGCAGGCTGGGCCCGGGCCGGCGACTCCGACCTGAGCGGGCTTGAGGCAGCGGCGCGGGCCGGTGGGCGCGGGCTCTGGGCCACAGGGGGGCGGGCGCCGCAGGGCTGGTAGAGCCGTATCTGCGACGGAGCCGCTGGGTCTGTGGGCCTGGTACGATTGCCGGATCTTGAAGCACTGGCCGCTCGTTTCGGCGAGCGTCGCATTTCGTAAGCCGGATTGCCATGCGCGGGACGCGCCGCGGACCGGCGTTCCGTCCGGAGCACAAGGCCGGGGGCGCTACCTCCGGTGGATGGACAAGGGCGCCGGTCGGCCTATCTTGCGCTGCATCATCAGAAGGGTTCGGGGCCGGCGGGCATCCGCACGGTGCCGGGCCTCCAACAATACGGCCGGTCCCGCCGGCTGCGAGGATCAACGCATGAGCGACGCGTCCACCCCGGGTTCCGTCACGATCACGCTCGACGGCACCAACAAGTCTACCAGCGCGCCGCTGGTGCAGGCGAGCGTCGGCCCGGCGGTGGCGGATATCCGCAAGCTCTATGCCGATCTCGGGATCTTCACCTTCGACCCCGGCTTCGGGATGACCGCGGCCTGCGAGAGCAAGATCACCTATATCGACGGCGACAAGGGCATCCTGCTGTATCGCGGTTATCCGATCGAGCAGCTCGCTGAGAAGTCCGACTTCGTCGAGGTGTGCCACCTGCTGTTGCACGGCGAGCTGCCGAAGGACGGCGAGCTGGCGGAGTTCAAGCACAACATCACCATGCACACGATGGTGCATGAGCAGATCCGGAACTTCTTCAACGGATTCCGCCGCGACGCGCATCCGATGGCGATTCTTTGCGGCGTGGTCGGTGCGCTGTCCGCCTTCTACCATGACAGCCTCGACATCTCGGACCCGCGCCAGCGCGAGATCGCGGCGTTCCGGCTGATCGCCAAGGTGCCGACGATCGCGGCGATGGCCTACAAGTACTCGATCGGCCAGCCCTTCGTGTATCCGCGCAACGACCTCGGCTATGCCGAGAACTTTCTCTACATGCTGAACGCGGTGCCGGCCGAGGAATACAAGGTCAATCCGATCCTGGCGCGCGCCATGGACCGCATCCTCGTGCTGCACGCGGATCACGAGCAGAACGCCTCCACCTCCACCGTGCGCCTCGCCGGCTCGACCGGTGCGAACCCTTATGCCTGCATCGCGGCGGGGATCGCGGCGCTGTGGGGCCCTGCGCATGGCGGCGCCAACGAGGCGGTGCTGAAGATGCTCGGCGAGATCAAGACGCCCGAGAACATCCCTGACTTCATCCAGAAGGTGAAGGACAAGAACAGCCATGTGAAGCTCATGGGCTTCGGGCACCGGGTGTACAAGAACTTCGATCCGCGCGCGCAGATCATGAAGGAGACCTGTCACGAGGTGCTCGCGGAGCTCGGCATCAAGGACGAGCCGCTGCTCGACATGGCGATGGAGATGGAGCGGATCGCGCTGCATGACGATTACTTCGTTTCGCGCAAGCTGTACCCGAATGTCGATTTCTATTCCGGCATCATCCTGAAGGCGATGGGCATCCCGACCTCGATGTTCACCGTGCTGTTCGCGGTTGCGCGGACCGTGGGTTGGGTGAGCCAGTGGAAGGAGATGATCGAGGAGCCCGGGCAGCGCATCGGTCGTCCGCGCCAGGTCTATACGGGCGCGACGACGCGCGACTACGTGTCGATCAACAGCCGGGGCTGAAGCCTTTAGGGCGGAGAGGCCCTTCCCCGCTGCTCGCGCACAGTGTTCGTTGCGCAGGACACACAGGCCCGTCTCCACTGGAGGCGGGCCTTTTCCTTTGAGCAGTTGGCAGCTTGAGTTGGCGCTGAACGAGCACCTTCAGGCTTCCATGACCGTCCTGTTCTTCGGCGCTTGCAGAAGCCGCGAGTTGGCGCGGCGAACGACGATTTCGTCTGCCCGGACCGGAGTTCGCAGGACGAGGCGGGTGGTGCTCTTTCCAGCCAAGCGCAGCGCTTATTCACAGTTAAGTCGCTGGCCGGGGATTTCGCTGCGGTGCTTATCCATCGGCCGCGGATTGCGTGTGCGGCGTCGAGGGGCTTCGAATGAGAAGATTACGGATGAGCACTCGCCCGGCCGTAGTATGGAATCAAAGCGATTTTTTAGTCGGTGATTCGTAGTTGTCTCGTAATTCGTTTCGACAGCTAAGTTTGGCTGTTCATCGTCTCGACAGCAGCTGCCTGCGCGACCTCATCGCGCCCGCGCTCGGAAGAAATTGGGGCTTCCCCGCTCGTGGTGCTGACGCCCGGTGGCTGGCGTAGCGGCGCTTTGATGCGCGTTGCAATCCGATTCCTGGTTTGCAGCAGCAAAGCATCAAATTGCGTATCCAAGTAGCTATCGAGGCGCGCCATTCCCTCCCGGCGTCGACCAGTCTTGGCTTCCGCAATGGCCATGTTCCGGACCAGAACGCCTCGATCAGGTCGGCGCTTGATGCCGATGCGCAGATGTTCGTAAGCCCGACGATACTCGCCGGTTTTGATCAGCAGAGCCCCCAGCCGCTCATGGTAGACGGTTTCGACTGGATTGAGACCAATGGCCTGCTCCAGACAAAAGATCGCCGCAGCCGTCTTTTCGCGTCGTGCGAGCAGTTCGGACAGGTTGGCCCAATAAGTCGGGCTGGCTCGGCGCCGCTCGCGAACGGTGCGCCGAAATTCCGCGAGGTCTTGCTGCTGTAATGGCGCCGGGTCGAGGAGGCGACGCACCAGTGTCGACAGGCTGCGCGTCTGCACCAGGAACCGGCCAGTTGGGTGGCCGGAATAGGGTGCTGCGAAGCGCCAAACTGCCCCCAGGTTTTCGAGAAGCTTCACATGTACACGGTCGCGGTTGCGCGGGTCGAAGATACAGGCAACCTCCGCTTCCGCGGCAAGCCCGGTCGCCATGTCGTCGCGCACGAAGGCGATGCCAGCGGCAGGAGCTCGCCAGCGTCGCTCGAACGGAACCTTCGAGCGGTCGATCGAGAACTGTGGCGAAATCGCGATCACACGATCTGCGCGCAGAGCACGCGAGCAGATAAGAGCGCCGTAGGCGCCCATGCTGGAGCCATAGGTGATGCGGAATGAGAACTGCGCAGTGTAGCTTGCGATAGCAGCCAGACAGTCGTCCATGTCCGGGTACTGGAACCAGTCATTGCCGGAACACAGAACGTGAACCGCCGAGACTCCATTAGACTTCAGGAAGTCTGCGGCGAAACCTGAACCTTTCAGACTTTGACCATTGGTACGAGGCACGAAGGTGATGACGATGCGGTCCGATGCCACGTCCGCGGGAACAGCTACGGCCATCAGGGTGCTGGAAGCGTACAGAACGTTTGGCATAGGCTGCGATAGTAGCAGTTGAGCGAGTGAGGGCTAGTCAGCCGTCACTCGCTGTCCGTGTTGACGGCGCGTCAGACGCTTGAGCGCGCGACACCCTGCTTCAACGTGACACGGGTTGAAGCATCTGCTGCGTCGACACCTTCTGCAGCCTGCAAACCCGGCCGACAGTTGCTTGCCTTTTTGCCGGGGTACGGAAGCAGTCAGGGAACTGGCGAAAGGCCGCCGTCCACGTTGATGGCGGTACCGGTCACGTAATCGCCGGGCTGCGTCGCGAGGGCCAGGGCCATGGCGGCGAACTCCTCAGCGCGGCCCATGCGGCCCATGGGAATGGCGCGGCCAGATTCCTCCATCCATTCCGCATAGGTCTGGTCCTCGGGGCTCGCGGCATGACGGCGAATCCATTGGTCGCTGTCGATCTTGCCGACGAGGAGGGCATTGACGTTGATGCCGTGGGGAGCCCCCTCCCCGGCCAGGATCTTGGTCAGCGAGAGGCCGGCCGCGCGGGACACTGCGGTGGGAGCGCCGGTGGGCGGCGGAGCCTTCGCGCCTGTGTTCAGCACGTTGATGATGCGGCCCCAGCGTCGCTCCTGCATGCCCGGCCAGGCGAGCCGCACGAGGCGGATGGCGGCGAAGAGCTTCAGGTCCAGGTCGGCCTGCCATTCGGCGTCGGTGAGAGACATGAACGGGCCGCGCTTCGAGGTGCCGGCGTTGTTGACGAGGATATCAATGCCGCCCAGGGCGACCTCGGCGGTGTGGTAGGCGCACTCACATCCCTCCGCGGTGGAGATGTCGGCCTGGATGGGGTGGCTGCCGGGGATGGAGGCGGCGGCCTCGTCCAGCGGGCCCTGCTCGCGGGCGACTATGGCCACGCGGGCGCCGGCCGCCGCGAAGGCGCGGGCCATGGCGAGGCCCAGGCCGCGCGAGCCGCCGGTGATCAGGGCGCGGCGGCCATCGAGGGTGAGTTGCATGACGTTCTCCCGGCCCATGCGGGCGCGGGAGGTTCGGGACGGCTTGCCGCCCCTGTCAACCGCCCGGGTTCAGCGAGGGGAGAATGGGGAGGGCGGAAGGGTGGCGCTCGGCGCGATGCTGCCGCCCCGCATGCATGCATCGGTGACCTGCTGGCGAAGGATGCCGCTATCGATGCTGATTTGGCCGAGGGGACCCACGGCCTGGTCCTCGGCAACGGCGCCGCGCATCCGGCAGCCCTCGGCCCGGGTTGCGGCCGGAAGGGGACTGGTATCCGGATTGCCGGCAACCGGCCCCTGGCCGGTGGTGCCGCCACAGGCGGCGAGGATCAGGGGCAGGAGCAGGGTCGGGAGCGCTACGCGCGAACGACTGGGCATCGGATCGCTTCTCCGGGACACGGAGAAAGGACAACGGTTGCGGAGGGGAACGGGATGCCTGGAAGGCAAGAAAAGGATGGGCGACCTACGGGGCTCGAACCCGTGACATCCACGACCACAACGTGGCGCTCTACCGACTGAGCTAAGGCCGCCATCGAGCGGGTGCCGCAGGCCCCCGCCACCGCGCCGGGGATCCCGGCCGGCGGCGCGGTTTAGGGGGTGGAGGGGGGCGCCGTCAACCGCTTCAGCCTGCGGCGCGCACCCCGGCCGAGCGCGCAGCCTTCCAGGCGGCGAGGCGGGCGAGGGCTTCGTCCAGCACGGGGTCACCCTTGCAGAAGGCGAAGCGGGCATAGTGGTTCGGGGCGCCCTCCGCCGTTCCGTCCGCGGCGTAGAAGGCAGAGACAGGGATGGCGGTAACCTTTGCGGCCTCGGTGAGGTGGCGGCAGAAGGCGACGTCGTCCCCGGTGAAGCCGAGCGGGCGGAAATCGGCAGTGATGAAGTAGGAGCCCTGGGTGGGCAGGATGCCGAAGCCGAGCTCGGCCAGGCCCTTCGCCAGCCGGTCCCGCTTGGCCTGGAGGCTGGTGGAGAGCCCCGTGAAATAGGCGTCGTCCAGGTTGAGGCCGACGGCCACGGCGCGCTGCAGGTTGGGCGGCGTGGTAAAGGTGAGGAGCTGGTGGGCCTTGGCGATGTTGGGAGCCAGCGACCGGTCGGCCGTGATGTAGCCGACCTTCCAGCCCGTGAGGGAGAAGGTCTTCCCGGCGCTGCCGATGCGCATGCAGCGCTCCCGCATGCCCGGCAGGGTCATCAGCGGGATGTGGGACCAGCCGCCGAAGGTGAGGTGCTCATACACCTCGTCGCAGACAGCATAGGCGCCGTGGCGCTGGACCAGGTCGGCGATGAAGGCGAGCTCGGCAGCGGTGAAGACCTTGCCGGCCGGGTTCATCGGCGAGTTGAGGAGGATGGCCTTCGTCTTCGGCCCGAAGGCGGCGGCGAGCTCGGCGCGGGGCAGTTCCCACTTCGGGGGCGTCAGGCGCACGAGCTTCGGGATGGCGCCGAGCATGCGGACGACGGGGAGATAGGTGTCGTAGAGCGGCTCGATGAGGACGCATTCATCGCCGGGGTCGAGCACGGCCATGAGGCAGGCGGTGATGGCCTCAGTGGCGCCCGAAGTGACGATCACCTCGGCCAGGGGGTCGATCTCGAGGCCGTAGAACCGACGGTTGGCGGAGGCGACCGCCTCGCGCAGCTCGGGCACGCCGGTAAGCGGGGGGTACTGATTGCGGTTGTCCAGCAGGGCGGCGCTGGCGGCGCGCACCACCTCCTCCGGCCCCTCGTAGTCCGGGAAGCCCTGGCCGAGATTGATGGCGCCGTGCTGCACCGCCAGCGCGGACATGACGGTGAAGACCGTGGTGCCGGTGGCGGAGAGAAGGGCGTTCTGAGGCTTGAGGGGCGTGGTCATGGTCGGGCGGCGGCTTCCGGCTGGGGCGGCGGTGGGAGCGGGCGGGCGCCGGGGCGCGGTCCCGTCTAGGATCGGTTCATGATGGGGTCGGCGGGGCCCTGGCGCAATCGCGCGGTGCGATCCCGCGCCAAGGTAGTGCCTGCAGTTTGGGCAGATTGCCCAGGCAGAGGGCGGGTGTGCGGGCGAGTTCCCCAAAATACGCCGCTGTCGTCCTTGCCCCCCCGGCACGGGCCGTGCAACGTCCGCCCGCCAGCGGCCGCCCATTCGTGCCGCGGCCAAGATGCGGGAGGAGCGGGGCGAGCCTGCCCCGCGGGACGCACGGAGCGAAAGAGTCATGGGCCGATGAAGAAGATCGAAGCCATCATCAAGCCCTTCAAGCTGGACGAGGTGAAGGACGCGCTGCACGAGATCGGGCTGCAGGGCCTCACCGTGGTCGAGGCCAAGGGCTTCGGCCGCCAGAAAGGGCATACGGAGCTCTATCGCGGCGCCGAGTACGTCGTGGACTTCCTGCCGAAGGTGAAGATCGAGGTGATCTGCTCCGACGACCTGTGCGAGCGCGCCGTGGAGGCAATCACCGCCGCCGCGCGCACCGGGCGGATCGGGGACGGGAAGATCTTCATCACCGACGTGCAGGACGTGGTGCGCATCCGCACCGGCGAGCGCGGCGAAGAGGCCGTCTGACGGGATTTCCTGCCGCGGCGTCCTGGGCTAGGCCCCGGGCGCGCGGTGGACCTGGCGGTGCCTGGCGCCGCCGCGATCAACGTGTTTACCAGGGGAACAGGACCCAGCGAATGGCGAACGACAAGGACAGCGTCTCCCGCGTAATGGAGATGATCAAGGAGAACAGCGTCGAGTACGTGGACTTCCGGTTCACGGACCCGAAGGGCAAGTGGCAGCACACCGCCCAGCACGTCTCCACCATCGAGGAGGACACCTTCGCCGAGGGCATCATGTTCGACGGCTCCTCGATCGCCGGCTGGAAGGCGATCAACGAGTCCGACATGATTCTGATGCCGGACACGCTGAATGCCTGCATGGACCCGTTCAGCGCTAAGCCGCAGCTGATCCTGTTCTGCGACATCATCGAGCCCTCGACCGGCCAGTCCTACTCGCGTGACCCGCGCTCGACGGCGAAGAAGGCCGAGGCCTATCTGAAGTCCTCCGGCGTGGGCGACACGGCGTTCTTCGGCCCGGAGGCCGAGTTCTTCGTGTTCGACGATGTGAAGTTCGGCACGGGCGGCAACTACGGCCACTACAAGCTGGAGAGCGGCGAGGGCCCGGGCGCGTCCATGAAGGACTTCCCCGAGGGCAACATGGGCCATCGCCCCGGCCTGAAGGGTGGCTACTTCCCGGTGAACCCGGTCGACAGCGAGGTCGACCTGCGCGCCGAGATGCTCTCCACGATGATGGAGATGGGCGTTCTCGGCGAGAAGCATCACCATGAGGTGGCGCAGTCGCAGCACGAGCTGGGCACCAAGTTCGGCCCGCTGCTGACGCAGGCCGACCACATGCAGATCTACAAGTATGTGATCCACAACGTCGCCCATTCCTACGGCAAGACGGCGACCTTCATGCCGAAGCCGATCTATGGCGACAACGGCTCGGGCATGCATGTGCACCAGTCGATCTGGAAGGACGGCAAGCCGCTGTTTGCCGGCAACGGCTATGCGGACCTGTCCGATTACGCGCTGTGGTATATCGGCGGCATCATCAAGCACGCGAAGTCGCTGAACGCCTTCACCAACCCGCTGACCAACTCCTACAAGCGGCTGATCCCGGGCTTCGAGGCCCCCGTTCTGCTGGCCTATTCGGCCCGCAACCGGTCGGCCTCTTGCCGCATCCCCTACGCGACGAGCCCGAAGGCGAAGCGCGTCGAGGTGCGGTTCCCGGATCCGGGTGCGAACCCGTACCTGGCCTTCGCCGCCATGCTGATGGCCGGCCTTGATGGCATCAAGAACAAGATCCATCCGGGCGAGGCGATGGACAAGGACCTGTACGACCTGCCGCCCGAGGAGCTGAAGGGCATTCCGACGGTGTGCGGTTCGCTGCGCGAGGCGCTGGAGTCCCTGCAGGCCGACCACGAGTACCTGCTGGCCGGCGACGTCTTCGGCAAGGACCAGATCGAGAGCTACATCGAGCTGAAGTGGCAGGACGTGTTCAAGTTCGAGCACACCCCGCACCCCGTCGAGTTCGAGATGTACTACTCCGTCTAAACCGTTCGGACCGCGGAGCGGTCCGGACCGGCCGGGGGTTCGCCTCCGGCCATTTCTCACCGGGTCGTCGCCTCGTGCGGCGGCCCGGTTTTTTGTTGCGCCGATTGTTGTTGCGGAAAGAAGGCGGTGACAGCGGGCCCTAGGTGCCGGCTGTACTGGCGGGCGGTGCCGTGTGCAGGGCGCGCTGGATAACGGCGGCCAGTTCCGTGATGCGGAAGGGCTTCTCCACGACGGCGCCGGCCGCGCGCTCGGCCTCAAGCGCGTCGCCGGAGGCGTAGCCGGTGGCCAGCAGCACCGCGAGGCCGGGGCGGAGCGCGCGGGCGGCGGCGGCGAGCTCCGCGCCGTTCATGACGGGCATGGCGTAGTCGGTCAGCAGCAGGTCGAAGGGCGTGGCGGCGAGGATGGACAGTGCCTCGGGACCGCCGGGGGCGTCCTCCACGGCATGGCCAAGCTCACGCAGCATCTCCGCTGAGGCGCTGCGGACCTGTGGGTCATCGTCCACGAGCAGGATGCGGGCGCGGCGGCCGTCGCTGATGGCGGCGACCGGGGGCGCCTCGTCGGCCGGGGTGGGCGAGACCGGGAGGTGGAGGAGGATCGAGGTCCCCTCTCCGGGCATACTCGAGATCTCCACCGCGCCGCCAAGAGCGCTCATCACACCGAAAACCTGGCTGAGGCCGAGGCCGGTGCCGCGGCCAACGGGCTTGGTGGTGAAAAAGGGCTCGAAGGCGCGCTCCAGCACATCCGCCGGCATGCCGTGGCCGGTATCGGCGACGGTGATGCGCAGGTAGTCGCCGGGGGCGAGCCGCGCCGGCTTCGTGCCGGGCGGGAGTGTCGCGGTGGTGATGGTGAGCGTGCCGCCCTCCGGCATGGCGTCCCGCGCGTTGACCGCGAGGTTGAGCAGGACGAGTTCGAGCTGGGTCTCATCGGCAAGGACAGGCGGCAGGTCGCCGGCGAGACGGGTGACCACCTCGACCTGACCGCCGAGGGTGCGGTGGAGGAGTTCCGACATGCGCGCGATGAGGGCATTGGCGTCCACCGCGCCGATGGCGAGCGGGGCGCGGCGGGCAAAGGCGAGAAGCTGGCGCGTGAGGGTGGCACCCCGCCCTGCGGCAACCGCAGCGTTGCGGAGCACGCGAAGCACGCGCTCGTCCTCCACGCGGCGCAGCGCGATGTCGATACCGCCGGAGATAGCCATGAGCAGGTTGTTGAAGTCATGCGCGATGCCGCCGGTGAGCTGGCCGATGGCGTCCATCTTCTGCGCCTGGTGCCGGGCTTCGGCGATGTCGCGGCGCATGCGCGACAGTTCGAGGTTCACGCGCACGCGGGCGAGCAGCTCGGCGGCGGCGAAGGGCTTCACTAGGTAGTCGTCGGCACCGGCATCCAGGCCCTGCACCTTTGCCTCTTCGCCGGCACGGGCGGAGAGCATGATCACGGGGATGGCGCGCAGGGCGGGCTCGGCGCGCAGGCGGCGGAGAAGGCCGAAGCCGTCCAGGCGCGGCATCATCACATCGGTGAGGACGAGGTCGGGTTCCCGCGCAAGGGCGAGGGCGAAGGCCTCCTCGCCGTCCTGCGCGGTGATGATGGCGTGGTCGCGGCCGAGCAGGCGCTCGACATAGGCGCGCATGTCCGCGTTGTCGTCGGCGAGGAGGATCGTCGCGGGCGGCGCGGCGTTGAGCTGGGGAGCCGGCTCTTCCGCGGGGTGTGGCCCGGACATCGGCGCGGGGTTCCCCGGAAGCCACCGCTCCGCCTCGCCAAGGAAGGCTGCGGCCATCGGGCGAGCCGTTGTGTCACCAAAGGATGCGGCGGCCGGTGCCAGGCTTTCCCGCGGGAGATGGGCTGTGCCGCTGGGGATGCGGATGCGGAAGCGCGTGCCCTCGCCCGGCGCGCTCTCGGCCGTGACGGTGCCGCCATGCAGGCTGACGAGTTCGCGCACGAGGGCGAGGCCGATGCCGGACCCCTCATGCGAGCGGGAACGGGCGCCCTCAATACGGTGAAAGCGCTCGAAGATGCGCGGGAGCTGGTCCGCGGAGATGCCGATGCCGGTGTCCGAGACCGTGAGTTCCATCCCGCCCGCGACGGGGCCAAGGGTGACCGCGATTCCGCCCGTGAAGGTGTGCTTGAGGGCGTTGGAGAGGAGATTGAGGACTGTCTTCTCCCACATGTCCCGGTCGAGGAAGACGGGCTCGGGCGGGTTTCGCGTCTCGACAGTGAAGGTGAGGCCGGCGCGTTCGATGGCGGAACGGAAGGTGCTGGCGAGCTCGGCGGTGAGCGCGGCGACGTCAATAGCAGTGAAGCGCGCCTGGGCGCGGCCGGCCTCGACGCGGGAGAAGTCGAGCAGGGTGTTCACCAGCTTCAGCAGGCGCAGACCGTTGCGATGAACCAGCTCCAGCTCCGCGCGCCGGCTTGGCAGCGCCTCGGGCGGGAGGGCGAGCATCTCCTCGACCGGGCCGAGCATCAGGGTCAGAGGCGTGCGGAACTCGTGGCTGACATTGGAGAAGAACTGCGTCTTCGCGCGGTCCAGCGCGGCCAGGGCCTCGGCGCGGGCGCGCTCCTCCTCATGAGCCCTGGCGTTACGGAGGGCGGCGGAGACCTGGCCGGCAAGGAGGCCGAGGAAGGTGCGGTAGTCCTCGTCCATTGCGCGGTTGGGATTGAGGCCTGCGACGAGGACGCCGAGCGGCGGCTGGCCGGGGGCGCCGGCCAGCGGCAGGGCGACGGCCTGGGTGACGGGATGGCCCCACGGGCCGCCGGTGACCACCGTGCCCCAGGGGAGTTCGGCATCGGCGCCGGAGAGGGGCGCGGTCTCACCCGCGGCGGCGCGGCGGAACCAGTCGGGGGCCTGGTCAGCCGGCAGTTCAGGCGGCAGGGCTGCGCCGGGAGGCAGGCCGGTGGAGGCGGCGATACGCCAGGTTTCGTCGGCGGGTTCGTCTGGCTGAGCGGACTTCGCGCGAAGGTGGATGGTGGCAAAGGGGATGTCCGTGGCGCCGTGCAGGACCTCCGCAACGGTGCAGCAGCTCTCCTCGACGCTGAGCGCGTCGCCGGTGCGTCCGGCGAGGTCGCGCAGGAGGCGGAGGCGGCGGTCGCCGATCACCTGCTGCGTCACCTCGCTGCAGACGCAGAGCATGCCGACCACGGTGCCGGCATCGTTCTCCGCCGGAGCATGCGAGAGGCTGAAATAGGCCTCCTCGGCATAGCCGGAGCGGTTCAGGAGGAGCTGCTGGGCGGGAACCCAGTTGGCCAAGCCCGTGCTCATCACCTCGGCGATCATTGGGCCGAGCGTGTTCCAGGCTTCGGCGAGGGTGATGCGGATGTCGATACCCAGCGCTGCCGGGTGCTTGTCGCCGATCACCACGGCATAGGCGTCGTTGTAGATCTGGATGAAGTGCTCGCCCCAGATGAGGATCATCGGGTAGCGCGAGGCCAGCAGCGTGCGGGTGGTGGCGCGCAGGCTCTGGTCCCAACTCTCGACAGGGCCGAGCGGCGTCGCGGCCCAGTCATGCGCGCGGCAGAGGGCGCGCATTGTGCCGGGGCCGGCGAAGAGGCGGGCGGCGGCGCCCGGCGTCAGCGGGGCGCCGTTCGTCGGCGGCGTCACTGGCCGGACTGCCACCCCGCCGCCGAGGCGATCGGGGGCCGTTCCGCCCGGGGCGGGTTGCTGCGCGGGATCATCCTGCCGAGGGGATGTGGCCGATCGGGTGGGGCGTCAACGGGATGCCGTGCGGAACAGGTAGTCGCAGCGGCCGTTGTTGGCGCCGTCGAGCGCGAGCTCGGGCGCGTCCGGCGGGCCGGCGACGGTGCGGCGCAGGACGCTCTCGCGCGTGACGGCGAAACCCGGGGCTTCGATGAGCATGCGGAAGCGCTCGCCGCCCATGGGCTCGAGCACGGTGCCCAGCAGCGGGGCGCAGACGGCCTCGGCGCCGCGCGTCAGCTGGGCGCTCATCGCGTGGGGGACAGGGGTGGCGCCGGGCAGCGCGACGAGGAGGATGGCCGGCGGCGTGGTCGGGGCGCGAAGCGGGATCTCGGACATCGGCGAGGGCGGCGGGTTCGGCGAGCAGGCGGCAAGGGCCGCCACGGCGCCAGCGAGGACGAGCATCCGGGGCATCGGGCGGTTCCTTCTTCGGTCGGATCTGGTCGGGCGCGGTTCACGTCGGCAACGCGCGGACGGGCAGGCAGCTGCGCCGAGGATAACATCGGCGGGGACAGTGCGACAAAGCCGCGCCGCGGCGGGGTGACGGGCTTGCGTTGCGGGACGTCTCAGCCCGGGGATCTCTCGGCGGCGGCCCTGTCGGCGGGTGCCTGGCCGGCGGGGGCCGCTTCCAGCCGATAGCCGAGTCCGCGTACCGTCTGGATGACCACCCCGGCCCCTGCCTGGCCCAGGCGGGCGCGGAGGCGATGGACATAGACCTCCACCGCGTTCGGCTGGACGGCGCGGTCCAGCCCGGCCAGGCGGGCCTCCAGCGTTTCCTTCGCCACGGGGCGCGGGGCGGCGCGGAGCAGGACCTCAAGCAGGGTGCGCTCGCGCGGGGGCGGGTCGAAAGGTGTGCCGGCGACAGTGAGGGCGCGGGAGAGCGGGTCGAGCGCGATGGCGCCGAGGGTGACGGGCTGGGTGCGGCCGCCGCCGCGGCGCTGGGCGGCGTTGAGGCGCGCGACGAGCTCCGCGAGCGCGACGGGCTTCACCAGGTAGTCGTCGGCGCCGAGGTCGAGGCCTTCCACCACCTCGGCCACCTCGCCGCGCGCGGTCATCATCAGCACGGGCGGCGAGCCCGGGCGGTGGCGGAGGCGGCGGACGAGGTCGATGCCGTCACCATCCGGCAGGCCGCGATCGAGCACCACGGCATCGTAGTCGCCGGTGGACAGCGCAGCCTCGGCTTCCTCGATGGATCCGCCCGTATCGGCCTGCCAGCCGGCGCGGCGCAGGCCTTCCGCCAGGAGGGCGGCGAGCCTCGAGTTGTCCTCCACCAGAAGAACGCGCATCCGGCCTCCCGTCTCATGCGGGCGGAGAGTGCTGCGCGCGGGACGGAATGCCAAGCCGGGGGGCTGCCAAGCGGTGCGGGCGGCGTTAGCCTCGGCCATGCCCGACGCCGCGTCCCTGCTCGAACGAGGCCCGATCCAGACGCCGCCGGGGCGCCCGCGCAGCCTCGTGGCCCGGCTGGCGGTCGCCTACGCGGTGATCGGGCTCGGCGCGCTCATCCTGGGCGGGCTCATCCTGCACCAGACGTTGCACTACGTCGTCTGGCTCGAGCACCAGCGCGGCATCCTGGCCGCGGGGGTGGAGGTGACCGACCGCGTGGCGCGCGAGGGGGTGGCCGGGCTGGACCGGCCGCTGGGTGGCGAGAGCGGGCGGCGCTTCGACACCGCCAGCGGATCGATGCTGTTCGCGGTCACGAATGAGGCGGGCCAGGTGCTGGCCGCCTCCCCCGGGGTTCGCGGGCAATTGCCGCGGGTGGATGCGGAAGGACGGCTGCCTGAGACATTTCAGCAAGGCCAGGACGGCACGCGGCTATGGGGCGTGACGCGCTGGATCGACGCGCCGGACGGGCGCGTGGCCGTGCAGATCGCCCAGGATATGGAGCGATCCTACATCGTGCTGGACGACGTGCCGGCGGCGGCGCTGGGGCCGGTGATGGCGGTGCTGGCGATGGGGGCTTTCCTGCTCTTTGCCGCCAATGTGGGGCTGCTGATCATCCTTTCGGCGCCGCTACGGCGGACGGCGCGGGAGGCGGAGCGGATCGGGCATGGCGGGCCGCCGCGGCTGGAGGAGGGCGAGATCCCGCTGGAGCTGCTGCCGTTGATCCAGGCGGTGAACGGGGCGTTGGACCGGCTGGACGACAGCCTGGAGTGGCAGCGCGGCTTTTCGGCCGAGGTGGCGCATGAGCTGCGTACGCCGCTGGCGATCATCCAGGCGGAGCTGGACCTGCTAGACGCGGGCGACGTGACCGACCGGCTGCGGCGCGATGTGCAGGAGTTGGCACAGCTCGTCTCCGACCTGCTCGAGGCGGCCGAGGCGGCGCGAGACGCCCCCGTGGGCGACGAGGCCTTCGATCTGGCGGAGTTGGTGGCTGAGACCGCGCGGCGCTTCGCGCCCATCGCGGCGCGGGAGGGCCACCCGCTAGTGGCGCCGGCGGCCAATGCGCCAGTCTGGGCGCGGGGCGAGCGGGATTCGATGGGGCGGGCGTTGCGGAACTTGATGGAGAACGCCATTGCCCATTCGCCCCCGGGCGGGTCGGTCACGCTGCGGCTGGGCACCCCGCGCGAGGGCATGGCGGTGGTGGAGGTGGCGGATCAGGGACGCGGCGTGCCGGAGGCGAGGCGCAAGGACGTGTTCCGGCGGCACTGGCGGGCGGGCGACGTGCGGCGGCGCGGGCTGGGGCTGGGGCTCTCGATCGTGGAGCGTATCGTGAGCGCGCATGGCGGGACGGCAGAGGTGGGGGATGCGCCCGGCGGCGGCGCGCTGTTCTCGCTGCTCCTGCCGCTGGCCGGCGAGCAGGAGGGGGCGCGGGTGGCCCCTGGTGAACGGCTCCGCCTTCCGCCAGACCCTCTTCTGCCAGAAACCTGAGCTATCTGAACCTTCCGCCTGTTTTTGGCGGTTCAGATTTGGACTGCTGGCGATCTGCCTGAGCGCTGGCCGAAAAGACGATCGCCTGAGGTTTTGGACCTCAGGCGCTCTCCACTGACGGCGGCCGGGAACCTCGGAAGCCTGGGGGATGGGCCTTGGAAGGCTGCGCCTTCCCAGGCGCTACCCGCGCCTTAGTCCTGCGCGGCGCGGTCAATGAACAGGGCGCCGCCGGTCACGATGCGGGCGCCGGGGGCCAGGCCGTCGGTGACCTGGACCATGCCGTCGGACTGCAGGCCGGTGCGGACGCTGCGGAGGACGAAGCGGTCCTCGCCGAGGGCCTCCCACAGGGAAGTGCTGGCGCCGCGGTGGATCAGGGCGCCGGCGGGCACGGCGGGGGCGTCGTTCGCCTCGCCGACCGCGATGCGGAAGGAGGCGAACATCTCGGGCTTGAGGAGACGGTCGGGGTCCTGCACTGCGGCGCGGACGGTCAGGCGGCGGGTGTTAGGGTCCAGCGCGCTGGCGACGTTCTCGACGCGGGCGTCGAAGCTACGGCCGGGGAGCGCGTCCACATTCACCTGCACGGTTTGGCCTGAGCGGATGAGGGGGGCATCCATCTCGCGCACGCCGGCAACGAGCCACATCTGGGACAGGTCGGCGATGGTGTAGATCGGGTCCGAGTTGCCGGCGTTCAGCCACTGGTTCGGGCCGATGCGGCGGAACACCACTGTCCCGGCCAGCGGCGCGGTGACGGCTACCGTGGCGTTCACGCGGCGGGTGCGCTCGATCTCGGCGATCTGCTCGGGCGTGCGGCCGAGGACGCGGAGCTTGTCGCGGGCAGCGGCGAGGGTGGTGTCGGCGGTGCGCTGGTCGGAGATGGCGTTGGCGAGGTCCGCCTGGGCCTGCTCGAGATCGCGGCGCGCGGCGGCCTTGGCGGCGAAGAGGTCGCGCTGGCGCGTTTCGTTGCGGCGGGCGAGGTCAGACCCGGTGCGGGACTTGGCGGCGGCGTCCAGCGCCGCGAGGAGGTCGTTGGCGGCGCCGGTGAGGTCGGTGGTCTCGATCTCGAACAACACGTCACCGGCCTTCACCTCCTGGCCGGGCTGGGCCAGGGCGCGGACGACGCGGCCGGTATAGGGCGAGAAGACGGGGGTGGAGCGCTCCTCGTTGAAGGCGATGCGGCCCTCGGCCACGCGCTCAGGGCGGAAGGCGCGAGCGGCGACGGGCTCGATCTTCAGGAGCTTCGTCTCGGTAGGGGAGAGGCGGAAGGAGCCGTCGGCCTGGCGACCGGTGTTGGAGGCGGCGCGGGCGGGGGAGACGATGGCCGGGGCCTCGTGCCCGCTGAACTCGGCATAGCCATAGGCCGCGACGCCCAGGGCGGCGACGCCGGCGAGGAGCATGGGCACGCGGCGGCGGCGCGGGGCGGCCGGCGCAACCGGCGCGGCCTCATGCGTGGTCGTGTGGGCGATGCTGGCGGGCCCGGTGAGCTCGGGCGGGGTCATCATGTTCAACGCCGGGACTTCCTTCGCAGGCCATCGCAAGGGCATGGGCCCAGGGACATGGACGGGGCTGGCAGGCATGCCGGGTCCCGCCATCCGGCCCGTTGGAACAGGTTATGACGCGCGCGACTTACGGGCGGCTTACAGTTTCATTTTCCGCTTCCGGGGCAGGGTTCGAGAGGGCAGATGGGGGCGGCGCGGGGTGGCCGGCGGGGTGGTTCCGCGGCCGACCGCCCTCCCCCGCCCGCCCCGCATTTGATCCCTGCCTCCCGGGAGCCGCCCCTTGCGTCACCTCGTCGCCCAGGCTCTCGAGCGTCGCCCGCTCGTGCTGCTGTTTTTCGCCGTGTTCATGATCGTGGGCGTGCTGGGCTTCCGCACCCTCAATATCGAGGCCTATCCGGACCCCGTGCCGCCGACGGTGGTGGTGATCACGCAGAATCCCGGCCAGAACGCCGAGGAGATCGAGCGGACAATTACCATCCCGATCGAGGTGGCGATGTCGGGGCTGCCGAACCTGACGACGGTGCGCTCCACCTCCCTGTTCGGGCTGTCAGACGTGCGTGTGCAGTTCAACTTCAGCTACACCTATGAGGAAGCGGTGCAGCAGGTGCTGAACCGGCTGGGACAGCTGGGCGCGCTGCCGGATGGCGCGCAGCCCGGGATTTCTCCGGCCTCGCCGATCGGCGAGATCATGCGCTACCGGCTGGTAGGGCCGCCTGGCTACCCGTTGGAGGACCTGAAGACCCTGCAGGAATGGGTGCTGGACCGGCGCTTCAAGCGCGTGCCGGGGGTGATCGACGTCACCTCCTTCGGCGGCATCTCCAAGACCTATTCGGTGCAGGTCGATCTCTCCCGCCTGCAGGCCTATGGGCTGGCGCTTCCGGCAGTGGTGGACGCGATCCGGCAGGGCTCGGTGAATGTCGGTGCAGGCACGCTGAACGTGGGCGCGCAATCCGTGGTGGTGCAGGGGATCGGGCTGATCCATTCGCTCGACGACATCCGCAACGTGGTGCTGGGCAGCCAGGGCGGGAATCCCGTGCTGGTCTCGGACGTGGCGACGGTCGGCGTCGGGAACCTTCCGCGGCTGGGCGTGGCGGGGCATGAGAACGACGACGACGTGATGCTGGGCACGGTGCTGATGCGCCGCGGCGAGCAGACGCTGCCGACCATCCACGGTGTGCAGGCCGAGGTGGAGCGGATCAATGCCGGGGGCGTGCTGCCGCCGGGTGTGAAGATCGTGCCGCTGTATGACCGCGAGGACCTGGTGAGCACGACCACGGTGAAGGTGGTGCACAACATCCTGGAAGGGGTGGTGCTGATCCTGGTAATCCAGTGGCTGTTCCTGGGCGACCTGCGCGGCGCCGCGGTGATCGCGGCGACCATTCCCTTCGCCTTCTTCTTCGCCGTGCTGATGATGCTGGCGCGGGGCGAGAGCGCGAACCTGCTCTCGCTCGGTGCGCTCGATTTCGGGCTGCTGGTGGATGCCACCGTGATCATGGTGGAGAACATCTTCCGCCACCTGCACCTGGCGCGGCACGGGCTGCGGCCGGGGGAAAAGCCGCGGCCGGTGCCGATGACGGTGCTGAAGGCGGCGAGCGAGGTGGACAACGCCATCCTCTTCTCGATCCTGATCATCATCGCGGCCTTCATCCCGCTGTTCGCCATGGGCGGGATCGAGGGACGGATCTTCGGCCCGATGGCCAAGACCTATGCCTATGCGATCGGCGGCGCGCTGCTGGCGACCTTCACCATCACCCCGGCGCTGGCGGCCACCTTCTTCAAGCCGGAGACGGAGGAGAAGGACACCTTCGCGGTGAAGGGCATCCGCTGGGGCTACACGAAGCTGTTCCATGGCGGCATGCGGCGGCGCGGGCTGACGATGGTGCTGGCGGGGGCGATGCTGCTGGGCAGCGTCGGCGTGATGTCGCGGCTGGGCGCCGAGTTCCTGCCGACGTTGGAGGAAGGGAGCATCTGGCTGCGCGCCACGATGCCGCCGACCATCTCCCTGGAGGAAGGGAACCCGGTGGCAAACCGGATCCGGCGCATCCTGATGGAGTTCCCGGAGGTGATCACCGTGACATCCCAGCAGGGACGGCCGGATGACGGGACGGACAGCGCGGGCTTCTTCAACGCGGAATTCTTCGTGCCGCTGATCCCGCAGGAGAAGTGGACAACGGCGCATACGCGGGATGCGCTGGTGGCGGCGGTTTCGCAGCGGCTGGAGGATGAGTTCGCGGGGGTGGAGTTCTCCTTCTCCCAGGCGATTTCGGACAACGTCCAGGAAGCGGCATCCGGCGTGAAGGGCGCCAATGCGGTGAAGGTGATTGGACCGGATCCGGTGGTGGCGTCTCGCGTCGCGGATGCGATCCGGCGGGAGATGTCGCAGGTGCAGGGCATCGCCGATCTTGGCGTGCTGCTGAGCGTGGGACAGCAGACGCTCTCGGTGACGGTGGATCGCGCGAAGGCGGCGCGGCTGGGGCTGACGGTGGCGGATGTGAATACCGCGATCTCCGCCGCTGTCGGCGGGCAGGAGGCGGGACGCTTCTTCGAGCCTGGCGGGGACCGCAACTTCCCGATCGTCGTGCGGCTCTCGTCCCGCTACCGCGACGGGGCTGAGGCGATCGGGCGCGTGCCGGTGGGCGGCAACGCGGTGCTGCGGGACGTGGCGCGGATCGAGATGGTCTCGGGTGCCTCCTACATCTACCGCGAGAATTCTGCGCGCTACGTGCCCGTGCGCTTCTCGGTGCGTGGACGGGATCCGGCGAGCGCGGTGCAGGAAAGCCAGGAGCGGGTGGGCCGCAATGTGGAGCTGCCCCAGGGCTACCGACTGGAATGGGTGGGCGAGTTCCGCAACCTGCAGGCGGCTGTTGCGCGGCTGATGGTGGTGGTGCCGATCGCGCTCGCGATCATCGCGGTGCTGCTCTACGTCGCCTTCGGGCGGCTGCGGGAGACGCTGATGGTCTTCGCGCTGCTGCCGCTCTCCATCTCCGGCGGCGTGCTGGCGCTGGCGGCGGCGGGGCTGAACTTCTCCGTCCCGGCGGCCATCGGGTTCCTGGCGCTGCTGGGGATCACGGTGATGGAGGCGATCATCTTCCTCTCCTACTTCAACCAGCTGCGCGAGCAGGAGGGAATGGACTGGACGCCGGCGCTGGTGCGCGCCGGGTTCGACCGGCTGCGGCCTGTCATGATGACCTGCTTCGCCTCCTTCTGCGGCCTGCTGCCGATGGCGTTGGCCTCGGGCATCGGCGCCGATGTGACGAAGCCGCTGGCCATTGTGGTGGTGGGCGGGATCGGGCTGGTGCCGATCTTCATCTTGGTGGTGCTGCCTGTCACGGTGGACCTGCTGGGGCGCAAGCGGGCGCAGCGCGAGGAGGCGGCAGAGATGGCCGCCGTCGCGCGCCCCGCGCCCGCAGAGTGAGGCGTCGGCCTCGTATGTGGCCGGGCGGTGGCGCCCGGCCAGTGATCGATGATGCCGGGCCGGTGGGGCCCGGTGCCCCTTCCCTTCCCGGGATGATGTGAAGGTCTGGGATGATGACCCGTCTGTCCTCTGGCGTGCTTCTCGCGGCGCTTGCCGCGCTTCCTGCCCTGGCTCAGGGCGTTCCCGATGCACCAGCACCCGCTGTGCCTGCTGTGGCCGGCCCCTCCCCTGCCCGGCCCGCCCCAGTGCGGCCGGTGCCAGCGGCGCCGGTTCGCCCGGCGACGGCTGCGGCTCTGCCGATCCGCGCGCCGGGGCTGACGCTGCCGGAGGCGGAGGCCATGCTGCTGGATCGCAACCTGGCCGTGGTGGCGGCGCGGCGCGGCGTGGATATCGCGCGGGCGCAGCGGCTGGTGGCGGATACCAACCCGGCCGGCAGCGTCAGCTACAGCCAGACCACCGCGCAGGTGAACGAGGGCGGGCGGTTCCGGGCCTATAATGGCGGGCGCTACGTCTCGCCGCTCAACAATGCTTCGGTGAGCCTGTCCTTCACCATCGAGCGCGGTGGCAAGCGCGAGCTGCGGCGGCGCCTGGCGGACGAGCAGATCAGCCTGGCAGAGGCGCAGGTGCTGGACTCGCTGCGCGGGCAGATCTACGCGCTCCGCATTGCCTTCATCCAGGCGCTGCAGGCGCGCGCGAACCTGCAGGTGGCGATGGCGAACCGCGGCAGCCTGAACACGACCGAGGGGCTGCTCTCGCGCCAGGTGCGCGAGGGCGCCATCCCGGAATCCGACCTGCTGCGCTTCCAGGCGAGCCGGCTGCCCTTCGAGCAGGACCTGGCGAATGCCGCGCAATCCTATGCGGCGGCGGCGGCGCAGGTGGCGGCGCTGCTGGGGCAGGATGCAACGCGCACGACGGACGCGGCCTCCCGCGGGGCGGGGCGGGATGCGGTTGCGGCCATTCTCTCGGGCATGCCTTTCGACCTGCAGGGGCGCTTTGCCGACACGCCCCCGCTGGACCTCACGCGCGAGGCGCTTGCGGATGCCCTGCCGAACCGGCCGGACGTGCTGGCGGCAACGCGCAACGTGACGGCGGCGGATGCGAATACGCGGCTGGCCGAGGCCGGGCGTTCTCGCGACCTGAGCGTGACGGGCGGGGTGACGCGCACGGAACTGAGCCAGGACCTGCCGGAAACGCGGCGGTCCCTGCGGGCGAACGACACGCTGGGGATCGGGCTTTCAGTGCCGATCTTCACCAGCCGGATCACTGAGGGGAATGTCGCGGTCGCGACCGCCCAGCGCGGACAGGCGCAGGCCCAGGCGCAGGCAGTACTGGCCGGGGCGCAGGCGGAGCTGGCGACGGCCTGGGCATCCTATGTGCAGGCGCGGGCGCTGCTGGACCTGACGACCGGGTCGGCGCTTCGGCGGGCGGAAGAGGCGTATCGCTCGACCGAGGCGGCGTATCAGGCGGGCGGGCGTTCGCTGCTGGATACGCTGGACGCGCTGCGTACTCTCAATGCCACGCGGGTGGCGGGGAATGCGGCGCGGGCGGCCGTGCTGGCTGCCCTGGCCGGGCTTGAGCAGGCGAGCGGCGTTGACGGAATCGCGCCGCGGCTGGAGCGCTGACCCGAAGGCGCGCGCCGGTCATCCATGGGTGGCCGGCGCGCCGTCTCAGAAGGGGGCGTTACCCCTCTGCCGCCAGCATCGCCGCGTCGATCTGCGAGAGAAGCTGGGGGAAGTCCACGGGCTTGGGATGGTAGTCGTCGCAGCCGGCCTCCAGCATCCGATCGCGGTCGCCGGACATCGCATGGGCGGTGAGCGCGATGATCGGGATGCGGGCGGTGTCAGGGTTCTCCCGCAGCTTCCGGGCGGCGGTCCAGCCGTCCATGACCGGCAGGTTCATGTCGAGCAGAATGACGTCGGGGCGCTCGGCCTGGGCGACGTCGATGCCCTGCTGGCCGTCATGGGCGAGCACCACGTCGAAGCCTCGGCGGCGCAGGCGCCGGGAGAGGAAATCCCATAGCTCCTCGTGGTCCTCCACCAGCAGGATCTTCGTCATGGCCCAGAAATCTCCGTATGCGCCTTCAACGGCGGCGGGGGCGGTGGGTTCCCTGGTTCCCGGCCAGCTATGTTGGCGCGGGCGGCGGCGATGCGACGCAATTCCGTCAGCAGGGCTTCCGGCGGCTCGTCATCCGCCGGCAGGACGCGGCGGACCTGGCCGCGAAGGGCTTCGAGTTCGGCCGCGGCAACGCCGCCACCGGTGAGGGCGATGACCTGGATGCTCTTCCAGTCGTCGCGCTGGCGCATCTCGTGGACAAGGTGCAGGCCATCTCCATCCGGGCCGGGAACGGCGACCAGGACGAGACCGATGGGCGGCGCGGCAGGATCGGGCTTGCCGAGGCGGGCAAGGGCCGCGGTGGAGGCATCCGCCTCCTCGACGGACCAGCCCTCGCTTTCCAGGAGGCGGCGCAGGTCGGCGCGTGGCTCGGCCTCGGCCTCCACCACCAGGGCCGTGCCAGGGGCACGGTAGCGGTCCAGCACCGTGCGCAGGCGATGCCACTGCACGGGCTTCACCATGTAGTCAGCCGCGCCGAGCGAGACGGCGAGTGCGCGTTCCTGGACGATGGAGACCATGATCACGGGGATGTCGGCCAGTTCCGGATCTGCCTTCAGGGCGGACAGAACCGACCAGCCGTCCATGCGGGGCATCATCACGTCGAGCAGGATCGCTGTGGGGTGGAGTTGCTTCGCCAGGCGCAGGCCCTCCTCGCCGTCATGCGCGCAGCGGACCGAGAAGCCGTCCCGCACCACAAAGCGGGAGAGCAGCTCGCGCGAGGAGGGGTCGTCGTCGACCACCAGCACGAGGCCGGCGGTGGCGGTGGCCTCGCCCTCGGGCATGGTTGAGGCCTCGGCCGCGGGTTCGGGGCCGGTCTCGCGCATGTCCACAGGCACGCGGATGGTGAAGATGGTGCCCTGGCCGGGCTCGCTCTCCACGTCGATGCTGCCGCCGAGCAGGGTGCAGAAGGCCTTGGTGATGGCCAGGCCCAGCCCGGTGCCACCGAAGCGGCGGGTGGTGGAGCTGTCGGCCTGGGTGAAGCGGCGGAACAGCTTGGCGAGCTGCTCGGGCGTCATGCCGATGCCGGTGTCGGCGACGCGGAAGGCGATCTCACGGCGGCCCATGGTATCCCGCCCGGCCTCGGCGGTGAGGGTAACCGTGCCGCCCTCGGTGAACTTGCTGGCGTTGGAGAGCAGGTTGATCAGGCACTGGCGCAGCTTCACCTGGTCGCTGTGCATGGCACCGATGCCCTCGGGCAGCCGCACCTCCAGGTGGTTGCCCTTCTGCGACATGAGGGCCTGCACCGTGGAGACGGTCTCGGAAACGAGGGTGGTCACCTCGAAATCCTCCGCATGGGTTTCCATGCGGCCGGCCTCGATCTTGGAGAGGTCGAGCACGTCGTTGATCAGGGACAGAAGGTGGCGGGCGTTGGCGCCGATCTTCTGCAGGTCCTTCGTCAGCACCTCGCCGCCCGAGAGGTCGGCGGCCTCCTCCTCCAGCATCTCGGAATAGCCGATCACGGCCGAGAGCGGGGTGCGCAGCTCATGGCTCATATTGGCGATGAACTGGCTCTTCGCGCGATTGGCGTCCTCGGCGGCTTCGCGGGCGAGCGTCGCCTCCTCCTGTGCCTCGCGCAGGTCGGTCACGTCGGTGTTGGTGCCGAACCAGCCGACGATGGCGCCCTCCGGATGGGCCTCATCCGGCTCGTCGCGGATGGGTACGGCACGGCTGAGGAACCAGCGATAGCCGCCATCGACGCCGCGCAGAGGGAAGCTGTCCTCCCAGGGCTGGCCCGATTCGATAGCATCGCGGAAGCGGGCGACGACGCGGTCGACATGGTCCGGGTGCTGCACGGCCATCCAGCCCGAGCCCTTCATGTCCTCGAAGCTCTTGCCGGTGTAGTCGTACCAGCGGCGGTTGTACCACTCGATCTCGCCCTGCGAGTCGGTCTGCCAGGCGAGCATGGGCAGGGAGTTCGCGAGGTTGCGGAACCGTGCCTCGCTGCGGCGGAGCCGCTCCTCGGCCCTGCGGCGGCGGGTGACGTCCATCAGGATGATACCGGCACCCTCCCCCGCCTCGGCGCCGGCGCGCGCCAGCGGGAAGAGCGTGGCCAGAAGATGGTGCTTCTCCTCGGGCCGATCGGCCCGGGCGGTCTCGATCTCGACATCGGACTGCGAGCGCCCGGCCTCAAGCACGGCGCGCAGCCGGGGCTCGATGCGGCTGCGCACCTCCGTCGGCAGCGGCGGCAGCGGGCCGGCAGGTAGGGAATCCAGGCCCATGGTGCGGCGATAGATCTCTGCCAGCGCGTTGTTGGCGTTCACCACGCTCATGTCGCGCGCCACGAAGCCAAGGCCGACGGGGGCATTGGCCATCACGGAATCGAGCAGGGCGTTGGCGCGGCGCTCGGCCCGGCGGCGGGTTACGGCGTAGGAGCCGAGCAGGGCGCAGGCGAGGAGCGCGGCCCCAAGAGAGAGGCCGCCGAGCCAGAGGGCGCGTGTGTTGCTCCGGCTGTTGAGCTGGTCCACCCGGGCGCGGGCCTGGGATTGCAGGCTGGCGACTTCGGCCCGGATATCGTTCATCGCACGGCGGCCCTCGCCGGTCTCGACGGCCGATTGGGCACCTTCCGCGTTGCCTCCGCGGCGGATGGCAACGGAGCGTTCGGCCAGTGCCTCACGCCGGTTGATCAGCTCGCGCAGCCTGGTCTCCGTAGGCAGGCCTGCGGGTCCGCGAAGCGCCTGCAGCGCGGCCATCCGCTCCTCCACCGCGGCAAGCCCGGCGGTGTAGGGCTCGAGATACTCCTCGCGCCCAACAAGAAGGTAGCCGCGCTGGCCGGTTTCCACGTCCTTGATGGCCGAGAGCACGCCCTCGAGCGCGACCACGGCCTCGTTGCCGGCGGTGATGGCGTCGGTGTCGCGGTCGTTCAGGGCGTAGCTCGTGGTGCCGGCGGCGACCGCGACGAGAGCGAGCAGGGCGGCGAGGACGGGGATGCGCGACCAGCGCCGCAAGATGCCTGCTCCGGCTTCGGGCGGCGGTGCTGTCTCGGGTGAGGCGGGTTCTGGCGCGCGGATGGGTTCGGGCACGGGGCTTCCTTGGATCGGGCGTCGCCGGGGAATGGCCCCTACCGCGCCGGCGCGACGGCCTGAGGGGCCGTTCGCGCCGGTACGGCCCGGGAGCCCTGCCGATGACATCGAGGGTGGGGTCTGCGATGACGTTCGCGCGCGCAACGCGCGGAGGGGCTGGTGGGATGCGGGGGAGCATGGCACCTCCCCGCGCCAACCCTCTTTTTGAACCGTCTGACGGAAGGCTCGATCCGCGCCGCATGGCCATGCCCGACCGCCGCCTTCCCCCTGCCGCCGCGCCGGCCCATATCGCCGGAGGGGCCGTCGGGGGACCGGTGGCCGGGGCGGCCATGCTCGTCTCGGCCGCCATCATCGTCGCCGCCCTGTATTTTGGGCGAGACGTGCTGGTGCCGCTGGTGCTGGCCGTGCTGCTCGCCTTTGTGCTGGCGCCCGTTGCGCGTCTCCTGCAACGGCTGCGGCTGGGCAAGGGTGTCTCCGTCCTCGTCGCCGTTCTGGTGGCTTTTGCGGTGATCGGGGCGATCGGTGCAGCGCTCGGCGCCCAGGCGGCGGAGCTGGTCGCGGAGCTCCCGCGCTACGCCGCGACGCTGCGGGCGAAGCTGGGTGCCTTGAGCGGGCTGGGGGACATGCTCCGGCGCGCGGAGGCGCTGCTGGGTGGGCTCGGCGTTGGCGGGCCGCTGGAGGTACCGGCGGCACCGGGCGCGCCCGTGATCGTGGCGGCGCCGGCGCGCACAGACACCGCACTGCTGAACGTGGTGGGGTCGGTGCTCGGGCCGATCCTGCATCCGCTGGCCACTGCGGGGCTGGTGATCATCTTTACCATTCTCACTCTTCTCTACCGGGAGGACCTGCGGGACCGGGCGATCCGCCTGGCCGGCGCGCGGGACTTGCACCGGACGATGTCGGCGATGAACGACGCCGCGTCGCGCCTCTCGCGCCTGTTCCTGGCCCAGGTGGCGTTGAATGCGGGCTATGCGGTGCTGATCGCCGCGCTGCTCTGGGCGGTGGGGCTGCCGAGCCCGCTGCTCTGGGGCATTCTCGCCGGGCTGATGCGCTTCGTGCCCTTCATCGGCACGCCGATCGCTATCGGCCCCCCTCTCGTACTCGCGTTGGCGGTGGAGCCGGGCTGGTCGATGGCGGCGACGGTGTTGGCGGTTTTCCTGATCGGCGGCGGCATCATGGGGCAGGTGCTTGAGCCGCTGCTGTTCGGGAAGCGGACGGGACTTTCACCTCTGTCGGTGGTGCTGGCGGCGAGCTTCTGGGCTTTTCTGTGGGGGCCGATCGGACTGCTGATCTCCACGCCGCTGACGGTCGGGCTGGTGGTGCTGGGCCGGCACGTGCCGCGTTTCGAGTTCTTCGACGTGATGCTGGGCGACCGCCCTCCCCTGCAGCCGGAGGAAAGTTTCTACCAGCGCGCGCTGGAAGGCGATGCGGACGGGCTGGTGGATCAGGCCAGGGAGATCCTCGGCGAGGAAGGGGCTTCCTTCGCGGCCTATGGCGACACCGTGGCCTTGCAGGGGCTTGTTCTGGCGCAGACCGACTGGACGCGAGAGGCGCTGGAACCGGAACGGCTGGAGGTGGTGCGCGCGCAGGTCGGCACGCTGCTGGACGACCTCTCCGATTTCGGGGTGGCGTCCGTGGCCCATGCGGAATCAGTGCCCTCGCCCTGGCGGGCGGAGGGGGCGGTGGTGTGCATCGCCGGCCGCGGGCCGCTGGACGACCTGACTGCGCGGTTGGCTGCTCTGGTGCTGCACCGGGCCGGGCTGGGTGCCCGGGCCGAGGCGAGCGCGGTGCTGGAGACTGCCAATCTTGGACGGCTGGACCCGGCAATGGTGCGGCTGGTCTGCCTCTCCGTCCTGGAGGAGGGGAACAGCGTGGCCGGGCTCCGATACTTCCTGCGGCGGATCAACCGGCAGCTTCCCGAGGCGAAGGTGATCGTGGGGCTGTGGGATGCGGCCCCGGAAAGCGCCATGCTGTCGGCGCTGCGGGAGGAAGGGCCGGCGGAGGCGATCGTGACCTCTCTCGGTGAGGCGGCGGCGCTGGGTGAGGCCTTCGCGGCGCGCGGCACCTAGCGCGCCTCCTCTCATCGGCGGTGTTCATCGGGCCCCGCGCCGGTCTAGCCTTCAGCCGTCCAGCAGAGATGGAGGCCGCGGATCATGGCCGATGCGACCGCGTTGTCCCGGCGGCTTTTCCTCGGCTCGGTGCCCGCTGCACTGGCGTCACCGAGGCGGGCCGTGGCGCAGGCCGCGGCCGGCACGACGCTGACGATCGGCGTGGGCACGCCGGCCACCTCGATGGACCCGCATTTCCACAACAACGGGCCCAACAATGCCCTGACCATGCACATCTTCGACCGGCTCGTGGAGCGCGACGGGCGGGCGCAGCCGCGGCCGGCATTGGCGGAGAGCTGGCGGGCGCTGTCGGAAACGGAATGGGAATTCCGGCTGCGCCCGGGCGTGCGGTGGCATGACGGGACGCCCTTCACGGCCGATGATGCGGTGTTCTCCTTCGAGCGCGTGCCGAATGTGGCGAACAGCCCCGGCGGATTTGGCGGCTTCCTGCGCCAGGTGGCGCGGGTGGAGGTGCGGGAGCCGTTGCTGCTGCACATCCACACGCGGCAGCCGCATCCGCTGCTGCCGCTCGACCTTGCCTCGGTCAGCATCATCGCGCGGCATGTGAACGGGACGGCGACGGAGGACTACAACTCCGGCAAGGCGGCGATCGGCACGGGGCCCTACAGGCTGGTGTCCTATGAATCCGGCAGCCGGGCGGTGCTGGCGCGCAACCCGGACTGGTGGGGCGGCGCACAGCCCTGGACGCAGGTGAACTACCGCTTCCTGCCGAACGATGCCTCCCGCACCGCCGCGCTGCTCTCGGGCGATGTGGATCTGATCGACCAGATTCCGACGAGCGACCTGGCGAAGCTGAAGCGGGAACCGCGGCTGGCGGTCTCGGAGATCCCGAGCCTCAGGACGATGTTCCTGGCGCCGATCCACGCCGCGGAGGGCAGCCATCCGCAGGTGACGGACAACAACGGCGTGCCGCTGCCGAAGAACCCCTTCCTCGACCTTCGCGTGCGGCGGGCGCTGTCGCTGGCGATCAACCGCGAGGCGCTGGCCGAACGGGTGATGGAGGGGGCGGCGGTGCCGACCGGGCAGTGGTTGCCGGAGGGAGCCTTCGGGTACAACCCCGCCGTGAAGCCGGACGGGTTCGACCCCGATGCGGCGAGGCGGCTGTTGGCGGAAGCAGGGTTCCCGCAGGGCTTTCGGCTTGTAATCACCACGCCGAATGACCGCTGGCCAAATGACTCCCGAGTGGCGCAGGCGGTGGCGCAGATGTGGACGCGCATCGGCGTGCGGGCGACGGTGGACGGCATGCCCTACGCCGCCTTCGTGCCGCGGCGGTCACGGTTCGATTTCCCGATGCAGCTCGCGGCCTGGGGCAGTTCCACGGGTGAGGCAACCAATTACCTGGTGAACATCACGGGCACGCCGAACCGGCAGCGGCTGACCGGCTCGAACAACAACTGGAAGTATTCGGACGCAGCGCTGGACGAGATGACGGCGCGCGCGGCCGCGACGATGGACGACGCGGCACGCGAGGCGCTGCTGCAGGAGGCGGTGGCGCGCTACGCGGAGCAGGTGCCCTACATCCAGGTGCTGCAGCTCACCAACACCTGGGCGGCCCGGCGCGGGCTGCGCCACGATCCGCGCATGGACGAGCGGACGCTGGCGATGGGCGTCCGTGCCGAGGGTTAGGGCCTAGATGACGACGGGCTTCACCTTCTCCAGCATCCAGCGGGCGAAGCCGGCGGCGCGGGCGTCCATATGCGGCTGGCCGATGATTTGCACGCCCATGGGAAGACCGCGCACGGCAGTCATCGGCACCGTGACGCAGGGAACGCCGAGGGCCGAGGTGGCGGCATTGTAGGCGATGTCGCCGGTCGGGCGTGGGTTGAGGGGTTCACCGGGGCGGTCGCCTTCCCAGACAGGGGCAGGACCGGGGGAGGACGGGGCAATCAGCGCATCCGCGAGCGGGGCGAGATCGGAGAGGGCGCGGCGCATCGCGTCCCGCTGGAGGAGGCGGGCGCGATAGGTTTCCAGCGTCATCTCCATGCCGCGGGCGTGACGGTTCAGAAAGCGGCGGCTGACGCCTTCCGGGTTTGACTCAATAAGGTTCTGCTGGCTCCAGCGCGTCTCGAAGCTGCCGATGTCGTTGGTGACTGCCTTGGCTTCCGCGATGCTGCGCTCGAAGGCCTCGATCGCCTGGGCGTCGGCGCGGGTGAGGATTTCCACCCCGGCAGCGCGGAGGCTTTCAAGGAGGGTTTCGAAGGCCTGGCGGGACTCCGCGTCCAGCATGGGCCAGCCCTCGGCTTCCATGACGATTAGCCGGGCGGGCTTGCGGGCGGTGGGCGGGGCGGCCGGGCCGAAAAGCGCCGGGGAGCCCGGATCACCACCGGCGCGGGTCGCGATCGCCATGGCGACCAGCCACATATCCTCGATGGAGCCGGCATGGACGCCAGCGGTGCTCTGGGAAAGCCCCTGCCGCTCGCCGCGGTTGATGGCGCCCTGGGTGGGCTTGAGGGCGATGTTCCCGCAGTAGCTGGCGGGGCGGATGATGGAGCCGCCGACCTGCGTGCCGATGGCGGCCGGCACCATGCGCGCGCCGACGGCAGCGGCCGAGCCGGAGGAGGAGCCGCCGGGGGTGTGTCTGGCATCGAAGGGGTTGGTGGTGGGGCCGGGATGGGCCTGGCCGAGCTCGGTGGTGACAGTCTTGCCGAGGATGACGGCGCCGGCATCGCGAAGGGCGCGGATCATGGCGCTGTCCCGCCGGGGAAAGTTCCCGCGATAGGCCTCGCAGCCCATCTGGGTCGGCATGTCTCGCGTCTCGATCAGGTCCTTGATGCCGATCGGCAGGCCGTCGATCGGCGAGAGCGGGGCGCCGGCCTTCCAGCGAGCGGTGCTTGCGTCGGCGGCTTCGCGCGCGCCGGCGTCGTTGATCGTGACGAAGGCCTGCACCTCTGGCTCGCGTGCGGCGACTGTCTCAAGGCAGCGCTCGAGATAGGCGCGGGGCGTGTCCGTTCCGCGGGCGAAGCCGCGGGCCGCATCGTGGAAGGTGAGCTGCCGGAAGGAGTCGGGTGCGTATGCCGACCGGTTCATGCCATCCACGTCCCATCTCCCCATGTCAGTGGCGACATTCAGGGCTCGTGCGGCGCGGCTGTCCAGCGGGCACGGTGCCGCGCCCGCCCGCCGGAAAACGGCGGAGACGGGCGCGGCGGGGTCGTCAGCCCTTCAGGCTGTCCGGCACCTTGCCGCCGTTCTCGGCCAGCTTCTGCATGACCTGCTTGTGCAGCCAGATGTTCATGGACGCGGAATCGTCGGTGCTGCCTGTGTAGCCGATCTCGCCGGCGAGCTCCTTGCGGGCGGCGAGGCTGCTGTCGAGGTCCAGCAGCTTCATCAGGTCGACGATGGAGGACTGCCAGTTCAGCTGCTGGGAGTTCTTGGACGCCATGTCGGTGAGGACAGCCGCGACGTCCACGTTCTGGGCCGGGGCGCCGGGCGCCTGGCCGGCGGCCGGGGTGCTGGGCGTGGCGGCGGGCGCGTTCATTGTGCCGATGCCGCCGGTTGTGCCGGGGGTGGGGCTGCCGGCATCGGGGCTGGCAGCAGCGGCCGGGTGGCCGAAGATCTTGGACATAATGGAGCGGAAGATGCTCATGCGAGGGGACTCCTGGCGCCGTGAGGGGCGATGCCTCAACGGCGCGGAGCGGGCGGGGTTGTGCCGCCCCGCCTAACCTTCGCTATCCCGCCCGGCGCGGTCGCGGAAATTGGCGCGGTGGAGGGGGTAGGCCGTGGTGTATTTCAGTCCCTCCATGGCGAAGCGGGAGGTGACGTTCCGCATGGGGGCGGCGGCGATCAGGCGTTTGTAGAAGGCGTCGAACTCGGACATGCCGGTGACGGCGACGCGGAGCATGTAGTCCACCTCGCCGGCCATACGGTGAGCCTCCATCACCTCGGGCATTTCGGCGATGGCCCGGGTAAAGGTGGCAAGCCATTCGGGGGTGTGGTCCCCGGCCTCGATGGCGACGTAGACAATCAGGTCGACGCCGATTTTCTGCGGGTCCACCAGCGCCACACGACGTGTGATGACGCCATTCGTCTCGAGCTTCTGGACGCGCTTCCAGCAGGGGGTTGGCGAGAGGCCCACCCTGTCGGCGAGCTGGGCGACGGAGAGGGTGGCATCGCCCTGGAGAAGGGCGATGATCTTGCGGTCGATTTCGTCCATCAGGAGGTGGCCGGCCGGCGCCTCGCCGGGCGCCGGCCCTGGCCTTTCAGCGGTGGCTCGCGTCGCCGGTGGCGGCGCTCTGGTGGATCCATTCGGGGGTCTCGACGATGTCGAGGTTCTCGAGGTTGATCACCACCTCCTCGGTGCCGGAGCGGACGAGGGCGCAGTGCAGCACATCGGTGGAGGAGGCGTTGATCTCCTGGTGCGGGACGTAGGGGGGCACCTGGAAGAAGTCGCCGGCCTTGGCCTCGGTGATGAACTCCAGCCGGTCGCCCCAGCGCATATGGGCGGTGCCCGAGATGATGTAGATGATGCTTTCCAGATGGCCGTGATGGTGCGGGCCGGTCTGGGAATTGGGCTCGATGCGGTTGGTGCCGGCCCAGAGGGCGGTGGATCCGGTGCGGCTGCCGGAGATCGCAACCTCGCGGTTCATGCCCACTGTCTCCGGCGTATCGCAGCTTTTATCCGAGCCGCGGACGTGGCGGATGCCCTTGTTGCGCCAGTCATAGCCCGGGCCGGGGCCCTGGGTATCCTGAACCGGCTTGGTGGCGATTCCGTCGGGCATGTCTGTCGTTCCCTTGGTGTCAGGCCGCGAAGACGGCCGCGTTGAAGCTGCTGTCGAAGGCAGGCGCCACCTGATGGGGGCGTGGGATGACCTTCACGGCGGCGAAGAAGTCGCTGACGCGCTGCTGGGCGGCGACCACGCCCTCATCAATAGCGACGGTGCGGGTAGCGGCGACCGCCACCACGTCCCGCCCCACGGGAAGAGGAAACCCTGTCTGGGCGCTCCAGACGCGGGCCTGCTCCTCCGGGTTGGCCAAGCCCCACTCGCGGGCCAGGCGGAGGCGGCGGAGGAAGTCTGACAGGGCGGCGCGCTTGGACCCGATCGCGGCATCAGCCGCCATCTGGTAGCTCTGGCCGCTCATCAGCCCATCCCCGTTCACGATCTCCCGCGCTCCGTCCTGGACCTTGGCCAGGGAGATATAAGGCCCCCAAGTCGCCCATCCATCAACCGCCCCTCGCGCCATTGCGGCCTTGGCGGCGTCAGGCGCGATGAAGGCGAAGCGGACGGCGTCTGCTGGCAACCCTTCCCGCTCGAGCGCGGCGAGGACGAGGAAGTGGCCGGTCTGGCCGCGCAGCGTCGCAATCGTCTTGCCGCGGAGATCGGCCAGCGAGTGCACGGGGGAGTCGCCCGGGACCACCAGCGCAGTGACGGCGCCGCCGGAACGGACGGCGGAGACGGCCTTGCCGGGGATGCCGGCGGCCACGGCCGAGGTGAAGGGGGCGTCGCCGATGCCGCCCGTGTCAATGGCGCCCGCGTTCAGGGCTTCCAGCAGCATCGGCGCGCCGGCAAATTGCGACCATTCCAGCCGGTATGGCAGGCCGTTGAGGACGCCCGCGGCCTCCATCAGCGGCTGGATGCCGCCGCGCTGGTCGCCCACGCGGAGGGTGGCGGATTGGGCGCGGGCAGTGCCGATGAGGGCGGGCGCGGCGAGGAGGGCGCCCCCGATGCCACGGAGAAGGAGGCGTCGCTGGGTCATCGGCTCAGTCCAGCAGGTCGGGTTCGAGGGCGGTGATGGAAGCGTAGAGGGGCTGGAAGGAGAGTAGGCCGCCCTTCTGGGAGCCGACCTGGGAGTGGGTGAGGCGCGCGACATCGTGCGGGATGGGGCGCGGGGTGCCGGCGGCCTCGGCGAGGAGCTGGGCGCGGGCGGCGTTGTCCATGGAGAGGTAGTACCAGGCGGTCGCCTCCACCGTCTGGCCGACGGTGAGAATGCCGTGGTTGAGGAGGATGACCGCCTTCCTGTCACCGAGCGCCGCGCCGATGCGCTCGCCCTCCGAGGTGTCGAGCACGACGCCGGTGAAGTCGTCGAACAGGGCGTGGTCCTCGTAGAAGGCGCAGCTGTCCTGGCTTATGGGCGCCAGAAGGCGGCCGAGGGAGGCCCAGGCCTTGCCGTAGGTGGAATGGGTATGGGCGGCGGCCACCACGTCGGGCCGCGCTTGGTGGAGCGCGGCGTGGATGGCGAAGGCGGCGCGGTTCACGGGCTGGGTGCCGTGGACGACCTCGCCGTGGTGGTTCACCCGGATGAGGTCGGAGACGCGTATCTGGGAGAAGTGGCGGCCGAGCGGGTTCACCCAGAACTCGTCGGTGAATTCCGGATCGCGTGCGGTGACGTGGCCGGCCAGGCCCTGGTCGAAGCCCGCACGGGCAAAGAGGCGGAAGGTGGCGGCGAGGCGCTGCTTGCGGTGCAGCCGCTCCTCCTCGATTGTGCGAGGCGGTTCGCCGTCGCGAAGGAGGGCGCCGAAGTCCTGGATGTTGGCATCCGGGGCGATGCGCGTGATCTGGTTCATGCGGGGCGGCTCCCGGCGCGGATGGCATCGTTGAAAGAGGGGTCGAGCAGGTCGCGCGCCTCGATGCGGCGGCGGACGAGGCCGGCGCGGGCATAGAGGTCGATGTTCTTCTGCTCGTCGGCGGCGACGGCGTCGTCGATGGGGACGACGCGGGTGGCGGCGCGGGCGAACCAGTGCTCGGCCACGGGGGCGGGCACGTTCATCAGGCCGGACCAGATGCGCGCGTATTCGGCGACGTTCGTATTCGCCCAGGCGCGGGCGGCGGCGAGGCGGCGGACGAATTCGGCGAGATCGTCACGGCGGGCGGCGATGGCGTCGGTGCGGGCGGCCTGGAAGCCGAGGCCGGGGGTGATGCCCTGGCCGTGGGCGACGCGGCGGGCGCCGTTCAGCACCTCCTCCTGCGAGACATAGGGTTCCCAGGTGGACCAGGCCTCCACGCTGCCGCGGGACCAGGCGGCCTTGGCGTCGGCGGGGAGGAGGAAGACGAACTGGACGGCGTCGAGCGGGAGGTTGGCGTTCTCCAGGGCCGCCAGGATCACCTGGTGGCCGATGGAGCCGCGGCCGGTGGCGATACGCTTGCCGCGCAGATCCTGGATGTTCTGGATCGGGCTGTCCTTCGCCACGAGGATGGCGAGGCCCTCGCGGTTCTCGCGCGTGGCGGCGATGGCCTTGATGGGGGCACCGGCCGCGGCACCGAAGGTGAAGGGGGCGTCGCCGACGAGGCCGGTGTCGATGGCGCCGGCGTTCAGGGCCTCCACGAGCGGGGCGGCGGCGGGGAACTCGCTCCAGGCGATGCGGTCGCCGAAGCCCTGGAGCTGGCCGGAGGCTTCCATGACAGCGCGGGCGTTGCCGCGCTGGTCACCTACGCGGAGAGGTGCCTGAGCGCGAGGGATGGTGGGGGCGGCGAGCGCGCCGGCGCCCGCCAGCAGGAGGATGCGGCGTGTGGTCATTCGGCGGCAACCTGCACGCGCCCAAGCTGGCGCTGGGCGAGGCGCTGCTGCACGAGACGGCGCGTGGCGGGCAGCAGGGAGCGGCCGTACTCCACTGCATCCTCCAGCGGGTCGAAGCCGCGGATGAGGAAGGTGGTCACGCCGAGGTCGTAGTAGTCGAGGAAAGCCTCGGCCACCTGCTCGGGCGTGCCGACAAGGGCGGTGGTGTTGCCGCGCGCGCCGGTCTCCCGCGCGATGGCGGTGTAAAGGCGGCCTTCCGGGCGGTCGCCGAGGGCTGCGGCGTCCAACAGGCGCTGGGAGCCGGCATTGGCGGGCGCGCCGTTGGCGGGGCCAAGGGCGGCCTTGCCGCGCACCTCGCGGATCCGCTGCAGGATGGACTCCGCCTTGGCCCAGGCGGCGCCCTCGGTTTCCGCCAGGATGGGGCGGAAGGAGAGGGAGAAGCGGATGTCGTGCTGGCGTCCGTGCTTGGCGGCCTCGGCGCGGACGCGGGAGACGATCTCGCGCACCTGGGCGTGGGTCTCGCCCCAGAGCGCGTAGACATCGGCGTGCTTGCCGGCGACGCGCAGCGCGGCTTCCGAGGCGCCGCCGAAATAGAGCGGGATGCGCGGGGACTGCACGGAGCGCACCTCGGGCGAGGCGCCCTTGATGCGGTAGTACTCGCCCTCATGGTCCACGGGCGCGTTGGCGGACCAAATGGACTTCAGGATGGTGAGGTATTCATCCGTGCGGTCGTAGCGCGCGTCCTTGCCGAGCCAGTCGCCGTCGCGCGCCTGATCGGTGTCGTCGCCGCCGGAGATGGTGTGGAGGGCGGCGCGGCCGTTGCTCAGCTGGTCGAGCGTGTTGAAGGCGCGGGCGGCCGTGGTGGGGGCCTGGAAGCCGGGGCGGTGGGCGACGAGGAAGCCGACCTTCTTCGTGTGCGCGGCGGCATGGGCGGCGAGCTGCAGGCCGTCGGGGCCGTTGGAATGCCAGCCGATGAGGATGCGGTCGAAGCCGGCCTCGTCATGCGCCTGGGCGGAGGCGATGAGGTAGGCGGGGTCGATGGTGGGGCCGCTAGCGGGGTGGATTTCCGACTGCTGGCGCGGCTGGATCATGCCGATGAATTCGACACCGTCCCGGGGGAGCGTGTTGAGGGTCGTCATGGCGTTATTCCCTTTCAGATCGGGAGTAGGGCGGCGCGGCCGGCGGCGAGGAGGGCGGCGTCGGGCTGGGGGGTGTGGATGCGGGCGCAGAGCACGTCGCGCAGATGGCGTTCGAGCGGGTTGCTGCGCGCGAGGGCGTGGTTGCCGCAGAGGGCCACAGCCTCCTGCACGGCGACGATGGCGTTGTCGGCGACGACCGTCTTGATGAGGCCGAATTCGGCCGGGGTGGTTGGTTCCATCGCGGCGTTGGAGACCAGGCGCTCGTTGGTGAGGATGAGCGACGCGATGTGGCCGACGGCTTCCTGCATGCGCGGCAGGGTGGCCAGCGGTTGGCCGAGATTGGCGGGGATGCGGTTGCGCAGGAAGGGGATGAGCCAGTCGCGGGCGGCGCGCGCCACGCCGGTGTAGAGGGCGGCGATGAGGAGGGTGTTCCAGGCGACGGCGTCGCTGTCGCGCTCGGTCCAGGCGTCGGGCGCGCGGAGGTCGAGGGCGTGGTCTTCCGGCAGGGCGACGTCGTTCATCAGCACGTCGTGGCTGCCGGAGGCGCGGAGGCCGGCCTGGTCCCAGGTTTCGACGATGCGGACGCCGGGCGCGCGCATGGGAAGGAGGAAAAGGCCGGTGCGCGGCGCGTCCTCATCCGTGCGGGCCCAGACGAGGCCCCAATCGAGCGCGGGGCTGCCGGTGGAGTAGATCTTGCGGCCGGTGATGGCCCAGCCGGTTGCCGTGCGGCGCGCGGTGGTGGCCGGGAGACCGCCGCGGGCGGGGGTGCCGAGTTCGGGTTCCACGCGGAGCGCGTTGATGAGTTCACCGCGCTCCAGCGCGCCGCGCGCGATGCGGGTGCGGACGGCTTCGGGGATGGTGGCGTTGCGGGCGATGCCGCGCTGCTGGATGAGCTGCATCGAGAGGATGAGCGCCGTGGCGGGGCAACCCTCGGCGATGGTGGCGACGATTCCCGCCGCGCGCTGCAGGGAGATGTCGGCCCCGCCGAGACCCTGCGGGACCGTCAGGGAAAGAAGGCCGGCCTCGCGGAGGGCGGCGATGTTCTCGTGCGGGAAGCTGCCCTCGCGGTCATGCACGGCGGCGGTGAGCGCGAAGCGGCGGGCGAGGTCGCGCGGCGTGTCGCGGGCGAGCAGGGTTCCGTCCATCACGCGCTGCGCCCTGCGCGCCAGAAGCCCCGGTCCCACAGCGGGGCGACCTCCACCTTGCGGGGGATGACGCCAATGCGGGTGAACTCGTCGGCGACGGCCTGGTGGGAGGCGATGGCGGCGTCGTCCACCGGGGCGAGGCTGCGGGGCTGGGAGACGTTGTCGAGCAGGGTGCGGATGGTGGCTTCTGGCACGTTCAGCGCGGCGGCCTGGGCGGCGGCGTACTCGGCAGGGTGCTGCTGGATGAAGGGCATGGCACGGCGGATGCGGTCCAGCAGGTCGCGCGCGGCTTCGGCGCGGGCGGGTTCATCGGCGAGGCCGGCGCGGATGAAATAGGGGTAGTTGCCGGAGAGGATGCCCTCCGCCGTGCGGAGGACGCGGGCGCCGGACTGGCGGGCGATGGGGACGGAGTAGCCGTAGATGGCCCAGGCATCGAGGGCGCCGGCGCGGAAGGCCGCGGCCCCGTCGGCAGGGGTGAGGTTCACGAGCTGCACGTCGGAGAGGGAGAGGCCCTTCTCGTTCAGCATGCGCGAGAGATAGTAGTGGGTGGTGGTGGCGCGGACATAGCCGACGCGCTTGCCCTTGAGGCCGGCGATGTCGGTGATGGTCGAGCCCTGCGGCACGAGGACGGTCTGCTCGTTCACGTCGCCGCGGATGACGGCGACGAGCCTGATGCGCGCGCCCGAGACGGCGGCGAAGGTGGGCGGGATCTCGCTGCCATAGGCGAGGTCGAGCCCGCCGGCATTGGCGGCTTCCAGCATCAGGTTGCCGGAGCCGAATTCGGACCATTCGACGCGGTAGGGCGTGTCGGCCAGGCCGGCGAGGCGGAGCAGCAGACCGTCGCCGGCCTTGTACTGCGCGACGCGGAGCGTGGTGGGCGTCTGCGCCTGCACGACCGCTGGGGCGGCGAGCGCGGCTAGGAGGGCGGTGCGGCGGGAGAGCATCATGCGGCTTCCCGGATCACCTCAGCCTCGACGCCGAGCTCGGCGAGGAGGCGGCGGCGGAGGGCGACGAAGCGGGCGTCGCCATGGCTGCGGGGGCGCGGGATCTCCACTGCGATGTCGGCGGCGATGCGGCCGGCATCCAGTACCAGGATGCGATCGGCCAGCAGGACGGCCTCGTCCACATCATGGGTGACGATGAGGGTGGTGGGGGTGTGGACGCGCCACAGGTCGAGGACGAGGGCGTGCATGCGGATGCGGGTGAGCGCGTCCAGGGCGGCGAAGGGCTCGTCCAGCAGCAGCAGGCGGGGTTCGCGGACGAGGGCGCGGGCCAGGGCGACGCGCTGGGCCTCGCCGCCGGAGAGGGTAGCGGGCCAGGCGTCGCGGTGCCGGGTGAGGCCGACCTCGGCGAGGGCGCGTTCGGCGCGGGCCTTCACCTCACGGCCGGGAAGGCCGAGGGCGACGTTGTTCCAGACGCGCTTCCAGGGGAGGAGGCGGGGTTCCTGGAAGACGGCGGCGACACGGTCGGGCAGGTCCAGCTGCGCGTCCTCCGGCGCGGGGTCCAGGCCGGCGAGGGTGCGCAGCAGCGTGGTCTTGCCGGAGCCGGAGCGGCCGAGGAGGGCGGTGAAGGAGCCGGGCTCGAGATCCAGGTTCAGGTTGTGGAGAACTGTGTTGGTGCCGAAGCGGCGGGTGAGACCCCGGACGGAGACGGTGCGGTTCTCGCTCATGTCTGTCAGGCCTTGATGAGGTTGGGGCGCCAGGCGAGGGCGCGGCGCTCGAAGGCGCGGACGAGGGCGTCGGCGCCGAGGCCGAGCAGCGCGTAGACGAGCAGGCCGACGACGATGACATCCGTGCGGAGGAAGTCGCGGGCGTCGTTGATGAGGAAGCCGATGCCCGAGGTGGCGTTGATCTGCTCGGCGATCACGAGCGAGAGCCAGGCGCTGCCCAGGGCGTAGCGCAGGCCGACGAGGCCGGAGGGGAGCGCGCCCGGGAGGATGACGTGGCGGACGAGGCCGCGGCGGTCGAGCCCGAAGACGCGGCCAGCCTCGGCCAGCTTGGGGTCTACGCCGCGGATGCCGGCGAAGAGGGTGAGGTAGACGGGGAAGGCGCTGCCCAGCGCGACGAGGGCGATCTTCGGCGTCTCGCCGATGCCGAACCAGAGGATGAAGAGCGGCACGAGGGCGAGGAAGGGCAGCGTGCGGAGCATCTGCATCGGCGCGTCCACGATCTCCTCGCCGAGGCGGGAAAGGCCGGAGACGAGGGCCAGCGCAATGCCGGTGGTGACACCGATGGCGAGGCCGGCGGCGACGCGGCCAAGGGAGACGAGGAGATGGCGGGGCAGTTCGCCCGAGGCGAGCAGTTCCCAGGCGCTGGCAAGAATGGTCGTGGGGGCAGCAAGCGTGCGCGGGGAGATGAGGCCGGCCATGGAGGCGGCCTGCCACAGCAGGACGATCGCGAGCGGGGAGGCGAAGCGACGGAAGCGGGAGAAATTCAGTCGTGGGAGGCGCGCCGCGCGGAGCGGCAGGGACGGCGCGAGGGGTTCGCGCGCGCCAAGGGCGTGCTCGGACATGGGAGGAACTCCGGGAGGTGCGAGGGCCGCTTGGCGCGGCGGCGTGCGGTGCGGCGGTTCAGCCGCGACAGCAGGCGGGCCGACAGCCTGGCAGAGCGAAGCGGAAAGGCGTGTCGATCATGAGGTTAAAGCTATGAAGGCCGCGCTCCCCCGGAAAGAGCGCGGATTCCCAAAGATTCGCGGTGCGGCAGGCGTGCTGTGCTGCGGCGAGTGGGGGAAAGGGAATGCCATTCCCCCTCCCCTGCCCTGCTGCCCTATTCGGCGTCGGGCTGGCGTTCCGGTGCGGCCGCGGCGAAAGCCGGATGCGCGTTGCTGGCGGCGGTGGCCTCGCTGATTCGGGCGAGGCGCGAGGTGTCTGCGCCAAAGCGCTTCGCGTTGCCGATCTGCGGGATGAGGCAGATATCGGCAAGGGTCGGGGTGGCGCCGAAGCAGAAGGGGCCGGTGGTGCCGGCGAGGAGGGTTTCGCAGGCCTCCAGCCCTTCCTGGATCGTGTCGCGCGCCCAGCCCGTCACCTTCTCCTCCGGCCAGCCCTCGGCCCGGAGGCGGGCAAGGACCTTGAGGTTCTGCACGGGGTGAATGTCGCAGGCGATAGCCTGGGCGAAGGCACGGATCCGGGCGCGGTCGAGTGGCGTACCCGGCAGCAGGGGCGGTTCGGGATGCGTTTCGTCAAGCCATTCGCAGATGGCCATGGACTGGATGAGCACCGTACCGTTATCGGCCTCGAGCGAGGGCAATAGGCCCTGGGGGTTGAGGCAGAGATAGTCCGGTGCGCGCTGCTCCCCGCGGCGGAGGTGGTGGAAGCTGTGCTCCACCGCCAGGCCCTTGAGGTTCAGCGCGATCCGGACCCGCCAAGCGGCGGAGGAGCGGAAATAGCCGTGCAGGCGCATCGCGATCAGTCGAGCGTAATGTTGAGGTCGCGGATGAGCGGCAGCCAGGTGCCGCGCTCGCGCTCCAGCAGCGCCTCGAACTCGGAGGGGCCACCGGTCAGGGGCTCCAGCCCGATGGCCTGCATGCGGGTGCGGACGGTGCTGTCGCGCATGGAGGCGTCGAGCTCGCGGGTGAGATGGGCGACGACGGCATCCGGCGTGGCTTTGGGTGCGACGACGCCCTGCCAGGCATAGGCCTCGAAGCCGCGCAGGTTGAGGGCAGACTGCACGGTGGGGATGGCGGGCATGTCCTCGAGCGGCTGGGCGGAGAGGACGGCAAGGGCCTTCACGCGGCCGCCACGGAGGTGTTCCGCGCCCGAGGGGTAGTCGAGCACCATCAGCGGAATGTTGCCGGCGAGCAGGTCGTTCAGCGCGGGGGCCGCGCCGCGATAGGGAATGTGGTTGAAGCGCACGCCGGTCTCGCGCGCCAGGCGCTCCATCGCCAAGTGATGCGGCGAGCCGATGCCGGGGGTAGCACAGTCCACGGTGCCGGATTTCGCGCGGGCGATCAGGGCCTGCACGTTCTCCGCGACCGGGTTCGCGCCGGTGGCAAGGAAGAGCGGGAAGCGCGCCATCAACCCGACCGGGCGGAAGTCGCGCACGGGATCGTAGGGCAGGCGCTTAAAAAGAGCGGTGTTGAAAACGAGCGTGCCGTTGTCGGCGGTCATCACCGTGTAACCGTCGGCTGGGGCCTTGGCGGTGAACTCGGCGCCGATATTCGTGGCAGCACCCGGCTTGTTCTCGATCACCACGGGCTGGCCGAGGCGCTGGGAGAGGTTGGCGCCGACAAGGCGGGCTAACGTGTCCGTGCCGCCGCCAGCGGCATAGGCGACTACCCAGCGCAGCGCGCGTTCGGGATAGGCGGCGAGGGCGGGCGAGGCGCGCAGCGCGGCAGCGGCGAGGCCGGCGCCAAGCAGGGCGCGGCGGCCGGTGGTGGTGCGGTTCATGGACGTTCCCCTTGTGGGGCCGGCTCGTGCGGCCGGCCGTTCCCGATCAGTTGGCCCGAATCAGTTGGCCGGCAGAATGGTCGCGCGGCAATCCCCGAAGCCGATGCTGGCGGCGCCGTCGCGCGCGGCGCGGGCGCGAAGGATGACCTCGTCGCCATCCTCAAGGAACCGGCGCGTCTCGCCCGAGGGGAGCTGGATGGGTTCCTTGCCGCCTTTCGTGGCTTCCAGGAGGCTGCCGAAGCCGTCCTCGCCCGGGGCGGAGATGGTGCCCGAACCGAGCAGGTCGCCCGGGTTCAGGTCACAGCCGTTAGAGGCGTGGTGGGCGACCATCTGGGCGACGGTCCAGTACATGTGGCGGGCGTTGGAGATGGCGATGCGGTGGGCGGGCAAGCCCTTTTCCCGCATGGCCGGGGTGGTCATGAAGACCTCCAGCGCGAGGTCGAAAGCGCCGTTCTTCTGGTCGGCCTCGTCCAGCAGATAGGGAAGCGGGGCCGGGTCTCCTTCGGGGCGCGCGGGCTGGGCGATGCGGAAGGGTTCCAGGGCTTCCGGGGTGATGACCCAGGGGGAGACGGTGGAGCCGAAGTTCTTGGCGAGGAAGGGGCCGAGGGGCTGGTATTCCCAGGCCTGGATGTCGCGCGCGGACCAGTCGTTCAGCAGGCTGTAGCCGGCGACATGGGCCTGGGCGCGGCCGATCGGGATGGCGTCGCCAAGGGTGTTGCCGGGGCCGATCCAGATGCCGAGCTCCAGCTCGTAATCCAGGCGCTCGCAGGGAGCGAAGCGGGGCGTGTCGGAATCGGGAGCCTTCAGCTGGCCCTTGGGGCGGCGCACATCGGTGCCGGAGACGCGCACGGAGGAGGCGCGGCCGTGATAGCCGATGGGGACGTGCTTGTAGTTCGGCAGCAGCGGGTTGTCAGGGCGGAAAACCTTGCCGATGTTCGTCGCGTGGTGGATGCCCACATAGAAGTCGGTGTAATCGCCGATCTTCGCGGGGAGGAGCAGCGTCGCGCCCTCCATCGGGTGGAGATGGGGTTCCACGGCGGCGCGGTGCTCGGGGTTGGAGAGCAGCTCCGACAAGCGGGCGCGGAGCGCCTTCCGCGGGCCTTCGCCGAGGGCGAAGAGGGCGTTGAGGGAGGCGTTGGCGGCCGCCTCGCGGATGTCGTCATCCACGGGGGCGGCGGTGAGGTCCAGAATCTGGTCGCCGATCGCGACCCCAACGCGCGCGCCGCCCATGTCGAGCGGGATGAAGGTGCCGAGCGGCAGGTTCTGGATGGGGAAGTCCGGATGACCGTTGGCGGATTCCACCCAGCTCTTCAGCGCGGGGTCGTGCGTGGCATCGGGCATGCGTGGGATCACCGCTGGTTTGGGTTGAAGTGCTTCTTGAGGCCGCGTCCGTAATGCGCGTAGTCGCGCTGGAACTGAGGGGCCTCGGCAGCGTAGCGGGTGACGCGCTGGGGCAGGCGCGTTTCCAGCATGAAGGCGAGCGTGCCCTGCAGTTTGTGCGGCTTCAGCTCCGCGTTGCTGGCACCCTCGAAGGCGGCCATGTCGGGGCCGTGGGGGAGCATGCAGTTGTGCAGCGAGAAGCCGCCGGGAGTGAAGCCGCCGCCGGGCTTTGCGTCGTACACGCCCTCGATGAGACCCATGAACTCGCTCATGACGTTCATGTGGTACCAGGGGGGGCGGAAGGTGTTCTCGGCGACCAGCCAACGATCGGGGAAGATGACGAAGTCGATATTGGCGGTGCCGGGAGTCTCGCTGGGCGAGGTCATCACTGTGAAGATCGACGGGTCGGCATGGTCGAAAAGGATCGGGCCCACGGGGGAGTAGCGGCGCAGGTCGTATTTGTATGGGGCGTAATTGCCGTGCCAGGCGACGACGTCCAGCGGAGAGTGGTCGATGTTCGTGCGCCAGAGATTGCCGCCCCATTTCACCGTGAGGGTGGAGGCGACATCACGGTCCTCATAGGCAGCAACCGGCGTCAGGAAGTCCCGCTGGTTGGCCATGCAGTTGGCGCCGATGGGGCCGCGCTCGGGCAGGGTGAAGGCACCGCCGTAGTTCTCGCAGAGATAGCCGCGGGCGGGGCCACCCGGGACTTCCACCCGAATCTTCACACCGCGGGGAATGACGGCGATCTCGGTCGGGCGGAGGTCGATGATGCCGAATTCGGTGGCGATGCGCAGCGCGCCCTGCTCGGGCACGAAGAGCATCTCGGCATCGGCGTTGTAGAAGTACTCGTCCTGCATGGAGCGGGTGACGAGGTAGATGTGGGTGGCCATGCCGGACTGGGCGGCAGCGTCGCCGGCCGTAGTAATGGTGCGGATGCCCTCGAGGAAGGACAGCTGTTCGCCTGGCACCGGGATCGGGTCCCAGCGGAGCGGGGCGAGCGGTAGCTCCATCTCGGCGCAGGGGGCGGTGCGCCACAGGCCGGCATCCACCCGCTCGAACTCGCCCCAATGCGCGACGGTCGGGCGGATGCGGTAGAGCCAGGAACGCTCATTCGTCGCCCGCGGGGCGGTGAAGGGGGAGCCGGAGAGCTGCTCGGCGTAGAGGCCATAGGGGCAGCGCTGCGGCGAGTTGCGGCCGATGGGCAGGGCGCCGGGAAGGGCCTCGGTCTCGAAGCCGTTGCCGAAGCCGGGCATGTAGCCGGTCTCGTTCGTGACCTGACTCTGCGGACGGAACGGGGCGTTCATGGCGACCTTTCCTTTCAGCGGTCCAGTTCGGCGGATTTCATCTCGGTGCCGTGCTCGAGGGACTTCCACATCTCCACGTCGCGCTCGGCGGTCCAGATGCGCGGATGGTCGATGCCCTTCGCCTCGTCATAGGCGCGGGAGACGTCGAAGGGCATGCAGTGGTCGAAGATCACCCAGTGCCCGTATTTCGGGCGCATGGAGGACATCGCCTCGTCATAGACCTGCTTGAGGGAGTGGCCAGCGGCGACACCCTTCTTCGCGATGCCGAAGAGATCGGCGGTGAAGTCAGCGGTGCCCTGCAGGCCTTCCTCAATCTGCGCGGCGGTCGTGAGCGAGTTGCCACGGCCAGGGACGAGGGCGACGGGGTTCAGCGCGCGGATGGCCTGGAGCGTGCCCGGCCAGTCGCCGAAATGGGCGTCGCCGCAATAGGGGGTGGCGCCGTACTCGACGCAGTCACCGGAGAAGAGCACGCGCTCCTTCGGCAGCCAGACCACCGTGTCGCCGGCGGTGTGGGAGCGGCCGATCTGGATGATCTGCACCTCCCGCTTGCCCATCCAGAGCGTCATCTTCTTGTGGAAGGTGACATGCGGCCAGGTGAGGCCGGGAATGCTCTCCTTGCCGCGGAAAAGGCGGGGGAAGCGGCCGATCTCGCTGTCCATGTCCTGCTGGCCGCGCTCGACAATGAGGTCCCGTGTAACGTCGGAGGCGATGATCTCGGCGCCTTCGTAGCCGGAAGCGCCGAGCACGCGGACGGCGTGGTAGTGGGAGAGGACGACGTGATGAACCGGTTTGTCGGTGACGGTGCGGATGCGGGCGATGATGTCCTGCGCCATGCGCGGAGTGGCCTGGGCGTCCACGACCAGCACGCTGTCATCGCCGATGACGACGCCGGAATTGGGGTCGCCCTCGGCGGTGTAGCCGTAGAGGCCGGGGGCGAGCTCGTCGAAGGAGATGGTCTTCTCGGCGAGGTCGTTGGTGCTGGCGAAGCCGGACATGGCGGGTTCCTTCAGGCGCTGGCGGCAAGGAAGGCGTCGCGGCCAGCGGGGGTGAGTCCCTCGCGGGCGCGGGCCATGGCTTGGCGCAGCACGGCGATGTCGCCGATGTGGTTGGAGAGGAGGAGGATCAGTCGTGCATCGACGGCACGGGCCTGATCGGGTGTGAGGTCGGCATAGGTGGCGAGCAGCGCTTCGTAGAAGTCGTCTGGCGCGGCAAGGTTAGGTTCGGTGTTCAGCATGGGGCGTGGCCGGTTGCGCGATGCAGGGCGGCCTGGACCGCGTCCGCGTTCAAGTGACGCCAGCGGGCGGCAATGTGCTGATCGGGGCGTACAAGATAGGTTGTACCGGGGCTGCCATCGTAGCGGCGCGCGGCGATGCCATCGCGGTCGTCTTCTGCCGTGATCGTCACGACGCGAAGGCCGTCGATCGCGGGGGCGGTGTCGCCGAAGTGGAGAAGCGTGAAGCCGCCACCCGCGATGCGATCGAGCAGCCAGCCATCGGCGAGCGGGGCGTCGAGGGCGGGGGCGCCGGGGACCATCGAGCTATCGAAGGCATCGGTATCGGGCGTGTTCAGCGCGCTGGCGGCATAGGTGCTGGGCAGGGAAAGGCGGCCGCTGTTCACGAGGCGGCGGGCGAAGGCGCAATCGCGGGCGAGGTCCAGCACGGCATCGCGGAAGGCACGGCTGCTCTCGTTCTTCGGGGTGATGAAATCGGTGGAGCGGGTGGAGTTGAGGATGTTCTCGTCGGCGGCGGCGACGCGCTCGGCGTCGTAGCTGTCGAGCAGGGAATCCGGCGCTTCGCCCCGCAGCACGAGGGCGAGCTTCCAGGCGAGGTTCTCGGCATCCTGGACGCCGCTGTTCGCGCCGCGCGCGCCGAAGGGGGAGACGCCGTGTGCGGCATCTCCGGCGAAGAGAACGCGGCCGTGACGGAAGCGCTCCATCCGCAGGCAGGAGAAGGTGTAGATGCTTACCCATTCGAGGGTGAAGTCCGTGTCCTTCCCGAGCAGGGCCTTCACGCGGGGGATGACGCGTTCGGGGGCCTTCTCCGCCACGGGATCGGCGTCCCAGCCGAGCTGGAAGTCGATCCGCCAGATGTTGTCGGGCTGGCTGTGCAGCAGGACGGACTGGTTGGGGTGAAAGGGCGGGTCGAACCAGAACCAGCGCTCGGCGGGAAAGTCGGCGGTCATGCGGACATCCGCGATGAGGAAGCGGTCGCGGAAGCTGCGGCCCTTGCTCTCCAGCCCCATGGCGCGGCGGATGGGGGAGCGGGCGCCATCGGCGGCGACCACGTAATCTGCGATGAGGCGGTACTTGCCTTCAGGAGTTTCGATCGTGAGCTCCACCGCGGCTTCCCGCGGCGTGACAGCGGTGACCTTGTTGTGCCAGCGAATCTCGATCTCGGGCAGCGCGCTGGCGCGGTCGAGCAGGAAGCCTTCAACATAGTATTGTTGCAGGTTGATGAACGCTGGGCGGCGGTGGCCGCCTTCGGGAAGCAGGTCGAAACTGTAGACCGGGTTGTCCCCGTGAAAGACGCGGCCGGTGTTCCAGGTGACGCCCTTCTCCACCATGGCGTCCCCGCAGCCCAGCCGGTCGAAGATCTCCAGCGTGCGCTTGGCGAAGCAGATGGCGCGCGAGCCGTTGGAGAGGGCGTGGTCGTCATCCAGCAGGAGCACGCGCTGGCCGTGCTGCGCCAGGTCGATGGCAGTGGCGAGGCCGACGGGGCCTGCGCCGACCACGATAACGGGGTGACGCGCGGGCGCGGGCGCGGACTGTTCCGGCGTGCGGCGGTACTCGAAGCGCAAGGACTGGTAATCGATCTGCACGACCCGTCCCCTCCCCTTTCGCGTCCCCTCCCAGATCGTAGCGGGCCTGCGGGGCACGGTGTTATACTCAGCGGGATATCATCTCATTTGAGACGATTCAAGAGGTGCGCCATCACGACGCCGAAATCGCCCCCGAAGGCTGCCGACCCGCTGCGCCTGGCGGAGTTCCTGCCCTACCGCGTCTCCGTCGCCGCCGAGAGCGTCAGCCGCGCTTTCGCCGAACGCTACGAGGCGGAGTTCGGGCTTTCCATTCCGGAATGGCGGGTGATGGCCGTTCTTGGGGAGGGGGAGCCGCTCTCCACACAGGCGGTGATCGCGCGTACCGAGATGGACCGCGTGAAAGTGAGCCGGGCGGTCATCCGGCTGGCGGAAAAGGAACTGGTAAACCGGGCGCCTCATCCGGAGGACCAGCGTGCGCAGATTTTGCGACTGTCGGCCCGCGGGGCGGCGCTGTACCGGCGGATTGTGCCGCGCGCACATGCCCTCCAGTCGGAACTGGCCCAGGTTCTCACCTCCGCGGAGATCTCGTCGCTGATGGGAATGCTGGACCGGCTGCATCGGCGCGCGTCCTCGCTTCTGGGTGAGGACGAAACCGGTTCAAGGCAGAACGCTGGCAGCTAATACGGCCGCTCGGGCGTTAACCAATGTGAGCTGCCGCCGTCAGCTGCCCCCTGTCAGCCTCCCCTGGGAGACGCGCGATGCCAATGCGTTCTGACCCGCAGTCCCGCAAGGGCTCGGGTGCCGACCCGTTTGACCTCTGGTTGCGACGCAGCCTGCATGAGAACTGGGATGCGACGCTCGACGAGCGCGTGCCCGAGGACCTGCTCCGCCTCTTCAGCGACGATCGGAACGAGTGGGAGTCGATGAAGACGCGCTGGTTGAAGTCGGAAGCAGGCAGTGGCTCCACGTAATCTTGAGCGGGTGGAACGCTGACCCTTCAGTGCCGGCCAGGGGCCCGGTCCGCGCGGCGTGATTTCGAGATGCGGTCGAGCATGGCAGTCGCGTGGTGGCTGGCATCGATCAGCCGCGCGGCCTCCTCCGGCACGTCCTCCAGCTCCTGAGCCGCCTCGGAGCTCTTGGCCACGAAGACGAGGGTGGCGACGACCTCCTCTAGGTCGCGCTGCGGCAGGCGTGCGGCGATAGCCGCGATGGTCATCTCCAGCACGAGAAGGCGCATATCCGAGGCGCTATGCTCGACCAAGGTGTCGGCGGATCCTGACGAAAGCGGCACGCACGACCTCCATGAAGGTTGATACAGCTTATGGTGGTGCCGCCCCGCGGTGCAAGGGCGGCGGTTGTATCAGGCGTCAGCCCGCTGTTCTGCCCGCTGCTGCTCCGCGGCCTTTCGGCGACGGGGCGACAGGCGGGAAAGAAGCGCGGTGGCGGTGGCCAGCAACGCTGCCCTGTCCGGGCTGCTACGCGGCAGAACGACCCGTTCCCCCCGGAGTTCCAGCGGGGCTTCAACCTTCGGCAGCGCGCGGCGCAAACTAGCGGCAGCGGCGGCAGGGCCGACCTCCAGCCGTGCGATCCCCAGGCGACGGCAGCGGACGCGGATTCGGGCGAGGGTGAGGAGATTGGCGACGGGTTCGGGCGCTGGGCCGAAGCGGTCGGCCAGTTCCTCGGAGAAGTCCCCGAGGGCGACAGAGTCGCCGCGGCGGAGGATAGCGGCGAGGCGGGCGTGCAACTCGACGCGGGCAGCCTCCTCCTCCACGTAGTCGCGGGGGATGGAGGCGGGGACGGCGATGGAGAGCATCGGCGTCCAGTCCTCCTCCACCGGCTCGCCGCGAGCGGTGTGCAGGGCGCGGTCCAGCAAGTGCTGGTAGAGTTCCAGGCCGATGAGCTTGAGGTGGCCGGCCTGGCTCTCGCCGAGCAGGTCGCCGGCGCCGCGCAGATCCATGTCGCGCGCGCTGATAGCGAAGCCGGCGCCGACGCGGTCGAAGGCCTCCAATGCCTTGAGGCGCTTCAGCGTAAGGGCCGACGGGGGTTCAGCGGGGTCGGTCAGCAGGATGATGGTGCCGCGCACGCGACCGCGGCCGACACGTCCACGGAGCTGATGCAGCTGTCCCAGCCCGAAGCGGTCGGCGCGCCAGACGAGCATGGTGTTGGCGCGGGGCACGTCCAAACCGGTCTCGACGATGTTGGTGGAGAGGAGGATATCCCCCTGCCCGTCCGCGAAGCGGACGAGGGCGGTGTCCACCTCCTCGGCGGGCAGTTCGCCATGGGCCTCGATGATCTCGAGGCCGGGGAGCAGGGCCTCGATGCGGGCGCGCATCGCGGGGAGGTCCTCGATGCGGGCGCAGACGACGAAGCTCTGGCCGCCGCGCCGGTGCTCGCGGGCGAGGGACTGCTGAAGAACGGCCTCGTCGAGCGCGACATGGACGGTGCGGATGGGCTGGCGCCGGCCCGGGGGCGTTGCGATGACGCTGAGTTCCTGCAGGCCGACGAGGGCGGATTGCAGAGTGCGGGGGATGGGCGTCGCGGTCATGGACAGGACGTGCACGTCGCGTCCCAGCTCGCGGATCGTGGCCTTCTGCCGGGTGCCGAAACGCTGCTCCTCATCGATGACGACGAGGCCGAGATCGGCGAAGCCAACGCCCTTCGCCGCCAGCGCCTGGGTGCCGATGACAATATGGATTGAGCCGTCGGCGATGCCCGCCTTCACCTCCTTCGCCTCTTTCGGTGTGGTAAGGCGGGAGAGCTGCTCGATGCGGATGGGCTTGCCCGCCACCTTCATGCCCGCGAAGCGCCGGCGGAAGGTGGTAAGGTGCTGGCGAACGAGGACGGTGGTGGGAGCGAGGATGGCGACCTGCTTACCCGCCAGCGCCGCGACGGCCGCGGCACGCAGCGCGACCTCGGTCTTGCCGAAGCCGACGTCGCCGCAGACCAGCCGGTCCATCGGGCGACCGGAGGCGAGATCGGCCAGCACCGCATCGATCCCCTCGGCCTGGTCTGGAGTGAGGGTATGCGGGAAGCGGGCGGCGAAGCGGTCATAAGCGCCGCCGCGGACGCGCAGCACCGGGGCGGTGCGGGATCCTCGCTCCTTTGTCATCTCGGCCAGGGCGCGGGCGGACTCCGCGATCTGAGCCTCGACCTCGGCGCGGCGCTTCGGCCAGGATTCGCTTCCGAGCCGGTCCAGCGTGACGCCATCGGCTTCGGCGCCGTAGCGCCAAAGGCGGTCCATTTCGTCGAGAGGCACGAGCTGGGTGGTGCCGCCCGCGTATTCGAGCTTCAGGCAGTCGAGCGTGACATCGGCGGCGCTGACGGCCTCCACGCCGCGCAAGGCGCCGAGGCCGTGGTCGATGTGGATCACGGCGTCACCGGGCTGCAGCGCGGCATCCGCCATGCCGAGGATCTTCTGGCGCTCGTCCTCCTGCGGGCGGGAGCGGGGCGCGCGGACGTCATTCGGGGAGATGACGACGGCGTCCGACGTGGCAAAACCGGCCTCCACCAGCCCCTCCAGCGTGCCGAGGCTGCCCGGAGGCGCAGCGACGAGTTCGGCCCAGCTCTCGAACCGCAGCGGTTCCCGATCCAGACGCTGTTGGGCGATGCGAAGCAAAGCACGGGTGCGCTGGCTAGTGCGGCCAGCAAGAGCAATACGCCGGCCGGACTCGATCGCCTCCTCTATGTACTCGAGCACGGCCTCGTCGGGCTCGCGGGTTGCGATGAAGCGGGGGATACGGCCCTCGGGTTCCTCGGGCGGTTCATCGAGTGTTGTCACCTCGCGACCGGTCAGCGCCCCAGCCCAGGCGGTGTCGTCCAGGTAAAGCTTCGCGGGTTCGGAGGCGCGGCGGACGCCTTCCTCGGGTGGGGCGAGGGCAAAGCGTGCGCGGAAGGCGTCCGTCACCTCCTCCGCGCGCTGGGCGCGGAGGGCCTCCACCTCGGGATCGAGCATCACGGGGGCGCCAGGGAGGAGGTCAAAAGGGGTGGTGAGCTCAGGGTGGATCTCGGCGAGCGCCTGCTCGATGCCCTGAGCGTGGGTGTCCTCGGAATTCTCGGGCCATACGACTTCCGACACGGGGCCGAGGGTAACGGAGTCGGTCTCATCCAGGCTGCGCTGGGTCAGTGGGTCGTAGTGGCGGATGGAGGCGATGCGGCCCTCCTCCACGGCGATGCGGCAGGGTAGTGCCCCCTCCCCCGGCGGATGGACGTCGAGCACGCTGCCGTGGAGGGTAGCCTCGCCCGGCTCGTCCACCCGATCGTCGAGGACGTAGCCGAGCTGTGACAGGCGGCGCTCAAGGGCCTCCGCGTCCACGGGCTCTTCCGTCCGGAGATGAAGCTCGGCGTAGGATGATGGCGGCGGCAGGCGTTGGGTGGCGGCGTCCAGCCCGGCGATCAGCAAGGCGGGGCGGCCGTTGCGCGACGCCATGCGGTGAAGCGCCGCCATGCGCTCCCCCATGACCTGCCGCGACGGCGAAGTACGGTCGTAGGGGAGGCAGTCCCAGGCGGGCAGATGCTCGACGAGCAGGTCGGGTGCCAGGGCGCGCGCAGCAGCAGCGATGCGGGCCGCGCGCGCGTCGCTGCGTGCAACATGGATCAATGCGCCTGCAGCGGCCGCATGCTCGACCAGTTGTGCCGCCAAGAGGCCTTCCGGCTCCGTTGCCCATTCCGCCATCGCTATCCCCTTATGCGTCGCCGAGACTACGGGCCCCTGTGGCGGTTGAGATAGCGTGGTCGCAATGGCTGGACAGTCCGGCCGACGAGAATTAATCGCGGCTCGCGCCAGCATCTCTGGATGGTGTCAGGCGTTGCTGATGCCACGTCACGGGAAGCGGACTTGAACGAGCTGGACTGGATCGAGCGCGCACCGAACGCGCCGTATTTTGTTACTTCCTCCGGGCGGAGCTGGACGCCGATCGGGCAGAACGACGCGATCACCTGGCCGGAGCTGGCCGGGCTGTTCCGCCGGCGTGACCTGGACGCGGTGGAGCAACACCTGATCCATTTGCGCGAGAGCGGCGTGACCTGCTTGCGGCTGATGCTGGAGTATGGGCACACAAACCACCGCTACCTAGAGCGGCCCGCAGGGCGCTTCGTGCCGGATATGGTGCGTCTGTGGGACGACCTGTTCGCCATCTGCCAGCGCGTCGGCATGCGCATCCTGCTGACACCGCTGGACACGTTCTTCGTGTGGGTGCGCTGGCCGACGCATCCCTACAACGTGGCGAATGGCGGGCCCTGCGCCGACCGCACGCAGATGATGGTTTGCCCGGCGACGAGGGAATTGATCAAGGGACGCCTGGCCTTCGCGACCGAGCGCTGGGGCGGAAGCGGCGTGATCTTCGCCTGGGACCTGTGGAACGAGATGCATCCGGCGCAGGGCAACAACGAGTGGGATGCCTTCCAGCGCTACATCGACGATGTGAGCCCCTTCTTGCGGGAACTGGAGACACGTCTGCACGGGCGGCCGCATCTGCAATGCGTGTCGGTCTTCGGGCCCGAGCTGATCTGGAAGCCCTGGATCGTGGAGCCGATCTTCCGGCACCCGCTGCTGGATTTCGCCAACAGCCATTTCTACGAAGAGGGCACGATCGACGACCCGCAGGATAGCGTCGCGCCGGCGCTGAGTGCGGCCCGACTGACGCGGGAGGCGCTGTCGGAAATTTCCGACATGCGGCCCTTCTTCGATTCCGAGCACGGTCCGATCCACACCTTCAAGGACAAGCACCGGAACCTGCCGGAGGAGTTCGACGACGAGTACTTCCGGCACATCCAGTGGGCGCATCTGGCTTCTGGCGGTGCGGGCGGCGGGATGCGCTGGCCAAACCGCAAGCCGCATGTGCTGACACCCGGGATGCGGCGCGCGCAGAGGGCGATGGCGGATTTCCTGCCGCTGGTGGACTGGTCCGCGTTCCGGCGGCGCAACCTGAATGACGAGATCACGGTGCGTGAGGGCGGCGTGCATGCGATGGGCTGCGGAGACGAGGCGCAGGCGTTGCTGTGGGTGCTGCGGCCGAAGCTGAAGCCGCGTCTGCAGGGACGGCGGCGTGTGGACGATAAGGGCGAGACGGCGGTGTCGCTTCTCGTGCCGGGACTTGCTGCGGGGCGCTATCGCGTGGTGCTGTGGGATACGCGCGAGGGCCGCGAGGCGGCGCGGACGGAAGCTACGGCCGATGCAGACGGGCTGGCGCTGTCCTTCACGCTGCAGGGCGCCGACTTGGCGCTCGCGATCGCGCGGGCCTGAAAGAGGATCGCCCGGCGCCGGGGTTGCCGGACCGGGCGATTGCTACGCGATGGGCGCGGCGTGGACGGAGATTACTCCGTCTCCTCGAAGGTGATCGCGACATCCGCATTGGCGGAGAGGCGGACCTTGTCACCCTCGACCTCGGCGACGAGCGAACCGGGGATGAAGTGGTGGCGCTCGTCGTTCGAGTCCTTCTTCGTCAGCTTGATGCGGTCGCCCTGCACGTGGTCGACGGTGCCGACATGCGTGCCGTCGGCGCCGATCACCTCGGCATGCTCCTTGATCTGGCTGAGATCGGTCATGGCTTTGTCCTTGCGTGGTGGTCGGGCATTCAACGCAGAAGGACCGCTGGCGTTCCCGGCGGGCGGCTCGACTTCAGCTGGGGCTCCGGCTTTCGTGTTGTGGCAGGCGCGTGGCGGTCAGGGGCGGCGTAGGAGGAAGGCGCGGCCGTCCCAGAGGGTGAATGGGCTGGTACCGGCGAGCGCGAGGGCCCAGCCGCCCTCCCCTGCCCAGCGCGCGGCATCGGCGGGATCGCGTGCGGGATCGTCGCGATAGGACAGGTTCAGGATCGCCAGGGCACCGCCGGGGCGGAGGGTTTGAGCGGCGTCCTGCAGGTGGCGCTCGGCAAGGCCGCCGGCGGCCTGGACGAGATAGGGAAAGCTGTCCACGGCGAGTATGAGGTCCAGGCTCGCGGCCGGTAGATCCAGGCCGGTGCCGGGAGTGACGGCGAAGCGGAGGTTCGGGACAGTCGCGTGGCGTCGGCGGGCCTCGGCGACCATGCCGGGGGAGACATCGAGGCCGAGGACGGTGCGGGAGAGTGGGGCAAGCGCCACGGCAACGCGGCCGATGCCGCAGCCGAGGTCGAGTACGTCGCGGTCCGGGCCGAGGAGGCGCTCGGCGTTAAGCCAGGCGATGATCTCAGCGGTGGCGGCGGCAAGGATTTCCGGGTCGCCGAGGGAGTAGGCGGCGACGCTGGCTTCGGGGGCGCGGGTGACGGCACGGTCGAACAGCGCAGCAATGCCGGCGAGCGCGGTCTCGGGAGGGGCCCCGCTGGGATCATGGTCCACCTCGCGCAGCAGGGCGGAGAGGTCAGCGAGGGATTCGTGGCGGCTGGCGAGGGTTTCCAGGCGGCGCCAGGCCTCGCTGTCGGTGCGGTGCGTGGAGACCTGCGCGGCGATGGCCTCCGGCGCGGTGCCGGCGAGGAGGAGGCGGGCGAGCGCCACCTCTGGCGAGATACGGCCGGCCAGGCAAAGGGCGACAGGATCGGTCATGGCGGGAGCAGGCGCCGGCCGGTGTTCATGCGGTCCACCCCGCCCCAGGCGTACTTGTAGGCTTCGCCGCCGCGCAGGAAATGGATCTCGCGGCGGCCCTCGGCGATGGCGGCTTCGATGGCGTGGCCGAGCAGGATCGTGCCGGGGCTCTCGAAGGCGCGGGCCTCGTCAAAGCCGCTGAGATAGAACAGCAGGCGGTCCGGGCCAGCGACCATGGCGTGGTAGACGGCGGCGATCCTATCTTCGATCCGCAGGACGAAGAGGCGGAGCGCACCGGCGGCCTGGAGTTGCGGAAGAGCTGCCTCGTGGAATGCGAGGACCGCCGGGTCGGCAAGGACACCGCCCTCCTCACCGCGACGGGTCCAGCGGGCGCGGTGCATCTCCACCAGGGCGTTCCAGGCGGGCAGGACTTCGTCATCCCCGGCGACGTTGGCAGTCCAGCCGCCGGCGCGGTCGGCGCGATGGCGGGACATGCGGAGTTTGCGGAGGGTGTTGGCGGGGATGGGGCCGCGCAAGGCCTCCACCGTGTCGGGCAGGGTAAGGACGGGGCAGGGTTCGCCACCCCAGCGCTCCTCGCGCCAGCCGGGTGGTGGAGGGGCGTGCAGCAGGGCGGCAGCGGGCGGGAGGTCCGGGAGGTCGCAGGAGGCGGCGCCGTCCTGCTGGGCGGTCGAGAGCGCGACAGAAAAAAGTTGGGCGGCAGCGTCCGGCGGGGCGTCGGGGGCGAGCAGAGCGTCGGCGTAGTCGGTGATGCCCACACCCATGGGAAGGAGCTTCCGGGCGCCGTTCTCCTCCAGCAGATAGAGGGGAAGCAGGCCGATCAGGGTGCCCGCGCCGTCGCGCAAGGTGGCGACGCGGGGGTGGCCCGTGCCGAAAGCGGCCCACCAGGGCAGGAGCCAGGCGGGGGACTGGAAGGGGGTGGCGGAGGCGCGGTGCCACAGGGCTTCCCATTCGCCGCGGAGTGGTGGGAGAGCCGTGTCGGTCTCGATCAGCGCCGGGGTCATGCGGCAAGGCCCCGGTAGAGGGCAATGTAGTCCGCGGCCATGCGGGTGCGAGAGAATCGGCGGCGGGCGGTCTCGCGGATGAGCGCGGGATCGAGGGTCGCGACGCGGGGGATGGCGGCGGCCATTCCTTCGGCATCGCGCACCAGGAAGCCGGTGCGGCCGTCCTCCACCACCTCGGGCAGGGCGCCGGAAGCGAAGGCGATGACCGGCGTGCCGCAGGCGGCGGCTTCCATCGCGACGAGGGAGCTGGTCTCGGGCGCGGTGCTGGGAATTAGCAGGCAGCGCGCGGCGGCGAGGAGGCGACGCTTGCGCGCGAAGGGGAGCGGACCGAGGAAGCGGCGATGAAGGTCGAGGCGGGGGCGGATCCTTGTCTCGAAATAGGTTTGATGTGCGGCATAGGGGAAGACCTCGCCGCCGATGAGCAAGGGGATACCGGCGGCGTGGGCAGCGTCGAGCGCGTCGTGCTGGCCCTTCTCGGGGCAGATGCGGCCGAGGGTGAGGGCAAAGCCGCGGCGGGCATGGCGGGCCTGCGCCAGTTCCTCGACGGGGACGCCGTTGGGGATAGGAGGGAGGACGGCCCCTCCCCTGCCCTGCAGCGCCGCGTGCTGCGAGGCGGAGACGGCGTGAAGCCAGGTCTTCGGGCGCGTGGGGTTCAGCGCGCCGTCCGGATACCATGACGGTGGCAGGTGCAGCGTGGCCAGCACCGGGGGGCCGGGCGGCGGGAGATAGGCGTGGAAGTCGATGCCGTGGAGGTGGACGATGTCCACGCGCTCGGCCGCCAGGGTCTCCGTAATGGCGCGGGCGGTCTGCGCCTGGGCAGCTGCCTGGGCGGCCTCGTCCAGCGGGCCGGCGGGGCGCGGGATGGGGCGAAGAGTGCCGGCGACACGCGAGCCTGCCTGCGCGACGACGATGGAGCAGTGGCCGGCGGCGTGCAACGCGCGGTCCATGGCGGAGAGGACCTGCTCGGCCCCGCCCACCGTGTCCGGGCTGACGGGGGCGAGCGGGTAGGCGACGAGGAGGATGGTGAGAGGGCGGTCGCTCATCGCACGATGTGAAGCGCTTCGGCGGCGAGGGCGCGCCAGCGCGCGCCGGTCATGCCCCAGTCGTAGCGCTCGTAGAGGAGCGTGCCCTCATGCGGCGGGGAGGTGAAGTCGTGCGGCGCGGCCGGGCGGAAGAGTTCCTGTTCGACCGGGAACTGGGCGAGAGTGGCGGATTGCGTGGCGAAGGCGTCGAGCATCGCGCGCTTGCGGGCGCGTTCGGCCTCGGTGAGGTGCAGCACCGTGGGTTCGGGGCCGGGGAGGAAGCGGGCCACGGCCCAGCCTTCCCCCGCAGCGTGGTAGAAGGGCATCTCAATCAGGGCGGCATCGACTGCGACAGCAGCCTGTGCGGCAATCAGGGCGACGGCGTCGTGGTCGGGATGGCCGCCCTCATAGGCGTGGGTGAAAACAGCGCGGGTGCCGTGTTGCGCAAGGCGCGCGACAAGGGCCTGTGTGAGAGCGGGCATGTCGAGGGACGCGGCCTGGTCGGGGGCGCCAAGAATGGTGCGGCCAGCTTGCACGTTACCAGCGGCCAGAGCCGCATCGAGTTCGCGCTGGCGGGCGGCCGCGTAGTCGGAGGCGGTGGCGAAGCCGGCGGCGTTCGCGTCAGCGAGGTTCGGCGGGGCGCCGTCCGTCACCTGCACGATAAGCAGGCTGCGGAACAGCGGCATGGTGGCACCGGCGCCAAGGGTTTCATCATCGGGATGGGCGATGACGATCGCAATGGGGTCCTCAACCTGATCGCGCCGCGCGAGGCGGGCGAGGAGCTCGGGCGCGTTCAGGCCGGCGGGCCCTTCGCGGGATCGTAGGGCGCGATGCCGCCGCCTTCCGCGTCGTCCGGCCCGCGGGCGGGATAGACGGCGCCGTAGAAGCCCTGGTCGCGCGTGCCGCGGCGGCAAACGAAAACCTCGGGCTCCGGCTCGGCTTCGATGCGGAAGCCGGCGCTGCGCAGCATGGCGGCGGAGCAGGCGCGGTTGGGGGCCCACCAATTGGTGAAATCGTTAGAGTACTCACCCTCGATGAAATGCATCTTTGGATAGCCGGGCTCGTCGAAGATGGCGGTTTCGGTGAAGGGCGGGTTGGGGGGGATGGGCGCGATCTCGTTGCTGCCACGCTGGAGCGACTGGAACAGCAGGATGTCGCCGGCGGCGTGCTCGTAGATGAGGTCGAGGGCGAGGAGCGGGTGGCGCAGGTGGTAGAGCACGCCCATGAAGACCACCACGTCGAACTTCTCGCCGAGGCGGGCGAGGTCGTAGACGGAGAGGCGGCGGAACTCGATGTCCATGCCCTCCACCTCGGCGGCGAAGCGGGCCTGGGCGAGGTAGTCCTCGTCGAAGTCGATGCCGAGCACGCGCGATGCGCCTCGGCGCTTCATCTCCATCGAGTAGAAGCCGCCGTTGCAGCCGATGTCGAGCACGGTCTTGCCGGTGAGGTCGGCGGCGAGCGCGTGGGCGAAGTTGCGGAACTTGCTGGCGGGATAGTCGCCGAGAAAGTGGTCGGGCGCGGTGCGGGTGCCGCGCAGGTTCAGGTTGTGGAACCAGGGGCCGAGCTCGGCGGCGCGGGCGGCAATGCGCTCGGGGGTCCAGTCGGTCGTGGTGGTGCTCAAGCGCTCTCTCCAGCCGTGTTGCGGCTCGTCTCGGGCACGGGTTCGTCCAGCAGGCGCGAGGCGTCGCGGTAGCCGTTCAGCGTGCCGGTATCCACGTAGCTGCTGCCCGCGCGCACGCCCCAGGCCGCGTTGCCGCGCGCGATCCAGGCGTTGACGAGGGTGCCGATGTACTCGTCCTGCCGCTCGCGCGCTTCCCACAGCGCGTGGAGCGCGTGCAGGGTTGCACCGGGCATCTTGAAGGCGCCCCAGATCCAATTCGTCGCAGCAGCCGGCCGCTTCACCTGGACCTCGCGCACGCGGCCGTCCTCATCCGTATCCACGGCATCGAACAGGTCGGGGCGCTCGACGGGGAAGAGGAGAAAGCTGAGGCGGTCGTCGGGAAGCTGGCGCAGCGCGTCGGCGGGGAACCAGACGGTGTCGGGCAGGCCGACGAGCACGCACTCGTCCTCCCGCACGAAGGGAATGGCGCGGAAAATGGCGTCGCACAAGCCGGCGGCGCGCTCCTGCACGGCATAGGCGATGTGCGCGGTGCCGTATTCGGCGCCGTAGTAGCGGAGGATGTCGGATTTCAGCGGCGAGATGACGAAGAGGATGCGGTCGGCGCCGCCGAGCACCATCCGCTCAACCAGGTGTTCGCTGACGGCGCGTGGGCGTTCCACGCCGTTCTCGTCCACACGGCTGCCGACGGGAAGGAGCTCCTTCGAGAAGGCGAGCGGCTGGATGCGCGTCCCCTGCCCTGCTGCCGGGACGATTCCCCAGGTGCGGCTCATGCGCTGCTGCCGGTCGTGACGGAAGCGGATTCGATGGCGGCTACCATCTCGCGCGCGCGCCGCTGGGCGGTGTGCTCGGCCAGCACGCGCTCACGGCCGCGGCGGGCGATGAGGGCCAGCTCCTCGTCGGAGCGGTCGATGGCGGCGAGCGCGTCCTCGGTGGTGTGGGCGATGAGGATCTCGCGGCCGGGCTCGAAGAAGGCGTCCAGCCCCTCCCACCAGTCCGACAGGATAGCAACGCCACAGGCCGCAGCCTCGAACAGGCGGCCGGAGGGGCACCAGCCGGATCGCGCCATGGCTTCGCGCGTGATGTTCAGCGTGAGGCGGGAGGCGGCGTAGAAGGCGGGGTGCTCGGGCGGCGGCAGGTGGCGGACGAACCAGGTGTTGGTCGTCCAGGGAAAGTCCTGCGGATACTGCGCGCCGCCGATGACGAAGCGGCGTTCCGGGCGCAGGCGTGCGGGCTGCAGGAACAGGCGGTCAAGCAGCGCCTGGCGGTCCGCGGCATAGGTGCCGAGATAGGAGAGCGCGGCCTCGAAGCGCGGCTCGGGCGGCGCTGGGCAATGGATGGCGGGGTCAGCCGAGCCATAGAGCGGCGCAACGCGGCGGGCTCCGAGGCGGTCCCGCAGCGCGTCGAGCGCAGCGCCTCCGGTGTAGGAGAGGACGAGGTCAAAGTCCCCCAGTCCTTCCGGGCCGATATAGCCGACGGGTTCGCCGGCGGCGATGCGGTCGAGCGTCACGGGCGTGTCGAGGTCGTAGAAGACGCGAAGGGCCCGGCTGTCCAGCACCAGCGCTGTCGCCTCCGCCGCATCGGGGCAGTAGGAGGTGACCATGCCCGCATCGGCATCGGCCAGCGCGCGGCGGGCGCGCAGCATGGCGTCCTGCCAATCCTTGTACAGGACCAGCTCGCCGCCCTCGGGCAGCGCGTGCAGGTCGCGGTTTTCCGCGTAGTAGGGGACGTCGCGCTCGAAGAAGGTGACGCGGTGGCCATCGGCGAGCAGGGCGGCGATGAGGGCTCGCCACAGCGCGGCGTGGCCGTTGCCCCAGGACGAGGAAACGGCGAGGCCGAAGATGACCAGCCTCATGCGGCAGCAGCGTTTGAAAGGGCGTGCATCGGTAAGTCCGGGAATCCAGGCACAATCCCCGCGCGGCGGACGGCCATCAAGTCACGCGGCCTTCACCATTGCGTAAGCGCCGGAGCAGGGCGCGCACCTCAAGAAGGTCGGCGGCGAGGGTCAGGCCGGTGGCACGCAGCTCGGGGCCGGGCGGCTGCGTGTCCGGCACCATCACCACCCGCATGCCGGCGGCGCGGGCGGCGGCGACGCCGGGCGGGCTGTCCTCCACGGCCAGGCAGCGGGCGGGGGAAGCGCCGAGCGTCACAGCGGCACGCAGGAACAGGGCGGGGTCGGGTTTCCCTGCCGCCACGTCGTCGCGTGTGATCAGGGCGGGAACGGCGTCTCGCAAGCCGGCGCCGGCCAGGGCTGCTTCAGCGGTGCGGCGCCCGGCGGAGGTGGCGACGGCGCAGGGCAGGTTCAGCGCGGCGAGTTCCGTAAGCAAGTCCGCAGCGCCCGGCTTGGTGCGAACGGGGCCATCGAGCAGGCGGGCCTTACGGGCGCGGTAATCGGCCAGGCAGTCCTGCCAGGGAAAGGTGGAACCGAGCCAGCTCTGAACCAGTACGCCGCGCTCGCGCGAGGAGATGCCGACGAGGCGGGCATAAAGGCCGTCCTCCAACGAGCCGCCATGGGCGATGAGCGCGGCGTGGAAAGCCTCCCGATAGGCGCCCTCGGTGTCCAGCAACGTGCCGTCCATGTCGAGCACGACGGCATCGGGCAAGCCTTGCAGCGCGGACGGCACCGGCCGGACCCCGTCGATCACGCCGCCAAGCCGCACCGAATCTTCCCACTCCATCTGCTGGGCAGAATGCGGCGACCGAGGCGGTGGGGCCAGGGGGTGCAGGTGGCGCGGCTCGTCACTTCCCTGACAGCGAGAGGCGCGTCAGCCCCTTCCCGGCACCTGCTGCAGCGCGCGGGCCGCGACCGCCTGGCCGAGACGCTGGCCTTCCTGCGTCGCCGTGCGGAAATGGGCGCCGGCCCAGATTCGGCTTTCCGAGCACTCGTCCGAGGCCGCGGCAAGGCTTGGGAAGTTTCGGACCGGCTGGCCCTCGCGATCGGCGACTTGGTAGGCGACCGGGCCGTCCCCCAGCAGGCCAGCGATGACGGCAGCGCCCGCCGCCATGTCCGCGCTGTGGCCTGAGGGGTAGTCGGGGTGGGCCGGGGTCGGCAGCAGCGTCTCCCAGCCCGGATCGGGGCGGATGCTGGGACTGCCGAGGTTAATGGCGGTGACCGGGCGCCAGAAAGCGTGGCGAGACTTCTCGGCATAGACCATCACGTCATTGTCGGAGAAGGCGACGGCCAGGATCGAGACCATGCGCGCCTCGTCCCACAGCCCGCCCGATGGGGGTTCGGCGGCAAGGCGACGCAGCAGGATGCGCATCATGTTGCGCTGCGGGGATTGCGGCACCCAGAAGCGGGCGGCGTCGGTCTGCTCGGGCGTCCGCTGCCATGAGATGGCGCCGCCAAGAGCGCGCACCTCCTCCAGATCGGTCCGGTAGCTCGCCGAATGGAGCTCGGGCGGCGGCGGGCACTGCAGCGAGTCGCGCGCGGGGAAAAGGATGGGACGGTCGAGGTAGAACAGGCTGTTGATCGGCCGGGGAGGCGTCGGGCGCCAGCGGCCCTGGGCCGTGGAGGTGTTGAAGCCACGCTTCTCCGGCGGTGGCCCCGCGCGGTCCGCGGCCGCTGCGCCGATCTCGCTCCCAAGTGCCAGGGCGGCCGAGCGGGCCGCGTCGGAGGGTTCGGTCGCCAGGACTTCGGTCATCAGGAGTTCGGCGCGGGCACGAACCGCGCCGCTCGGGTCGCTGCGCGAAAGGGCGGCCAGGGCGGCCATGGACAAGGCGACGGCGGGCGATGCGCCGGCGGGCCGGGGTTCGGAGCGGGTTGCCGGCGCCCAGCGAGCGTAGCGCGGCTCGATAGCGTTCAGCGCGTCGTGCATGGCCATCGTGGCCAGTGCGATGGTGTGGGCGCGCGGCCAGGCGGCGGATTGCGGGATTTCGGCGACTTCGTCGGCGAGGAGCATCCAGCGGGCAACGAGGCCGTCCAGCGCGGGCAAGGGCGCTGCGGCCACGGATGCGCTGGCCAGGCGCGGCGCCTCCGTCCCGGCCGGGACGCATCCGGCAAGGAGCCCGGCCGCGCCGCCCAGGAGGAGGCCGCGGCGCCCGTGGTTGCCGGGGCGAAGAACGGCTGTCATCTCCCCTCCCCGGCGCTCAACGATGGGCGGCCGGGCTCAGCGGGCGCGGGTGCGGGACTGGTCGGCGCCCGTGGGCAGCGGGGCGCCGCGCATCGGCTCGGTGCCGATGGCAGGGGCGCTGCCGTCCCGCACGATCGTGGACCCGCCGCTCGGGAGCGGAGCGCCGCGCATCGGCTCGGTGCCGATCGCGGGGGTGCCGGCGGAGGCGGGCACGCGCTCCGGCGCCGGGAGGGCCGCGCCGCGCATCGGCTCGACGCCCGGCGCGGCCGGGGGAACGGTCTGGGCGCAGGCGGCGAGAAGGCCCAGCGTGGCCGCAACGGCCGAGGCGCGCAGCAGGGAATGCGGTCTGATCATGAGGCTGATGGTCCGATGTTCCAGCGCCTGCTCCGGTGCAGTCGCATACCGGAACGCTCTCACATCCGCCGCTGGCTGACTTGGATGAAACGGCCGTCATGCCGCGAGAAAGGTCGTTTCGTTCTGCCTCCGAGAACCGCCTTGGGAGTGCCCGCGTGGTGGCCCTGGGGAGCGGAGACCGTCCCGCGCCGGGTGCCTGCTTTCCGGCGACGGGGTGACCGACCGATGCGTGCGGGCCTAGGTTCTGGCAGGGCGCGCTGTCGGAGCGCAGCAACACAGGAGGAAGCATATGCAGGACGGTCAGGCGAACCGGCGTGACGTAATGGGCTGGGGCATGGCGGCGATGGGACTCGGGCTGGTCGCCAGCGGGGCGGCGCAGGCCCAGGTGGCCGGCCAGGCAACCGGCCCTGCACCCGGCCAGGGGTCGGCCGCGTCGAGCCCGGCCTATACGGCGCGCACCATCCGCTCGCCGGATGGCGTGCGCCTTGCTGCATATGAATTCGGCAATCCGCAGGGGCCGGCGATTCTGTTCCTGCACGGCTTCGCCCAGGCTGCCCTGTCCTGGGACCGACAGCTGCGCGATCCCGCCCTGGCGCGCGAGTTCCGGATGGTCGCGATCGACCTGCGCGGCCATGGAATGAGCACCAAGCCCGAGGGCGACGCGTTCTACAAGCCCGGCCAGGTCTGGGCCGACGATGTCCGCACCGTGATCGCCGAAATGGGACTGAACCGGCCGGTGCTGGTCGGGTGGTCCTATGCCGGGCGCGTCGTGGGCGACTATCTCACCGCCCATGGCGCGGGCGCGATCGCGGGCATCAACTACGTCGATGCCAGCAGCTCGCTGGGCGATCCCGCCTTCCTCGGACCGGATGTCGGGCTTCTCGGGCCCCAGGCGATGCTGGCGCCGGCGGCGGATGCCTTCGTGGACGGCACGATCCGCTTCCTGCGCGCCTGCTTTGCGACCCAGCCGGACCCGGCGGATTTCCAGACCATGCTCGCCTTCAATATGCTGGCACCGCTTTATGTCCGTGCCGGTCTGGCGGGGCGGCCGGCGGATTATGCCGGGGTTCTGCGGGCGTTGCGGCTGCCCGTGCTGGTCTCCCACGGGGAGCAGGATCGCATCCTCGCCACACCCATGGCGCGGTTCACGGCCGCCACGGTGCCGGGAGCGCAGCTGTCGCTGTATCCGAACAGCGGCCATGCCCCGTTCTGGGAGGAGCCGGCGCGCTTCAACGGCGAACTTGCCGCCTTCGTGCGACAGGCCCAGGCCTCGCGCTAGCGAACCGGCCGGGGAAGGCCCACCACCCGCAGGGCGGCCGCAGTTTTTGCTGCGGCCGCCCTCAAATGGCTTACTCAGCCATATAGGCAGGCCGGACCCGCGTTCAGGCGTCCGAGACTGCGATGGCGAGCCTGGCAGCAGGCCGGCAGGGGACGAAGGCCAAGATGAGGACGACCATGCCCAACCCGCTTGTCCGCCTCGCTGACGAGGCAGCCAGTTGGCGCGAGCGGACCCTGGCGCCCGGACTAGAGCATCATGCCCGCCGCGCGCTGCTGGACTGGTTCGCGGCCCTCCTTCCCGGCTGCTCCCGGCCGCCCGCTACCCTGCTGGTGGCGGCACTCGCTGGCGAGCGCGGGCCGGGGCGCGCCGTCTGCTACGTGGACGGCACGCGCGGGCCATTGCGGCAAGCCGCCCTGATCAACGGCACGGCCAGCCACACGGTCGAGTTCGACGACATCTTCCGCGACGCCGGCTATCACCCGGCCTGCCCGACGATCAGCGCCGCCCTGGCCGCCGCGCAGGCCCATGGGACCTCGATGGCGGATCTGCTGCGGGCGATTATCGCGGGCTATGAGGTGGGTGCCCGCATCGGCCTGGCCGTGCAGCCCAGTCATTACCGGTTCTGGCACACCACCGGGACGGTCGGCACCTTTGGCGCGGCGGCGGCCGTTTCGGTGATCCTGGGGCTGGATGCGATGCGCACCGCCCATGCGCTCGCCACCGCCGCCACCATGGCGGGCGGGTTGCAACAGGCCTTTCGCGGCGAAGGGATGAGCAAGCCGCTGCATCCCGGCCACGCCGCGGAAGTCGGCGCGCTGGCCGCCATGGCGGCCGCGCAGGGGATGACGGGCGCGCTGGATGTGCTGGACGGGCCCGCTGGCTTCGCCGCGGCGACCAGCGAGGACACGGGCAAGTGGGAGCGCGCGCTGGCGGGTCTCGGTGAGAGCTATGCCATCGCCTCGATCACCTTCAAGAACCACGGCTGCTGCGGCCATATCTTCCCCGGGCTGGACGGGATCGACACGTTGCGGGCGGAGCACGGCTTCGGGCCCGACGATGTCGCGGCTATCCATATTGGCGGCTACGGCCCCACCAAGACGGTCTGCGACCGGCCAGAGGCGCGGACGGAGCAGGATGCGCGGTTTTCCATGCAGTACTGCGCAGCGGCGCTGCTGCGGCTGGGCGGGGTGCGGCTGGCGGCCTTCGAGCCGTCCGCACTGGCGGACCCTGCTATCCTCGCGGATATGGCGAAGGTGACGGTCTCGCTCGACCCCGAGCTGGCCGACGCCTATCCGGCGCGCCGTGCCGCGCGGGTGCGCGTCACGCTGCGCGACGGCAACGTGCTTGAGCGGCTGCAGCCCACCCGCAAGGGCGATCCAGACGCGCCGCTGAGCGATGCCGAGTTGTCGGCGAAGTTCCGGGAACTGGCAGTTCCTGCGATCGGGACCGAAGCCGCGTTGCGGCTGGAAACGGCGCTGCTGTCGGGTGATGTGCTGCCCGGCCCGGTGCCGCTGCTGGTGCCGGCACGCGCGGCCTGAATTGAGCAAGACCGATGGATCTTAGCCTGACCTAGGGAGAGCGCGTTTTCACGAACTCCTCGCGCCGTTTCGCCGAGGAGCATCTGGCCGAAGGTGCCTTGAAGCGCGCACATGCCGGGTTGGTCGTAAGACCTGGCGCGGCTGGCCGTCTCGCAGCGTCCACCCCGGCTGGCGCCACCAGGATACGCGGGCTGTGCGGGCCTCGCGGCCCGCGGCGGAACGGGCCGGCTGGGTGCGGATGCGCCCGGCCGGCCCTGTCGGCCGATCAGCTCTTGACCATCTTGGCCAAGTCGTAGGTCACGACCGCGCCCTTCTTCGGAATGCCCTTGTCGTCGAGCGGCGAGGGCGTGAGCATGATCTTGGTGAAGTTGAGTGACAGGCTCTCCGACGGGTTGTCGCCGCCCGTGGACAGGCTGTAGCCGGACACGCCGCAGTTGGTCAGCTCGTAGCTGAGAAATGTGTCGACCTTGTTCTTCGTCGTCGAAGTGAACTTGATCTCGACCTTCGTGTCGAAGGCACCGGCCAGCGCGTCCTCGTAGAGGCCTGGGGAGGCCACGTCGAAGACCTTCGTCACGGAGACCTCGCTGATGGAGGGGTTGGAGCTCTCCCGCTGCTGGCCGCCGGCGCCGCTGGTCACGCCACGGCCGACGCCGAGCTGGAACGAGCCCAGCTCGATCCAGTCCTTGAAACCTTCGGTCGTGACCTGGCCCTTAACGGCCCCGAACTTCATGTAGATCGCCATATCTCTTCCTTCCCTTGTTCGGCGCGGCTGCCCGCGACCGCGTGAGACTAGTTGACGGCGTAGGCGAACGTCCCGTCCGGCTTGAGCCCGACATGGACGGTGCCGACCTGCTTGCCCTCCGCCAGCCGGGTCAGCACTTCGGCTGACAGCTCCGGCAGGAGAGTGCGCGACAGAATGTTCTCGACGTTGCGCGCACCGGAGGAGCTTTCAGTGCAGCGCGCGGCGATGGTCTCGACCAGCACCGGATCCCACTCGAAGCTCGCGCGGTAGCTGTCGTGCACGCGGGCCTGGATACGGCGTAGCTGCATGGCCACGATCTGGCGGATAATCGCGTCCGGCAGCGGGAAATAAGGCACGATGGTCACGCGGCCGAGGAAGGCGGGCTTGAAATACTTCGCCAGCTCAGGGCGCAGCGCGTCGGCGAGGCCGGCGGCGTCGGGCGCGGTTTCCGGATCAGCGAAGAGCTTGGCGATCAGGTCGGTGCCGGCGTTGCTCGTCATGATGATGACGGTGTTCTTGAAGTCGATGTCACGGCCTTCGCCGTCCTTCATGTTCCCCTTGTCGAAGACCTGGAAGAACACGTCCTGGACGCCCGGATGGGCCTTCTCCATCTCGTCCAGCAGAACGACGCTATAGGGTCGGCGGCGCACCGCCTCGGTAAGGATGCCGCCCTCGCCATAGCCGACATAACCGGGAGGGCTGCCCATCAGGAGGGAGACTTTATGCTCCTCCTTGAACTCGGTCATGTTGATGGTCGTCATGTTCTGCTCGCCGCCATAGAGCAGGTTGGCGAGCGTCAGCGCGGTCTCGGTTTTGCCAACGCCTGACGTGCCGACCATCAGGAAAACGCCGATGGGCTTGCGAGGGTCTGTCAGACCGGCGCGGCTGGTGCGGATGGCCTGTGCCACCGCTTCGAGCGCGTGGCTCTGGCCAACGACGCGGCTCTCCATGGCCTCGTGCAGGTTCAGCACGGTGCGGATCTCGTCGGACTGCATCCGGCCGGCGGGGATGCCGGTCCAGCTCTCGACGATTTCGGCGATGGCCTGCGCGTCCACCGCGGGGAAGATCAGCGGCTTCTCGCCCTGAAGAGCGCGGACCTTCTCGCTTGTCTCGGCCAGCTTGGCGCGGTCGTCCGCGCTGTCGGTACCGGCCGCAGCTGCTTCGATGCGGCCGCGGATCTCGCCCAACTCGGTGACGAGGGTTTTCTCCTGCTCCCAACGCTCCTCGAGAGCAGCCAATTCAGCCGTGACGGCCTCGCGCTCGGCGGCCAGCTCGTTCTGCCGGGCGGTATGGTCGAAACCGCCGGCGGTTTCTCGAGCAACGATCGCCATCTCGGTGTCGATCAACTCGATTCGGCGCCGGCGGTCCTCGACCGAGGCCGGGATGGCATTCTGGCTCATCGCCACGCGCGCACAGGCCGTATCGATGAGGCTGACGGCCTTGTCCGGCAGTTGGCGCGCCGGAATGTAGCGCGCCGAAAGCTTCACGGCCGCGCTCACCGCCTCATCGAAGATGCGGATTTTGTGGTGCTTCTCGAGTGTACCCACGAGGCCGCGGATCATGCTGATTGCGACCGACTCGGTCGGCTCCTCAACCTTCACGACCTGGAAACGGCGGGTGAGTGCCGCATCCTTCTCGAAATACTTTTTGTACTCAGCCCAGGTGGTGGCCGCGATCGTGCGCAGCTCGCCGCGGGCGAGCGCCGGCTTCAGCAGGTTTGCCGCGTCGTTCTGCCCAGCCGCTCCGCCAGCGCCAATCAGTGTGTGCGCCTCGTCGATGAAAAGGATGATCGGCTTGGCGCTCGCCTTCGTCTCCTCGATCACCGACTTCAGCCGGTTCTCGAACTCGCCCTTCACGCCGGCACCCGCCTGCAAAAGGCCCATGTCGAGCGTACGGAGCGTGACGTCGCGCAGCGCGGGCGGCACATCGCCGGCGGCAATCTTAAGCGCCAGACCTTCGACGACCGCCGTCTTGCCGACGCCGGCCTCACCGGTGAGGATCGGGTTGTTCTGCCGACGACGGGTGAGGATATCCACCATCTGGCGGATCTCGAAGTCACGTCCGAGGATGGGGTCGATCTTCCCGGCCTTGGCCTGCGCCGTGAGATCGATGGTGAACTGGTCGAGGGATGCCGAGCCGCCGGGGCGCGGGGCCTCGCCGCCGCTGCCACCCGCGGCCGCTTCCGAGCCAGCGGCTTGTGTGGTGGCCTGCGCGGCCTCGGCGGTGTTGCCGCAAACATTGGCGTAGTCGCGCTTCACAAGGTCGGGCTGGATCCGCGCGAACTGGCCGGAGGCCTCCCGGGCGCGACGGGCAAGATTTTCGTCGGCGAGCAGTGCCCAGAGCAGATGGCCGGAACGGACGCGGCTCGCGCCCTGCTCGACGGATGCCATGAGCCAAGCCTGCTTCGCCATCTCGACCACCTCGGGCGAGAGAGTGGGCGCGCGGGCGTTGCCGGTTTTCATGCGATCGAGCGAGCGATTGAGATCGGGGAGGAGACGAGACATCTCGATCTCCCAATGGCGGAGAATCGCGGCAATGTCGGTATCTGCGCGATCAACCAAACCCAGAAGGACGTGCTCGATCTCGACATTGTAGTGACTGCGAGACAGGGTCAGCCCCGCCGCGCCCTCGAGCGCGCGACGGCAGGTGTCGTTCAAGCGACCGATCAGGGGCTTGAGATCGATCGAGGCCAATGTCTTATGTCCTGACGTTCCAATTCGGGACCTTACGGTGCTACAACGGTCACGTCAAAGGCATCTACGGAGCCATCCGCGTGGCGCAACTTATGGACGATTTCGACCTCGATGCGGTCCTCGCGCCGGTCAGCGAGGAAGCGCCTGCCGGAACGGATTTGCGGGAGGATTACTCGGCCAGTTCCGTTTACTTCCAGTTGCGGGATGCGCGAGCTGAGGCGCGGGATGTCGAGCGTCAAGCGGAGGCCGCCGAGGGGGACGAGGCAACGGCGCCGCAGTGGCGTACGGTACAGAGCCTTGCGCTGCGAGCCCTCACGACGGGCGCGAAGGATCTGGAGGTCGCCGCCTGGTTGACCGAGGCCCTGGTGCGGACGGCCGGACTGCGCGGGCTGAGTACCGGAGCGGCGGTGATCGCCGGGTTGGTCGAGGGCTACTGGGATGACTTGTTCCCCATGCCGGACGAGGACGGAATCGAGACCCGGGTTTCGCCGGTGGCGGGCTTGGCGGGCCAGGGCGTTGACGGCACGCTGATGCAGCCGCTCCGCAAGACCGTGCTCTTCAATCGGCCGGACGGGTCACCGTTCGGGCTGTGGCGCTATGTGTCGACGGTCGAGCTGTCGGGCATCACAGATCCGGAGAGACGCGCCGCGCGACTTGAGGCCGGCGTGCTGCCCTTTGAGGAGGTGGAAAAGGAAGCCCGGATGGCCGGGCCCCGCCACTGGAGCGGCCTGCGGTCGGAGGTGACTGGCGCGCTGGAAAGCTGGTCGGAGATGGGCAGCGCGGTGGACGCGAAAGCGGGCGCCGACAGTCCGTCCACCAGCCGGGTGCGCGAGCTGCTGAACCAACTGCTTGAGATCTGCGACCGCTTTGCGCCGCCGGTTGAAACGGAGGTCGGAGCGGAAGCGGCGGAGGCGGCTGGTAACCCGGTCGAGGCATCCGCTGGCGTGACCGCTGGCAACCCGGCCAATGCGGCCGCGGTGGCGATTGCCGGGCGTGAACAGGCGCTGCGGCAGCTGGGCGAGATCGCCTCCTGGTTCCGCAGGACGGAGCCCCACTCGCCGCTTTCCTACACGCTGGATGATGCGGTGCGGCGTGCCCGCATGACATGGCCGGAACTGCTGGCCGAGGTGCTGCCCGACCAGACCACGCGTGATGCCGTCCTCTCGGCGCTGGGCATCCTTCCTCCACCGCCCCCTGAGGAATAGACGCGACCGGAAGATGGTTGACGTTTCGATGAGCTAGCCAATAGGCTTGGCCAACCGGGCGTCACCTTGCTGTGAAGGTTCAGCGCGCCTTCCGGCATTCTGCACAAGAAATCCCGTTCCACCGCGACAACGCGGCCCTTGACTGAGGAAACCCTTCCCATGAGCGGAAGCATTCACGACAAGCTGAATCGTGTGCGTAAGCCACGCGTCCACATCACCTATGAGGTGGAGACCGAGGGCGCGCAGATCGTGCGCGAGCTGCCGTTCGTCGTGGGCGTGATGGGCGACTTCTCCGGCGACCCGACCGCGCCGCTGAAGCCGATGGGCGACCGCAAGTTCACCCAGATCGACCGTGACAACTTCAACGACGTCATGGCCACGATGAATCCGGGCCTGAAGCTGAAGGTGGACAACACCCTGGCGGGCGACGGCACCCAGATGTCGGTCGACCTAAAATTCAACAAGATCGAGGACTTCGAGCCGGCGCGCGTCGCCGCCCAGGTGCCCGCGCTCGCCGCCCTGATGGAGACGCGCGCCAAGCTGCGCGACCTGATGAGCAAGGTGGACCGCTCCGAGGAGCTGGAGACGCTGCTGGAGAAGGTGCTGCGCTCCGAGACCGATCTGCAGTCGCTCTCCGGCGAGCTCGGCATCGACAAGAAGGAGGGCTGAGACATGTCCGAGACCTCTCCCGCCGGCGGCGCTGCCGCGACCACCACCGAGGACGCCCCCGGCCTTCTCGATCAGATCCTAACCAACACGCGCCAGACCGAGCCCGACCGGGCGCAGGACCTGGTGAAGACCCTCGTCGAGCAGGCGCTGTCCGGCACGGTCACCTTCGACAAGAATTTGACCCGCACCTTTGACCAGGCGATCGCGGCGATCGACCGCAAGCTGTCCACCCAGCTGAACGCCGTGATGCACGACCCGAAGTTTCTCAAGCTCGAGGGCTCCTGGCGCGGGCTGCACTACCTCGTGCAGAACTCCGAGACGGGCACGGGGCTGAAGCTGCGCGTGCTCAACGCCTCCAAGCGCGACCTGACGCGCGACCTGACGAAGGCGGTGGAGTTCGACCAGAGCCAGATATTCAAGAAGATCTACGAGAACGAGTTCGGCACGCCGGGTGGCGAGCCCTATGGCGCGCTGATCGGCGACTACGAGTGGACCGCCCATCCCGACGATGTCGAGACGCTTCGGCTGATGTCCAACGTGGCGGCCGGCTCCTTCGCGCCCTTCATCTCCGGCGTTGGCTCGGGGATGTTCGGGTTCAACGACTGGACCGAGCTGTCCAAGCCCCGCGACCTCGCGAAGATCTTCGAGGCGCCCGAGTACTCCAAGTGGCGCTCCTTTCGCGAGAGCGAGGACTCCCGCTTCGTCAACCTTGTCATGCCTCGCGTGATCGCGCGCCTGCCCTATGGCGCCGCCACCAAGCCGATTGAGGAGTTCAACTACGAGGAGGCGCCGGCTGACGAGACCGGGGCCGCCCGCGCCATGGGCCACCACGACTACTGCTGGTCCAACGCTGCCTATGTGATGGGCGCGCGGCTGACCGACGCCTTCGCGCAGTACGGCTTTTGCACCGCGATCCGCGGTGCGGAAGGCGGCGGCAAGGTGCAGAACCTGCCGGCGCATGTCTTCACCTCGGATGACGGTGACGCGGACACGAAGTGCCCGACCGAGATCGGCATCACCGACCGGCGCGAGTTCGAGCTTTCCAACCTCGGCTTCCTGCCGCTCTGCCATTACAAGAACACGGATTACGCTGTGTTCTTCGGCGCACAGTCCGCGCAGAAGCCGAAGAAGTACGACCGGCCGGAGGCGACCTCCAACGCCGCAATCTCGGCGCGCCTGCCCTACATGATGGCCACCAGCCGCTTCGCCCATTTCCTGAAGGTCATGGCGCGCGACAAGATCGGCTCCTTCATGGAGGCGAGCAACGTCGAGGGCTGGCTGAACCGCTGGATCCAGAACTACGTCAACACCAACGAGAATGCGGGCCAGGAGATGAAGGCCCGCTTCCCGCTGCGCGAGGCGAAGGTCGAGGTGAAGGAGATTCCGGGCAAGCCGGGCTCCTACAACGCGGTGGCCTATCTGCGCCCCTGGCTGCAGATGGAGGAGTTGACGACCAGCATGCGCATGGTCGCCCGGGTGCCGCAGGCCTCCTAATGGGGCCGCGCCCCGCCTGCGCGGGCCGTGGACGATAGCCCGTCCCCTGCCCCGGTGATGAATGAAGCGGAGCCGGTCGCGGCTCCGCTTCGCGATTCTGTGCTCTCTGGGCAGTTCTTTGGCGCAAAGCATGCGATCGCCGCGGCACGGCTCGCCGACTTCGCCCATGGCGGCGGCACGGCTGGCCAGAGACTGCGGGAGTGGTTCGGCGAGGCCGCTGACCTGCTCGTCGCACGTGGCGCCGAGGCGATGCGCGTTGCGCTGGATCGCGACATCGCCGCCATCGATGCGCTGATCGGCGAGCAACTCGACGCCGTCTTGCACACGGAGCGGCTGCAGGCGCTGGAGGGGCGCTGGCGTGGCCTGGCCTGGATGCTTCGCGGTGTGGAGCCCGGGCGGCGAGTGAAGGTGCGCCTGCTCACCATCAGCTGGGCCGAGATCTGCCGGGACCTGGAGCGCGCGCTCGAGTTCGACCAGAGCAGCCTGTTTCGCCGCATCTACGAGGACGAGTTCGGCATCGCCGGCGGCGAGCCCTTCGGCATGCTGGTGATCGACCACGCCGTGCGCCACCGCCCAGGCCCGCAGGCGCCGACGGACGACGTTGGCGCGATCATGCAGCTCTCCTCCATCGCTGCTGCGGCCTTCTGCCCGGTCGTGCTGTCCCTGCACCCATCCGTGCTGGAGGTGGACGACTTCGCGCAGCTCGACACGGTGCAGGACGTCACGGCGCCGCTGCGTGGGCCGTTGCATTCGCGCTGGCGCGGCCTGTCCTCGCGCCCGGACATGCGCTTCATCGCGGTCGCCCTGCCGCGCCTTCTCGCCCGGCATCCCTGGACCGACGACCCCGCGCGCACGGACGGCTTTCGCTACCGCGAGTACGCGCCGGATGCCCGCAGCCGCTGCTGGATGGGCGCCGGCTACGCCTTCGCGGCCTGTGCGCTGCGTGCCTATTCCAACTATGCCTGGCCGGCCGACATCCGCGGCGTGGAGACCGACCGTGTAGGTGGCGGGCTGATCACCGATGTCGCGCCCGAGCCCTTCGCCAGCGGCCCACCGCTCGTTTGGCCGCGCACCGCCCTCGAGCTTCGGTTGGGAGAGCGGCAGGAGCGCGCGCTGGTTGAAGCAGGGCTGATGCCCATCTCCGCCCTGCCCTATAGCGCGGAGATGGTGTTCAGCGCCGTACGCAGCCTGCAAATGCCGACGACGCATATGGGTACCAATGCCGCAGCGGCGGACGCCAATGCGCGCCTGTCCTCGCAGATCAACTCCATCCTCTGCGCCTCGCGCTTCGCGCATTACCTGAAGGTCATGGGGCGCGACATGGTCGGCTCCTTCCAGACCGCGGATGCGATCGAGCGGCGCCTGTCCATCTGGCTGCAGAGCTACGTCAACTCCAACATCTCCAGCACCGGCGAATCCCGCGCGCGCTTCCCGCTCGTGGCGGGCGAGGTGCAGATCCGCGATCGCCCCGGGCACCCCGGAGTGTTCAGCTGCGTCGTCCGACTGCAGCCGCATTACCAGCTGGACGACGTCGCCACCTCCTTCAGCTTGGTGACCGAGCTGACAGCGGGTAGCGGGCGCTGATGCGCAGCCGTAGCGCGGGACATCGAAGGGTGAGACAGTGCCGGGCGCCCGTGCCACCAGAGCGCCGCAGAGGGGGATAGCCATGTCGTCGACCACCGGGACGCAGACGGGGGGGCAGGATGCGGGGAACCTTTTCCGTGCCGGCCATCTCTCCGAGGCCATCGCGGCCGCCAATGCCGCCGTGCGGAAATCGGCAACCGATGTAGGGGCGCGCATCCTGCTGGCGGAGCTGCTGGTCTTCTCGGGTAATCTCGAGCGGGCGGATGTCATGCTGGATGCCTCCGGCGACCTCGACCCCATGCTGGGCGTGGTGATCGCGGAGTTCCGCCAGATCATCCGCGGCGAGCAGGCGCGGAGGCAGGTGTTCCGCGACGGCCGGGTGCCGGAATTCCTCGCTGATCCCACCCCGGCGCAGCGCTCGGCATTGGCGGCGCTCACCGCCCAGCGCGAGGGTGACCTGGCCGAGGCGGGGCGGCTGGCTGCGCAGGCCGAGGCGGAACGAGTTCACCCTGCGGGCACCTCGGCCGGCCAGCACTTCGACGATCTGCGCGACGCCGATGACCTGCTTTCCACCTGCTTCGAGGTCATCACGACCACCGGCAAGTATTTCTGGGTGGCGCCCGAGACGGTGCTCTCGATCGAGTTCCATCCGCCCAAGCGGCCGCGAGACCTGTATTGGCGCCGTGCCAGCATGCAGGTCTCGAACGGGCCGGATGGTGAGGTGTACCTGCCCGCGCTGTACCCGGTGGATGCAGCCGATCCCGCCCTGACGGACGCGCTTCGCCTCGGCCGGGCCACCGACTGGCACCAGGCGGGAGAAGGTGCGCCGGTGCGCGGCATGGGCGCGGTCACGCTCCTGGTGGGCGAAGACCCGATGACGCTTATGGAGCTGGGCGCGCTGATCTTCGAAGGAACCGCATGAGCGAAGACCATCATAGTGACGCGCTAGATGGCACCTGGCGCGGGGAGCGAGGCCGGGCGCAGCTTCCGCTGCTCGACCGGCTGATCGACGCCGAGCCCGATCGGAATGAGGACCCACCGATGAGCGCCTCGGCCGCGCTGGCCGCACTGCGCACCAGCGTGCGGGCCGATCTGGAGGCGATGCTGAACACGCGGCGCCGCTGGCGGAGCTGGGACCCGGCGCTGACACAGCTCGAGCAGTCGCCGATCGGATGGGGCCTGCCGGACTTCGCCGGTGGTGCCTTCAATGATGTCCGCCGGCGGGAAGCGCTGCGGCGCGAGGTGGAGCTGTGCATCCGGCGCTTCGAGCCGCGCTTCGCCAGCGTCTCCGTTACCCTCTCCGGCCCGGCCGAGGAGCTTTCGGCGACCCTTCGGCTGCGCATCGACGCGCTGCTGCATGCGGAGCCAGCGCCGGAGGCGATCTCCTTCCAGACCTTGCTCGACGCGAACACGACGGATTTCACCGTCCTCGCGCCCGAGGGCTAGGCGCCGTGTCCGACGCGCTGCTGCCCTATTACAACCGAGAGCTGGACGCGTTGCGGCGGCTTGCTGCCGAATTCGCCGAAACCTATCCCAAGATCGCCGGACGGCTGCGGCTGAGCCGGGACGCGATCGACGACCCGCATGTGGCGCGGCTGCTGGAGGGGGTGGCGTTCCTTGGCGCCCGCGTGCAGCACCGGCTGGACGACGAATTCCCGGAGCTGACGGACGCGCTGCTCTCGGTGCTGTATCCGCACTACCTCGCGCCCATGCCGTCCTCGGCAATTGTCGGCTTCTCGGCAGATCCGGCGCTGCCGGGTTCGGCGAAGCTTCCCGCAGGGCTCGCCATCGAGACGGAGCCGGTGCGGGGCGAGCCGTGCCTGTTCCGCACCGCCTATGACGTGACGCTCTGGCCGGTTGAGATCGATGCGGTGCGCCTCTCGGGCATGCCTTTGCCGGCACCGCCGAACCCGACCGCGCCCCAGGCCTCGGGCGTGCTGCGAATCAGCCTGCGCTGCGCGGCTCCGGGGATGACCTTCTCACAGCTCGGTGTCGATCAGCTGCGCTTCTTCCTGCGAGGGGAGAACGGGGCGCAGCTGATGGAGCTGATCCTGGCGCATGGCATCTCGGTGGCCGTGGCGGACGGGCCGGCGGACCCGAATCCCGTGATCCTGCCGCCCAGCGTGCTCCAGGCCGTCGGCTTCGCGCCGGAGGAGGCGCTGCTGCCCTGGCCGGCACGTTCCTTCTCCGGCTTCCGGCTGCTGAGCGAGTACTTCGCGGCGCGCGAGAAATTCCTCTTCGTCGACATCATCAGGCTCGATGCCAAGACGCTGCTCTCGGCGGGCAACCGGATGGACATCTTCGTCTATCTCGACCGCCTGCCGCCGGAACTGGAGCGCTCGGTGGATGCCGGAAGCCTCGCGCTCGGCTGCACGCCGATGGTCAACCTCTTCCCGCAGCGCTGCGAGCCGATCGCGCTGGACGGCACCTCGATCGAGTACCGGATCGTGCCGGATGCCCGGCGCCCGGCGGCGCTCGAGGTCTGGTCTGTCGAGCGGGTGCGCGAGGGGCGGCCGGGCGGCGGCTACCGGCGCTGGGAGCCGTTCTACCGCCTCACCCGCGAGCGGTCCGGCGGGAACGAGGATGCGGAGGGGGAGCCGGGCGGGTCCTACGGCACGGCGCGGCGAATGGGGGCCGGGCGCGGGCGCGGCAGCGAGGTGTTCCTCCTGCCCCATGATCCCGCCTTCGACCCGGAGCGGGAGGGCGATGTCGTGCTCTCGGTCGATGCGCTCTGCTGCAACCGCGACCTGCCAGCGGCCCTTCCCTTCGGCGGAGGGCGGCCCAGCCTGCGCCTGGTCGAGGGGGCGGCCGTGGTCACCGGCATCACTTGCCTCACCGCGCCCACCAGCACGATGCGGATGCCTCTGCACGAGCACGGCGCGTGGCGGCTGATCTCGCATCTCTCGCTCGGCCATCTCAGTGTCGTCGGCGGGCCGGAGGCGGCTAAGACGCTGGCCGAGGTGCTGCGCCTCTATGACGGGCGGGACACCTCGGATACGCGCGCCTCGATCCGCGCCCTGCTCGACGTCACCTCCGCTCCGGGCACCGCGCGCGTCCCGGGGGCGCGCCACGGCGGTTTCTGCCGCGGGCTGGACGTGACGCTGACCTTCGACGACCAGCTCTGGACCACGGGCGGCCTCTATGTCCTCGCCTCGGTGCTCGACCGCTTCCTCGCCCTGCACACCACGGTGAACTCCTTTGTGCGCACCAAGGCGGTGCTGCGCGGGCGGCCGGGGGTTGCCGCGGCCTGGCCGGCGCGCGCGGGGCGGCACGTGCTGCTGTGAGCGCGGCCTCCTCTCCTCCGCGAAACCGTCGCAGCCCGCTCGCCCGGCTGCTCGCCGATCCGCGCCGCTTCACCTTCGACGCGGCGGTGCGCGTGCTCGGCTTCGCGCGGCGGGAGGCCAACCCGGCCGATGCCGCGCGCTTTGCCACGCCCACGGGCGCCGCCTATCCCGGCAGCGAGGTGACGGGCGTCGGCGACCCGCGCGAGGCCGCGCCGCCCGCCCTTTCGGTCGGGCTGATCGGGCTGACGGGGCCGAGCGGCGTGCTGCCGCGCCACTACTCGGACGCGGTATTGGCGGCTCAGCGAAACCGCTCCCGGGCGCTCGGTAGCTTCCTCGACATGCTGGCGCACCGGATGGTCGCGGGCTTCGCGCGGGCGGGGGCCAAGTACCGGCCCCAGCGCGCGGCCGATACGAATGTGCTGTCCCCGGGTCCCTCGGCGGCCGATGGCGGGCCTGTCGGCGCCGCGCTGCTGGCGCTGACCGGCTACGGCATGACCGGCTTCGCCGAGCGGCTGCCCACCGGCAACGCGCCGCTGCAGCACTATGCCGGCCTTTTCTCCGCCCGTCCGCGCTCGGCCGAGCGGTTGGAGGCGATGATTTCGGACTGGCTGGAGCGGCCGGTCCTGGTGCGGCAATTTGCGGGCGCCTGGCTGGCCCTTCCGGTGGACCAGCGGTCGCGTCTTCCCGTCGGCCTCTCCCCCGGCGCCTTCCATCGCCTGGGCGAGGATGCAGCGATCGGCATCCGGGCCTGGGACCAGCAGGCGCGCATCGTGTTGCAGATCGGCCCGCTAGACCTGGCGAGCTTCGAGCGCCTGCTGCCGGACGGTCCGGAGCTGCGCCGGCTGGTTTCCCTTGTGCGGGCCTTCGTGGGTTTCGAAGTCGGCTTCGCCGTGAACCTCATCCTGGAGCGGGACGCGGTGCCGCCGATGGTGGCCGGCGGCGGCGCGGGTGCCGTGCCGCGCTTGGGCTGGAACACCTGGCTGCCGGTTGCGCAAGGAGAACGGCGGCGCGTGCATGCGGCGGATGCGGTCTTCGAGGCAGAGATCGTCGAGACCCAGCCAGCGGTTACGGCCTGAGCGAGCGGGGCGTCATGAACACAGCGTATGGAGTAGAAGCGTGACGTCGGGCAGCAACTGGGGCGGCGGCTACGTCACCGACCTTGAGTATATCGAGGGCTTCTATCCCCATCAGTCGCCGGCCCAGCTCGTGCTGGCCTGCATCCTGCGTGGTATCTCGGCAGATCTGCCGGGCGCGGACGAGCCGGTGCGCTATCTCGAGCTCGGCTGCGGTCACGGGATTGGCGCACTTCTCCTCGCCGCCGCCAATCCGGCCTGGGATGTGACGGGGGTGGACTACAACCCCGCCCATATTGCCGGCGCGCGCGCCATGGCTGCCGCCGCGGGCATCACGAACATCCGCTTCATCGAGGCCGATCTGGCGCAGCTGGCCGGTAGCGAGGCCGCGCGTGCCATTCCCGACGCGGACTTCACCAGCCTGCACGGGGTGTGGACCTGGGTCGGGCCTGAGGTACGGGCGGGCATCGTGCGGCTGCTGGCCGAGAAGGTGGGCCCGGGCGGCATTGTCCATGTCAGCTACAACGCCCTGCCGGCCTGGCAGGGCGCGCTGGGCATGCAGCGGCTCGTGCTCGAGGCCGGCCGGCGGAGCGCACGGCGCAGCGATGCCGCGGTGCAGGCCGGTCTGGGTCTGGCCCGCGAGCTGAACGAGGCCGAGGCCCACTACCTGCGGATCAGCCCGATGGTGCAGCAGCTCCTGCCCGCGACGAAGGACTTGGCGCCGGAATACCTGACGCATGAGTACATGAACGAGCACTGGGCGCCCGCCTTCCACGCCGATGTGGCGGCGGCGATGGCCGGGGCGAAGCTCGACTGGGTGGGGACAGCCAACCCGCTGGAAAGCTTTCCCGCGCTGATGCTGAGCGAGGCGCAGCAGGCCCTCTACGCCCGCTACGAGGACCCGGTGATGCGGGAGCTGGTGATGGACACCTGCATGCCCCGCCAGTTCCGGCACGACGTCTATGTTCGCGGCGCACGGCGCCTGCAGGCTGGGGAGCGGGACGAGCGGCTCTCGGCCATGACCCTGCTGCCCCTCGTCTCGCCCCAGGAGTTGCAGACTTCCCTGGCCGTGCCGGCGGGGAACGCCGAGGTCGGCGATGCGCTCAAGACGCTGATGGCGGAGGTGATGCAAGGCCCCACTACCGTCGGCGCGCTGATGGCCCGGCATCCCGGCGTCAGCAACCCGGCCGAGATCGTGGCCGTCCTCGTCGGCAGCGGCCAGGCCGGCATCGGCGCGGCCACGGTCGCCTCACAGGCCTCTTCCGCGGACCGGCTGAACCGCCACCTGGGCGGGCGGGTGCGGAGCCTGGTCGGGCACCGCGGCAGCGCGGCGCTGGCCTGCTCGGTACTCGGCACCGGGTTCATCTCGCCGAAGCTCATTCAGTTCATCGCGGCGCGGCTACTCGCGGGGGAGCGGGAGGACGCGGCGGAGAGCTGGGCAACGAGGCTTTCGGCCGGGATGGACGAGGCCGGACAGCGGGAGGTGCGCGAGCTGGTCACCCGCGCCATCGACACGCGCTTGCCCCTGCTGCGCAGCCTGGGCATCGTGCCGCAATGAGCGTCCATGCCGCCCCGGAATGCGGGCGTCCCCGGTCCCCCTTCTATCCCGAGGCAGCTTGGCGAGAGGGCGCACCGGCCCCATGCGGGTCTTGGCTGCCGGCTGCGCCCCGTGGCCATTCCTGCAAGGGCGCCCACTGATGCCGGGCGAGAGGCGGCTTCTCACCCTGACAAGCCCGGCAGGTCCGGACGTGCTGCGACCGCACCGGCTGACGGGGACGGAGGGAATCAGTGAGCCCTTCCGCTTCGACGTGGTAGCCGAAGCGGAGGAGGCGATCAGCCCGGCGGACATGCTCGACAAGCCGGCCTGCGTCGCGTTGCGCCTGAACGAGGATGACACGCGCCATTTCCACGGCATCGTGGCCGAGTGCACCGCGTTCGGTCCGGAGATTGCACTCGGGTATCGCTACCGGCTGGTGCTCCAGCCGCGGCTGGTCTCAGCCGGTCTGAGCGAGGACTGCCGGATGTTCTTCGACCAGGGTGCGGATGACATCATCCGGACCGTGCTGGCCGATTGCGGCATCGACACGGTGACGTTCAAGCTGTTCGGCGCGGTCGCCCGGCGCGAGGCCACGGCGCAGTTCAACGAGACTGCGCTGCACTTCGTGACCCGACTGATGGAGGAGGAGGGCTGGTTCTACTTCTTCGACCACTCGGCCGACGATCACACGATGATCATCACCAACGGGAATGCCGGGTTTCTCACCCGGCCGAACGTGGCGCTGCGCACCGACCGGGCGCTCGGCGCGGGCGAGACCGGCGACGCCATCACCGGCTGGGAACTGCCCGTCTCAGTCACCCATGGCGCGATCACCCTGAGCGACTACGACCCCGACGCGCCGGAGAAGAGACTACAGACGAAGCAGGCCTCCCTCCTCGGCCACCCCCGCGAGTCCAAGCGTCCGGTTTTCCACTGGCCTGCGCTCACCGGCTCCACAACCGAGGTCGCGGCGCGGGCGAAGCTGCGGATGCAGGCTGCAGAGGCCGAGGTCTCGGTCGTGCAAGGCGGTACCCGCTTCGGCGGGCTGTTCCCGGGCGGGCGCTTCACGGTGGAGCATGCCTCCGGCGGTGCCGACCCCTATGTCGTCAAGCAGGTGCAGCACGATGCCTCGCAGCCCTTCGGGCGCACCGAGAGCGCCGCGGGCGAGCGTTACGACAATCGCTTCACAGCCTTCCCCTACCATGTGCCCTGGCGCCAACCCGTGACCACCGCGCGGCCGCGCATGGAGGGGTTGCACACCGCCATCGTGCTTGCGCCCGCGGGGGAGGAGATCCACACCGACGCGCAGGGCCGTATCAAGATCCGCTTCTTCTGGGACTGGCGGAAGACCGCGACGGCCGACAACAGCCCCTTCGTGCGCGTGGTGCAGCCCTGGGCCGGGAACGGCTGGGGCGGGCAGTTCATCCCGCGCGCGGGCACCGAGGTCGCGATCGCCTTCATGGATGCCGATCCGGACCGGCCGGTGGTCGTGGGCGGCTTCTACAACGGCAAGGACAGCCCGATCTTCCCCGAGGCCGAGAAGACGAAGACAGGCTTCCGCAGCCGCTCCTCCCTGAAGGGCGGGACCGACGACTTCAACGAGTTCTCCTTCGATGACAGCAAGGGCAAGGAGGTGGTGTTCCTCCATGCCCAGAAGGATCTGAAGACCGAGGTCGAGAACGACGAGACTCACACGGTGGACCATGACCGCACCGCCAAGGTGCTGGGCAAGGAAACCGTGACGGTGAAGGGCGACCGCACCCATGAGGTGACCGAGGGGCATGAGGCGCTGACGGTCAAGCAGGGGAACCGGACGGTGGTGGTCGAGACCGGCAACCAGGCCACCAACATCACCAAAGGCAACCATGCCCTGGAGATCGAGACAGGGAACCAGTCCGTCCTTCTCAAGACCGGCAATCAAACCACAAAGCTATCCACCGGGAATCTCTCGGTGGTGCTGGATATGGGCGACCACTCCACCCGCACGAAGATCGGCGACATCTCCCTCAAGGCCGATCTGGGGACGATCTCGCTCGAGGCGTTGAAGTCGATCACGCTGAAGGTCGGGCAGAGCACGCTCACGCTGGGCCCTGAAGGGCTCGAGCTGAAGGGGATGACGGTGAAGTTGGACGGGACGCTCAGCACCGAGGTGAAGGGGTTGATGCTGAAGGCGGACGGAACGGCGATGCTGACCCTGAAGGGCGGCATCACCATGATCAATTAGGCCAGACGATGCCCCCTTCCCCCGACGCCCCCGTCAAGTTCACCGGCGACCTCGCCGCCATCCTGCCTCATCTCTCGCTCGATGAGCGCGGACAGGGCGCCCTGAATGGCTGCCCCGATGTGGTGCAGGCGCTTTCCCGTCTTGAAGTCGCCGGGCTGCTGGACGAGGCGACGCGGCTGGTCGCGCACGCCCTTCCGGCGCGCGAGGCCGTTTGGTGGGCCTGCATGTGCGCGCGCCACACCGCCGCCTTCGGCGCCAATCCTGCCGAGGAGGCCGCGGCCTGCGACGCGGCCGAGGAATGGGTCCGCCGTCAGACGGACGCTCAGCGCCGCGCGGCCATGGCTTTGGCCGAAGGCCTGGGCTTCTCCAGCCCCGAATCATGGGCCGCGGTCGCCGCCTTCTGGAGTGGGGATTCCATGTCCCCGCCCGAGGCGCCCAAGGTGCCGCCGCAACCGCATTTCCGCGGTCTGGCGGCGGCCGGAAGCGTCGCGCTGTCCGCATTGCGGGGAGACGCCGCCCGCCGGCCGGCGCGGCTCGCGCGTTTTCTGCAATCGGCGCATGAGGTCAGCCGCGGCGGTGCCGGGCGGATGGAGCCGGAGCCAGGCTGATGGGCAAGCCCGCCGCACGCCTCACCGACATGCATGTTTGCCCGATGCTTACGGTCCTGGTGCCCCATGTCGGCGGCCCCATTACCGGCCCGGGATGCCCGACGGTGCTGATCGGCGGCCTGCCGGCAGCGCGGGTGGGGGATATGGTGACCTGTGTGGGCCCGCCGGACAGCATCGTCCTGGGATCCTTCACGGTGCTGATCGGCAAGCAGCCGGCGGCGCAAATGGGCAGCCTCTGCGCCCATGGCGGTACCGTGATCCTGGGCATGCCCACCGTACTGATCGGTTAGGGCCCGGCGGGCAGCACCTGCACGGTCACCGCGGTGACGTTGTCGGTGGCCCGGGCCTGCAGCGCGGCCGCGATCAGGCGATCGGCACTCCCGGCGGCATCGCCGTCGAGAAGCTCGGCCATTCGGGCATCGTCCAGGCATTTGCACAGGCCGTCGCTGCACAGCAGGAAGCAGTCTCCGGGGTGGAGCGGGCCGGAACGCTTGTCGAGGTCCAGCGTTTCGGCATCGGCGCCGACCGCACGGGTGATGACATTGGCCTGCGGATGTCGCGCCGCCTGCTCGGGCGTGATGGCACCGCTCTCCAGCAGGTCCTCCACCAGGCTGTGGTCGCGGCTGACCTGGGTCAGCACGCCGTCCCGCAGGAGATAGGCGCGCGAATCTCCGGCCCAGAGGCAGGCGAAATGGCCCTGCTGGGCGAGAAGCACGACCACCGTCGTCGCCATCAGCACACCGGGCCCGCGCCGGCCGCTCTGGGCGAGCAGATCCTGGTGCGTGGCCTCCAGCCGGGTGCGGACCTCCTGCAGCACCTCGGCGGCCGTCAGGCCGTGGGGAATGTTGCTGAGGGCCTCGGCGACGGCGGCCGAGGCCACCTCTCCCGACTGGTGGCCGCCCGCGCCATCGGCTACGGCCCAGAGGCCCAGATCGGGCCGATCCACGAAGGTGTCCTCGTTATGGGCACGCACCGCACCGGGATGGGTGACGGCCCGGGATTGATAGAACCTGGCCTGGCTTCGCCGCCGCGTGTCGTCGCTCATCCCGGCGTCCCTTCGTCCGTCATCCAGCCATCGTGGAGAAGCCCGGCAAAGGCGCGGCCCTCGGGCAGCCGGGTGCCACATGCCGCGCGGGCCGCGACCCGAGGAGCGCCCTCGGTCCACCAGGAAGCCAGGCCGGGCTCGGGTGCGTGCGCGGGCTCGACGTCGTCATCGGCGCGGTGGCGCAGCGCCTCCTCCGCCCGGTGGAGCACCTCCTCGGGGCCGAGATCCTGCTCGAGCGCATCGAGTGCCGTCTGCTCGGCCCCGGAAAGGAAGCCGTGCAGCAAGGCGGGGCGCACCGCCCAGTCGAAGGGCGCGACGGCGGCGACCGTTAGAGGGAAGTAGCGGCCGGCACAATCCACACTCGGCAGCCAGACGCCGGCAACTCCGCCCTCGCCCAGCAGCCCCGGAGGAAGGACGAAGTGCCAGATCGGCGCTTCCAGCCATGCAGCAAGCCAGGCCTCCCCAGCGATCTCCTGCGCGGCCAGTATGCCGCGCTGCAGCCAGTCATCCCAGGGGTCGACGAAGTCGCGGGGCAGGCCGGCGCGCACGAAGTCGCCGCGCGCCGGCAGCTTGCCATAGAGCCCGGCCCGCGGGCCGGGATCCACGGCTACTCCACCCGCGGGCACCGGAACTCCTGCAGCAGACCCGGTGCGAAGGGGTTGTTGACCGAACCGGCTCGGATATCGAAGGCCACCTGCCGGTCGCCGAGGCGATAGGTCAGGGTGAAGCGCTCGGGCGAGCCGGCGGGCCGCAGCGTGCCCCGGTTAAACATGCGGAACATCGCCCAGGGCCCGCTATCGGACAGCACCCCGGTCCCGCCCGCCGGCGCCGGCTCGAAGACGAGGCGGACATTCTGCATTCGCGTCGCGCCGGGCCAGGTGATCTGCGTCGTGCGCGGCGGGCCGTGGGCGTAGCTCACCGCCGTGCCGTCGAAGTCGAGCGAGACCTGCTTCGCCTCCGCGTCGAGCTGGGTGGGCGTGATGTCGAAGCGCACGCTGGGCGCTGCGGCACCGCCGGAGAAGAACAAATCCCGGATGCTCGCCGCGCGCTGGAACTGCGCGACATCGGCCTGGGAGACGGGCGCCGGCACGCCGTTGGCGGCCTGCGGACGCCAGACCGGGCCTGAGGTGTCCACATAGGGCTTGAGCTGGGTGTTGAAGAACCCGTCGATCAGCCCGCCCGGCGCGAACAACTTGCCGAAATCGTCGATCGGCGTCTCCTGCGCGCTGCTGGGCGTGAAGGGGAAGCGCCCGTTCACCGCCACGGGGCAGAGCGCCGCCGGGCCGCCCGCGCCGTTATAGGCTGCCGCGACCTGCTGGCGCGCTCCGCCGCCGCGCAGCACGTTGCCGCTGCCGGCCATGGCGAGCAGCCAGCGGGCGATGGGCTGCGGCTGGCGCTGCGCCTCGGCTCGCAACGCGAGGGTGGGGTCGGGACCGGTCGTGGTAGTGGCAGCGGGCGCGCTGCCGATAGGTGCCGCGGCGAGTTTGGCGAGTTGCTGCTGCAAGTCGTTCAGTAGCTTGAGCACTTGGTTGACCGGCGCCCCCGCCCCGCCGGCGACGAGGTCCCGCAGGGCCTGGTAGCGGCGGTCGATCTCGGAGCCGGGCGGCAGCGTCGGGGCAGCGCCGGGCTGGGCGCCGCCCAGCACGGCCGCGACACGGGCGCCCTCCCCCGCAACCACGCTGCCCGCGGCTGCCTGGGCGCGCGCCGCCAAGTCCGCAGCGGCACCGGCAGCGCCGGACGCGGCCGGCGGTGGCTCGGACAGGGTGAGCTGCCGGCCGATGGAGTCCAGCAGGCCCTTCATCGGCGATTGCGGCGAAGAGAGGATGTAGAGGTCCTGCGAGGCCTGGGTGAGGCTACGCAACGGCACCACGTCGATGTCCTGCAGCATCGCGTCCCAGGCAGCTGCGTAGTCGGCGACGTAGAGCGCGACCACGGCCTGCTCCAGCTGCTGCAGCTGCGGCCCGGCGAGTGTCACCTCGGCGTTGCGGCCGAGAACCCAGCTCTCCGACGCCACCTCCCGCACCGCGCCCGTCAGGGCGGGCAGCAACACGCGGTGGAAGCCGTTGACGGTAAAGAAGCCAGGCACGCCGGCCGCGTTCAACGGCTGGCCGGAGGGGCGGACGAAAACGTTCTGCCCGGCCGGACCCAGCGCTTCGGAGGCGCGCCAGGGCGGCAGCGCCTGGGCGGCTGCGGAGGGCTTGATGCGGGAATAGACGCGCGCGGCGAGCGGCACCCGGCTGAAGGTCGCGCGCGCCTGGGCCACCAGCTCGCCGTCGAGGGCCACCTGCGGCAGCGGACCCTCCAGCAACCGGTCGAGATGGCCGCGCAGGCTGTCGAGAATGGGGGCGTTGAACGCGCCCGGGTAGGTGTTGCGCCAATCCAACGCCATCCACTCGCGCACCAGCGCCCGGTCCAGCGGGCCCTCGTTGCCGAGCATGAGATAGACGCGGGAGGCCTCGTAGAGGAAATCCGGCCGCGTCAGATTGCCGCGCATCTGCGCTTCCAGCCGCCAGATCATGCGGGGCAGCAGGGCGTTGTTCAGGGCGTGGCGATAGACCACCTCCGCCCCCGCCTCGAGCTTGGCACGCTGTGAAAGGCCGAAGTGGGGCAGGCTGCCGGGATCGCCCTCGGCCTGTGCCAGCTTGCGGGCCGTGTCCAGCAGCGGCAGCAGCCGCGGCAGGTCGGCATCGCCGACGGGATCCAGGGTCTGCCCCGCCGCGGTCGTCTCATAGGCTGCGAGCGCCCTGGCCGTGGCATCGACCTGCCGCTGCCCATCACTGCTGGCGGCCATCAGCAGGCCGCCCGTCAGCACCACCGCGAGCAGAAGGGCGGCGAAGGAGGCGGCGCGAAGGATGAACCGGCGCCGCCGAGCCTGCGGTGGCTCGCTGACGAGCATCGCTTCGCCGAAGATCACTCCAGTGAGAAGGCGGTTCAGGAAGTAGCTGCGGCCGCGCTCAGGGCGCAGGCTCGGGGCGCGCTGCTGGTCGATGCCGAAGGAGCGGGCCATCGCACCCGCCAGCCGGTCGATCGGCGTGCCTTCCTGCGTGCCGGAGGTGAGATAGACGCCGCGCAGCAGCGGCGCCGGGTCCATGCGGGAACCGCCGAAGGCCTCCGTGAGGAAGCTCATCACCGGCTGCTCGAGGGACGCGACCTGGGTGGGGAAGCCTGCGATCAGCGCGCGGCGCTCCGGGCTGCGCTCGGCCTGCATGCGGGCGAGAAGGCGGTCGTTCAGCCGATCGACCAGCAGGCGCAGTTCGGCCGCGAAGCCCTCGGCGGGGCCGGCGCCTGCGGTGGCCTTGCCGTCATAGGCGAAGGTGGCGCCCCAGACCTGCTCGCGGCGCTCGCGGTCCAGGTCGTCGAAGAACTCGGTGAAGCCGGCCAGCAGGTCCGCCTTGGTGAGCAGGGCATAGACCGGCAGGCGGATGCCGAGCTTCTCCTCCAGCTCCTTGATGCGGCGGCGGATGGCGCGCGCATGGGCGGTGCGCTCCTCGGCCGGGGCCTGGGCGATGTCGCTGATCGCAATCGCCACCAGCACGCCGTTCAGCGGCTGGCGCGGGCGGGTGCGCTTGAGGAGGCCGAGGAACCCCTCCCATCCCGCGCGGTCCACCTCGGCGTTGGAGTCCTGGGTGGTGTAGCGGCCGGCGGTGTCGATCAGCACCGCCTCCTCGGTGAACCACCAGTCGCACATGCGCGTGCCGCCGACGCCGGCCACCGCGCCCTGCCCCATCTCGGCCGCGAGTGGGAACTTCAGCCCGGCATTCAGAAGCGCGGTGGTCTTGCCCGCGCCGGGCGGGCCGATGATGGCGTACCAGGGCTGCTCATACAGGTAGCCGCGCGTGCCGCGGGCCTTGCGCAGCAGTGCCATGGCACCGGCGAGGCGCTCGCCGAGGGCGGCGACCTCCTCGGCCGATTCCTGGCCCTTCGCGGCGCCGGCCGGCGCGGTAATGCCGACGGCAAGCGCATTGTCCCGTTTCCGCCGTCGACGGGTGATCAGCAGGTTGGTCACCGCCCAGGCCGTGAACATCAGCAGGACGATGACGAGCCGGGGAATCCAGTCCTCGAGAAGCGAGAGGAGCGGACCGAAGAACCAGACGATAAGGGCGAGCAGCGCGACGCCAACGAAACTCAGGATCCAGCGCCAGGGCAGCCCGCGCATGAAAGTCATCGCCTCAGGCTCCCGTCCGGTGCAGCACGATCTCGATCCGGCGGTTCTGCTCGCGTCCGGCAGGGGTGGTGTTGGGGGCGAGCGGATCCGCATCCGCCCGTCCCTCCACCTTCAGCCGCCCGGGATCGCCCACCGCTTCGCCGACGATTGCCGCGGCGGCACGAGCGCGGGCCGTGGATAGCTGGAAGTTCGACGGGAAGGCGACCGTGCGGATCGGCTGGTTATCGGTGTAGCCGATCACCTCGGCGGGGCCAGGCTCGGTCTTCAATGCGGCGCCGATGCGCTCCAGCACGGGCCGGAAGGCCGCCTGTACCGTCGCGCTGCCCGAGGGGAACATGCCGCGGTTGCTGATGCGGATGATCGGGGTTGCGGTGGTGCCCGCGACCGTCACCAGACCCTGGGCGATCTCGGGCGCGAGGAACTGCTTCAGCTTGTCCAGCGGGGAGGGTTCGGCGGCCGGGGGTGGCGGGGCCGGCGGCTGCACCGGGGCGGAACGCGAAATGGCCGGCATGCTCGCGGGCGGTGCGGCCAGCATGCGGGCGTAGAGGTCGTCGGATGCGGCGTTCAGGCCGGTGGAGAACCAGAAGAACATGCCGCCGATCGCCGCCAGCGCCGCAGCGCCCGCCACCCAGAAGGGCACCCGCATCCTTGCCGCACGGTAGGGGGCGGAGACGCCGGCAGTGTGCGGCGCGAGCTCCGCCGCCGCGGCCTGCCGGTGCTTGGCGATAATTGCGTAGGTTTCCTCGCGGATCGGCTCGATCCCGCCCGCGCCGCGCGGCGACAGGCGGTAGCGACCGACGAAGCCGAGCGACATGCAGAGATACATGAGCTCGACCACCGGCAGGAACTTGCCGGGGTTCTCGTTCATCTGCTTCAGCAGGTCGAAAAAACGTTCTCCGCTGCGCACCTCTTGGTGGAAGGTCGAGACGAGCGAGCGCTCGCCCCAGCCGCCGGTGCCGCCCCAGGGTGTGGCGAGGACGATGTCGTCCAGCGTCGCGCAGAGCGCGTAATGGGCGGGGCGAAGCTGCTCCAGCGGGATCTGGGCATCCTGCGCCGCCCGCTCGAAGGCACGCACCTGGCCCACCGCGCGCTCGCGCAGGTCGCCGGACGCCGGGGGCTGGGCGGTGTTACGGAGGCGGGAGATCAGCTGAAGCAGCGGAGCCGCGACGGCGACGAGCGGGTTGACGCCAACGGCGAGGTCCGTCGTGCCCTCGGCAACCGGCGGCGCACGCAAGGGCGCGGCCGGGCGGGGGGCGGTGCTGGCCGGCGGGGGCGTGGCGGCGGCGGGACGCCGTCCACCCGGCGCGGGGCGGATGACAGTGCGGTCGCTGTCATCGGGCTCGGAGAACGGATTGTCGCTCATCGCTGCCTTCCGCCCGGCCTAGCCACGAATGGCCCAGAGTTCGAGGTTGAGATTAGGGAAGTCGCCCGAGACATGGATGGCGAAGCCGCCCGAGGACTGCATCTGCTGCCAGTAGGGAGAATTTATGTCGAGTTCGAAATAGGTTGCGCCCGCATAGAAGGGCAGCTGTCGCGGCGCGACCGGCAGCGGCCGCACGGCGATGCCGGGCAGCGCGACGTTCACCAGTTCGCGAATCTGCTCGACCGCGCCGATCTTCACCTGGGAGGGGAATAGCCGGCGCAGCGTCTCCGCCGGCACGTCCGCCTGCACCGTGAGCACGAAGTTGGAGGCGCGCAGGATGCCGCGATCGGTGATCGGGCCCACGCGCACGCCGTGGCGGCGCTCCTGCAGCGGGATCGGGATGGCGTTCTGCTCGATGACAGAGGAGAGCGAGCGGCGAAGGTCGGCGACGACGGGGTCGAAGCTGCGCTGCAGGTCGGCGTGACGATAGGGCGGGTAGTTGGAGGGGCGGCGCTTCGCCTCAGTGAAGGTGGCGAAGTCGCCGGCCATCTGCACGAGCGCGGCGTAAAGGTCGGCGGGGTGAACGGCGCCCGCCTCGGCCCAGTGGCTGATCAGCTTCTGCGCGCGATTGACGGATTGCAGCAGGAGGAAGTCCGACACATCGGCGACTCCGCGGCCGCCGGGCTGCGTCAGCCGCGCCGCCAACGCCTCGCCGCGCTGATTCAGCATGCCGGCCAGTTCACTCAACAGGCCCGCGAGCGGCGGCGTGGCCGAGCACAGCAGCGCGGGGGCGATCCAGCGCTCGTCCAAAGTCACGCGGCGATCGGAGCCGACCTCGACGACGCGGGCGAGCCCGATGCAGTGGTAGCCCGCGCGGTTGTCGCTCTCGAGCATGTAGCGCATGCGGAGCCGCCCCACCTGCAGCTCGGCGGGCTGAGGCGAGCCGGAATGCGTGTCGTAGGCATCGAAGGCGCGCTGGGCCAGGCGGCCTTCCAGCACCTGGTCCGAGACCACCTCCATCGCGCCGTTCTGGCGGATAGGCAGGGCGAGATAGACGACGGCGTTGCGCACGCTCTCCCCGAGATCGAGTGGCGTCGGCTGGTCGGACTCGCCGGGCATGGAGAAGGGGGTCCCGTCCTCGAAGACGCCGCGGCCGGAGACGAGGGCGAATTGGCCGGTGGCCAGCAGGTCGCGGTTCACGACCATCTCGGTCATGCCCCAGCCATGCGGGCGCAGCGCCGCCGTGCGCTCGCGCACCAGCGTCTCCAGCCAACGATCCTGCTGCTGGAAGTGCTGGGAACGGAGGAACATGCCCTCGTGCCAGATGACTCGGTTGGTCCAGCTCATGCGGGGGCCAGCGTCGCCGTGTTGCCGGCGGTGGTGAGGAGCAACTTCGTGGGCCCGCTGGGCGCAATGGGCTGAGACACCCGCCACTTCGCGCCATCTATGTCGCGGAACAGCACGGCGACGCCGAGGAATTTCGCGGCAGGCTTCATCTCGCGCTCGATCGTGACACTCTCCCCAGGGCGCACGATGACGCCTTCCGAGCCCACCGCGTCCTCTCCCAAGGTCGCGCGCTCGCGCTCGGTAAGGGCGAAGACATCGGCCGCCTCGAACTTGCCGGTGCCGCCGAGGAAGAACAGCCGGACGGAAACCGGCACCGCGCGCCCGGTCGTGTCCGGGTTCTGGTCCGCGCCCCCTTTGATGGTGAGGTTGAGCACGGGCGGAGGCGGTGGCGGCGGCGCGCCGCAATGCGCCAGCAGGAGCGCGGGCGTAGCCAGAACCATTCGCCGCCGAATCATGGCATCTCCCCGCGGGACGAGAGCTCGTCCATCGCCTGCTCATAGGCCTTGGCGAAGCTCTTGCCGAAGACACTGTCGAAATTATCGGCCAGCGCGCCGGTGACCTCGGCATGCATGGCCTCGAAGGCGTCCCAGGCGCGGGCCTTGCGCTGGCCGGGCAGGACGGAGAAACCGCCCTTCTCCGCCTGGCGCTCGATCTCGGCCGGGGTGAAGCGCGCCAGCAGAGCGCGCACTGCCGTCTGCATGGCGGTGACGGTGGCCAGCTCGTGCAGGCGCATGTCGCGCAACGCATCGGCCATTGCGACGTCCGGCGCCACGGTGTTGCGCCGCCCGACCCCGAGCAGGGCGGCCAGCGCGTCGTCGTCTCCGGCCGAGAACTTCAGCGGGTTGTTGCCGCTCGCCCGGATCATCGTCTGCTCGATCCGGAACTCGCCTTTGATGGAGGCGCGGGCGATCAGGGCCTGGCGCAGACCGCTGACCGCTGCGCGCAGTGCCGCGCCCGCCGATTGAAGGGTTCCAGCGGGATCCGGGACGGTCTGCTCGCCAAGGCCGGTGCCCAGAAGAAAGGCGGCCAGGAGGGCCGAGTCCGACAGGTCGGGCGGTGATGCATTTGCCGGCGCGGCGGGCGCTAATGCCCGGGGCGCAGGGGGCACCATGGCCTGGGGCGGCGCGGGCGGGACGGCCCGCGAAGGCGGCGGTACGAATGGCGGCGAGGGTGCCATGGGCGTCGCCGGAAGATCGGCGACAGGAGGCGGCGACGTGTGCGGCAGCCTTTGGGGCGGGACAGGCGAGGCGAAAGGATCGGGCATCCCGGCTCCCCCGGCCGGCGTGGGGCCGACGGACAGGTCGAGGTCCCAGTCATCCGGGATGACGCTGCCGCCCGGCGGGCGGAAGGCAGCATCCAGCGCGGGGGCGTGGTCGGACTGCGTGGGTCCCGGAAAGGGATCCTCCGACGGAGACAGGGGATCGAAGTCGTCGGGAAGGCGCAGGCTGGCGCTGTCCGGCAGCGCGCCGGGCAGGCCGTCCGACGTGCCGAAGCGGTCGCCAAAGGGTCGCGGCGGCGGGGCCGGCTCGGCGAAGGGGTCGAGCATGCCCGGCGTCAAACCGCCGCGCGCGCCGCCCGCTTCGAACGGGGACGAGAAAGGGGAGAAGGTGTCGGGCCGCGCATGCTCATCCAGCCGCACTTCGATCTCGAAGGTGCCGAGGGTGATGCGGTCGCCGTCGCGCAGCGTCCATTCCTGTCCCTGACCGAGCGGTGACGGCGCGTGGTTGACGAAGGTGCCGTTCGAGCTGGTGTCCGTCAGCACCCACTGGCCGGAACGGAACGCGATCTGGCAGTGCCGCTTCGAGAGATGGCGGTCCGGATCGGCAAGAATCCAGTCATTGTCCGGGCCGCGGCCGATGCTGAACTCACCGCCCGTCACGTCGCGCCGCTCGGGAGCGACGGTATCCGGGCAGCGAATGATGAGAAGGGAGAGACTCAAGGACGGATGCGACCGCAACCGGCGCACCCGCATTCAGGACGCGTTCGTGCCATCCCAGATCCGCGGCCGGTCATTCCGCCCTCCCCACTCGTTCCGCGACCAGTAAAGCCCCGGATGTGCTGCAAAGCTAGTGCGATGCCGCTTCCGGGCCCGCACGGTTGCACCGCAGCACGTTGCGTCGATTGGCGGAGCGCACGCGCCGGTCTTATGATGCGGCCCGGGCGCATCGGGCGCCGAGAGAGGATGGGCCATGGCACTGATCCCTTCCCCCACGGTCCTCAGTACCGACGAGATGGGCCGGATCGCGCCGCCGATCATGACCTCGGTCGGCCACAATGCGATCAACAGCCCGGCCGATGTCTTCATCATCCAGTCCCTGCTGAACGAGCGCCTGCCTAAGCCGCACACGCCCGTTCCGATCACCGGGGAGGCCGATCCGGGCTTCGTGCTGGCCATCGAGGCCTATCAGGCCGTGGTGATGAACATGAACCCGCCGACCGGCCAGGTTTTGCCGGGAAGCCCGACCTACTACTCTCTCGCCGCGCGTCCGCTGGTGGATGCACCGCCGCCGCCCACCGTCCGCTTCGGGCATGTCGGCATCGTACCGCCGGAGATCGAGCAGGCCGCGGCCTCGTCACAGACACGGTGGCGCGTGCCGGCCTCCATCACCCTCGCCCAGTGGGTGGTCGAGAGCGCCTGGGGCGCCAGGATGCCGCCCGACAGCAACAACCCTTTCGGCATCAAGGCCGTGGGGTCGCAGCCCGCGGTGGAGAGCGGCACCCGCGAGGTGGTGAACGGCGCCGACCAGTTTATCCAGGCCCGGTTCCGGCGTTTCGAGAGCCTTTCGGAGGCCTTCGAGCACCATGGAAGACTCTTGGCAACGAATCGCGTGTATTCCGTCGCCATGCGCTTTACCCACGATCCCGAAGCCTTCGCGGACGCCCTGACCGGCGTTTACGCCACGGATCCCAAATATGGCTACCTGCTGAAATGGGTGATCAACAACTACGGTTTCCGCCGTTACGATCAGCCCGTCCCGCCGCCCTGAGAGCGCGCCCCTCCAGCGACGTGGGCCTGGCTCGAACGAAGCGGGCGCTGGCGCGATGACGGCTAACCCGCCCCTTTCCAACGCACTTCGCGCTATTGCAGCGCGCATAGACGCGCAGCGGCTGTCATCGGCCGCGGTGCCCGAAGAGCCGCCGCGTGAGACCTGCTTCATCGACCGGGCGGCTGGCATTCGCCGCAGCCTCGCCACCGTGCTCGGCGTACCGGCGGAAGGCGCGACGCTCGCACTTGGTACGCCCCCCTCCCCCGCCCATGCCGCTGAAGCGGAAGCACTGCTGGGGCATGCCGAACTCCACGCCGCCGAGGCGACCCGCCTGCACGCCGCTGCCGTCCTGTTGATGGTGTCGGGTGACCTCTCCGCGCTCGACCGCGTCACGACGCTGCGGGACGAGGCCCTGGCCAGGGGACGCGCCGGGCTTCTTCATTGGGAGCGCGCGGTCGCAACCCTGGCCGGAATGGGATTGGCCGGTAGCGCGGACAGCGCCCCAGCGGAGGATGCGACGCAGCAGGCCCGTCCGCTCCCTCCCGCCGCCCCAGCGGTCGGGCCGGACGACACGCAGCCGGCCGTCCGCCAGCCCCTGCCCCGCCAGGATCCGCCCCTCGCCGCTCCAACAGCATCACGGTCCACCGACACGCCGGCCGGGCTGCGCCGGCTGATAGCCGGCTCCTTCGAGTTCGGCCGGGAGAGCCTGTTGCTGGCCGGCCGTTACGACATCCGCGACGCCATCGGACGCGGCAGCTTCGGCACGGTGCTCGAGGCCTTCGACCAGAGCCTGCACCGGCTGGTGGCGGTGAAGGTGATGGCCGTGCCGCCTGGCGACGCGGAGGAACAGGCGGAACTGCGAGCTCGCTTCCGCCAGGAGGCCCGGGCGGTCGGCCGCCTGTCGCATCCCGGGATCGTACCCGTTCACGACTTCGGCGAGCAGGCCGACACCGCATGGCTCGTAATGGATCTTGTCATCGGAGACACGCTGAAATCAGTGCTCGACGCCGGCGAACCGATCCCGCACGCCGAGGCCTCGCGTATCACGACGCAGCTGCTGGAGGCGCTCGATTACGCGCATGAGCGCGACATCGTTCATCGCGACATCAAGCCCGCGAATATTCTCCTCACGGCCGATGCCGGCGACGGGCTCGGCCGGGTCAGGCTGGTCGATTTCGGCGTAGCCCGACTCGGCGATAGCAATGTGACGACGATGGGTCAGATGGTCGGCACCCTCTCGACCATGTCGCCGGAGCAGGTGCGTGGCGATGAGGTCGATCTTCGTGCGGATCTCTGGGCCGTTGGCGTGGTGCTCTACCACATGCTGACGGGCAACCGTCCCTTCCGGGGCAACCAGTTCGCACTCATGAACAGCATCCTGATGGACGAGCCCGAGCCGCCCTCCCGCCGCGCGGCCGGCGTTCCGCCAGGCTATGACGCCGTGCTGTCGCGTGCGCTGGCCAAGGCGGCAGAGGCACGCTTCCCCTCCGCCTCGGCGTTCATCGCGGCACTGGCGGAGGTGGATGGCGAACCGGCCAGCGCAGCCGAGGAGGAAAGCGAGATTGGATCGGGTGGCGTGATGGGCGCCCTGCGCCGGCGGTTTTCCCGCGACAATTGAGTTGACCCTGGAGCTGCCCTGCCAGGGGCCGCAGTCCGAGAGTTGGTCGCGGATCCGGTGCCGGAGTTCTTGCCACTGGACCCGATGTGTCGTTATGAATCCGGACGGGAACGATCCACCGGAAACCATTCCATGCCCGGGGCAAGCGTTTCCGAATAACAGACCGAAGAGGCCGTGAGATGGGGGAACGGCTGAAGACGGGGGAGGCGCGGGTGGCCGGCCTGCTCTGGCTGGCCATGGCCGGCATGGCCCCCGCCACGCTTCTTGCCCAACCCGTATCAAGCCAGTCCATCCCGGGCGTGGTCGTGCCGCCCGGTGGTACACCGATCCCGCAGATCGCCCCCGCCGCCCCACCCGAGGTCGGGCCTGGCACCCGCGTCGGCCCTGTCGTCCCTGCCCCGGTCGCCTCTGGCGCAGGAAGCGTTGCGATCCGCGGCGTGGTCTTCGAGGGAGCAACGGCTTTCCCGGCCGAGCGCCTGGCCGCTGCCACCGGCCCACTGACCGGCCCAGCAATTCCTGTTTCGGCGCTTGAGGCGGCCCGGACCGCTATCGTCTCCCTGTATCGGGAGGCGGGTTATCCCTTCGTTACCGCTGATGCCGTGGTCGGCGCGGATGGCGTGCTGCGGTTCCGCGTGACGGAAGGTTATGTAAATGAGGTGCGACTGGAGGGAGATGTCGGCCCTGCCGGTACGCAGGTGCTGCGCTTCCTCAACCGGCTCGTCGACCTCCGCCCGCTCGATATCGCGACAATGGAGCGGCAGCTGCTGCTGGCGCAGGACATGCCCGGCATCTCCATCCGCACCGTCCTCCGCCCGGCCGGCACCGAGCCCGGCGCGCTCTCCCTCGTTGCCCAGGTCTCACGACGGGCAGTCACGGGCTATGTGACCGCCGATAACCGCGGGTCCCACTTCACCGGTCCGGCGCAGTTTCTCGGCGCAGCTCAGCTCAACAGCTTCACGGAGTTCGGCGAGCGGACGGAGCTCGCGCTGTTCTATGCGGATGGCGATACGCAGCTCTTCGGCCAGGTCTCGACCGAGGCCTTCATCGGCGGCTCGGGACTGCGCGTGCGGCTCTATGCCGGACGGGGGCGCGCCACGCCCTCCGGTGCGCTGAGCGCGCTCGGCTATCGCGGCGAGACCACAGTGGGCGGCGTCGCCGTCAGCTACCCGCTGATCCGCAGCCGGTCGCAATCGCTGAACATTGTCGGCAATTTTGACGCGATCGAGAGTGAGATCGACGTGGACGGGCCCAACGGCCGCCGCGTGCGCTTCAGCGAGGATTCGCTGCGCGTGGTGCGGCTCGGCGGCGACTGGGCGGTGTTCGACCTGCTGGCGGGCGACGCGCGGCCCGCGAGCAATTTCTTCACCCTGCGCGTCTCCCAGGGGATCGACGGGCTGGGCGCGCAATCGGGCGACGGGCCCGATCCCTCGCGCGCCGGGGCGCGTGCGGATTTCACCAAGATCAGCGGCGAGGCCACGCGCACCCAGGCGCTGTTCGCGCTCGGGCCGCAGACGGTGCTTTCGCTGCAGGGCACCCTGGCAGGGCAGTGGACGAATGACGTGCTGCCGCCTTCGGAGAAGTTCTATCTTGGTGGCAACCGACTGGGCCGTGGTTACTACACCGGCGAGGTGACGGGCGACCGCGCGATCGCGGTCTCGGCCGAACTGCAGCTTTCAACCAGCTTCGAGACGGCGGCTCTCGGCTTTCCGCTGCGCCTCGATCCCACAGCCTACGCCTTCTACGATCACGGCCGGACTTTCGAGAACCTCTCCTCCGATCCCGATCGCCGCCTCTCCTCGGTAGGCCTGGGCGTGCGGATGGCGATCAATGAGAGGTTCGAGGCGCAGCTCGAGGGCGTGCACCGTCTCACGCGGCGGCCCGGCGGCAGCAATCTGCCGGCGCAGAAGGAGGACGCGCTGTTCTGGCGCGTCCTCGCCCGGTTCTGACAGGAGCCGGGACAGTGGTCATACGGAAGGGTTTGGGCAGATGAACGGCACCTCGACCTTCCGCGCCGCGCTGTTGTGCGGCACGGCCCTTGTCCTTCCTTTCGCGGCGCTGGCGCAGGCCCCCAATGCGCGGCCGCAGGGCGGGCAGGTGGTGGCGGGCAGCGCCGCCATCGCGCAGGACGCTGCGCGCACCCGCGTGACGCAATCCACCGATCGGGCGGCGATCGACTGGCGATCCTTTGACATCGGGCGCGATCACACCGTCCAGTTCCAACAGCCCTCCTCCTCCTCCGTGACGCTCAACCGCGTCACGGGGCCGGACCCTTCGCAGATCGCGGGACGGATCACGGCGAACGGGCAGGTGGCGATCGTCAATCAGTCCGGCGTGGTGTTCCACCAGGGGTCGCAAGTGGATGCGGCCGGCCTCGTTGTCTCCACCGCCAACACCACGAATGCGGCGCTCATGGCGGGTGGTCGCCTGCGCTTCGACCAGCCGGGACGCCCCGACGCGCGGATCGAGAATAACGGCAGCATCACCGTGCGCGAGGCCGGGCTCGCCGCCCTCGTCGCGCCGCAGGTGGCCAATCGCGGCAGCATCACCGCGCGCATGGGCCGCGTCGCACTCGGCGGCGCCGAGACCTCCACGATCGACCTGCATGGCGACGGGCTGATGTCGCTCGAGGTCACCTCCCCCGTGCGGCAGCGGCCCGCTAATGGCGAGGCGCTGGTGACCAACACCGGCAGCATCGCGGCGACCGGCGGCACAGTGGTGCTCACCGCCCAGGCGGTGGATGGGATCGTGCAGGATCTGGTGCGCGCGGGCGGCACAGTTTCCGCCGACACCGACGCGGCCACCGGCCGTACCGGCCGCGTGGTGGTCAGCGGCACGGGCGGCGCTGTTCGGATTGAGGGCGCGGTGACCACGACCAGCACCGCGGCCAATACCACCGGCGGCACCGTGCAGGTGCTGGGCGACCGTAGCTGGGTGGCGCCGGGCGCGCGGGTGGATGCCTCCGGGAGTGCCGGCGGCGGCACGGTGCATGTCGGCACCAACGGCCGGGCTGCCGCGGCCACGCGTCTGGCCCGGCGCACGGGCATCGCCCAGGGTGCGACCGTGCGCGCGGATGCGACAGGGCGCGGCAATGGCGGCACGGTGATCGTGAATTCGGCCGACAACACCGTTCATGCCGGCGAGATCTCGGCGCGGGGCGGCGTGCAGGGCGGCGATGGCGGCTTCGTCGAGGTGTCCGGAGGCAAGGGTCTCTCGATCACCGGGCGCGTGGATGTGAATGCGGGGCTGGGTGGGCAGGTGGGCACCTTCCTGATCGACCCGACGAATCTGACCATCGTGGCCGCCGCGGACGGCACGGGCTCGGACGACGCCGCCGCTGCGGATGGCGTGCTCGGCAGTGCCGAGACGACCGGAGACGCAACCGTCAGCAATGGATTCATCAACGCTTTCTCGGGCAACCTGCGTCTGGAGGCGACGAACAACCTCACCGTTGGCGCTGCGATCAACCGGGCCAATCCTGGGCAGCTTGTCCTGCAGGCCGGCAACACGCTGAACGTCGATGCGCCGATTACGATGCCCACTCCCGTGGTGCCGAATGGCGGTCGGCTTTCGCTCCTCGCAAGCACGTTGAACCTCAACGGGGACGTCACCCTTGGGGCGGGCCAGGACCTAGTGGTCAGCGCCTCGCGCATCACCCAGGATCCGGCAACCCGTATCCTCGCCCGCAGCCTGACCAGCCAGGGCTTTCTCGTCTCGGCTTCCCTGCCAGGGGCGAATCAGCTGCAGGTGCTGGACATGCCAGGCGGCGAGGGCGCGATCGCCGTCCGGAATATCGGCTCGCTCACCCTCGGCACCATCGGCAACCAGAGCAGCAATACCTCGGTGAGCATCGATGTGACGGGCGACATCCAGGTCGCGGGCCGAGTCCAGGGCCGCAACGCCGTCCTCGGCGGCACCTCGGTGCAGCTTCGTGCAACGGGCAATATCACCATCCCCGAATGGAACGACCCGCAGGACGTGCCGAAGTTTGTTTCCGGCAACGGCGTGCGCCTGCAAGCCGGCTTCGACTTCGCCACCGGCAGCGTCGATCCGCTTGCGGCGGGCGGGCTGCGGCTGGCCGGGCCCGTGATCGGCGGCACGGTCAATGTTGCGCCATCCCAGATCCTCTCGGTCGACAGTGCGGTCGACCTTGGCGCAGGCCGCGGCGGCATCGTCCAGACAGTTGGCGGCACCCAGGCCCCGAATGGTGGCGTGATCCGTGCCACGCGCCTGACCATGGTGTCGGGCGGCGATGTCTTCCTGGGGCTCAACCCCACCAGCTCCGCGGATGGCAACAGGATCGACGTGCTGGGGCCCTCAACCGTCGCCGGCGGGCTGAACCTTGTCACCTCACCGGAGAACGGCTTCGCCGTATCGCTGGATGGTGCGATCCGCACCGATGGCACGATGACCGTCCTGCAGCGCTCGGGCAATCTTGAGCAACTCGCCGGTTCGGTCCTGACCACGCCCTTGCTCGATGTTCGCGTACCCAGCGGCGAGCTACTCCTGACCGGCGAGAACCAGATCGCCGCGATCACGGGCCAGGCGGAATCCGGCGTTACCGTGCGCAACGCCACCAGCCTGCGGGCGACGCAGCTCAGCGCGCCCAACTCCACTGTCAGCCTCGACGTGACGGGCGACCTGCAGGCGAGCTTCGTCACGGGACGCTATGGCGTGACCGGCCTGGCCACCGGCAACATCACCGCCAACGACATTCAATCCACGGACACCGCGCTGTTCGGCGTGACGAGGGGGGTCACCCTCCTCGCCGGCTACGATGCAGGGCTCGGCGATACGAACCCGTCCAGCGCCTCTTCCCTGCGCCTCAGCGGTGAGATCGGCAACCCGGACTTCCTCGGCCAACTCTTCCTTGGCGCGGGCACGGGCGGCGTCGTGCAGACCGGCGGACGGATTTCTGGCTCTTACCTGTTCCTCTCAAGCGGGACGACGTCCAGCCTGGCCAGTGCCTCGGCCGGAACGCCGAACCACATCGAGCAGCTGAACGGGCAGCTCGGGAACCTGGTCCTCGACAACGGCAGCACCGGCCTCGTCTTCGTCTCCGGCGAGAACGGCATCGTCGGAAACATCATCGAGGTTCGCACCTCGGGCAATATCGCGGTCGGCGAGGGCACCCTTGTCAACGCCACCCAGCGTATCTCCCTGCGGGCCGGCGGCGTCGATCTGGACAGCTTCAGCAGCGAAGGCAGCCCCGGGTCGCTTTTAGCCCCCACCGTGGAACTGGCGCCCTTCGCGGTTTCGAACACCGAACTCGGGGGAGCCACCTTGCCGGACGGCGGGGTTTTCGGAGTCACCTCCGCCCTGCTCGGAGCCACCCGTGCGGATACGCTGCGCATCGGTGCGGCCAGCTTCGCCGGTGCCACGGCCACGACGGCGAATGATATCCGCCTCACCGGCACGGTGTCCTCCGCCGGGGCAATCGGCACCGCGGGCGTCAGGCTCGACCTCAATGCCCTAGGCAACGTGAGCCAGGCCGCCGGGGCGAATGTCGACGTCACCTCCCTGTCCAGCAACGTGGGTGGGCAACTGACGCTGACCAATGCCGGGAATACCGCCTCCGTCCTCGCCGACAACACCGCAGGCGTTGGGTTCGCCTTCCGCAACAGCGGCGCCTTGTCGGTCACCGGCGCGGTGCGCGCGCCGAATGTGGCTCTGACCACGGGCGGCACTCTCTCCGAAACCGTCACGGGCTCAATCGGCGGCGGCAGCCTCGCGGTGGATGCGGGGACCGTGGATTTGCGGGGCGCGAATTCTGTCACGGCCCTGAACGCATCGCGCTCATCAGGGGATTTCCGGTTGGATAATTCCAGCCCCCTCCTCACCGTACCCGGCGACAACCTCGTCCAGGCGGGCGGTGCGCTCGAGATCAACCAAGTGGGTGGGCTCCGGGTGGCGGGGGCGGTGTCCTCGACCTCGGGCTCGGTGCAGCTGACATCCACGGGCGACCTCACCGCACCGGGCAGCGTGACGGCGCTGGACGCGGTGCGGCTGCGGGCGGGCGGCAGCATCGCGCTCGAGACCGGCAGCCGCGTCGCCAGCACCGGCAGCCCGGCCGGCCTGGTCTCGGTGCTGGCCGGCTACGACACCGCGAGCGGGGCGACGAACGTCGCGAGCGCGACCTCGCTGGCCCTGGCCGGTACGCTCGGCGACGCCGATGGTCCCGGTCTCGTCACCCTCGGCGCGGGCACGGGCGGCATCGTGCAGGCGGGCGGGCAGATCGTCAGCAGCGGCCTCACCGTCACCTCGGGCGGCGACGCCCGGCTGAACGGGGCGGCGGCGCCGAACGGCATCACCGCGCTGGGTGCGAGCGGCGTGGCCGGCACCTTCCTGCTCGACACCGGCACCGGCCTCACCACCACCGGCACCGTCACCGCGGCGGGCCTCGGGCTGACCTCGGCCGGCGACATCACGGTGGCCAGCCAGCTCGCCGCCACCGGGCCCGTCACCCTCGATGCGGGTGGCGGCGTGGCCGAGACGGGTGCGGGCGCGATCGCGGCCGCCAGCCTCGGCGTGCGGGCCGGCATCGGCGCGGTGGACCTGCGCGGGGCCAACACGGTCGGCGCGCTGACCGCCTCCTCTGCCGCCGGCGACTTCCGCCTGGACAATACGGGCGCCCTCCTCACCGTGCCCGGCGGCAGCCTCGTCCAGGCGGGCGGCGTGCTCGCGATCAACCAGGCGGGCGCGCTGCGCGTGGACGGCGCGGTGTCCTCGACCAACAGCGCGGTGCAGCTGACCTCCACGGGCGACATGGCCGTCGCCGGCACCGCGACCGCGGCCGGGGCTGTGCGGCTGCTGGCAGGCGGCAACCTGGCGCTCGAGGCCGGCAGCACCGTCCGCTCCCTCAGCCCCACGGCGGGCACGGTGACGGCCCTGGCCGGCTACGACACGGCGAGCGGCGCGACGAACCCCGCGAGCGCGACCTCCCTGACCCTGGCCGGCACCGTCGGCGGCGCGCCCGTCGGCCCGGCGCAGGGCAACGCCCTCGTGCTCGGTGCCGGCACGGGCGGCATCGTGCAGACGGGCGGGCAGCTGCTCGGCCGCAGCCTCGCCCTCACCTCGGGCGGCGATGCCCGGCTGGTCGGCGGCACCGCGCCGAACGGCGTCGCCACCCTCGCCGCCAGCAGCGCGGCCGGCACCGTCCTGCTCGACAACGGCAGCACCGACCTCGTCACAACCGGCCCCGTCACCGCGGCCCGCATCGGGCTGCGCACCGCGGGCGCGATCTCCGTGCAGAGCAGCCTGGCCGCCTCGCAATCCGTCAGCTTCCTGGCCAACACCCTCGACATCCCAACCGCCTCGGGCGGCCTCGTCACCGCGCCCCTGGTCGAGGCCGCGCCGCGCGACCTCCAGGCCCTCACCCTCGGCAGCACGGCCGTGACCGCCGACACGCTGCGCCTCGGCGCCGCAAGCTTCGAGGGCGCCCCCGTCACCACCGCGACAGGCATCCGCCTGAGCGGCCCGCTCGCCACCTCCGGCGTCCTCATCCTGCAGAGCTTGGGCGACATCACCCAGGACGCCGGCACAACGCTGTCCGCCGCCACCCTGTCAGGCAGCGCGGGCGGCACGGCGACGCTGGCCAATGCGGGCAACAGCCTGCCCCGCCTCGGCAGCTTCACCGCCGGCACCGGCCTTGCGATTGCCACCGACGGCGCGCTCGCCATCACCGACGCCATCCAGGCCCCCAGCACCGCCCTCACCGCCCGCGGCGGCTCCATCGAGGAGATCGGCCAGGGGCGTATCGGCGGCGGCGGCCTCAGCCTCCAGGCCGCCGGCTCGGCCACCCTGCTGGGCAACAACACCCTCACCTCCCTCACCGCCTCCAGCACGGGCGCCGACCTGCGCCTCAACAACACAGGCCCCCTCCTCACCGTACCCGGCGACAACCTCGTCCAGGCGGGCGGTGCGCTCGAGATCAACCAAGTGGGTGGGCTCCGGGTGGCGGGGGCGGTGTCCTCGACCTCGGGCTCGGTGCAGCTGACATCCACGGGCGACCTCACCGCACCGGGCAGCGTGACGGCGCTGGACGCGGTGCGGCTGCGGGCGGGCGGCAGCATCGCGCTCGAGACCGGCAGCCGCGTCGCCAGCACCGGCAGCCCGGCCGGCCTGGTCTCGGTGCTGGCCGGCTACGACACCGCGAGCGGGGCGACGAACGTCGCGAGCGCGACCTCGCTGGCCCTGGCCGGTACGCTCGGCGACGCCGATGGTCCCGGTCTCGTCACCCTCGGCGCGGGCACGGGCGGCATCGTGCAGGCGGGCGGGCAGATCGTCAGCAGCGGCCTCACCGTCACCTCGGGCGGCGACGCCCGGCTGAACGGGGCGGCGGCGCCGAACGGCATCACCGCGCTGGGTGCGAGCGGCGTGGCCGGCACCTTCCTGCTCGACACCGGCACCGGCCTCACCACCACCGGCACCGTCACCGCGGCGGGCCTCGGGCTGACCTCGGCCGGCGACATCACGGTGGCCAGCCAGCTCGCCGCCACCGGGCCCGTCACCCTCGATGCGGGCGGCGGCGTGGCCGAGACGGGTGCGGGCGCGATCGCGGCCGCCAGCCTTGGCGTGCGGGCCGGCATCGGCGCGGTGGACCTGCGCGGGGCCAACACGGTCGGCGCGCTGACCGCCTCCTCTGCCGCCGGCGACTTCCGCCTGGACAACACGGGCGCCCTCCTCACCGTGCCCGGCGGCAGCCTCGTCCAGGCGGGCGGCGTGCTCGCGATCAACCAGGCGGGCGCGCTGCGCGTGGACGGCGCGGTGTCCTCGACCAACAGCGCGGTGCAGCTGACCTCCACGGGCGACATGGCCGTCGCCGGCACCGCGACCGCGGCCGGGGCTGTGCGGCTGCTGGCAGGCGGCAACCTGGCGCTCGAGGCCGGCAGCACCGTCCGCTCCCTCAGCCCCACGGCGGGCACGGTGACGGCCCTGGCCGGCTACGACACGGCGAGCGGGACGACGAACCCCGCGAGCGCGACCTCCCTGACCCTGGCCGGCACCGTCGGCGGCGCGCCCGTCGGCCCGGCGCAGGGCAACGCCCTCGTGCTCGGTGCCGGCACGGGCGGCATCGTGCAGACGGGCGGGCAGCTGCTCGGCCGCAGCCTCGCCCTCACCTCGGGCGGCGATGCCCGGCTGGTCGGCGGCACCGCGCCGAACGGCGTCGCCACCCTCGCCGCCAGCAGCGCGGCCGGCACCGTCCTGCTCGACAACGGCAGCACCGACCTCGTCACAACCGGCCCCGTCACCGCGGCCCGCATCGGGCTGCGCACCGCGGGCGCGATCTCCGTGCAGAGCAGCCTGGCCGCCTCGCAATCCGTCAGCTTCCTGGCCAACACCCTCGACATCCCAACCGCCTCGGGCGGCCTCGTCACCGCGCCCCTGGTCGAGGCCGCGCCGCGCGACCTCCAGGCCCTCACCCTCGGCAGCACGGCCGTGACCGCCGACACGCTGCGCCTCGGCGCCGCAAGCTTCGAGGGCGCCCCCGTCACCACCGCGACAGGCATCCGCCTGAGCGGCCCGCTCGCCACCTCCGGCGTCCTCATCCTGCAGAGCTTGGGCGACATCACCCAGGACGCCGGCACAACGCTGTCCGCCGCCACCCTGTCAGGCAGCGCGGGCGGCACGGCGACGCTGGCCAATGCGGGCAACAGCCTGCCCCGCCTCGGCAGCTTCACCGCCGGCACCGGCCTTGCGATTGCCACCGACGGCGCGCTCGCCATCACCGACGCCATCCAGGCCCCCAGCACCGCCCTCACCGCCCGCGGCGGCTCCATCGAGGAGATCGGCCAGGGGCGTATCGGCGGCGGCGGCCTCAGCCTCCAGGCCAGCGGCTCGGCCACCCTGCTGGGCAACAACACCCTCACCGCCCTCACCGCCTCCAGCACGGGCGCCGACCTGCGCCTCAACAACACAGGCCCCCTCCTCACCGTACCCGGCGACAACCTCGTCCAGGCGGGCGGTGCGCTCGAGATCAACCAGGGGGGCAACCTTACCGTGGACGGCACGGTCTCCGGCGCGACGACCCGTCTTTCGAGCCCTTCAGCCACCATCCGTGTGAACGGCAACTCGGCCCTTGCCCGGACCGGGGACCTCGTGATCGAGGCAGGTGAGTTCGGCCTGGCCGGCCTTCTGCGTGCCAACGGCGCGATCCGCATCACCGCCGGGAGTCTGGCAACCCTTGCGGGCGAGGCGGCGACGGCGGATCTGCGCATCACTGCGCCCCGCATCACCTTCGGCGGGCTGGACGCGAGAGGCGCGCAGGTTGGCCTGTTCCTTGGGGCGGCGGGCACGACCCAGGGCGCGATTGACGCGGGCGGGCTGACCTTGGCGGGCGGTGCGGGCGCGAGGCTGACGGGGACCATTGCCGGCATCCCCGGCCGGCCCGCCGCCGCCGCCGGACGACGCGCCACCCAGGACGGCACCCTGCTGAACGAGCCGCTTCCCGCCGCCGATCAGTTCCTGTTCAACGACTGCGCGATCGGCGTAGCGGCCTGCCTGCCCGTCCTGCCTCCGCTGCGGCCCGCGCCGGACATCGCCGTCGGCTCGACGCTTGCGGACAGTCCGCTTGATATCATCGAGGGGATTGACCCGTCGGCAAATGTGCCGGCGATCGACCGCCTGCGCCCGCCCGTGCCGAACATCACCATCCGCGTCGGTCGCGACCGCTCGGAGGAGGAGAACCTCGCTCCACCGAGCATCCGGCGGGAGGATTACTGACCATGCGATGGCTCTCCCTCCGTGCCGTGCTGGCGGGCACCTCGCTCGGCCTCGCGGCCTGCACTGCGCCGCCGCCCTCTGCCTATGTGGCCAGCGCATCCGGCGGCAGCGGCTCCGTCTCGCTCGGACGCAACACGGCAGGGGAGGAGTGCCGGATGGCCGCCTCGGGCAGTGGGGCCGATGTGTGGTGCGGCGAGTGGAGCAGCCCGAGCGCGCGATTGCGCGAAGTGCCTGCCGCCCCGCCGTTGCAGGTCGCCGAGGCCGCCCGTGAGGGCGTGGCCGGGCGCCTGGACTGCGCCGCCCCGCGCGGCACCTCCGTGCTCGGCGGCGAACCCGCCGCGATGATGGATTGCCGCCGCCGCGCCGGCGGCTGGCCCGCCTTCGTGATGGCGACGCAGACCGGCGGCCGCGCCTGGGTGGCCGAAGGCGTGCTGCCCGCCTATGCCGCCGCCGAGCGCGCGCTGGGCGTGATCAGCGGCCGCGTCCCGGCCGAATCCGCCCCGCTCTCCTCCGCGGCGCTCGATGCCATGGCGGCGCGGCTGGCGCGGGAGGCGTTCTCCAGCGGCGACATCAACGGGTACGAAATGCTGATGTCCGTCGGGCGCGACGCCAATCAGGCCGAGCGCTTCGTGGCCGCCGAGACCGCCTATCGCGCCGCCCTGGCCCTGCAGGAGCGCGCCCTGGGCCCGAATGCGCCGGACCGCTTCCAGCCGATGGTGCTGCTGGCCGTGCAGCTCTCCAACCAGGGCCGCTACCCCGAGGCGGAGGCGCTGTTCACCCGCGCCGCCACCCTCGTGCCCCGCGCGGCCGATCCGCTCGCCCGCGCCATGCTCGCCCATTACCGCGGCCTGCACGAGGCCAATCGCGGCCAGACTGATCCGGCCCTCGCCCTGCTCTCCCAAGGCCATGACGCCTACGCCCGCAGTGCGCCCGCCGAGGCGCGGCTGGCCGGGCGAGTGGCCGCTGCGCCCGCGCTCGTCGTCGATCCCGTGGCCGCACGCGCGCTCATCGGCATGGTGGAAACGCGGCGCAACGCCGCCTCCGTGCTGCGTGCGGCCGGGCGCAACGCGGAGGCGGAGGTCGCCTCGGCCGATGCGACGCGGCTCGCCGCCGCCGCGGGCAGCCCGGTTGGCACCGACGTGATCCAGGCCCGCCTCGCCCGCACCGGCGGCGCGGTGGAGGCCGCCAGCGGCAACACGAGTGGGGCGGATCGCAGCTTCGACCGCTCCGCCCTTCGCTTCGCGCGCGGCGTGCCGCGCTCCCGCCCGCTCGCGGACACGCTGCTGCTGCGGGCGGCCAACGCCTCCCCGTCCGCCGCGGCCGGGTTCTGCCGCGAGGCTGTTTCGATTCTCCGTACCCTGCGCGAGGGCACGACGAGCGAGCGCGTCGCGCCCTGCGTTGATGCCCTGGTCGGGCTCGGCACGCCCGAGGGCCTGTCCGAGGCCTTCGAGGCGGCACAGATCGCCCAGGGCGGCGTCACGGCCACGCAGATCGCCTCTGCCGCCGCGCGGCTGACGGCCGGCGCCCGCAATCCCGCGGTTGCCGACGCCCTGCGGCGGCGCGAGGCGGCCGATCGGGCACTCACCATCAGCTACCGCGAGCGTGACGCCGCGGCGGCGGAAGGCGGCCGCACTGATCTCTCCGCCCTGAACGCCCGTATCGCCGAGGCAGAAACCGCCGCTGCGGAGGCCGATGGTGCCGCCCAGGCCGCCGCCCCGGGCTACGCGCAACTCGTGCAATCCGTCGTCTCGGCACGGGAGGTCTTTGCTGCCCTCGCTCCCGGCGAGGCGCTGGTCGCCACCACCCTGCCCGACACGCGGCGGGGCTGGACCTTCGTGCTGCTGGACGGGACCATTACTGCGGACCGCGTCGGCGCCGAAACGCGTGTAGTGGACGGGCTCGTCGCGCGCCTTCGCGCGAGCGTCGAGGCGGGCGACGGGTCGAAGCCCTTCGCCGCTGCCGAGGCCCATGCGCTCTACGCCGCCGTGCTTGGCAGCGCCGCACCCCGGTTGGAGCGCGCGACCGCGCTGGTGGCGGCGCCGGAAGGGTCGATGCTCTCCCTCCCCTACGGCCTGCTCGTCACTGCCACGCCGCCGCGCGCGAACTCGCATGAGGGCGCGGCCTTCCTGCTCGCCAAGATGCCGATCTCGCATGTTCCGGCCCCGGCCAGCCTCGTATCGCTGCGCCGTGCCGGGCGCTCTGCGGCGCCACGACCCTGGTTCGGCTTCGGCGATCCCCGTCCTGTGCCGGCCTCCTTCGCCGCACGCACCTTTCCGGCCGCGCCGGAATGCGGGCGCGGGCTTGCTTCTCTCGCCCGCCTGCCGGCGACCGCGGTGGAACTGGCCGCCGCCGCGCAGGTCTCCGGCGCGTCGCCCTCGGATCGGCGGACGGGCGCGGAGTTCACTGCCGCCGGCGTGCGCGCAGTGCGGCTGCGCGACTACCGCGTGCTGCACTTCGCCACCCATGGCGTGCTGCCCTCCGATCTTGCCTGCCTGACGGAGCCCGCCATCATCGCCTCCACCGCGCCGAACGGACCGGATGCGACCCAGGCGCTGCTCACCTCGGGCGTCGTGCTGGATCTCGACCTGGACGCGGACCTGGTGGTGCTCTCGGCCTGCAACTCCGGTGGTGGCGCGGCGGCGGGGGAGAGCCTGTCCACCCTCGCCCGCGCCTTCTTCTTCTCCGGCGCGCGCGGCCTGATGGTGACGCATTGGTACGTGAATGACGTGGCGGCGGCGCGGGTCGCGGCCTTCACGCTGCAGAACATTCGCGAGGGGAACGCCCCGGCCGAGGCGCTCCGGCGAGCCCAGCTCGACCTGATGAAAGTGCCCGGCGCCGGTCATCCCGGGCTGTGGGCGCCTTTCGCGCTCATCGGGCCCGGACCCGGGCCAGGCACACCGCTGCGCTCGGCAGCCACCCGCACCGCCACGGCCGGCTGAGGCGCGACCGATCGCATGGCGGATGGCGCCCCCCTGCTGCTGGAACACCGGCCGGCGCCGCCCTGGGTGCTGCCGAATGCGACGGTCTTTCGTTCGGAAGTCACCTGCTCCGGATTGATGGTCGCCGTCCCCTGCCATGGCGGGATGCTGACCGCCGCAACGCTGCGCGGGCTGCTGGAGACACAGCGCGCGATGCTTACGGTCGGGCTGCCCTTCGCCTGTGCGACGCTCACGAATGAGAGCCTCGTGCCACGGGCGCGGAACACCCTTGTGGCGCGGTTCCTGGCCTCCCCGGCCTCGCATCTCCTCTTCGTCGATGCGGATATCGGCTTCGGTGCGGATGCCGTGCTGCGCCTGCTCGGCCATGGACGGGAAGTGATCGGCGGGCTGTACCGCAGCAAGCGGCTCGACGCCGAGGAATGGGTAGCCGAGTTCGCCGCCGGCCCGGACGGCGCGGTGCGAAACGAGCCTGCGACGGGTGCGGTAGAGGTGGCGAGCATCGGCACCGGTTTTCTGATGATCCGGCGCGACGCGCTGACCCGCATGGCCGAAGCCCTGCCGGAGACGCGGCACATGACGCAGGAAGGCGTTGTCCACGCCCTGTTCGACACGGGAATCGAGCCCGGCGCAGAGGGTGGCCCCGGCCGCTACCTGAGCGAGGATTACCTGTTCTGCGCGCGTTGGCGGGCGCTGGGCGGTACGGTCTGGTGCGACCCAGCCATCGGGCTGGAGCATCGCGGCAGCCTCGGCCTGACGGGCGACCCCACGTCCCTCTTCACGCCGGCATGAGCGCTTCCGGCCCTGGGGAGTGGCCCTGGCCACGCCGGCCCCCTAGCATGACCGACGCATAGGGAGGGGCCCGGTGTCACAGGCCTTGCCACCCGGATTCGGCGATTGGACCGGAGACCGGAAATACGAGCTGCGCGGCACGCTTGGCACCGGTGCCATGGGCGTGGTGCTGGACGGCTTCGACACGCAGATCGAGCGCCGCGTCGCCATCAAGGTCGTGCGCAAGCCCGAGCCCGACGACGCCGAGGCGGTGGAGGCCGCCGCCCGCTTCAAGCGCGAGGCGCAGGCCGCTGGCCGGCTCTCTCATCCCGGCATCGTCGGCGTCTTCGACTACGGCGAGAATGACGACACCGCCTGGATCGTGATGGAGATGGTCCAGGGTGGCACGCTCAAGGCGCTGATGGACCGCAACGAGCGCCTGCCGCTGCGCGAGACGGTGCGGATCATGGGCCAGGTGCTGGCCGCGCTGGCCTATGCGCATGGCCGCGGCGTGATCCACCGCGACATCAAGCCCGCCAATGTCATGCTGACCGAGGAGGGCGACGCCAAGCTCGCCGATTTCGGAATCGCGCGCATCGAGAACTCGGCGATGACGCAGGTCGGCACGCTGATGGGCACGCCGAGCTACATGGCCCCCGAGCAGCTGCGCGGCGAGGCGCTGGACGCGCGCGCCGACATCTGGGCTGCAGGCGTGATGCTTTACCAGTTGCTGACGGGGGAAAAGCCGTTTGCGGGCGGCTTCTCCGCCGTGATGCACAAGGTGCTGAACACCGAGCCGGCGCCACCCTCCGCCCTTTCCTCCTCCGTGCCGGCGGCGATGGATGCGGTGGTGATGAAGGCGCTGGCCAAGCGGCCGGATGACCGCTGGCCGGATGCGCGCGCCTTCGCCGCCGCGATCGAGGCGGCGGCTCTGCCGGGTGCTGTTGCGCCGGAGGCGGAGGACGCAACGCGGGTGATCACCGCCGCGCCGCGGCCAGCGGCGGCGCCCGCGCCTGTGGCGGCCCCGGCTCCCGCACGGCGCCCGGCCTGGGTTCTTCCCGTCACGGGCCTTGGCGCACTTGCGGTGCTCGGCGCTGCGGGGTTCCTGCTCGTGCCGCGCGGGGAGGCTCCCTCCCCGCCCGTTGTGACGGCCCAGGCCCCGGCCTCGCCGCCCGCACCCTCCGCTTCGCCCCCGGTGCCCAATACGCAGCCGGTGCCGGCCCAATCAGCACCGTCCCAATCCGTGTCGCCCCCAGGCGCTCCGGCTCAAACGCCGCAGGCCGAACCCGCACCGCCTCCGGCCGTTCCGACACCGTCCAACGCGCCCCCAATCCCCTCGACGCCAGCGCAGCCGGTTACGCCGCAGCGGCCCGCACTCCAGAACGCGCCGGACCAGCCGGCCCAAACCGCACCATCGTCCTCGCCGAGCCCTGTGACGCCGTCGCCGTCGCGCGAGCCTTCGCCCATCCTGCCGCCGACGGCTGCACCCACTTCTCCTGCTCTGCCGTCAGCAATCCCCGCGCCCCAATCGCCAGCGGCGACGCCCCAGGCGCAGCCCGAGCCGGCGCCCCGGCCATCGACCCCGCCCCTGGTCCAGGACGCGCCGGCTAACCGGCCACCCGCACCCGTCCAACCGCCGGTCGCTGCGCCGACGCCGGGCCCGCAGGCCTCCCTCGTGCCCGTTCCGCGCCCTGACTGGCGCGCGATCGCTGCGGCAGCTGTCTCCGCCGCGCCTTGCGGCCTCGTCGCCCCGCGGGTTGAGGAGAACGGCCTGCGGCTGCGCGGCGTGCTGCCGCGGCCGGATGCGGACGCCCTCCGGCAGGAGCTGGCGCGGCGGAACCTTCCCCCGGGCGCAGCTCAGCTCGAGCTCGGGATCTTCGAGGGGCCTTTCTGCACCTTGGTCGCCTCGCTGCGCCCCGTTCTGGCGGCCCCCGGTGACGCGCCGGAGGTGACGCTGGATGGAAGCCGGCCGCTCCGGAAAGGGCAGATGCTGCGCTTCGGTGTCCGCATGCCGGCTTGGGCGACGCATCTCCACGTCGCCTACGCGACGGCCGACGGCTCGATCGCACGGCTGGAGCCCGATGCCCTGGGCGCCCCGGGTTCCCGGCTGCGTCTTGGCGACCCGCGGCCGGGCTTCCCGGGCTGGGAGATCGACGAGCCCTATGGCAGCGACATCCTCCTCGTCGTGGCCTCCGAGGAGCCGCTCTTCGCCCCCGGAGCGCCGGCTGTGGAAGAGCAGGCCGCCTATGCCCAAGGCTTTGCCGCCGCTGTCCAGCTCGCTCGCGCGGCCGGGAGACGGATCGCGCTCACCCCCGTGGTGGTGGACACCGCCGCCCGGTGAGGGCACCCGACCAAAACATTGCCGGAGGCGAATTGATCCGGTGTAGCCTGAACCGCCCGGTACATCCGGGCCAAGGCTGGCCACCCGTCACCGGGCGGGCGGCCGACCAAGAGGAGACGCCCATGCTGCCTTCCCACCGCTTTGTCCGGTCGATCGGCGCGCTGTCGCTCGGCGCTGCTCTCCTCATCACGGTCGGCGGCTCGCCCGCCGCCGCGCAGTCGGCCATGCAGATGATCGAGCAGCTGCGCCCGAGCGGCGGGACGCGCGGCATCCGTATGCCCGGCGCGGAATCAGCCCCGGCCGCTCCTGCTCCGTCACAGGCGCCTGCCGCGTCCTCTCAGTCGGCCCCTGCCGCGGCCCCGCGCACGCAGGCCGCTGCCCCCGCCCGCACGCCTCCGCCTCCGGCCGCGACGACGGCGCCCTCCGGCACCCCCGCGGTCTCGATCACCGTGCAGTTCCACAGCAATTCCGCGACCCTCAGCGCTGCCGCGGAGCGCGCGCTTGCGCCGCTCGGCCAGGCGCTGTCCTCGCCGGAGCTGGCGCCCTATCGGTTCCGGATCGAGGGCCATACGGACACGATGGGCCCCGACGAGGCGAACCGTACCCTGTCCCAACGCCGCGCGGAGGCGGTGCGGGATTTTCTGATGAGTCGCTACAACGTCCCCGCCGCGAAGCTTGAGGCGGTGGGTCTCGGCGAAAGCCAACTTCTCGTCCGCACCGGTGACAACCAAGCGGAGCAGCGGAACCGGCGTGTGCAGGTGCTGAACATCGGCAGCTGAGGGGACAGGGTTTGCCGCCGTGCCCGACAACGGGGATGACGACACCGTCCTCCTAACGCCGCATACGAAGCTCGCACCGGTTCAAGCCCCGGTAACCGGGCGGGTTGGCGCGAGAGGCGGGTGGTTGCTGGCCGGGGCGGCCGCAACCGTGCTCGGCCTCGGCGCGGCCTATTGTGGCATGCTGCAGGGCCCCGGCCAGGCCGTGAGCCCTGGCGTGCCGGTGGCGGCTCAGGCACCCCCCGCTGCACCGGCGGCTCCGGCCATCCCGCTGATGACGAGGGAGGCGCTGCTGGCCTGGCAGCCCGCCGAGGCGACGCTGCTGCGTCTGGCCGACCGGCCGGCGGTGTTCGTGATTGCCTTCCCGAGCCTCGCGCAGCAGGGGCGCATGATGAACCGCCTCGCCGCGTTCATCGAGAAGGCGAAGACACCGCGCGACCGGCTGCTGGACGACGCGGCCCTGGCCGCTGCCATCGCCGAGGAAGGGATGCAGCCAGAAACCTACTACTACGGCCATGACTATAGCCTTGCCGATGTCGAGCGCTTCTTCGCCCTGGCCAGGCGTTCCGGCGTTGTACTGAACGCGGAGGAGCGGTGGCTGGAGGCCCGGCTTCCCGCGATCGGCAGCGGGCCCGGCGGCGAGCCGCGCGCCATTATCACCCTGCCCGCCGAGAGCAGCGGCTTCGACGCCTCCGCCCGCCGCGCGGTGCTGGACCACGAGGCGGGGCACGGCCTGTACTTTACCGACCTCGCCTTCGCAGCCCAGGTGCTGCGCGCCTGGCGCGAGGTGTTTACCGAGGCCGATCGCGAGGCCTTCCGCCGCTTCCTGAAGGGCGAGGGCTACGACGCCTCGCAGGAGTGGCTGATGGCGAATGAGGCGATGGCCTATCTCGTCTTCACCCCCGATGCGCGCTTCTTCGACCCCGCGCGCGACTTGGGGCTGGATGCTGCCGCGACCGAACGCCTGCGCGCCGCGATGCGGCCGCCAGCGCACTGACGCGCCGCCCTGCCACCTACAGCGTCCAGCCGCCGTCGATCACCACGGCCTGGCCGGTGACGAAGCTGCTCTCGTCGGAGGCAAGATAGACGGCGAGCATCGCGATCTCCTCGGCATTACCGAGCCGGCCCATTGCCTGGCGCGAGACGAAGGCGGCCCGCGCGGCGTCCATCCCGCCCGCGGCCGCGGCATTGGCCGCGATGCGCTCGCCGAGCGAGGGCGTGTCCACCGTGCCCGGGCAGATGCAGTTCAGCCGCACGCCCTGCGCCACCACATCCACCGCCGCCGCCTTGGTCATGCCCACGATCGCCGCCTTCGTCGCGGCATAGGCGAAGCGGTTCGGTGGCGCCTTGGCATAGCCGGCGGCGCTGGCGATGTTCACCACCGCGCCGCGGCCCCGCTCCAGCATCCCGGGCAGTGCGGCGGCCATGCCCTTCCAGGTCGCGCGGCAGTTCAGCGCGAAGGCGGCCTCCCACTCGGCATCCGTGCAGGTGAGCGCGGTATTCTGGTGAACCATGCCCGCGCAATTCACCATGATGTCCAGCGGCCCGGCGGCGCGGACCGCTTCCGAGAAGGTGGCGTCATCCAGCACATCCAGCAGCCGGGTCTCGCATCCCTCAAGGGTGGCGAGCTTTTCCGCATCCCGGTCCGTCGCGACCACGAGTGCGCCCTCGCGGATGAAGGCGAGCGCGATTGCGCGGCCGATCCCCTGCCCCGCTGCCGTGATGAAGGCGCGCTTGCCCTCGAGCCGTCCGGCCATGCCGTGTATCTCCCCGATGTCCTTGCGCGGCAGGTCAGGAGCCGCGGCGATGCCGCAGCCCCTCGTCCCGGCCCCTGCTTTCCGGCCGCCCAATCAGGCGGCCGGCACCCTGTCTCAGAACTGCGGCATCGGGGGCAGCGGGTCCATGGGCGCGTTGAACCAGCGCTGGTGGATCTTCGCCAGCTCGCCATTGTCCACGATCGTCTTGATGAAGGCGTTCGACCAGTCGCGCAGCGCCTCGTCCTGGCGGCGGAAGGCCATGCCGTTGGCCTGGGCGCGCAAGGTGAACTTCGGCTCGATCTGCAGGTTGGGATAGCCAGAGGTCAGCTGCGCGAGAACGGTGTTGCTGGCGCCGATGGCCTGGGTCTGGCCGGAGATGATCGACTGGGTCGTGGTCGCGTCGTCGTCGAAGCGCATCAGGCGGATCTCCCGCGGCGCGATGGCGGAGACGGCGATGTCCTGCGTGCTCGCGCGCGCCACGCCGACGCGGATGCCCTTCAGATCATCGGGGCCCGCAATGCGAAGCGAGCGCGGTGCGAGGATGTAGGTGCTGAGCGTGCTGTAGGGGTTGGAGAACAGCACCTGCCGCGCGCGCTCCTCGGTGATCCCGAAGGTGGCGATCAGCATGTCCACCTTGTTGGTCAGCAGGAAGGGAATGCGGTTCGGGCCGGTCACCGGCACCAGCTCCAGCTGCACGCCCATCGCCTGCACGACCAGGCGGGCGACATCCACGTCGTAGCCGGCGGGATTCTGGGAGCTGTCGGTGCCGCCAAAGGGCGGGTAGTCGGTCAGCACGCCAACCATCAGCTTGCCGCGCCGCTTGATCTCGTCGGGCGTCGCGGCCAGGGCGGAGCGCAGGCCGGGCAGCACCGCGGCGGCAGCGCCCAAGGCGGCGGTGCCGGCCAGGCGGCGGCGGGTGAAGGGGTGCGAGATGGTCATGCGAGCGTCTCCCTGTTCTGCTCCCGGCCTAACGTGTGGCCAGGGCGAGTTTTTTCTCCATCCGCCGGCCGTAGAGTGAAAGCGGCCAGCAGATGACGAAATAGGCGAGCGCCACCAGGCCGAAAATCGTGAAGGGCCGGAAGGTGGCGTTGTTGACGACCTGCGCCGCCCGCGTCAGCTCGACGAAGCCGATGATCGAGGCGAGCGAGGTCGCCTTGATGAGCTGCACCAGGAAGCCGACCGTCGGCGGGATGGCGATGCGGAAAGCCTGCGGCAGGATGATGTGCCGCATCTGCCGCCAGTAGCGCAGGCCGAGCGCGGAGGACGCCTCCCACTGGCCACGCGGCACGACCTCGATGCAGCCGCGCCAGATTTCGCCGAGGAAGGCGCTGGCATGCAGGGACAGACCGAGGGCGGCGGCCCCCCATGGGTCGATGTTGATGCCGAAGATGCCGGGGACAAAGAAGGCCAGGAACAGCTGCATGAGAAGCGGCGTGCCCTGGAACAGCTTGATATAGGCGATGGCGGCCCAGCGCAGCGCCTTGAAGCGGCCCGTGCGCATCAGCGCGATCAGCATCCCGCCCACCGCGCCACCGGCGAAGGCCGCGACCGAGAGCAGCAGCGTCCATCGCACCGAGAGGAGGATGAACCAGACCTCGTTGGCCCCGAAGCTGCGCATCAGCGCGACGCCGGCCGGGCAAGGAAGGTGCGCTCGATCCAGGCGAAGAGGGCCCAGAAGATGAGCGACAGGACGAAGTACATCGCGGTGACGACGAAATAGACCTCGAAGCTGCGGAAATTACGCGCCTGGATGTCGTTGGCCGCTGCCGTCAGCTCGCTGGCCGCGATTGCCGAACAGACGGAGGAGTTGAGCATCAGCAGGATGAACTGGCTGGTCAGCGCGGGATAGATCGCCTGCAGCGCGGGCTTGAGCACGATAAGGCGGAAGATCTGCAGCGGGCGCAGGCCCAAGGCGCGCCCGGCCTCGATCTGGCCGGAGTGGATGCTCTCGATCCCTGCGCGGATGATCTCGATGCCATAGGCGCCGACATTGATGACCAGAGCGAGCAGCGCCGCCTCATCCGCCTCCAGCCGCAGCCCGATGGCGGGCAGGCCGAAGAAGACCATGAAGATCTGGATGAGGAAGGGCGTGTTGCGGATCACCTCGATATAGGCGTCGATGATCCAGCGCAGCCATCTCGGCCCACTCGTCTTGCCCAGCGCGCCGAGCACGGCGACGACGAGCCCGATGCCCATGGAGGCGGCGGAGAGCCAGAGGGTGCGGAGTGCGCCCGCGAGCAGCTCGTCCCAAGCCTCGAAGACCTGGCTGAATTCGAAGACATAGTTCATCGACCGGCCGGCACCGTGGCGGCGGCGGGGCTTCGAGGGTTGTCTCGTGCCGTCATGGCTCCGCTCTCAAAGGTCCGCTTCCTGCCGGCCGTTCGGGCCATGTGCCGAGTCCGCGCCCCGGATGGTTCGGGCGGATGGCAGGAAAAAACCTGCTCCGGATCGCCCGCCCTGGCAAGCGGCGGCCCCTCGCCACCTTCCGGAAGGGATGCCGGCCAGCGCCTCGACTTCTGTAAGGGCCGGTGCCGAGGTTTCAGGCCTGTCATACTGCAGCAACCAAGCTGTGGCTGGATCAGGGCATGGGGCAGGAGGCCGCATGTTGAACCTGCAGGGTATCGGCGCGGCCGGAACGGCGGCCGGGCCGGATCCGGCCCAGGAAGGCCAGCAGATGGGGGGGCGTCTTGCGCAGTCCGGGGACGCGCGCTAGGCGCTGCGCCCTCCCGGCCTCTTGCTGCCCGGCGGCCGGTCTGATCCCGGCCGTGGCCAGCAATCAGGCCTGGAAAAGTCCGGACGCTTCCGGGATGATTCAGGATGGAGAGCATGGCGCCCCCGATGCCTCTCCCTTCACGACTGAACCAGCATACGCCAGGCGGCCCGGCGCAGGAGAGACCCAGATCAGTGAATGCCAACCGTTCCCAGCAGTAAACCTGATCATTGAGTGTCCAAGCCGAGGCTACGGCCAGCAAGGGGAAGAGTATTGAAGGCGATTATCCTATGTGCCGGGCAGGGCCGCCGGCTGCTGCCGATGACGGAAGGCATCCCGAAATGCCTTCTCTCCGTCGGCGGCAGAAGCATTCTCGAGTGGCAGCTGCGCGGTCTTGCTTCCGCCGACATCCAGGACGTTACCCTTGTCACCGGCTTCGAGGCGGAGAAGGTTGAGTCCGCCATCCCGATCATTGCCCCACCGGGCATGCGGGTCCGGACGAGCTTCAACCCGTTCTTCTCCGTCTCCGAGAATATTGGCAGCTGCTTCTTGGTGCGCGACCTTCTCCAGGCCTCGGACACGGTCCTGCTGAACGGGGACACGCTCTTCGAGCCCTCCGTTCTGCACCGCCTGCTCGCCGCCCCGCCCTCGCCTGTCACGGTGACCATCGACCGCAAGGCGGCCTATGACACGGATGACATGAAGGTCTCGGTGGACGGCACGCGCCTGCGTGCGATCGGCAAGACCCTGCCGGCCTCGGAGACGAACGGTGAATCGATCGGCATGCTGCGCTTCCTGGACGAAGGCGGCGGCATTTTCGCGGCCGGGCTCGATGCCGCGCTGCGCCGGCCCGAGGGAATCCGCCGCTGGTACCTCTCCGTGATCCACGATCTCGCGCAGACCGGCGCGGTGCAGGTGGCTTCCATCGAGGGCCACTCCTGGGCCGAGGTCGACTACCCGGCAGACCTTGCTACGGCGGATGCGGTCGTCCGTTCCTGGGGCGCGGCCGCCCCGGCCCGAGCCGCCGAACGGGCAGGCACCGAATGAGCGCCGCACCTCTTCCCACCCTGAACTCGATCCCCAGGCGCCTGGGCAGCTTCGCCACCCTCTCCGACGCGCTCGACCATGCGGCGGAGGGCGTAACCGGCCTCGGCTTCTACAACGGCCGCGGCGAACTGGAGAAAGCCCTGCCCTACCAGCTGCTGCGCGAGGATGCCCTCGCCCTGGCGCGCCGCATCACCCATGCCGGCCTCACGCAGGGCGACCGCGTCGCCATCGTGGCGGAGACGCATCCGGACGTCGTGACAGCCTTCTTCGCCTGCCAGTATGCCGGGCTGGTGCCGGCCCTGCTGCCGACCCCGACGGCCTTCGGCGGCCGCGAAACCTATATCGAGCACATCCGCCGCCTGACCGTGGCCTCCCAGGCCTCGGCACTTTTCGTCCCGGCCGCCTTGCAGGCCTGGCTGGCGCCCTTTGCCGAAGAGGCCGGGTTGAAGGCCTTCGGCAGCGTCGCCGCACTGCCCGAGGCCCCGGATGCCGCACCCGTCACCACGCCGAAGGATGAGGACGGGATCGCCTATCTGCAATTCTCCTCGGGCAGCACGCGCTTCCCGGTCGGTGTTGCGGTCACCCAGCGGGCCTTGATGGAAAACATCCGGGGCATTCTGCAGCACGGGCTGCAGATCGGCCCCGAGGACCGCGCCGTGTCCTGGCTGCCTTTCTATCACGACATGGGCCTGGTCGGGTTCCTGCTGGCGCCGCTCGCCGGCCAGGTGACCGTGGACCTTCTCTCGCCGCAGGAATTCGCGCGTCGGCCGCATCTGTGGCTGCGCCTGCTGTCCTCGACCCGCGGCACCCTCTCCTACAGCCCGAGCTTCGGCTACGAGCTCTGCGTGCGGCGCGGCCGGCCTGATGCGGCCACGGGGCCGGTGCTGGACCTGTCCTCCTGGCGGGCCGCAGGGATCGGGGGCGACATGATCCGCCCGCATGTGCTCGCCCGCTTCGCGGAGACCTTCGCGGCGGACGGCTTCCAGGCCGAGGCCTTCGTGCCGAGCTACGGCATGGCCGAGGCCACGCTGGCGATCAGCTTCGCCCCCCTCGGCACCGGCGTCGCCGCCGATACGCTGGATCTGGACCAGCTCGAGCGCGAGGCCATTGCCGCCCCGGCCACTGCCGAGAGCACCCGTGCCCGCACCTTCGCCCTCTGCGGCCCGCCCCTGCCAGGGACGGAGGTGGAAATCCGCGACGCTGACGGCGCGTCCCTGCCGGAGCGCCGGGTCGGCCGCGTCCTGGTCCGCGGCCCCGGGCTGATGCGCGGCTATGACGGACGGCCCGAGGAGAGCGCGGAGGTCCTCTCCCCGGACGGATGGCTGGAAACGGGCGATCTCGGCTACCGGCTGGACGGCCAGTTGGTGATTACCGGGCGGGCGAAGGACCTGATCATCGTCAACGGCCGCAATGTCTGGCCGCAGGACCTGGAATGGTCGGTCGAGCAGGCCGTGCCCACCCTCCGCAGCGGCGACGCGGCTGCCTTCGCCATTGAGGAGGAGGGGACGGAGCAGGTCGTGCTGCTGGTCGAGGCCCGCGGTGCCCCGGACCTGGCCGAGCGGGAAAGGCTCGCCGCCGAATCCGCAGGAACCCTCCGCGCCCGGCACGGGGTGGAGGCGCGGGTGGTGCTGGTGCCGCCGGGGAGCCTGCCGCGCACCTCTTCCGGCAAGCTCAGCCGCACCCTGGCGCGCAGCCGCTACCGTGACGGCGCCTTCGCGCCCCCGGCCCCGGAACTGGCTTCCAACACCCGATGACGGACGCGCCGCTCGCGGCCGTCACCGGCGGGACCGGCTTCCTGGGACGCCATGTGGTTTCCGCGCTGGCACGGGATGGCTGGCGGGTCCGCATGCTGGTCCGCGGGGAAACCGCGCCGCCGGCTGAGGCACCCTCGGCTGAGACCATGCGAGGCGATTTGGCGGATCCGGCGGCGTTACGGCGGCTCGTGGCAGGCGCGGGGGCGGTGGTGCATCTGGCCGGCCTGACCAAGGCCCGGCGGCGGGCCGAATTCCTCTCGACGAACCGCGACGGCAGTGCCCGACTGGCTGCGGCAGTCGCCGAGGCTGCGCCCGAGGCGCGCCTCATCCTGGTCTCCTCGCTTTCCGCACGGGAGCCGCAGCTTTCCGCCTATGCCGAGAGCAAGCGGGCCGGCGAGACGGCGGCACAGGCGGCGCTGGGCGGCACGGGGCGCTGGGTGGTGCTGCGTCCGGCCGTGATCTACGGGCCAGGAGACCGGGAGGGCCTCGCCCTGTGCCGGACCGTCTCAGGGCCGATCGTTCCTGTCCCGCGGGCGCCGGAACCGAGGATTGGCTTCGTCCATGCTGCGGACGTGGCCTCGGCCGTCCTCGCGCTGTGTCGCGCCGGGCCGCTTGGGACGGCCTTCGAGGTCACGGACGAGCGCCATGATGGCTATGGCTGGCGCGAGATCCTGCATTTGGTCGGTGGGCTGCTTAAGCGGGAACCGCGGCTGGTAACCGTGCCGGATGGTGTCATCCGGGCAGCCGGCGCCGCCGCCGACAGCTGGGCCGCCGTCACCGGCCACCCAGCCCTGCTCGGCCGCGGAAAGGCGCGCGAGATCCTGCACCGGAACTGGGCATCAAGCCCCGAGCGACAGCTTCCCCGCCCCATCTGGGCACCCCGTATCCCCATTCTGGCGGGGATGCAGGAGACGGTGGCCTGGTGGTCGAGCCTCGGGCTGACGGGCGCGGTGCCGCGTGGATGAGCTCCAGCCCGGTGCAGCAGGGCCGGCGCCTAGTTCCGCAGCTCCTCGCGGAACTCGGCCTCGTAGCGGTAGCGGCAGGAGGGGCGGCCGTCCCGCACGACGACCGGCGAGGCATCCTCGACCGTCACTCGCCTGCCAGCGATCTGGCCGGCCGCAAGGCTCTCGAGGGTTGCTCCCCGCAGCGCCACCTGGCCGCCCGGCGACAGCGTTCCCGATAGGAGCGCCGGCGTGACGGCCGACCGCCGGTGGCGCGAGGAACGCATCTCGACCAGCCCGTCCTCCACCCGGAACCAGACGCTATGGGTCCGGTCCCGGCAGTTCACGCCGGGGGTGACCGGCACGCCATGCCCCTGGTACCAGCCATTATACCGCGCGAGTTCCCCGACCGGCGCCGCGGGCATGGCGGCGGCCCGGGCGGGTGCCTCGCCCGGCTGGGCGCAGCCGGCGCCGAGCGACATGATGAACAGGGCGAGCGCGGCCGACCGCCACGCGCCACGGATCCGGAACCACCGATGAGCCACGCCGCCACCTCCTCCGACCAACCTGTCGTCTTCATCCATACCAACGCCAAGCAGCGGCTGGGCGCCCTTGTGTCTGCCCATTCCTTCCGCCGCAACGCTCGCGAGCCCGGAACCTTCAATGTCCGGCTGATCGAGGCCGAGGGCAGCGGGCCCCTGCGGGCAGCGGAGGGGCGAAGCTTCATCCGAGATGGGCACAGCCGCGCCTGGCATATGGACGACCTGCAATCCTTCACTCCCCTCCGCTTCGCCGTGCCCGATGCGATGGGCCATCGGGGCGTCGCCCTGGTGGTGGACCCAGATGTTTTCGCGGTTGGCGATGTTGGCGAGCTGTTCGCGCGGGACCGCGCGGGCAAGGCCATCTGGTGCCGCGCTCGCCCCGGCCATAACGGAGCGGCCGACTATCTTGCGAGCAGCGTTATGCTGCTGGATTGCGCGCTGCTGCCCCACTGGCGTTTCGAGCCAATGCTGGAGGACCTCTTCGCCGGGCGCCTGGACTATGTGGAACTGATCGAGCTGCGGCGGGAGAACAGGGAGAAGATCGGGCTGCTGGACCCGGTTTGGAACAGCTTCGACACGCTGACGCCCGAGACCCGGCTGCTGCACACCACCAAGCGCCGCACCCAGCCCTGGAAGACTGGACTGCCCGTGGATTTCACCCTGCGCGAGCGCGGCTTCGGCCCGATACCGGCATCTGTGGTCCGGCCCTTCCTGCGGTTCTGGACATCCCATGCGCGCTACCGCCCGCATCCCGATCCCCGGCAGGAGGCGCTGTTCTTCGGCCTTCTGGCGGAGTGCCTGGACGAGGGGTCCGTAACTCGCGCGGAGGTGGAGGAGGGAATCAGGGAGCGGCATGTGCGGGCCGATTCCCTGGCGCTGGTGGATCGCTACCGGGGGCAGCTTCCGCCCCGGCCGGCAGCAGCCGCCTGATCCGCGCCGCCGCCAGTGCGGCCGGGTCGGGGGCGCGTCCCCTGACCGGTGCGTCTAGCCCACCCAAGAGACCCTGATGCTCCAGCGCCTGCCAAAGGAACCAGAGGTCGCGCGGCCAGCCCGCCAGGCCATGCCGGACCAGCGCGCCCCAACCCCGGCCGGCGGCGCGCAGGAATGGCGAGGCTGGGCCATCGCCCCGATCCGCGAGGCGCAGCGTGCGCATGGCGCACAGCCAGGCGCCCCCCGGCCCTGCCACCTGAATCGGAACCAGCGTGAGGGGTTTGCCTGCGGCGACAGCGTCCGACATCATCGCCGCGCTGTCCGCCGTCACTGCAATCTCGTCCGCGAGGGCAAGCAGGCCGGAATAGGCGTTCTCCGCGCCGGCGCCGCCGAGGAAGGAAGCAGGCACGGGGGAGTTGGCGAGCACATCCCGGACGGCAAGTTCCACCACCTCGGGCGTGCGGCGGCTGCCAATGGCCAGCACGCTGCCGCCCCTGGCCCCGGCGCGGGCGATCAGGGCACGGCAGGCCGCCTCGGCCTCGGCCGGGTCGATCCGATAGGGCCACGAATTGCCGCCGAGAATGAGGGCCAGGCGCGGGGGCGGGAAATCCCGAAGCTTCTCCCGCCATTCCGCCGCAGCTTCCGCGAGGCGCGCCGGGGTTTGACGGCTGGGCGAGATGGGGGTTTCCAGCACCGTTGGCCCGGACGGGACGCCGTATTGCGGCGTGGTGAGCACGAGGTCGAAGCGCGCGGGGTCGCAGCGAGGACGGCCGATTTGCACGATGCGGGTGCGACCGCCGGATTGCGCGCGAATCCAGCGCGCCACCGGAACACTGCGCTGCCCGACGCCGATGACCACATCCGGCCAGGGCGGGGCCAGCAGCGCACGCGAGGCGGGCTTCAGGCTGGACAGCCCGATATCGCCGAGCCGGTTGGTGAGCAGGCGGAGAGCGTTGAAGTGCAGACGCAGGGGTTCCAGGCTTCCGCCGAGCGCCTCGCCCAGGGCCAGCACCTGGTTGTTGTCGCCGGTGCGGTGGCCGAGCAGCCCCCAGATGCGGAGCGGGCTGGGAGTGTTCCCAACATTCAACCTTGGGTCCAACCGGTTCTGGCCTCGTCGCGGATACACAGGATGAGAGCGGCCCGGGGCCGGGGCAAGGTATGCGCCTGAGCTATGTAGCCGGCACCGCCCTGCCCTCCCGCGTCGCCAGCGCGGTGAACGTAATGAAGATGTGCCGCGCCTTCGCCGCCGCAGGGCATGAGGTGACGCTGTATGCGCGTGGCCGGCAGGAGAATGCGGCCGAGATCTTCGCGGCCTATGGGATCGAGCCCTGCTTCGAGTTGGTACTGCGCGCACCGCCAGGCCTGCCGCTCGCCAAGAACCTGCTCTACCCCGTGCTCGTGGCGCGGGAGATGGCAGCCCGACCGCCCGCGGACCTGCTCTACGGGCGACATGCCTATGCGCTCGCCCTTGCTGCCCGGCGGAGCGCGGCGCCCTTCGCCTATGAGGCGCATACCCTACCCTCACGACGCGCCCGGCGGCTCGCGGAGTCCTGGCTGTTCCGCCACCCGCGCTTCGCCCTGCTGGTCGCCATCTCCCGCAGCCTCGCGGAGGACTACGCGATTTCCATGCCGGCCCTGGCGGGACGGCCGCTCATGGTGGCCCATGATGGCGCGGACCCGATCGCCGATCCTGGCCCGCCGCCCCAAACCTGGCCCGGCCGCCCCGACACGCCGCAGCTCGGCTATGTCGGGCATCTCTATCCCGGCAAGGGTATGGAGATGGTGGCGGATCTCGCCGCCGCGCTGCCGGAATGCGACCTGCATGCGGTGGGCGGCACGGAAGCGGACCTGGCCCTCTGGCGCTGCCGGTGCGGAGGGCAGGCCAACCTGCACCTGCACGGGCATGTGCCGCATGCGCGGGTGCCGGCCCTGCTGGCGCGATTCGACCTGCTGCTCGCGCCGCCCGCGCCGAGCGTCGCCTCGGCGGCGGGGCGGGAGATTGGGCGCTGGATGTCTCCGCTGAAGCTGTTCGAGTACATGGCGGCGGGGAAGCCCATCCTGGCCTCGGATATCCCGGCGCTGCGCGAGGTGCTGCGCGACGGCGAGACCGCGCTTCTCCTGCCTCCCGGTGACGCCAGGGCCTGGGCGACCGCAGCGCGAGGCCTACTGGCCGATCCAAAGGCGGCAGCAGCCCTCGGCGCCCGCGCACAGGCGGAGTTCCTGGCCACCTACACCTGGCAGGCCCGCGCGGATGCCATCCTGGCGCGGCTAGAGGAGACCACCGCGTGACGGCCTCGTCGGGACCGGCGGAGACCGATGCGCTGTTCCGCCGGATCATCCGGAATGCGGGGATGGTGCTGGGCGGCAAGCTGGCGACGGCGCTGCTCAACCTCGGCGCCTTTGGCATCGCCATGCACACGCTCGGGGCGGCGCAGATGGGCGTGCTGGTGCTGGTGCACGGCTTCGCGCAGACCGCCGCCTCCTTCGCCAAGTTCCAGTCCTGGCAGGCGGTGCTGCGCTTCGGGGCGGGCAGCCTCGGGCCGGAGCGACGGGCGGAGTTCCAGGCCCTGCTGCGCTTCACCGCCGGGCTGGACCTTGCCTCCTCCATCCTGGGAAGCGCGCTCTGCGCCGCGGCGGCGCTGCTGTTTGGCTCGGCCTTCGGCTGGCCCGCGGAGATCGTGCCGCTGGCGGCCTTCTATGCCACCAGCGTGGCCTTCATGGTGACGGCGACGCCAACCGGGCTGCTGCGCCTCTTCGACCGCTTCGACCTTCTGGCCCGGCGCGATGCCATGGGGGCGGGCTTCCGTCTGGCCGGGGCGGCGCTGGCAGCGGCACTTGGCACCGGCCTGCCTGGATTCCTCGGCGCCTGGTATGTCGCGACCGCGCTGGGGGGCGTGGTGCTGATAGCCGCTGCCTGGCGGGAGACAGCGCGCCGCGGGTTGCTGCGGCCGGATCCGGCGGGCCGGCGCATCGGGGCAACGCAGGCGCACCCGGGCATCTGGGGCTTTGCCTGGTCCACCAACCTGATGACCACCCTGTCGCTGGGCTCCAGCCATGTCGCGACGCTCTGCGTGGGCTGGGTGCTTGGCCCGGCCGCGGCAGCATTGTTCTCCCTGGCTCGGCAGATCGGGGAGGCGGCGCTGAAGCCGAGCCGCTTCCTGACCCCTGCCCTCTATCCCGAGTTGGCCCGGCTGGCAGCGTCGGGGGACCGGCTGACCCTGCGGCGGCTGCTCCGCCGGGGGCTTCGGCTTTCGGCTGCCCTGGGGGCCGGGCTGCTGCTGGTGCTGGCAGCGTTGGGGGAATGGCTGCTGCGCCTGGTGGGCGGGCCGGAGGGGCCGGATGCCTACCCGCTGATGCTGCTGCTGGCTGCCGCATCCTCGATCAGCTTTGCCGGCTTCGCCCTGGAACCGTTGCTGGTCTCGGTGGAGCGCCACGGCCTGGCCCTGCGCCTTCGCGCCCTGACTACAGCGGCTTACGTGCCCTTGGCCCTACTCGGTTTGTGGGTGTTCGGGCCTGTAGGGGCAGGCCTCGCCTCCATAGCGCAGGCCTTGTTCCTGCTCCTGGGACAGTCTGTGCCTGCTTGGCAATGGTTGCACCTCCCCGGAGTCCCCGACACAGAACGGAACTTGCATTAAACTTACAGGAAGCATTTAACCGAACGTGCCCGGGGGGGCATGGGCATGTAAACAGGGGACGCGGATATGCTGGATGAGCAGGCCGCCCTGCGGGAAATCACCGCAGCGCTTGAGGAGTCGGGGAAGCTGACAGGTCCGGTGACCATGGACACCAGCATCCTTCAGGACCTGAGCTTTGATTCCGTCGGTGCTATTGACTTCATCATGCTGCTCGAGACGCGGCTCGACACCATCATCCCGATGGACCGGATGGCGGAGATCGAGACCATTGGCGACCTTGTCCGCGTGCTGACGCGCACCACCGCCGCGGCCGCCTGACGCATGCTCGCCAAGTTCCGTACCCTTCGCGCCGAGCACGCGGCCGTGTCCGCGGCCGGGCGTGATCCCTTCGGCGTGGCCTTCGATGCCGTGCTGTCAGCCACCGAGGCCATGCTGGGCGGGCGGCGCATCCTGCTGCTCGGCACCAACAACTATCTCGGCCTGACCTTCGACGCCGATTGCATCGATGCCGCAGTCGCCGCGACCCAGTCCCAGGGCACCGGCACCACCGGCTCGCGCATCGCCAACGGCACCTATGGCGACCACGCTGCGCTGGAGCGCCGCCTGGCGCGCTTCCTCGGGCGCCGCTCGGCCATGGTGTTCACCACGGGCTACCAGGCCAATCTCGGCGCGCTCTCGGCGCTGGCCGGGCGCGGCGAGCACCTGCTGCTCGATGCGGACAGCCATGCCAGCATCTATGACGGCGCAAAGCTGGCCGGCGCGCAGGTGACGCGCTTCCGCCACAACGATCCGGACGACCTGCGGCGCCGCCTGCGCCTGTTGTCGGACCAGCCCGGCGAGAAGCTGGTTGTCGTCGAGGGCATCTACAGCATGCTCGGCGACACCGCGCCGCTGCGCGAGATGGTGGAAGTGAAGCGCGAGGCCGGCGCCTGGCTGCTGCTCGACGAGGCGCATTCGCTGGGCGTGCTCGGCGAGAACGGGCGCGGCCTGGCCGAGGCAGAGGGCGTCGAGCAGGAGATCGACTTCGTCGTCGGCACCTTCAGCAAGAGCCTGGGCGCCATCGGCGGTTTCTGCGCCTCGGATCTCGACGGCTTCGATGCGCTGCGCCTCTCGGCGCGGGCTTATATGTTCACGGCATCCCTGCCGCCCTCAATCGTGGCTTCCGTGATCCAGGCCATCGACGTGATGGAGGCGAACCCACAGCTGCGCGACCGGCTGCGGCGCAACGGCCAGCAGTTGCATGCAGGGCTGGCCGCGGCGGGCTTCGCGCTCGGTGCCATGCCGAGCCCGATCGTGTCCCTGCCGATGCCGGATCGCGAGATGGCCGTCATGTTCTGGAATGAACTGCTGTCCCAGGGCGTGTACACCAACCTCGCGCTCGGGCCGGCGACGCCGGGTGGCAAGCCGCTGCTGCGCATGAGCGTCAGCGCCGCGCTGACGCCGGTGCAGATCGACACCGCGGTCGGCGCCATTGCGCGCGTGGGTCAGGCCCTCGGGCTGGTGGGCGTCGCGCTGGCGGCGGCGGAATAGGCGCGCCGCTGCCCTAGCGACGGTCCCTGTCGCGGGCTTCAGACTTGTGAGATCGAGCGTGCAGAAGATCGCCACCTCCGCCCCTTCACCGACGATCGGGGCGGCGGTGAGGCACGGCTGGTCCGTGCCGCTGGTTCTGCTGGCGGCGGCCTTCCTGCTGCGGCTTCCCTTCCTGGGCAATCCGGTGATCGAGGGCGACGAGCAGTTCTACATGCTCGTCGGCGACCGTCTGCTGCAGGGCACGCTGCCCTATGTCGATATCTGGGATCGCAAGCCAGTTGGGCTGTTCCTGATCTATGCCGCCATCCGCGCGCTCGGTGGCGAGGGGATCGTCCAGTACCAGCTCGTCGCGACGCTGTTTGCTGGCTGCACCGCCATTCTCGTCGCCCGCATCGCGGCGCTGATCGCATCGCCGCGTGGCGCGGTGTTCGCGGGCGTGACCTATCTGCTATGGCTGAACGTCTTCGGTGGCGAGGGCGGGCAGTCGCCGGTCTTCTACAATCTCCCGGTTGCCGTGGCCGCGCTGCTGGCGCTGCACGCCGTCCTCAGGCCGGCGGGATGGACTCGGTTGTTGGGGCTGGGTGCCGCGGCGATGTTCGCCACCGGGCTGGCAATGCAGATCAAGTACACGGCTGTATTCGAGGGTGTGTTCTTCGGTTGCGCGCTGCTCTGGTGCGGATGGCGCGCCGGGTTCGGGCCGATGCGTCTGCTGCTTCTAAGTGGGGTATGGGTGGGCTGCGCGCTGCTGCCGACGCTGGTGGCGATGGGTAGCTACGCGGCGATGGGCGAGCTGCAGGCCTTTCTATTCGCCAACTTCATCTCGGTATTCCACCGCAACACCGCCGTGGTGGGATCCTCCCTCGGGCGGCTTGCGACCATGGCGGGGCTGCTGCTGCCGCTGGGTGCCTGCGCCGTGCTCGGGCTTCGGCTGGCGCGGCGCGAACTGGCCGCGACGCCGGACGGGCTGCGTGCCACGGGCTTCGTCGCGGGATGGGCGGTGGTTGCGGTGGCGGGCGTGCTCGTCTTCGGCACCTACTACAATCATTACGCGCTGCCGCTGCTCGTGCCGCTCTCAGTGGCGGCGGCGCCGCTGCTGGGTTCACCAGCGGCGCGGTGGCGTCGCGTCTCCGCCATGCTGGCGCTGTCGTTGGTGGGCGTCATCGCGGCCACGGCGCTGACGGTGATCCATATGCGCGCCCGAGGCGATGGTACGGAGGTGCGGGCGCTGGCGGGTGCCGCCACGCTCGCACCGGGCGAGTTCCTCTATGTGTTCGACGGCGAGACCATCCTGTACTTCCTGACCCGCAGTCCACTGCCGACGCCCTTTGTCTTCCCGACGCATCTGAACGACCTGCGCGAGGCGGAGGGGATCGGCATCGACCCCGTTGCCGAGCTGCGGCGAATCCTGGCATCCGGCCCCGCCTATATCGCCACCACGGATGGCACGCGGCCGCGGATCAATCCGGAAGCCTGGGCGGTGATGTCGGAAGCGTTGCGCGTGGGGTACGAGCCCGTGCGGAGCGTGAGGATCGGCAACCGGAACCGCGTGATGTACCGGCGCGTCGCCCCGCCTTTGAACTAGCCTGGCTTGAACCAGTCCGGCGCGCTCAGCGCACCGCGCCACGCCGACGCAGGCGCCAGAGCAGGAGCGGCGCCGCGAGGATGGGATGGCGGCGCTGCCAGGGTGTCAGTTCCACCGTCACGCCCGAATGGCGCGCGACCTTGGCGGCCAGGTAGTCCGGGCCACCATCGAAGGTAAAGGCGGCCTTGATCAGGCGCATCACGTTCAGCGCCTTGCCGCAGGCGCGACGCAAGGCCCAGGGCCGGGACCAATCGCCAACAAGACCGGGCTGCAGGCGCCCCTCCCCGTCTGGCCGGGTGGAAAGGCCGAGGCGGGACAGGGCGGCGGGAAATATCAGGCCGTACCAGTCCTCGGCGCCGGCCAGGATACGGTCCGGGCGGTTGCCGCGCTCGGCACGCAGTTCAGCGCCGTAGGTGTGGGAGAAGAGGCCGCGCCAGTACTCGGCTGGCGTTGCGGCCAGCGGTCCCAGCCGCACCGCCCAGAGCGCCGCGGTCTCCACGGCCTGCGCCACCGCCCGTTCGACGCGGTGGCGGACCGCGGGGTCGCGTGCCTGGACGAGGGTACAGGGCTGGCAGAAGCGGGCCCAGATTGTGGTGTCCACTGCTTCGGCGCGCACCTTTTCCTCAAACTGCCGCAAGCTCATCACGGCCACCTTGGCGCGAAAGGGGCCGGGGCTCTCGACCCGCCAGTGCAGGACGTTCGGCGGAAGAAGGGCGTTGAACAAGGCCGGCAGCATCCTTCCGTAGAAGGTGCGGTAATTGTCCGTTAGCACATAGAGGTCGAGCAGGCCCGACGCGTCGCCGTCTCGGCGGCAGGCGCCGTAGAACAGCACGGCCTCCACCGCCGCACCGTGCCGGGCCTGGATGTCGGCAACGATGCGTTGCGCGGCAAGCATCGCGGCGTTCGGCTTGGAGGGAAGCGCCAACTCGGCGGCGGCCAGGGCCTCCAGTGCGTCACGGTCGGCTGTCATGGCGTCACGAAGGCGACCTGGCCAGGGGCGGAGAGCACGATCCCGCCCGGACCTGGCTCGAACACCTCGCCGTCCAGCACGAACGGCGTGCTGAGCCGGACGGCCAGGCTCTTCGCCCGGCCGCTACGGTACCCGGCCGCCGGCATCCAGGGGCGTGGCCGGCCCTGGCGTGCTGCCCAGAGCGCTGCGCCCAAGCGTTTCGGTGGGGCGGCCACGTCGAGCCAGTGAAGGGGTCCCTCCCCCTCCCCCCAGAAGGGCCAGAGGCCAAGCATGAGCTGGTCGAGCGAGGTGGCCAGTACCAGGAAGCGGTGTCCTTCGAGCGCCGCTGTCCCATCTGGCGCCACCTCCATGGGCACGCCGGCGCGCAAGGGATGGCCGCGCTGCCACCCCGCCCGTAGCGCGACGCCGCCGAGGGCGAGCAGCACGGCCAGGCTGTCGTGGATGCCGCGCTGGTGCAGGGCGCGTTCGGCAAGCAGCTTGGCTTCGGTGAAGGCGGCAGCACCGAAGAGGAGGCCGCGCAGGGGCTTCGCATCCTGCGTCCCGGATCGGACGACCTCGACCACCGGCAGCAGCCTTCGGCGCAGCGTGCCCCGATCGGCAGCGTCGCGGAGGCGCCCCAGGGCCGTCCCTCCAGGGCCGGGTGTGCCGAGAACGCGGGCGGCGAGGTTGGTCTTGCCCGTGGCAAGGATGGCGATCTCGGGTGGGTGGTCGCCGAAGGTGCCGGGAAGCGCGGTCAGCACCTCGCGCAGCGTGCCGTCCCCGCCCTGCACGGCCAGGAGGTTCACGTTCTGCGCCGCGAAGTCCGAGAGGGCGGCCCTGAGTTCGGCGCGGCTCGCAGGAGCGGCCTGGGGCAGCCCGGCCGCCTGCGCACCGAGCCCGAAACGGCCCTCGCGCAGCGCCCGGCTCAACGGGTTGGTGATGAGGCCGATGCGCCTAATGTCGGCGCCTCCGGTCATCCCTCGAGCCAGGACCGCAGCGGCGCGCGGCGCTTTGCCAGCCCGGCCTGCACCGTCACCACCGCCTGTTCGATGCAGCCGAATGCGGTCCAGGCAGCGACGGCCAGGATGCCAAGGTCCGGGCGCCCGGCGAGGGTGCCGATGGTAAGCATCAGCAGGTTCGGGTTCCGCCGCGCGATCCACAGGCGGAACAGGCTGTCGAAGCGGCGCCAGACATGGATTTCCATGCTGTAGAGGGCGAGGAATAGGCCCTCCTGCAGGCGCTGCAGGATGTAGCCGCCGACGATCACGGTACCAACCGTGATCGGGTATGCCAGCGGCAGCCCGACGGCGCCGAGGCCGAGGATCCAGGCGACCCACCAGAAGGGCGGGTGAATCAGGTCGATCGCGTGGTCGAAGACATTGCCGAAGGGGGTGGAGGTGAGCGTCACCCGCGCCAGCTTGCCGTCCACGGTGTCGAGAAAGGTCATCACCCAGGCGGCGAGCAGGCCAGGCAGATAGGCGCCCTCGGAGAAGAGCCAGAGGGCGAGGAAGACGAGCACGAGGCTGGCCAGCGTGACCATGTTCGGCGTGATGCCGAGCGCGGCGCAGGCGCGCACGACATGGAAGGCCGGACGGGGCCAGACATGTTTGGTGATGGCATCGGTGACGCCCTTGTAGGAGCCGCCGAACATTTCCCATTCCACGGCACGCCGGGTCTCGGGCGCGAGGCGCAGGAGGTAGGGGTTGCCGCGCTTGCGCAACGCCTTGTTGTAGCTCCCGGCCAGCTCGGTGGGGCGTGCGGGGTTCAGCCCGGCGAAGGCGGGATCCTCGGCCCCCTGCCCGGATTCCAGCGCAGCGGCGATGGAAGCGGACTGCGTGCCGGGCGGAAGATGTGCGGCGACGGGGCGGCCGTCCTCCGGCCGGAGAAGCAGCGCGCCTGGGGCCTTTACGAGCCCGGCGACGAGCGCAGCGTCAAAGACATGATCCGCGCGGAGAAGCAGCAGGCCAGCACCGCTCTCTGGCGCGGCTCCGTTCCAGGGCGCGACATCCGAAATCCCGGCGCGGGAGAGGGCGCGGCCGAGGAGGATGGAGCCGGGCATGCTCCAAACCGGGACGTCGGATTCCCCCAGCAGCCGGGCCGCGGCTGGTGCCGGCGCGGCGGGCGGGCGAGATTGGGCCGGCCCATGTCCTTCTCCCTCGCGCACCTGTCCGATCTGCACCTGCCAATTCCCCCTGGGGCCCTGCACCCTCTCGGGCAGCTCGCGGGCAAGCGCTTGCTCGCCTATCTCGCCTGGCGGCGCAAGCGGCTGCGGGCAGTGACGTCGGAGGGGCTGCTGGCGGATGTCGCGGCGGCCGGGGTGGACCATGTGGCGGTCACCGGCGACCTGACGAACCTGGCCCTCCCCGGTGAATTTGCGGCCGCGCGGGACTGGCTGGCAGGGCTGGGAGCGCCGGACCGGCTGACGGTGGTGCCTGGCAACCACGACGCCACGGTGGCCGTGCCCTGGGCGTCCGGGATCGGCAGCTGGCAGGAGTGGATGAGCGGGGATGCGGCACGGCCTGGTGCGGAGCCCTTTCCCTTCCTGCGGCGGCGGGGGCCGGTTGCACTAATCGGGCTGTCCTCGGCCGTGCCGACCTTGCCGGGCTCCGCGGCCGGGCGGCTCGGTGCAGGGCAGCTCGCCCGGTTACCGGCGATGCTGGACCAGGCCGGGCGGGAGGGCCTGTTCCGCGTGGTGCTGGTGCATCACCCGCCCGCCCTGGGCCCGGGCGGCAGACGCAAGGCGCTGAGCGATCGGGCGGCCCTGCGCGAGGTGCTCTCTCGCCATGGGGCGGAGCTGGTGCTGCACGGGCACCACCATGTTCCGTTGGAGGACGAGCTGCCCGGTCCGGCCGGGCCGATCCCGGTGCTCGGCACGCCCCAGGCCCTGGCTACGGGGCGGGACCGGCCGGGCTGGCAGCTGCACCGCATCGGCCCGGAGGGGGCGGGTTGGCGGATCGAGACCACGCTTCGGCTGCGGGACCATGCGACTGGCGAGTTCTACGAGGCGCGCCACGGGTCCCGCTTGGTCGGATCCGGCGAGGCAGGTAAACCGGCCTTCCCTGGGCCGGGGCAGGCGCACCCTGCTCAGGGTGCTCCTGACTCGGGCCGAGGGTGAGCGCCCCTGCCGGGCTGCCGGCCCGGTAGGACGCCGTTTCGTTGCCCGTTTCACGAAGTGCAACCGCCCGCGGCCCCCGTCCGGCCCGAACTGGCGGGGTCACGGGGGGGCATTTATAGTCGTCCCGAAGCGGGTCGGGGCTGTGCCGCAATGCGGGGCCGCCTGACCGTCCCGCAATGCCGGCCTCCCGAGATCCCGCATGCCCAGCGCCACGATGACCAAGTTCGGCTATCCCGACACGCTCCTGGGCGAGACCGCGCACTGGGCCGTGCTGCTGCGCCCGCAGCAGGTCACGCTCGGCTCGCTCGTGCTGATCTGCCGCGAACCCGTGACAGCCTTCGGCGAGGTAAGCCCCGCCGCCTTCTCCGACATGCAGGGCGCCGTGGTCCGGATAGAGAGGATGCTGCGGGACCTCGTGGCCTACGAGAAGATCAACTATCTCATGCTCATGATGGTGGACCCCGACGTCCACTTCCACGTCATCCCCCGCTATGACGGCGAGCGCACGCATCTCGGCCATGCTTTCCCCGATGCCGGCTGGCCCGGCCAGCCCGCGCTGGGCGAGGCCGTGTTGCCCGATGATGCGGTGCGCGAGGACCTGCTCCATCGCCTGCGGGCCGCCTGGGTCTCTGCCGCAGCGTGAGTCAGGCCTCCGCCGCCGGCATCCGCCGGGGGCCACCGGCCGCAAGCGGGGTGGTCAGCCGCTACATGCTGCGGCTGCTGGCGAAGCCCCTCGCGGCCACCCTTCTGCTCGTCCTTCCGGCGCTGCTGATGGAGCGGCTGCTGCGGTTGTTCGACCTGCTGGCGAATGCCGGCACGCCGGCCGCGTCAATCGTCCAGCTGCTGCTCTATCTCGTGCCGCACTATCTGGGCCTGGCGGTTCCGGCGGCACTGTTCCTGGCCGTCTATGTGGTCGTCGCCCGGCTGAGCCAGGATCATGAGATGGACGCGCTGCAGGCGACCGGCTTCTCGCTCGCGCGGCTGAGCTGGCCATTCCTGGCCGTCGGGGTGCTCTGCGCCGGGCTGAGCCTGGGGCTGTACGGCTATGTGCAGCCGTTGAGCCGATACGCCTATCGCGCCGCCTTCCACACCATCACCAATGCCGGCTGGAACGCGACCCTGGTGCCCGGGGAGTTCGTGCGGATCGGGCGGCGGCTGACAGTGTATGTCGACCGGCGCGATGCGGCGGACGGGCTGCTGCACGGCGTCTTCCTGCACCAGCTGCGCGAGGATGGCGCGGAAATCCTGACCACCGCCGCGACCGGCCGGCTGCTCGTCAGCTCCGAGGAGAATGAGCTGCTGATGGAGCTGGAGGAGGGCCAGCAGGTCACGACGCTGGCGAATGGCGAGAGCTCGACCCTGGCCTTCACCAACTCGGCCCAGTCCCGTCCTTTCATCCGCCGCCTTCCCCTGTTCCGACTTCGGGGTACGGATGAGCGGGAGATGACGCTGGGCGAGTTGTGGGCGGCGCGGGACGAGCCGGAGCCGCCGGTGCCGCTTCCCCGGCTGGACGGGGAGTTGCATGGGCGGCTGGTGCGTTCCGCCTCGCTGCTGTTCCTGCCGCTGCTGGCCATGCCCATGGGGCTGGCTGCGAAGCGCTCTCGCCGCTCGGCGGGGATCCTGCTCGGGGCGGTGATCCTGGTGGTGTACCAGCAGGCGCTGCAGCTGATGGAATCGCTCGGCGATGTGGGGCGGATCGACTCGCGGCCCGCACTCTGGCTGCTGTTCCTGCTGTTCGCGGCCTTCGGCATCCTGGTGTTCCGGCACAGCAACCTGCATCCGGAGGAAGGCGCTTTCGACGGCGTGCTCGCCCGGCTGGACCGGGGCGTGGCGCGGATGGCCAGCTGGCTGCCGCGCCGGCTGAGGCCCGCGGCGTGATCATCGGGCGGTACCTGACGCGGATCTTCATCGGCCGCATGCTCGCGGTGCTGCTGGGGCTCGCGGCGCTGCTGCAGATCCTCGATCTGCTGGACAAGGCGAGCGACGTGCTGGCGCGCGGCGGGGTGGCCGATATCGGCCGATACGCGCTGCTGCGGCTGCCCAGCACGCTCGGGCGGCTGGTTCCGTTGGCGGTTCTGGTCGGGGCCATCCTGACCTTCCGCCGGCTCGCGGCCACGCTGGAAATGACCGCGCTCTGGGCGACCGGGCGGGGTGCCTGGCGGGTGATGGCGTCCCTCGCCCCGGCCTGCGCACTGGCCGCCGCCATGCAGATCGGTCTTCTGGCCGGGGTTGCGCCGCGGACGGAGCGGACCCTGGCCGATTGGTGGGACCGGCGCGAGCCGGCGGAGCGGCCCATTCAGCTGGCCCAGCGGCTTTGGCTGCACAGCGGGCCGGATATCGTCGCGGCCGATGCGGTCTCGCGGAATGGCCGGTCGCTGGAAGGCGTGCTGTTGGTGCGGCGGGATGATCAGGGGCGGGCGCTGGAGCGGCTACAGGCCCGGCGCGCCACCCATGGACCGGAAGGCTGGCGCCTGGAGGAGGTTCGTCTGATCCGGCCCGGCGAGGACCGGGTGACGGATGTGGCGGCCCGCTCCTGGGCCGACGGGCCCTCGCCGGAAACCATGCGTGACCTGGCGCGGCCGACTGACGCGCAGCCACTGGAGCGCCTGCTGGTGGCGAGGCGCGGCGAAGGGGCGGTGACCCGGGGTCCGGCCTTCTACGCCACCCGGTTGCAGGGGCTGGGGGCCATGACGGTGGCGCCCTTCATCATGCTGCTGCTCGCCCTGCCCTCGGCTTTCGGGCTACCGCGGCAGTCGAGCGGGCTCCGGCGGGCAGCGGTTGGACTCGTGCTTGGCCTCGGCTATCTCGTCGTCGCCGGGCTGGTGAACGCGATCGGCGAAGCCGGTGGGCTCGCCCCCGTCACGGCCGCCTGGATGACGCCGCTGGGATTTGCGGTGGCCGGGCTGCTATGCCTCTGGCGCGAAGAAGCTTGAGTTCCCCACCGGGCGGCTGGCCCGCGGGGGCGGAGGTAGGTTGATGTACGGTCCCTGGCGCGGCGGGCGAAGCTTCGATCTCGGGCGGATGACGCTGCGGGAACTGTTGGTGGCTTATGCTGCCCATCCGGCGGTGCATCTGTATGTGCTGCTCGCGGTCGTCAGCGCCGTGCTGGCCGTGATGTGGACACCGGCGGGCGGCGCGCTGCGGCCGCTGCTGGCCGTGGGCGCAACCTTCCTCGCCTATCCACTGGCCTGGTACCTCATCCACCGCTTCGTGCTGCATTCTCGGTTCCTCTACCGCTCACCGCTCACGGCCGCGCTGTGGAAACGGATCCATTTCGATCATCACCAGGACCCGCACCGGCTGGACGTGCTCTTCGGGGCGCCGGTGACGACGGTGCCGACGATCCTGGCTGTGCTGATCCCGATGGGATGGTTCATCGGTGGCTGGCCGGCGGTGGCCGCAGCGGTGGCGACGGGCTTCGTCATCACCTGCATCTACGAGTTCTGCCACTGCATCCAGCACCTGAACTTCAAGCCGCGCTCACGCCTGCTGCGGCGGATGAAGGAGCTGCATCTCGCCCACCATTTTCACCATGAGGGCGGGAATTACGGGATCACCAGCTTCGTCATCGACCGCAGCTTCGGCACCTATTACGCCGAGGCGAAGCAGCGCCCGCGCAGCCCGCACGCCTTCAACCTCGGCTACGACCGCGAGCAGGCGGCGCGGTATCCCTGGGTGGAGAAGCTGACCGGCTCTCCGCCGCGCGATCGTCCCGCACGGCCCGGCGAGGCGGCGTGAGCGGTTCGGCCGGTCAGGGTTCAGCCATCGAGATTGAGGCGGTTCAGGACCGAGCAGGGCTCGAGCGCTTCATCCGCCTGCCCCACGCGCTGTTCCATGCCGATCCCGCCTGGGTGCCGCCTCTGCTGATGGAGCGGCGCGACGCGCTGTCGCCGAAGAAGAATCCGTGGTTCCAGCATGGCGAGGCTGCCTTCTGGATCGCGCGCCGCAATGGGCGCGATGTCGGGCGCATCAGCGCGCAGGAGGACCGGCTGGTGCCGGAGGGGCCGAACGGGCGCCCCGCGCATTTCGGGCTGCTGGCGGCGGTGGACGATCCGGAGGTGTTCGCCACGCTGCTAGGCACGGCGGAGGGCTGGACGCGGGCACGCGGGTTGCGCCTGGTGCAAGGGCCGTTCTCTCTTTCGGTGAACGAGCAGACGGGGCTGCTTGTCTCGGGCTTTGACACGCCGCCGATGCTGCTGATGCCGCATGATCCGCCCTATGCCGGGAGGCATGTCGAAGCATTCGGCTATCGCAAGGCGCGGGACCTGCTGGCCTATGTCAGCGACCTCTCATCGCCGATGCCGCCCGCCGCGGCGCGCGCCGTCACGCGCGGCTTGCCGCCTGGGGTGACGCTGCGGCCGATGCGCCGCTCGGCCCTGCGGGAGGAGGTCGCCGCGCTGATCGACATCTTCAACGAGGCCTGGGCAGGCAACTGGGGCTTCGTCCCCTTCACGCCCGAGGAGGTGGCGCATCTTGCCTCGGAACTGCGGCCACTGCTGAACGAACGGCTGGTCTGGTTCGCGGAGATCGAGGGTCGCCCGGTCGCCTTCGGCGTGTGCCTGCCCAATCTGAACGAGGCGATCCGCGACTTGTCCGGCCGCCTGCTGCCGCTCGGCTGGGCGCGGCTGCTGTGGCGGCTGAAGGTGGAGGGCGTATCCACCGCCCGGGTGCCGCTGATGGGCGTGCGCCGGAAACTCGGTGTGGGGCTCCTTGGCCGCGTGCTGCCGATTTTTCTGGTTGAGGCCATGCGCAGGGAAGCTGTGGCGCTGGGCATCCGGCAGATCGAGATGTCCTGGGTGCTGGAGGACAACCTGCCGATGCGTCACATGGCGGAATCCTTCGGCGCGACCGTCTACAAGACCTATCGCGTCTACGAGAAGCAGCTGGACGCGTGATGACGGATGGCGTGACGGCGCTGGTGCTGGCAGGGCAGCGACGCGGCACCGATCCGATGGCCGCGGCCGCCGGCCTCTCGCACAAGGCGCTGCTGCCGGTGGCGGGCGTGCCGATGCTGTTGCGCGTGATCGCCGCGCTTCGGGCCGCGCCGGGCATTGGGCGCATCGTCGTGTCGATCGAAGCGCCTGGGGTGACGCTGGAGGGTGTCGGTGACCTTGGTGATGTCGTTCTACGCCCTGCTGGGGCGAGCCCCGCCCGCAGTGCGGCGGCAGTGTTCGAGGAGTTCGGCGCCCCCCTGCTGGTGACCACCGCCGACCACGCGCTGCTGACGGCGGCGATGCTAACGCACGCGCTATCGGCCTCCCCGCCCGATGCCGCGGCCGTCGCGGCGCTCGCGCGGCGTGAGACGGTGCTGGAGGACTTTCCAGGGACGCAGCGAACCTGGATTCGCTTTCGCGACGGCGCCTTCAGCGGCTGCAATCTTTTCCTGCTGGCGCGACCGGAGGCTAGCGGTGCGCTTCGCTTCTGGCAGTTGTTGGAAGATCAGCGAAAGAAGCCTTTGGCGATGGCGCGGATGCTCGGGCCGTGGACGCTGCTGCGTTACGTCGTCGGCTGGCTGACGCTTCGGGCGGCGCTGGACGCCCTCGAGCGACGCTGCGGCGCGCGGCTGGCCGTGGTGGAATTGCCGTTCGGCGCGGCTGCGGTGGATGTGGACAAGCCGGCTGACCTTCTCCTCGCGGAGGAGTGGTTGGCGGCACGGGATAAGCAAGCAGCGGGCTGACGTTAGGCTGCGTCGACGACAGCTGCTGGCAGACGACGCTTCGACAGGCCCACTAAGGCAGCGAGCCAGCGTCCTGCTGCGATGCCTGGCCGTTCAACATATCGCTCCGCTAATGCTGCGACAGGTATCGTGAGGGCGGTTGTAGCAAGGCCGACGAGGAGGCCCAAGCGAGCGGGTGCATTGGCGGCACCGCCCAGACATAACCAAGACCGAAGACGATCGACGAACCGACGATCGGTCCACTCAGGTACAAACTGTAGCTAATCCGCCCCAGGAATTGCGAGAAGTTGGACTCTAAGCTCGCTGAAATCGAATTGCCGTTCGAGTAGGCGAGAATGGCGACGGGCAACGCTCCTGCCAAGGTTTGGGCCAGAGACGCCATAATCTGGGCCTGGTACTCGAAAAAGCGCATGAAAATGAAAAGAAGCAGGACCGAGATCGCCTCGACCGTTCCCGCACGCTCGAACATGCGCCGGCATCCAGGTTCAGCCACAAGCATGCCAAGGCTGAAGGGAAGCACTGCTGTCGCAAGCCCCAGGTGATGGAAGCTCAACCCGTGGTTCTGCGTGGCCAGCAGCCCATATATAACGCCGCAGACCGCGCCGACCGTGAAGAAGTAACGGGTTGCTAGGGCGATCCCGAATACGACCGGGACAGCGAGCATCTCGACCTGAATCGTCCATGTCACGCCGTGCACACCGACGTCCAAGAGCACCATGTTGCGCAGGACAGCGTCGAAGGTTGGCGCGGTCCCATGGTTGAAATGAACCTGCGCCAGCGTCAGCCGGTAGATCGCGAGGACTGACACGAAGATCGAGGGCATCAGCCGGAAGACCCGACGCACGGAGAAGGCCGCTGCCTCCCTGAGGTTTAGGTTCGCACGAGCCTGCAAGGAACGAGAGAGCACGAAGCCGCTGATGATGAAGAACAGCGTTACCGCTACTTGGCCGTTGAAGAGGGTCAGCGCAGTTTTCGAGATGACCCCCTCAAGGCCGAGAAGCTGCGCAGGGGGATCGCCGACGTTGGCGTTCAGGGCAGGGCTATATTGAAGAATGGCGTGGTAGAGAATGACCGCGGCGGCTGCCCAGCCGCGAGCTCCGTCCAAGGCTAGGAAACGCTCCCCGTCCTGCAGTGTCCGCGTCATCGAAGGACTGTCCAAGCCAATGCTGATGTCCGACTTGCTCTAGCGTGCCAGACGGCGCCGGAGAAGGAGCAAGAAGGGCGGCCAAGCTTTGGAATACGCTCGCAGATGCCATGCGTGGCAATTTGGCAGTTTCAGAGATTCTCGAGACCACCGCCCTTTTCGGGCAGGCAGTTATCGGTCCCGAACATTGCTTCATAACGGCTAGACTGAGCCGAGCGGCGAAGGTTCAGCGCGTTCGGAGGGTCCGGTCCCCCATCCCTTGGTCACCTTTGCCGCGCCTATGATCCTCGTCCGGCAATTGGCCCAGCCATTGTAGTACGGGCTCCAAATTCCTGCGCCACGGAAACGCGTTGCCGACTGGATGTGCACCGGTTCTGCCGGTCACCTAGATGCTGGGCCTACACCCGAGACGGGTGAGCAGCAGTCCGACCGCGAGCAGGAGATAACACGCATTGCGTGTGGAAGCCGATACGATTGCTCGCCATGGAACGTAGCGTCGAACGATCCATTGCGGCTTCATGACAACCAGGGTCACGGCAGAAGACCGGGCCTTGGAGGAATGAAGGATGAGCGCTGTCACAAGGCTCCTTCGAGACATCGCCCTCTGGTTGCGGGCCCCGCGAGGGCTGCGGCCGGACTTCTTGAAACGCGCAAACTTCAGCGAAAGCTGATCCACCGCCGCACCAACCGATGTCCTTGAACATCGAACCCCACGGCAAGTAGCTGGTCGTCGTTACAGAGTAGCTCGGGAAGTCTTGGGATGCTGAGCGTTTCCGGAGCCGATGGCCCGGCAGACGCCTGCAATTACGTCGCTCAGCGCCACGATGCCGGCTCCGCCTCCTCGCCCGGATTGCTGAGGTGTCTCAGGCACGCACGCGCAAGCGAGCGTCACCTCCCAGGCGGGTGGCTGGCACAGCAGCTCATTGCTGGCCACCTTTCGGCAGGCGCGTTGCAAGATGCTGGGACACTACTCCGGCGTGCTTGAGCAGACCGAACGAACGTCCAGCGACGCTCATCAGCCTTGAACGGTTACTGCTGTGGAAACCGGTAACCCACAAACGAAAACGCGGCGCCGAGACACCGCGCAACGTACTGACTGACTTGACCGACGCCGGCTGGCGTCCCCAAGGGGACGCTGGAAAGCCAAGTAGATCAACGTACTGCGGAGGCAAACACGCCTCCCCTGCCCCACGGTTTTTCGGGCTTTTCCGAGAGGCTGGCAAACGCTCCTCCCTCAGAAGCAGTTGGCCCCGCCTCCGTTGACGCGGAGAGCGGGGCCGGGGTGGCTGAGCTTGCGGGGCACAACCAGGGGCAGACTAGCAAAGCCGGTCATGCCCCGGAAAGCGGATACAGCGTGCCGCTGGCAGACTTGGCCGAGGTGCGTAGGTGGATTGGCTGGCGGGAAACTCGGAGGCAGGACGGCACCCTCGGGAAAGCACCCGTAGGGGCTAGCTGGGCAGACCCCCTCAACCTCCTCACCCGCAGTGCGGCTGCCGCAAAGGGAAGCGGACTGGTTGGGCTCGTTCTTGGCCCTGATCCGGAGGGGTGGTGTGCCCCGCACCTTCCTGAGGGCTGGTCCCTGGGTGGTGTTGACCTCGACACCTGCCGCGATCCCGAATTGGGTGCCCTCGAGCCCTGGGCTAAGAAGGTCATCGCCCTCCTGGGCAGCTACGTCGAGGTGTCCCCGAGCGGTACCGGGGTGAAGGTGTTCTTCCTGTACCGGACATCGGACCTCGCCAAGTGCCGCAGCAATCGGTGGGTCGCCGAGGGTGGCGGCAGGGCGTTCAAGAGGGGCGATGGAGAGGCACACCCGCCAGCCATCGAGGTGTACCTTGCCGGCCGGTGGTTCGCTGTCACCGACCGGGGCCTGGACGGCGCTCCGGCTGAACTTCGACGGGTCGGTTACGATGCCCTTTGCGACCTATTGGGTCGGATTGGGCCCGACTTCGAGCGTGGCGAGGACCGGGTCATCCCCATGGGTGGTCCAGTCGGCGCTGTCTGGCCGCGCATTCAGGACGCGGCCGAGAAGGACGGCAAGCTCCACGACCTGCTGTATGTCACTCGTCACGACCGTCGAGATCGGTCCCGGAGTGCCATGGCGCTCGGCGCAGCCTTGGCCCGCCACAGCTTCACCTATGACGAGGTATGCGACGCCATTCGCACTTGGCCCCCCACGGTCGAGTGGTGCCGCGAGAAGGGCGATGCGAACAACGGGCGCGAGCTTCGGCGCATATGGGACAAGACCCAGACTCGTCGGCGGGAGAATCCTGGTTGGGGGGATGGCCTTGATATTGGGCCACGGGGCGAGCCGCTCCCGACCCTCAAGAATGTCCACCACGCCGTGCGGCACGCTCCGGAGCTGGCCGGGCTAATCCGCCTAGACCAGTTCTCGGGGTTCCCGCAGATCACGCGTCGGCCGCCCTGGGATGAGAAGGACGAGGGCGACACCCCTCGCCGGCTCCGGGAAACGGACCTCTCCCATCTCAAGGTCTGGCTAGAGGGCCGGCGGCTAACGGCCAGCATGGAGAACGTGCAGGCTGCCGTTGCCATGGTGGCCGAGGAACACGGCTTCCACCCCCCGCAGGATTACCTGCGCGGGCTGATCTGGGATCAGGTGCCCAGGCTGGACTTGCTGTTCCCCCGCTACTTCTTCGCCGAGGACACGCCGCTCCACCGGGCCTTCGGCCGGTTCCTGATCGCCGCTGTCGCTCGCGTCATGCAGCCGGGCGCCAAGGTGGATACGGCGCTGATCCTCGAAGGCGCGCAGGGCATCGGGAAGTCGAGCGCCGCCCGTGTTCTGGCCGGGGGTGAATGGTTCGGGGAGGACTTGCCCGAGATCGGGACCAAGGACGCCGGCCTGTATATCCAGGGCCGTTGGGTCGTGGAACTGGCCGAACTCACCAACGTCACAAAGTCCGAGGCTGACGTGGTGAAGCGGTTCCTGTCCACGTCCGTGGACCGCTTTCGAGCGCCCTATGCGCGCTCGACTGAGGACCACCCACGCCAGTGCGTGTTTATCGGCACCGTGAACCCGAACGGGCGGGGCTACCTCAAGGATGAAACCGGCAACCGGCGGTTCTGGATCGTGGAGTGCAAGGAAAAGGTGGACTTGGCCGGGCTGGCCGCTGACCGGGATCAGCTATGGGCGGAAGCCCGGCATCGGTACGAGGCCGGTGAGCTTTGGTACCTCGACTCCGACGAACTGGAGGCCGCGCAGGCTGCCGTAGCCCAGGAGCGGCGGGACACGGACCCGCTTATCGAACAGGTGCGGAAGCAGGTTGCGAGGCACGAGTACGCCGAGAAGGACGCCCTCCTGCGGCTGCTGACGACCACGCACACCTCACGAGCCGACGAGTCCAGTGAGCACACCCGACCTGCGACCAGGGCCGATGACATGCGGCTGGCGTCGATCATGCGGGACCTTGGGTGGGTCATGGAGCGGCGGCGAGGCGGAGGCGGCGAGAAGCGGCGCGTGTACGTCCGCACCGAGGCGGCCGAGCCCATGGAGGCCTCGCGGCCCCATCCGGTGGAGGGCGATGATGCGGCGTTCTGAGATGCGCGGCGCCGGTACCGAGGCGCTTTGCTCCGGGCCGAACTTTTGCTCCGGGCCGACCTTGGGCCGACCTGCAAAAGGTAGGTCGGCCCGGCATTTGCCCCGTAATTACAGGGCTTCACCCAGGGTGGCCCAACCGGGCCTACCTATCCCACAAGAGTTTACCCAGGATCTGCTGTGGTGCTGGGTGTGGGGCCAGCGGCGTGTAGGCAGTACCAGCCCCCAAGTGTGGGCCACTAGGTCGGCCCGGTCGGGCCATGTGCAGGAAACACCCGTAAATGCTGGGCGAAACGTGGGCCAACCTACCCGTTGCAAGTCGGCCCAGGGTCGGCCCGGACGGGGTAGGTCGGCCCGGAAGGTTGGCCAGCAGCGAACAGGCTGTGAACGCGGGGAGGTGCGGCCATGACCCCGCTCATCGCCAACACGCCCGCAGCCATGCGGTTCATCCGCCGGGCTCTGGAGCTGCGGCCCATCTGCGCCTCCCCGAAGTGCGAGGAGCCCTCTGTGGCGGTGGTCGCCGGTGCGAGAGGGGAGGTGCGTGTCGAATGCGTCGGCTGTCGCCAGCGGCGTGAGCTGGCAGCCCTGCCCTCGCCTCCGCCGGTCGAACGGTCCGAGACGCCTGATGCGGCCCGAGCCCGCGCGAGGGTGGCCCGCTATCGGGTAGAGGTACTGGGCAAGGTGCCCAGGGAGACAGGCACCCCCATGGGCGCTGCTGTCGCGGCCGTAGCGCCATGAGCAGCGGGTACTACGGCACCACAGCATGGCGGCGCCTGCGGGCCGTTGTGCTGGCCGCCCAGCCCGTGTGTGCCACGCCTGGGTGCGGGCTGCGGGCGACGGACGTGGACCACATCGTGCAGCGAAGCCAGGGCGGCGCGGACCACCCGTCCAACCTGCGCGGGCTCTGCTCCGACTGTCACAAGCAGCGGCGCCAGGGGGGCCAGCCCCGTGCCCGTGGCTGCGATGCAGCCGGTAAACCCAACGACTCCGGGCATTGGTGGCGGCAGGAGCAGCCCACCGCGAGCAAATCTCCCGGGGCTGGGGGGATCGACCGACCTGGGCACAAGAAGAGAGTTAGTTTCCGGCGTGGAGGGCAAAGCTGATGGGACGGCGCGGCCCCGGCGCAAAGCCCGTACGCGTGGGGGCAAACGCCCCGCAAGCCACCTTCACCCCTGAGTATCTGGGTGCCACCCGTGCCGAGCGGATGATCAACTGGATTGAGGGCCTGAAAATCACCAGCGGCGCCCATGCCGGGAAGCCGTTCCTGCTCCGCGATTGGCAGCGAACCATCATCGAAGACATTTACCGAACCGACGACACCGGCCGCCGGGTGGTGCGGCAGGCGCTCATCACCATGGGTCGAAAGAACGGCAAGACGGCGCTCGCTGCGGCTCTGGCCCTGGCCCACCTCTGCGGGCCGGAGGCCGAACAGCGGGGGCAGGTGTTTTCGGCCGCTGCCGACCGCGGGCAGGCGGCGCTGATCTTCGCTGAAATGCGCGCCTTCATCCTGGCCGACCCAGCACTGTCCGCGCGCATCGTCATCCGCGAGTTCAAGAAGGAGCTGGAAGACGAAATCACAGGTAGCATCTACTTGCCGTTGTCCAGCGACGCCCGGAAGGCTCACGGGCTTTCGTCCTCATTTTATGTCTGTGACGAACTCGCCCAATGGCCGAGCCGCGTGCTGCTGGACAACCTCCGCACCGGCACGGGCGCACGGGCCGAGCCCCTGGGCATCGTTGTCTCGACCATGAGCGCGGATCCGTTCCACGTTATGACAGAGCTGGCCAATTATGCGCAGCAGGTGCGAGACGGCCTAGTAGAGGACGCGACTTTCGCCGGCCACGTTTTCACATCGCCGCAAACCGACGATCCTTGGGACGAAGCCACCTGGGCAAAGGCGAATCCCGCCCTGGGCGACTTCCGCAGCCTGGAGGAGATGCGTTCGGAGGCGAGCGTTGCCCAACGCATCCCGGCGCGGGAGGCGGTGTTCCGCAACCTGTATCTAAATCAGCCCGTAGAAGCCGATGAGCGCCTTATACATGCGCGAGACTGGGACCCGCTGGGTGAACCGTTCGACGTTGCCGCGCTGCGCGGGCAACGCTGCATAGCCGGTCTAGACCTGGGTTCGGCGTCGGACCTGACGGGCCTCGCGCTCTACTTCCCGGACAGCGGTCACGTCCTGGCATGGGGCTTCCTCCCTGCCGAGCAGCTAGACCAGAAGGAACGGGCCGACCGAGCGCCGTACCGGCTCTGGCGTGACCAGGGTTGCATCATCTCTACGCCGGGTCGGGCCATCAACAAGGCATTCGTCGCGGCGAAGCTCCGCGAGCTTGCAGCGGACTACGACCTGCAATCCGTCGCGTTTGATCGGTGGATGTTCAAAGACCTCGAAGTAATCTGCGACTCGGAGGGCATCTGGCTTCCCTTCGAGCCTCACGGGCAAGGCTTCAAGGACATGGGCCCGAGCGTGGAGCAGTTCGAGCGGCTGGTGCTAGAAGGCAAGCTACAGCACGGCGGCAATCCGCTGCTTACGTGGTGCCTATCCAACATCACGGTGAATACGGACCCAGCCGGCGCCCGCAAGCCTGCCAAGGACCGCAGCCGGGGCCGAATAGACCCACTCGTGGCGCTCATCATGGCCTGCGGGCAATCGGCGCGAATGCCCGCAGAGCCCAGTTACGAGTTCACGGGGGTGCTGATCGACTGACGCCAAAAGAGATCACACCCACGTTAACCGCCTGATTTCCCTCGCTTTCTGTTGCTTTAGCCGAGGAAAACGCGTACAATGACTTCCATGAGCACGCCCCCGAGGAGCCACTTCATGAAATCCACCATCATTTTGCCGAAAGGCAAATTCCGCAGCAAAATCAAGATCTTGCGCGATCGTCGCTGCCTGGCAGCATCCTCCAGGCGTGGGGCCCCCTCCCCACGCCTGGAGGATGCTGCCAACGCGTGACATTACCCCGGCATTTTGTCAAATCAACTTAGCGTAGCCGACTGACTCTCAGACTTGGTGGCCAGCCTGCCATGAACCGCAGCCAGGGCTATGACGGCCAATTGTGGTTCTCCTCACGGTGACCCGCGGGCAGTCGGCGCAGTTATCGCAGAACCTGGCTACAGGTTCACCGGGGTGTTTGTGGGTTAATTGCCCACTAAAAGTCGCTCAATTCCGGAATATTTTAGAATGAGTTGCGACCTGAGTTGATCGCGTGTGGCGACATTTTCTATTTCGCTGATCATTTCTCTAGCTTCAGCGTTCAAGCGATCAAGCCGAAGCTTCTCAAAGAACTCCGCCATGGACTTCTGCGCATTAGTCGACTGCACAAAAAACAGCCCAGAAACAGCGTCGATTACAGCGCCGCTCGCAACCTTAACGATTGTTCCAGCCAAATCGCCTTGGGTGTGAGTGATGAATGCAAAGATGATTACTCCAAATCCCACAGAAGCAAATATCAAGCTAAACCAAAAACTAATGTTCGCCCTACTTAGTGCCTGGTTGTAGTAGTTCGCAAGTGCCTCCACCTCGAATGGTTTGGTAATTCCCTCCCTTGTGGCCGAAGGGGACGGGCCACCATCGGTGCCGCCCTCACGTTTAAAGACAATATGGGGAAGCCCAGAAAGCGCGCCGGCAGAGATTTTGATCTCGGCTTCAGCGACTTTTGCATTTCGCCAGCTAAGGTAAGCACCAAAAACTCCACCCGCCGCGGAAAGGAGCGCCAAAACCGCTGAGGCGTTGAAGAAGATGTCGTTTAGGAGATCTTTGAAAGTCTCAGGGCTCACGCAATCTGCTCCAGGACGGTCCGGCAAGCTTCGCACAACTCGCGCGTCCGAACGAGAGACCACGTCCTGATACCACTCCGGCAACTTATGGGCTTGTGCTGCACAATTTTGTGCGGCACTATGGCAACATGTTTGGGCGGGGGCACCGGAGCCATGCTGATGAAAGAGTTCCTCGGGCAGTACGCTGTCCGAACCTTGGGGGTTCGCCCTCAAACCGCTGAAATGATGTATCGCTACATTCAGAAGGGAATGGACGACCGGCGGGACGGCTTTCAACGGTCGAAGCCCGGCCCCGGTGGTGCCGCACGCTCAACCGCCTTCTCGTGCGCCTTCATGATCGTTGCGGCGATGAGCGGCGGCGCAAAGGTAGATGTCTTCCAGCAGGCTTGGTCGTGCTGGCTACTGCCTCCCGAGCACTCGGACAGCTCCATTCTAGGCGCCGAGATGTTTGGCGATGCCTTCGAAGCGGTTCTGGCCGACGCGCTGCATGCAAAGGCCGTCGAGCGGATCGACGTGTTCCTCACGCATCCTGCCGCCGCCATCCATTGGAGAAGCGGCAAGACTGATCATTACGGCATGTCCCATGACATCGAAATGAACGCGCGTGGCCTTACCCGCCTCGCGAGCATCGACGGAGATACGCTTCGGTCGATCGAAGCGGCCCTGCGGCCCGATCGGCTCGCCTCCAGTTCGTGATGCGGGAAGCTCACGAAGCGGTGCCGGGCAGGCGTGTTCTCCGACGCGTCGCGGCGAGGGCTTTTCTCGATCTTCACCTCGCCGCTGTCCGGCACCGCAGCACCCCCGCCCCACCTTTCATTCTGCAACCTTGGATAGGGATGGATAGCCGCTATGGCCCTTCTACGAGACCTCATGGAGCGTCGGGCGGCTGTCGCCACCGAAATGCGCTCTCTCAACGACAAGCCCGCCGGAGAGAACGGCGACCTGTCCACCGAACAGCGCACCAAGTGGGATGCTCTCAAGACCGAGCTGGACAACCTGGAACAGCGCATCGGGCGTCAGTCCACCGTGGAGGATGCCGAACGTCGTGCGGCCGGAACGCCCGTGGGCGGCACGGGTGACGACCACCTCGACCGCGCCATTGCCGGTGTCGGCCTGCTCGACGTGGCCCGCGCCGCGATGGGCGGCACCGATCAGGCCGCAGGCCGCGCCCGTGAGGTGAGCGCCGAGTTGGAGCGCCGTTCCGGTCGCCGCGCCCAGGGCATGCTCTGGCACATGGGCGCTCCAGCCGATGTGGAGCAGCGCGTGATGACGACCGCCCTCCCCGCGTCTGGCCCCGGCGGCACGCTCATCCCGACCGACTACCGGGGTGACCTGTTCATCGACCGCCTGCGTCGCTCAAACCGCGTCCGCGCCATGGGCGCCACAATGCTCACAGGCCTGACCGGCAACGTCACCATCCCCCGCCGCAAGGCCAGCGTGGTCGCGGGCTGGGTGGCCGAGAACACTGCGCTGCCAAACTCGGACCCCGCCTTCGACAGCATTACGTTGTCGCCGAAGCACTGCGGCGTGATTTCCGAATGGTCGCGCAACATGATCCAGCAGGCGAGCCCGGACGTGGAGCAGCTTGCCCGCAACGACATGGCGCAGGAGCTGGCCCGCACGCTCGACCTCGCCGCTATCCTCGGCAGCGGCACGGGCGCCGAGCCACGCGGCATCCTCAACACCTCGGGCATCGGCAGCGTCGCCCTGGGTGCGAACGGAGGCCCTATCACCTTCGACGCCCTCGCCGACCTCATGGGCGTGGTGGACGACGCCGACGCCACGGGCGGCTCCATGGGCTTCCTCACGAACACAAAGGTCCGGCGTGCCGCTGCCAAGCTGAAGGCAACGGACGGCAACCCGCTCGGCGTGCAGGTCATGTTCCAAGGCATGACCCCGACCGTTTCCAACAACGTCCCGAGCAACCTGACGAAGGGAACCGGCACGAACCTGTCACCGGTGATCTATGGCAACTGGTCGGACCTCATCATCGGCGTGTGGTCGGAACTCGACATTCTGGTGAACCCCTACGAGGCCACTGCCTACGCGAAGGGGAACGTCCAGATCAGGGCCATGATGACGGTCGATATCGCCGTGCGGCATCCGGAGTCCTTCGCCGCCATTCGGGACATCGCGGCGTGAACCCGGCGGCGCGTTTCCCGGATGGGCTGGAGCGTCGAGCAGCCACCGAGTTGCGCGCCGCCGGTCGCCGGCTGGAGGGCTACGCCGCCGTGTTCGGCTCGCCCGCCAAGATCGGCAGCTTTACCGAGACCATCATGCCCGGTGCCTTCCGGGCAGCCCTGGCGAGCCGAGCCGACATTCTGGCGTTGGTGGACCACGACCCCGGCCGCCTCCTGGCCCGCACCGCATCGGGCACGCTGCGGCTCAACGAGGACAGCCGGGGCTTGCACTTCTCCCTCGACGTGCCTGACACCGGCCTAGGCCGGGATATCCTCGCCCTAGCCGAGCGGCGCGACCTGGGCGGCATGTCGTTCACCTTCCGGCCGAAGGACGAGGCGTGGCCCGCGACCGATCGCCGGGAGCTGCGCGCCGTGGACCTGTTGGAGGTGTCCGTGGTGCAGGCATTTCCCGCCTACAGCGCCACGACCGTTGAAGCCCGGCACCGCGTCGCCCTGGGCGATGCCGCTGCCCGTCGCCGCTTCTTGGAGACGCTGTGATGGCCGAGCGCCGGACCGTCCGCCTGCGCCGCGCGGAGAGCCGCAGCATGGGGTCCAGCCCGCCGGGCTACGCCGAGGCGTTCGGCGTCCAGCCCACAGCCTCGGGCGCCTATGTCAGTCCCCATTTGGCCGAGAACCTTTCGGCCGTTTACGCCTGCGTAGCCGCCGTCTCGTCCGCGCTCGCGAGCCTGCCCGCCCTCGTTTATCACCGCACGCTGGAGGGCCGCACCGAGGCCCCGACCCATCCCGTCGCCCGGCTCCTACGCCGCCCCAACCCGGACCAGACATGGCCCGATTGGATGGAGTGGACCGTTGCCCAGGTGCTGTCGCGCGGTAATGCGCTATCCATCATCGAGACGGATGGCGCGGGTCGCCCCGTGGGGCTGCACCCTGTGCCCTGGGGCGCCGTGCAGGTGGTCCGCCTGCCCAGCGGCGCCCTGGCCTATGACGTGGCCCCCAGCGGGCCGACGCGGGCGGGTGGCAACGTGCAGCGCCGCCGATACCTGGCTGGCGAAGTGTTCCATCTCCGGGACCGCAGCGACGACGGTGTCATCGGCCGCAGCCGCGTGAGCCGCGCTCCTGACGTACTGGGTAATGCCCTTGCCTTGCAGGAGTGGTCGGGCGCGCAATGGCGCAACGGCGCCACCCCATCCGGCGTGCTGAAGTTCCCGAGCAAGATCCCCAGCCAGGACGTGGCCGACCGCATCCGCATGGGCTTCGAGCGGAACTACTCGGGCAGCCGCAACGGCGGGCGCATCATGATTCTTGAGAACGGCGCCGAGTGGCAGGGCATTAGCCTGTCACCCGAAGACGCCGAGGTATTGGGGTCCCGTCGCTTCTCCGTGGAGGAGATTTGCCGCCTGTTCCAGGTGCCACCGCCCATCGTTCAGGCTTACGAACACAACACCTTCACCAACGCGGCGCAGGCATCGCTCTGGTTCGCGCAACTCACGCTGACACCCTGGGCGCGGAAGATCGAAGCCGAGTTCAGCCGCAGCGTGTTCGGCGCTGCCAGCCGCGACACGCACGAACTGGAACTCGACATGTCGGGCCTGATGCGCGGCGACTATGTGAGCCGGTGGCAAGCTCACGAGATCGCTGTCCGCAACAATATTCTCACCGCCGACGAAGTGCGGGAGGTGGAGGGCTGGAACCCTCGCGGCGCCCAGGGTGGCGAGCAGCCTTCGGTGGGCGGGTTGTGATGGCCACGGCTCCTGCACAGCAGCGGCGCCACGAAGCCATTCCGCCCAATCTCCCGCCGGGAGCCATTGGGCGAGCAGAGGCGGCAGCGTTTGTGGGCGTGTCACCCACGCAGTTCGACGCCATGGTGGAAGCTGGCCTGATGCCTAGGGCGCGGGTGTTCTCCAGCCGTACGAAGCGGTGGCTAGTCCGAGAATTGGACCGAGCCCTTTGGAGTTTGCCAGTTGAGGATGGTGGCGAGCCCGGTGACTTCGCCGAGGACGATCAATGGGACCGCCTCATCAATGGCTAGGAAGACTCTTCCGTATCATCGGAAGGTCGTGGCACGTGGGCACACGTACCACTACTTTCGACGGCACGGCAAAAATACACCCCTGCCGGGGGAGCCGTACTCGCTCGAATTCATGCGGGCATATACCCGGCATTTGGAAGACCAGCCTGAGCCGGTTGGCGCAAGCAAAATCGAGCCCGGCAGCGTTGATGCAGCGTGTGTCCATTACTACGCCTCGACAGCCTTCAAGCGCCTTGCGCCTGCTACCCAGCAGGTGCGGCGCCGCCAGCTTGAGCGGTTCCGCAAGGATTATGGACCCGGGAAGGTCGCCACGCTCACCAGCCGCATAATCACGCAAATCGTGGAGAAGCGGGAAAGCACCCCTGCCGAGGGTAACAACCTGCTCAAGGTGCTGCGGCAGGTGTTGGAGGTGGCAGTCCAGCGCGGCATGAGGAAGGACAATCCCGCGAAGGAAGTGAAGCGCCTCCCCGAGCGAAACAAGAGCCATGAGCGGTGGTCCGACGCCGACAAGGCCGCGTTCAAGGCCCACCATCCTTCGGGCACGAAGGCCCGTCTGGCTTACGCGCTGTTCGTTACCACGGGCCTCCGCCGCAGTGACATTGTGCGGATTGGGTGGGACAATGTTCGCAGCGGCCGCATCAAGTTCGACCAGAAGAAGACAGGCAAGCCGGTCAATGTACCGATCCAGCCCGAGCTTCTAGCTGAACTAGAAAACGCTCCCCGTGATCAGCCCACCTTTATACAGACCGACTACGGCAAGCCTTTCACCCCGGATGGCTTTGGCCAATGGTTTGGGGAGCGGGCTCAGGAAGCTGGGCTCACTGGACGCACGGCCCATGGGCTGCGGCACGACCTAGGCAGCACCCTCGCCGAGAGTGGGGTCAGTCAGGCGGCTATTGCTGCTGTCCTCGGGCACGCCAGCCCAGCGGAGACGGCGCGCTACACCAAGCAGGCGGATGGAGGACGAATGTCCGATGAGGCATTCGCTGCCTATGCTGCGAAAAGCACCCCGAGTGGCAAACAGGGTACGTAGTTTGCCACCCACAACTTGGAAGGTACTGAAAACGCTATGCCCGTAGACGCCGGTGGCGTCCCCAAGGGGATTCGAACCCCTGTTACCGCCGTGAGAGGGCGGTGTCCTAGGCCTCTAGACGATGGGGACGTGGCCGTCGGGAGGCGCCTTCTATCCAGGATGCGCGGGGTGATCAAGCCGGGTCGGACGGGTTTTTTGCATCCGCGCCATTCTTCACCTCTGCAGCCCCCCTGCCCCGGCGCGCGGAGGGGTGCCGGCCGCTGCGGCAGGCATCCGAGCAGTGGCGCACAGCGTCCCAGTCCCGCGCCCATTTCTTCCGCCAAGCAAAGGGCCGCCCGCAGGTCGCGCAGTCCTTCACGGGCAGGTTGGGCTTGCGATGGGCCACGGGCCTCAATCCCCCAGGCGGATCTCGCCCAGGGCACGGCCACTGCGGGTGTCCAGGATGACCAGCCGGTCGCCATCCGGCCGCTGCACCCATACCGCCACCCGCCCCTCGATTCCGGGCGCGATTCCGGCGATCCGGCTGCCGGGTGGCTGGCCCAGCGACATGTCCTGCACCGGGCCGGACGGCGAGACGAGAGCGGGCGCGCTGGGAACGGCCTTGCCGGCGCGCTGCACGATCATCACAACGAGCGTCGCGCTGGCCGCAATGATCAGCACCCCCATGACCCAGACGAGAACCTTGAGCGCGCGCACCGAACCCTCCGCCGATCCGCCCGGGATCCTGGAATTCACCGCCACCCCCGAACAGCAGGGGGACAGGTTGGACCGGGCCTTCGCCGGCATGGGCGGTCTGTCGCGCTCCCGCGTCAAGGCGCTGGTGGAGGCCGGGCACGCGGCGCGGGACGGGGCGGAGACGCGGGACCCCTCCGAATCGCTGCGCGCCGGGGCCCGCTACACTCTCACCGTCCCGCCGCCGGAGGCCGCGACCCCCCTGCCCCAGGCCATGGACCTGGCGATCCTGTACGAGGACCGGGATCTCATTGTGCTGAACAAGCCGGCCGGGCTGGTCGTGCATCCCGCGCCCGGCAATCCGGACGGAACATTGGTAAACGCCATCCTCGCCCATGCCGGGGAAGAGCTCTCGGGAATCGGGGGAGAGAAGCGCCCGGGGATCGTCCACCGGCTGGACAAGGAGACCAGCGGGGTGATGGTGGTGGCGAAGTCGGAGGTGGCGCATCACGCCCTCTCCACCGCCTTCGCAGAGCGCGACCTGGAACGGAGTTACCTGGCCCTTGCCTGGGGGGTTCCTTCCCTTGTTTCGGGCAGCGTGGAGACGGCGATCGGCAGACATCCTGCGGACCGCAAGCGCATGGCGGTGGTGACGCGCGGCGGGAAGAACGCCCTCACTTACTACACGACGGAGCGGGCCTGGGCCGGATCCTGTGCCCTTCTGCGCTGCAAATTGGCGACCGGGCGCACCCACCAGATCCGGGTTCATATGGCCCATATCGGCCACCCACTGGTGGGCGACCCCGTCTATCTCCGCCGTACCCCGGTCGCAGCGCGCGGGTTGCCTGAGGTCGCGAGGGAGGCGCTGCTGGCCTTCCCACGGCAGGCCCTGCACGCCGAGACCCTTGGCTTCCGCCACCCCGTCACTGGCCAGCCCCTGCGCTTCACCTCGCCGCTTCCACCGGACATGGCAACGCTGGTCACGACCCTCGACGCCAGCGCATGACCCTTTTGCGGGGCTGGGATGCGGCACTACGGGGTTTAACCGTACCTGTCCGGTCTGGATTCCCTTGCGAACAGGTCGGGAATAGATTACAAGCACTTCAGTTTCGGTGACCGGGCGCCAGTGACAGGGCGCCGTCAGGTTCACTCGCCATCGTGTTTCGCACTCGCGGTAAAAACGCGGGAAAACATTGGGGGTGGCGGGCGTTCTTGATGGGCTCAGGGCCCAGCGCGCCGAGGCGAGGTACGGATTTCCCGTACCGATCTTCAGCCGTCCGCGCGCCCGCCCGTCCCGGGGGCCGCCCGGCCGGTTCAGGAGGCAGATGCATCCATGGCTTCCAGTTCGATGATACCGATCGCCCCCGAGGGCAATCTCTCCCGCTATCTGCAGGAGATCCGTAAGTTTCCGATGCTGGCGCCGGAGGAGGAACTCAACCTCGCCAAGCGCTGGCGCGACAGCCAGGATGAAGGCGCGGCCCACAAGCTCGTCACCTCGCATCTCCGCCTCGTCGCCAAGATCGCCATGGGCTACCGCGGCTACGGCCTGCCGGTGGGAGAGCTCATCAGCGAGGGCAATGTTGGCATGATGCAGGCGGTGAAGCGGTTCGATCCGGACCGTGGCTTCCGTCTGGCCACCTACGCCATGTGGTGGATCCGCGCCGCGATCCAGGAATACATCCTGCACTCCTGGTCGCTGGTGAAGATGGGCACCACCGCCGCGCAGAAGAAGCTGTTCTTCAATCTTCGCCGGCTGAAGGGTCAGATGGCCGCTCTCGAGGAGGGCGACCTCAAGCCCGAGCAGGTGGAGAAGATCGCCCGCGTTTTGCAGGTTCCCGAGCAGGACGTGGTGTCGATGAACCGTCGTCTGGCGAGCCCGGACAACAGCCTGAATGCCCCGATCCGCGCCGATAGCGAGGGTGAGTGGCAGGACTGGCTGGTGGACGACAGCGAGAGCCAGGAGGAGGAGCTTGCCGACCGGGAGGACATGACCAACCGGCGCGACCTGCTCAACTCCGCGCTCAGCACGCTGAACGACCGCGAGCGGCACATCCTGATCGAGCGCCGGCTGAAGGACGAGCCGACCACGCTCGAGGAGCTCTCGCAGCAGTACAACATTTCGCGCGAGCGGGTGCGGCAGATCGAGGTTCGCGCCTTCGAGAAGCTGCAGAAGAACATGAAGACGCAGATCGTGGAGCGGCGGCTGCAGGTGACCTAAGCGGGTCACCCGGATCGGGACAAAAAAAGGGGCGGCGGAGAAATCCGCCGCCCCTTTTTCATGCCCGTTCGGCCGGAGCGTCTCGTCCCACCAACAACAGCAATCCAGCGAGGCAGCCGATCCCCCCGGCCAGAAACACCGCGGGATAGCCGCCGAGTCCCACGATCAGCCCTGCGACAGGGCCGGACAGTCCGATCGCCACGTCCAGGAAGGCGCTGAAGCTGGCGATGGCAAGGCCACGGCTGGCTTCCGGCACGCGCCGCACGGCTTCCACCCCCATGGCCGGGAAGATGAGAGAGAAACCCGCGCCGGTCAGCGAAGCGCCTAACAGCGCGAGGGAGGCCGTCGGGGCCGTCCACAGCAGCGCCTGGCCGAGCGCCTCCACCACCAGTGACCCCGCCGCCACGCGTCTCCCACCAAGCCGGTCCGGCAGGTGGGAAAGGAAGAGGCGGACCAGGATGAAACCGATCCCGAATCCGGTGAGGGAGAGCCCCGCCCCTTCCCAGCCACGGCTGGCGAAATAGAGCGCGACGAAGCTGCCCAGCACGGCTTGCGGCGCGACGCCGAGGAGCAGCACCGCACCTTGCCGCCAGACGAGGCCGATCACGCTGAGGAAGGAGGCGCGGCGCCCCTTTGCCAGCGGCGCGATTGCCCGCTGCGACAGCGCAACCGCCAATCCGAGGAGCGGCAACAGGACAGCCGCGATCGCCACCCCCGCGAAGCCGTATGCCCCCATCACCGCGAGGCCCAGGGGTGCGCCGAGGCCGAGCGCGACGAACATGGCGATCCCCTGCCAGGTCATCACCACCCCGGTTCGATGGGCGCCAAGGGTCAGGATGCCCCAGGTCATCGCCCCGGTCAGAAAAAGGCTCTCGGCCGGTCCCATGACCAAGCGCCCGACCAGCAGCACGGCGAGCGAGGCGCCGGGATCGGTGACGAAGGTGGAGACAAGGAGGATTAGCCCGGACAGGGCAGCGAGCGGCAAGCCGATCATGACGGCTGCTTTGGGCCCGCGCCGGTCGATCAGCGACCCCGCCCATTGCCGCGTCAGGATGGTGGCCAGGGACTGCGCCCCGACCACCCAGCCGGCCGTGACGAGGGAGAAGCCCAGCCCGTCATGGACGCGCAGAGACAGCACGGGCAGCGGCATCGCGATGGCCAGGAAGCCGCTGAGGACGATGGCGAGGAAAGGCGTGAGCCGCCAAGCGGACACGGGGGATGGTTCAGGATGCATCGAAAACGCGCCTCTCGGAGGGCCGCTAGAGGCCCGTGGGCGCGTTGGATAACGCTAACGCTTGCGGCCCACGGGCATGCGAGGCGGCGCCTTCTGCCCGAGCGCCGCCTCCCGCGTCAACCGGCCTGCATCAGCCCCGCAGCCTCAGCCCGCCTGGGCGGGCTCGGGCCCGCGCGTCGGGCCCGGCGGCTTCGGCATCTCCACCGGGCGTTCCTCGGCGGCGGCGCGGTAGATTGCGGCCATCAGCTTCTGATCCTGCAGGCCCTCCTCACCCGGGGTGTGCGGCCGGCGGTCGTTCCGGACGCAGTCGGAGAAGTGGTCGATCTCCAGCGTGAACTGGTTCTTTGGCTCGATCCGGCGCTGCACGCGGGAGACCAGTTCGCCCTCCCGCTTCGACACGTACATCTGCTGCCCGTGATAGGAGAAGGCGTCGGGCATCTCGACCGTGCCGCGCTCAAAATGCAGGCGCATCGTCTTGTCGTTGAACGAGTCGTAAGAGGTCAGACAGTTGGCGATCACGCCCGAGGGGAAGCGGAGCATGAAGGAGACGCTCTCCTCCACCTCCTTCCAACGAGGATCGCCCAGCGGCGAGTAGCTGCGGGCCATGACGTCCAGCGGCTCCTCCCCCGTGATGTAGCGCGTGGCATTCAGGCAGTAGAGACCGATATCCGGCAGCGCGCCGCCGCCCGCGAGCGCGCGGTTGAAGCGCCACTGCTCGATCGTGCCGGAGGACTGCACGTTCGTCGCTTCGATGGAACGCAGCTTGCCCAGCTCGCCGCTGCGGACCAAGCGAATGGCCTCGCGGTTGTAGGGCTCATACTGGCAGCGATAGGCGATCATCAGCTTCACGCGCGCGCGCTCGCAGGCTGCCACCATCGCGGCCGCGTCCTCGGGCGTGTTCGCCATCGGCTTCTCGCACAGCACGTGCTTGCCGATTGCCGCGCAACGCTCGGTGTACTCGCGGTGCATCGCGTTCGGCAGGCCGATATAGACCGCCTGCACCGCCGGGTTGTCCCGCAGCTTCTCGAGGTCCTGGTAGGAGTGCACGTTCTCCGGCGCGATGCCGTGGCGGCGGGCCACTTCCCTCGCCTTCTCCGGGCTGCCGCTGACGAGGGCGACGGCCCTGGAGCCCTTGGCCTCGCCGAGCGCGGGCAGCATCTCCTCCACGCTGATCCGGCCGAGGCCGATGATGGCGTAGCCGATGCGTTCACCGGGCGGCACGGGGTTGGGGGCCGGCGCGGGCGGCGGCTCGGCCTCGCCCCGCCAGTTGGGGAACTGCACGCGGCCGCCGGCGACGCCACCCAGGTCGGTTTCGGTGGGCGCGGGATAGCCGGGGGCGCCGGCGGCACCAAGGGCCAGCCCGGCCGCGGTCAGCCCACCCGCGCGCAACAGGCCACGGCGGCTCGCGCCATCGGAATCCTGAGCCATCTCGTTCTCCGGTGTGAAAGGGTCGGCGGGGGAACGCCCGGGCCGGGCGGATGTTGCCCGATCACCCCCGCGGATGCCGTCCATTCGGAGAGGCGATTGGCCCTGTTGGGCGGCGCGGCCGAGATTGGGGGGATACAGGAGCCCCGCCCATGCCCGACACGATCCCCTCGCCCAAAACGTCCGCGCCGCGGCCCGCCACGGCCCCGCCCGGGCTACGGATCGGCCACACGCATCTCAAGGTGTCGGATCTCGAGCGCGCGCTCGGCTTCTGGCGCGATACGCTCGGCCTGCAGGAGACGATGCGCCGGCCCGGCGCCGCTTTTCTCGCGGCCGGCGGCTACCACCACCACATCGCCCTCAACACCTGGGAGAGCGCGGGCGGGCGAGCCCCGGCGCCCGGCACGACGGGGCTGTACCATGTCGCCCTTCTCTACCCCGATCGCGCCTCGCTCGCCCGCGCGGTGCAGGCGGTGATCGCTGCGGGCATTCCGCTGGACGGCGCCTCGGATCACGGCGTGTCCGAAGCGATTTATCTGCGCGACCCGGATGGGAACGGCGTGGAGCTGTACCGAGACCGGCCGGAAGCCGACTGGCCGCGCGGGACGGATGGCGCACTGGAGATGTTCTCGCGCCGGCTCGACCTCGCTGGGCTGCTGGCTGAGGCTTGAGGGCGCCGCCGGGCGCGCGCCCTCACAACATGCGGCTGGCGATTGGTGGCAGGTACTCATCCGTGAAGGCGCCCTCCGGCGTCGGGCGGCTTGGTAGCTTGAAGGTGTCCACCGTCGCGTCGATCTGCCGCTTCAGCCGGGCCGGCTCGACATAGGAGAGGCCGTGCTGGCGGACGGGGTCCGAAAGCAGCATCTGGTCGAAGGCGAGCTTCTGGCGCTCGGATTCGATGGCCACGTCGGTCAGGCTCTCGCGAGACTTAAGATGGGTGATGGCCTCGGCGGGGTTCCGATAGGCCCAGACCATCCCCTCGGTGAGTGCCCCGACGGCGGCCCGAATCGCTTCCGGCTTCTCGCGCCGAATGGCGCGGGTGGTGACCAGCCCCGAACCGTAGAAATCCAGCCCGGCGTCCCGGTAGTAGAAGATGCGCTGCTGCGGCAGATCCATGCCCAACGCCTTCAGCGAGAGGGCGGTGGAGGTGACGAAGCCGGTGATGCCGTCCGCGCGGCGCTGCACCAGCATCGGCTCGCGCAGCTCGGGCGAGACGCTCATCCAGTTGATCGAGGCCAGGTCGATCCCGACCGCCTGGGCGAAGACGGGGAATATCTGGCGCCCACCGTCGAGCTCCGGCGCCGCGAGGGTCCTACCGGCGAGCTGCTTCGGCTCGCGGATCGGTCCTTCGGCGCGCACGGTGGCCGAGAGGGGCGAACGGTCATACAGGACTGCGACGCAGACGAGGCCGCGATCCGGGTTTTCGGCCATGAAGCGCAGCATGGGCGTGAGGTCGCCGAACCCGAGCTCATAGGTGCCGGCCGCGATGTCGATAGGCACGCGGCCGGAGCCGTAGCCGCGGTTGATCGGCATCTCGAGGTTGTACTTGCGGAACAGCCCGTTCCGCTCCGCCGCAACGGCGAAGGAATAGGCGCCGTGCATCGCCCAATCGAGGGTGAACTTCAGGCGGTGCGGCGCTTGTGCGAGCGACAGACGCGGGCTGGCAAGAAGGCCGGCCCCAAGCCCTGCCGCGCCGAGACCCATCGCGCTCCGCCGCCCGATCATCCTGTTCATGCTGCCATCCCCTGCCCCGGGGCGGGATGCCGCCCCGTCGTTCCGGGGAGGTGATGAGCAAGAAGCGGGCCGGGTAGCCGGAAAAGGGTAAGGGCGGCGCCGCCAATACGGCGCCGCCCGAGTGCGTCAGGGGAAGGTGACGTTGGCGACGCCGCAGAGATCGACCCCGCGGCGCTCCTCGGCCGCGCGATCCTCATACTCCACGCGAATATCATAGGTGCACTCGCCCTGGGGCAGGCGGACGGCATGGGTGCTGCCGGGCGGCACCACGGCATCACCGAGCCGATCCTCGCCCCAGCTGCTGTCGGAGGACGGCGAAGCGCGCAGGATCTGGATGGTGCGGTTGGTGCGGTTGATCAGGTTGAAGGAGGGGTTGCCCTGGCGGCCGGCCTGGGCCGGGGCGCCGCGCTTGCCGCCCGAAGAGGCCGCGCCGCCCTGGCCGAAGACCACCTCGTTCAGCGGGCAGGTGTCGATGGAGCGGCGCTCCTCGGCCTGACCGCCGTCATAGACCACCCGGATGTCGTTCACGCACTGGCGGGCCGGCAGGCGCACCGGAAAGGAGCCGCCATTGGCCAGCACATTGGTGCCGAGCAGGTCCTGCCCCCAGCTGTTGACCTGGGCGGAGGAGACATACAGCTCCTGGATCGTGCGGCCGGAGCGGTTGACGATGTTGAAGCTCGGGTCGCCCTGGGCGAGGGCCGGCAGTGCCGCGAGGCCGCCGAAGAGGACCGCCAGCGCCAGTAGGCCCCGGCGCAGGGTGGGGAACGTCATGCAATTCGTCTCCGTGTGACTTCGCAAAGAATGGCCGGATCATGGCGCGGCTGACAGACAGCATTCCGTGAGCCGGCGACGGTCACGCGCCGGCGTTTCAACCTCCGGCCCGCATCCGGCCGGGGTTGAGGCGTCCCGCCGGATCCAGCGACGCCTTCACGCGCTCGGAAAGAGCTGCCAGCGCCGGCGGCTCGGGCGGGAGCACGGCCACGGCCGCGCGCAGCGGATCGGGGGCACGGAACAGGGTAAATGTGCCGCCCACGGCGGCGGCGGCAGTCATCACCGCCGCATGGAATTCGGCCGTGGCCGGTGCGGCCGCCCAGACCAGGCCGCCACCCCAGTCCAGCAGCACCCGCGCGCCGATCCCGTCCCGCAGGGCCGCGACCAGGCCGGGCGCGCGGGACGGGCGGGCCGAGAGACGCCAGACGGCCTCGTCGGGAGACGGCGCGAGCGGCGCGGCGTCGCGGATGGCCTGCCATAGAGCCCGGGACGCGTCGCCCTCAATCACCATGCCGCCGGGTAGGGCAGCGCGAAGACGGCCCACCCGGTAGGCGACGGAGGCGTCCACATCTTCCAACCGCAACAGCGCGGCGGGGCCTGCGATCCCGGCCGCACGGGCGCCTTCGGGCAGCATGGCGGCGCCGGTGATCCCATAAGGGCTGGTCAGGGCCGTCGAGAGCGCGGCGACGCCGGCCGCTTCGTCCGCGACGGGCAGGATGAGGGTGGCGGTGCGCTCGGGGGCTGGGCCGACCTTCAGGGTTACCTCCGTGATAACGCCGAGCGTGCCGTGGCTGCCCGCAAGCAGCTTGCACATATCCAGCCCCGTGACGTTCTTGTGCACCCGCCCGCCCGCGCGCAGCACCTCGCCCGCGCCATTCACGAAGCGTAACCCGAGCACGGCGTCGCGCAGCGCGAATCCGGTGATGCGGCGGGGTCCGGAGAGATTGGCCGCGACCAGCCCGCCGATGCTGGGCGGCGGCGCGTCCGGCACGCCCATCAGCCCGCGCAGATCGGGTGGCTCTGGCACCAGGATCTGGTTCTTTTCCGCCAGCGCCGCCTCGATCTCGGGCAGCGTCGTGCCGGCGCGGGCGGAGAGGACCATCTCCTGCGGGCGATAGAGCGTGATGCCCGTCAGGTTGCGGGTGGAAAGGCTGCGCGCCGCCTGCACGGGGCGCAGCATGCCGAGCGTGGTGCCGCTTCCCTCAATGGCCAGCGGGGCGGCGGCGTTGCGCAGCGCGGTGGCGACGCCCTCTTCCGTACCCGGCGCCAGGTCGGGGACAGCACTCATTCCGCTGCCTGGGGAGCCGCGACGAGCGGGTTGTCGGCGAGTGGGAAGACCTTGGCGGGGTTGAGCAGCCATTCCGGGTCGAAAGCGGACTTCACTCGGCGCTGCTGGGCGAGTTCGGGTGGGTTGAATTGCACGCCCATCAAGTCGCGCTTCTCGACGCCGACCCCGTGCTCCCCGGTGAGGCAGCCGCCGACCTCGACGCAGAGCTTGAGGATGTCGGCGCCGAAGGCCTCGGCCTTGTGGAAACTCTCTGGGTCGTTGGCGTCGAACATGATGAGGGGGTGCAGGTTGCCGTCGCCGGCATGGAACACGTTGGCCACGCCCAGGCCGTAGGATTCGCTCATCTCGCCGATGCGGCGCAGCACATGGGGCAGCTCACCGGTCGGGATGGTGCCATCCATGCAGAGATAGTCGGGGGAGATACGACCCACCGCCCCGAAAGCCCCCTTGCGGCCCTTCCAGATGGCGATGCTCTCCTCGGCGCTGGTCGCGACACGCATGGAGATGGGATCGAAGCGCGCGCAGATATCGCGGATGCGCGACAGCAGCGCGTCCTGCTCCTCCAGGCTGCCCTCCACCTCGATGATGAGCATGGCTTCGGCATCCAGCGGGTAGCCGGCATGGGCGAAGGCCTCGCAGGCATGGATGCAGGGGCGGTCCATGAATTCCAGCGCCACGGGGATGACGCCGGAGGCCATGATGGCGTCCACCGCCGCGCCCGCGACCTCAGTGCTGCCGAAGGCGGCCAGCATGGCGCGCTGTCCCTCGGCGGCGCGGAGGATGCGGACCGTCACCTCCGTCACCATGCCGAGCTGGCCCTCGCTGCCCGTGATGAGTCCGAGCCAGTCATAGCCGGCGGCATCTAGGTGCCCGCCGCCGATCTCGATGACTTCGCCCTCGATGGTGACGAACTTCACGCCGAGCAGGTTGTTGGCGGTAACGCCGTATTTCAGGCAGTGCGCGCCGCCCGAGTTCATCATCACGTTGCCGCCGATCATGCAGGCGAGCTGGGAGGACGGGTCGGGCGCGTAGAAGAACCCCCCCCCTTCCACGGCCTTGGTGATGCCGAGATTGGTGACGCCCGCCTCCACCACGGCGAGCCGATCGTCGAAGGAGACCTCCAGGATGCGGTTCATCCGCATCATGCCGATCACCACCGCATCGGCCAGCGGCAGCGCGCCGCCGGAGAGGCTGGTGCCGGCGCCGCGGGGCACCACGCGCACCCCGTTCTCGTGGCAATGGCGCAGCACGGCCGCCACCTGCTCCGTGCTCGTCGGCAGCACCACGGCGAGCGGCGGCTGGCGGTAGGCGGAAAGGCCGTCGGTCTCATAGGGACGGAGGCGCAGCGCCTCGGTGATTACGCCATCCCCCGGCACCAGGGCGCGCAACCCGGCGAGGATCTCGTCGCGGCGGGCCATCACATCGGGCTTGGGCGCGGGCAGGGAGATCATGGGCAGTCCTCCGGCATGACCTGCAGGATGGGTGCGGCGTCCCCGCGCGGCAAGCGCAGGCGCACGTCCTGCCACCCGTTCAGCCAAGACGAAAAGCCGCCGGAGGAGGTCCCTCGGCGGCTCATGCCCTGATCCGTGCCCCCGGAAGAGGCGTACCGGCCGCCCACGCGGGACAGCCGGCCCTTCGTCAGCCCTGGCGGGCCTTCAGGCGCGGGTTCTTCTTGTTGAGCACGTACAGACGGCCGCGGCGGCGAACCAGCACGCAGTTCTTGTCACGCACCTTGGCGGTCTTGAGCGAGTTGCGAATCTTCATAATTGCCTGGCCACACGTCGAGGGGCGGGGCGACGTGAGCCGTCCCCCGGGGAGAGGCGGCGGTATATGGGCCGGGGGCGGCCGGGTCAACCAGGGGGCGCGTCCTGAGAGCCTGACGGCGTTAACCTTCCGGGAACCGCTCCCACCCCAGAATGGGGGACATCAACACCCGGACCGGAGAGCCCCATGATCGCGCGCCTTCGCCACGCTCTCCGCCAGTTGCTCACCCGCCGCGCCTACTGGCCCGAGCGGCGGTACATGCGCGGCAGAGCCTAGCCCGGCGGACTGGGCAGTTCAGCCCGGCTGCCGCCCGATCAGGGCCAGCCCCTCGGCCACCGAGACGAACTCGCCGCCGCCGAAGATCCGCTCCTCCCCGAAGCGCCGGGCGAAGATGGCGCGCACGGCGGGCACGAGGGAGGTGCCGCCGGTGAGGAAGACCCGGTCCACCCCCTCGGGCCCGGTGCCGGCATCGGCCAGGGCGGCGTCAACTGCCGCCTCCATCCGCGCGAGGTCCGGGGCGATCCAAGCCTCAAAAGCAGCACGGGCGATGGGGGCCTCGATCCGCAGGTCCTCATGCTCGAAGCGGAGGACGGTTTCCTCGGCCGAGGAGAGCGCGGCCTTGGCGGAGGACACGGCGCGGTACAGCGCGTAGCCGGACTCGTCCTCGATCAGGCGGATCAGGTGATGCAGACGCTCCGGGTGCTCGGCCGTGCGGGCCACCTCCGCAATGTCGCGCAGGGTTTTGGGGCCGCGCATCAGGGGCAGCTGGTGCCAGCGCGCAAAGCTGGCGTACCAGCCCGGCGGGATGGGCAGCATCTTGCCCATCACGGCATAGTCCCCGCCCTTGCCCAGCATGGGCGAGACCACCTGGTCGATGATCCGCGTGTCGAAGGCGTCGCCCGCCAGGCCGACACCGGCATGGCCGAGGGCCGCAACCTGGCGCGGCGAGCGCGGATCGAAGCGCAGCACGGAAAAGTCGCTGGTGCCGCCGCCGAAGTCGCCCACCAGCACGGTGGAGGGGCGCTCGATCCCGGCGGCGAAACGCTGGCCGGCGGCGGCGGGCTCCAACGCCACTTCCACCGCAGGCAGGCCGGCGGCGGCGAAGGCGGCGCGCAGCCGGGCCTCGCCCAGCTCGTCCTCGGCCCCCTCCCCCGCGGCACTGGCACCGACGAAGCGCACGGGGCGGCCCACCACCACTCGCGCGCCGTCGAGCGCCGGGCCGAAGGGGGCCAGCAGCTCGCGCAGGAACAGGGCGATGAGGGATTCGAGAGTCCAGCGGCGCCCGAAGATCCGCGTCTCGATGAAGCTGCGCTGCGCCAGGTAGCTCTTCATCGACATGATGAGCCGGCTGGCGAGCGGTTCCTCGAGATAGGCCTCGATCCCCGCCGGGCCCGCCGCGTGGCGCAGTGCGCCGCCCTGCGGGTCCGACCAGAAACAGAGGACGGAGCGGAATACCTCGCCCGTGTCGTGGCGCAGCGTCACCGCCTGCCCGTCAGCGCCGAGCGCGGTGACGACGCTGTTGGTTGTGCCGAAATCGATGCCGATGACGGGCTGCATGGGGCGCTCCACGACGGGGCCGCGGGTTCAACCCCGCTCGGCCCGCCGTGACAAGCCCTCCGATGACCCCTCAGGTCACCAGGGAGTAGATCATCCGCACGGCGGTGATGCCGAGGAACACGGCGAAGGCCCGCTTCAGCGCCAGCGGCGGGATGGTGTGCGCGAGGTGCACGCCCCAGGGGGTCGCGAGCATCGAGGTCGGCACGATCAGAAGGCAGCCGATGAGGTTGACGTAGCCGAGGCTTGCCGGCGGCAGCATCGGGTTGCCCCAGCCGGCATAGATGAACCCGATGGTCGCGGGGATCGAGATGACGATCCCGAAGGCCGAGGCAGTGGCCACCGCCGATCGGATGGGCGTGCCGAAGAGGTTCATCAGCGGCACCCCCACTGTGCCGCCACCGATCCCCATCATTGCGGAGATCGCGCCGATGAAGGCGCCGAGGACGTGGCGGAGGAAGCCCGTGGGGAAGCTCTCGCGCATGCGGGAGTCCACACCCGTGAACCCCATGTTCAGCGCCACCACCAGCGCGACGGCCGCGAAGATGGCCGTCAGGGTGTAGCCGCGCACGAAGATGGCGATGACGGTTCCCAGAAGCACGCCGCCGATGAGCGAGGGGATCATCGCCTTCAGCAGCGGCACGTCCATCGCGCCCTTGGCGTGGTGCTTGCGGGCGGACTGGATGGAGGTGGGGATGATGGTGGCGAGCGAGGTGCCCACCGCCAGCTTCATCTGGATTGCCTCGGGGATGGAGAGGAAGGGGAAGACGTTGAACAGCACGGGGACGATGACGATGCCCCCGCCCACCCCGAGCAGCCCCGCCAGCGTGCCCGAGACGAGCCCGGTGGCCGCCATCACCGCCGCCAGGGCGGCGATCCAGACGGGGTCGTGCATATGGTCCATGGGCTATCCTGGCGCGGTCGGCGGCAGGTGGCGCCGCGGCCCCAGGCTGTAGGCCGGAACGCGCCCGGTGTCAGGGGGGTGGTGGCGCAGGGCAGGCGCGCGGCGCATCATCCCTGTTGTGCCCCTGATCACCGACCCCTGGTTCTACGCCCTGGCCATTCCGGGCTTCCTGATCAACGGGATCAGCAAGGGCGGTTTCGCCTCCGGCGCGGGGAATGTGGCCGTGCCGATGATGGCCGCGGTGATCCCGGCGCCACAGGCGGTGGGCATTGCGCTGCCCGTGCTCTGCGTGATGGATGTGGCGGGGCTGCGGGCCTGGTGGGGACAGTGGAGCGCGCGGGAGATGCGCGCCATCCTGCCCGGCGGCGTGCTGGGCCTCGTGCTCGGGACGCTGGCCTTCGGGATGTTCTCGGCGCGCGGGGTCAGCCTGATGCTGGGGCTGCTCACGCTCGGCTTCCTGGCGCGCGGCATCTGGCAGCGGCTGCGCGGCCTGCTGCCGCCCCCTGCCTCGCCCAACGCAGCAAAGGCCTGGTTCTGGGGCACCGCCTCGGGATTCACGAGCATGCTCGCCCATTCCGGCGGGCCGCCGCTGGCCATCTATCTCTATCCGCTGCGGCTGGACCGGCAGGTGCTGGCGGCTACCACCACCGTGTTCTTCGGGGTGGTGAACTACGCCAAGCTGGTGCCCTACTGGGGGCTGGGGCTGCTGGACTGGACGAACATCCTGACCAGCCTCGTCCTGGTGCCCTTCGCGCCGATCGGTGTGCATCTGGGCATCCGGCTGCAGCGCCGGGTCTCCGACCGGGCCTTCTACAACCTGGTCTATGCGTTGCTGGCGGTCACGGGCACGAAGCTGGTCTGGGACGGGCTTTCCTAAGGGAGGCCCTATGGAAAGGAGTGGCGGCATGGACGGGGACGGGACGGAGGCGCGGGTGCTGGGCGTGCTCGGAGGGATGGGCCCGCTGGCCAGCGCGGAATTCATGCGCCAGCTCACGCTGCTCACCCCGGCCGGGCGGGACCAGGACCACATCCCCGCCATCCTGTGGTCCGACCCTCGCGTGCCGGATCGCACCGCCGCCCGCCAGGGCACCGGGCCCGATCCGCTTCCGGCCCTGCTTCGCGGCATCCGCGGGCTCGAAGCGGCGGGCGTCGGCGCCATCGCCATCCCCTGCAACACGGCCCATGGCTGGATCGACGGCATGCGCGCTGCGACGCGGCTGCCTATATTGCACATCGTCGAGGCGGCGGCCGAGGCGTTGCGCCGCCAGGGCATCGGGCCTGGGCCGATCGGGGTGATGGGCACGGCGGCGACCCTTGCTATGGGGCTGTACCAGGAGGGTCTGCGCGACGGGGGCTGGGAGGTGTCCGTGCCTACGGAGGAGGAGATGGCTCGGCTCGTCTCGCCCGGGATTGCCCTGGTGAAGGCGAACCGCGTGGCGGACTCCCATGCTCCGCTGGCCGAAGCCGCGCGGGCGCTTGCCGCCCGAGGTGCCCGGGCCGTGGTACTCGGCTGCACGGAAATTCCCTTGGGTATCGCGGCCGGCCCCGCCCTGGCTTTCCCCGTCGTGGATACGATCGAAGCGCTGGCCTTGGCATCGATCCGCTGGGCGCGGGAGGGGATAGCCGCCTGACGCCCGGGCGCATCGGCGCGCTTGACCCGTCTATTTTATCCAATCTACGTTTCGGTGGCAGCGTAGGGGTTGATCCATGGCGAAGAAGATCGGCTGGCAGGGCGTGTTCCCGGCCGTCACCACCCAGTTCCGTGAGGATTTCAGCCTCGACATCGAAGCGACGCACCGGGTCATCGGCAACCTCGTGCGGGACGGCGTCTCGGGGCTGATCGTCTGCGGCACGGTGGGCGAGAACACCGCGCTGTCACTCAGCGAAAAGGTGCAGGTGATGGAGGCGGCGAACGATGCCGCCGGCGGCCGCGTGCCCGTCATCGCCGGCATCGCGGAGTTCACCACCGCCTTCGCTTGCGACACGGCGCGGGAGGCCGCCCGCATCGGCGTGGACGGGGTGATGGTGATGCCCGCCCTCGTCTATTCCGCCAAGCCGCACGAGACGGCGGCGCATTTCCGCGGCGTTGCCTCGGCCACCGACCTGCCTGTCATGGTTTACAACAACCCGCCCATCTACAAGAACGACGTCACCCCCGACATCCTGGCGATGCTCGCCGATGTCGAGACGGTGGTGTGCTTCAAGGAATCTTCGGGCGACACGCGGCGCTTCACCGATCTCCGCAACCTCGTCGGTGACCGCTTCACCCTGTTCGCGGGGCTGGACGACGTGGTGGTGGAGAGCGTGCTGATGGGCGCCGAGGGCTGGGTTTCCGGCATGTCCAACGCCTTCCCCGTGGAGGGCGAGACGCTGTTCCGTCTGGCGCGCGAGGGCCGCATGGCCGAGCTGATGCCGATCTACGAGTGGTTCATGCCGCTGCTGCATCTCGATGCGCGGCCGGACCTCGTGCAATGCATCAAGCTGTGCGAGCACATCATGGGCCGCGGCTCCTTCATCACCCGCCCGCCGCGCCTGGCCCTGCCGGAGCATGAGCGCGCCGAGGTGCAGGCCATAATGGAAGCCGCGCTTGCGAAGCGGCCCGTGCTGCCGGATGTGGGGCTGAAGCGGGCGGCCTGAGCCGCCACGACTGAGGACGACACGGAGCGGTTCGCAAGGACCGCTCCCAAGCAAAAGACGACACGCTGGGAGGCGCCACCCAGGCGCACGGAATCCAACGCGAAAAGGATCGACCGATGAGCCTGACCCGACGCCACCTTCTCGCCGGCGGCGCCGCCATTGCCGGCATGCCCTATATCGGGCCCGCCCGTGCGCAGGCCGCGGTGCCGCTGCGCTTCATCCCCTCCACGCCCCTGCCCTCGCTCGATCCGATCGTGGCGACGAGCTACGTCATCCGGAACCACGGCTACCTCATCTACGACACGCTTTTCGCGACGGATGAGAACTTCCAGATCCGCCCGCAGATGGTGCAGGCCTGGGAGAGCGCGACCGATGGCCTGAAATGGACCTTCCAGCTCCGCGACGGCCTGACCTTCCACGACAACACGCCGGTGCGCGCGCAGGACTGCATCGCCTCCATCCGCCGCTGGTCCGCACGCGATGCCTTTGGCCAGACCTTCGCAGGCTTCGTGGAGGGCTACGACGCGGTGGATGCCCGCACCTTCGCGGTGCGGCTGAAACGCCCCTTCCCGCAGATCACGGCGGCGCTCGGCAAGCTGTCCTCCAACGTGCCCTTCATCATGCCCGAGCGCGTGGCGATGACCGACCCCGCGCGCAACATCACGGAAGCCATCGGCTCCGGCCCCTGGCGCTTCCAGACGACGCAGTGGGTGCCCGGCCAGAACGCCATTTACGAGCGCTACGCCGCTTACAAGCCTCGCGACGAGGCGCCCTCCTGGGCCGCCGGCGGCAAGGTCGCGAAGATTGACCGCATCGAATGGATGGCGCTGACCGAGCCCGCCGCGGCGGTGGGTGCGATGCTGCAGGGAGAGGTGGACTGGTACGAGCAGCCGCCGGTGGACCTGCTGCCCGTGCTCCGGCGCGACCGCAACATCGCCATCCAGAACGTGCCGCTCGGACTCGCCCTGCTGATGCGCTTCAACCACCTGCAGCCGCCCTTCAACAACCCGAGGATCCGGCAGGCCGTAATGATGGCCATGCGCCAGACGGACTACATGCAGGCTGTGGTTGGCAGCCCCGACTACTATGCCGAGGCCAAGACCTTCTTCACCCCGGGCTCTCCCATGTCCTCCGGCGCCGGTGGGGCGGAGGCGATGCGTGGCGACCTGAATCGCGGCAAGGCGATGCTGCGCGAGGCCGGCTATGCCAACGAGAAGGTCGTGCTGCTGGCACCGGCAGACCAGCCCATCGCCTACAACCAGTCCCTCGTCACGCAGGAGCTGCTGAAGAACCTCGGGATGAACGTGGAGCTGATCTCCACGGACTGGGCGAGCTTCATCGGTCGCCGCGCCAATCGCGGCGCGCCGGACGCGGGCGGCTGGTCCGTCTTCCACACGCTGTGGTCCGGGGCGGATACGCTGAACCCGGCGTTGCACCCGCTGGTCCGCGCGAATGGCGCGACAGCCTGGTTCGGCTGGCCCGACGACCCCGAGTTGGAGTCGCTGCGCGACCAGTGGATCGCGAGCGACGACCTGAACGCGCAGAAGGCCCTCGCCGCGCGGATCGAGCGCCGCGCCTTCGAGGCGGTGCCCTACGCGCCGGCAGGCAAGGTGGAGCAGCCTATGGCATACCGGCGGAACCTGACGGGGATGGTGCTCTCCCCCGTGCAGTTCTTCTGGAACATGGAGAAGAAGTAGCGCTGACGGGCCGCCTGCGCTGCTGGGCGGCCCCTACTCGCTCGAGGCGAGCTTCAGCCCGATCAGCCCGGCCAGGATCAGGGCCGCGCTGCCCAGGCGCAACGGCGTCGCGGCCTCGCCCAGCACGGCAATGCCGACCAGGAAGGCGCCGAGCGCGCCGATTCCCGTCCAGATCGCATAGGCGGTGCCAAGGGGCAGGGTCTTCATCGCGAAGGCCAGGAGGCCGACGCTCGCCACCATGGCCACCAGCGTGAGCGCGCTCCAGCCCAGATGGGTGAAGCCGTGCGATGCCTTCATGGCGAAGGCCCAGACGACCTCGAGCAGACCGGCGAACACAAGGATAATCCAGGCCATGTCGCGGCCCCTTTCAAAGGGGACCGGGATGTCCCGGAAGGAAGAGATCAGGCCAGGGTCGTCCCTGGCCAGGAAACCGGGCGCATCATGCGCCCGGCCATATCAGTCGCAGTCGCAGCCCACTGTCGGACCGGGATCGACGCGGACGACGTGGTGGTCGATCCACTCGGCGACGAGGCGGCGCGCCTCGGTCACCGTCGCCTCCGGATGGTGGATCCGGTAGAGCGAGGTGCAGGCCCCGAAGGCGCTGAAATCATTCGTTCCGGTGTCACGCAACTCGCGATAGGCCGTGACGACGGCCCGCTCGCAATTGCGGGCGATGTAGCTGTAGTCGTGCCCCATCCGATCCGGTCCCATTCCCGTGTTGCGATGTTGTTGAGAATAACTCGCAACACCCATGCGATTTATACCGACACCTGAACATACGTTCAAGTGTCTATCCATCTGATCGACGGCGACTATCAAAGCTGCCGGTTCGATTTGTTCAGCCCTGGCCTACGATTTCGGCCAGGGCACGCCCCACCTCAACCGTGCCGGCATTGCCGCCGAGATCGCGCGTTCGCGGCCCGCCATCAGCCAGCAGTGATTCGATTGCGTCCGTGATGGCGGCCGCGGCCTCCGGCTCGCCCAGATGCTCCAGCATCAGGGCGCCGGACCAGATCTGGGCGATGGGATTCGCGATGCCCTTTCCGGCGATGTCGGGCGCGCTGCCATGCACCGGCTCGAACATTGAGGGGTGGTTCCGCTCGGGGTTGATGTTGGCCGAGGGCGCAATGCCGATGGAGCCGGCCACCGCGGGGCCGAGGTCGCTCAGGATGTCGCCGAACAGGTTGGAGGCCACCACCACGTCGAACCAGTCGGGGTGCTGCACGAAATGGGCGCAGAGGATGTCGATGTGGAACTGGTCGGTTTTGATGTCCGGATAGGCCTTCGCCATTTCGGCAAAGCGCTCGTCCCAAAAGGGCATGGTGAAGGTGATGCCGTTGGACTTGGTGGCAGAGGTCAGCTTCTTCCGAGGGCGGCGCATCGCCAGCTCGAAGGCGTATTTCATCACCCGGTCGCAGCCCTGGCGCGTGAAGACGCTTTCCTGCGTCACGAACTCCCGCTCGGTCCCGCGGAACATGCGGCCGCCAGAGGAGGAGTACTCGCCCTCCGTGTTCTCGCGCACCACGACGAAGTCGATGTCCTCCGGCGCCCGATCGGCGAGCGGGGAGCGCACGCCCGGCATCAGCCGGCAGGGGCGGAGGGAGATGTACTGGTCGAAATCCCGGCGCATCGGGATCAGCAGGCCCCAGAGGGAGACGTTGTCCGGCACGCCCGGCCAGCCGACCGCGCCCAGGAACACGCTGTCATGCTGGCGCAGCTGCTCCAGCCCGTCATCCGGCATCATCTTGCCGGTCTTCGCATAGGTCTCGCAGGACCAGTCGAAATGGGCGAGTTCCAGCTCGAAGCCGTACCGGCGGGCGGCGGCGTCCAGCACGCGCAGCCCCTCCGGCGTCGTCTCCTTGCCGATCCCGTCGCCGGGGATGACGGCGATCCGGTGCTTGCGTGCCATGGGACGTTCCCTCCGATCCTCGCCGCGGTGGTGCCCCCGAAGCGGGCGCGGGGCAAGTCCCCGGCCGTCCTGGCGCCGTCGCGCGGCGAGCCGGATCAACCCTTCGGGGCACCGGACGCTAGGGAGAGGGTGGGTTTGAGGGAGGGGAGGCGCGATTGGCGCAAGAGCATCGTCTGGTGATCCTCGGCGGCGGCGCTGCGGGGCTCGACCTCGCCACGCGCCTCTCGCGCAAACACGTCCCCGGCCTGGCCATCACCCTGGTCGACCGCGCTTCCTCCCATGTGTGGAAGCCGCGCCTTCACCAGGTCGCCGCCGGCACGCTCGACACCGCGCAGGAGGAAGTGACCTATCTCGACCACGCCGCGCGGCACGGCATGGCCTATCGCCCGGGGCTGCTGCGTGGACTGGACCGGGCGGCGCGGCATGTGGTGATCGGCACGTTGCAGGACGCCCAGGGACGCGACGAGGCGACCGCCACCCTGCCCTACGACACGCTCGTCCTCGCCATCGGCAGCCACGCCGACGACTTCGGCACACCCGGCGTGCGCGAGCACTGCGACTTCATCGACAGCCGCGACCAGGCTGAGGCCTTTCGCGCCAAGCTCCGCCGCGCCGTGATCCGCTGCCTGGACGACACCGCCGCGCCCGAGCTCTCCATCGTCATCGTGGGCGGCGGCGCAACCGGCACGGAGTTGGCCGCCGAGCTGCACCAGGCGCTGGATCTCGCCTCCGGCTACGGGCTGCCGGGGCTCCGGCAGCGCCTGCGGGTGACACTGGTGGAGATGGCGCCGCGCATTCTCGGGGCCCTGCCGGAAAAGGTCTCCGATGCCGCCACTGCGGTGCTGCGGGAACTCGGGGTGACGGTGCTGACGGGCGCCGCCGTCGCGTCAGTGGATGCCAGCGGTGTGGTACTGAAGGACGGGCGCCGGATTCCCGCCGAGATCCGCGTCTGGGCCGCCGGCATCCGCGCGCCGGAGGTGACGCGGGCGCTGGACGGGCTGGAGATTGACCGCGCCGGCCGTATCCGCGTGGACGAGTCCATGGTGACAATGACCGACCCGGCCATCCTTGCCCTTGGTGACTGCTGCGCCCTGGTTCCGGCCGGGGAGGAACGGCCCCTGCCCGCCACGGCCCAGGTGGCGCACCAGCAGGCGCGCCACCTTGCCCGCCATCTGCCCGGCCGCATCCGCAGTGGCGGGCCGATGCCGCCCTTCCGCTACGTGCAGCGCGGCGCGCTGGTCTCCCTGGGCGACTACGACGCCTTCGGCAGCCTCGGCCGGCTGGGCGTGCTGCGAGGCGCCTTCATTGAAGGGTGGCTGGCGCGGCTGAGTTACGCCCTGCTCTATCGCCAGTTCCAGCTCGTGGTGCACGGGCTGCGGGCGCCGCTGGTCTGGGCGGCGGGTGCTCTGCGGCGCCTGGCGCGCCCCTCGGTGCGGGTGGACTAGGGCTCGGGCGTCCTACCGGGCGAGGCCGGTGGCCGGCACGGAGAGCCGCACGACGAGCCCTTCCGACCGCCAGTCCTGGTCCATCCAGCCACCCACCTGGCCGCTGAGGCTGCGGCCGGCCAGCAGCGTGCCAAAGCCCGGGCGCTCGGGCGGGCCGGCCACGCGTGGGCCGCCGGTCTCCCGCCATTCCAGCCACAGCGCCCCATCATCGAGCCGGGTCTCGATGCACAGCCGGCCTTCCGTGGTGGAGAGAGCGCCGTACTTCACGGCGTTGGTCGCCTGCTCGTGCAGAACGAGGGCAAGGGCATTCGCAGCGGCGAAGCCCACCGGCCCGTCCGCTCCCATCACAGCGACGCGGGCCAGGTCGGTGCCATCGCCGATCCTCTCGGAGTAGGGCGCCAGCAGCGCCCGGATCAGGCCGTGCAGGGTGGGGGGCTGGGGCGCGGGCCCCGTGACGGGCATTCCGCCGGCTGTCGGGCCGGCGGGCAGTTCGGGCCGCACCAGGTCATGCGCCAGGGACAGCGCCCGCAACCGCGCCTGCAGCCGCCCTGCGAAGGCTGCCGCCGCCGGATCGCCGCGCGCCGTCAGCGCCGCCAGCCCGCCGGTGACCATGAAGATGTTCTTGATACGGTGGGACAGTTCCCGCGAGAGAAGGTCACGCGCCTCTTCGGCCCGGCGACGGTCCCCGATGTCCAGCACCGAGCCGATGAAGCCGGCGAAGCGCCCCTGCCCGTCCAGCCGCGGCCGGGCGGCGTCGATGACCCAGCCATAGGACCCGTCGGCGGCGCGCAGCCGGTACTCGATCTGGAACGGCCGGCCCGCTGCCATGGAGCGCGCGGCGGTGTCCGAGGCGAGGGCGCGGTCCTCAGGATGCACCATGTCCGCCCAGCCGTAGCCGAGCCCGTCGCCAGGGCTCTGGCCCGTGAAGTCGTACCAGCGCCGATTCAGGTATGAGCACCGGCCGTCCGGCTCGGTCATCCAGATCATGACGGGGACGTGGTCGGCCATGTTGCGGAACAGCGCCTCGCTCTCCCGTAGCAGGGCTGCCGTGCGGCGTTCCTCCTCCTCTCGACGCAGCCGGGTGACGGCAAGGGAGATCTGCCCTGCGGCAAGGCCCAGAAACCCCCCGTAATCCCCGGCCAGGAGCAGGTTGGGGTTGAGGCCGGCCAGGAAGACCCCCGCCACGCCGGTGCTAGTGACGAGCGGCAGGGCAAGGCCGCCCGGCACCTCGCGCGGGGTCGCGTCGCGCAGCACGGCGCTGACCGCGTCCTCCATTTCCGGCGCGACGGGATGGCCCGTGGCGGCGGCGGTGCCATGCGCCGCCACCTCGGCCAGGCCCTCCGAGCCGACGAGCAGGATGCGAGCCCAGGGCAGGTCGGCGGGATTCTGGGTGACCAGCGTCTCGAGGGCGGCGGCGCAGGCACTCTCCGGGCTGGTCGCCGCGGCGAGGCGGAGTGCCGCGCCGCGCAGTGCGTCCATGCGCCGGGCCGCCAGCACCCGGCCGGTCGTCTCGGTGACGATGCAGAGCACGCCCGCCACCGTCGCGCCCTCATGGACCGCAGAGTACGAGATATCGAAGAACACCTCCTCCAAGTAGCCGTGGCGATCGGTGAGGAAGCGGAGGTCGCGCGCGTGCAGGGTTTCCCCGCTGGTCCGCACGCCGTCGAGCATCGGGGCGAGGGTGTCCCACAACTCCCCCCAGCTCTCGCGGGCCGGGCGGCCGAGAGCACGGGGGTGCTTGTCCCCGATCGAGGGCGCGTAGGCATCGTTGTACAGGGCGACATAGTCCTCGCCCCAGAAGACCACGATCTGAGCCCGGGCCGGCAGCACCGTGCCGAGGACAGAGCGCAGCGTGGCGGACCACTCCTCGACAGCTCCCAACGGGCAGCTCGCAGCATCAAGGCGGCGGATCAGCCCCGCCACATGGCCCGCCCCGTGAAGGAAGCCGAGCCCTGCGGCTGTGGGCCCCTTCGGCCCGCACTCTAGGGTGTCGCGGCAATCGTCCCGCAAGAACCCGCCTCCCGTTATTACACACTGGAGATATCACGCCTCACGGAGCCGTGTGCAAGAATGTTCCTCTACTCGGAATACGGGCAGGGTCATCCACGCCTATGGGATGGACGGAGCCGCGCACTTCGAAGGATGGCCGGACAGTCTGGGGAGGGGAGAACCGGATTGAGACAGTGTCTGAGCGCAAGGGGCCGCGGGACGCGGCGTGGCTCCGGCCGCCGGATGGGTGCCGCGCGCGGACTGCGCCCGGTGCGCTGATGCCGCCGCGTCGGTGCCGCCCTAACCGCCCAGGAAGCGCTTGCGGACGAGTTCGGCCACCCGGCCGCTCTCATCCAGCGGGCGCCTTGGCGGGGCATGTGGGAACGCGTCCAGCGGCACGGCCTGCCCGGCGGCGATGAGGGCGGCATGCAGGGCGCGGTGGCGCGGTGCGTCCGGCGGGCTGCCGGCGATGAACACCGGGACGGCGGTCGCGAGGGCCTCAGAGAGCATGGAGACAGAGTCGCCCGTCACCACCACCGCATCTGCCGCGGCCAGGAAGGCGGCATAGGGGTTCGGCCCCGGCGCGCCCCAGTGATGCAGCAGGCCCGGCACCCTCGCTAGGCGCGCCGCCAGCGCATCCCCGGCCGGGGCGCCGGTGCGGCGGCTGGTGGTGGCCAAGATGCTGCCGGCATGGGGAAGCACGCGATCCGCAATGGCCAGGGCTTCGGCCGGCTGCATCCCCTCCCCCCTGACGGCGCCGCCGAGGAGGATCGCAACGCGGGGTCGCGGCAAAGCTTCCAGTGCGGGCCATTCCGCGCGGGCCGCGGCCAGGGTGGCAGGGGAGATCCGGTGCGTGGCGCCCAGGATGGGCAGGATGTTCGGGGCCTCGGGCGGGTCGTCATGCTGGCCGATGACCAGCAGGTCGAAGTCGCGCTCGCCGGGACCGGGGCGCATGCAGTGCACGGTGCGCGCCCCCTGGCGGCGTAACCAGCGCGAAACCGGGGCGCTGCGGCGGCCGGCGGAGATCACCAGTTCCGGCCATTCCGGTACGATTCGGGGCTTTCCCGGGCTCACGGCGAGCAGCGCCCGCATCCTCGCCCAGGGCTGCTCCAGCGCCGCGTGGCGCAGCGTCCGGCGCGATTCCGCCGTGAGGCCGAGGGGGCTCGGCCAGGAGATCGGCAGGCGTGCCAATGGCCCCCAGGCGAGGAGGATGGTGCGGAAGGGCTCGCCCAACCGTTCGGCGACGCCCAGCGCCTGGGCCGCGGTGCCGGCGCGCGGATCGGCAAGCACCCAGACGCGCGGCGCGGGGGCTTGCGGGGGGACGTCGGTCACCGGCCCGGCCGGCCCGTCTGCGCGGCAGCGCATTTACGGCCCGGCCCGGGGGGGCTAGGGAACGGCCATTCCGCGCCGGACAGGATCGAGACACACACCATGGCCCTCCAGCACGCCTCCGAATGGGACCGCGACGCGGCTCTCACCACGGCCCGCATCCTGCTCGAGATCAAGGCCGTCAACTTCCGGCCGGAAGAGCCCTACACCTTCACCTCGGGCTGGAAGAGCCCCGTCTATATCGATTGCCGCCGCATCATCTACTTCCCCCGCGCGCGGAAGACGATCTGTGACCTGGCCACCGACAAGATCGGCCGCCACATCGGTTACGAGACCATCGAGGCGGTGGTGGGCGGCGAGACAGCAGGCATCCCCTTCGCCGCCTGGATCGCGGACCGGATGATGACGCCGATGGCCTATGTCCGAAAGAAGCCCAAGGGTTTCGGCCGCAACGCACAAATCGAAGGCGACGTGCCCGAGGGCAAGCGGACCATCCTGGTCGAGGACCTGACCACGGATGGCGGTTCCAAGATCCGCTTCGCCCAGGCGCTGCGCGATGCGGGGGCCATCTGCAACGACACCTTCGTCGTGTTCTTCTACGGCGTGTTCCCGGGCGCCTTCGACACGATGAAGGCGATGAACCTCAACCTGCTGCACCTCTGCACCTGGTGGGACGTGCTCGAGGTGTGCCGCGAGCGGCCCTACTTCACCGAGGAGGCGCTGCGCGAGGTGCGCCGTTTCCTGGAGGACCCGATGAGCTGGTCGAAGGCCCGCGGCGGCATCGGCAGCGCGGAAGAGGCAGCGGCGAAGGGCATCACCGCTACCTGAGCACGTCATGCTGGCCGGTATGCCCGGCCAGCTTCAGGGAGTTATGCGGGGTGGGGCCAGGCCCACCCCGGCCGGCGATCAGCGCGCCGGGGCTGCCGGCGCGGTCGGCATCGCCATGGTCTGATAACCCTGCGGCACCTGGAACCGAGCGGCGTCCTGCGTACCGTAGCGCACCTCGGTCGCCTCCAGCCGCGAGCTGTTGCCGTTGGCCATCGAGGTCACGGCGCGCAGCATCACGCCATCATCGGTCATGCAGATGGTGCTGGAGCCCTGCGGGATCGTCAGGTCCCATTCCGTGCAGGACTGCCCGGCGACCTGAGCCGTCGCCTTGCGGGTGAACCGCGCGCCCGGCGGCACGCCCTGCGTCATCATCGCCGCGGCCTCGGCCGGCAGCGTCATCACCATCCGCTGCGCGTCCATGACCATGACCGCCGAGGCGGCGTTCTGGTCGATCAGCACCCAGCCCTGGCCGCCCGGCGGATCCACGCGCTGCTTGCCCGTGCTCACCGACCACTGCATGCGCATCTCCTGCTGGGCCGCGGCGGCACCGGCGGGGGCGCCGGGCATCGCACCGGACAGGCGGTAGGTGACGGCGACGTCGCGCGTCGGCTTCATGGCGGTAGGCGCGTTTTGCGCAAGCGCCGGAACGGCGAGCAGCGCGAAGGCGGTGATCATCGGCTTGAGCATGGCGTATTCCCTGTTTCGTATCCCGCGTGACTTGCCCGTGGCATCCCGGCCGGGCAACCGGGGCCCGGCGCACGTTTGGGCGACGGGCGCGCACGGCCCGAGCCGGGACCGGCCTGCTTGCGGCCGGAATGAGCCTCCGCTACCAAGGAAAAATCATTGAAAAACATACAAATACGTAGACATGTCGTGACCTGAACAGCTGTTCATCTGTGGCATGCTGCGTTGAGTGGAAGGATGACGATGGTGCGATCCGAGCGGCCGGTGCCGCAGGCAGTTCCCGATACGCTCAGCCTCCCCGAGGTGAACCGCAGCGTTGCCGTGCCGAATGCGGGCAGCTGGCTGCGGCGGCTGATGGCCTTCATCGGCCCGGGCTATCTCGTCGCCGTGGGCTACATGGATCCCGGCAACTGGGCCACCGCGCTCGCGGGCGGTTCGGCCTTTGGCTACACACTGCTCACCGTCGCGTTGCTCTCCTCGCTGATGGCGATTCTGCTGCAGGCCCTCTGCGCCCGGATCGGCCTGGCGACGGGGCAGGACCTGGCGCAACTCTGCCGGGACCGCTTCCCGCGCTGGGTGGGGCTGCCGCTCTGGTTCCTGGCCGAGATCGCCATCTGCGCCACCGATCTTGCCGAGCTGATCGGAACGGCCATCGCGCTGCAGCTTCTGTTCGGCATCCCGCTGCTGATCGGCGTGCTGCTGACCGCACTCGACGCCTTCCTGATCCTGTGGCTGCAGAACAAGGGGATGCGCTGGCTCGAAGCCTTCATCATGGGGATGATCGCACTCATCGCCGGCTGCTTCGTGACGCAGCTCGTGATGGCGGATCCAAACTGGGGTGACGTGCTGCGCGGCTACCTGCCCTCGACCTCGATCGTTACCAACCAGACGCAGCTCTACATCGCGCTCGGCATTCTTGGCGCCACCGTGATGCCGCACAACCTGTACCTGCACACCGCCCTCATCCAGTCCCGCGACATTCGGCGCGATGAGGAAGGCAAGCGGGAGGCGATCCGCTTCGCCACCATCGACAGCACCGTGGCGCTGACGCTGGCGCTGCTGATCAACTCCTCCATCCTCATCCTCGCGGCCGCCGCCTTCCACACCAACGGTCGGACGGAAGTGGCCGAGATCGGCGAGGCGCATGAGTTGCTGGCACCGCTGCTGGGGGCCGCTGCGCCGACCCTGTTCGCGGTGGCGCTGCTGGCCTGCGGCCTGAACTCCACTGTGACAGCGACGCTGGCCGGGCAGGTTGTGATGGAGGGGTTCCTCCGCATCCGCCTCAGCCCCGTGATCCGCAGGCTGGTGACACGGCTGATCGCTATCGTCCCCGCCGTGATCGTGACGGCGATGTACGGGGAGAGCGGGACGGCGCAGATGCTTGTGCTGTCGCAGGTCGTGCTGTCGTTGCAGCTACCCTTCGCCGTGATCCCGCTGATGCTTTTCGCGAGCGACCGGAAACGGCTGGGGGCCCTGGTGGCGCCGGGCTGGCAGCTGCTGCTCGGTTGGGCCTCGGCGGCCCTGATCGTGGTGCTGAACTTGAAGCTGCTGTTCGACTTCGTGACCGGAGACTGAGGCGCGGCTGCCGGGCTGCACGGAGCGTCGGCAGCCTTTACAGGCCGACGCTCCAGATCCGAGATTCGGCTTTAACCCTCTGATCGGGAAAGGAAAAATTCCTGGCACATGGGTTGCTAATCCTGGGCATCCTGAGATCCCGGAGAACAGCCTACCGATGTTCCAGCCCATCAAGCACGGCCTGACCGGCGCGCTCCTGGCGGCCTCTCTCGCGGTCGCGGCCGCGCCTGCCTCCGCCGGGCCTGTCATCCAGTTTGATCTGGCCGGCGCGCCTGCCTCCTCCGCTACGGCCGCCGTGGGCTCGGGCATCTGCGTCGGCTGCAGCGTCAGCACCGCGATCTCTTCGGCTCTCGACAGCCAGGTCTTCTCGCTGGAGGAAGGCCAGAGCCGGACCTTTGACTTCTTCAACGTCACGGTCGGCGGCATCTTTGCCGCTGCTGCGGTGAATGTGGCCGCCACCCTGGCCTTCGACCAGCCCTGGGGTACCTCCGTCACCGGCAACGGCTCGGGCGGGTTCGTCACCGTCTTCGGGGCCCTCAGCGGCGGGACGCTGACCTGGAGCGACCTCCCGATGACCGTGACCCTGGCCAACGGCTCCGTCTTCAGCGTTGCGTTCTCCAACATCGCCGCATTCGGCCTCGGCAACACCGCAACGGTGACGGCGACGGTGACGGCCGAGGAGGTGGCGGTGCCCGAGCCCGCCTCGCTTGCCCTGCTCGGTGCGGGGCTGCTCAGCCTCGGTCTGCTCCGCCGCCGCAAGGATGCTGCCCAGGCCGCCTGACCTGGCGCGCAGACAGTCCCTCCGCACCACCCCCTGGGCGCGGCGGCGACGACGCCAGGCATGAGCGGTCCCGGCGGGCTGGATCCCCCTCCAGCCCGCCGGGACTACCGGCGGCTCGCGAAGCCCCGCATGATCGCCCCAATGAGCGATGCAAAGCCCCTCCGCCCGGCCGTCCCTACGACCCTGGCCACCGCCCTGCTTCTGGCCCTGCCCCCCTACGCCCCGGCCGCTGCACAGGGCCGCGAGACACTCATCATCGGCCTGTCCCAGGCGACAAGCACCTTCCACCCCAACATCGAGAGCATGCTGGCGAAGTCCTATATCCTGGGCTTTGCGCGGCGGCCGATGACGGGCCACGGGCCGGATTGGCGCCCCACCTGCTTTGCCTGCGACGCCGTGCCCACCCTGGAAAACGGGCAGGTGGCCCTGGAGACCACGCCCGACGGCAAGCCGGGCATGCGGGTGACCTGGCGGCTGCGGGACGACCTGCGCTGGGGCGATGGGCGGCCGGTGACGGCCGAGGATCTGCGCTTCGCCTGGGAGGCGGGGCGCGCCTTCGAGACGGGCTTCGGAGGTGCCGAGTTCTATCGCAGCGCCTATGAGTTCCAGTCCGCCGACCCGCGCAGCGTCACGCTGCGCTTCGCCAAGGTGATGTTCGACGCGGGCTCCGCTGGCGGCTTCGAGCCCCTTCCCGCCCATATCGACCGCCCGATCTGGGAAGCCGACCGGCGCAACTACCGGTCCCGCACCGCCTACGACACCGACACGGCCAACCCCGGCTTGTGGAACGGACCCTATCGTGTCACCGCCGTGCAGCCCGGTGCGGGAGTGACGTTGGAGCGCAACGCGGCCTGGGCCGGCCCCTCCCCCGCCTTCCGCCGCATCAACATCCGCGTGGTGGAGAATTCGGCGGCGCTGGAGGCGCAGCTTCTGGCCGGGCAGATCGACATGGTGGCCGGCGAGCTGGGCTTCTCGCTGGACCAGGCCATCGCGCTGGAGCGCCGTGCGCGCGGGCGGTACCGCTTCGAGTACAGGCCCGGCTTGGTGTGGGAGCACCTGGATCTCCGACTGGACAATCCGGTGCTGGCGGATCTGCGGGTGCGGCAGGCTTTGATGCTGGCAATCGATCGCCTCCGCATCGTGCAGAGCCTGTTCGACGGCCGCCAGCCCGTCGCCGCCACCTCCATCCATCCCGACGACCCAATGATCGACAAGGCGGTCGAGCCCTGGCCGCACGACCCTTCCCGCGCGGCGGAGCTGCTGGAGGAAGCGGGCTGGCGCGCAGGGCCTGACGGCCTCCGCCGCAATGCGGAGGGCGCGAGGCTCGTCGTCGATTTGCAGACCACGGCCGGGAACCGGTCGCGGGAGACGGTGCTGCAGGTGATCCAGGGCATGTGGCGCGCGGCAGGGGTGGAGGCACGGATCGCCAACCAGCCACCGCGCGTGCTGTTCGGCGAGACGCTTTCGCAGCGCCGGTTCGGGGGCGCCGTTCTCTTTGCCTGGATCAGCAGCCCGGAGAACGTGCCCCGCACCACCCTGCATTCGGACGAGATCCCGACCGCGGCGCGCAACTGGTCCGGCCAGAACTACCCGGGCTACGCGAACCCCGAGATGGACACGCTGCTGGAGGCGCTGCCGCAGGAGCTGGATGCGGAGAAACGGCGGCCCATGTGGTCGCGGTTACAGGCGATGACGCATCGAGACCTGCCGGCCATCCCGCTCTGGCACCGCGCCGAGCCGCATGTCTGGCCGCAATGGCTGGACGGCGTGCGGCCGACCGGAAACATGTCCCCCTCATCGCTCTGGGTGACGGAGTGGCGGGTGCGCTGACGTGATGCGCATGATTGCCTGGCGCCTGCCACAGATCGTGGTGACGCTCGCGCTGCTGTCGCTCGCGGCCTATCTTGCGATCGGCGCGATGCCGGGCGACCCGATCTCGCTTGCCATGATGGCCGATCCGCGGCTCGGCCCCGCGGATGTCGCGCGGATGCGGGCGCTGCACGGGCTGGACCAGCCGCTTCTCGCGCGGTGGTGGGCCTGGGCCGTCGGCATATTGCAGGGCGAGTTCGGCTATTCGCGCCTGTTCGCCCGCCCCGCCTCGGAGGTGCTGTGGCCCGCGCTGCGCGGCAGCCTGGTGCTGCTCGGCGCCGCGCTGGCGATCGCGGCGGGCCTTGGCATCGCGGCCGGGATGCTGGCGGCGCTGCGGCCGCGCTGGCGCGGGGCGGTGGATGCCGTCGCGCTCGTCTCGCAGGCGCTGCCGGCCTTCTGGCTCGGCATCCTGCTGATCATCCTTTTCGCCGTGACCCTCGGCTGGTTGCCAGCAGGCGGCTCGCCCGACACCGGCGGGGCGTGGGAGGCAGCGCGCTTCCTCGTCCTGCCCGTGGCGACGCTCGCCATCGCACATCTGGCCGCCTATGCCCGCCATACCGCCGCCAGCATGGCCGAGGTGCTGCGCGCACCCTGGATCACCGCCGCCCGCGCGCGCGGCGCGCCGGAATCGCGCATTGCCTTTTGCCACGCCCTGCCCAACGCCGCGGTGCCGCTGCTCTCGCTCCTGGCGCTCGATGCGGGCGCGCTCGTCTCCGGCGCGCTGATCACCGAGACAGTGTTCGCGCGGCCGGGCATGGGCAAGCTGCTGACGGATGCGGTGATGGGGAACGACCACAACCTCGCCCTGCTCGCGCTGCTTTTGGTAGCGGGGACGACGCTGGTGGCGACATTGGCGGCCGATCTCGCGCAGCGGGGGCTGGACCCGCGGTTGGGAGGGGCTTGATGGGGTGCGCCGGTGGTCCCCGGAAGGCGTCGCTTCCCGGACAAACCGGGGAGCCTAAGGCTCCCCGGACCCCGCCATCTGTTCGGCATTGGCGATTCGGCAGACCTCCTGTTTCGCGGGCCTTCGTCGGGCTGAGAACGTCGCTCTCTCAGATGGAAGGTCCAGGAAACCCAGTTTCCTCGGGACAAACACGGAGCGTTTGTCCTGGGCGGATGCCGTCCTGGGAAGGCGGGGCCTTCCCTGGTGACAACGCATGACCCGCCTCCGCCTCGGCTTCGCGATCCTGCTGCTGCTGACCGCCTCCGCCTTCGCGGCGCCCTGGGTCTCCGCCTGGCTCGGCGTCGATCCGGAGGTGCCGGACCTGCTGGCACGGCAGGCCGGCCCCTCGGCCGCGCATCCGCTGGGCACGGATGAGCTGGGCCGCGACATCCTCGCGCGGCTGCTGCTAGGCGCGCGCGTGTCGCTGGCGGTGGGAGTGGTCGCGGCGCTGGCCTCCACGGCGATCGGATTGCTGGCGGGGTTGCTCGCGGCCTGGAGGGGCGGTTGGGTGGATGCGGTGCTGATGCGTCTGGCGGACGGGTTGCTGGCCCTGCCGGCGCTTCCGCTGCTGGTGCTACTGGCCGCGATGGACCCGGCGGTGGTGGGGCTGCCGCGCGGGAGTGCCCTCGCGGATGTGCTGCGGATCGTGCTGATCCTGGCGGTGTTCGGCTGGGTCGGTGTAGCGCGGCTGACGCGGGCGGCGGCGATCTCCGTGCTGGCACGGGACCATGTGCGTGCGGCGCGAGCACTGGGCGTGAGCGAGGCGCGACTGCTGCGGCGGCACGTGGTGCCGGCGCTGGGGGCGCCGCTGGCCGTGGCGGGCTCGCTGGCCGTGGCGGGCGCGATCCTGGCGGAGAGCACGCTCTCCTTCCTCGGCCTCGGCATCCAGCCGCCGGCTTCCTCCTGGGGCAACATGCTGGCGAACGCGCAGGACCTGGTGTTCAGCGCGCCGATGGCGGCGCTGTGGCCGGGCCTTGCCATCGCCCTCGCGGTGGCTGGGGCGATGCTGGTGGCGGACGGGCTGCGGGACCGGGCCTAGGTCCCGATCTCGCCGCCGTCCTTCCTCACGATGGCGATGACGGAGGGGCGCGGCGGCATGCCGTCCTGGAAGTCAGGCCAGCGGGTTGACGGAGTGTCGAAGGTGCTGCCGGCCTGCTCCGCAGGATGCTGGATGGCGAGGAAGACGGTGCGATCATCCGGACCGATCAGGGGCCCGCAGACCTCGGCTCCTTGGGGGGCTGCGTAGAACCGGCGGGTAAGCCCGCGGCCCTCGCCTTCCGTGTCGGCGGCGTAGAGGCCGTCCGCGATCTTCGCCGCGGCATCGGCGCCGTCGGTGGAGATCCAGATGCGCCCCTTGCTGTCGAAGGCGCAGTTGTCGGGGCAGGAGAGCCAGCCGGAGTCGGGGCCGACCCCGCGGTGGTAGGAGGCTCCGGCATGGGTGCCGGGCTGGCCTGCCATCAGGAACACCTCCCAGCGCGCCGTGCGGGCGGCGTGGTCGATGCGTCCGCGGCCCTCGTTCGCGCCGGTGGCGGCGGGCGGGATGATCTCGATGACATGGCCGTGCGCGTTGTTCGGGCGCGGGTTCACAGCGTCCGTCCGGCCGTCGCGCCGGCTGGTGTTGTTGGTGAGCATGACATAGACGCGGCCGTTGACGGGGTTGGTCTCCACATCCTCCGGCCGGTCCATCGGCGTCGCGCCCAGCAAGTCGGCGGCGCGCCGCGCCTCGATCACCACGTCGCCCTGGCTGTGAAAGCCGTTGGCCGGGGTGAGTGGGCCCTCGCCCTGGGTGAGGGGCAGCCACTCCATCGTGCCGTCATCCTGGAAGCGCGCGACGAACAGCGTACCGTCGTCCAGCAGGTCGCGGGTCAGGCCGGGCTCGTCGCTATTCCAGGGACGGGCGGTGACGAACTTGTAGACGTAGTCGAAGCGCTCGTCGTCGCCCATGTAGATCACCACGCGGCCATCGGCGGAGATGGCATGGGTGCAGCCCTCATGCTTGAAGCGGCCGAGCGCGGTGCGCTTCACCGGCACGCTCTCGGGGTCGTATGGGTCGAACTCCACCACCCAGCCGAACCGGTTCGGCTCGTTCGGCTCTCGCGCCACGTCGAAGCGCGGCTCGTGGCGGTGCCAGGGGAACATCGGCGTTGGCACGAAGCCGTAGCGTTTGTAGGCCGCGGCCTGGTCACCGCTCTCCACGCCTGGGCCGCCGAAATAGTAGTTGAAGTTCTCCTCGGAGATCAGGACCGTGCCCCAGGGCGTGTTGCCGCCGGCGCAGTTGTTCAGCGTGCCCAGCACGCGGGTTCCGGTCGGGTCGGCGCTGGTCCGCAGGCGCGCATGGCCGGCGGCGGGGCCGCTGATGCGCATCGGGGTTTCCGCCGTGATGCGGCGGTTCATCGCGCCGCCCGCAACCGGCACCCAGCGACCGTTCTCGCGGCGAATCTCCACCACGCTCGCACCATGCGCCATCATCTCGGTGCGCACCTGGGCCGCGCTGGTGCGTAGCCGGGCCTGGCGGGCATCACCCAGGCCGGGGAACATCAGCTCGGGGTTGGTGTACTCGTGGTTGGCAACGAGCAGGCCGTGCTCGCCCCGCGCCGCGCCCTTCGGCAGCGGGAAGAAGTCCAGGTAGTCGTTGTTGTAGCCGAACTGCAGCGCCTGCGCCTCGGGCGTATGGTTCGCGGGGTCGAAGGCAGGCGCGCCGGGCAGCACGGGGTCGCCCCAACGCAGAAGGGTTTGGATCTCGTAGCCCTCGGGGACGGCGTCGGCGGGGCCCTCGGTGTGGGGCAGGCCGCGGAAGCCGAGCGTCGAGCCCCCCGCCGGCTGCTGGCCCGTGCCCTGCGCTAGGCCGGGCCGCGGCAGGATCTGGGGAAGCGCGCCGGCCGCGGCGACACCGAACAGGCCGCGCAGCGAGGCACGCCGGGTCAGCCGGCGGCCGAGCACGGCGCCGATCGAATCCACGGGTGCAGGATTGCTGCCGATGTCCTCCAGCGCCTGTTGCGTCGGCTCCGCCTCGCCTGCCTTCAACTCGGCCATACCCATCATCCCCTGTCCCCGCTGGCCGGGCTCATAGGGAGGACGAGGGATGGCGAGGTGACGGAACGATGACCGTTCGGTGACAGCCCACCCATCGTCAGCGGGCCCCCTAGTCGTGCGACGTCTCAGGAGTTGTTGACGCTCGCTTCCGGCACGGTCTCGGGCGGCAGATGCACCCGCACCGTCGGCAGCGGCCGCGTCCAGGCCTCCACCTGCACGAGGCAGGATTGCGCCGCGCTGCCCTGGCCGAGGAGCGAGGTGCCGCAGTCATTCGTCAGCACGTTCGGGTTGCCATGAACGCAGAGTGGCCCCGCCTCCGTCTCCTGCGGGTCCCACCAGGCGCCGGTGGACATGGCGACGACACCCGGGCGAAGTTCGGCCGTCAGCACAACGCCACCAAGGCAGGCGCCACGGTCGTTGAACACGCGCACGATGTCGCCGGCCGAGAGGCCGCGCGCTGCGGCATCGGCGGGGTTCAAGCGGATCGGTTCGCGGCCCTGGATCTTGTGCGTGTCGTTCGCACGGCTGGGGTCAAGCTGTCCGTGCAGGCGCGTCGCGGGTTGGTCGGAGAGAAGGTGCAGCGGGAAGCGGGAGGTGTCGCCGCCCAGCCATTCCTCGGGCGCCTTCCACACGGCATGGCCCGGGATTCCCGCATCGCCGAAGCCTGCGATGGTTTCGGAATACAGCTCCACCTTGCCCGAGGGGGTAGCGAGCGGTGAAGTCTCCGGGTCCCTCGCAAAATCGGCGAAGGAGACAAAGTCGGTCTCCGGCCGCGCAAATTCGAGATGACCCTCGGCCCAGAAGCGGTCGAACTCCGGCACCACCTCGCCCATGGCAGCGCAGGCGCGGCGGAAGCGGTCGTAGAGATGGCGCAGCCAGGCCGACTCGTTGCGCCCTTCGGTGTATCGCTCGCGATAGCCGAGGGCGTCGGCGATGTCAGCGAAGGCGTCGTGGTCGTTCCGCGCCTGGCCCTGGGGCGGCACGGCCTGATGCATCGCGCGCAGGAAGCGGTCGCGGGAGGAGCTGGCGATGTCGTTGCGCTCGAGCGTGGTGGTAGCGGGCAGCACGATGTCGGCGTGGCGCGCGATGGCGGTCCACCACGGTTCGGAGACAACGATCGTCTCCGGGCGCGAGAGGGCGCGAGCCAGCCGGTTGAGATCCTGGTGGTGGTGGAACGGGTTGCCGCCGCTCCAGAACACCATGCGGATGTCGGGCAGCCGGATATCGCGGCCGTTGTAGCGCAGCACCTCGCCCGGCCGCTCCAGCAGCTCGGTCACGCGGGCGACGGGAATGGCGGTGCCCACGGGGTTGCGCGCGGCGGGCAGGTTCACGCTCGGCAGGTCCCGCCGCGCGGTTCCCATGCCGTTGATGCTGCCATAGCCAAAGGCAATGCCCTGGCCGGGCTTGCCGATGCCGCCCAGGACGCTGGCCAGCGCCACCATCGCCCACCAGGGCTGCTCGCCATGTTCGGCGCGCTGGGTGGACCAGGTAGCGGTGACCATGGTGGGGGTGCGGGCGGCTTCCAGCGCGAGGGCCCGGATGGTTTCGGCCGGCACGTCGCAGAGAGCGGCGGCCCATTCCGGCGTCTTCGCCAGGCCGTCCTCCGCCTCGCCCATGATGTAGGCGCGCAGCCGGTCCCAGCCGGTGGTGCAGCGTGCGAGGAAGCCGCGGTCCTCCAGCCCTGCCGCGACGATCGCCTGGATCATCGCCAGCACCATGGCGCAGTCCCCGCCCGGGCGCATCGGCACCCATTCGGCGGCAAGGAATTCGGCCGCGCTGCCGCGGTTGGGGCTGATGTTGACGAAGCGCAGCCCGGCCCGCACCGCCTGCTGCATCTGTCCGGCATATTCATGCGCCCCCGCCCCGCCGGCGGTGACGAGGCCGTTCTTCAACGGCAGCCCGCCGAAGCACAGCATCAGCCGAGCATTCGTCGTGATGCTGCGCCAGTCCGTCGCCGGCCCCGTGACGGGATCGTTGGTGCCGAGCACATGCGGCATCAGCGTCATGCCGGCGCCGTAGGAGTAGTTCGTCACCTGGTTGGTGTAGCCACCGCCCAACCCGAGAAACCGGTGCAGCTGGCTGCGCGCATGATGGAAGCGGCCGGCGGACGCCCAGCCATAGGACCCGCCGAGGATGGAGGCGTCGCCATCCTCCGCCCGGGTTCGCGCCACCTCCTCGGCAACCAGCCGCGTCGCACGGTCCCAGGTTACGGGGACGAAGCGGTCGCGCCCGCGCGTCGCGCCGCGCCGCTCACCGCGCAGCCAGCCCTCGCGCACATGCGGGCGGTCGATGCGGCTGGGCGCGTGGACGAGGTCGGGGACGGCCTCGATCAGCGAGCCGGGGAAGGGATCGCGGCTGAAGGGGCGGGTGCCCACCACGCGCCCGTTCTCGACGACGGCGTCGAAATACCCCCAATGGGCGGCATGCGGCCTGATCTCGGTCATGCCCGGCAGGATGGCGCGCAGCCCGGAGGAAGGGAACCGCCCTGGGGCATCGAAGTGCGGTCAGCCCGGAAGCGCGGCCTGCCAGTCGCGGATCGCCGGGACGGGATAGAGCAGCATGAGAACGTTCAGGGTGAGGTTGTCCCGGATTGTGGCGAGCGCCAGCAGCTCCAGCCCAATCCCAAGGCCGACCGAAGCCCACCAGGGTAGCCGCGCGGCGACAGCGAAGCCGATTAGCATGAAGCCGAGATCGGAGACGGAGTTCAGCACGCTGTCCCCCGAGTAGCCGAGCGCCGCCGTCGCCTCGCGGTAGCGGTTGATCACCATGGGGGTGTTCTCGGCCACCTCCCAGGCGGCTTCCAGCACCGCCGCCATCAGCGCCCGCGCGCCGAGCGGCGCCCGCGGCGCGAGAGGGCGGAACAGCCCGAAGAACAGCAGCCCGTGGATGAAGTGTGAGGGCGCGTACCAGTCCGCGACGTGCTGCGAGTTCTCGGCGCTGTTCACCGCGCCATGCCAGAGCTTCACCGTGCCGCAGGTGCAGATCGGCACCCGGCCCATTGCCAGCAGCACCGCCGCCATAAGGATGGCAACGGCCAGCAGGGCCAGGGGCCAGGTCGGGCGAGGCAGGATTCGCGCGGTCATCCACCCGGCTTGGCATGGCGGCGGATCGGACACCACCAGTCCACAGCCGCGCTGCGCGAGGAAAAGCGTGGGCTTGGGCCTCGCCGTTGCCGGGGCTAGAAGGTTCCGGGCCGCCGCCGGCGGCCGACGAACCAGAACCTGCCGAGGACCGAATGGCGTCGCGCGCCGCGCCCGCGCTTGGACAGCGCCCCATCGCCCCGGACCTGCGGGCCAGCGAGTTCGATGATACGCCCGGCCCAGGGGCGCTCAACCGCGGTCCACCGCGCGCCTGGTGGTGGGCGGCCACCCTGCCCCTCTCGATCGCCGCCCTCATCGCGCCGGCCGCCGCCGTGCTGCAATCCAAGGCGATGGCGCCGATCGCCATCGTCTCGCTCCTGCTCGCAGCTCTGGCGCATCGGCGGGAACGCGGGCGCTGGCCCGTGCCGCACGGCCCCGCCACTCCCGTGCTGCTGGCCCTGGCCGGCTGGGCCGCGCTCTCCGCGCTCTGGGCGCCCGATCAGGAATGGGCGCTCGCTTCTGCGGGCACGCTGGCCGGGCTGGTCCTGCTCGGCGGCGCCGGGGCGATCGTGGTGGAGGAGGAGGGGCCAGCCGCCCGTCGGGCACTCGCCTGGTGCATCCTGGCCGGGCTCGTGGCCGGCCTCGGTCTTGCGCTGCTCGACCACGCGACGGGGCAGTGGGTTCGCGCCACCGTGCGCGGGTTGCCCGGGACGCGGCCGGGCCTGGAGTTCGGGCTAAAGCCTGCCGCCTCCGTCATGGCGCTGCTGCTGCCCCTGGTGCTGCGGCCGCGCATGGCCGCGATCTGGCGCTGGCTGCTGCTGCTGGCCGGCGCTGGTGCGATCCTGCTACTGCCGGGCGATACCGCGAAGCTCGCGGCGCTGGCGGGCGTGGCTGTCGCGGCGCTGGTCACGCTGCTCGGGCGCGCGGTGTCCAGCCTCATGGCCATTATCCTGGCCGGGGCGATGCTCGCCGCGCCCCTACTGGTGCCGTTGGCGCTGCGGCCGGAGCTGGCAACCCAGGCGCCGCCGACCGCGCTGCACCGGATGCTCATCTGGGATTTCGCGCTTGAGCGCGCGGCGGAGCGGCCGCTTCTCGGCTGGGGGATGGAGGCGAGCCGCAACCTGCCCGGCGGGCGCGACAAGCCTTCCCGCGAATCGATGGCCCGGCTCGGCGTGACACCGGACGGCGAGCGGGCCTGGCTGCTGGCGCCCGGTGTGGAGCGGATGTCGCTGCATCCGCATAACGGCGCGCTGCAGATCTGGCTGGAGCTGGGCTGGGTGGGCCTCGGCCTCGCCGCCCTTGCAGTGCTGGCGATGGCATGGGGAACCGGGCCGGTGGTGGCCGGGGTGATTGCCTCGGCGGCCGTCACCTTCCTTGCCTCCTTCGGGGTGTGGCAGGGCTGGTGGATCGCGACCCAGGCGCTTGCGGCGGCTCTGGCAGCCGGGTTGGGCACGCGGAAGCTTTGAGCCGTTGCGTGTGGCCCCAGGGGCGTTGCCCCTGGACCCCGCTCGGGGAGCCTGAGGCTCCCCGGGCCTCACCATCCGTTCCGGCGTAGTGCGCCTGAGGCCTAAGACCTCAGGCAACTAAGAAGTGGGCTTGCAGGCCCAAAATACTTCCTCCCGCGCAAAATTGCTGGCCCGGTACCACCCAAGCCAGGACGCGGCGGCCGGAGGAAGCAGAGCTTCCCACGGCAGAAGCGGACTGCTTACCTCGCAAGGATCCGCCGCGCGCCCTCGGCCAGCACCCGCATCCCGAGCGCCAGATCTTCCTCCTTCGTGTCCTCGGTCCAGTGGTGGCTGACGCCGTTGATCGAGGGGACGAACATCATCGCGGCGGGCATGACGCGGGCGAGGTACTGGGCGTCGTGCCCCGCACCGGATGGCATGCGCTGCCAGCGGCCGGGGGCGAGCGCCTCGGCGGCGTCGGCCAGCGCGTCCTGCAGGCCCGGGTCGCTCACGGCCGGGGTGGAGAGGGAGACGGCTTCCAGCACCACCTGGCAGCGCTCGCGCCGGTTGCTCTCGGCAACGCAGTGGCGGAGCACGCCCTCCAGGCGCCGCAGCACCTCCACGTCCACGTCGCGGTACTGGAACAGGATCTCGGCGCGGCCGGGGATGATGGAGGGGGCGCCGGGGCTGAGCGCGATGCGGCCGGTGGTCCAAACCGTGCGCTCGCCACAGTGGCGGGGAAATTCCTCGTCGATCATGGCGAGCAGGCGCACGGCGGCGAGGCCGGCGTCCCGGCGCTCGGCCATGGTGGTGGTGCCAGCGTGGTTCTGCTGGCCCTCGATGGTGATCTTCCACTGCCAGATGGCGACGATGCCCGTCACCACGCCGATGCCGAGCTCCTGGCTTTCCAACTGGCGCCCCTGCTCGATATGCATCTCGAGGAACGCCTTGTAGCGGTCCCGCTCCACCTGCAGCCTCGGCACGCCCTCCAGGCCCACGTCCCGCAGCGCCTCGCGAAGAGTCTTCGAGCTGTAGCGGTGGATCAACCGGTCGATCTCCGACTCTTCCAGCAGGCCGGTAAAGGAGCGGCTGCCGATGAAGCTGCCGTAATGGCCCTCCTCATCGGAGAAGACCGCGACATCCACCGGCAGGCCGGAAGCGGCCAGGTGCAAGGCGGCGACGCAGCCCAGCGCGCCGTCCAGCCAGCCCGCCTCGTTCTGGCTTTCCAAGTGGCTGCCGGCCAGGAGGTGCGGGCCGGGCTTCGGGTTGCGGCCGAGGATGTTGCCGATGCCGTCGATCTCGGCCTCCAGCCCCTCCTCCCGCAGACGGCCCATGAACCAACGGCGCGCCTCCATATCCTGGGGCGAGAAGGTCGGGCGGTGGACGCCGGTCTTGAATTCCCCGAAGCGGCGCAGCGCCTGCAGGTCCGCCAGGAAGCGATCCGTATCCACCATCATGCAGGCGTCCCATGTCTCGATGTGCCGCCCCCGTTTAGGGCGGATCGGGGCGGGGCAAAATCCGGTCCGGCTAGATTCTAGCCTGGGCGGGATCGCCGAGCCGGTTCAGGCCAGCCAGTCGGATGCGGGCGGTGAGACGCCGTCCACCGTCACCTCAAACCGTTCGAAGCCGGAAGCGGAAAGGCCGAGATGGAGATCGGTGAAGGCCTCGTCCTCCCCGTGCTCCTCGGCGATCCAGCGGGCCAGGGCGGCCGCGGCCTCGCGGTTGGCGGGATCGCCCCAGTAGCCCGCATCGATTTCGAGGCGGAGCGTGTCCCGGTCGCGGCCGCCGATGAGGATGTCGGGCGCGGTCTCACGGTCGGCGAAGGCATGGATGATCAGGTCGTCGCCGGCACCGCCCCTCACGATATCCTGGCCGAGGCCGCCATCGAGGATGTCGTCCCCTGCCCCGCCGAACAGCCTGTCGTTTCCGGCCTCGCCCCGGATCAGGTCGTCCCCCGCCCCGCCCTCCGCCTCGTCGTCTTCGGCGCCGAGGAGAATCAGGTCGTCCCCGGCGCCGCCCTCCACCCGGTCCTCGCCGGCGCCGGCGGAGAGGAGATCGTCTCCTGCGCCACCAAGGATGACGTCCCAGCCATTGCCTGCCCCGATCAGGTCGTGGCCCGCTCCTCCCTCGATCCAGTTGGCGCCCTCGCCGCCCTGAATCTGGTCGTTGCCCGCCCCGCCGAGGAGCGTGTCATTCCCATCCCCGCCCGTGATCGTGTCGGCTCCCGTGCGGTCCTCGAGCCAGTCATCCCCGGCACCGCCGATGAGATTGTCGTCCCCCGCGCCGCCGGTTAGCCGATCGTTCCCCGCACTGCCCCGCAGGAATACGGGCCTGGGCGGCAGCGGTGCCGGCGGCAGCGGTTCAGGGTCCGGCGCCTGGAAGGTCGGGGGCTCAAGCGCCGGGTAGGGCGGCTCGGGCGGGGTGGGTAGCCGGGGCGTTGGCTCCGCGCGGACGGGCTCCGGCGAGACAGACGTTGGCGGCACGGGATCGGCGATGTCGGGCACCGGCGGTGCAGGTTCGCCGGGGCCACGCTCGGGGAAGGAGGGGACGGGAGGAAGGCTTGCCGGCACCTCCGCGCTGGGAGGCACCGGATCGACCGCGGTCACGAGGGTTACGGGCGTGACAGGACCCGGCTCGGGCAAAACCGCCCGCATCGCCAGCACAGCGGGCTGTTCTGTCATGGGAGGAGGACCCTCCGTCGCGAAGCTGACGGAGAGTGAGGGAGCGGGCGCCACCTTGCGCATAGCGGCACCGAGCAGGATGGCGGCGGGCAGCGGAAGGTCCAGCGGGCCCGCGCCCCATTCCTCGGACAGCGCTGCAAGGTGCATGTCTTCTACGCCGGAGAGGCCGTCGCGCTGCCAATGGGGGATCGGGGTCCGCACGAATCGTTCACCAATCGCTAATGATCTATTTTCTGAGATATCGCTGACTGTCCTTCAACGTCAGACTTCGTTACCCATTTTGATGTTCTCGTGATCGGGCACGCTTGCCCCCAGGCCGCGGACGGGCTACCCGCCCCCGCCCCACTCGACGGCCATCCCCTTGCCCCGCCCCATCACCTCGGCCGACTTTGCCTTCGACCTGCCGGAGGCGCTGATCGCGCAGTCTCCCGCCCGCCCGCGCGATTCCGCGCGGTTGCTGCGGCTGGGCGACCCGCTTGCGGACTGCAGCATCCGCGACCTGCCGGGCCTGCTGCGGCCGGGCGACCTGATGGTGGTGAACGACACCCGCGTGATCCCGGCCCGGCTCCGCGCCCGCCGTGGCGAGGCGCGGGTTGAGATCATGCTCAACCGCATGGAGGCGGACGGCACCTGGCACGCCCTGGCGCGCAATTCCCGTAAGCTGCGCACCGGCGACGTGCTGACCGTGGAGGGTGCGCCGGAACTGGCGCCGCGCGTCGTCGACGCACCGGTGGATGGCGCCGTGCGGCTCGATTTCGGGCCGGACCAGGCCGCGCTGGCTGCGGCGCTGGAGCGGGCGGGGGAAATCCCCCTGCCCCCCTATATCGCTCGCCCGGACGGCCCGAGGCCGGAGGACCGCGAGGACTACCAGCCAATTTTCGCCCGCACCCCCGGCGCCGTGGCCGCGCCCACGGCGAGCCTGCATTTCACCCCCGCGCTGCTTTCCGCCCTGGAGGCGCGCGGCGTTACCCGCGCGACGCTGACGCTGCATGTCGGTGCCGGCACCTTCCTGCCCCTGCGCGGCGAGGACCCGCGCGCCCAGCGCCTGCACGCCGAATGGGGCGAGGTAACGCCGGAATCCGCCGCCGCCATCAACACGGCGCGCGCCCGGGGCGGCCGCGTCGTCGCCATCGGCACCACCGCGCTGCGCCTGCTGGAAACGGCGGCGCAGGAGGATGGGACGATGGCGCCCTTCCGCGGGCTGACCGACATCTTCCTGCTTCCCGGCCACCGCTTCCGCGGGGCCAATCTTCTCCTCACCAACTTCCACCTGCCGCGGAGCACGCTGTTCATGCTCGTCTGCGCCTTTGGCGGAACCGAGCGCGTGAAGGCGGCCTACGCGCATGCCGTCGCGGCCGGGTACCGCTTCTACTCCTACGGGGACGCCTGCCTGATTGAGCGGGACGATGCCGAAGCCGAGCGGGCGGAGGCCGAGGCATGAGCGCGCTGTCCTTCACGCTCCTCGGCCGCGACGGCGGTGCGCGCGCGGGGATGCTGCATACCGCCCATGGCGAGGTGCCGACGCCGGTCTTCATGCCTGTCGGAACCGCCGGGACGGTGAAGGCGATGACGGCCGATGCCGTGCGCTCCACCGGCGCGCGCATGGTGCTGGGCAACACCTATCACCTGATGCTGCGCCCAGGCGCCGAGCGCGTCGGCCGGCTTGGCGGGCTGCACAAGCTCATGGATTGGCAGGGGCCGATCCTGACGGATTCCGGCGGCTTTCAGGTAATGTCCCTCTCGGGGCTTCGTAAGCTGGACGCGGACGGCGTCACCTTCCAGAGCCATATCGACGGGTCCAAGCACCGGCTGACGCCCGAGCGCAGCATCGAGATCCAGCATCTGCTGGATGCCGACGTGACCATGTGCTTCGACGAGTGCACCCCCTTCCCCGCGACCCATGAGCAGGCCGCATCCAGCATGCGGCTATCCATGAAGTGGGCGGCGCGCTCCCGCGAGGCCTTCACCCCGCGCGACGGCTACGGGCTGTTCGGCATCCAGCAGGGCAGCACCTTCGAGGACCTGCGGGCCGAGAGTGCCCGCGCCCTGCGCGACATCGGCTTTGAGGGTTACGCGATCGGCGGTCTTGCGGTCGGTGAGGGGCAGGCGGAGATGTTCCGCACCCTCGACTTCTCCGTGCCCATGCTGCCCGAGGACAAGCCGCACTACCTCATGGGTGTCGGCACGCCATCCGACATCATCGGGGCGGTTGCGCGCGGGGTGGATATGTTCGACTGCGTGATCCCCACGCGGTCCGGCCGCACCGGGCGCGCCTATACCAGCCGCGGCGTGATGAACATGCGCAACGCCCGCTACGCCGACGATGCGTCCGCCGTGGATCCGGAATGCGATTGCCTGGCCTGCACACGGCATTCGCGCGCCTATATCCAGCACCTCATCAGGGCCGAGGAGATGCTCGGGCCGATGCTGCTGACCTGGCACAACATCCGCTATTACCAGACCCTCATGGCGCGCCTGCGGGCCGCCATCCTGGAGGGTCGCTTCGAGGCCGAGGCCGCCGCGATCGCCGCCAAGTGGGAAACCACCGCACCGGCCGAGCCGCCCTCGCCGGAGGAGACCGTTTCGTGACCCATGACGTAAAGTATGATCTGTCAGGCCTGACCCAGCTCGGCCAGCAGACCGCGCAACCGGCATCCCCCGAGCAGGCGGTGCTGGAGCGCGTGCCCAACCCGCATCCCGGCACGCATTACGTCGCCCGTTTCACCGCGCCGGAGTTCACCAGCCTCTGCCCGATTACCGGCCAGCCCGACTTCGCGCATTTGATGATCGACTATATCCCCGGCGAGTGGCTGGTGGAGAGCAAGAGCCTGAAGCTCTATCTCACCTCGTTCCGCAACCACGGTGCCTTCCACGAGGCCTGCACGATCGACATCGCCAAGCGCCTGGCCGATCTGCTGCAGCCGGTGTGGCTGCGCATCGGTGGCTACTGGTACCCGCGCGGCGGCATCCCGATCGACGTGTTCTGGCAGACCGGTAGCCCGCCCGCTGGTGCATGGATCCCCGAGCAGGGTGTGCCGCCCTATCGCGGCCGGGGGTGACTGACGATCCGCGTGCTCTGATTCGCGACGAGGCCCTGCGTCTGGGCTTCGATGCGGTCGGCTTCGCGCGGGCGGAACTCGGCCCGGAGGTACGGGAGCGCCTGGCGGACTTCCTCGCGGCCGGGATGCATGGCGAGATGGGCTGGATGGAAGGCCGCGCCGATCAGCGCGCGCATCCGCAGGCGCTGTGGCCGGAGGCGCTGTCGGTCATCTCCCTCGGCCTGTCCTACGCGCCTGAGGACGACCCGCTTTCCTATCTGGCGATGCCCGATCGCGGCACGATCAGTGTCTATGCGCGCCACCGGGACTACCATGACCTCGTGAAGTCCCGGCTGAAGGCGCTGGCGCGCTGGATGGTCGCGCGGTTCGAGGCGCCCGGCGTGAAGGTCTTCGTGGACACCGCGCCGGTCTCGGAGAAGCCGCTGGCGCAGCAGGCCGGGCTGGGCTGGCAGGGCAAGCACACCAACCTCGTCTCACGACAACACGGGTCTTGGCTGTTCCTGGGCGAGGTTTACACGACGCTCGCGCTGGAGCCCGACACGGCGGGGGTGGATCGCTGCGGGTCCTGCACGCGCTGCCAGGTCGCCTGCCCAACCGATGCCTTCCCCGCGCCCTACCGTCTCGATCCGCGCCGCTGCGTGTCCTATCTCACCATCGAACATCGCGGTCCGATCCCCGACGAGCTGCGGGCGCGGCTGGGCAACCGAATCTATGGCTGTGACGACTGCCTTGCCGTCTGCCCCTGGAACCGCTTTGCCACCGCCACCACCGTGCCCGGGCTGATCGCACGGGAGGATCTGGTGGCGCCAAGGCTGGCAGAGCTGGCGATGCTGGATGAGGCCACCTTCCGCGCGCGCTTCTCCGGCTCCCCGGTCAAGCGCATCGGGCGCGGGCGTTTCGTGCGGAACGTGCTGAACGCCATCGGCAATTCGGGCGATGCGTCGCTGCTGCCGGTGGCGCTGCGGTTGTACGACGACGAGGATCCGGTGGTAGCCGACAGCGCACGCTGGGCCGCGGGCCGGCTTCAGGCGATCTCCACGGCGTAGCGATGCGCGCGGGTGTCGAGGCGGGACACGCGCAATTCAACCGGGCGGCCGGCCGCGTCGAAAGTCACGCGCTCGATCAGCAGCAGCGGCGTGCCGACCGGGCAGTTGAGTCGCATCGCGTCCTCCTCCGTCGCCGCGGTCGCCGAGAGATTCTCCTCGGACTGCACCACGATGATGCCGTGGGCGTTGCGGTAGTGAACGTAGATTTCCGATCCCAGATGATCCGGCGCGAGCGGCAGCGACAGGCCAGGGAACAGCGCGGCCGGAAGCGAGATACGCTCGGCAATGCGCGGCTCGCCCTCGAAGACCCGGCTGCGGTCGATGCGGTGCACCGCCTCGCCGGGCGAAAGTCGCAGCCGCGCCGCCTCGGCGTCCGTCGCGGGCTCGGTCGCCACGCGAGTGATCAGCGTCTCGGGCTCTACGGGCTGGCCGGCCAGGTTGCGCACGCGGAAGAACTGGCCGAGCGCCTGCTGGCTCGTCTGTTGGGCTACGAAGGTGCCGCGGCCCTGTCGGCGCTCAATCAGATGGCGCCGCTCGAGCCCTGCCAGCGCGCGCCGCAACGTGCCTGCGGATACGCCGAGATCGGCCGCAAGCTCGGGCTCGGCTGGAAGCGCCTGGCCGGATTTCCAGCTGCCGGAGACGATCCGGTCATTCAGGATCGCCTCCACCTGGACATAAAGGGGGCGGGCGTCCGGGCGACGCATCTCGTTCACGGGGCGCTTTCGCGGTTGATGGGACCGCCGCAACCTATCATCCCGCCGCACCCGAGGGCGAGAGCGTGCGCGGCGGCATTGCCGGGAAACCCTGCCGAAATGCCGTCTTGTGTCTTATACAAGACCGTGCGACATAGCGTCTCAGCCGCCGTCAAAGACGGGCCGGGTTTGGGGTAGGAAACAAGGAAACGGCGCTGCGCCGCAGGTCCAGGGGCCCATTGGCACCCGGGGACCAGCGCGCGGCGCCGTTAACCTTTTTACGTCCCCTTTCATCTCCCGACGCGCTTCTCGCCCAGGTCGCTTGCCGGCCTTCGCGGTCCTGCGCCCTCGTCCAGCCATTACAGATCGAGATCGGAATGACCGGCGTTTTACTGTATTCGCCAGTCATCGCGTCCCCGCGGGACGCCCACAGCAAGAAGAAGAACTCGGCCGAATACTTGAAGTCGAGCGTGAGAAGAAACGTCTACCCCCGATTGTGGCATAGCGAAGGCGGAAACCTTCGTTTCGTCCTCGCGTTGTCACGTTGGCGAGCCACCCCGCGGCAATTTGGGTTGCGCTGACCTGCGGGTTGCTGGTAGCGCTTTGTTCATGACGTCCGCGCCCCGAATGTTGGCCCCCCCCGGCCGACAGCTCAACGCGGCGTTCCCGTGCGCAATGCCGCGGAGCGCCCCTCCGACCCGAGCCGGGAGCCCGACCCGACGATGCCAGCGTGGCGTCGCCCGGGTCGCGCTCGCCTCGACCCTCGTGATCAGCCTCGGCTCCCTCGCCGCTGGCTGTGCGACGGCCGAGGATGGTTCCCAGACCGCCGCCCTCACGGGTGGTGAAACCCCTGTTACCGCCGAGGCAGCGCGCCCCGGCCGCAGCCTTCCTCCAGGCATTATCCTGGCCAGCACCACCCAGACCCGCCGCAGCGGGTCCCGTTCCGCCGCCGAGCGTCCCGTTGTTGAGCGCCGGGACATCGACAGCCCGCGCGCGGCCTGTCTCGACGCCGTCCGTCAGGCGGAGCGTGCCCATGACATCCCACCGGGGCTGATGGTGGCCGTTGCCCTGGCCGAGTCCGGGCTGCATGCCCACGCCATGAACATCGGCGGCCGTTCCTACTTCCCGCAGGGAACCGAGGAGGCGCGGCGGATCTACAATTCGGCCCGCCCGGGCCAGTACGTCATGGCCGGCTGCGTGCAGGTGAATGCCCGCGTCCACGCCCGCAATTCCGACTGGCCGCTGGATCCCTGGCGTTCGGCGGACTGGGGCGCCGGCTATCTTCGCTCCCACTACGACAAGTCCGGCAATTGGGCCGACGCCATCCGGCGTTGGAACGGCGGCGGGGCATCGGGCGATCGCCTGGCCTGCCGGGTGCAGGCGAAGCTTCAGGTGTCGAACCCGTCCAGCAACGTGCTCGACAGCGCCCGCTGTGGCAGCGGCGCCCGTGAGCGCCAGAACGGCGAGACCCTGCTGGAGATCGCCGAGGCGGCGGACTGAGACCGGCGGCGTGGCTTGAAGCGGGGGGCTGCGGACCAATCTGTCCCCTCCAATGGCCGCGCCCCACCCAGATCGCTGGATGACCGTGACGCCCCTCGGCCTCTATTGCGAGCCGGGGGGTTTCCATATCGACCCCTCGCGCGCGGTGGAGCGGGCGGTTGTCAGCCATGGCCATGCCGACCACGCCCGCCCCGGCCATGGCGCGGTGCTCGCCACGCCGGATACGCTCGCCATCATGCGCGCCCGCTTCGGCGAGGACCGCGCTGGCGATACCCAGCAGGCCCTTCCCTACGGCGAGACCATCACCCGCAACGGCGTGCGGATCACCCTGGTCCCGGCCGGGCATGTCCTGGGCTCTGCGCAGATCGTTCTGGAATGGCAGGGCAGCCGGATCGTCGTCTCCGGCGACTACAAGCGCCGGCGGGACCCGACCTGTGCCAGTTTCGAGCCTGTGGAGTGCGATGTCTTCGTCACCGAGGCGACCTTCGCCCTTCCCGTCTTCCGCCACCCGCCGGATTCACATGAGATCCGTCGCTTGCTCGACAGCGTGGCGCTGTTTCCCGAGCGCGCGCATGTCGTCGGCGCCTATGCACTGGGAAAGACGCAGCGGATCATCGCGCTTCTGCGAGAGGCCGGCTGGGATCGGCCCGTTTATCTCCACGGCGCGGTGGAGAAGCTCTGCACCCTCTATGAATCGCTCGGCGTGCCGCTGGGGGAGCTGCTGCCGGTGCCAAAGGGGCTGAAGCGCGGCCATCCGCCGATCCTGGCAGGTGAGATCGTGATCGCCCCGCCCTCGGCCGAGGCAACCCCCTGGGCCCGCCGCTTGGCGGAACCCGTAACTTGCGCCGCTTCCGGCTGGATGACGGTGCGCCAGCGCGCCAAGCTGCGTGGAGTAGAGCTGCCCCTCATCATTTCCGACCACGCCGATTGGGATGAGTTGCTGGAGACCATCGAGGAGGTTCGCGCCCCCGAGGTCTGGGTGACCCATGGCCGTGACGATGCCCTGATCCATGCCTTGTCTTTGCGTGGTGTTCGAGGTCGCGCGCTTCATCTTGTCGGGCGCGAGGACGAAGAGGATGACGAGGGCGCACCCGAGTCCCCCGGGGAGGAGGCCGCCCCGGCCCCCGCTGCCCCTTGAGCGTCCAGGCCTTCGCGGACCTGCTGGAACGGCTGGTCTTCACCCCCGGCCGCAACGCCAAGGTCGCCCTGATGCGCCGCTGGTTCGCCGATCAGCCGGATCCGGACCGGGGCGTTGGCCTGGCGGCGCTGACGGGCGAGCTGGTCTTCACCGCGGCCAAGCCGGGCATCGTGCGCGACCTCGTCGCCAGCCGGGTGGACCCGGTGCTGCTCGCCCTTTCCCATGATTATGTCGGCGATCTCGCCGAAACCGTCGCGCTGATCTGGCCGGAGCGGCAGGGGGTGAACGCGCCGCCGCCGACCCTGTCCGAGGTGGTGGAGGGGCTGGAACTCGCCTCCCGCGCCGAGGTGCCGGCGCTGATGGAGGGGTGGCTCGACACGCTGGATGCGGGTGGGCGGCTGGCGCTGATCAAGCTCGTCACCGGTGGGCTACGCGTCGGCGCCTCGGCGCGGCTGGCGAAGACGGCGCTGGCCGAATGGTCCGGGCAGGAGATCGGCGAGATCGAGGAGGTCTGGCACGGCGTTGCACCGCCCTACATCCCGCTATTCCGCTGGCTGGAGGGCGAGGGCCCGCGCCCCGACGCTGCCGGCGCGCCGGTCTTCCGCCCGCTGATGCTGGCACATCCGCTTGAGGCGCCCGCCGACATCGCCGCTATCGAGACCAACCCGCAGGAGTGGCGGGCGGAGTGGAAGTGGGACGGAATCCGCGTGCAACTCACCGCCGGGCCCGGTGGGCGGCGGCTGTGGTCCCGCACGGGGGAGGACATCTCCGGCGCCTTCCCCGAGATCGCGGAGGCGATGGACTTCCATGCGGTGCTGGATGGCGAGCTGCTGGTGGTGCGGGACGGCCCCGATGGAAAGCAGGTGGCGCCTTTCGCCGATCTGCAGCAGCGGCTGAACCGGAAGGTCATCGGCCCGAAGATGATACGGGACTATCCCGTCTTCGTCCGGCTCTACGACCTGCTGCTCGATGGCGAGGAGGACCTGCGCGCCCTGCCCTTCGATGCGCGCCGGGCACGGCTGGAGGCCTGGGCCGCGCAGCACGCGCCCGCGCGCATGGACGTATCGGAGCTGATCCGCTTCGGCAGTCTCGATGAGCTCTCTGCCCTGCGCGACACGGCGCGCGCGGCCTCGATCGAGGGGCTGATGCTCAAGCGCGCGGACAGCGCCTATATCCCGGGGCGCGTCAAAGGGATGTGGTGGAAATGGAAGCGCGCGCCGCTGAGCGTGGATGCGGTGCTGATGTATGCGCAGCGCGGCCACGGCAAGCGCAGCAGCTACTACTCCGACTACACCTTCGGCCTTTGGCGCACGAACGAGGATGGCACGCGGGAGCTGGTGCCGGTGGGCAAGGCCTATTCCGGCTTCACCGACCAGGAGTTGATTCTTCTCGACCGCTGGGTGCGCAACCACACCACCGGCCGCTTCGGTCCGGTGCGGGAGGTGGAGAAGAGCTTCGTGCTCGAGGTGATCTTCGACGCCGCCCAGCTCTCCTCCCGCCATCGTTCAGGGGTGGCCATGCGCTTCCCCCGCATCGCCCGGCTGCGGCAGGATAAGCCGGCGGAGGAGGCGGATGTGCTGGAGACGCTGATGGCGATGGTGGAGAACCGGCCGGCGTGATCCGGGCCGTGCTCCTGGTCGCCGCCTTTCTTCTCTCCCCTGCGGCCGCCCGGGCGGAGCGGCTGACGCTGTTCCCTGCCGGACCGGAGGAGCTTGCCGCGGCTCGGGCCTATCTCTCGGCCCTGCCTCTGCGCGGCGCGGAGCTCCTGCAAGCCGGTACGGCACGGCTGCTGCGGGACGGGCAACCCGTCGCCACCCTCGTCTCCGGCCGCGAGGGCGTCCCGGAGATGGGTCATATACGCCGCTGCTTCCTTCTCGTGCTGCGGGACAACACGGCCCTGGCGCCGCTGATGACCATCGGCTCGGGCGAGTGGGAGGCGGAGACCTGCCTTGGCGTGGCCGCGATCGGTCTGTTGCCGACGCCTCCCGGCCAGGCCTCGCGGATCGGCCTTCTCTACCACGCGGCCTCTCCAAATGCCGAGCCGACCGAACCCATTGTGCTCACTCTCAGCGAGTCGAAGGTCTCGATCGACATACGCGCCTCCCAGCGGGCCTCGGAGGCCGGTGCCGTCACGCTCGCGGCCATGCGGCGGCTCTTTGCGCCCCGCTGATGCCTAGCTCTGGGCGAGTGCCTGGCGCAGCTGTTCCTCCTGCCCGGCCAGTTCAGGCGTCATCGCCTCGCCAAAATCCTCGGCCTCGTAGAGCGGGCGGATCTCGATCTCGCTGGGTCCGGGCATCGGGTTGGGACAGCGTTTCACCCACTCCACCGCCTCGTCCACGTCCCTGACCTGCCACAGCCAGAAGCCGGCTACCAGTTCTCCGGTCGCGGCGAAGGGGCCGTCGGTGACAGTCCGGTCCGCGCCGTCGAAGGCCACGCGCTTGCCCCTCGAGGACGGATGCAGGCCCTCACCGGCCAGAAGGATCCCGGCCTTCATTAGCTCCTCGTTGAAGCGCCCCATGGCCTCCATCAGCTCGAGCGGGGGCATGATCCCCGCCTCGCTGTCGGTCGTGGCCTTCACCAGAACCATCACGCGCATTGCTGTCTTCCTCTCCGGTTCCGCCCGCACCTCCCCCTCCCCTGCCGACTCAACCATGGGCCGCCTCAGCCTTTTCGGGGCAGCCCTGCATGGCGGCGACGTCCATCCACATCACCTCCCAGATGTGCCCGTCCGGATCCTCAAAGCTGCGGCCGTACATGAAGCCGTGGTCCTGCTTGAAGCTGGGATCGGCGACCCCGCCAGAGGCTGCAGCGGCGCCCACGATCTCATCCACCGCCTCCCGACTCTCGGAGGAGAGGCAGAGCAGCACCTCGCTCGCGGCCCGCGCGTCGGCGATGGGCCGGGGCGCGAACTGCCGGAATTTGTCATGGGTCAGCAGCATGACGTGAATCACGTCGGAGAAGACAATGCAGGCCGCGGTGTCGTCCGAGAACTGCGGGTTCTTTCGGCCACCAACGGCCTCGTAGAAGGTCACGGCGCGCGGCAGGTCGGCCACAGGCAGGTTCACGAAGATCATCCGGGTCATAGTGATTTTCCCCCTCTCTTGGCGTTGCTTGCGAAGCCTGCCGCCGGCACTTATCTTTTGCAACCATGAAGTCAAAAAAAGTAACCACGCTGGCCGAAACGCAGCGCCGCCGCTGGTACGACGATGCCTGCGCGGCCGCGCATGCCCTTGATCTGCTGGGAGAGCGCTGGGCCCTGCTGGTGATGCGGGAACTGATCTTCGGCCCGAAGCGCTTCGGCGAGCTGCGCGCTGACCTGCCGGGGATCAGCGCCAATGTGTTGACGCAGCGGCTAGAAGGGCTGGAAGAGGCCGGGGTGGTGCTGCGCCGCCGCCTGCCGCCGCCCGCGAACGCCCAGGTCTATGAACTGACGGAATGGGGGCGCGAGAGCGAGCCGATCTTCATGGTGCTGGGTCGCTGGGCCGCACGCTCCCCCTTTCATGATCCCACCCTGGCCTTCAGCGCCGCCTCGCTGCTGCTCTCGCTGAAGACGATGTTCGATCCAGCCCTGGCGGCAGGGATGACGGCGCGGATTGGCCTGCGCACCGGGCGGGATACCGCCACGCTCGTCATCGCAGGCGGGCGGATTGCCATAGGGATGGGGTTGGAGAGGCCGGACGTCGTGATCACGGGCAAGCCGCCCGCCATCGCGGGCGTCATCTACGGTGGCCAGCCAATCGCGGCGATGGAGGCGGCGGGCGTGCTTTCCGTTGAGGGCGATCGCGCCGTGCTGGAACGCTTCGTCACCCTGTTCCCGCTGCCCGCAAAGGCCGCCCCGCCCGCCCCTTGACCTTCCCATGATGGGCCAGAATACACGATTTTTACTTCACTTATACTTTCACGCAACATGTAGTCTGGCCCACAAACCCAAGCATCAACTGCTTGATGCTCTTGCGGAATACTTGCCGATCAGGCGCCCTCGACGGGTAATTGGGCATAGATGGCAGTATTGGACAGTGAGTTTTTTCAGCCTGTTAGGCTGCTTGGCCTGTATTCACGCTTCAGAACGACACAGCGTTGGCGATGTCCTCAAGGTAGGCTGGCGAGTACTTCCCATAGACCCGTTCGATGATGTCCTTGGACGTGTTGGTGAAGGCCGCGATGCGCTCCAGCGGCGTGCCATTCATCACCATCCACGACACAGACGAATGCTTGAGGACATGGGGCGTAATGGGCTCGATGCCTGCGCGAGTGCAGGCCGAGATGAGGCCGCCCCTCGCCTCCTTGATCTGCTTTCCCTGGAATTCGACGACGTAGTCGGTCTTGGCGACCTTCTTCGCGGCCTTCAGGGCTTCGATGAGTCGGTCATTTCCGCTGATCGGCGTGGAACCGCGACGCTTGTTGCCGACATCGTCTCCGAAGTTGAGGGTCTCGTAGCCCTGCATGTGAAGGGTCACGTCGCTCCATTTCAGCGACAGGATCGCGGTCATGCGCTTCGCCGTGCTGAGGGCGATGAGGATGAACAGCTGAGCATGCGGAAGGGCGCTGTCCATGATCCGGTTCGCCTCCTCCTTCGTGATCCAGCGAGATCGGACGCCGCCTGAACTGAGTTCTATACGGAAGGTCGGTTCACGCTCGATGAGCTGTTCAGCAGCCGCCCAGTTCAACGCGGCGCGCAGCATCTTCAGATCCTTGTTGATCGTCGGATCGCTGATCGTTCGCCCCGGCTGCGGCTTGCCGTGTAGGACGACCGGGTCCTTGCGACGCTGGGCTGTGTAGCGATTGACGACCGTCTGCGTGACCTTGTCCGCGTAGAGGTCGCCTAGGTGTCGCCGGATTGGGTTGAAGAAGTACTTGAGAGGTGAGGCTACCAGCGGCTCCCGATAGGCCTGGAAGGCGTCGCAAACCTCCCGGATCGTGGGATGCTTGCTGGTGATCTTGGGGCGTCGGTACTCGTCCGCGAAGCGAGCGCGGAAGCCTTCGGCCTCCTTGGCGTTTTTCGTCCCAGTCGACTTCTTCTTAGCGGTTCCGTCCTCGGTGTAGCGGACGTCGTAGTAACCATCAGACCGCTTGGTGAGGCTGAAGTTAGGTGTCTGTAGTTTTGTGCGTGGCATCTCTCAAAGTTCGCTGTCGCTAGGGCGAGGTTGATCGAGCCGGATGCGGCTCAAAAAAACCTGAGAGGTCTGCCGACGGGTGACTGCCCTGCCCCCGAAGCGATGATGAAGCGCCTGCATGTCGACCCCTGCCCCGGTGCTGGACAGGCTTAAGGCATATGCCTTACGGGTCAATATCCCATATGTCTTACTGTGCGGCTTTGACGACTCCTCCCCTACCCATTAGCCCCCAGCTTATGGGGCGAAAGATGCTGTACGACGAGAAGATGGTCGCGCCGTTCCCAAAGGGGACGTTCGCGAACATGGACGCCGTCTTGAAGGATGGCGAAGCACGTACTGACCTCGTCCGAACGGCAGTCGAACGCGAAATCGAGCACCGCCGGTCCAGCAAGAAGCCGAAGGGCGCGGCTGACAAGGCCAAGTAGGGGCGCTAGATGCGCCCTGCCCTCACGTTGATCACGCGTGCCGTGCGGGTCGAGGTGTCGAACTCACAGGCGTAGGTGTGTCGCATCCAGGCGCCGAAGCCGTTCTGCATCTCGATTTCGTCTCCGATGTAGACGACTGTTCCGGCAGCTTGGTTGGCCCAGCGATAGTGAGAGAACTTCTCGATCCAGGCGGTCCACCGGTAGTCCCTGCTTGCGCTACTTTCCACCAGGGGGCGGCAGGCTGACGTCGCGGCGCCCATGTGCTTGCTGGCCCAGCACTGGAGGTCAGGGCGGCACGCGGCGTCCTGGCGGACCCTCTCGGCCTCGCGTGCCTTGGCTGCGTCGGCCTCCGCGATGGCGGCGAGGTAGCGGCGGTCAGCTTCCGCGACTGCGGCAGCCTGCTCTCGCTCGCCCCGCTTGCGATCCATCTCGGCCCGTTGCTCCGGGGGGATGTTACCCCCGACCAGAAACAGCCCGACGAGCGCTACAGGGATCATCAGGAGCTTGTAGCCACGCCCCTTCTTCGCGAGGAGAACCCCGAGGATGACGACGGTTATGACGAATATGGTAGCCGACACTTCGGAATCCCTGCGCTAGGCAGCTACAATCCATCGGAGGATGTAACGGGACAAGCGGGCGATGCCTTCCGCGATGAGGAATGGCGAAGTGTCCGGAAGACCGTTGTCCCTTGGATCATTGACGTCATCCCGCGCGACCCTGAGAGAGGGCCCGGCAGACCCCCAGCAAAAGGTCGAGCAGGTGTGGTATTACAGCAACATCAAGTGTGTCTTTTAGGAACACTTGGGATGATCAGGTCAGGTGGGTCGCTCACGCCTTATCCATATTATCACGGAGACGCTTCGCGACCGCCGCAATGGTCGTCCGGCTGCACTTGGTAGCCTCCATGATCTGCGACCACGACACGCCTTTGCCCAACATCGCCGCGATAGCCTTGTTGCGCTTCTCGTCCTCAGGGCGGCCCTTGTAGCGACCCTCGGCCTTTGCCTTGGCCTGACCTTCTGCCTGCCTACGCCGCCGGTCTGAGTAGTCCTTGCGTGCCACAGCGGCGAGCATGTCCAACATCATGGAGTTCAGCGCGGAGAACATGCGCGACGTGAACTCATCCCCCGGCGCCGCCATGGTCCAGCTGGTCGGAAGGTCCAGCGCGACAACGCGAATCTGACGGTCGCTGATCTGCCCCCGCAGCTTGATCCAATCGGCCTCAGACAGGCGGCTCAGACGGTCTACCTGTTCCGTCAGCAACAAATCTCCGGGGCGGCTATCGTTGAGCAGCCGCCACAGCTCGGGACGGTCCAGGCGCGCGCCAGACTCGTTCTCGATGTAGGTCCCTGCGACCTGAAGGCTCCTCTCCTCCGCAAAGGCTTCAAGGGCAGCACGCGCGCGAGTGGCGTCCTGATCGTCGGCCGAAGCTCTTAGATAGAGGCGGGTCAGCATGTCTCAGCCCATCGGTCTGTTTAAGATGGTCTGGATATAGGTGGTCTGTTTTGGTTGGTCAACACGAGTTATCAGACCAACTTTCGTGGCCCTTGTCGTGAGTCTGTCTGAGGTATACCCAAAACGTACCGACGAAAACCAATGCCAGACAACGCAGCGCTCCAGCCCATTAGGAGCCCGCGAAAGCATTGCGGGCGGCCTCAAGGGGAACGTGGAAGCGTTAGTTGGACTGCTTTGGGCAACGCTTCCTCAATGTCCTCACGCGCGCTGCCAATGGTTCAGAGGGGACCCAGGCCGGGTGGTAGGCGAGGCCCTAAGCACGGGACAGGTCATGGAGGGGGCGTATCCTACAGCCCTCGCGAGGAAGGCCTTGCGTCGCCCCTTGGGGCGTGATTCTCTCCCGGCAGCGACCCGCAGGGGGAGCTACCGGCCTCGCCCACGATCCTGTAGCGAAGGCCTCCCACTAAGGAACTTGAAACGGTCTCCAGCGATGTCGCGTGGAGATAACCGTTCTAACCTTGGGGGATTTTCCGCATGTCCATGACCATCACCGCTGCGACCGCCACGGTCGACCACCGCACCAAGCTCCACGACGCTGATGGACCGCTTTCGCAAGCTGCCCTCGACGAGTTGCTGGAGCTGATGCTGGTGGAGACCGGACGAGCTGCCTTCTATCAGTGGAAGACTGAGCGAGGACCGGCCTCAACGCCGTCCGCTGACGGTTCGCTAACCCATGACATCCGTCTCCGTATCACCTCAAAGCCCGCCCGCCTGGACCTCTCAGACGACGAGCTGGAGGAGCTGGTGGACGGTCCCGAGGTGCAACTCGCAAGGCTCGGAGAAGCGCTTATCGAGCTTGCGGAGGGGCGCGAGATCTTACGTGTCGAGCTGGGGTAAGGGGCTCGGAGCCTGGAACGCAAAAAGGGGAGCCGGTTGGCTCCCCTTCTTTGTTTTGGCGCACTTCCTTGCGCGGAGGAGGGGGAGGGGTAACAGCCTCCTCCTCACTTGTTACCCCGTCTGTTACCCTAAAATCCCTTGTTTTGTTGGCTTTTTCAAGAGAAGTAACAGGTAACAAAGGTAACAAGTAAATTAGATGATTCTGGGAACCCCTCCCTCTCCTCCGCGCAAGAAGGCGCCAGCCACGCAACTCGGAAAAGGATTTGTTACCCTGCTACTTTGTTACCAGCCCAGCAAACGCTGGGGTTTTTGGCAGTTTCCGCGCTTTCTGGCTGTTACCCTGACCTTGTTACCTGTTACCGGCAGAGCGCGGAGGAGGCCATTACGCCCCCTCCGACCTCCATCCTACAGCAACTCCTCCAGATCGATCTTCAGCCGATCCGCAACCATCACTCGCAGCGCGTCCAGTGGCAGGATCTTGTACCGTCTCTCGTTGACACCATCGATCTTCTTTTGCTTCGGTTCTAGGAACAGCGTGTCCCGTAGGCCCCTCCTGAATTTGGTCCGGTTCGCTGAGTAGTTCGCCTTGCGGTCTAGGATATAGCTCTCGAACCGATGGTACACCTTCTCGTCGAACTCCGAGGCCATGACCCATTCCGCTTCAGCGCCCTCGCCTTGCGGAAAGATGTCCCTGTTTCCTTCGCGCAGGAGATCGATGAAGAAAGTTTGAACCAGATCGAAGCTGTGCAGGCGCTGCTCCTGAAGCTCCCAGGTGTCAGGCGGGTTCCGAAGTAGTCCGATGTCGATTGGCCACGTCATCAGCTCCTGAACCCAGGCGGCTCGTCCTCCATTGTTCATCTCATCGATGATCGCCTGGAAGTACGCCCTGTCACCCTTATGGTCGGGGCACACATCCGTGACGAACCAGCGCCGTGCATCCGCGCTCGCAGGCACTACCCATGTCTCGTTGCTGCACATCAGAATACGAGTGAAGTTCGGCATGTTGATCGTATCGATGCCCTTCATTTCGATAGGCAGCGTCTCGCTTGTAACCATATTCTTCAGCACTCCCCCGCTCTTAGATCCTGCGAACAGTGCTTCTTCGCATTGGAGGAAAAGTGCCGTACTCAGATGTGCGTTGAAGTTCCCTAGGACATGGTGCTCGGAGCTGGCCTCCATTCTGTAGCGAGGGCCCACGATCTTCGCGAACTCCACACCCACCATGCTCTTTCCGACACCCTCCAGGCCTCTGAAGACCATCGCACTGCCGGGCTTGTGACCTGGGTTCCGCAGGATGTCCGCGAACCACATCATGACGAAGTTGAAGCGGTCCTCATCCCCCTGACACACGTTATCGAAGAGGTGTTCGCGGAACCGGGGGTATCCAGGGTAGGAGGGCTGCGGCAGATCGAAGCCCTGGAAGAGGTTATACGTCACTGGAGGAACGAACGGGGTGTGGTCCTCGGTCGGCGGCGCGAACGTCACGCCTTCAGTGTAGTTCAGCCTCTTGGGGAACTTGAACCAGAGTTCTGCCAGGGTAAGTTCCGCCCTCGTCGGGATACCGTCCTGATTGTGAATCGGGAAGGCGAAGTTGCCATACATTTTGAAGTGGGTATCGAGCGGTGTGGCAACAAACTTCTCTGCCATTAGATCGATAACACGGGGGCGGCCACCTATGTTGGCCAGCGCATAACGATCTGTTGTTTGCATCAGCATGCGGGTGATGTGTTCTAGGTTCTGTAGGCCCTTTTCCCCGTTGCCAGTGCCTAACTTCTTAACTACATAGTCCCATGTCCAGCTGAACTTATGCGCCTGGTCAGAGTCGTCCCAGAAATGGTTATTTAGCCTCTCTTCTCGGCGCTTCGGCTTAACGGCAGAAGGAATGGCTTTCGCGGGTGTACCTGTGGCCTTCTCAGTCTCAGGCGCTTCCGCCTCCGCTGTCTCACCCGCTTCCGCCTTCGCCCCCTCTGGCACCTCCTGAGCATCGGCCTGCGGTTCCGTCTGAGCCTCCACAGCAGGGGAGGCGGTAGCTTGATCACTCGCCGTTATCGTCACGGCGTCTTCTATATTTTTCATTTTTGCTAAGGCAGTCTAAGTAGCTTGGTCGCGGGCGATCCAATCCGCCGCGCGTAAGGGTGCAACTGGTCTAGGCACCGGAGACAGTAGTTTAACAGTTTCTCCTGTTATACGCTAGTATACGGGAGTATATTGCGGGTCTCCAAAAAAGGGCGTATAATAGGCACATCTTGGAGACACTATGAACTCGAATTCCCCTATCCCAGATCAGATCTACTCTGACATCGTCTCGGGCGATGCCGTCAACCTCAAGCAGGCTGCGGTTATTCTCGGCCTCAATTACCAGTTGGCGCGCAAGCGCATCTATCGTGACGGCTTGCCCGTCTACAAGATTCGCAAAGTCTGCTTCGTCCGCGTCTGTGATCTTTTTAACCCGCGTCTGCGGATTTCCTGAGTCTAGCCCAAAAAGAAAGGGCGACATGTTTCCATGTCACCCTTCTCGCACCGTTTGACCAGTTACTACTTGCTGCCTTAGCGAGTTCCACTATTATACAGGGTGGGCTGCTGCGGAGCAACTGAAGATACTCCAGTATACTCGTGAAAAAAATGAATATGAACTCTATTGAACTTCGCGAAACCCTCGCACGTATCGAGGCCCAAATCTCCGAGGCAGGAGACCGCCTCAACGCCGCTGAAGCCGCCTATTCCGCCGAGTTCCGCGCGGGCATTTCCCACGGCGATAGCTCTCCTCCGCCGGTTCCCCCTGAGCTGAACGCAGCTCGGGATCACCTCTCTCGCCTAGGTCAGATGCGAAGCGAGGCCCGCTCACTGCTCGCCGCCGCTGAAAAGCAGGAGAAGCTGGAGGCGGATGACGCCGCCCGTGAGAAGATCTGCGCCAAGGCTATCGAGCTTCAGACCGCTTCCCGGCTAGCCGATGAAGCTACCGCCGCGCTGATCGGCCACCTTCGCGCCATGTCCCGGCTGAGCCGCGAGGTGGGCGACGTCCTCACGTACGAAATGAAGAGAGAGGCGCCTCTGTTCGCCCCCGCCACCCACGCGACCAGCAAGCTCGCCCGCTTCGTCGAGAACGCCACCAAGCCTGACGCCCCAGCCCTGGAGGCAGCCGCTGAACAGGCCGTGTCCAAGTTCATCATCGAAGCCACTCGCGCGGCTGGAGGCTGAACATGACCGAGAACACCGCCCCCACGGTTCGCCGTATCATCGAAGAAACCTACGACGCTGACGGGTTCAAGGGCCAGGGAATGCGCCGTGTCCGCGAACCTGCCCCGGAAACTCCCGAGACCCCAGAGCCGCCGAAGATGGTTACGATGCCTCAGGAGTCCTTCGACCTATTCCTGAAGTTCCTTCTTCCCTCGGAGACCCCCACCAGTGCGCGGTGATTTCAGTCTCCCGGACCTCGACGGGGCGGCACCTACCCGTGCCCTCCCCTCCCCTCGCCCTACAACGCTTCCTCAGCCACCCGACAGGGCTGAGGAGGCCCCGCCCGTCGAGATCGTCGACAGCCCGCCCGTAAGGCCGCTCAGCGCCATTGAGGAGCTGAAGGCCCGCCTTCTCCCCCGCCCCGTCCCCAAGAACGTAGACGGTGGCCGCCTGTGACCGCCGAACAGCTGCGCCAAGCAGAGTACGACCTCAAGACGGCGCGGATCGGTCTTCATTCCGTTGCCTCTCTTCTCGCGGATCTCGCAACCGCACTCACTGAGATGCTGAAGGCTGAGGCCAAAGCAAAGACCCTATCGCGGCGCCGTAACCCGAAGAGCGCCGCTAAACGGCAGCTGAGCTGAGACTTCTGCGCCCCATCTGCAAAGCCAGGGATGCCGTACAGATACCCCGCCTTCCAGCGGGGTTTTTGTTTGCGGGCTTCAGAGCTGCCGAGGAGGTTCGGTGCGGGCGTGTCGGAAGGACTGGCTTCTAGGCTACGCGGCACATCGCGTGGCTCTCCTGGCCATTTCAATCGCGGATTTCCCACAGCCTTGATACCGCCAGTGCCCAACTGGTACGCCATGGGTCACAAAGTTGAATAGTAGAGAGAAGACATGCGGCGTTGCCCGGAGTGCAGAGAAGTCTTCTTGGATGAACTGATCGGCTCATCAGGGTACTGCCGCCCATGCAACAGGACGCGCTCAAAGCGTCATCGCGAGGCCAACAAGCAATCTCTTGCGGCGAAAGATAGGGTGCGGTCCGTTCTTCAAGAAGGGATAACATTTTCCAGCGACGATAAGGTAATATTTTGGAAGCGTCAGTACGGCATGTGTTTTTGTTGCTTAACCCCCATTGCTCAAGCAGAGATTGCTCAAGCCCAAGTTGATCACCTGACGCCTATTGCAAAAGGTGGAACAAACTCGACTGAAAACCTAGCGCTGGCTCACAGGGCCTGCAACTTGGAGAAGCACAATAAGACGCTCCAAGAACACTGGAAGTGGCGCTTCTCGCAAGGCAAGGATACGCTGGAGATCACGAAGCACCGGTTTGACGATGCAATGGAAGCAGCAAAATGGCGTCGTTGAATTTTTCAACTCGGGTCAACAAAAGAATGCCGAATTCTTGTCGGACATCTGTGTAATTTCTAAAGCCATGTGCCTACCTCCGATCTTCAGCGATGAAAGGCGACGGCCTTTGGGAAAGTTCAGGTCAATTTGTGTGGTGGCTATGATCGCTGTGGTGCTGTCGGTTGCTGCAGCCCCAGCAATTCCAAGTCGAGCGGCTCCAAATGTCACGCAGTCTGTTGCTAGTCGTCTTCTGCAAACCATCAACGACTTCAACACCAGTCCATTTTCCTATCAGCGGCGTGTTGGACCTTATGCTCCAATTGGTCGCCTGGAAGTGCCAATGACCGCCGCCGACCCCCGAAACCCGGTTGGAAAGGCGGGTACTAGCTACGCCACGGCTTTTTTGATATCGCCCTGTTACATTTATACAGCGCGGCACAATGTGTTCGGAGGTCTTATGTCACCGAGCGCAGCGGACGGACACAGCGTTAAGTTTTCGGCAGGCCAAGGTCCGGGGCAAAGCTTTAGGTATAATCGCGTAAACGCGACGCCTGTAGTGTGGAGCCGCTTGAGAGACGACGAAGGCCGTGACATCGAAGGGGCAGGGCAGTCGTCCGATTTTGAGATGACCGTGATGAGGCTGGAGCGGTGTGTTGGGGAGGATCCAGAAATCGGATGGGCTCAACTCAGGCCAGGTGAAACGAACGTGCCTGGCGGATCCGAAGAAAGGAACGATTTACAAATTGCAGGTTATCCTGCGGAGCGAGATCTGAATCAGCTTTCTGTGGCTGGAAACTGTGGTGCAAAAGGCGAAACCAGAGACGGGAAAGGGCGTGGTGAGGTCCGTTTGGGCGGATTTTATCACAATTGCTCAGCGCGCAAAGGCATGTCTGGAGCTCCGATTTTTTTCGTTGTCGCTGGGGTTCCGCGTGTTGTTGGCGCCCATAATGAAGAACACCGCAGGATTAATGAGCCGGGTCCAGTGCTCGTTCGCCCTGAATATTCTCTTGAGTACGCAAATGTGGCAAATCCCATGGCTAGCCAATCCGAGGAAATCTGGGACCTGACCCGAGCCGACATATGCAGGTTCGGGCGGCCTAACCCTCTAGATCAAAGTTCCGGGTCACGTCGAAGCCTAGAGCGGTGCCCGTCACCGGTTGCTCAGAGGCAGTGAGGGCACCTGGGGCTGGGTGTAACGGCTGGAGCGGCACGACGCCCCATCAGCCTTACAAGTTGCTAGGTGACGTCGCTCGGCAACGCTGTGTCTCCCTGGGGTCCGATTTGCTGTCTAAGTGCGCTTGGTAGGTGTCCACCCGCCCATGATGTCCCGGAGCAACTTGTTTTCAGCCCACTCCGCCAATGAGCGGAATGCGTTCAGCTGACCAATGGCGGCTAAGCGGACGATATAGCCACACCCGAGACGGGCGCGATCTGCATGCTCGACACCATGTGCGCCAGGCTAGGTCGTGGAGGGTGGCCCCAGGACGCGAGGGCACTAGCTCGCACAAGAGGCGGTATCGCCCTCGGGCACACTTGCCCTGCCAGCACTCCACATGCAGTTGCCAGCCCTCACACCAGTTAGCCGCTGGACTAGCCATGATGAGGCTATGGCGCCGGAAGCGGCTCATGTTGTGGGCCATGGGACTGCGTGGCTAAGACTTTGTTCCCGATTCGTTCTATGGGTCGGGCACTGATAAGCTCAGCAGGGCGCAGCTTCCACCTCTTTAGCCCAGCGATTCCACTCTTTGCATTCCATCGCAAGTTGGCGTGGTTTAGATGCCGTCCATCAGTGAAAGTCGGGAGCCCACCATGGACGAGTCCATTGCAAATCGCTCGAACGAACCGATCGACGCAGACGATCTCAAGCGGATCCGTGATACTGCCCTTAAAGAATTGACGACGGTCTTTGCTAGGGCCGAGGTTGCTGGCCTTTACTCAAATCGTATGATGCTACTTGTTTTATGTCAGGGCAGCGGTAAGCATTTCCTAGACCCTGCGTACGGCTTAAAAGATATCGATGTTTGGGCCTTCTTTGAAGCTGGCCCAGAGAAGCCATTCCCACACCGATCGATTTGGAACGCTGATTTCGGCCCATCGAAATTTGGTCGACATCCCGAAGACGTTGGGTACTCGGGACGACGTATGGATATTCAGGGGAGATCAATTCTTAGGCACGCAAACGGCTCCGCTGAGGATTCTCTGCAAGCATGGCTTAGGGGCGGAACGACCAGCGCAACACACATTGCAAAACGCCCGGTCATTGGCCTCGCTCCAGCGCCTTACCTTGCGCGTGTTCTCTGGCTTCCACCCTCCTCAGCAACGATCTAACATTTCGCGCTGTCGCTTGCTGCTATCCGCTCTGAAATTACGTGGGCTCCGAGGACGACTTGAACAGCACGCTGAAACGCTTGAAAGCACCATCCCAATTGGTGTTCAAAAGCCTCTCAAAAAGGTCCAGTTGTTGGATTGTAACTGCTTTCTCCTTCCGCCAGCGAACATAGAACAGGAATGCAGGTTCGATGATGTAAAGGATCTCCTCGCTGGGCTGCCATTCAAGAAGTGCGAAGCCTCGACGTTCCTGGAACTTTTTGAGAGCGCCAAGTGTTGAATTCACCGAGGCAAACGGAGGCACCTCGGAATTTTCGAGTCCGAGTTTGCTGAGGCGCTCGTCAATTTCAGACCGTCTAATTGAGAACTTTATCGGATCGAGTGTGAAACACAGAAGTACAAGCTCGTAGGTGCGGTACTTTCTTGTTTTTTCACGCGGCCCACGAATGAGCGTGTTGTAATAAGACTCAAATTGCGTATATTTCAACTTAGCGACGGAATGCAGCGAATCGCTCACGAGCTTGGTAGTCGTTTCAAAGGAAAGTCGTTTGCTGTCGGTGCTGAATTCTACATCTCGTGAACTGAATATCTGAAGGCAGGCTTGCTGAACGACAATTGGGAGACCAACCGCTTCGGTTGCGATCATCGATTTCTGCTTCGGCCCGATCTTAACGCCGAGATGAACAAATCCCTGAAAAACGATCTTTTCCAGATCAGGTTGCGACCAATGAGCAACGTCGATCTGCGCGATTCGCCCAACAAGATCCCTGTTGCTGTTGGCGATATCAACAGCACGGTGCGTCGTGCCGAGAACGAGTACTGACACTTCAGAGTCTATAAACCGCTTCCACTGCTGGAAGAGAAGTACCTTCTCCTTATCTTCAAGATAGTGAAAGTCCTCAATTACGAGAACATATTTCGTTGCTTTGAGTATCGGAAGCAGCAAATCCGGACCAGGTTCAGACAGAACACGCTTCTTAACCTCGGCTTCGGACCAGTCTTTACCAACAGTTCCTTTGATCCTTCCCGCCGCTTCGGCAAGCCACTTCCATCCAAGCCTACCGCCGATCTCAACCTCTCCGGCGGCCTTCGCCACTGTAGACGATGTACGCGACTCTACACGCTCGAAGTCGACTGCCTCTAGGGCCTGCTGCCAAATGGTGCTGCATGTCTTGGCCCGATCACATTGAACGATTAGCGGCAACTCGTCTCGACTTGCGAGTACTTCTCGGTACAGCGTCGTCTTGCCGGTCTTTGACGGTCCGGTAACGAGGCATAGCTGACCACTCTCGTTAAGGGCCGACCGCAGAAGCTTTTCGAGTTTTCCGCTATCACGCTGCACATAGGTGACAGTAGGCTGCCCAATCGTCTTGAAAACCTCAGAAACTCGTTCGGCGCGTGATGTCATTGGCCAGCTTCCGATCAGGCCAAAAAGTCCTCTTTGTCCCTGCCTCTTCCGACTGCCTCGCTGAGCCATTTGGGCATCCGTCCACGCCCCGACCACGTCTCGCCGGTCTCGTTGCGATACTTCGCAGCCACTGGCGCGCCCTTGTCGCTGCGGGACTTACGAACGTTGGTGCGCGCCGAGGTGATAAGGTCGCTGAGATCGAGGCCGAGTTGACGCGCCTTTGCTGTCATCTCCTCCACCAGCTGGGAGCGGGCCTCGCCCCTTTTGTTATTCAGGGCGGCCTTCGCCTCCTCGATCAGCTGCGTGAGTTCCGGGACAGTGAGCTTGTCCAGGTTGATGTCGGGCTTGGCCATGGTGGCTCCGGTACTAGGTAGCAGGGTCTTCATACCTCAAGTCTTCCGTGACGACGAGGGTTTGGTGAATGGCTCCAAGCGTAACCAGAAACGCGCCTCACGGTTTGCATTTTCGACCGTACTCGTAACCCTGGGGATGGCCACAACGTAGTCGCAGCTCGCGTACACTCAAGTTTTGGTAGAAGCGTTGGAGGGTTGTGACCCTGGGTAGGCGAGGTTTCGACGGAATGGGTATGACGTTAAGTTTCAGATTTTGAAACTTAGCTTTCGTCGCTGTGCTGGCGGCGCCCAAGGGAGGTGTTTTAGCGTAACGTTGCAAAAACCCGCCTCACGGCAGGCTCTTTGGTTCACCACTATTCGCAGCCGAACAGCGCCGAAAGGATGACATGATAGTTGTCGTCATGATCCATCGCCAGGTCCATGAGAACGGAGCGGAAGGTCCTCATTTCCTCCGTAGTAGCATAGTCGTACTTTGTGAGCTTAAGAAGTTGTGGATGCTTCGGGAGGTTCAGCGGAATACGGCCACTTGAGGCGGCGGCCCTGATTATACCCCTCCCGATACCGTTCACTAGCGGTACACGTTGCAGCTCTGCAGTGTACACCAGGCCTGACCGCGTCTTGATGTCAGTGAGAGGCTCGGGACACAGAACTGGGAAGGCAGCATTCGCGACATCACGGACAGTGAAGACGCGCCTGTTAGCCGCTTCGATGAAGGGCATGCAGCGTTCAGAAGTCGAATTCATTATAGTAGTCCTTTGTTTAATGAGGCGAGTTCGAATCGGCGCCTCAAAAAACGTCGCTGAGATCTCGGCCTCTCCTGCGAAGTGGAGTAAGTGCCAGAAGTCTCTCACGCGCTGACGCATGTCCGAATGCGTCCTCAACAAGGGAGAGGTATTCGGAGGCCCCACAAGGATGGCCTGGGGAGCATCTCAGGTAATTCAAAAGGCCGCGACTGTGGGCAGCTCCAATAAAGTACTTTTGGCCCGCGCAGACTGGGCCTGAGGCGATCATGCCGCTGACCCGCATGAGCGACGGCGCCCTTGGCGTCGAGGCTTTCGGCAACGTGAGCAACGACAACGGCGAGGTTGCTGCCGAGGTTCGGGCTCTCCGCTCGGAGATCTCCATGCTCCGCAAGGAGCGCCGCGAGGACGCCAAGCGTGCTGAGCAGCAGCGCGACGCCCAGACCAACGCTGCGGTCGAGACGGTCAAAGGCGTTGAGGCCCTTCGCATGGGGCAGAAGGTGGAGGGAATGCGGCGGAAGGCGGCCTAAGGGCCTCTTTCTCGCGTAATCCACGCGGATAACCGCATAAACCATGCGGGTATTCCTCGCGCGAGCTGAGCCATTTTCCGACGGATCTCATCGGTAATTCAGCGGGCAGATCCCCGGCAAAGGACAAGAAACCTCTGCGCCAAGCGCAGGACCAATGCCGCAAAAGGCGGACAATCTGTTGGCAAAAGATGGGGAGGAGGTTACCCTCCTCCCCGCTAGAGTACGCCTTGGCTACCTGGGGCCGTCCCTGCCGCACCGCGATGGATCAGATCGCAGCAGCTTGGGCGGCCTCTTCGTTTAACACCGTCACGCGCTGTAGCCGCTTAACCGCGCCCGGCCCGCACTTTTTTCTTACGCATCGATACCTCCGACCTACCTTCCCGGCATACGCCGACCGAAAGAATTCGTCCCTGCAAGATGTGTCGAGACATCGAACATCGTGCAGAAACCTCTGAATTCCCCCGGACCGGCGGATGCCTCTGGGAGGCAGTCCGAGCAAGATATCGCGCGGCGTTCGGAAAACGAACCCCACATGTAGTCGGTTGCCGTGGCGTTCCGGGCACGGACAGATATGACACACCTGCCAAATGACCGACGACTTGCGTGATATCAGCGAGTCGTCGGCTACAACTCCCTGTTTCAACTAACTGAAACATCTCCGTGAGGCAGAACCCTGACGACGTTTATCGGAGGAGCCAGGACAGGCCCCTGGTGCAGGGGATGAGCCTCTGTATCGTCAGTCTGCCTCTTAGGTCTCCGAGACGCTCAGGATGTGTCGAGCTTGGAAGCGGATAAGCTGCCCGCAGGCGAGGCCGTGCAGGTCGGTGCATACGAGGTTGTTGTTCACCTCGCCTTCGAACTCGGCCCCGACCTTCACGCAGTCCCCCACCTTTACGCGGGCGATGTCTTCGGCGGATGGGGCCTGGAACGAGGCCGGAAACTGGCACTGCCGCTCAGCGGCGTCGACGAGTGTGTAGTTCAGTATGTTCATGTGTTGGCGCCCTCCTTATTGGCAGCAAAAACCCGCCACAGGGGCGGGTCTTTGGGTCAGGGTCCCATGGAGGGCGCCCCTACTGTCAGAAGATCTGACAGTAGGCCGCTCCGCCACGACCGGCGCCGCTATTCTCCCTGGCGGGGATATCAGACCAGCTCGCCACGACCGGCGCCGCTACTGTCTACGCCGCCGACAGTGGATCAGCTCGCCGTCTTGCAGCCGCTACAAGACGCGCCGCCCCCTGCACCTCGCGCCCTGATATCCAAGCCTTGGATATCACCGCCCCGCCCGTCCTCCGAGACCATAACCCATTATGGTCAGGGACCCGATGCCACCCGCCTCGCCGTTGTATAAGCCGTACACATCGGACCCACCGCCACCGCGAGCCACATAACGTCGGAGCGACGCGGAGAGGCGGTCAGGCGGCGCCGCTGACAGGGGGGGCAGCGGCGCCGTTCTTGATAGACCCTCGGCCGTGGGGGAACGGCTGAGGCCTGCCAGTGGCGCCGAAGACGACGCTTATGCGACAAATCTCACGGCTTGGGACGCACGTCAATGGGCGCAGCCGTTATTGGACAGGCCTTGCCCAGTAGATCCCCGCACTCACGCGGCGGGGGCGTACCTCTCGGCCATAAAGTACTTTAGTTGCGTCGAGCATCAGGGCTCCCTCTCTGTGTTTCCTCTATAAGGGAGAAGTATTCCCAAAGAGCTGGAACCGGGCCTGGGGACGCTTCCTCCCTATAAGGGAGCGATAAGATTGGCCCTCCTCCCATCTCGTCAGGACGTCGCCCAGGGGCCTCCTCCGTGCCACCCGCTAGGGTGGTGACCTGAAGGGTCTTTAGGGCGCGCTAGGGCTGCGGGGTGGCAAAGCGATCACCCGGTAGTACGCTGCGGCGCGCCATATGCGCTGGACCCACAAGTGTTCGACAGATACCGAAGGCCCGACCGGTCCTCTACGAAGGCGGCGGATGAACGAAAGAGCGCTGTCATGAAGACGGCGCAACAGACGCGGGAGCGGATCGAGGAAAGCCGCCTGCTTCTGGAGGCCAACGAAGCGCCGCCGACAATCGCGGACATGTTCGTGCCGCTCAAGAAGCCCGAAGGCACCTAGTACCTTCGGCCTGTCTCATGAGGGCCGGGAGCGGCGAAACCAGGCCCTCAGCTCCCGCACCCCCGGCGTGAGTTGTGCCCGCCTGTCAGCCGCCCCTGGGGCCGGGCACCTAAAGTACTTTACCCCCAGGCCTGCCTGCCTCGCTGCCTCTCTATAAGGAAGCGATAAGATCGGGCCTCTCGTGACCCCTGCTCTCTATAAGGGAGCGATAAGATCTGAACCCCCTGGCGCCCCCTCTCCTGCGAGGGAGCGATAGCTCCAGGGCCCGAGTACTGTGCCACTTCTGTTCCCCCAATACGGGCATTTGCGGGCAGGCAGCGGGCGGAAGGCGCATAAAAACAACGCCCCGCCCGCCCCTTGACCTTCCCATGATGGGAACCCCCATCTGCACGGGCAGCGAAGGATCCCGCCAATGCCCGTTGCCGCCCCCTCCCGCCCCGTCACCCTGCCCGTCGAGGGAATGCATTGCGCCGGCTGCGTCGGGCGGGTGGAGCGGGCGCTCGCCTCCTTGCCTGGAGTGTCCACGGCCAGCGTGAACCTCGCCACACGTCGCGCGACGGTGGAGGGCGAGGCTCTGGATCGCGCCGCGCTACGCGCCGCCATTGCCGCCGCCGGCTTTACTTCCCCCGAGGAGACGAGCGAAATCGGGGTGGAGGGGATGAGCTGCGCCGCCTGCGCCGGGCGTGTGGAGCGGGCGCTGGCCACCCTGCCCGGGGCGGAAGCCGCGGCGGTGAACCTGGCGACCCGGCGGGCTAGCATCCGCCATTCCCCGGGTGCGGTGGACCGTGCGGCGCTGGAATCCGCGATCCGGGCGGCCGGGTACGAGCCCGCACCGGCGGTCGAGGCGCATCTCCACGAACACGCCGCCGATCTCCCCACCCGCCAGACCGACCCGGCCGAAGCCGGCGAGGAAGCCGGGCTGCGGCGCGACACGATCCTTGCCCTCGTGCTGGCGGCACCGCTGTTCCTGATCGAGATGGGCGGGCATCTGTTCCCCGCCTTTCACCATGTCATCAGCGGCACGGGCTGGAACCTGGTGCAGTTCGCCCTCGCCTCTTCCGTGCTGTTCGGCCCGGGCCTGCGCTTTCACCGCACGGGCTGGCCTGCCTTGTTCCGCGGCGGGCCGGAGATGAACAGCCTCGTCGCGCTCGGCACCTTGGCGGCCTGGGGCTATTCGGCGGTTGTCACCCTGGCGCCGTCGCTGCTGCCTGAGACGCAGCGGCATGCTTATTTCGAAGCGGCCGCGGTGATCGTGGCGCTCGTTCTGCTCGGGCGCTGGCTGGAGGCGCGCTCGCGCGGGCGTGCCTCGGCCGCGATCCGCCGCCTGCTGGACCTGCAGCCGCCCACCGCGCGTGTGGAACGCGATGGCGCCGAGATGGAGATCTCAGCAGCCGATCTGCGCCAAGGCGACGTCCTGCGTGTCCGCCCCGGCGAGCGCATTCCGACCGACGCGCTGGTGCTGGAAGGCGAGAGCCATCTGGACGAGTCCATGGTCACGGGCGAGTCCCTTCCCGTCCGGCGCGCGCCCGGCGATGCGGTGGTGGGCGGCACGGTGAACGGGGCGGGCGCGCTGCGCCTTCGCGCCACCGCCGTGGGCTCGGCCACCGTGCTCGCCCGCATCACACGGCTAGTGGAGGAGGCTCAGGGGGGCAAGCTGCCGATCCAGGCCTTGGCCGATCGCGTCACGCGCTGGTTCGTACCCGCCGTGATCGCGGTGGCGGCGCTGACCTTCCTGGGCTGGATGCTGCTGGCCGGCGGGTTGGCCGATGCGCTGGTGGCGGCGGTGTCCGTGCTGATCATCGCCTGCCCCTGCGCCATGGGGCTGGCAACTCCGGTCGCCGTGATGGTCGGCACCGGGCGTGGGGCAGAACTGGGCGTGCTGTTCCGGCGCGGGGCGGGCCTGCAGGCGCTGCGCGACGTGACGGTCGTCGCGCTCGACAAAACCGGCACGCTGACAGAGGGCCGCCCGGCGCTGACCGACCTCATTCCCGCTGCCGGTTTCAACGAGGCGACGCTTCTGCCCCTGATCGCGGGCGCCGAATCCAGCAGCGAGCACCCTGTCGCCGAGGCCATTCGCTCGGCCGCCAAGGCGCGTGGGCTGCAGGTTCTGCCCGTGACGGCCTTCCAGGCCATCCCCGGCATGGGGCTGCGCGCCGGGGTGGACGGGCACCGCGTGGAGATGGGGGCGGACCGGTTCATGGCCTCGCTCGGCCTCGATGTCTCGCCTTTCGCCGCCGACGCAGAACGGCTGGGCGAGGCTGGCCGCACGCCGATCTATACAGCGGTGGACGGGCAGCTCGCCGCCATCCTGGCGGTGGCAGACCCGGTGCGGCCCATGACGGCCCCTGCCCTTTCCGCCCTGCGCGGCATGGGGCTGCGCCTGGCCATGGTCAGCGGCGACAACCGCCGCACCGCCGAGGCCATCGCCCGCCCGCTCGGCATCGGGGTTGTGGAAGCGGAGGTGCTGCCGGAGGGCAAGGTGGAGGCCGTTCGGCGCCTGCGCGGCGCGGGCAGGCTCGCCTTCGTCGGTGACGGCATCAACGACGCCCCGGCGCTGACCGCGGCCGATGTGGGCATCGCGATCGGAACCGGGACCGATGTGGCGATCGAGAGCGCCGACGTGGTGCTGATGTCGGGCGACCCGCGTGGCATTGCCACCGCGATCGGGCTCAGCCGCGCAACGCTCGCGAATATACGCCAGAACCTCCTCTGGGCCTTCGCGTACAACGTAGTGCTGATCCCCGTCGCGGTGGCGGGGCTGCTCTCGCCGGTGATGGCCGCGGCGGCGATGGGCCTGTCCAGCGTGTTCGTGGTCGGCAATGCGCTGCGCCTGCGGCGGTTCCGTGGGGCGACAGCATGAGGATCGGGGAGGCCGCCGCCGCGTCCGGCGTCTCGGCCAAGATGATCCGGCACTATGAGGCGGTCGGGTTGCTGCCGGCTGCCAGCCGGCGGGATTCCGGCTATCGCGACTACGGAGATACTGATTTGCATGCGCTACGCTTCATCCGGCGCGCGCGCGATCTCGGCTTCTCGCTGGCCGAGATTGCCGGGCTGCTGGCGCTCTGGGGCGACCGGGGCCGGGCGAGCGCAGAGGTGAAGCGCCTGGCGATGGCCCATGTGGCGGCGCTGGAGGCCAAGGCTCGGAACCTCTCGGCCATGGCCTCAACGCTGCGGCACCTGGCCACGCATTGCCACGGGGATGCGCGGCCCGACTGTCCCATCCTGGACGAGCTGGCCGGCGAGGCGCCGGGCCATGGTGGCTGTAACATACCTGTGTGACACGGCCGTGCTTGAGGCGGTCCCTAAAGGATGCTGTGAGACCCACTTGGCCCGCGCCACGCCGGGCTCTATCCGGTGGTGAGATGAACGGATCCAAGGCTCCGCCTGCCGTCAACGCGTATGAGATGCTCGTCCAGGGCGTGGTGGACTACGCCATCTACATGCTGGACCCGGACGGGCGGGTGGTGAGCTGGAACCCGGGCGCGCAGCGGATCAAAGGCTTCGTGCCCGGCGAGATCATCGGCCAGCATTTCTCCCGCTTCTATGTCGAGGAGGATCGCGAGACCGGCCTGCCCTGGCGGGCGTTGCAGATCGCACGGGAGACCGGCCGCTTCTCCGCCGAGGGCTGGCGCCTCCGCAAGGATGGCACGCGCTTCTGGGCCATGGTGGTGATCGACGCCATTCACCGCGACGGCGAGCTGGTGGGCTACGCCAAGATCACCCGCGACATGACGGAGCAGCGCGCCGCCCAGCTTGCCGCCATTGAAAGCGAGCGGCGCTTCCGGCTGCTGGTCGAAGGGGTGGTGGACTACGCCATCTACATGCTCAGCCCCGAGGGGCGAGTGACGAACTGGAATGCCGGCGCTGAGCGCATCAAGGGCTATGCCGCGGGCGAGATCCTGGGCGAGCACTTCTCGCGCTTCTACACGCCCGAGGACGTGGCGACCCGCCTGCCCTGGCGCGCGCTTGAGACCGCGTTGCGCGAGCGCCGCTACGAGGCCGAGGGCTGGCGCCTGCGACGCGACGGCACGCGCTTCTGGGCCAATGTCGTGATCGATGCGATCCACGACGAGGCCGGCGAGCTGGTCGGCTTCGCCAAGGTCACGCGGGACCTGACGGAGCGGCGCGAGGCGCAGCTGCAGCTCGAGGCCTCGCGCGAGCAGCTGTTCCAGGCGCAGAAGATGGAGGCACTCGGCCATCTCACCGGCGGCTTGGCGCATGACTTCAACAACCTGCTGACCGGGATGATCGGCAGCCTGGAGCTGCTGAAGGCCCGCGTCGCCCAGGGCCGGATCGGCGAACTCGACCGCTATGTCAGCGCCGCCCAGGGCGCGGCCACCCGCGCGGCCGCGCTGACCCATCGGCTGCTCGCCTTCGCCCGGCGCCAAACGCTCGACCCGCGGCCGACCGATGCGAACCGGCTGGTCCAGGGCATGGAGGAGCTGATCCGGCGCACCGTCGGCCCCGGGATTCGGCTGGAGACGGCGCTCGACCCCGCTCTCTCGGGCATCCTCTGCGATCCAAACCAGCTCGAGAACGCGATCCTCAACCTGTGCATCAACGCGCGGGACGCGATGCCCGATGGCGGCACGCTGCGGATCGGCACGGCCAATGTTCGGCATGATGGCGGCCCCGCCCAGGACCACGGGCTGCCTGCCGGCCCCTATGTCTCGATCAACATCGCCGACACCGGGGTCGGTATGCCGCCCGAGGTGGCGGAACGCGCCTTCGACCCGTTCTTCACCACCAAGCCTCTCGGCCAGGGCACGGGGCTGGGCCTTTCCATGGTGTACGGCTTCGCCAAGCAGTCGGGCGGCCAGGTGCGCATCCAGTCCAAGCCCGGGCTCGGCACCGCTATCCGCGTCGACCTGCCCCGCCACCTGGGCACCGCCGAGGACGAGGAGGACCGGGCCGAGCATGCGGCGCCGGCCAGGGCCGAAGCCGGGCAGACGGTGCTTGTGGTCGATGACGAGGCCACGGTTCGGATGCTGGTGACCGAGGTGCTGCAGGAGCGCGGCTACGACGCAATCGAGGCGGCCGACGGCCCGTCCGGCCTGCGCGTGCTGCAATCGGACGTGCGGATCGACCTGCTGGTCACGGATGTCGGCCTACCCGGCGGGATGAACGGCCGGCAGATGGCCGATGCAGGACGCCTGGTCCGGCCGGGGCTGAGGGTGCTGTTCATCACCGGTTACGCCGAGGGCGCGGTGGTGGGAAACGGCCAGCTGGAGCCGGGCATGCACGTGATGACCAAGCCTTTCGCCATGGAGGCCCTGGCCAACCGTCTCCAAGCCATCATTACCGATCCGGTCGGGCCAGGGCCCGCCCGAAGCTAAGCTGCCAGGGCGGCCCCATTGCCGCCCCGGATCAAGCGCGCCGGAGCGGGGCTAGATCATTCCCGGCTTGCGGATCGGCGAGCCATCCACCAGCCGTTCCAGCCGAAAGGGCGTGGGGTCCACGATCGGCGTTGTGCCGAGGATGAGGTTCGCCGCCAACCGCCCCGCGCCGGGCCCGATGCCGAAGCCGTGGCCGCTGAAGCCGGTGGAGAGGAACAGGCCCGGCATCGCGGCGATGGGCGCGATGACCGGCACGGCATCCGGCGTGGAGTCGATCCAGCCGCCCCAGGTGGCCGCGGCTTTCGTGCCGGCCAAAGCAGGCCAGGACTTCGCCAGCTCCTCCAGCCCCGGCCCCTCCACCCCGCGGGCCGGAGCGGGGTCGAGCACGCGCATGTCCTCGGCCTCGAAGGGCGCCGGGCAGTCGAAAGACCACTTGCCAGCGAAGGCGTCCGGGCCGCGGAGGAAGGAAGAGCCGACGCCGAAGGAGACACTGTTCCAGCGGCTGGTCAGGGTGGGCCAGAACTTGCGGGCGTGGCGGATACCACCGGGCGTCACCTCGATCCGGCCGCGGTTCTTCGCGGCCACGATGTAGCCACCGTTGGAGCGGCGGCTGATGGTGATGTCGGGCGTGTAGATGCCGCCCTTCGTCACCTCCGGCGCGGGCTGGGTGAGGAAGACGGTGGAGCGGATGCTTGTCTGCGGCAGGTCCACTCCGTGGCGTCGCAGGAACATGGAGGACCAGGCGCCGCCGGCGAGCAGGACCTGTTCGGCCCGCACCCGCCCGCGTTCCGTGATCACGCCGCTGATGCTGCCGGCGGTGATGTCCAGCCCGCGCACGGCGCAGCGCTGGTGGATGGTGGCCCCGAGCCGGCGGGCGGCCTCGGCCAGGGCGGGGACGGCCTTGAAAGGCTCGGCCATGCCGTCATTCGGGGAGGCGACGCCGCCGATCCAGGCGCCGTCATTGCCCGGGGTGGCCGCGCGCGCCTCGGCCGCGGTGAGCATGCGGCTGTGGACTTGGTACTGCCTGGCCATGTCCACCCAGGCCTGCCAACGCGCCATGTCGGCCTCGCCGCGGGCGACATAGACCAGCCCGTCCCGGCGGAAGCCGAAATCGCCTCCCGTCTCGGCCGCCAGTCCGGCCCAGATCTCCAGGCTGCGCTGCATCAGCGGGATCTCGTGCTCGTCCCGGTTCTGCACGCGGCACCAGCCCCAGTTGCGGCTGGACTGCTCCCCCGCGATGGCGCCTTTCTCGATGATGGCGACGGACTTCCCCGCCTTCGCCAGGAAATACGCCGCCGTCACGCCCGCCACACCGCCGCCGATGACGGCGACATCCACCTGGGCGGGCAGGTCCGGATCGTCCTGCACGCGAGTGATGGGCGGCATGGCCATGGGCGTCTCCCTTCGGGCGCGGTTGGCCGGGCTCAGGCGGATGCCTGTACCCCGGCGGCCTCCAGCGAGGCGCGCACCGCTGCCTCCACCCGCAGCGCGGCATCCAGCGCGGCGCGGCCGGCGGCACCATCGGCCTCCACCGGCGCATCGTCCAGGCAGGCGGCGGCGAAGCTGGCATGCTCGGCCTCCAGGCTGTCGCTCTCGGCCCAGGTTGCGCGGAGGAGGCCGTGGCCGGGGATCTGTTCCAGCGCCTCGCCCTCGCCTTTCCGCACCCAGACCATCTCGCGCTTGAGGTGGTCGAGGTTGAGATAGCCGGCATCGCCGAACAGGCGCAGGCGGCGCTCCGTATGGAGGGAGACGCGGCTGGCGGTGATGGTGGCGACGGCGCCGTTGCCGAAGCGGAGGCGGGCGTTGCAGATGTCGATGGTGGGGGAGGCGATGGCGGTGCCGACGGCGTCCACCCCGACCAATGGGCTGTCCGCGAGGGCCAGGGCCAAGTCAAGGTCGTGAATCATCAGGTCCAGCACCACCGAGACGTCCAGGCTGCGGGGGCGAAAGGGGGCGATGCGGATCGCCTCCATGTAGAGAGGCCGGCCGATGCGAGCGGCAAGCCCGCGTTCCTGGCGCAGCGCGCGCATGCCGCCCGAGAAGCGCTCGAGCTGGCCAACCTGCAGAACCACGCCCTTCGCTTTGGCGAGCGCCACCATCTCGTCGGCCTGGGCCATGGTCGCGGCGATGGGCTTCTCCACTAGCACATGCTTGCCGGCCGAGAGGGCCGCATGAGCCAGGCCGTGGTGGAAGGCGGTGGGGGCGGCGACGATCACGGCATCGGCGGCCGCGATCACCTCCTCGGCCGAGAGGGTGGGGCAGCCGGCCTCGGCGGCCACCTGGGCGGCGCGCTCGGGGCTGGCATCGTGCAGGCCGATGAAATCGAAGCGCGAGGCCTTGGCGGCTTTCAGCGCGTGGAACCGGCCGAAATGGCCAGCGCCGAGGATGCCCAACCGAAGCCGCATGACCGCGTAATCCCTTCGAAACCGCGCGGCCTGTAGCAAAGAAGCGCAAGGGTTGCATCGGGGGCGGGCGGGACGCATGTTCCGCGCCTGTTTCCAGCCCATAACGCCGGTTAATTCACGGGTTCATCAACGGGGGGCCGACGGGGCCATGTTGTACTTCGCGCGGTGGAAGGTCGCCGCGATCCTGGGCGTCATCGCCCTGGGCCTGCTGCTCTGCGTTCCGAACCTGTTGCCCCGATCGGCCCTGCCGAACTGGGCGGCGCGGCAGATCTCACTTGGCCTCGACCTGCGCGGCGGCTCCTACCTCCTGCTGGAGGTGGACATGAACGCGGTGGTCCGCGAACGGGTGGAAAGCCTGGCCGACGGCGCCCGCACCCGGCTGCGCCAGGCCAATATCGGCTATCTGAACCTGGCCGGCGACCCGAACAACCGCCGCCTCTCGCTCCGCGTGCGCGACCCCGCCCAGACGGAGGCCGCCGCCGCCCAGCTGCGGGAACTGGCCAATCCCGTGCCGGTCCGCGGCTCCGCCACTGGCGCGACCGAGCCCGACATCACCGTGACCACCGCGCCGGATGGCACGGTGACGGCCGCCCTGTCCGATGCCGCCCTGGTCGCGCGGGCCGGGGGCGCGGTGGAGCAGTCCATCGAGATCGTCCGCCGTCGCATCGACGAGACGGGGGTCGCCGAGGCGCTGATCGCGCGCCAGGGGCAGAACCGTATCCTGGTGCAGTTGCCGGGCGTCGAGGATCCCAACCGGATCAAGGACCTGCTGGGCCGCACCGCCCGCATGACCTTCCACCTGCTGGACGAGAACGCGAATCCGAACGCGACGGGCTCGCCGCCGCCCGGCGTGCAGTTCCTGGCCGGCGAGACGCGCACCGGCCAGCAGCCCGAGCGCTACGCCGTGCGCCGCCGCGTGGAGGTGGACGGCGCCAACCTGTCCGATGCCCGCGCGGGCCAGGACAGCCGCAACGGCGAGTGGGTGGTGAACTTCGCCTTCGATTCCGTCGGCACCCGGCGCTTCGCCGAGGTCACGCGGCAGAATGTGGGCAGGCCCTTCGCCATCGTGCTGGACGACAAGGTGATCACCGCCCCCGTCATCCGGGAGCCGATCACGGCCGGGCGCGGGCAGATCAGCGGCAGCTTCAATGCGCGCTCGGCCAACGACGTGTCCGTGCTGCTGCGGGCCGGCGCCCTGCCCGCCCCGTTGACGGTGGTGGAGGAGCGGACGGTCGGGCCGGAGCTTGGGGCGGATGCCATCCGGGCCGGCGTCATCTCGCTCCTGGCCGGCGCAGCCTTCGTGTTCCTGTACATGGGCTTCGCCTACGGGCTGCTCGGCTGGTTCGCCAATGTCGCGCTGCTGGTGAACATCCTGCTGATGCTGGGCCTGCTCTCCCTGCTGCAGGCGACGCTGACCCTTCCGGGCATCGCCGGCATCGTGCTGACGCTGGGCACGGCTCTCGACGCCAACATCCTGATCAACGAGCGCATCCGCGAGGAGGTGCGCGCAGGGCGGACGCCGATCCAGGCGTTGGAGGCGGGCTTCACCAAGGCCTCCGGCACGATCATGGACAGCAACCTCACCAACCTGATCGCCATGGTCTGCCTTTACGCCTTCGGTTCGGGGCCGGTTAAGGGCTTCGCCGTCACGGTGGCCATCGGCACGATCGTGCAGATGTGGACCGCCACCACCCTTGTCCGCTTGCTGGTCTCCTGGTGGTACCGCGCGACGCGTCCGCGCGTGCTGCCGGTCTGAGATAGGGGAGAACGCACCATGCTCGGCTTCCTTCGCCGTCCTCTCTTCCGCCTCGTGCCGGACGACACGCGCATCCAGTTCATGCGCGGGCGCATCGCGGGTCTCGCGGTCTCGGCCATCCTCTCGATCGCCTCCGTCATCCTCGCCATCCATCCCGGGCTGGAGCAGGGGATCGACTTCAAGGGCGGCATCGTCATGGAGGCGCGCACGCCGGAGCCGGCCGATCTCGGCAGGCTTCGGGCGAGCGTCACGGGCCTCGGCCTCGGCGATGTCGGCATCCAGGAGTTCGGGGATGCTTCCACCGTGCTCATCCGCCTGCCCGTGCAGGGAGAGGAGGCGGCGACACAGCAGGCCGTCTCCCGCGTGCGCGGCGCGCTGGAAAGCGTGGCCCCCGGCACCCGCATCCTGCGGACCGAGGCAGTGGGCAACCGCGTCTCGGACGAGCTGTTCCAGGGCGGGCTGATCGCGCTCGGCATCTCGCTGGGCGCGATGCTGATCTACATCTGGTTCCGCTTCGAGTGGCAGTTCGCAGTCGGCGCCATCGCGACCCTCATCCTCGACACGACGAAGGTGGTGGGCTTCCTCGCGGTGACGCAGATCGAGTTCAACCTGACCACCATCGCGGCGATCCTGACGATCATCGGCTTCTCGGCCAACGACAAGGTCGTGGTCTATGACCGGATGCGGGAGAATTTGCGCAAGTACAAGACGATGCCGCTGCGCGAGCTGATCGACCGCTCGATCAACGAGACGCTCAACCGCACCCTCGGCACCTCCATGACGCTGTTCCTCTCGGCACTGCCGCTGGCCCTGTTCGGCGGCGACACGCTGGCGGGTTTCGCCTGGGTGATGCTGTTCGGCATCGTCGTCTCGGCCTCCTCCTCCATCTTCATCGCCGCGCCGATCCTGCTCTTCCTCGGCGAGAACCGGCTGCGGCGCGGGACGGAGGCGGCGGCCAAGCCTGCTACGCCCCGGCCGGCGCCCGCCGCGCGCTGACAGAGAGGCGGGGGTGACCACGCGCCGCGCCCTTCTCGGGGCATCGCTCCTGGCTGCCGCGGCGGCCCGGGGCGCGCGGGCGCAGATGGCCATCCCCTATGTTTCGCCCAACACCCGGCCGCGCGCGGTCACGCTGCTGGTCGGCGCGGCGGGGGGCAGCGGGACGGATCTCTGGGTGCGCGGTTTCGCGCCCTTCCTCGAGCGGCACATGAAGCAGGTGCAGGTCTCTGTGGTGAACCGCGTCGGCGAGGGTGGCCTGGCGGTGATGCGGGACCTGGCGGACGGACCGACGGACGGATCGCTTCTGGCCATCGGTATCACGCCCTTCCTCGTGGCGCGGGCGGTGGAGCGGAACGCGACCCCTCTGCTCAGCCGCCTCGCCTTGCTCGGCGCCGTGACGGAGGAGCCGGTGGCCCTCATCGCCCCTCCGGGCACGGAGTTGGAGGCGCTGCGGGCCCAGGGTGGCAGCCGGCCCATCGGCTTGCCGCCTCCGGTCAGCGCCGCCGCCATTGCGGCCGCCGAGCTGGCCCAGGCGCTGCCGATGGAGCAGCTGCATTTCCCGTCGGCCGCAGCGGCACGTCAGGCCGCGGCTTCGGGCAATGTTGCGGCGGCTTTGCTGACGGTGCCCGAGGCAGTGGCGGCGTTGCGGGAGGGCAAGATTACCGTGCTGGGCGTGGCATCGGCGGTGCGCAACCCGCAGCTTCCCGATGTGCCCACCCTGCGGGAAGTCGACATCCCGATCGAGGCCGCGCTGCGGCGAGGAATCGTGGCCCCTGTCGGGATCGGTGCTCAGCCGACTGCAAGCATCACCCGCGCGCTGCAGGCTGCCGCGGCCGATCCGGAATACCTGGCCCAGGCGGAAGCGCGGGGCATCCTGCCCGTCTTTCTGGACGGCACGGCCTGGACAGCGCTGGCCGCCCAGGATCTGGTGGAGCTGCGGCATCGCTGGGACACCGCGCCCTGGCAGGTCAGCGGCGGCTGACCCGAACCGGGGGGCGACTTGCCCCCCCCCGTCGCCTGGATCAGCGCATCACGGCGATGTCGATCACCTCGGCGGTGCCGGCGACCGGGCCGAGCGGCGTCGGCGTGCCGTTCTCCAGGTTCAGCGTGTGCAGGATGCCGCCCACGAGCAGATAGGCGGTGTTGGTCGTGCCCTCAGAAAGAATGTCAAAGGCGGACGTGGCGGGAATGCCGGTGCCGATGCGCCCGCGCATCTGCTGCACGCCGTCATTCGGCGGCGCCTGCAGGTTGAGTTGGCCGAGCACGGCGTCGATCGTCAACAGCATCGTCGCGGTCGCGCCGGCCATGCTGTTGGTGTAGGCGCCGGCGCTGATGCGCGGCATCGTATCGGCCAGCGGCGTGCCGGCCTGGTACTTCAACTGCCCGTCACGGACCACTTGTCCGTTCTCGACGTTGACGCGGAAGTTGGTGCCGGAGGTGCCCATCAGCCGCAGCCGGTCAGCAACGGGGTTGAAGTCCACCACAGCGCGACCGCCGGACTCGAAGCGCTCGTTGAGCTGGCTCACCCGGGTGGCCATTGCGGTGGACGGGTCGATCGTGACGATCTGCCCGGAATCGGTCACGCCATAAAGCTTGCCATCGGCGGGGCGCACATCGATGCCGAGCAGCGTTCCCTCGGCGCCACGCACCCGCATCGCGGGCGAGGCACGGCGAGTCTCGCTGTCGAAACGGACGAGTTGGCCGTCGGCGGTAAGGCCGAGGATCGTCGCGGCCTCGGCCATGCCGGACAGGCCGATCAGGGCAGCACCAGCAAGGGCCAGCCGGCGAATGGAACGGGTCATGCGTCTCTCCGTATCGTTGGCGGGCGCTGTGCCCTGCCAACGCGCTACGGGATGCGCCTTCCACCAGACGCATGTCCGCCCATCACGGACCTGTGAGGCTTATCAGATGCTCCTGGGCTCATGACCCCCGGACGGGTGCCAGACGCCCGATGAACAGGATCGGCCCGGTCGGCCGGCCCGTGGGCGATCCACCCGGCGGTTCCAGGCTGATCTCGATCAGCATCCCCGGTTCAGGCCGCACGAGACCGGGCGCGACGCTGGCCTGCCCGCCCTCTGGGATCAAGCCGAGCGAGATCGGCGCCGTGGCGCCGGGCGGCAGGGCCCAGAGCTGCTGCACCCGGCCGGGTTCCACCGGGCGGGGGTTCAGGCTGGCCAAGCGCAGCCCGCCACCCTCGGCTTCCACCACCCAGGCCGGCTGGTCGCGGCTGGTAAGGAGGACAGTCATCATCCGCGCCGGCTCGGCTGGGCGGAAGAAGAGGAAAGCAGCAAGCCCGGCTGCGATGGCCGAGGAGCCAAGGGCGAGGGGCTTCCAGAACCGGGCGGCGCGCAGTGGCACCACCGCCGCGGTGGAACGTCGGGCAAGGGAGGCCTCGATCCGCGACCACAGATCCGGAGGCGGAGTCACGGGCGGGGCAAGCTCGGAAAGCGGCGCCAGCCGGGCTTCCCAGGCCTCTACCGCGTCCCGCAGGCTGGAATTGGTGGGAAGAGCGCGCGTGACCTCGCCGGCCTCGCGCGCCTCAAGCGTGCCGAGAACATGCTCGGCGGCCAGGGCATCCAGCAGCTCGGGGTCGGAGGGGATCATGCGAGACACCCCTTCAGCCGCATCAGCCCGCGCCGGATCCAGGCCTTTACGGTGCCCAGGGGAATCTCCAGGCGCGCGGCGATCTGGGCGTGGGACAGGCCGTGCACGAAGGCGAGCAGGATGCCCTCACGGTTGCGCGTCTCAAGTTCGGCGAGGCAGTCCCGCAGGCGGCTGCTCTCTTGCGCCTCGGCCAGCCGGTCCAGCGCCTCCGCCGCCACTGGGGCGTCGCCCAGGGCGGGGTCATCGGTCAGTACCTCGCGTCCACGGGCGCGGGCGAGGTCCAGGGCGGCGTTGCGGACGATCGCGCCGAGCCACGAGGTGCTCTCCCCGCGCGCGGGGTCGAACTGGCCGGCACGGGAGGCGATCTTCAGCATCGAGTCATGCAGCGCATCCGCTGCCGCGTCGCGATCCCGCAGGATAGCCAACGCGATGCCGAAGAGGCGCGAGGCCTGGGCGTCGTAGAGGCGGCGCAGCGCTCCGCTGTCACCGGACGCGACGCCGCGGAGGAGGATGGCGACGTCGGACGCCATATGGGTGTCAGGCATAGGCTTCACGGTACAGGTTCACGATCTCCGACGCATCCGGCACGCGCGGATTGTTGGCAGGGCTGCCCGAGGCGAGGGCCTGGGCCGCCATGGTCTCCAGCAACCCATCCCAGCGATCGGCGGGGATGCCGTGGGAGGCCGGGGTCGGCACGGCGAGGTCGCGGTTCAAGGCTTCCAATTCCTCCACTAGGCGGACGGCGGCGGACTGATCCCCCTCCCCTTCCCCGGCCACGCCCATCACGCGCGCGGCCTCGGCGTAGCGCGGCAGCGCCGATTGCAGGCCGAAGCGAGTGACGGCAGGCAGCAGCATGGCATTGGACAGGCCGTGCGGCACATGAAAATGCGCCCCGATCGGGCGGGACATGCCATGCACCAGCGCGACAGAAGCGTTGGAGAAGGCGAGGCCGGCCAGCATGGCTCCGCGCATCATTGCCTCCCGCGCCTCCTCATCCCGCGCGCCGACGCCGCCATTTGATGCATCGGCATGGGCGCGGCGGAGGTTGGGGGCGATCAGGCGCATGGCCAGGCGCGCGTAATCGTCGCTGAAGGCATTGGCCTTCTTGCTGACGAAGGCTTCCAGGGCATGGGTCAGGCTGTCGATGCCGGTATCCGCGACCGTGCGCGGGGGCACGGTCCAGGTGAGCTGGTGATCCACGATGGCCGCGAGCGGGAGGGCACCGAGGCCTGCGATCAGCATCTTCTCGTCATTGGCCGTGTCGGTGATGACGGTAAAGCGTGTGGCCTCGCTGCCCGTGCCGGCGGTGGTTGGAATGCAGATGATGGGCACCGCGCCATCATTCGCCTGGGCGGGCACCTTGAAGGCGCGGATATGCGCGCCCTCCGGTGCCGCGGCGAGGATGGCGATGGCCTTGGCGGTGTCCATCGGGCTGCCGCCGCCGAAGCCGATCAGGCAGTCGTAGTCGCCGGCGCGGAAGGCCTGCACGCCGGCCTCCACCACCGTGTCGGTCGGGTCCGGGACGGTCTCGTGAAAGACGGCGGCAGCGATGCCGGCCGCGCGCAGCGGGGCGAGGCAGCGCTCGACCGTGCCGGAGGACGCCATCCAGGGATCGGTGACGACCAGCGGGCGGGAGAGGCCGAGCTGCGCCAGCACCTCCGCCACCTTGGACACCGCGCCGCCGCCCGAGAGGATCAGGCGTGGCGCCAGGAGTGAGACGATCATGCAGGCGTTTCCCGTTTCCTTGGGGCGCATCCTGCGTCGCGGCCCCGTGGCCGGCAACCATGCTCAGGCGGTCGGGACTCTTTCCGGCAGCGGGGCCGGTGCCGTGCGCGCAGCGAGGGCCGTCGCATAGGCGGCGAGGCGGCGGGCCGCGACCGGCGCGATGCCGCCCGCGACCTCGGCGTCGAAGCGGGGCAGGTCCTCGGCGAAGTGGCAGGCGCTGGTGTGGCCGGGGGAGATTTCCCGCAGCGGCGGATCCTGCTCGCGGCAGATAGGCTGGGCGAGCGGGCAGCGCGTGTGGAAGCGGCAGCCCGGCGGGATGGCAAGCGGGCTGGGCAGGTCGCCGCCAAGAGGCGTGACCTTGCCGCGGCGGGAGGGATCGGGGCGCGGGATCGCGGCGAGGAGGGCGCGGGTATAGGGGTGGCGCGGGTTGGAGAAGAGCTCGTGCTTGTCAGCCACCTCCACGATGCGGCCGAGATACATCACCGCCACGCGGTCGGCGACGTGCTTCACCACGGCCAGGTCATGCGCGATGAACAGGTAGGACAGGCCGAGCCGCTGCTGCAGGTCGCCCAATAGGTTCACCACCTGCGCCTGGATCGAAACGTCGAGCGCGGAAACCGGCTCGTCCAGCACCATCACCTCCGGCTCCACCGCCAGCGCTCGGGCGATGCCGATGCGCTGGCGCTGTCCGCCGGAGAATTCATGCGGGTAGCGGTCGGCGTGGAAGGCGCGCAGGCCGGTGAGGCGCAGCAGCTCCTGCACCCGCTCGCGGCGCGAGGCCGGGGTGCCGATGTTGTGCACCGTCATCGGCTCGGAGATGGCGTCCGCCACCGTCAGCCGCGGGTTGAGGCTCGCATAGGGGTCCTGGAAGACGATCTGCAGGTGCCGGCGCAGGGCGCGCAGCTTCGCGCCGCCGAGGGCCGTGACGTTCTCGCCCTTGAAGAGGACGTCACCGGCGGAGGGCTCGATCAACCGCATGGCAAGGCGCGCGGTGGTGGATTTGCCGCAGCCGCTCTCCCCCACCAGCGCCAGTGTCTCGCCGCGATGCAGGGCGAAGGAGACGCCATCCACCGCGCGCACGGCGCCGACCTGGCGCGCGAAGACCAGACCCTTCTTGACGGGGTAGTGCTTGGCGATGCCGACGGCCTCGAGAAGCGGGGATTCCTTCATGCCGCGATGTCCACGGCGAGCTCGACGGGCGCGCGGATGCAGGCGGCGCTGTGGCCGGGCGAGAGTTCGCGCAAGGGCGGGTCGATCTCCGTGCAGGCGCGGATGGCGAAGGGGCAGCGCGGGTTGAAGCGGCAGCCTTTGGGAAAGGCGAAGGGGGGCGGCACGCTGCCCTCGATGGAGAGCAGGCGCTCGCGATCCTCCTCGATGCGCGGGATGCTGCCGAGAAGCCCGATGGTGTAGGGGTGCTGCGGGTCCTCGAAGATGTCCTTCGCGGTGCCACGCTCCACCACGCGGCCGGCATACATCACGGCGACCTCATTCGCCATTTCCGCGACCACGCCGAGATCGTGGGTGATGAGGATGACGGACATCCCCGTCTCCTGCTGCAGGTCCCGCAGCAGGTCCAGGATCTGGGCCTGCACCGTCACGTCCAGCGCCGTCGTGGGCTCGTCCGCGATCAGCAGGCGCGGGGAGCAGGCGAGCGCCATGGCGATCATCACGCGCTGGCGCATGCCGCCCGAGAGCTGGTGCGGGTACTCCGCGAAGCGCCGCTCCGGCGAGGGGATGCGGACGCGGCGCAGCGCCTCGATGGCGCGGTCGCGCAGCGCGGCGTCGCTCGCCTTTGTGTCGTGCGCGCGCATTGCCTCGGTGAGCTGGTCCCCGACGCTGTGCACCGGGTTCAGCGAGGTCATCGGCTCCTGGAAGATCATGGCGATCCCGGCGCCGCGCACCGCGCGCATCTCGGCGGGCGAGAGCGAGGCGAGATCGCGCCCCTCCATCATCACGCGCCCCTGCGAGACCCGGCCGGGGCGCGGCACCAGCCGCATCACGGACAGGGAGAGCATGGATTTCCCGCAGCCGCTCTCGCCGACGATGCCCAGCGTCTTGCCGCGGGGCACGTCCAGCGTGATGCCGTCCACCGCCGCGATGTCGCCATTGCTGCTGCGGAAGACGGTGCGGAGGTCCTCGATCCGGAGGAGCGCGTCGTCGCTCAGGCCCACGGGAAGCTCGGGGGGCTGATCTTCTCCACCGGGCGATGCGCCCAGTCCTGGCCGGGCGCGTTGTCCAGCACGCGCTTCTGCGCCTCGTGCAAGTGGGCCGCCGCCTGCTCGTAATCCATGGTCAGCACCTTGCCGTCCTTCACCACGCGCTGGCCGTCGACATAGACGTCGCGCAGGGCGCGGTCCCCGGCAGCGAAGACCAGGCTGCGCATCGGATCGCGGCCCGGGCGCATCTGCGGGTGCTCGGCATTCACCAGCACGATATCGGCGCGGCAGCCGGCGGCGAGGCGGCCGATATCGTCGCGCCCGAGCGCCTTTGCGCCGCCAATTGTGGCGGCATCGAAGATCTCGGTGGTGGTCACGGCGCGCGGGTCGGTCGCCTGGGTGCGGGCGAGATAGCCGACGAGGCGCATCTCATCGAGCATGTTGTGCGGGTAGGTGTCGGTGCCGAGGCCCATGTTCACGCCGCGGCGCTTGTAGCGGCCGAAGTTCTTCATGGTGATGCCGCGCCGCGCGAAGACGGTGGGGCAATGGGCAACGGTGGTGCCCGTCTCGGCCAGCCGGTCCAGGTCGGTCTCGGTGTGCCAGCGGGTGGAGGGGTGGTCGTCGAGGAAGATGCCGTGGCCGATGATGGCGCGGTCGTTCAGCAGCCCCATGCTGTCGAGCCAGCCGATCGGGGTGACGCCGTGGCGGCGGGTGATCTCGTGGAACTCCACCACCGACTGCGCGGCGTGGATCTGCCAGGACAGGCCGCGCGCCTGGGCTTCCTGGCTGCTCTCGCGCAGCAGGCCGGGGGCGCAGGTGTCGATCTGGGCGGGGACGACCATGCCGAACAGGCGGCCGCTCTCGTGCTGCTCGGCGCGGTCGATCAGCTGCAGCGCCTCGGCCATCGCCTTCTCGCCGGCGGCCTCGTCCCACTCGTATTCCACGACATGGCCGTTCTTGGTGAACCAACGCGCCGACTTGAACATGGGCGCGATGCAGACGCGCATGCCGGATTCCGCCAGCAGGTCCAGCCAGCCCGGATGCGCCATGGAGAGGTCGGCGACCGTGGTCACGCCGGAGAGCAGCAGCTCACTTAGCGCCACGCGCACGCAGCTCGGCACCGCTTCGGAATCCGCACGGAAAATCGGCATGAACTCGTAGAGCGAGGAGTTATAGAGACCGGGCGAGCCGATCTCATCCAGCAGCCCCTTGTTCATCGGCTCGCTCGACGGGTGCGAGTGGATGTTCACCAGCCCCGGCATCACCATCAGCCCGCGGCCGGCGATCTCTTCCTCAGCCGGGCCGGTATAGCCGCGGCCGACAAAGGTGAGCGTGCCGCCCTGAAAGGCGACATCGGCGTCGTTCATGTAGACGTGGCGCTGCGCCGAGGCGTCCCAGGCGACGACGCAGTCGGCATTGCGGATGACGGTGGTGGTCATGGGACGTCCCCGGGCAAGAATGGCGGGTGGCCGCGGGATGCGGCCACCCGGATGGGCTTACCGCGTCAGGCGGATGTCGAGGCCCTTGTAGAGCCCGACACCGTAGATGCCGTGCGGGCGGACGCCCTCGGTGCGCTGAGAGGCGGCCATCCAGAGCTGCTCACGCGCGATCGGCAGCCAAACATTGGCCTGCACGATGCGGCGCTGCGCCTCACCGATGGCCTGGGTGCGCTCGGCCTCGCTCAGGCCGGTCTTGGCGATGCGGAGCAGGCGGTCAGTTTCCGGGTCGTTCCAGTTCATCCGGTTCGGCGTCGGGCGGTTGGTGCTGTCAAAGTACAGCGAGAAGCCATCGGTGGCGGAGATGTACGGGTAGGACATCAGGAAGGCGTCGAACTCCTGCGTCGCCAGCTTGCCCCAGCCCACGGTCGCGTCCCAGAGCTGGATGCGCATCTCGATGCCGACGCGGCGGAGATCCGCCTGCATCGCCTCGCCCATGCGCCGCCATTCGGAGGTCTGCAGCCCGTAAAGGAGGAAGGAGGCGCGCTCGCCATTCTTCACGCGCACGCCATCCGGCCCCGGCACCCAGCCGGCCCCGTCGAGCACACGGCGCGCCTCGTCGGCGTTGAACTGCGGCACCAGGCGCGCGGCCTCGGCGTCGTAGCCGACGGTCCGCGGGTTCAGATAGGCATCGGCCGGGTCGGCGGCGCCGAAGAAAGTCGCCTGGACCACCGCGGTGCGGTTCACGGCCAGGTTGACGGCGCGGCGGATGGCCGGGTCGTTCACCACCGGCTTGTCCACCTTGAAGCCCATGAAGAAGTCCCAGAAGTAGTTCTCCTGGCGGGTCAGGCGCACGGTCGGCACGTTGCGCAGCCCGGCAATCGCGAACTGCGGGATATACTGCGTCACATCACCCTGGCCGGATTGCAGGGCAGCGAGGCGTGTGTTTGCTTCGGGGATGACGCGCCAGATCACGCGTTCCACCTGCGGCGCGGGGTTCTGGTAGATCGGCGGGCCCCAGCGGTAGTTCGGGTGGCGCGTCAGCACAAAGTCCTGGCGCGGGGACCAGGAGCCCCAGCAATACGGGCCGGTGCCGTTGAAGCCCTGCACGCCATGGTTGGCGCCCAGCCGCTCCACCGTCGCCTGATCCACGATGGAGGCGAAGAACAGGGTGAGCTGATAGAGCAGCTCGCCATACGGCTCCTTCAGCCGGTACTCGACCGTGTAGTCGTCGATGGCGACGACATCATCGACGGGGCCGGCGCGCCAACGCACGGGGGAGCGGGTGGCGGGGTCGATCCAGCGCTTGATGGTGTAGGCGACATCGCGCGCGGTGAAGGGCTTGCCGTCGCAGAAGGTGACGTCGCGGCGCAGCCGGAAGGTGTAGGTCTTGCCGTCCTCGGACACGGTCCAGGATTCTGCCAGGCCCGGGCGGACCGTCTTTTGGTCCCAGTCGAGGGAGACGAGCGTGTCGCTCATCATGTAGACGATTTCGCCGGCGCCGCGGGCCGTCGAGCGCGGGGGGTCGTAGTTGTCCGCGTCGATCTCGCGCAGCACGACGAGGGTGTTGCGCGGGGCGGCCTGGGCCAGCGCATCGGCCACGGGTGCCGCAGCGCCGAGCGCCAGCATGCCCGTGAGTAGCCACTTCTTCATCGTGAAACCCCCTCTGTTGCGCGTCATGTACGAAGCCGGGGATCGAGCGCGTCGCGCAGCGCATCGCCCAGCACGTTGAAGGCGAGCACCACCGCGAAGATGGCGACGCACGGGATCACCGCGATATGCGGCGCAAAGAACAGGAAATTGCGCCCGTCGCTCGCCATCGCGCCCAGCTCCGGCGTCGGCGGTTGCGCACCGAGACCGAGGAAGGAGAGTGCGGAGCCGAGCAGGATCACCTGCCCAAAGCGCAGCGTAGCGAACACGAAGATGGAGGAGAGGCAGTTGGGAGCCACATGGCGCAGGATGATGCGTTTGTCCGACATGCCTGTGGCGCGCGCCGCCTCGATGTAGTCCAGCCCCATCACGGCCAGCGCGGAGCCGCGCACGATGCGCGCCATCAGCGGCACGGTGGCCACCGCGAGCGCCAGAACCACGGCGGGGATCCCCGGCCCAAAGATCGCAGCCAGCGCCAGGCCGAACAGGATGGCGGGGAAGGACAACATAACGTCCATCAGCCGCATCAACAGCCCATCTACCCGGCGGTAGAACGCCGCGGTGAAGCCGACCAGCGCTCCGACGCCGCCGCCGAGCACCACGGAAGCAAGGCCCATCAGCAGCGTGATTCGCAGCCCGTAGAGCACGCGAGTGACAAGGTTCCGCCCCTGCGCATCGGCGCCCAGCCACAGCCCGGGCGAGCCGGGCGGCTGCATGGCGAGCGACAGGTCGTTGTCATAGGGATCGGTGGGCGAGAGCACGGGGGCTAACAGCGCCGCGCCGAGCACCAGCACCACAAGGACCAGTGCAAAGGCGGCCGCCGGTTCCCGTAGCAGCCGCGCCAGGGTGCCCGGGCGCTTCGGGGGAGCTGCTTCCTGCACGACGGGGCTGTCGATCGTCGTGCTCATCAGGTCCGCATCCGGGGATCGAGGGCGGCGTAGAGCACGTCCACCACCAGGTTGATGATGATGAAGCCCAGCGAGAGGACGATGATCGTGCCCTGGGCCATCGGGAAGTCGGCCGAAAGGATGGAACCGACCGCGAGCCGCCCGACGCCGGGCCAGGAGAAGACCGTCTCCGTCACCACCGCGCCGCCGAGCAGAAAGCCGATCTGCAGGCCGATGAGCGTGACGACGGGGATCATCGCGTTGCGCAGCGCGTGGCGGGTGACGACGCGGTACTCACCGAGGCCCTTCGCGCGGGCGGTGCGCACATGCTCCACGCCCAGCACGTCCAGCACCGCCGTGCGGGTCATACGCGCGACGGGGCCGATGAAGCTGCCGCCCAGGGCAAGGGCCGGCAGGATGATCGCCTGCAGCCCCTCCTCGCTCCAGAGCGGCCCGGCGCGGCCGGTGAAGGGCAGCAGCTGCAGCTTGAAGCCGACATACCAGATCAGCACGAGGCCAAGGAAGAACACGGGGATGGAGCCGCCCGCCACCGCGAGCGCCGTGATCACCCGATCCACCAGCTTGCCACGCCAGTAAGCGCCGGCTGTTCCCATGGCGATGCCGATGGGGATGGACCAGATCAGGCTGGCGAACATTAGCTCCAGCGTCGGGCCGACCGTGTTCCCCAGCTCCTGGATGACCGGCACGTTGTTGATGATGGAAACGCCGAGATCGCCATGGACGAGGCGCCAGAGATACAGGCCGAACTGCTCATAGAGCGGCCGGTTCAGGCCCATATCATGCCGGATCGCCTCGATCACCTCGGGCGTGGCGGAAGGGCCGGCGCGCACCAAGGCGGGGTCGTTCGGCACGACCTGCATCAGCAGAAAGCCGACGAGCACTACCCCGAACAGCACGGGGATGGCCATCAGCAGGCGTTGGACGGCGTGGCGGCCCATACGGTCAGGCTGCCGGCGTGCGCAGCACGTCTGCCGCCGGGGCGCGCAGGGCGTCGTGCCGGTCGAAGATAACCTCGCCACCGCGCAGCGTGAGGTCGGCCTCGGTGGTCAGCACCTCCTCCGGAGAGATGGTGAAAATGTCGCGCGACAGCACGGCGACATCGGCCAGCATGCCCACTTCCAGCGTGCCGCGTCGGTCCTCCGCGAATTGAGAGTAGGCACCGCACCAGGTGTAGCAATGCACGGCTTCCTCGGCCGTCAGCACCTCGCTTGCCCCAAGCACCGTGCCCTTGTTCGTCTTGCGGGTGAGCATGGTGAACAGGTTGATGAAAGGATCGACTGAGGAGACCGGGCTGTCCGAGGAGGCCGCGGGGTGGTGGCCCTCATCCAGCCAGGTCTTCATCGGATAGGCGACTTCCGAGCGCTCCAGCCCGAGGTTCTTCACGTAGAGATCGCCGAACTCGTACATGAACACCGGCTGCGGCACGGGGATGATGCCGTTGGCCTTCATCCGCGCGCGCTGGCCGGCATTAAGGAAGCCGCAATGCTCGATCCGGTGGCGGCGGCCGGCAAGCGGCGCATCCCCCTCCCCCGCCTTCTCCATGCCAACAAGAACCTGCTCGATCGCGGCATCACCGATGGCGTGGATGTCGAGCTGCCAGCCCTGGCGATGATAGAGCGCGAGCAGGCGATTCATCGTCTCGTCGGGGAACATGAACATCCCCGTGCCGCCGCCGGCACTCTCCAGATACGGGTCGAAGAAGGCGGCCGTCAGCCCGCCGGCGGAACCGTCGCCGAACACCTTCACCGCGCCCCAGGCGAGCATGTCGTCCGTGTGGTCGGGGCGCAGCCCCTCGTTCCAGGCGGCCTCGGCGATCCCCTCGGGATTGCCCGCCAGCACCTGCCACATGCGCTGCATCAGCCGCCCTTCGGACAGCGCGCGGCGGTAGGCGGTGATCTCGTTCAGCCCGGCAACCATGCCGACATTCATGTCGGACGCAGTGGCGAAGCCGCGCGCGGCCAGGTCGCGCCCGGCGGCTTCGATCGCGGCGACCATCCGGTCCTCCGAGGGCAGCGGGATCGCATCCACCACCAGCCGCTTCGCGCGCTCCAGGAACAACCCGGTCAGCGCCCCGTTCCTGCGCTCGATGGCGCCGCCCTCGGGATCCGGCGTGTTGTGACCGATGCCCGCGGCCTTCATGGCGGCACTGTTCGCCACGCCCATATGGCCGCAGGTCCGCACGATATAGACGGGGTTGTCGGGCGAGACGCTGTCGAGCTCGGCGGCGGTGGGGTGGCGCCCCACATCCAGCGCGCCGTGGTCGTAGCCGCGGCCGAGCACCCAAGCCCCCTTCGGCGCCTGCTTCGCCGCATCGCCGACGCGCTTGAGCACCTCGTCGAGCGTCGTCACCTGCTCCGCGCGCAGGTTCACCTGGCTCAGGCCGAGGCCATAGGGCAGCAGGTGCATATGGGCCTCGTTGAAGGCCGGGATCGCCACCCGCCCGCCGAGCTCCAGGCGCTTCACGCCGGCGGGGGCCGCGCCCTCCACCTCATCCACCGTGCCGACAGCGGCGACGCGTCCATCGACGATCAGCACGGCGTCCGCGAATCCGCCGGCAAGGCCGCGGAAGATGCGGCCGCCGGAGAGAAGAAGAGGCTCGCTCAAGACCGGTAATCCACGCCCTGGCCCTCGATCATCGGCAGGGCGGATTCCCAGGCGAACTGGGCGTGGGTGAGTGTGTGTGGGCCATTGAACTGTGCGGCAGTCTTCAGCCGCACCTCCTCGGGCGGGAGGACAAGTTCGGCGCCGCCGGACAGCGCCGCCACCTGCGCCTGGCAGGCGCGCTCAAGATAGTAGATCTGGTTCCATGCCTCGGGGATCGTGCGGCCGCCGACCAGAAGCCCGTGGTTCAGCAGGATCATCGCCTTGTTGACCGGGCCGAGGTCGGCGATCAGCCGGTCGCGCTCGTCCAGATCCAACGCGACCCCTTCATACCCGTGGTAGGAGAGGTGGCCGTAGAACTTCAGCGCGTGCTGGCTGATCGGCAACAGCCCGTGCTTCTGCGCGGAAACGGCGATGCCCGCCGCGGTGTGGGTGTGCACCACGCAGCTCAGGTCCTCCCGCGCCATGTGGATGGCGGAGTGGATGGTGAAGCCGGCGGCGTTGACGCGGCGGGAAGCCGGCTCGCCGTCCAGCACGTTGCCGTCGAGGTCGATCTTCACCAGGTCGCTCGCGCGCATGTCGTGGAACAGCACGCCGTAGCGGTTGATGAGAAAGTGGTGCTCCGGCCCCGGGATGCGGGCGGAAATATGGGTGTAGATGAAGTCGGTCATCTTGTGGTGCGCGATCAGCCGGTAGAGCGCGGCGAGGTCGCAGCGGATGGCCCATTCCTCCGGCGCCATACCGGCGGGGGCTGCACCATCGGAGCCCGGGAAGGGCTTGGTCGCAATGTTCATCGGGTTCCTCCGTGGGGGCGGATGGTTCCCCTTCGCCGGAGGTAACGTCAACCCGGATATCGGATACGATCGCCCGGTAGCGGGCAAATCCCGCCCAAGCCGCGTGCAGATTGCCGCCTGATCGGGCGCTAGCTGCCCTTATTGCGCCGCAGCACAAGCCGTTCCGCTGGTGGGCCAATTGGCGCAGCGGTGAAAGCGGCCAGAACGTCGCTTGGCCAGGGACAGACCTTCCTCACCTCGAGATCGACGCAGAGGAACAGCAGCTCGCAGCGCGCGCTCTCGAAGCCGTCCTCTGCGTGGAACAAGCGGTGGCGGACCAGCAGGCGCTTGGCATCATGTTCCAGCACCTCGCTTTCCGCGGCGAGCGGATCGTTGAGCCGCACCTCCCGCTGATAGGCCACCCAGTTCTCGGCAGCGAAGGTGCCGAGGCCTCGCGCGCGGAACCCCTCTCCCAATCCGAGGGTGGGCCACAGCGCGTCGGTTGCCATGTCGAACACGGCGACATAGGGCGCGAGGTTCATGTGGCCGTAATGGTCCACCCATTCCGGGCGGACGCGGGCGAGCACTGACCGGGTCATACTGGCTTACGCAGAATCCATTTCGGGTTCTCGACTTCGAGCGGAATGCCCTTCTCCGCCGCGAACTCATCTGCCGCCTGCTTCACGCCGGGCCAGGGATAATCGTCCCCGATCATGATCCCGCCGGGCTTCAGAAGCGACCAGTAGCGCGCGATGTCGCGCTTCACCGGTTCGTACTCATGGGCTGCGTCGATGTGGATCAGCTCCGGCCGCAAGCGCAGTCTGGCCAGGATCACCGCCGCGTTCTCGCTCGTCTGCGGCAGCGGCACCACGCGCTCCGCATGGCCGCTCAGGACCATGTTGGAGAGGAACTGCCAGTACAGGCTCGGCCAGCCATGGACGAGGCCGAGGCTGTCCATGATCCGGTCCGCCCGCTCCCGGTCCCAGTGCTCGGGGCTGCCGAGGAACGTGTCGATCGCCAGCAGCGCCGAATCCGGCCGCGCATTGCCCATGGCGGTCGAAAGGCTCGCCACCGACTGCCCCTTCCAGACCCCGATGTCGAAGGCGAGCGCCGGGCGCACCTCCGCGACCACGCGCCCAAGCGCGGGATGAATACCGTTCCATCCCTGCAGGTCGAGCGCGCGGATCGGCGAGAAGCCCGCATAGATATCCCCGCCATGAACCGCCTCCATCAGCCTGGAGGCGGCGGGGGTGAGGGTCAGTGCGCGGGTAGACGCCTCGCTCAATGGATCTCGTCCGCCTGGGCCAGGGCCTCCCGCAATGCCGCCACCGTGAAATCGCGGGAGGCGCAGAGGTCGAGAATGACCTTCTCGCGGCGCGACAGCAGCTCGATCGCGGCAGGGATCTTCGTCACCGCGTCATGCGGGATCACCACGGCGCCGTGCCGGTCCGCATGCACCACGGCGTCGTGGTGGCAGGCCATGCCATGGACCGAGACCTCCTGCCCGTACTGCACGATATGCACATAGGCGTGGGACGGATTCACACTGCCGGCGATCAGCTGGAAGCCCTGCGCGATCATGTCGAGGTCGCGGATCGAGCCGTTGGTGACGCAGCCCTGCGAGCCCAGAGCCTTGTGAACATTGGTGTTCACCTCGCCCCAAAAGGCGCCGGTGCCGGGGGTGTCGTCCAGGTCCTGCAACACCACCACAGTCGGCAGCGCGGCCTCGCCCACATACTCGTACCAGCCAATACGGGCAGCGCGGTCCACCTCCTTGGCGCGGCCCGACGGGGCGGCGGCGCGGATCGTGCCGGTGCGCGCCAGGCCGCAGATCGGCGGCAGGCTGGTGGAGGCCGGGACGAGCTGGCGCAGGGTGAAGCCGTGCCCGCGCCGATGGGGGGCGACCATCTCCAGCGCGTTGCAGATCGTGGGCGTGTCCCAGGCGCGAAGGGCCTCGAGATCGCCGGCGTTGAACGGGTATTCGGGCATCGCATCCTCCGGTCGCCGTCCTTGTGGCGCCCGCGCGGGCCCCCGGAAGGCGAGGCGCAGCATCGCCGCAGGCTGGGCGGAGGGCAATCGCACCCCGGCGCACAGGCCCGTCAGAACCTCCGCTGGATCTGTCGCGGTCGCAGGCGCGGACGAGACGTTTCCCAGGCGACTTGTTCGCCTGCCGCCGCGGGGCGTAGCCTGCGCGCCCATGGACACCGCCCAACCCGCCCCATCGCCCGGCGATCTGGCGGCGGGCGGCACCACCACCCGCCAGGACTCGCCGCGGCCGCCCGCTGCCCCGCCGCGAAGGCTTGCCTTTCTCGGGCGGATCGGCACCCGGGCGGCGCTGATCGCGCTTCTCATGCTTGTCGTCGTCGGACTGCTCACGGGCACCGCGCTGATGCTGAGCGAGCGGCAGATCGCCATTATCGAGCGCATGGCCGGGCCGGACCAGCAGGCGGATGCGGCGGTGGATCGCTTCGCCGCCGCGGTGGCCGACTTCTCCTCGGGTATGGCGAGCGTGGTGGCGGGCGTGCTGCAGCCCCGCCCCGCCGCCTCCCGCATGGGCCGCGGCGGCGCCATCGTGCGCGAGGCCTTCGCCGAGGTGGACCGGCGGCTCGGCCCGGAGGTCGATTCCATTCTTCTTGCCGGCGCACGGGACATGGCGCAGCGGATGGTCCCGCTCACCGAACAGATCCAGGAAACCTTCACGGCTGGCCGCCGTGCTGAGTTCCCGGCCCTGCAGGAGGAGTGGCTGGACGTCCAATCCTCCTTCAACAACCTGATCATCGCCTCACGGCGCGTGGTGCAGCGACACAACGCGGAAACGCTGGATCAGGCACGCCGGCTGAGCGAGGGCGCGCGGCAGATCGTTTGGGGCGCCGGGCTCGCCGGGCTGCTCGGCTGCGCCCTCATTCTGTTCGTGCTGCTGCGGCTCATCGCACGGCCGGTCGGCCGGCTCGCGAGCAGCATGGCGCATCTCTCCTCCGGGCGCCTCGACACCGAGGTGCCGGAGGCTGGACGGACCGATCAGGTGGGCGAAATGTCGCGCGCGGTGCTCGTCTTCAAGGACAGCCTTCTCGCCGCCCGCGCACTGACGGATCAGGCGCTCGAGAATGCCCGCCGGACCGCGGTGGCAACCACCCAGGCCTCGGATGCCATCGGCCAGGTGAGCGACGGCGCCCTCACCCAGCTCTCCGAACTACGCCAGACGACGGAAGCCCTGGCCCAGACCACCGACGCCATCACCGATGTCTCCCGCTCCACCGCCGAGGCGCGTGATCAGGCAGAGCGGGCAAAGGCGGTCGTGACGGAGAACCTGGCGAAGGTGGCCACACTGATCGGTCTGGTGGACGCGGTCGGCGAGGACACCGAGCGCGTGACGCGAATCGCCGCTACGATCGGCAAGGTCGCCACCCAGACGAACATCCTGGCGATCAACGCGGCGATCGAGGCCGCGCGGGCGGGCGAGCACGGCCGCGGCCTTTCCGTCGTGGCCGAGGAGGTGCGGGCTCTCGCCGCCTCCACCGAGAACCTGGCCGCCGAGATCGCCGAGGTCGTCCTCATCGCCGGCCGCCGCGCGCGAGAAGGCAGCGGCACCGCAGCCGCCGTGGGCGAGGCGATGGACGGGCTGGAGCACATGGTCGCCGAGAGCGCGCGGCTGGCCGGCGCCATCGCGGTGGCGATGGAGCAGCAGCAGGCCACCATCGGCGGGCTCGGGGAACGCGTCGCCACCCTCAACCGGATCGGCCAGTCGAATGCGACCGCGGCCGAGGAGATCACCGTAACCATGATCGACCTCTCGCGCCTGGCGAGCGACACGCGCCGCGTGGTGGAAAGCCTCGCCGTCGCCGATCCAGGTGCCTCCGCATGAGCGCACACACGGGCGTGGATGCGGGCGTCTCGATCCTCGTCGTCGAGGATTCCTCCTTCAACCGCCTGGTCCTGAAGAAGCGCCTCGCCGAGCTGGGCTATACTCGCATCACCGAGGCGTTGGACGGCGTCGAGGGGCTCGCCGCCATCGAGCGCGGCGGCTTCGACGTGGTGCTGCTGGACCTCGAGATGCCGCGCCTCGACGGCATCGGCGTGCTGGAGGCATTGCACGCCCGTGGCGCGGCGCCCCCCGTCATTGTCATTTCGGCGCTGACGGAAATGGAGAAGGTGGTGCGCTGCATCGAGCTCGGCGCCGAGGACTACCTGCCCAAGAGCTTTGACCCGCCGCTGCTGCGCGCCCGCCTCGGCGCCGTGCTGGAGAAGAAGCGGCTGCGCGACCTCGCCGACCAGCGCCTGGCCGCGTTGGAAGCGGAGCTGGAGAGCGCCCGCGCCGCCCAGCTCGCCCTCGTGCCGCGCGATTTCGTCAGCATCGCCCCCCCGGGCTTTTCCCTGCACGCGGCGATGATCCCGGCGCGGCAGGTGGGCGGGGACCTGTATGACGCGGTCCGGCTCGGGCCCGGCCTGTTGCTGGCCACGGTCGCCGATGTCGCGGGCAAGGGCGCGCCGGCCGGGCTGACGATGGCGCGGAGCCTCGGGCTGATGCGCGCGGCCGCTGCCTTCCTCGCCGCCGGAGGCGCCGTGCCGGATCCGGCCGAGATCCTCTCCCGCGCCAACGAGGACCTTTCGCGCGAGAACGAGAGCGAGACCTTCGTGACGGTGGTGCTGGCGGTGATCGATGCCAGCACCGGCACCGGCCGAATCGCGCTGGCCGGGCACGAGCCGCCCTTCATCCTCTCCGGCGCCGGTGCGCGGGCCATGACGGGCCTCTCCCGCCAGCCGCCCCTGGGCGCCATGGAGGAGTATCCCTACCGCTCGGACCCGCTCTCCCTGGAGCCGGGGGAGGCGCTGTTCCTGTTCTCGGACGGCGTCAGCGAGGCGGAGGACGGACGGGACGGGTTCTTCGGCCGGGACCGTCTGGCCGAGGCGCTTGGCAATGTCGGCACGGCATCACCACCCCTGGTGGTCGGGGCTGTCCTGGACGCCGTTGCCGCCTATGTGGCGGGCGCGCCGCAGAATGACGACATCACCCTGCTCGCGGTGCGCCGGACCTGAGGGCAGCGTCCTTCTTGGAAGCAGTCCTGGCGACCCGGGGCTGGCTGCGCGCAGAGGCGCGGCCGGCCGGCTTGGGGACCGGGCGGAAGGCGATTGAGAGATCCTCAAGGGTTGCGGCGGGACGGCCATTCAGCAGAATGGTCGCATCAGCTGTCAGCCGCTGCGCCTCGCGCGCGATCCGCTTCAGGTCCAGCCGGTACTCCACACGCGCCACGCCGTTCCGGTCGAGGCCAGGCACCGTGCCCTCCGGCCCGACCAGCGCCGGAAGCCAGCGCAGCTTGCCCGCCCGGATCCGCTGCGGGCGGCCTTCGAAGCCCATCCACACGCCGTAATGAGCGAGGAGCTGCTGCAGCGTTATCATGTCCCCGGCGAGGCTACCTGCGGACTGCGTCGCCAGAGCTGCGCGCACCGCCCCAAGCCCATGCCGTCCGTCCTGCACGCCGAGGGCAAGGATGTCTCCCGGCCCCTCCCAAAGCGGTTCGGGCGCTGCGGCGCCCTGACCTGCTAAGGGAACGGGACTGGCATTGTCATTGGTGGTCGCACTACGGAGGCGGCTTCCCGCCCCCTCATGCGCCCGGATAGCCGCTGCAAGGCGGCAGAGTCGGACAGGCATTCCGGGATCACCCCTTCAGGTAACCATTCCGTACAGAAGTCACGGTTTCGCGATCCGCGCCATCATCAATAAGGCTGGTTCTCTGTTTACTTGGGTGGTGCGTCGCTGGCGCCACGCTCCGGCGGCGGCCTCGTCAGCCAATATTGGGATGGATTGCTTGGCGGATCGCCTGGCATGCATGCCGGCGGCCACCTCCTAGCCCCGCAAATTTTCAGAGAAGGCAAGCACCTAGAAGCTGTGAGACCTCGAAGCACCGCTCGCCTTGGCGCTTTAATCGGGATCCCGGGCTCGCAAGTTGCTTCAGCCCTCGTCAGAAAGCCCGTCGGGCTCTAGCAGCAGCACCGGCTCGCCATTGCCGAGCACGCCGACGCCGCCAACCCCGGGCAGGCGGGCGAGAGCGGGGTGCAGGGGCCGCAGCAAGATGTCCGTGCGGCGCTGCACCTTGTCCACACCGAGCGCGAGCGGCCCCGCGGCGGAGCGGGCCACCACGACCGCGCCGGGCGGCGTTTCCAGCAGGCCGAGCAGCGGCGCGAGCGCCAGCACAGAGCGTCCGTCCCCTGCGCCCTCCAGCACCGCCTCTACCCGGTTGGTCGGGATGGCATAGGGGTGGCCACCCACCTCGAAGAGCAGCACAGCCTGGGTGGCGGCGGTCAGTGGCAGGCGCAGGGTGAAGCTGGTGCCGCGGCCAGGGGTGCTCGCCACCTCCAGCGTGCCGCCGGCCCGCCGCACCGCCTCCTGCACCACGTCCAGCCCGACACCGCGGCCGGACGTCTCGGTGATGGTGGTCGCGGTGGAAAAGCCGGGGCGAAAGAGCAGAGCCTCGATCCCAGCAGGCGGAAGCGACCGCGCCTCCTCCGGCGAGACCAGCCCGCGCTCCACGGCGCGGGCGAGAACGCGGCCGTGATGGATGCCGCGCCCATCATCCGAGACGCGCACGCGGATCACCCCGGTTCGGCGGGCAGCGGAGATGCGCAGCATGGCGCGCGCCGGCTTGCCGGCAGCCTGCCGCTCCTCTGGCCCCTCGATACCGTGGTCCACCGCGTTGCGGACCAGATGCAGCAGCGGGTCGGCCAGGGTCTCGACCAGCGACCGGTCGATCGCCACCTCCTGGCCCTCCAACAACACCTCCACCACCTTGCCCGCAGGCTCGGCAACCGCGCGGGCGACGCGAGGAAGGCGGGCAAACAGGGTGCCGATGGGGACGACGCGGAGCTCCATCACCGCCTCGTCTAACCGGCGGAGGGAGAAGGACAGGCGGCTCTCCGCCTCTTCCAGCGCATCCTCGAAGCCGCGCAGGCGGTCTGAAAGCTCGGTCAGTTCCCGCCCGGTCGAGCCGTCCAGCTTGCCGGCAATGACCGAGAGGCGGGCGATCGCCGCGCGCGGGGCGCTCTCGCGTAGCGCTTCTGCCAGGGCGAGGGAGGCGGAGCGCACTTCGGATTCGAGGGAGATCAGCCCGTCGATCGTCTCCTGCCGCACGCGCATGGTGGCGCCGCCCGCGGTCGCAGGGGCGTGGGACGCCTCCTCCTCGGCGGCGGAAAGGGAGAGAAGGACGCGGCGGGAAGGATCGGCGGCGGTCGCTGCGCGGGACAGCGTGTCCAGATCGGCTGCGCTGGCCAGGAGCAATTCCAGCAGAGGCGGACTCGCCCCGGGCAGGGTGCGGCTGCCGAGAATGTCGGCCTCCGGCCGCAGAGCATCGGCGATCGCCGCTTCCAGCTCCTCCCCACCCGCGCCCCTCTGGCCCATGGCGAGGCGCGCGACATAGAGCCGGGCGCCAGCATCGAGGGCGGTCGCGGCGCGCAGCCGGGCTGTCTCGCTCAGCAGCGGCAGGAAGCTGGCGGGGATGCGCGAATCGCTCTCCGCGCCAACGATCGCCGCCGCGCTGCCCTGGGTCGTGTGGCGGATGGCCTCGGCCAGGGTGGGGCCGCGAACGCCGAGAATGGCAGCTGCATCCGGGTCGCCGGCGCGGTCGGCCAGGTCCTCGAGGGCAAGCAAGCTCCGCTCCAGCACATCCTGGCCCAGCGCGCAGGCGGCGGCGGCACCGTCCCGCGCCGCGGCGACAAGGGCGGAATGCCCGCCCGGTGGATCGGCGAGCTGGTCCGCCGCGGCGGCGAGGGCGGCAATATCCACCGCGCCCCTCGCCGCACGGGGAATTCGGTCGGCACCCGCTGCCTCCCCCGCGCGCAGGGCGAGAAGAGTCAGGCGGCGGCGCAGGCGGCCGAGGGCGGGCAATGCGGCCGGGGTAGCGGCGGCCTGAACGAGAGCATCCAACGCCTCCGCCAAGCCGGGCAGGCGGATGCTCCGGGCCGCAGCGGCGAGATCGGCTGCTTCGGTCAGTGTCCTTGCGGGGCGTCCGGCGGTCAGGTCGGCCAGGGCCGGCGCGGCGGCGGCGCAGCGGGAGGCGAAAGCGCCGAGCAGCGGATCGGCGCCGGACGCGGACAGTTGCGCGGCCGCGGGTGCTCTGGCGGTCACAGGGGCCGCTGTCCCGTCCACCAAAGCGCCGATCCGGCGCAGCAGCGCGGCATCGGCCGGCGCGTCCCGATGGGTCTCCAGCACCTGGGCGCGGAGGGTGCGGAGCGAATCCACAGCCGCCGTCAGCCCGTCCACCACCCCGCCCGCTACGGAAAGCTTTCCGCTGCGCGCAAGGCCGAGCAGGTCCTCGCAGCCATGGGCGAGGTCGCGCATCCCGCCGGCGCCGAGCACGGAGGCCATACCTTTTAGGCTGTGGAAGGCACGGAACAGCGTGTTCACCCCGTCCCCTTCCACCGGGGCGGAGAGAAGGCGCTCGATGGTGTCGAGATGCTCCTCGCTCTCGACGGCGAAGCCTTCCCAGAGGGCGTCGTCCTCGATCACGGCGCGCCCTCCGGCCGTTCGGACAGCCCGACCGCGCGGCGGGCGGCGCGGCGAATGGCCTCACCTTGGCGCTCGCCAAGATCGGGTGAGAAGGCGCCGGAGGGCTTCCCCACCACGGCGCTGGCGCCGAGCCGACGAGCCTCCACCGACACCTCGCCCCCTGGCACGGCGGCGGAGGACACCACCACCACCGCCCCGCTTCCGCGCAGAGCCCAGTCGCGCAGCACGCCCAGCCCGTCCAGCACAGGCATCTCGATATCGAGCAGGATCAGCCCCGGGTTGTCGTCCGCAATGCGCGAAAGCGCCTCCCCGCCATCAGCGGCTTCCGCCACCACGAGAAAGTCGGGATCAGGAAGAAGGCTCTCCCGCACCAGGCGGCGCATCATCGCGCTGTCATCCACCACCAGGGTACGCACGGGCGTAGCAACCTGACCGCCGTCCTCGCCCCGGGCGAGTTCCGGTGTCATCGGCGCGGCCTCGAAAGGCAGGTCTGTTCCGGCGGCGACCACAGCGCGGGCATGGGCAAGCAGGCCGGCCGCTGCCCCGGCGGGATCGAAAGGCTCAGGCAGGGGGTCCAGCGCTCGCAGGGCTTCCCGCAACGATCCGATCTCCGCACCCCCAGCCAGTCCGCGCAGCGAGTCGAGCGCTCGCCGCTGCGCCGCCTCCTCCCCGGCCGCTGCCAGGGCCGCCGCAGCGGCTTCCCATTCCGGGAGGAAGAGCGCCAGCAGCTCCGGGTCGAGCGGCGCGCTCATGCCGCGCCCGGTTCCAGGGCGGCACGGGCCGCCGTCAGGGCCCGCAGGCGCATGCCCAGCGCGACGGGATCGCCCACTCCGGTCGCCAGCCCGGCGCCGATCACCGCACCGGGCATGCCGGCCACCACGCAGCTCTCGGGCGATTGCGCCAGTACGGCCATGCCCCTCTCCCCCATCGCGGCCGCCCCGACGACGCCGTCGCGCCCCATGCCGGTGAGCACGACGCCGACCGCACGCTGCGCCACCAGGGCGGCCGAGCGGAAGAGCATGTCGGCGGAGGGATGCACCACGCCCTCCTCCCGGCCCAGCCGCAGCACGAAGCCTCCTTGCCCCCCGACGGCGCGCGCGAGATGCCCGTCCGTGCCGCCAGGGATCACCACGACTTCTCCCGGCCGCAGCGCAGCGCCATGGCCGCCCAGCACCACCGGCACCCCGCCGCGGCTGGCGAGATGCCGGACGAAATCGGGCCCGAGATCGGCCGGCATGTGCTGCGCCACGACGCAGGGCACCGGCAGCGCTCCGGAGGCCGCGAACAGCGTCGCCAGCGCATCCGGCCCGCCCGTAGAGGCGGCGAGGACGAGGATGTCGCAACCGGCCGATGCCCGGGGATGCGCGCGAAGCGTGAGCGATGGTGTTGGCGGCTGGCGGGGTATCGCAGCCGGCACACGCACCCGCTGGCCGGCCCAGTGGCGCAGCCGCGGGCGCAATTCCCGGTCGATCTGGCCGAGATCGAGGCCGCCAAGGGCCGAGCCCTTCCAAAGCACATCCGCCGCCCCGGCTGCCAGTGCCGCCAGCGCGCTGTCCGAGCCGTCCTGGGTATGCTGGCTCACCACCACCACCGCGGGCGGGTTCGGCAGTGCGGCCAAGCGGCGGGTCGCGGCGATGCCGTCCAGCCCGGGCATCTCCAGGTCCATGGTCACCACATCCGGCTGAAGGCGGGCGGCGAGCTCCACCCCCGCCTCGCCCCCACTCGCCTCGCCGACGACCTGCAGGTCGCCATCGGCCTCGATGATCCGGCGCAGGGCCATCCGCATGAAGCCGGAATCATCCACCACGAGGGCGCGGATCATGGCGCCGCCGCCCCCGGGAGCCGGTTCCCAGCGGCCGCCGCCACGGCCAGCGGCGTGAGAAGTGGCGCCAGCAGGGCCCGCGCGCGAAGAACGGGCAGCACCGTGCCGTCCAGCCGCAGCATCGCGCCGACCAACCCGTCACCGGCCACCGGGGCGATGTCCGCCTCGGGAACCGCCCGCAGACCGAGCACGGAAGTGACGGCCAGCGCCGCCGGCCGCGGCCCCTGGAGGCGCAGCATCGGCACAGCCGCCCCGCCTGCCAGAACCGGCGCGCGGCCCAGCCTCATCCCGCCATCCAGCACCGGAAGCACATCGCCCCGATGCGCCGTGATACCGGCCACGGCGCCGCCGCTGCGGTTGCGCGGGACCTGTGGAGGCAGAATGGCGGCCACGTCCTCGAGCTCGAGCGCGAAGTCCGCGGCGCTGGCGTGGGCGAGCAGGAGGGGACGGGTGGGGACGGCCCTTTCGATCGGGGGCGGCACGGCCCGCGGCGCCGCCGAGAGAAGGGCCGGTTGGAGGAGCGGTGCCGGCAGCTCCGGCGTCGTGGCCACAGGCGCCGCGCCCCGGCAGGGCAGGCCAATCCGCCGGCCGGCAACGAGGACCACCGCGAGAAGCGGCGCCTCTCCCGTCTCCGCCCCGAACTGCGCGGCGTCGATGACCAGCACAGGGCCGGCCGTGGTCCAGGCCATGCCGGACACGCCGTCGGGGGGCTCTGGGAAGAGGTGGAGGGGCGGCATGGGCAAGAGGCGATCGAGGGCGTCGGAGGGCAGTTCGATCGCGCCGCCGACCAGGGCAAGGCGGAACCCGCCCCGCATGAGCTGCGTCACGGGTTCCGTCGGCTCGACCGGGCCGGACGAGGCTGAGCGGACACGTCCACCAGCAACCGGCGCCAAACGCGGCAGCTCTACCAGCTCGGCGTCAGGTGGCGGATCCGCGATGAGGGAGTCGCCGCCGAGCAGCAGGGCACCCTCCGGACCCGGCACCAGCGCCCAGGCGCCCGCCGGCTGTTTGGCGCCCGGCAGCACCCAAGCCGGCAACGCAGCGCCACCGATCAGCCCGACATAAAGCCGCCCGCGCCCGCCCGGCAGCGGACGCAGCACGGGCGTGGCGATGGCGGAGGCGCCCTCCGGCAGGCGATGGGCAGTGATGCCCGCTGTGATCCCGGCCGCGTTCACAGACGTCTCCAGACGCCATGCGTGCCGGGTTCGGGCGCCAGGGGCAGATCGGTGTCGGGAACGTCGGTCGGGCCGAGCAGTAGCGCGCCACCCTGGGGCAGAAGCCCCACCAGGCCGTGAAGGACCGCGGACCGTGCTTCCGGAAGAAGGTAGATGAGGACGTTCCGGCACAGGACTGCGCCGAACATGCCAAGATCCGGTGGCAAATCGAGCAGGTTGGCGCGGCGGAAGGTGGGCGGCACGGGCGGGCGAGGCAGCACCCAGCCGCCCTCGCGGTCGAATTGGGTTTGGAGAGCGGGCGGGACCTCGCGCAGTGCATCCGGCGGCCCGGCGGCGTAGCGGCCGGCAGCGGCGGTGGCGAGGGCGGGGCGACAGAGATCGATGCCCAGCACCTCGGCCGGGATCTTCCCGGCACCGGCGAGCACGGCGAGGCTCCAGGCCTCCTCGCCCGAGGCGCAGCCGGCCGAGAGAAGGCGGAGCCGCCTCCCCTGCGCGGGAAGGACGGGCATCAGGGCTGCGAGGGTCAGGAGCTGCGGCGCGGCGCGGAACAGGCGGGTTTCCTGCACCGTTACGGCATCAAGCAGCGCGGCCCAGGACGGATCGTCGAGGGCTGGGGGCGATTCGAGGGCAGCGACGAGGGGGCCCGCGCGATCGAGCCGCCGCAGCAGGACGCCGGACGGAGCGAGCCCGGCCAGCGCAGCCAGACCGCTTTCCGCTCGTGCCAGTTCTGCCGCCGGGCCGTCAGACCCGGGCGCTCCATTTGCCCTCTCGGCGAGGCCGCGTGCAGCCCGGCGGAAGACGGGCATGGCGCGCCCGGCTCCGGGGTTCAGCCGGCTGCCAGAGCCTCGGCGCGAGTGCCGTGCAGGGGGATGATCTTGTCGAAGCCGGAGATCTCGAACACCTCCTGCACCGCAGGCTGCAGGCCGCAAACGGAGAAGGCGACGCCGCGGGTGCGGGCCTGCTTGGCCGCCTTCAGCAGCACGCGCAGTCCCGCGGAGGAGACGTAGCGCACGCCGGACATGTCGGCGATGAGCCCGCCGCCATCGAGAAGGGACAGCAGCTTCTCCTCTGTCGCCGGGGCGGTGGCGGTGTCGAGGCGTCCCTCCATCTCGGCGATGGCAGTGGTGCCTTCCCTGTGCTCGGCGATCTGCATGGCGTCTCCAGTGGGCCCGGCGCGGATAGCCGGCGATGCGGCGATGTTTGCGCCGCGCCCTAGCCGGCGTCCAGCACGGCCGTGACACGGTTGAGGCCGTCGCGGCGCTCATAGGCAGCCTCGCGCGTCATTCGGCGCACGAAATGCACGCCCAATCCGCCGACGTCGCGGGTTTCCACATCGGCCTCGGTGTCGGGTGAGGCGGCTGAAAACGGATCGAATGCGGGGCCGTCATCCTCGATGATCAGGTGAACCGATTCGCCCTCGCGGCGGAGATCGACGCGCAGGAGGCTCGCGCCCTTGGCGTGCATGACAACATTGGCCGCGAGTTCCTCGGTCACGAGGGCCAGATACTGTGCGGCGCGGGGCGAGAGTTCCGCATCCTCCGCAAACTTCTCCAGCCGATCGAGGAGCGTTCCCAACGCCTCGACCTCCGGCCGCATCTCATGGTGCAGCGCCGCGGCGTCCAAGCCTGCCTCCCCTAACAATAAGTGCAGGATAGAATGGCTGGCAGGGGTTGGGAAATCGTCGGGGCGGCAAGCTTGCGGAGGCCCGGCGGTTCCCCGGACGACGCTTCAGCAAGCCGATCGGAGCTAACCCTTCCGGCAGAGATTTCCACCAGTGCGGGCTTTCGGGTGCGATTGCCCTTCTACTCAGCACAACAAAGCAGAAAGGGCGGCGTCCATCTGGGAAGCCGCCCTCTTCAGGGTCACACGACCTGGGCTCGTCCAGTCGTTACATCCGCCGCCCGCCGCGGAGCTTCGGCCAGAGCGCCGCGAGCGCGATGCCGCCCAGCGCCATGAGAGGCGCCGCCTGGGTGGTGAAGCCGCTGACCGCGGACTGAGCGGCGCCGGTGAGCGCCACGTTCCGCACCGCCTGCGCTTCCATCTCCTCGCGTGCCGAGGTGCCGCGCGATGCCAGGAAGACGAGCAGACCGGCGAGGACGAGGTCTACCACCAGAACGATCAGCGCAGAGACCACCGGCCCGAAGCCGCTCCGCGCCGCGTGCCAACCCAGCACGTGCAACATCACGAAGGCAGCCAGGCCCATCAGCCCGGCCGCCGCGTAGAAGGCGGCGCTCCGGGCGGTGGCGTTGGCCTTCGCCTTGAGGCGGCGGCCTTCCGCCTGCGCCGCCATCCCGACCAGGCTGAAGGTCCGCAGCATCTCCGCGTCTCCTCAGCGACCGAGGATGCGGGCGAGGATGTACCCGGCCGCGGCGGCGATCAGGATCGACTGCGCCGGGCGCTCACGCACACGGTCGGCCACCTGCTCGTACTGCACCTGGGCCGTGTCGGCGGCGCGGGCCGCGTAGCCCTCGGCCGCGTCCATTGCCTGGGACATGTACTTCTGCCGGTCGGCGTAAAGCTCCTCGACCTGCTTGCGAAGCGCGGCGATCTGGTCGCTGGCGCTGCTCGCGGCGTCGCTCACGGTCGTGGCGGCCTGGTCAACGGCCTTCGTGGCGCTGCTGGCAACCTGGTCTACGGCTTTTCCGGCGTCGGTATTGGCGGCCATAAGTCCCTCCTGAGGACATGTCTCTGTCCCCACGCCAACGCGGCCCCAGGTGGGCGGTTGCGCCCTGCCGTTCAGGGCCGCTGGGACGGCTGGGCAACCGGCCGCGGCGGGTCGGCGTTTCATGGGCAAGGCCGTGGCAGGCACGGGCCGGGCGGAGCTCAGGCGATGCGGATCGGTCAGATCTCGATGATGGTGCTGCTGGGCGCGCTTCTCGCGGCCCCCGTGGCCTATGCCCAGTTCAACGCTGTGCTGGAGGGGGCCGGACTTGTCGCAACGGCCTTCGCACCGGACGAGTTCCAGGCAGCCGGCCTCTAGCTGCTCGACTGTCATGAGGGTGCGCCCAGGGAAAGGTCGCGCGCCTCAAGTAGCCATAGCGCGCGGCGCCGGATTTTCTCTGCTCGGGAAGCGCACGGTCCAGCGCGTGCCCGTCCCCTCCCCTTCCACACGTCCGCCGGTCAGCGGCCCGCCAAGCTGCTTGGCGAAGCCTTCCATAAGCTGAAGGCCGAGGCCGCGCGGCCGTTCCTTGCGGTCCGGAAGCCCGATCCCGTCATCCCGTACTATCAGCGTCACTTCCTGCCCCTCGGCGGAGAGAGTGAGCCAGAGCGTGCCGCGCGTGTCGTCCGGGAAGGCGTGGTCCAGCGTGTTGCCGACGGCCTCTGTCACCAGCAGGGAAAGCGACACGGCTTGATCGGTGGAGATGGCGATGTCGGCCACTTCCAGCTTCAGCGCGATCCGCTCTCCCGGCGCCTCGTTGTGCGAGGAGAATTGCTGGTTCGTCAGCTCCGTCAGGAACGGCACCAGCGAGACCGCCTCGAAGCTGTGCTGCATGTAAAGGTGTCGGTGCAGGGTCGCGAGGGCACGCACGCGGTTGCGGGCGGCCAGGAACTCCTCGGCCGCCGCCGGATCACCGATGCGGCCGGCCTGCAAGTTGAGCAGGGAGGACACGATTTGCAGGTTGTTCTTCACGCGGTGATGTATCTCGCCCATCAGCGCGTCCCGTTGCTCGAGGGCGGCGCGGAGGTCGGCCTCACGCCGGGCCAGCGCCGCGGCGGCCTCGCTAAAAGCCTGCTCGACCGCCCGCACCTCTCGCGGCTCCGTGCCCGAGGGGCTGACGCGGAAGGGATTGCCGGGCCTCCAGCCGCGAACGCGGGCGGAGAGCAGGCGGAGCGGGCGCACCATGGCGAGGTCCGCCCCCACCACGATCGCGGCGAGGCAGGCGACCAGGAAGGTGGCGAGTTCCATAATCCGCTGAATGAGGATTGTGCGTGCGGCTTCCTTCACCCCGCCAACGGGGTGGCCCACGACCAGCCGCAACCCTGGATTCAGCCGGGCGCCGGCGAAAGCGGTGCTGCCTCCCGCGGCCTCGACCACGTTCCCGCCCTCGCCGAGCCGGGCCAGCAGGGCGGGATCCAGGGCGGGGCCGCCGGATCCTGCTGGGGACAGGACCCGGCTCTCGCGATCCACCAACCAGATCATGTCGCCGGGCGTGCGGCCGCCCCCGGGCAGGGCCGCGTAGTCCCGCAGCACCATGGTCCCAATTACGGCCCAGCCCCGCTCCTCTGAGCTCGCAGGGCCGGGCACGGCCACGGGCAGAACAGGCGCGCGGCCCCCGCCGCCGGGCAGGAAGGCTCCATAGGAGGCTGTGCCGCTCGCCAGGGCCTCTCGCAGGAGGGGCTGGGGATCGAAGCCGGCCGGGAGGGCGCCACAGGCCGGGGGCGAGTCCGGGGTGGCGACGGCTAGCTCTGCGATGTCGCCGGAATGCAGGTCCACAATCCGGCGAAGGGTGGTTGTGCAACCGACAGGCTCTTCGAACTGCCGGGGATCCTGCCGAGCCAGAGCCACGAAAACCGATTCCGCATTTCCGATTGCGGCGCCGTAGCGGGCTGCCATGAGCGTGCGCAGGATCTCAACCCCACGGCGACCTTCGTCAACCGCGGCCTGATAATCCTGCAGGGAGTTGGTGATGGCGATGGAGGCGACAGGGATGCCGGCCACCATCAGCAGCACGATCATCCGACCACGAATGCCACCAAGGACGGAGGCGATGCGCAGCCGTAATTGCGCGAGCCGGGTGCGCGACGCCATGTGATGCTGCTCCTCGCCCGGCATCGCGCGGGGCGATTCAGCGGGCGGGCGCCCTATGAGTGGCGGGGCTGATTCGCGCGGCGCCGCGTCGTCCGGCACCGGTCCGTCAGCCCTGCCCGCGATCCTGTTCGATAAGACGCAAGAGTTCGTCCGGGATGGGCTCGCGCATTACGTCGTCGAACATTTGGTGCAGCCCTCGCTGCAGCCACAGGTCGAAGGCTGAATCGGGCGCGGCTTGGCCGCGCCCGTTCCCATTCACCTGATCGGGCTTTGACACAGGCCCTGACTTTCCCCGGGAATTACCTTCGTCCATCCTCAGACAGGGGTCGCAAGCCCCATCCCAGCCTCGCCCGGCGCAGTATGACGACGCGAGGCGCGAGGGGAAGAGGCGCTCTTGCGATTGGTGGACTTCGCGGCGGCCTTCGGCGCCTCGATCCCACGCTCCTCACCCGTCAGCCAGCGCTGCAGGGTCTGGCGGGCACGGAACACCCGGCACTTGGCAGTGCCCACAGCGCAATCCATCGCCGCGGCGACTTCCTCGTAGGACATGCCCTGCACCGTCACCATCACCAGCGCGGTGCGCTGCTCGGCCGGCAGGCGGGCCAAGTGGCCGCGCAGCTCGCGCATCACCAAGCTATCTTCCTGCGCGCCCGGGCGGGCGAAAGCGCTGCTCGGCACGTCGTCGATGTCGGTCGTCTCGCGCTTGCGGCGGACATCGGAGATGAACCGGTTGCGCAGGATGCGAAACATCCAGGCGCCGAAATTGGTGCCGGGGGCGAAGCTGTCCTTGGCAGCCAGTGCGGAGGTCACGGCGGCCTGAACCAGGTCGTCGGCATCGGCGCGGTTGCGGGTCAGCGCCAGGGCCTGGACGCGAAGGCGCGGCAGCGTGGTGACGAGGAGCTTGTGGAAATCGGCAGCGGTGTGGCCGGTACGCGCCTTCATCTCCACGGCCGGGGCCTCGGCGTCCTCGATGTCCATGGTCTCGGTCATAACGGTCTGGGTCATCTGGGAAGGTCCCCTCTGCTCGAACTTCACCCGACCAATGCGCCGAGGCGCAAATCGGTTACCGCTCCGTCGATCACGAAAACGCCAGGAGATTTGTGGCCTTCACCAAGTCGGGTTCAGTCGGGTTCACCGCCCTCCCCTGGGCCGCCGGCGTCGTAGCGTGCGGATAGGGCGCGGCGGCCGCGGGAGACGCGGGCCTTCAGTGTGCCCACCTGCACGCCGGCAATCCGGGCGGCGTCGTCGCTGGAGAAACCGAGGGCTCCGACAAGCACCAGGGCCTCCTGCTGCTCGCGCGGAAGATGCGCCAGCGCCCGGGCGAGGCCCATCACCTCCATCCGGTGCTCCTGGCCTGCCGGCATGCCTTCCTCCACCGTCATCCTGTCCATCGCCCGCTGGCGAACGGCAGCTCGGCGGCGATTCTCGAACCAGGCATTGCGGAGGATCGAGAAGGTCCAGGCACGCAGGCTCGTGCCGGGCTGCCATTGGGCCTCGTTTCGCAGGGCACGCAGCAATGTGTCTTGCACCAGATCGTCCGCTGCGGCCGGATCGCGGGAGAGAAACCGGGCGAAAGCTCGCAAATCAGGCAGAAGGCGTGTCAGGGCCGGGCGGAAATCCTGGTCGGTCGTCATGCACCCGGCTGAGAAAGGGCCGTGCCCCGCGTCGAGCGTATCGACGTGGTGCGCGGCGAACCCATGTATGGACCTTGTCCGGCCACGCCATCATGGCGGAACCCGACAAGGCGGCGGAGGACTATCACGGATGAATGCTGTCACGCAGGGGGAGTTGCTTCGCACCCTGCCCTTCGCCCGGCGCTATGCGCGCGCCCTGACCGGTGGCCAGGCGCGCGGTGACGCGCTGGTGGCCCAGGCGCTGCGCGCAGGCCTGCCGGGCGACGTTCCCGGGACGCTTGCGCTTTTCGCTGGGGTAAGCCGGCTGGTGCCCGACAGCGCCGGCGAACATATCAGCGCGAAGCAGCGCCAGCTTCTCCTCCTCACCGCGCTTGAGGACCTTCCGCTCAACGATGCGGCACTGGCCATCGGCGTGCCGCTGGCCGAGGGCCGCCGGTTGCTTGACCAGGCGCGAGAGGCGCTTCGGGCCGTGGCCGCGACCGACATCATGGTGATCGAGGACGAGCCGATCATCGCCATGGACCTGCAGCAGTTGGTCGAAAGCTGCGGCCACAACGTGGTGGGCATTGCGAGCGGCGAGGCCGAGGCGGTGGAGATGGCGCGCGCACTCAAGCCCGGGCTGATCCTGGCCGACGTCAATCTCGGCCCCGGTGGCGACGGAATTTCTGCCGTGCAACGCATCCTGCAGGAACAGAACACGCCGGTGATCTTCGTGACCGCCTATCCCGAGCGGCTGCTGACGGCGGAGCGGCTGGAGCCGGCCTTCATCATCAGCAAGCCGTTCGAGCCGGTGGCACTGGCGATTGCTACCTATCAGGCAGTCTCGGGCGGCGTGCCGCTCGGCTGAGATAGGCGTGGCCCGGCCGGCAATGGCCGGGCCACGCCTCCGGCCCATTAGCTACACCTGTAGGCTGGAGGCATGCATGAGCATGCAGACGGCCATGGACCAGGACCGGCTCGCAGATCACTGGAGCAACACAGGCGACAAGGTTCGGAAGTAGCGGGGCAACCTGACGGACGAGAAGATCATCCAGGCTTGGGAGGGCGCGATTTGCTGCTCAGGTCCCATCCGGGAACGCTCTGGCATTGGTCCGGACGAGGCGGAAAGCAGTTGCAGGACCGGGGGGTCTAAGAAGTTAAAGGCAACTCCGCTCAGACATTGTAGCGCGCTGCGCAACGTCTGCTGTCGCGCGTCGGCAACGGTCCGTGGCGGCGCGGCAACCGGCTCGAGCATCCCACGTTCAGGCATCGCATCCCTCTTGAAGGAACCGGATCATGCTCTATTGGACCGTCATCTTTCTTATTATCGCGCTGGTCGCGGGCGTTCTGGGCTTCGGTGGCGTGGCTTCTGCGGCCAGCGGCATCGCCAAGATCCTGTTCGTGATTTTCCTCGTGCTCTTCCTGGTCTCCCTGGTTGCGGGCCGGGGCTGGATCTGATCGGTCCATGCATCGCCGCACGGCGCTTTTGACCGGCCTTGCGACACTCGTCGCGGGGCCGGTGCTCGCACAGGGGGGTGGCGGAAGCAGCCGCTTTTGGTTCGACCCGACCCAGCTGCCATCCTTCACGGGCGTGGTGGACCGATATTTGCTGACACCGGAGGGAAAAACCGACCGCCTGCTGTTCCGGGAGGGGCCGCAGATCATCTTCCCTGAGCATGTTGCCGACGACATCATGCAGGCTATTCCCACAGGCCAGTCCATCGTCGTCTACGGCATTCGTGCACGTCGTGTTCCAGCGATCACCCTGCTCGCTTGGGCGCGTGACGGCGGGGCGCAACCGCGTTTCGTTGATCGGCCGAGCTGGATCTTTCCGGAGTACCGGGCCGCGGATGAGCGGCTGGAGGTTTCGGGCACTATCCGCACACCGCTCTATACGCCCCAGGGCGAGGTGATCGGCGCCGTGCTGGACGAGGGCGTGGTCATCCGTGTGCCGGCTGGCATCGCCCATGCGCTCGGGGATCGGCTGGCCGTCGGTCGCACCATCGCCGCCGCAGGCCATGGTGCTTCCGTGCCGGACCGAGGCAAAGCGCTGGATGCCGAACGCATCGGTGAGAGTCTCGAGAAGCTCGAGCCCCTGCCGCCGGCGGTCGAGCGGCCACAGTGATCCCATCCGCGCGGGCGTATCACGCCATGCGCGGCTGACCTCGCGGGACAGGACAGGCGAGACATCGGGTGAACGAGACATCGGGAACGGGTGTCCAGATCCAGACGGGGGCCGTCAGGGCTTTCCTTCGCCTGGCTGGCGGGTTCTTTTTACGCGAGCGTCGCGCGAAGTGGCTGGGCACTGGATTGGTGGCGCTGACGCTACTGCAGGTACTCATCCAGATACGGTTCAATCTCTGGAATCGTGACTTCTTCAACGCGCTCGAGAACCGTGACCGAGACGCCTTCCTCTGGCAGATGGTGCTGTTCCTCGGCCTGACCATCGCCTCGATGGTCACCGCAGTCTACCAGCTTTATGTGAAGCAACTCGTCCAGCTGCGCTGGCGTGAGTGGCTGACAACTCGTCTTCTGTCGCTTTGGATGACGGATGCGCGCCACTATCAACTTGAGCGCGCCGGCGAGGCCGACAACCCGGACCAGCGTATCGCGGAGGACGTACGTCTCTCCGTTGATCTAGCCGTCGACTTCGTGACGGGCATTTTCAACGCGGCGGTGATGTTAATTGCCTTTGTTGGAATCCTCTGGACGATCTCCGGGGCGCTGAATCTGAGCCTTGCCGGTCAGTCCATCACCATCCCCGGCTATATGGTATGGGCGGCGCTGATCTATGCCTCGATCGGGTCGGGGCTGACCTATCTGGTTGGTCGTCCGATGGTCGCGCTGAACTTCTGGCGCACCGCGAAGGAGGCCGACTTCCGCTTCGGGCTTGTGCGCGCGCGGGAGAGCAGCGAGGGGATCGCGCTGATCGGGGGCGAGACAGACGAGCGGCGCGGGCTGCAGCGGCTGTTTGGAAACGTGGCGGACGCTGTGCGCGGCCTAATGCGTAGCCAGCGCCGCCTCATGTGGCTCACGAGCGCCTATGGCATGCTCACTTCAGTCTTCCCAACCGTGGTAGCTGCGCCGTCCTACTTCTCCGGAGCGATCACTCTCGGCGGGTTAATGCAAATCGGTTCGGCTTTCGGATCGGTGCAGGCCTCGCTCAACTGGTTCGTGGATAACTTCCCGCGTTTGGCAGAATGGAGGTCGAGCGTTGAGCGGCTACTCTCCTTCCGTGAATCGCTTCGCGTGGTCGAGGAGATGGTCGCCGAGCCCAACCAGCCGACCATTGTGCGTACCGTAGAACCAGCCGGCCAGGAGGAGACGGTCGCCTTCCGCGACGTTCAGGTAGCCTTTGCGAACGGCTCTGTGGTGATTGCCGAGGCGACCGCGGAGATTAAAGCTGGTGAGCGCGTGCTGGTGAAAGGAGAATCCGGCACCGGGAAGAGCACGCTGTTCCGAGCCTTCGCTGGAATTTGGCCCTGGGGAAGCGGGGAAATTCGTGTGCCGCCGCGAGAGGCGACGATGTTCATGCCACAACGTCCCTACCTTCCGCTCGGCACGCTGCGGAGCGCCCTGGCCTATCCGAATGCGCCAGGTTCAGTGTCGGACGAGGTTGGCCGATCGGCACTCGACAGCGTGGGCCTGGCTCATCTGCAGGACAAGTTGGATGAGGACTCTCGCTGGGATCAAGACCTCTCCCTTGGCGAGCAGCAGCGGTTCGCCTTCGCGCGATTGCTTATTCAGAAGCCACGCTGGATCTTCATGGACGAAGCCACTGCGGCACTGGACGAGGAGAACCAGGACGCGATGATGCAACTTGTTTTAAACGAGCTTCCCAAAAGCGCATTGATCTCAATTGGACATCGTCCAGGGCTCGATGCTTTCCACGAGCGGACACTCCATCTGCAACGCGGGCCCGAAGGCACGCGGTTGGCAATACGTCCGCATGGGCGCGTACTGAAGGCGCGTACAGTGAAGATCCGAAACCCGTTCCGCACGAGGGCGCGACAAGTTCCCCCTGCCTGATGCAAGCTGGCCTACGCGCGAAACCCCCGTCCAAGGATGGGCGGGGGTTTTGCGAGGGTGCGGTGTGTTTGGTGGTGTGTGTATTTGGATGCGGGGACAGGATTTGAACCTGTGACCTTCAGGTTATGAGCCTGACGAGCTACCGGGCTGCTCCACCCCGCGGTGGTCCGGGTTTTCGTGTGAGGAAATCCCGAGGCTTGTATCCGTTTTGACTGATCTGGTCTGGTGGCCTGGCGCCGACCGACTCTCCCGCGCCTTAAGACGCAGTACCATGGGCGCAGAGGTGTTTCACGGCCGAGTTCGGGATGGGATCGGGTGTGGCAACCTCGCTGTAGGCACCAGGCCACCGGGCCAGATCAGGGGCAGGATAGTGTTCTGCCCGGACGGATGGGGTGTGGAATGGGATGGTGTGTGAGTGTGTGATGGAGTGTTGGTCCATCGCGAGAGTGCGTGTTGGTGCTGCGTGCGGTGAGACCAGGAGGTCTCATGCGGAGGGGGTAGGAGTTCGATCGGGCGATTAGGACCGCTCAGCTGCGTCTGTTACCAGACTTCCACCTGCGGCCTATCAACGTGATGGTCTTTCACGGCCCTTGGGGAGACCTCGTCTTGAGGCTGGTTTCCCGCTTAGATGCCTTCAGCGGTTATCCGTTCCGCACTTGGCTACCCGGCGATGCCACTGGCGTGACAACCGGTGCACCAGAGGTGCGTCCATCCCGGTCCTCTCGTACTAGGGACAGATCCTCTCAAGTCTCCAACACCCATGGCAGATAGGGACCGAACTGTCTCACGACGTTCTAAACCCAGCTCACGTACCGCTTTAATCGGCGAACAGCCGAACCCTTGGGACCTGCTCCAGCCCCGGGATGCGATGAGCCGACATCGAGGTGCCAAACCTCCCCGTCGATGTGGACTCTTGGGGGAGATCAGCCTGTTATCCCTAGAGTACCTTTTATCCGTTGAGCGATGGCCCTTCCACGCGGGACCACCGGATCACTAAGGCCGACTTTCGTCTCTGCTCGCGCTGTCGCGCTCGCAGTCAGGCGGGCTTGTGCCTTTGCACTCAACAGCCGATGTCCGACCGGCCTGAGCCCACCATCGCGCGCCTCCGTTACACTTTGGGAGGCGACCGCCCCAGTCAAACTGCCCACCAGGCAGGGTCCCGAACCCGGCTAACGGGTTTCGGTTAGACGCCAGAAAGGCACAGGGTGGTATTTCAAGGTTGCCTCCACCAAAGCTAGCGCCCCGGCTTCATCGGCTCCCACCTATCCTACACAGTCCCTTCCTGGCGCCACTGCCAAGCTGCAGTAAAGGTTCATAGGGTCTTTCCGTCTGACCACGGGTACCCCGCATCTTCACGGGGAATTCAATTTCGCTGAGTCCATGCTGGAGACAGTGGGGAGGTCGTTACGCCATTCGTGCAGGTCGGAACTTACCCGACAAGGAATTTCGCTACCTTAGGACCGTTATAGTTACGGCCGCCGTTTACCGGGGCTTCAATTCAAGGCTTGCACCTCTCCTTTTAACCTTCCGGCACCGGGCAGGCGTCAGACCCTATACGTCATCTCTCGATTTCGCAGAGCCCTGTGTTTTTACTAAACAGTCGCCACCCCCTGGTCTGTGCCACCCCACAACACTTGCGTGCCATGGGGTCTCGCTTATCCCGAAGTTACGCGAGCAATTTGCCTAGTTCCTTCAGCATGGTTCTCTCAAGCGCCTCGGTATACTCAACCAGTCCACCTGTGTCGGTTTCGGGTACGGTCCATAATCCCAGTGCTATTTCCCGGACCAA
>NZ_CM135108.1:685000-707500 GCF_054165765.1 Roseomonas sp. WA12 | reverse complement strand
GTATAGCCGTCCGGTGCCGCCCGTGCCGCCTCGGCGCCGCCGATCGAACCTGAAGCACCGCCACGGTTGTCCACGATCACCGGCCGCCCCAGCACCTCGGCCAAGCGCGGCTGGAAGATGCGCGCGACGACGTCGGTGGAGCCGCCCGGCGGCCAGGGCACGATCAGCCGAAGAGGCCGCTCCGGCCAGGTGCCCTGGGCACGCAGGACAGATGGCATGGCAAGGGCGCCGGCAGTCGCCAGGATCAGCCCACGCCGGCCCGTGCTCGGGCTGTCGATCATTCTGTGCTCCTCGAACGTCTCGTCCGCCCTGTTGCCGGGCGCGCGGGGCAGCTTCAACGCTGACCCCGCGACGCGCAACCCATTCCGCCGGACCAAGGAGGTGGCCTTGGCCCGCCAGCCCCAGCCCAGGCAGCACTCAGGCGGCGCGCGCGCTCATTCCAGCGGGGCTGCCGAAGCCCTGGCGGATGTGGTCGGCCAGTGCCTGGGCCGCAGCCCCGGGGTGTCGCAGCATGGCGATCTCCAGCTCCGGCAAGCCTGGCATTCCGTCCTCCGGGCCAAGAAGTCGCAGACCGGCCGGCAAGGAGTCGGCCAGTCCCACCGTCACCCCCAGCCCGGCCAGAACCACTGCGTGCGTCCCGGTCTGAGACGCCGACGAATAGGCCATGCGCCACGGCACCCCGGCCCGTTCCAGCGCATTGGTCGCCGAAAGGCGCCAGATGCAGGAGTTGTGGGACAGCACGAGCGGCAGGGGGCGCATCAGATGCGTTGGGCGGGCGGCAGAACCGACCCAGCGCAGCGGCCCGCGCCACAGCCTCTCTGCCGGAACTCCCGGCCCCTCGTTGCCACCGGAGAAGAGGGTGATATCGAGCCCGCCCTTGTCGAAGCAGGCCAGCAACTCGGTCGAAGGCAGGCAGACCACCTCCACCTCGGCGGCGGGATGCGCCTCGGCAAAACCAGCTAGGATCTGCGGTAACCAGAGCAGTGCATAATCGTCCGGCGAGCCAAGCCGGATCTGGCCGGAAATCTCGGGTGTTCGGAAATTGGTGACGATCTCGTCGTGCATGGCCAGCAACCGCCGCGCCCGGTCCAGCAGCCAAAGACCGTGCGGCGTCGGGCTGAGTCCGCGCGAGCCACGCAACAGCAGGGGCTGACCCAGTGCCTCCTCCAGCCGGCGCATCTGCATGGACACGGCTGACTGCGTTCGCCCTACTCTCAGCGCGGCACGGGTGACGCTTCCACCCTCCGCGACGAGGACGAAGGAGCGCAGCAGGTCGGGGTCGAGCCCGGGCGGGATGGCGATCATGGCGGCATCAGCATTGCTGATGCCGAAGTTCAAAACAACTCGTTTCCCTTATGCCGATACCGGGACGATCCTCCCTTCGCGACACCAACCAGGAGAGGATCGCATCCCATGTCCGGTCACGTCACCCACGGCAGCGCCTTCGCCCGGGAGGCCTCCGCCATCCGCCGCGTCCCGGCCCCGGGATGGCTGGCACAGCAGCACATGGCGCAGCGCTGGCTCGGCATGGTGGCCCACATGACGCGCGCCATCGAGGAGCGCCGCATTCTCTCCACCCTGGATGACCGGATGCTGGCCGATATCGGGCTGAACCGTCTCGATGCCACACGGGAGGCCGCCCGCGCGCCCTGGGACATCTCCGGCCGCGGCTGACTCGAGCGGCTGGGAGGCAAAGACGGCACTCTGCGCCGGGAGATAACCGGGCGGGCCCACTGATGTGAACCGGAGGCCCGGAAAGCCGGGACCGTTCCGCCACCGCCCGCCGAAACCGGTGGAAGGCGGAACGGTCCACGACATGTGAGTGCATGGCGGATCAGAACAGAGTATGAACGGCCATGCTCCTGGATCAGGCCCCCCGGCCCCGCCCTGGTGATGCTCCTCCCCCGCTTCGCCGCGGGCTGAACGAAGGGGCTGACCGCGCCGTGATCAAGAACGTGCAGCCGTCGGGCCGCGCCGAGGGACTCGACCGGCTGGCGGTCACCGCTGCGCTGAAGGCACGGGTAGCCCGGCTTCCCGCCGGCACGCCGGACGAAAGCGGCGCCATCTTCCTCTCCCCAGAGATCGACGGTGCGCTTCCCGGCCATGGGATGACCCGGGCGGCGCTCCACGAAATTCACCCCGACGATAGCGGCGCGGCGCAAGGCTTCGCGGCGCTTCTGATGGCGCGCGCCGGTGGGAGCGTGGTCTGGATCGCCATCGCACCGGATGCTCCACCGCCAGGCCTCGGCCGCTTCGGGTTGGCACCGTCGCAATTGATCGTACTGCGCCCGCGCGAGAGGGCGGATGCGCTCTGGGCCGCGGAGGAGGCGCTGCGCTGCCAGGCCATCTCCGCCGTGCTGCTTTCCGGCATACCCTTCGAGGAAGAGGCTGTGCACCGCCTTCAGGTCGCGGCCGGTACGGGTGGCGGCCTCGGGCTGCTCCTGCGCGATCAGGACGAGGAGGGGACGGGCTATCTCCCCGTCGCCTCCAGCTGGCGCGTCTCGGGGCGCGGCGGCGGAGGGGGCGAGTTGGGCGACCCGCAATGGACGCTGGAACTGCTGCGCGGCCGCACCGCCCGGCAGCGTAGCTGGGCGGTAACCTGGCGAACCGGGCTGGAAGCGCTGGTACCGGAGGAGGACGCGCGGGATGAATCCCGGCCCCCTGCCCCGGTCCGCGCCCGCCGCCGATAAGCGGCGGGGGGCGACCGTCAGGCCGCCTTGCTGGCGCTGCCCCCGCCCTCCGCAATCACCTTGTCCGCCGTGATGGGCAGGTGGCGGATGCGGTTGCCGGTGGCGTGGTACACCGCATTGGCGATTGCCGCTGCCGTCCCGACGACGCCGATTTCGCCCAGCCCCTTGATACCCAGCGCGTTGAACTTGTCGTCGTGCTCCTCGACGAAGATCACCTCGATGCCCTGGACATCGGCATTCACGGGGATGTGGTACTCGGCGAAGTTGTGGTTCATGAAGCGGCCGAGATTGTGGTCCGCCATCGTCTCCTCAGTGAGCGCCATGCCGATGCCAAAGACGACGCCGCCCAAAATCTGCGAGCGCGCGGTCTTGGGGTTGAGAATTTTCCCTGCCGCCACCGCATCCACCACGCGCGTGACGCGCACCCGACCGAGCTCCTCGTCCACCCGCACCTCCACGAAGACAGCGGCGTGGGTGTAGGAGCCGTAGCGCATCTGGTTCAACCGGGGCGGCGCTGCGGTCTCCTCCGCCTCGATCCGATCGACCCCGCCGGCGCGCATGGCGTCCGGGATCGTCACGAAGCGCGTGGGATCGGAGATCAGCGCCATCCGGCTGTCGCTGAACGACACGCGGCCGATCTCAGTGTTCGCGAGCGGTGAGTTGTCCATGCCGCGGGCGTATTTGAACAGTTTCTCCCGGACAGCGTGACAGGCAGCTTGAACGGCCGAGCCCGCCGAGGCAGCGGCCCAGGAACCGCCCTCCACCGGCGAAGTCGGCAGGGAGGAATCGCCCACCAGCGCGGTGACCTTCTCCATCGGCAGGCCCAGCGCGTCGGCGGCAATCTGAGTCAGGATGGTGTAGGTGCCGGTGCCGATATCCGCGGTCGCCGTCCCCACCTCAAGCCGACCGTCGATGGTCAGCGTCGCGCGGGCGGAGGTCTTCTGCATCTGCGCCTCCCAGATGCCGGTCGCCATGCCCCAGCCGATCAGCTCGCGCCCCTCTTTCATGGAGCGCGGCACCGGATTGCGCTTGGACCAGCCGAAGCGCTCGGCGCCAAGCTGGTAGGCGGCACGCAGTTCCTTGCTGGAGAAGGGCTTGCCGTCATAGGTCTCGGCATAGTTTTTCAGCCGCAGCTGCACAGGATCGACGCCGAGCTTGTAGGACAGCTCGTCCATCGCGGATTCCAGCGCGAACATGCCGGTGGGCGCGCCCGGCGCGCGCATGTCGCCGGGGGTGTAGGTGTCCAGCTTCGCCAGCTTGTAGGTCGTCGCCACGTTCTCGCACTGGTAGGCCAGCGACGACCAGCTGACGATCGACTCCTGGTAGTCCTCGAAGGTCGAGGTGCCGCCGATCACGTCGTGGCGAATGGCTTGCAGCGACCCGTCCGGATTGGCGGCGAGCGCCATGTCCTGCAGCCCGTCCGGGCGATAGGTGAAGGTGAACATCTGGTCGCGCGTGAGAGTCACGCGGACGGAGCGCTTCAGCTCCAGAGTCGCCATGACGGCGAGGAACAGCTGGTACTGCGGCCGCAGCCCCGAACCGAAAGCGCCGCCCACGTAGGGCGCCACCACGTGCACGTCGCTGGCCGGGAGCCCGAAGACGCCAGTGATGTAGGACTGCGTGTTCTGCGCACCCTGGATCTTGTCGTGGACGGTGATCCTGCCACCACCCTCCCACACCACGGTCGAGCCGTGCATCTCCATCGGGTTGTGGTGCTCGACCGCGATCCGATAAGACTCGTCCACCTTTACCGGGGCGGCGCCGAAAGCCTCCTCGACCGCACCGCGTGCGGCCGGCGGCGCCATGCCGGAGCGGACCTTCGGCGGCTGGTACGCGTGGGACTGGACTTTCACGAGGTCCGTCTCGTGCTTCTCGGCCTCGTATGTCACGCGGACGAGCGAGGCGGCGTAGCGCGCGATCTCGAAATCCTCGGCCACGACCAGCGCGATGGGCTGGCCACTATAGACGATTTTTTCGTCATAGAGCGGCCGGAAGGGCGTGCCGGGCGGCGCCACCTCGTCCTGATAGGCCTTGGCACGCCAAGCGGTACGCGGGCGATTCTTGTGGGTAAAGACCTGCACCACGCCTGGCACCGCCAGCGCGTCCTTCACGTCGATGGTAGTAATGCGTCCCTTGGCAATGGAACTGTTCACCACGTAGCCATGCGCCAGGTCCGGCGCCGTGTACTCGGCGGCATAACGCGCCGCGCCTGTCACCTTCGCGCGGCCGTCCACGCGGCTGCGGGGCGATCCGACATGGGTCTCTTGCATGATCCCGGCCCTTCTACTGAATGCGCTTGTCGGTCTGGGACTGCGGCGTGCCCGCCGCCGCCTGCGACAGGGCGCGGATGATCGCCCGCCGCGCGAGTTCGATCTTGAAGCTGTTATCGCCGTAGCCCCGAGCACCCGAAAGGATGCGATCGGCTACCATCTCATACACTTGGCGGTCCGGCGCCTTGCCGTGCAGCATCGCCTCCGCTTCCGGCACCCGCCAGGGCTTGTGCGCAACGCCACCGAGCGCAATCCGCGCCTGCATCACGGTCTTGCCGTCCATCTCCAACGCCGCCGCCACCGAGACGAGGGCGAAGGCATAGGACAGGCGGTCGCGCAACTTCAGATAGGTGTGGTGCGGGCTGGCGAAGCGCGGCTCGGGCAGTTCGATGGAAAGGATGATCTCGTCGGCGCCGAGGTTGGTGTCCCGTTCCGGCGTGTCGCCGGGCAGCCGGTGGAAATCGGCCATGGGGATGTCCCGCTCGCCCCCCGGGCCGGCCACCTTCACCACCGCTTCCAGTGCGGCCATCGCCACCGCCAAGTCGGATGGGTGGGTCGCGATGCACTTGTCCGAGGTGCCGAGGATGGCGTGGATGCGGTTCACCCCCTCCTTCGCCGGGCAGCCCGAGCCGGGCACGCGCTTGTTGCAGGGCGTGGCCTCGTCATAGAAGTAGTAGCAACGCGTGCGCTGGAGCAGGTTGCCGCCCGTCGTCGCCGCATTGCGCAGCTGCGCCGTCGCGCCGGCCAGGACGGCGGAGGCGAGAAGCGGATAGCGCTCCTTCACCCGCTCGTCATAGGCGAGAGTGGTGTTGCTCACCAGCGCACCGATGCGCAGCCCGCCCTCCGGCGTCTCCTCGATCGTGTTGAGGCCGGGTAGCCGCGTCACATCCACCAGATGCGTCGGCCGCTCTACATTGTACTTCATCAGGTCGACGAGGTTGGTGCCGCCCGCGATGATCTTCGCCGCGGGGTGGGACGCCACTTCGCGCAGCGCATCCGCCACGCTGCCGGGGCGCGCGTAGGAAAAACGGTTCACTTCGCGCCCTCCTTCGCAAGCACGTCGCCGATGGCGTCCACGATGTTCGTGTAGGCGCCGCAGCGGCAGAGATTACCGCTCATCTGCTCCCGGATCTCCTCGGGCGTGTGCGCATGCCCCTCCCGCAGCAGCCCCACCGCAGAGCAGATCTGCCCGGGCGTGCAGTAGCCGCACTGGAAAGCGTCATGCTCGATAAAGGCCTCCTGCATCGGGTGCAGCGCCCCATCCGAGCCGGCCAGGCCTTCGATGGTCGTCACCTCGCAGCCGTCCTTCATCACTGCCAGTGCCAGGCAGGAATTCACGCGCTGGCCGTCCAGCAGGACGGTGCAGGCGCCGCACTGCCCGTGGTCGCAGCCTTTCTTGGTGCCGTAGAGGGAAAGATCCTCCCGCAGCAGGTCCAGCAGTGTCGTCCAGGGGCGCACATGCAACTCGCGGCGCTCGCCATTGATGGTCAGGGTGATCGGGATCTCGTCGGGCAGGCCTTGCGGAAGTCCGGCATCGGGCGCGAAGCCCTGGCGGGTCGGAAGGTCGAGATCGGCCATGGGGGTGTCCTGATAGGGCTGCGCGGCGGAGGCGATGCCGGCCTTCGCCGGCAGGCCGGCATACGGAGAGGCGCAAGCACCCTGCCCCGTCCCAGCCGCCTCCGCTTCCTTGCCGCTCAAACGAAGCGATCGCGCCACCGGTTGCGCCCCGTAGACCGGAGGCGCCGAAGCCGCGCGCTGGCTCAGCCAGTGCGACGCCCGAGATCGGCTTCCACAAAGGCCCCGGTGCGCTCGTAGTGCTGGGCCAGAAGCGCTTCAGCCGCCTCGACATTTCGATCCAGCGCCGCGCGGGCAATGGCGGCGTGCTCGGCCGCCACGTCCCGGTCGGGATAGGCCACGGTGTTTGCCAGCGCCCGGTAGCGCCGCGCCTCCTCCCGCAGCCGGTTGCAGAAGGCCAGCAGCTCCGGCGCTCCACAAGCCTCGAGCAGGGCCTGGTGGAAGCGCAGGTGACAGGCCTCCCATTCCGGGTTGGTGGCGAAGCGATGCGGGTCCAGGGAGCGGGCCACGCGGTTCAGCCGGTGCTCCGCCAGCACCAATGCGTCCTCCCAGGCCGCGTCGCCGCGGCGGATGGCCTCCCGCAGCGCCGCGCATTCCGCCAGCACCCGGCTGCGGATCAGCCCCTCCAATTGGGAAGGCGCCGCGGCCGCCACCCGGAAGCCGCGGTGTTCCAGCCGCTCCGCCAACCCCTCGGCCGCGAGCTTCGACAGCGCTTCCCGCATCGGGGAAGCCCCGGCACCGTAGCTTTCGGCGAGGTCGCGCAGCTTCAGCTTCTGCCCGGGTGGCAGCCGGCCGGAGAGGATGTCCTCGCGCAGCCGGCGGTGGACGGCGGTGGCGAGGGTGGGGTCGCGCCCTGCGCCGAGGGGCGTCGCGTCGGACATGGCCCAGGATAGCCGCCTTCCTGGCCCTCGCCACAAGCCCTTCCGACATTCGTGCTTGACGAGGCAGGAATTTCGACAAAACCTGCCGCCACCAATCGGAGGAAACGCCGCGTGCGACTGATCGCGTTCGAGCATGAGGGCCGTCCGGCCTTGGGCGCCCGCCTGGGCGACGATGTCGTGGCCCTGTCCGACGTGGTGCCCAGCCTCCCGGCCGAGCTGACGGCTGCCATCGGGGCCCTGAACCTGCCGGAAGGCGCTGCCGCCCTCGCCACGAAGCTGGAAGGCGCCAAGCGCCGCCCGCTCAAGGGCATCAAGCTCCTCCCCGCCGTGCCGCGCCCGGGCAAGATCATCTGCATCGGCCTGAACTATGTGGAGCACGCGAAGGAGGGCGGGAACGCGATCCCGGACTATCCAGCCGTCTTCTTCCGCGGGCACACCTCGCTGGCCGCGCATAACGAGCCGCTGCTGCGCCCGAAGGTGTCCGACAAGTTCGACTACGAGGCCGAGCTGGTCATCGTCATCGGCAAGGTCGCGAAGCACCTGACGGAGGAGAACGCCCTCTCGGCCGTTGCCGGCTACACCTGCATGAACGAGGGCTCGCTGCGCGATTACCAGCGCAAGGGTGCCCAGTGGACGGTGGGCAAGAACTTTGACCGCACCGGCTCTGTCGGCCCCGAGATCGTCACCCCTGACGAGATCCCGCAGGGCCCGAACGCGCTCCGCATCACCTCCCGCGTGAACGGCCAGACCATGCAGGACAGCAACACGTCCGACATGATCTTCTCCGTGCCGCGGATCCTGACGATCCTGAGCGAGGTGATGACCCTCGAGCCCGGCGACATCATCGCCACGGGCACGCCGAGCGGCGTGGGCTACCCCCGCAAGCCACCCGTCTTCATGAAGCCTGGCGACACGATCGAGATCGAGATCGAGGGCATCGGCACTCTCTCCAACACGGTGGAAGACGAGGCCTGATCATGGAGAAGGAGGTCGTCCGGTCGGACGTTCCCGAGACGGGCGGCCCCTTCAACCTCTGCGTGAAGCGCGGCGACCTGATCTTCATCTCGGGCCTGCCGCCTTTCGAGGAGGCGTACTGCGCCCAGCTCCGCGCCGCCCGCGCGGAGGGGCGCCCCTTGCCGCCCATGCCGGATATCGCCTTCGAGCGGCAGGTCGAGATCGTCATGGATCACATGAAGCGCCTGATGGAGGCTGCCGGCTCCAACATGGATTGCCTGCTGAAGGTCATCGTCTGGCTCAAGGACCAGACCCAGCAGGAAGCCTTCGACCGCATCTACCGCCGCTACTTCTCCTCCAACGAAGCCCTGCCCGCGCGCACGCGGATGCAGGCCGGCCGTACCCCCATGGATTGCGCGCTGGAGGTGGAGGCGATCGGCTACGTCCCCTCGAGCCGGGCATGAGCGAAGGCCCGCGCGTCACCCTCACCTTCGACAACGGCCCGGAGCCGGAGGTGACGCCGGGCGTTCTGGACGTGCTGCGCACGCGCAGCCTCTCCGCCACCTTCTTCGTGCTCGGTCACAAGCTGGCCACCCATCGGGCGCTCGCCGAGCGCGCACATGCCGAGGGCCACTGGATCGGCAACCACACCTGGACGCATAGGCGGCCGCTCGGCGAGGTGACGGACGATGCCGCCACCGCCGAAGCCGAGATCGGGCGCACCCAGGACCTGGTCGGTGACCTCGCGCATCCTGACCGCTTGTTCCGCCCGCTCGGCGGTGGCGGCGCGCTCGGCCCGCATCTGCTGAGCGGCGCGGCGCTGGAGCACCTCATCCGCGGCCGCTACACCTGCGCCTTGTGGAACGCCGTGCCCGGCGACTTCCGCGACCCCGAGGGCTGGCCCGACCGCGCCGTCTCCCTCTGCAGCGGCCCGGACCCCATCGTCCTCGTGCTGCACGACCTGCCCAATGGTGCGATGCGCTACCTCGACCGCACCCTTGGCCGCCTCGCCGATGCCGGCGTGCGTTTCACACAGGACTTCCCCGACGCCCTCACCCCCTTGCGCCGGGGTGAGGTCACGGGCCCGATCGAACACCTTGTTACCCGCCACGCCGGAGCCGCCGCATGACCCATACCCCGCGCCGCGCCTTGATGGCGGCCGCCCTCGGCCTCGCCGCCCTGCCCGCTGGGCGTGCCTTTGCCCAGTCCTCGGGCCCCTGGCCGAACCGCCCCATCCGCCTCGTTGTCCCCTTCGCCGCCGGCACCACCACCGACATCCTCGGCCGCATTTTGGCCGAGGCCCTGGCGAAGGAGGCGGGCCAGCCCGTGGTGGTGGATAACCGCGCCGGCGCCGGCGGCAATGTCGGCGCCCAGGCCGTGGCGCGGTCGCCGGGGGATGGCTACACGCTGCTGCTCGGCACGAACGGCACCCACGGCATCAATGCCAGCCTTTTCGCCGACCAGGGCTTCGACCCGGTCAAGGACTTCACCCCGATCGCGCCCTTCGTCGTCACCCCCGCCGTGCTGGGCGTGGCGCCGTCCCTCGGCGTCTCCTCGCTGGCGGAGCTGATCGCGCTGTCCAAGCGCCGGAGCCTCACCTTCGCCTCGGCGGGCAACGGCACGACCGGCCATCTCTCACAGGCACTGCTGAACCTGCGCGCGGGGCTGAATACGGAGCACGTGCCCTACCGCAATGCCGGCCAGGCCGTGACCGACCTCCTCGCCGGCCGGGTGGATGCGATGTTCTACCACCCGCTCGGCTTCAAGGCGCATCTGGAGGCCGGCACACTGCGCGCCCTGGCCGTCACCTCCGCCCAGCGCGCAGCCACCCTGCCCGACATCCCCACCACCACCGAGGCGGGCATCCCCGATTTCGTGGTGGAAGGTCTGTGGAGCCTATACGGCCCGGCCGGCCTTCCGGCCGAGGTCGTCACGCGCCTCAACCGCGCCACTAACGCCCTGCTGGCCGACCCCGCGGCGCTGGCCAACCTGCGCGCCCAGGGCGTGGGGCCGACCGGCGGAACACCCGAGAAGCTGGCGGAGCTGACGCGTTCCGAAATCGCGAAGTGGCGCCCCATCATCGCCGCTGCCAACATCAAGCCCGACTAGGCGGCGGCTCGGCCGGCGCAGATGATGGCCGCGGCCGGCCCGGACTGCCCAGCCACCGCCTGACCACCGCGTGACCAGGGGCCGGCCCCGAGACCGCCCCGGACGGAGGAGGACTGAATGCCCGACCTGGACCAGAACACGGTGACCGACGCCGTGATCGAGCAGATGGCCACCACCACCGACCCGCGCATGCGGGAGGTGATGGCGAGCCTCGTCCGCCACCTGCACGCCTTCGCGCGGGAGGTGAAGCTCACCCCCGCCGAGTGGCTGGGCGCGATCGACTTCCTCACCCGCGTCGGCCAGACCTGCACGCCGATCCGCCAGGAATTCATCCTGCTGTCGGACACGCTCGGCCTGTCGCGGCTGGTGAACCTGATGGACGACCACGCCAACCGTGTCGGCGAGGCGACCGAGGCAAGCCTGCTCGGCCCCTTCTACCGCGAGGCATCGCCGAAGTTCGGCTATGGAGAGAGCATCGCGGCCCACGCGACCGGGCCGGAGATGATGATGTTCGGCCGGGTGCTGAACGAGGCCGGCGAGGGTGTTCCCGATGCCGTGGTCGAGGTCTGGCAGACCGATGCCGACGGCGCCTACGACCTGCAGGCGAATGATCCCTCGGTGATGGATATGCGCGGCCAGTTCCGCACGGATGCCGAGGGCCGCTACGCCATCCGCACCCTTATCCCGCTCGGCTACTCCATTCCGATGGACGGGCCGGTGGGCGCCATGGTGCGCGCCCAGGGCCGCCACGGTTACCGCCCCGCCCATATCCACATGCTGATCGGTGCCGAGGGCTACCGGGAGCTGGTCACCGCCCTCTATCTCGGGGACGATCCGAACATCGATTCCGACACCGTCTTCGGCGTCTCGGAATCCCTGGTCGTGCGCCCGCGCACGGGGCTGGAGGGCTCGCCTGACCCGAACCTGCCGAGCGTGCACTACGACTTCCGCGTCGCTCCCCGCGCCGCGCACGACAAGAGCGGCCGCGTCGGCGCCGACCCTTCGAAGATCGCGGCCGAGTAAGAGCACGACACAACGGCGGTTCACGGGCGATAGATCCGGGCCGCAGAGGAGGAAGGTTCCATGGAGTCGATCAGCAGGCGCGGCCTCGGCCGTGCCGCCCTGGCCGCCACAGCTGCGGCGAGCGTGCCTGCTACCGCGCGCGCGCAGACGGCGCCCTCGGGCCCGCCCATCCGCATCGGCTATTCCATGTCCCTCTCGGGTGGCCTCGCCGGAAACGGACGGCCCGCGCTCCTGGCCCACCGCATCTGGGCCGAGGACGTGAACAACAAGGGCGGCCTGCTCGGCCGGCCCGTCGAACTGGTGCATTACGACGACCAGAGCAGCGGCGCGCAGGTGCCGGGCATCTACACCAAACTAATCGACGTCGATAAGGTCGACCTCGTCGTGTCCGGCTACGCCACGGCCATCATCGCGCCGGCCATGCCGATCGTGATGCAGCGGAACATGGTATTCGTCTCGCTCTTCGGCACGGGCGTGAATGCCGACTTCAAGTACGACCGTTACTTCTCCATCAACTGCACGGGGAGTCAGGTGAAGGAGACCTTCGCCAAGGGCTTCATGGACATCGCCATGGCGATGGACCCGAAGCCTCGCAGCATCGCCCTGGTCAACCTGGACAGCGACTTCCACCAGCGCACCGCCGAGAGCGCCCGGTATCTCGCCGGCCAGAACCGCCTGCGCGTCGTCTATGACCGCGCCTATCCGCCCAGCACGGTGGATTTCGGCCCGATCATGCGCGCTGTGCAGGCCGCACGGCCCGATATCGTCTTCATCGGCTCCTACCCGCCGGACACGGCCGGGCTGCTGCGCGCCGCCAGCGAGCTGCGCGTGAACTTCCAGATGATGGGCGGCCCGATGATTGGCCCGCATATCACCGCCCAGAAGCTGCAGCTCGGCCCCATCCTGAACAACCTGGTGGTCTGGGACGTCTATGCGCCCGAGCCGACGCTGCAGTTCCCCGGCACGCAGGCGCTAATCGAGCGTTACCAGCCCCTGGCCGCGCGCGAGAACGTGGATGCGCTGGGCCATTACGTGCCGCCGCTCGCCTATTCTCAGATGCAGGTGCTGGAGCAGGCGGTGCGCCGCGTGGGCCGGATCGACCAGGCAGCGCTGGCGGCCGACATGCACTCCCAGCAGTTCGACACGGTGATCGGTCCGTTGAAGTTCGACGCGATGGGCGAGTGGACCGAGGAGCGCAACCTTTACACCCAGTACCAGGGCGTCCAGGGCAACGGCATCGACCAGTTCAAGAAGGCCGGCACCCAGGTCATCCTCTACCCCGCCCGCTACAGGTCCGGCGAGCTGCGCAAGCCCTACACCGCGGGCGCTGCCTGATGGACCCCGACCTCGTCCTTCTCCTGAACGGGATTGTCTCGGGCCTGCTGCTCGGCGGTCTCTACGCCGCCGCGGCCGCGGGCCTCTCCATCTCCTTCGGGATGCTGGACGTGGTCAACATCGCCCATCCCGCCTTCATGGTGATGGGCGCGCTTCTCGTCGCCCTTCTCTGGGGGGCGACGGGGATCGATCCGCTGATCCTCTCCATCCTCCTCACCCCGGTCTTCTGGGTGCTGGGGGCCGCGATCTACGTTGCCTACCACCACTTCTTCGAGCGTCGCGGGGACGAGGCCATCCAGGGCCTCGCCTTCTTCTTCGGCATTATGTTCATCATCGAGGTCGGGCTGGTCCTGACCGTCGGGCCCGAGCAGCACTTCGCCGATGCCTCCTACGCCAACACCACCTGGCGCCTGGGCGAGATCGACCTGCCGCTTCGCATGCTGGTCCCTGCCCTCGTCGCCTTCGCCGCCATCGGCGGGCTGGCCCTCTTTCTCCGCCGCAGCTTCACCGGCCGGGCCATCGCCGCCGTGGCGCAGGACCGGGAGGCGCTGCGGCTGCTGGCGATCGACCCCGTGCGCATCAAGCGCCTGGCCTTCGGCATCTCCATCGCCATGGCGGCCCTTGCCGGCGGCGCGCTGGTGGTGGTGCAGCCGGTGGATGCCTGGTCGGGTCATGTCTTCATCGGCCGCATCTTCGCGGTGGTGATCATGGGCGGCCTCTCCTCCCTTGGCGGCTGCGTGCTGGCCGCGCTGGCCTTCGGGGTGGTGGAGAACGTCACCGCCACCTTCTACGGCCCGTCCTGGTCGCCCGCGGTGGCCTTCGGCTGCCTTCTCCTCGTGCTGGCCATCCGGCCGCAGGGCTTCTTCGGGCGCGTGGCATGAGCGACGTGACCCTTCCCGCCACGCGCACGCTCCGCGCCCCGCGCCGCATGGGCCATGGCAGCTTCTGGCTGGCCGCCGCCGTGGTGGCACTGCTGGTGATCGTCGCGCTGCGCGGCTTAGGCAGCGAGTACGCCTATTTCGCCGCCACCTTCGTGCTGCAGTACGTCGTGCTCGCAACCGCCTGGAACATTCTGGGCGGCTATGCCGGATACGTGAATTTCGGCGCCGCCGCCTTCTTCGCCACTGGTGCCTACACCACGGTCGCCATCGGCAAGGCGCTCGGCCTTTCCCTGCTGCCCTGCATCGGCTTTGCGGCGCTGGTCGGTGGCGCGCTGGGCCTCGGGACGGGCGTCCTCACCCTTCGGCTGCGCGGCGCCTACTTCGCCATCGCCACGCTCTGCCTGTCGGTGGTGCTGCAGACGCTGGTGGTGAACTGGCAATATGTTGGCGGCTCACGCGGTGCTTATGTCATCCGCCCGCGCGAGGTCCCCTGGCCTTTCGACAGCTATAGCGGTTTTCTCTGCGCCGTGATGGTGGTGCTGGCTGCCGCGGCCGTCGCCATCGCCCGCACCATCGAGAAATCCCGCCTGGGCCTCGGCCTCTCCGCGCTGCGCGACGACGAGGCGGCAGCCGAAGCCGCCGGCGTCCCCACCCTGCGCCTCAAGCTCATCGCCACCACCATCTCCGGCGCGATGATGGCCGTGGCGGGCGCCCCCCTTCCCTATCTCGGCTCCTATGTGGAGCCGAACTCGGCCTTTGGCCTGGCCTATGGCGTGAACGCGATCGCCATGCCCCTGATCGGCGGCATGTCGAGCTGGGCGGGTCCGCTGATCGGCGCCGTGACCCTCGCCTCCCTCCAGCAGGCTGCGACGGTCACCATCTCCTCTGCAGCTAATCTCCTCATCGTGGGCGTGGTGCTGGTGATCTTCGTCTGCGGCGCGCCGCACGGGATCATCGGCCTGTTCAAGGGGCGCCGCTGATGACGGAAATCGTTTTGCGTGCAGAGGGCGTCGGCAAACGATTTGGTGGATTCACCGCCCTGTCCGGCGTCGACCTGGAGGTGCGGGCCGGCGAGCGTCTGGGCCTGATCGGGCCCAACGGCTCGGGCAAGAGCACCTTCACCAACTGCTTGGCCGGCGCCTTCCCCAGCCATGATGGCGGCTTCACCTTCAAGGGCCAGAAGCTGGCCGGGTTGAAGTCGCACGAACGCGCGCGCCAAGGCTTGGCCCGCACCTTCCAGCTACCCCGTCCCTTCCGCGGCCTGTCGGTGATCGACAACATCCGCGTTCCCCTCGCCTATGCCGGCCGCGACGCCGCGACGGATGAGCGGGCGATGGAGTGCCTGGAATCGGTGGAACTCGCCGCCAAGGCGCATCGCATGCCGAAGGAGCTGACCCAGGTGGAGCTCCGCCGCCTGGAACTGGCCCGCGCCACGGCCCTGAAGCCCGAGTTGCTGATCGCGGACGAGGCGATGGCCGGCCTGTCCCACACCGAGGTGGACCAGATCCTCGCCCTCCTGTTCCGCCTGAATGCCGGCGGCACCACCATCATCATGATCGAGCACGTCATGCGCGCCGTCACCGAGTTCTCCCAGCGCCTCGCGGTGCTGGTGGCCGGGAAGAAGGTCGCCGATGGCGATCCGCGCACCGTCCTCTCCCTGCCCGAGGTCGAGGAGGCGTATCTTGGCCGCTAGCCTTCTCATCCAGGATGTGGACGCAGCCTACGGCGCCGTGCGCGCGCTGGACGGCGTGTCACTGAATGTTGCCACGGGCGAGACTGTCGCCCTGCTCGGCACCAATGGCAACGGCAAGACCACGCTGATGCGCTGCATCCTCGGCCTGCTGCGCCCGACGCGCGGCCGCATCGCGTTCACCATCGACGGCACCACCACCGAACTCATCGGTCGCTCGCCCGAGGAGATCGTTGATCTCGGCATCGCCATCGTGCCGGAGGGCCGCCGGCTCTTCCCGCGCCTGTCGGTGGAGGAGAACCTGCTGCTCGGCGCCTATCGCCGCGCCGCCCGCGCTGCGATCCCGCGCAACCTGGAGTTCTGCTACGACGCCTTCCCGCGGCTGAGGGAGCGCCGTTCCCAGGCCGTGGGCAGCATGAGTGGCGGCGAGCAGCAGATGGTGGCGCTAGGCCGCGCCGTGATGTGCGCCCCGAAGCTGCTGCTCGTGGACGAGCCCTCCGTCGGCCTCGCCCCCATCCTCGTCGCCCGCACTATCGAGAAGATCGCGGAGCTGAAGGATAAGCTGGGCCTCACCGTGCTGATGGCCGAGCAGAACTTCCACCAGGCCATCCGCATCGCCGATCGCGGCTACGTCCTCGTCCACGGCCGTGTGGAGTTCCAGGGTGACAGCCCTGCCGCGCTCGGCGAGAGCGACCTCATCCGCAAATTCTATCTGGGACTGTAGGCATGAGCGTCCTTCAAGGCTGGGAGATCGGCTGGATCGGAGTCGGCCGCATGGGCACGCCGCTCTGCCGCCGGCTGCTCGATGCCGGCGCCACGCTCTCCGTGACCGATACCGACCCTGCCCGCATCGCGCCCCTGGCCGAGGCCGGCGCGCGGCCGAACGCGACGGCCGCCGCCATGGCGGAGGGCGCCGATATTCTTCTCTCCATGGTACCGAACGACGCCGCCCTGCTGGCTGTCACCCTCGGCCCGGGCGGGGTGGCGGAGGCCATCCGCCCCGGGCAGGTCTTCATCGACCTCAGCACGGTCTCCCCCGCGACCTCCGCCCGGGTGGCAGAGGCGCTGGCGGCGCGCGGCGCAGACTACCTACGCTGCCCCGTCTCGGGCAGCACCGCGACAGCGGCCGCCGGCACCCTCACCATCTTCGCCTCCGGCCCCGATGCGGCGCTGGACCGCTGCGCGCCCCTGCTCGGCGTGCTGGGCAAGGAGACGCTGCGCTGCGGCGCCGCCGAGGAGGCGCGGGCGGTGAAGCTGATGGTGAACATGGTCGTTGCCCTCACCCCGGCGGTCATCGGGGAGGCGCTAGCCTTCGGCACCCGCCTCGGCCTCGACTGGGAAGGCATGATCGATGCCCTGTCGCACAGCGTCGTTGCCTCCCCGCTGCTGGCCTACAAGGCCGAGATGCTGAAGGCACGGGACTGGACGCCGGCGGCCGATGTGGACCTCGTCGCCAAGGACCTCGACCTCGCGCTCGCGGTCGGTCAGCGCGAGGGCGCGCCCATGCCGCTCTCCGCCCTGGCCCGCCAGTTCGCCGCCGCCTATCAGGCATCGGGCGAGGGCGGGCTCGACTTCTTCCGCGTCGCCACCTGGCCCGAGCGCCTGCTCGCGCCCAACCCGCGCTGAGAGCCCTGCTGAGAACCATGAGCGAGAACGAGATCAGGGACCTGGAGGCCCGCCGCTACACCGCCATGCGGCAGGGTGATCGCGCGGCACTGGGCGAGCTCCTCTCCGACCGACTGGTCTACTCCCACTCCGATGCGACGTCGGACACGAAGCAGAGCTACCTCCGCACGCTCGAGGATGGCAGCCTCCGCTACCTCGGCATCCACTTCGAGACGGAGACGGTTCTGCCCGCCGGGGCTGACGCCGCCGCCGCGTTAGGGCAGATGAGCGCCCATATCATCCGCTACGGCGCCAAGCGCGAAATCGCCGCCCGTACCCTCGCCCTCTGGGTGCGGGAGGGCGGCAATTGGCGCCTCCTCGCCTATCAGCCCACCGCACTTCCCAAGGCCTGAGCATGACCAATACCCTTCTCCCCACCACCGTCGTCGGCAGCTATCCGCAGCCGGACTGGCTCGTCGATCGCGGCGTGCTCGCGCAGAACCTCGTCCCGCGGGTGCGCATGAAGCAGATGTGGCGCGTGGCCGAGGACGCGTTGGAAGGCGCGCAGGACGACGCCACGCTGGTCGCGATCCGCGACATGGAGCGCGCGGGCATCGACATCGTCACCGATGGCGAGATTCGGCGGGAGAGCTATTCCAACCGCTTCGCCCTGGCGCTGGACGGGGTGGACGTGGACAATCCCGCCCGCACCATGGGCCGTGCCAACAAGGAGACGCTGGTGCCGCGGGTGATCGGCCGGATCCGCCGCAACCGTCCGGTGGAGGTGCGCGACGTCGAGTTCCTCGTCGTGAACACCGACCGCCGCACGAAGATCACCCTGCCGGGCCCCTTTACGCTCTCCCAGCAAGCGTCCGACGAGTACTACAAGGACGAGGAGGCGATGGCGATGGACTACGCCGCCGCTGTGAACGAGGAGGCGCGCGACCTCAAACGCGCCGGCGTCGACATCATCCAGTTCGACGAGCCCTGGATGCAGGCCCGCCCGGGGGCCGCTGCCCGCTTCGGCGTCAAGGCGTTGAACCGCGCGCTGGAAGGCCTCGAGGGCACCACCATCGTCCATCTCTGCTTCGGCTACGCCGCCGTGGTGAAGGACAAGCCCTCCGGCTATTCCTTCCTGCCGCAGCTCGCCGACTGCAACGCGGCCCAGATCTCGATCGAGGCCGCACAGCCGAAGCTCGATCTCGGCGTGCTGGACGAGCTCCCGGGCAAGACGGTCATGCTCGGCGTAATCGATCTCGGCACGGACCAGGTGGAGACGCCGGAGATCGTGGCGGACCGCATCCGCGCCGGCCTCAAGCACCTGCCCGCCGAGCGGCTGGTCGTCGCCCCGGATTGCGGCATGAAGTACCTCCCCCGCCCCCGCGCCTTCGCCAAGCTGCGCGCGATGGCCGAGGGCGCCGCGATCGTCCGTCGCGAGTTGCAGGGCTGACGCCATGACACCGGGCGTGGGGGTTATCGGCCTCGGCATGGCCACCACGCCGCATTTGCTGGCCCTGCGCGATTTGGAAGTGCAGGGCCGCATCCGCATTGTCGGCGGCCACGCCCCTTCGCTCGCACGGCGAGACGCGTTCACGGCACGCTGGTCGCTCCCAGCCTTCGCGGAACAGGCGGAGTTGCTTGCCGCGCCCGGCCTCGATCTCGTCCTCGTCCTCACCCCGCCCTGGACTCATCTTCCGGTGGCTCAAGCCGTACTGGCCGCGGGCAAGCATCTGATCGTCGAGAAGCCACTAGAGGCCACCGTCGCGCGCGCCGAGGCGCTTGCGGATGCGGCCGACGCCGCCGGCCGCCTCTGCGCCGTCTGCCTCCAGCACCGTTTCCGTCCCGCGGCTCAGCGCTTGAAGGCCGCTATAGACTCCGGCGCTCTCGGCAGGACGCTCTCCGCCTCCGCCAGCATCCGGTGGTGGCGTGACGACGCCTATTTTGCTCAACCTGGCCGCGGCACCGTTGCGCGTGACGGCGGCGGCGTCCTGCTCACTCAGGCCATCCACACAATCGACCTGCTGCTGCACCTCGCCGGCCCCGTGCGGGAGGTGGCCGGCTTCGCTACAACATCTCCCCTCCGACAGATCGACACCGAGGACGTGGTCGGTGCCGCGCTGCGATTTGAGAATGGCGCGATCGGCGTGCTCGACGCCACCACCGTCGCGCGTCCCGGCTTCCCCGAGCGAATCGAGCTGGCCGGCACCCGCAGCAGCGCGGTCCTTGTTGCACATCGGCTGGAACTGCATGGCACGGGCGGGTCCGCGCCGGAGATCATGGGTGAGGAGGGTTCGGGCGGTGGTGGGGCCGATCCGATGGCCTTCGACCACGGTCCGCACCGGGCCATGATCGTGGAGATGCTCGACGCTATCGATGCAGGCCGCGTGCCGCTGCACGCTGCCCGCACCGCCTTGCCCGCCCAACGGCTGATCCAGGCCATCCTGGCGGGGCGGTCGGCGCCATGAAGCTTGTCGGTGTGCTAGTCATGGCTCTGCTGATCGGCGCCGGCGCCTTCTTAATCACGGAGATCTTCAGCACGCAGCGCTTGGCGGAGCCGACCGAGCGCTACGTCGAGGCTGCGCCGGCTGCGCGCCAGGCTTTCGAAGCCGGCCCCATGGCCCGCAACGGCCTGCGCATCGCCGAGCTGAACACCCCGCGTCGGGTAGGCCCGCCCCAGAACGCTGCTCCCGGCCTTATCTTCTGCCGTGCGGAGGCGGTGTTCAGCACGGGTGCTCAGGACACGATGTGGTACGGCCTTATCCCCGCACAGGGCGGCTCCACCGGCCAGTTCATGATCCATGCGGCACCGGGCGAAATGGGACAGCGCAGCATCGTTGCCCTCCGCTAGGCTGGGGGCGGCTCCTCAACGCCGAGCTCCTGCCGGGCGAAGGCGCGAACGGGGGACCGCAGGTCGGCCGGCGCGAACTTGGCGGAGAAGATCTCGGGCGGCTCCCGCTCAAGCAGCGAGATGTGCCGCGCCTTCAGCGGTTGCCTGTCAGCGAGCTCGTACTCGCGGCTTGAGGAGGCCGTCATCACCACGTGCCGTGTTCGGCTCACGGACCGGTTCCGCACGACCGCTTCAACGACGGTCGGCAACGCGAACTCCTCATACGGGTAGTCGCCCCGCCAGGCATATTCATCGAACGGCCAGGCTGCGAGCATCTGGGCAAAGATCTCGGTCATCAGCGCGCGAGTAGCGAACATGCCCTCGTACCGCGTGGTCAGGATGCGGCCATCGCCCACGCGCTCTGCAAAGCCACGCAGGCGCAGATCGGCTCCGACGGCCTCTGCCCATGCACTCCCACTCTTCTCCGGCTTGAACGGGCGCGGGATGGCAAGGCCGAGGTCATAGGCTCGGATGTGTTCACCCAGGCCGGGCCGGTAGGGGAGGTCGGAATCGGTGTGGAGGAGGACATGGCTGTGGACCCATCCCTCCCGCATCGCGAAGAGTAGATTGAGCAGATGACATGCCAGGAAGGTCGGCCGCTTGGTCAGGACGTGCGTGGGATTGATGGTGACATTCTCGGGTAGGTCGAGTTGCTCAAGCAGCCCACCTCTTACTGCTTCCTGACTAATATGCAGCAGATGCCAGCAGGCCCCCGCACCGCCCAGTGCCGCATTGTACAGCTGGACTTGATCCCGAATCAGCTCGGGATGCCGATGGACAATGCCGCTGACGAGGATCACCGAGCCGAATGCCTTCCGGGTAAGCCGGAGCTCAGTCTACCCGTTGCTGAGACCACGATGACAGTGGCCTACGCGCGAAACCCCCGTCCAAGGATGGGCGGGGGTTTTGCGAGGGTGCGGTGTGTTTGGTGGTGTGTGTATTTGGATGCGGGGACAGGATTTGAACCTGTGACCTTCAGGTTATGAGCCTGACGAGCTACCGGGCTGCTCCACCCCGCGGTGGTCCGGGTTTTCGTGTGAGGAAATCCCGAGGCTTGTATCCGTTTTGACTGATCTGGTCTGGTGGCCTGGCGCCGACCGACTCTCCCGCGCCTTAAGACGCAGTACCATGGGCGCAGAGGTGTTTCACGGCCGAGTTCGGGATGGGATCGGGTGTGGCAACCTCGCTGTAGGCACCAGGCCACCGGGCCAGATCAGGGGCAGGATAGTGTTCTGCCCGGACGGATGGGGTGTGGAATGGGATGGTGTGTGAGTGTGTGATGGAGTGTTGGTCCATCGCGAGAGTGCGTGTTGGTGCTGCGTGCGGTGAGACCAGGAGGTCTCATGCGGAGGGGGTAGGAGTTCGATCGGGCGATTAGGACCGCTCAGCTGCGTCTGTTACCAGACTTCCACCTGCGGCCTATCAACGTGATGGTCTTTCACGGCCCTTGGGGAGACCTCGTCTTGAGGCTGGTTTCCCGCTTAGATGCCTTCAGCGGTTATCCGTTCCGCACTTGGCTACCCGGCGATGCCACTGGCGTGACAACCGGTGCACCAGAGGTGCGTCCATCCCGGTCCTCTCGTACTAGGGACAGATCCTCTCAAGTCTCCAACACCCATGGCAGATAGGGACCGAACTGTCTCACGACGTTCTAAACCCAGCTCACGTACCGCTTTAATCGGCGAACAGCCGAACCCTTGGGACCTGCTCCAGCCCCGGGATGCGATGAGCCGACATCGAGGTGCCAAACCTCCCCGTCGATGTGGACTCTTGGGGGAGATCAGCCTGTTATCCCTAGAGTACCTTTTATCCGTTGAGCGATGGCCCTTCCACGCGGGACCACCGGATCACTAAGGCCGACTTTCGTCTCTGCTCGCGCTGTCGCGCTCGCAGTCAGGCGGGCTTGTGCCTTTGCACTCAACAGCCGATGTCCGACCGGCCTGAGCCCACCATCGCGCGCCTCCGTTACACTTTGGGAGGCGACCGCCCCAGTCAAACTGCCCACCAGGCAGGGTCCCGAACCCGGCTAACGGGTTTCGGTTAGACGCCAGAAAGGCACAGGGTGGTATTTCAAGGTTGCCTCCACCAAAGCTAGCGCCCCGGCTTCATCGGCTCCCACCTATCCTACACAGTCCCTTCCTGGCGCCACTGCCAAGCTGCAGTAAAGGTTCATAGGGTCTTTCCGTCTGACCACGGGTACCCCGCATCTTCACGGGGAATTCAATTTCGCTGAGTCCATGCTGGAGACAGTGGGGAGGTCGTTACGCCATTCGTGCAGGTCGGAACTTACCCGACAAGGAATTTCGCTACCTTAGGACCGTTATAGTTACGGCCGCCGTTTACCGGGGCTTCAATTCAAGGCTTGCACCTCTCCTTTTAACCTTCCGGCACCGGGCAGGCGTCAGACCCTATACGTCATCTCTCGATTTCGCAGAGCCCTGTGTTTTTACTAAACAGTCGCCACCCCCTGGTCTGTGCCACCCCACAACACTTGCGTGCCATGGGGTCTCGCTTATCCCGAAGTTACGCGAGCAATTTGCCTAGTTCCTTCAGCATGGTTCTCTCAAGCGCCTCGGTATACTCAACCAGTCCACCTGTGT
>NZ_CM135108.1:0-680000 GCF_054165765.1 Roseomonas sp. WA12 | reverse complement strand
GCTTCACGCGCTAGTCGCTGAGCCGCTGGCCAGTCCTCGCGCTGCATGGCATCGCGCAGCAGCCCGCGAAGGCCCAGGAACTTGCCGTCATCCCGCTGGGACAGCAGCCGGAAGGCCTCGTTGGCGGCCTCGTTCCGCCCGGCCATGCGTTCGGCCTCGGCGGTCAGCAGCAGGGTGTGGGGCGTGTCGCCCAGCAGCCCCCTGGCGCGGCGGATCTCCAGCCGCGCCTGGTCCGGCGTGCCAGCCGCCAGCGCCACCAGCGCCCGCGTCACGGCCGCATCGCCATCCCGTCGATGCCGCGCCTCGCGCCGGGCGCGCATCCGCGCCGGCCAGCCACGCAGCGACTTCCAACCCGAAAGCAGCCCGTGCAGCACCACGAAGCCCACCACCAGCGTCAGCAACCCCAGCCACACCGGAATCCCGATGAAGGTGTTGCCGACAGTGATCTCAACCGCCCCGCCCATCTGGCGGAGGAACAGCGCCGCCCAGACCCCGAGGCCGAGGAGGATCAGCAGCCATATTGCGCGAAGCATCAGTTGCTCCCCGCGGCCGGGGCGCCGAGGTCACGCAGCGCCGCGCGCGCCTCCACGAGGTCCCGCGCCTGCCCGATCCAGCCGGCCATGGCATTGCGGGAGGGCTCGGGCAGTTTCTCCAGCCGCTCCACTGCACCTGGCAGGTCACCGGCATCCAGCGAGCGGCGAACGCGCTCCAGCTCGCCCGACACGGCGTCGCCGACTACCACCTGTTCGCCGCGCCGCACCGTCACCAGACCTTGCAACCGCGCCAACGCGGAATCGCCGACCGATTGCCCCTGCGGCTCGGCCGCCGCGCGCGCGGCACGCGCCGCATCCTCGAAGGAGAGCCGCAATGCCGCCTCGGTCGGAGGTGCCGCCTCACGGTAGCGCGCCAGGGCCACGGGCGGGTTCCCGCCCAGCGCGGCGAGCGCCTGGCCGAGCGGGCGCCCGGATTCCAGCGCCGTCTGGATCGTCCCACGCGCGGCCAGCACGCTCAGCCGGCGCTCGGCCGCCTCGGCCTGGGCCAGTCGCCGCTCGAACCCCTGCACGCGCTCGTCCAACTGAGCCTCCTGCCGCGCCACTCGCTCACTCATCGCCGCCTCAGCTCGGGACAGCCGCTCGTCCAACCCGCGCCCGGCGGCGTCCAGCCGCTGGTTCATGGCCTGGCCCGCTGCCTCCACGCGCTGATTCAGCGCGGCATCCAGCGCGGCCAAGCGCGGGGCGAAGGCCTGCTCCGCCGCCGTCACCCGCCCGGCCAGGGACTGCTCGGCGGCAGCCAGACGGTTGGCCAGCGTCGCTTCGGCCTGGGCGATCCGCGCCTCGCCCCGGCGGCCTTCCTCGGCCAATCGCGCCTCAAGCGCCGCCGCTCGCTCATCCTGTCGCCGTAAGCTCTCGGCCGCGGCAGTCCGTGCCTGATCGAGGGCGCCAGTCACGGTCGCCAACCCGGCGCGCGCCTCGGGATCCACCATGGGCCGCGCCGCGAGTTCGCGGACCGTCGTATCCGCCGCATCCAGCCGGCGCTCGGCGGCTGCCGCCCGTTCGGCCAAGCCGGCGGCGGAAGGCCGGGCCTCCAGTGCCGCAATCCGCGAATCGATGGAGGCCATGCGCGACGCCTCGGCCTGCTGCGCGACCGCGGGAGCCTCCGGGGTCTGGCGCGGGCTCGAGAGAAGGAAGGCGACCGCGCCCACCAGCACCACGGATGCGGCGGCAATCGGCAGGATGGCCGGCTCGAAGCGCCGCCCCGCAGCACTCAATCCAGCGGGCGGTGGCGGGGCCTGACCCTCGCTGCCACGCCCCTGCCGCTCCGCCTCGGCCGCCGAAGGCCCGGGCGGCGGCACGGATGCGCTACCCGAGGCTGAGGACGAAGCGCTCGACGCGGCGGTGGGGCTGTTGCCGGGCGTCATGGCGGAACTGGCCTCGCCCATGGCGGTCGTCTCGCCGGCCCCGGCATGGTTCAGCTCGGCCGCGGAGAGGACCGGCGCGCTGGCGGCCGTCGTTGCGTCCCGCGGCCCCTGACCGGCAGCGCCCGTCCTGGCTGCCGTTCCGCCCGACGGCGCGGAGCCCCCCATTGCGCCGGACGGTGCTGGGCGGCCCTTGGAACGGGGCCCGTTCGGGGGCGTCTTCGGCGTGTCGCTCATGTGGTCGGGATCATCCTTCTGGTCGGACGGGAGAGGCCAGCGGAAGGGCCGTGGAAAGAGGAGCGCGGCCAAGCAACTCCAGCAATGCGTCCTGATCCGGTCGCGGCGCCACGTCCAGTCCCCCCCATGGGGGGCCCGCCAGGGCACGGGCCACGCGGCCGCTCAACGCCACGGCGCGGATGCCAGTTGCCGCGTCCCACAAACCAGCTGCGCGCAGCAGGGCCAGGAAGGAGACGGCGCTGCGGGGAGAGAGGAACAAGGCGGCCCGCACGGACCCGCCAGCCAGCGCGGCGCACGCGGCAGCAGGCAAGGCTTCGGCCTCCCGCGCCTCATAGGCCTCGCGCCGGATTACCGAGAAGCCGCGGGCGGCGAGATCGGCGGCCAGCTCGTCGCCATAGCCCCGCCCGGACGCGAGCAGCAGCGGCCCCGCCGCCGGATCCAGCCGCGCCGATGCCATCGCCGCCAGGGAGACGGCGTCGCCCTCGGCCGCGGCAACCTTCTGGAAACCCGCCGACCTGGCGGCTTCTGCCGTCCCCTCCCCCACTGCCAGCATGGGAAGGTCCGCCGGAACCGTCCCCGCCATCGCGAAGACGGCGGCTGCGCTCGGCAACAGTGCCGCCTGCGAGCCCGGCGCCGATCGGATCGAAAGGGGAGTAAGGATCAGGGCGGGCGCCAGCACCGGCGTCCAGCCCAGCGCCGAAACGCGCTCGGCCGTGCGGGCACCGCCCGGCTCCGGACGGGTGATCAGGCAGCCCGGGGCCCCTACCAACCCGGTCCCGCTCTCCGATGCCCGATCCTGCCCGGTCGGCCCGCAGGGGCCCGAACCAGGCTCAGCCAAAGATGTCCGCCGGGCTGTCCGCGCGAAGGCTGCGGCCCAGCTCCTGCCCGAGAGCCTCGGCCTCCGCCACCGCCCCGTGGAGCCCACGCTTCAGCAGGAACGACCCGTCCGGCCGCGCCACCAGCCCCGTCAGATGCAGCCGCCCGTCCGGCAAAAGCCGCGCATGGCCGCCGATCGGTGTGCGGCAGGAGCCATCCAGCGAGGCCAGCAGCGCCCGCTCGGCCCGGGAGACGGCGCGCGCCTCCCGGTCCTCGATCCCGCCCAGCAGCTCGAGCAACTCCTCGTCCTCGGCCCGCACAGTCACGCCGATGATGCCCTGGCCTGCCGCCGGCACCATCGCCTCGGGGTCCAGGACCATCATGCCTGGAGGGCTGAGATCCATGCGCTTCAGCCCGGCCAGGGCGAGCATCGTCGCATCCGCCTCGCCGTCGGCCAGCTTGCGCAACCGCGTCTGCACATTGCCGCGGATCATGCCGACCTGCAGGTCCGGCCGCGCGTGCAGCAGCTGCGCCTGGCGGCGAAGGCTGGCGGTGCCCAGGCGGATCCCGGCCGGGATGCTCCCGATGGGGTCGGCCGGATCCAGCGCGCCCATGCCGGGCCCAGGGATCAACACGTCCCGGCTGTCCTCCCGCTGCAGGGTGCAGGCGAGCACAACCCCGGGCGGCATCTCGGTCTCAAGATCCTTGAGGCTGTGGACGGCGAAATCGATCCGCCGGTCCAGCAGCGCCTCATGGATCTCCTTGGCGAACAGTCCCTTCCCGCCCAGATCCGCCAGCCGCCGGTCCTGGATCCGGTCGCCCGTGGTCTGGATCACATGCTCCTCGAAGGCGCCGGCATTCCGCAGCACCGGGCAGAAATGCAGCACGATCTGAAGGAAGCAGCGGGTCTGCCACACCGCGAGCGGCGACCCCCGGGTCCCGACACGGAGCGGCAGCGATCGCATATGCGGCCGCACCCGCGGGGTCTCCGCAGGCCTGTCGCCGGCTGGGCCAGTTGCCGGGATGGGGTGGGCAGAAAGCATGGCGGCGTCTTAGAACCGCCACGCAAATCCGGAAAGGCATGAGGCGCATGGACCTGAAAGGTCCGGTCCTGGGCATCGAGAGCAGCTGCGACGAGACGGCCGCCGCCATCCTGGCGCCGGACGGCACGATCCTCGCCGAATCCGTCCTCAGCCAGACCGAAGACCACGCCCGCTTCGGCGGCGTGGTGCCGGAGCTTGCGGCGCGCTCCCACCTCGCCCACCTGCCTGGGCTGGTCGCGGGCGTTCTGGCCCAGGCCGGCATCGCGCCCGCGGCGCTGGGCGGCGTGGCGGCCACCTCCGGCCCCGGGCTGATCGGCGGGCTGATCGTCGGCTCCGGCTACGGCAAGGGCATGGCCATGGCGCACCACCTGCCCTTCGTGGCGGTGAACCACCTGGAAGCCCACGCGCTCACCCCCCGACTGCCCGGCCTGCTGCCGGGCGGCGCCGCTTTTCCCTATCTCCTGCTCCTTCTCTCCGGCGGCCACTGCCAGTGCGTGGCGGTGGAGGGGCTGGGCCACTACCGCCGCCTCGGCACAACACTGGACGACGCGGTGGGAGAGGCCTTCGACAAATCCGCCAAGCTCCTCGGCCTACCCTGGCCCGGCGGCCCGCATCTGGAGCGCCTCGCCGGGGGCGGCGACGCGGCGAAGGTCCCCCTCCCCCGCCCGCTGTTCGGCCGGGCAGGCTGCGACTTCTCCTTCTCCGGCCTGAAGACCGCCGTGGCTCAGGCCGTCGCGAAGGGCCATGTCCATGCCGATATCGCGGCCAGCTTCCAGGCCTCCGTCGCCGCAGTGGTGGCCGACCGCGCCCGCCATGCCCTGGCCATGGCGCCCGGGATGACCGCCCTGGTCGTCTCCGGCGGCGTGGCAGCCAATTCCGGCATCCGCGCCGCCCTGGCGAAGGTGGCGGAGGGAGCGGGCCTCCCCCTCGTCGCACCGCCCATCCGCCTGTGCACGGACAATGCGGTCATGGTCGCCTGGGCCGGGATCGAGCGCCTCCGCGCCGGCCTCACCGACCCCTGGGACCACGCGCCTCGCCCACGCTGGCCCCTGGACGAGATGACGGCCTGACATGAACGAGCCGCCATGAATTACAGGCACGCCTTCCACGCCGCGAATTTCGCGGACTGCATGAAGCACGCCCTGGTCCATGCCCTCGTCACGGCCCTGGCCCGGAAGGCGACTCCGTTCCGCGTGCTCGACACCCATGCAGGCATCGGCCTCTACGACCTGCGATCGGAGGAAGCCCGCCGCACCGGCGAGTGGCGGGACGGGATCGGCCGGCTGGAAACCCTGCAGGACGGTCCCCTGCTTCCCTGGCTGGAGCTGGTCCGCTCCTTTCCCCGCGGAACCTACCCCGGCAGCCCTGCCCTGATCCGCGCGATGCTGCGGCCGCAGGACCATCTTGCCCTGTGCGAATTGCACCCGGAGGACGCCGCCACACTCCGCACTGCCTTCAAGGGAGATCCCCAGGTCTCCGTCCACAAAAGGGACGCCTACGAGGCCCTCTCCGCCCTCACACCCTTCCCCGAGCGCCGCGGCCTCGTCCTGCTGGACCCCCCCTTTGAGATCGAGGGCGAGTTCGTTCGCCTTGCCGCCGGCATGGCCGCCCTCTCCCGCCGCTTCCGCCCGGCGATCCAGGCGGCCTGGTACCCGATCAAGCACCGCGCCCCCGTCCGCGCCTTCCGCGATGCCCTGGTCGCCTCCGGGCTGCGGGACGTGATCGGCTGCGAGCTGCGCCTGCGCGAGCCAACCGACCCCACCCGGCTGAACGGCTGCGGCCTGGTGGTGGTGAACCCGCCCTTCGGCTTCGCCGAGACAGCCCGCGCCCTCCTGGCCGCCCTCTCAGCGCGCCTGGACGACGGCGAGGCGGGCGGTGGCTGGGACGTCGCGGAGATCGTGCCGGAATGAGCGGAATGGAGCCGGGAAAGGTCGCCGTCATCGGCGCGGGCGCCTGGGGCACCGCGCTGGCCGTCCATGCCCTGCGCGCGGGCGGCGCGGTTACGCTCTGGGCCAGGGATCCGGACCGTGCCGAGGCCATGCAAGCCACGCGCGTGAACGCCCGTCACCTGCCGGACACTCCCCTGCCCCATCCCTTGCAGATCACCGCGGATGCTGCCGCCGCGTTGGATGGCGCGCGCTTCGTCATCCTCGCCGTGCCCACCCAGCACCTCCGCGCCGTGCTGGCCGGCTTGCCGTCCCTGCCGCCCGCGGTCCTCGTGGCCAAGGGCGTGGAAGCCGGCACGCTTCGCCTCCCGCTGGAAATCCTGGCGGCGACCCATCCCGGCCTGCCCGCCGCCCTGCTCTCCGGCCCCAACTTCGCCCATGAGGTCGCGGCCGGCCTTCCCGCGGCCGCCACCCTCGCCAGCACGGATGCCGCGCTGCGCGACGCTGCGATCGACCGCCTCTCCTCCCCCGCCTTCCGCCTCTATGGCGGAGAGGACCCGCTCGGCGTGGGGATCGCGGGGGCGGCCAAGAACGTCGCGGCCATCGCGGCGGGAGCGGCGATCGGCGCCGGGCTGGGCGAGAACGCCCGTGCCGCCATCGTCACCCGCGCCCTGGCCGAGATCGCCCGGCTGGCCGTGGCGCTGGGCGGCAAGGCCGACACGGTCGCCGGCCTCTCCGGCTTAGGCGACCTGATGCTCACCTGCTCGGGCGGTTCCAGCCGCAACTTCACCCTGGGGCTTGCCCTCGGCCGCGGCGAGCGTGCGGAGGACGTGCTGGCCGCCCGCAACTCGGTCGCCGAGGGTGCGGCCACCGCTCCCGCCCTCCTCGCCCGCGCGGCTCAGGCCGGGGTGGAAATGCCGGTCTGCGCGGCGGTGGCGGGGGTGCTGACCGGCGCGCTTTCGGTGACGGACGCCGTGGAACAGCTCATGGGGCGGCCTCGGCGGGCGGAGTGACGGGGGTGGTGGAGGCTCCCGGCGGCCGTTCGCCGCTTTCGCGCACGGGAAGCCACCAGCCCGTGACCTCGCCGCCCAGGAACGGGTCGGCATAGGGGCGAAAGGGCGCGAGCGCCGCGTCCAGAGCCGGATCCGGCATGGAGGCTGCCAGAATGTCCAGCCCCGCCGCCTGGGAGAGCGGCACCTTCCCCTGTTCCAGCCAAGGATCGACCTGAGCCGCCCCGGCCAGGCCCTCCATCCGCGAAGGATCCTGCGCCGCCGCCAGGGAGAGATCTCGCAGCCGGCCGAGCGCCGCCCGATGTGCTTCGGACAGCTCGATCCCGTTCGCCGCGGCCAGCCGTTCCAGCGCGGCCACAGCTTCCAGTGCAAACAGGTGATAGTGCAGCGCCATCGCGCCCCGCCGCAGCTCCTGCGGCAGCGCCCCGCGCTCATTCACTTGGGAGAGTTGCTCCCGGAGCTGCTCCACTCCCCATTCTAGCAGCCCGCGATCCCCCGCGGCCACCCCGGCCGCCGCCCCAGCCAGCCCGGCCCAGGCCGCCTGGTTGTTGCGCACGTCGCTGATCAGCGCCTCCGACCGCCGCTCGTGCCGTGGCCGGATGTCGCGCGCCACCGCCGCCAGCCAGCGCCCGACCCGCCGGAGCCGCGGAGCTTCCAGCCCCGCCGCGTCCCGCAGGGCCAGGAAGGACAGGGAGGCACCCGCTACGATCCAGGCCCGGTGGTAATTGCCCTGCAGGTTAAAGGCGCCGAGCAGCGCATCGTTCCGCGCCCAATGGTCCAGCGTGGCCAGGGCACAGGCCGCGGCGCCCGCGTCGCCGCGGCGGTGCCGGGCGAGGTCGCGCTGCACCGCCGCAAGCCACTCCCGCAGTGGGCGGGAGGCCGCCTGGTCAGCCGCGAACTGCACCGGATCAGGGCGCGAAAAGGCTCGGTCCGCGAAATAGCCGAATCCCTCAAGGTTCCGAACCGGGGTCAGGCGCGGCCCGCAGGGCCCGGCGTCGCCCGAGGCGGCCGGCGCCGGCCGGAACGGCCCCACCAGGGGACGCAATTCCTCCAGCGGCGGCTCCCGCCCGACATTCGGCACCGCCGCAGCAGCCGGCGCCGGGATAGGCAATGGAATCGCTGCGGCTGGGGCTGCCGTCCGAGGTGGGGCAATGGGTGCGGACGGCCTGCGCGGGGCCGCAGCCGCCGGTGCAGTCCGCCCGGCGGCTCTGGCGGCCGCACCCTCCCGGCCGCGCCGGGCCGCGGCCTGCCCGGTGTCGCGTCCGGCGGCCGGAGCGCGCCCGCGCTCCCCAGCGCGAGCGGCGGAAGGCGCTGCCTGACGGGGCTGGGCTGCCCCGCGCGCCGGCGGTTTCGGGGTGGCCGCACCAGCCGGCCTCGATGCCGCCGGCCGTGTGACAGGTGAGGAGGGCCGCTCGCGCACCCCGGCGGATTGCGCGAGGGCCGGGCCGGTCAGCAAGGGCAGGAGAAGAAGCGCGGCAAGTCGGGCGGGAGGCAGTCGCATGCAGCCATTCTGCACCGCCGGGCTCCTGACGTCAGGTCCGGCTCAGCCTTCGGCCGGCCGCGCGGCATCCGCGAAGAGCGGCAGTTCCCCGCCCTCGCCCTGCCGGCGCCGTGCCCGGGCTGCCTCGGCACCGCGATGGCGCAGCAGCTCGTCCAGCAGCCGGTCCATGGTCTGCCAGAGTGGCTCGTTCCCCTGTCGCTCCTTCATGACGAGCGCATGGGCGGCCAGTGTCACGTTCAGCGTACCCCGTGTCGTCTCCGGCCGCGGCATGCGCATCTGGACGAGGGCCTTCTCCACCTCCTCCAGCGGTGCGCCGATGGCCTCGGCGATCTGCGCGGGCTCATGCCCAAGGCGGCGCAGGCGCCGCGCCTCCTCGCGCTGACGCGGCGACAGGCCGATGGCCGGCCGCAGCGCGACCGTCCTGCGCGACATTTCGCCCGAGCCGGAGCCGGGCGGCTTTCCCTTGAAGGCCATCTCTAACTAACGCGCCAAACCGGCATGTGATTCAACCCTCCCGCAGCGCCGCCCCGGCCGCCAGCGGCGCCAGTGGCATGGCAGCGGCCAAGAAGGCCCCCAGCAGAAGAAGAAAGGGCCGCGCCTCGCCGCCCCCTGCCCCGGCCTCGATGGCGCCGGCGGCGAAGATCACCACCGGCACCGCCAGCGGCAGCACCAGTAGCGGAAGCAGCACGCCGCCCCGCCGGGCGCCAAGGGTGAGCGCCGCACCGAGCGTGCCGAGCAGCGACAGCACGGCCGAGGCCAGCGCCAGCGCCAGCACCGCCACGCCCCAGCCCTCAACCGGCAGCGCCAGCAGCGCTGCAGCGATCGGCGTGGCCAGCAGCAGCGGCGGGCCCGTCACTGCCCAGTGCGCCGCCGCCTTCGCCGCCGCCAGCCCCGCCGGCGGCAGCCCCGTGGTGAGCAGCAGATCCAGTGACCCGTCCTCCGCCTCCCCGGCGAACAGGCGGTCGAGCGGGAGCAGCGCGGCCAGCAGCGCCGCCGTCACCAGCGCACCCGGCGCCAGCCGCGCCAGCGCCTCGGGCGAGGGCCCGACGCCGAAGGGGAACAGCGCGCAGACGATGACGAAGAACAGCACTGCCGCCAGGGCCTCCGCCGGGTGACGAAGGGCTAGCCGCAGCTCCCGCAGAAACACCGGGATCACAGCGCCACCTCCCGCGCGCCCGGCAGCGGCAGCGGCAGATGGGTCGCCGCCAGCACGATCCCGCCCCGCGCCCGGTGCGCCGCCAGCACGCCACCCAGCCGCGCGACCGAGGCGGCATCGAGCCCCAGGGTCGGCTCGTCCAGCAGCCAGAGCGGCGCGTCGCCCAGCGTCAGCCGGGCCAGCGCCAGTCGCCGCCGCTGCCCGGCGGAAAGCGTGCGGCAGGGTAGGCCGGCAAGGTTTGAGAGCCCCATCCTCGCCAGCGCCGCCTCCGGGTCACCCCCGCGCAGCCGCGCCCAGAAGGCTAGGTCCTCCCGCGGGGTCAGCGCCGGCTTGATCGCGTCCTGATGGCCGAGGAGACGCGTGCGGGCGCCATGGGCGGCGGCGTCCAGCCCCACGTCCTCGCCTTCCCACGAGACGCGCCCGGCCGCCGGCCGGAGCAGCCCTGCGAGCACGCGAAGCAGCGTCGATTTTCCCGCCCCGTTCGGCCCGAGAAGTAGCAGCGCCTCCCCCGGCGCCGCGGCGAAGGACAGGCCTGCGAACACCACTCGCCCGCCGCGCCGAGCGGCCAGATCATCCGCCGCCAGCGCGCCTGCCATACCGCTTCGTCATGCCCCCGGAACCGGCCTCGCCCCTGGACCGGAAACCCCCGCCATGCTTCAAGCTGCCAGGAAATTCAAGCACGCGCGGGGAATTGCGACGCATGAGCAAGAACGGCCAGGATACCCTCAAGACCAAGCGCACGCTGTCGGTCGACGGGAAGACCTACCACTACTTCTCCATCCCTGAAGCGGCGAAGGCCCTGGGCACCGATCTCGCCCGGCTTCCGAACAGCCTGAAGGTGCTGCTGGAGAACATCCTGCGCTCCGAGAACGGCACCTCCTACAAGGTGGATGACGCCAAGGCCGTCGCTGGCTGGCTCGAGAAGGGCCAGTCCGACCGCGAGGTGCCCTTCCGCCCGGCGCGCATCCTTATGCAGGACTTCACCGGCGTCCCCGCGGTGGTCGACCTCGCCGCCATGCGCGACGGCATGCTCAAGCTCGGTGGCGACCCGCAGAAGGTGAACCCGCTGGTTCCCGTCGACCTCGTGATCGACCACTCCGTGATGGTGGACGTCTCCGGCACCGCCGATGCGCTGAAGAAGAACGTCGACCTCGAATACGAGCGCAACAACGAGCGCTACGAGTTCCTGCGCTGGGGCTCGGCCGCCTTCGACAACTTCCGCGTCGTTCCGCCCGGCACCGGCATCTGCCACCAGGTGAACCTGGAATACCTCGCCCAGGTGGTGTGGACGAACACCGATGCCGGCGATGAGTACGCCTACCCCGACAGCTGCTACGGCACCGACAGCCACACGACGATGGTGAACGGCCTCGGCGTGCTCGGCTGGGGCGTGGGCGGCATCGAGGCCGAGGCCGCGATGCTCGGCCAGCCGATCGCAATGCTCATCCCCGACGTCATCGGCTTCAAGCTGGTCGGCAAGCTCAAGGAAGGCGTGACGGCGACCGACCTCGTGCTCACCGTCACCCAGATGCTCCGCAAGAAGGGCGTGGTCGGCAAGTTCGTCGAGTTCTACGGCCAGGGCCTCACCTCCCTCCCCGTCGCCGACCGCGCCACCATCGGCAACATGGCGCCCGAATACGGCGCCACCTGCGGCTTCTTCCCGGTGGACGAGGCGACGCTCGGCTATCTCCGCCTCTCCGGGCGCGAGGAGCACCGCATTGCCCTGGTCAAGGCCTTCGCCCAGGCCCAGGGCATGTGGCGCGACGACTCCACGCCCGACCCGGTCTTCACCGACACGCTGGAGCTCGACCTCTCGACGGTCGTGCCCTCCATGGCCGGCCCGAAGCGCCCGCAGGACAAGGTGGTGCTGACCGAGATCGCCACCTCCTTCGGCAAGGAACTGCCGAACCTCTCCGTGTCGGGCGCGCCGCCTGCCGGCACCCGCGTGGCGGTCGAGGGCGCGAACTACGACCTCGGGCACGGGGACGTGGTGATTGCCGCGATCACCTCCTGCACCAACACCTCCAATCCCTATGTGCTGGTGGCCGCCGGCCTCGTGGCGCAGAAGGCGCGCGCCCGCGGCCTCTCGCCGAAGCCCTGGGTGAAGACCTCGCTGGCCCCCGGCTCGCAGGTCGTCACCGACTACCTGAACGCCTCCGGGCTGCAGGCCGAGCTGGACGCGATGGGCTTCCAGACCGTCGGCTACGGCTGCACCACCTGCATCGGCAACTCCGGGCCGCTGGCAGACCCGATCGTGGACGCCATCGAGAACGAGAAGCTCGTCGTCGCCTCCGTCCTCTCGGGCAACCGCAACTTCGAGGGCCGCGTGCACCCGAATGTGCGCGCCAACTACCTGGCCTCCCCGCCCCTCGTGGTCGCCTACGCGCTGGCCGGCACCATCACCAAGGACATCACGACCGAGCCGCTGGGCACGGGCAGCGACGGCCAGCCTGTCTATCTGCGCGACGTGTGGCCCGACCAGTCCGAGATCAACGAGGTGGTGCATCGCGTGCTGACGCGTGAGATGTTCCAGTCCCGCTACGCCGACGTCTTCAAGGGCGACGAGCACTGGCAGGGCATCCAGGTCGAGACGGGCACGGACACCTATCGCTGGAACTCCGGCTCCACCTACGTCCAGAATCCGCCCTATTTCGAGGGCATGACGGCCGACCCCGCGCCCGTCGCCTCGGTGCAGGGCGCGCGCGTCCTGGCCGAGCTGTCGGACAGCATCACCACGGACCACATCTCGCCCGCGGGCTCGATCAAGAAGGCTTCGCCCGCCGGCGAGTACCTGCTCGAGCACCAGGTCCGGCAGAACGACTTCAACTCCTACGGCGCCCGCCGCGGGAACCATGAGGTCATGATGCGCGGCACCTTCGCCAACATCCGCATCAAGAACGAGCTGGTCCCGGGCATCGAGGGCGGCATCACCAAGCACTACCCCTCCGAGCAGGTGATGCCGATCTACGACGCGGCCATGAAGTACAAGGCCGAGGGCGTTCCGCTGGTGATCTTCGGCGGCAAGGAATACGGCACCGGCTCCTCCCGCGACTGGGCGGCAAAGGGCACGATGCTGCTGGGCGTGAAGGCCGTGATCGCCGAGAGCTTCGAGCGCATCCACCGCTCCAACCTGGTGGGCATGGGCGTACTGCCGCTGGTCTTCAAGCCGGGCGAGGATCGCAAGACCCTCAACATCACCGGCGAGGAGACCATCGACATCCTCGGCCTGGAGGACCTCAAGGCCCGGATGCTGCTGGACATCGTCATCCACCGCCCGGACGGCACCGAGACCCGCACCCAGGTCCAGTGCCGCGTCGATACGGCCGACGAGGTCGAGTACTACAAGCAGGGCGGCATTCTTCACTACGTGCTGCGCAGCATGGCGGGCGTGAAGGTCGCGGCCTGATCTCCTCCGCCTTTGGGCGACATGAAAGGGCGCGGGCCGAAAGGTCCGCGCCCTTTCCATATCCGCCTATCCTTCTTCGAGGGGCCGCAACTTGCCCTCTCGCCCCTGCGTTCGCCCGCCGGGATTGGGGAATGGTTTTCAAATGATAGACGCCCGATGACGCGGGCCGTCCTGGTGCTGAATGAGCGTGCCGGCACCCTGGCCGGGCGGCCGGAGCTGCCCGACCTCGTGTTCGCAGCCCTGCGCCGCGCCGGCTTCGACCTCACCATTATCGGGGAGGACGCGGCTCCCGACATGGGCGGCCGCGTCGAGGCCGCGATCGCGACCGACGTGAACACAGTCATCGTCGGTGGCGGCGATGGCACGATCCGCGGCGTCGCAGCCCGCCTGGCCGATACCGGCCGCGTGCTGGGCGTGCTGCCCCTCGGCACCCTTAACCTTCTCGCCCGCGATCTCGGCATCCCGCTGGATCCGCTGGAGGCCGCGGAGGCGCTCGGCCGCGCGGCGCCGCGCGCCATCGATGTCGCGGAGGTGAATGGCCAGACCTTCCTCTGCCAATCCGTGCTCGGCCTGACCAACACCATCGGCCGCACCCGCCAGCGCTTCCGCCGCAAGGGCGGGTTCTACGCCGTCGTCCGCGTGGTAGCGGTCGTCATCCGTGCCCTGCTGCGGCAGCGCCCCATGCGGCTGATGGTCAATGCGCCCGGCTGGCAGAAGCCCTGGCGGCTCTGGACGCGAGCGATGTCCATCGTGAACAACGGCTACGCGGAGGGGACCGGCCTGATGTTCCACCGCTCCCGCCTCGATGGCGGGACGCTGCATCTCTATGTCAGCCGGAACTTCTCCATCGGCTGGTCGGCGAAAATGCTGATCGCCATGGCCCTGGGCATGTGGAAGCGCTCCAGCGACATTCACATCCTCACCAGCCCCGCTTTCTCCATCCACTCCCGCCGCCGCAGCCTTGTGGTGATGAATGATGGCGAAGGCTCGGTGCTCTCCACGCCGCTGCAGTACACGCTGCGCCCGCGCGCCCTGCTGGTCCTCGCGCCACCCTCCGCCACGGCGGACGCCACGGCGTGAGGGTGATCGACCACATCTCCGACCTGCATTTCTGCCGGATCGACACCCGCGCGGCGGATGCCCTGCTGGCACGGCTGAACGCCGACCCTGCCCATCTCATCGCCGTCTCCGGCGACCTGACGATGCGCGCCCGCCGCAACGAGTACCGCGCGGCCCGCACCTTCCTCGACGCGCTGCGCGCCCCCTGGATTGCCGTGCCGGGCAACCACGACATCACTGCCTACTACCCCTGGGAGCGTTTTCTCGACCCCTTCGGCCGCTGGGAGGCCCTCGTCTCCCCCGAGACCGAGCCGATGTTCGAGGATGAGGAAATTCAGGTGGTCGGCCTCAACACCGTCTCGCGCGGTGGCCTTCACCTGCAGTGGGAGAACGGCAAGGTCCCCCGCGCCGGCCTTTTACGCGTGCTGCGCCGCCTGCGCCGGCTGCCGGAAGGCCCCTTCCGCATCGTCGTCGCCCACCACCCCTTCCTCGCCCCGCCCGAGCAGCCCGATACGCCCATCGTCGCCCGCGGCGAGCGCGCGCTGCGCGACCTGGCACGCGCGGGCGTACGGCTGGTCCTCTCCGGCCATCTTCATGTCGGCTACCACAACACCCACGCCATCACCGCCGAGGAAGGCGACCGCCTGACCATCCTCCAGGCCGGCTCCGCCACCTCCACCCGCCTGCGGGGCGAGCCGAACGCCTACAACCGCGTGGTGGTGGATAATGGTCGTGCCCGCTGGACCGCGCATCACTGGGACGGCGAGGCCTGGCACTGAGAGGCGGTGGTCTGGCGCCTGGGGCCTAGCGCCCCTGCCGCCACCGCCAGGCAACCGGCACCGCCATCGCGCAAAGCACTGCCATGGCCAGGAAGGCCCCTCCGCCGTACCGGGCATAGAGCCAGCCCGCCGTCAGCATCGAGAGCGCCTGCGCTCCCGTCATCCCGATTGCCGCGTGCAGGCTCTGCGCCGCCAGCGCCTCCCCCGGGGGCGGGTTGGCCGAGAGCCAGCGCATCGCGCCCATATACTGCGCCCCGAAGCTGAGCGCGTGCAGCGCCTGGAGGGGCACCAGCGCCCAGAGCTCCGTCGTCGTGGCCAGCGCCAGCCAGCGCAGCAGCCCCGCCCCAGCTGCCATCAGCATCAGCGCCCGCGGCGACAGCCGCCCGAGCAGCGGGCGCGCCCAGAAGAACAGCAGCACCTCCGCCAGCACGCCCTCGGCCCAGAGCAGCCCGATCACCTCGGCCGAATGCCCGGCGCGTGACCAGTGGATCGAGGAAAAACCGTAAAGCGCGGCGTGGGAGCCCTGGACTAGTCCTGTGATCGCCACCAGCCGCCCGAAGCCGGGCCGCCGGAGCAGATGCAGCGGAAATGCCCCGCGCAGCCCCCGCAGCCCGCCGACAGCCACCGGCGAGACCCCGTCGCGCCGCGTCGCGGCCGGCAGCGCCCAGCCCGCCAGCGCCATGGCCGAGTAGGACGCCGCCAGGAGCCAGGGCACCGCCGCATAGCTGCCCCAGGCCGCCATCCCACCCGCCCCGATCGCGCCCAGGATAAAGGCGGCCGACCCCGCCGCGCGCAGCCGGCCGAAATCCGCCCCGGCCCGCCGCGTGGCCGCCAGTGCCATCGCCTCCCCCACCGGAGAAAGCGGCGCCATGGCGGCGGCGAACAGGAGTTGCGCCCCGAGCACCGCCCAGAACCCTTCGGCCGGCAGGAAAAACGGAGCCGCGAGAGCCGTCGCCGCTGCGCAGGGGATCAGCACCAGCCGCCCATCGCCCAGCCGGTCCGCCAGACGCCCCATGGCGGGGCCGACAAGGAAGCGGATCAGCGAGCCTGCGAACAGGATTTGCGCCACACCCTCCGCACCCAGTCCTTTCCCTGCCAGAAAGGGCGGCAGGAAAGGCATGGCGACGCCCACCCCGAGAAAGCTGGCCGCCATCAGGAAAGCGAAGCGCGCCAGGCCTGAGGACGCAGCCGGGGAAGGGCCGCGCGGCGAGACGGTCGGCGGAGCGTCGTGAGGCGGCGTCATGGATCGCCTCCAACCTCCCCCCGGCCGGTGCGCTTGCCAAGCCGTCCTTGCCAATTCGGGTCCGGAGCGCCACACCTCCCCGCAGATGAGCCCCATCTCAGAACGCCAAATGTTTCCCTCGCGGGTGAAGGCCGTCCTCGGCCCCACCAACACCGGGAAGACGCATCTGGCCATCACACGTCTGCTGGCCCATTCCAGCGGCATTATCGGCTTCCCGCTGCGCCTTCTGGCCCGCGAGAACTACGACCGCATGGTCGCCGCCAAAGGCGAGCGCAACGTCGCGCTCATCACCGGCGAGGAGAAGATCATCCCCCCCGGGGCGAAGTGGTTCGCTTGCACGGTCGAGGCCATGCCGCTCGACCGCCGGGCCGAATTCGTGGCCGTAGACGAGATCCAGCTCTGCGCCGACGCGGATCGCGGCCATGTGTTCACCGATCGACTGCTGAACGCTCGCGGCCTTGTCGAGACCATGTTCCTTGGCGCGGAGACGATCCGCCCCCTCCTCCAGCGCCTGATCCCCCAGGCCGAGATCGAGAGCCGCCCTCGCCTTTCCCAGCTCACCTATGCCGGCCCCGCGCGCCTGACACGGCTGCCGCCGCGCAGCGCCGTCGTCGCCTTCTCGGCCGGTGAGGTCTACGCCATTGCCGAAGCCATCCGGCGCCGCCGCGGTGGATGTGCGGTGGTGATGGGCCGCCTCTCGCCCCGCACGCGCAACGCCCAGGTAGCGCTCTACCAGAACCGCGAAGTGGACTTCCTGGTGGCGACGGACGCCATCGGCATGGGCCTGAACATGGATGTGGACCATGTCGCCTTCGCCGGACTGCAGAAGTTCGACGGCCATCGCCCCCGCCTCCTCACCCCGCAGGAAGCCGCCCAGATCGCCGGCCGTGCCGGCCGCGGCATGCGGGATGGCACCTTCGGTGTGACAGCCGAGTGCCCGCCGCTGGCCGACGACTTCGTCAACAAAATTGAGGGCCATCATTTCGAGCCTTTGACGACGCTGGCCTGGCGCAACAGCGACCTCGACATGACGAGCATCGACGCGCTGCTCGACAGCCTCGCCCGCCCCCCGCCCTTCCAGGGCCTGGCCCGCGGCAACGATGCCACCGACCACATCACGCTTGAGCACCTCTCCCGCGACGTGGACATCCGTCGCCTGGCCGGAGGCCGCGCCCGGCTGCGGCTGCTGTGGGAAGCCTGCCAGATTCCGGACTTCCGGAAGCTGGCGGATGAGAGCCACACACGATTCTGCTCGCGCGTCTTCCGGCATCTCGCCGAGGATGGCACCCTGCCGACGGACTGGGCCGCCTCCCAGATCACCTATCTCGACAACACCGAGGGCGATCTCGACACGCTGATGGCCCGGCTTGCCGGCATCCGCACCTGGACCTATGTCGCCGCCCGCTCCGACTGGCTGAAGGACGCTACCGCCATGCAGGAGGCCGCCCGCGCCGCCGAGGACCATGTCTCCGACGCGCTGCACGAACGCCTGACCGCCCGCTTCGTGGACCGCCGCGCGGCCCATCTCATCCGCAAGCTCGACGAGGGGGAGGAGAACCTTCTCTCGGCGGTCGCGCGGAACGGAGAGGTCGTGGTGGAAGGTCATCCCGTCGGCCATGTGAAGGGCTTCGTCTTCGAGACCGCGGCGGATGCCGAGGACGAGGAGGAGCGCCGCGTGATGCTGCGCGCCGCCCGCCGCGCGCTCCGCGAGGAGATGCCCCGCCGCGTCGCCGCCCTCGAGACCGCGCCGGACGAGGCTTTCGGCCTGACCAAGTTCCAGCGCATCACCTGGAAGTCGGACGGCGACGACGAGGCGCATGAGGTCGCCAAGATCAAGCCCGGGAACACGCCCGAGAAGCCGGTGATCGAGCCCATCGATTCCGAGTTCGTCGACGGCGCCGAGCGCGAGCGCATCCGCACCAAGCTCGCCATCTGGTTCGACGCCCTGGTCGCCCGCGACTTCGCCCCCCTGATCGAGGCCGAGGTCAAGGCCGCCGAGGATGCCGAGCTGCGCGGCCACCTGTTCCGGCTGCGCGAGTTCCTGGGCCTGCTACCCGGCGGCACCGAGCGCGAGATCACGCCGGAGATCCGGGCCAAGCTGAAGGCCATCGGCGTTCGCGCCGGCCGCTTCGCTCTCTACATCCCTGAGATGCTGAAGCCCCGGCCGATGAAGCTGCGCGCGCAGCTCTGGGCGCTGAAGGCCAATTCGGCAGTGCCGGAGCTGCCCGGCGGCGGCCTTGTCTCCATCGTGCCGCCCCGCGAGTGGCCGCGCGGCTTCGCGGAGACCATGGGCTGGGTCAAGGCTGGCCCCGCCCTGGTCCGCCTGGACGTCGCCGAACGCATCGCCGGCGAGTTGGGCCATCTGACCCGCCGCGCCCCTGCCGCCCTGCCGGTGGATGTCGCCAGCCGCCTCGGCGCCAAGGCCGATACGCTGCCGGCCGTGCTGAATGCGCTCGGCTTCCGCCTCGTCTCTCCCGAGCCGCTGGCCGAGGACGCCTTCGGCCCGCCGGCGCCGCAACTCGTCGCCGCCCGGCGCGAGGATGCCCATCGTGGCCGCGGCGGGCAGGAGCGCCGCGAAGGACGTGGGGATAAGAACCGCGGCGAGCGACGCCCCGATCGCCGCGGCGGCCGAGACGGCGCGCCGCCCCAAGCCCGGGCGGCCGATGCTGTCCCGAGCGAGGCTGGAGCAGCGCCGGATGGTGCCGCAGCCCCCACCGAGGCTGGCACCGTGCCCGCGGAAACCAACCCCGACGCGCCGCGCGAGGCCCGCGGCCCGCGTGGCCCGCGTCGTGACGACCGTCAGGCCCGCCAGGGTGGCCCCGATCGCGGCGGCAACCGCTCCGGGGAACGCCAGGGCGAGAGGCAGGGCGAGCGCCAAGGCAACCGCGGCGACGATCGTGGCCCCCGCAGCGGCCCGCGCCCTGATGGCGGCCGCGGCCCGGGCGGCAACTACGGCAACGGGCCGCGCCGCGACCGGCGCGATGACGGCCCCGCGACCCCTCGCACTGTCTTCGAGCCGAGCCGCGGCAAGGGCGCCGACCCCGACAGCCCCTTCGCGGTGCTGGCGAGGCTGAAGCTCGGGAAGTCCTGACCCCAGGCCGATGCCGGAGTCCGAGGATCGCGACTGGCAGCGGCTGGACAAGTGGCTCTGGTGCGCGCGCCTGTCCAAGACCCGCTCGGCCTGCACCGCGCTGGTCGAGCGCGGTGCCGTGCGCCTGAACCGGCAGCCGGTGGACAAGGCCCATGCCCGGCTACGGCCCGGCGACGTGCTCACCCTTGCCGTCGGCGGGCCGGAGCGCGGGGCGGTGAAGGTCTGGCGCGTCGTCGCGCTGGCCGCGAGGCGCGGGCCGCCGGCAGAGGCGCGCGCGCTCTACGAGGACCTGGACGCGCCACCACCCGGAAATCCTGCTGAGGGTTGAGGCGGTCTCCCCAGGGAGACGAGGTGCCCCGAGGGATCGCCTGAGCAGCGCGGAACCCTCGCAATAGCGCCCGCGAAAGGCCCGAACGCGCCCGGCGCGACCCTGACCGCTCAAACGGCGGCTTGCATGCTGCGCCTGCTCGGTCCATCTGGCGCGGGTCGGGGGTCTCTCTGCCCCGCGGGCCGTGAAGGGGCGTGAACGTGACCTACGTCGTCACCGAGAACTGCATTCGCTGCAAGTACATGGACTGCGTCGAGGTCTGTCCGGTGGACTGCTTCTACGTCGGCGCCAACATGCTGGTGATCCACCCGGACGAGTGCATTGACTGCGGCGTCTGCGAGCCCGAATGCCCGGCCGAAGCCATCCTTCCCGACAGCGACGACCGCGCGACCGACTGGGCCGAGCTGAACCGCGTCTACTCCGCGCAATGGCCGAACATGTCCCGCAAGGGCGAGCCGCCGGCCGATGCGAAGGAGTGGGACGGCAAGCCCGACAAGAAGGCGCTGTTCGACCCCGCACCCGGCGAAGCCTGAACGCCGCACAACCCGGTCAACCCGCGCCCGTCCGCTGCGTTGCCCCGTGATCGTGCCTGACGGCGCGGGATCGGCGGGCCAAGGGTGGGCCGGCGTGACGGAATCGGGTTTTCGTGATAGGCTTTTGCCTGAAACGCAAATGCCGTCCCGTCAGGCCAGTATGGCCTCAGGCTGGGCTGGCCGCGCCGCATGAGTTGAACGGCCCTGCCCCAGCAGGGCCTGGCGCCGCGCCACCGATCCTTCTGGGCCGGTCGGCGCGACAGGGATCGCGGAGAGCATGATGAAGGCACCCGCCGGGAGCAAGGCCCCCAGCAAGACGAGCGGCAAGGCCGAGGAGCCGAAGCCCGCGACGAAGGCCGCCGCCAAGCCCATCGCCACTTCACGCAAGACCGAACCAGCGAACCCGCCCGAGAGCGCCCAGGCGCCCGTGGCCGAGGCCCTGAAGGCCGCCGCCAAGGTGCCCGCGAAGAGCGAGGCGCCTGCCGCTACGCCGAAGCCCGCCGCCCCGGCCAAGCCCGCGCCCCTGAAGGCCGCCGCGGCCCGCACCTCGTCTCCCGCCAAGTCCGAGCCGGCACCCAAGCCCGAGCTCGTTGCAGAGCGCCCCGCCACACCGCCTGGTCTGGCCGAGGCACAGGCGCCTGCCCCCACAATGCCCGCACAAGCGCCCGAACCTGTCATCCAGGCTCCCATCCGTCCCGCACCGCCTCCCAAGCCCCTCGGCAATGCCGGGAAGGACTTCAAGGCGGGCGATTTCGTCGTCTACCCCACCCATGGCGTCGGCCAGGTACAGGGCATCGAGGAGGTCCCCGTCGCGGGGCAGACCCTCAAGGTGATCGTCGTCACCTTCGAGGAGAACCGCATGACCCTGAAAGTGCCGATGGCCAAGGCGGCGTCCTCGGGCCTGCGCAAGCTCGCCTCGGATAAGGCAATGGGCGAGGCGATGGACACGCTGCGCGGCCGCGCCCGGATCAAGCGCACGATGTGGTCGCGGCGCGCCCAGGAATACGAGCAGAAGATCAACTCCGGCGACCCGATCGCCATCGCCGAGGTTGTGCGCGACCTGCACCGCAACGCTGGCCAACCCGACCAGTCCTTCTCCGAGCGCCAGATCTACGAGCTGGCGCTGGACCGGCTGGCGGCCGAGGTTGGCGCACTCGACCGCACGGACAAGGCGGCCGCGACGCAGAAGCTTCTCGACACGCTGAAGACCGCCGACAAGGGCGAGAAGGAAAAGTAGAGGCCCACGCCCCGTATAAGCCCGGCCCCGAAAGGGTGCCGGGCTTTTTCGTGCCTGCATCTTCGGCCCGCTGCGCCGAAACGGGGGACAAAGAAAAACCCCAGGGATCGCTCCCCGGGGTTCCGCCGATCAGGCGTAGTGCCTGCTTATTCGGACTGGTTCCGCACACCCATGAACTGCAGCAGCAGCTGGAAGAGGTTCACGAAGTTCAGGTACAGGCCCAGCGCATCGAAGACCGAGCGCTTGGCCGCCTCATCGGAACCCTCCGCATAGGCGTACTCGACGTAGTCGTTCTTGATACGCTGCGTGTCATAGGCGGTCAGGCCGGTGAAGATCACCACGCCCAGCACGCTGATGGCGAACTGCAGGGCCGAGCTGCCGACGAAGGCATTCACCAGGCCGGCGATGACGATGCCGATCAGGCCCATCATCAGGAAGCCGCCCATCCGGGTCAGGTCGGCATTCGTGGTGTAGCCGTAGAGGCTGACGGCCGCGAACATGCCGGCGGTGACGAGGAAGGTGCTGGCGATCGAGGTGCCCACATACACGACGAACAGGTTCGCCATGCTGGCGCCCATCGCCACGCAGAAGGCCCAGAACAGCGCCTGTGTCGCGCCCTTGGACAGCTTGTTGATGCCGAAGGACAGCACCATGACGAAGGCGAGCGGCGCGAAAATCGCTGCGAAGCCGAGGATGGTGGGCTGCGTCGCCAGGCCGCGCGGGGTGCGCACGACGGTGAAGAACAGCTCCGCCAGCTGGGTGTTGGCGATCAGATACGAGGTGATGGCGGTCAGCGCGAGGCCGGAGGCCATCCAGTTATAGACGCGCAGCATGTAGGCGCGCAGGCCGGCATCGAGCGTCGCGGCGTCGGTGGCGGCGCGGCCCATCGGCTGCGTCCAGGCGGACTGGCCGCGCTGGAGACGATTGTCGGGACCGAAGGCCATGTGTCTCAGAACTCCCTCCGGGGACGGCACCCGCCATCCCCCGTGCGACGATATATGGACTTCTTGTAATCCATATCAAGCGGCCTTCTCGCGTCAGCCCCTTGGGGGCGGCGAAGATTCCGCGATCGTTGCGGCGTAGGCGCTCCTTCACCCACCTGCAAGCCGCCCACGGCCTTTTCCCTACCCTCCCGCTGTGCCGAGCACGCACGCCCTGGCAACCGCGGGCCTCTAAAGAGCAGGTGCAGGATCTTCCCGGGCCGGCATTCAGAACTCTGAAGCCCTTCGCAGGTTAGAGTAAGGCGAAGCCCATCACGGGACCGCCGCGGCCATCCCTGGCCGGAAAAGGAGTTTGCTCATGGCAGCGTCGAGTCCCGGATGCCCGGGATGCCGTGAGAGCCGGCTGGACTTCCCTTTCACCATGGCGTTCCAGCCCGTCGTGGATATCCAGCTGCACCGGATCGAAGCGCATGAGGCGCTGGTGCGTGGCCCCGCCGGCGAGGGTGCGGGAAGCATCCTTGCCCTCCTGAACGACAACAACCGCTACGCCTTTGACCAGGCCTGCCGCGTGCGGGCGATCGAAATGGCTGCCCGGCTCGGCCTTGAGGGCAACCTCAACATCAACTTCCTGCCCAACGCCGTCTACGAGCCCCGCGCCTGCATCCGCGCGACCCTCGACGCCGCTGCCCGCACAGGCTTTCCGCTGAACCGCCTGACCTTCGAGTTCACCGAGAATGAGAGGAGCCCGGACGAAGGGCACATCCTCCGCATCATCCAGGAATACCGCCGCCACGGCTTCCGCATCGCGCTGGACGACTTCGCCACCGGCTATTCCGGCCTCTCGCGCCTTGCCAACCTCAAGCCCGACATCATCAAGATCGACCGAGCCCTGGCGCAGGATTGCGACCAAGACCAGATGCGCCTTGCCATCCTGGCGAGCCTCGTGCGGCTCGGTGCCGAGATCGGCATCAAGGTCGTGGTCGAAGGGGTGGAGCGGATCGGCGAGTTGGAAGCGTTGCGCGAGGTCGGCGTCCGCTACATGCAGGGCTTCTTCTTCGCCCGGCCGATTTTCGAAGGAATCGCCACCGAGGCCACGATCAACTGGCCCGGCCCCGTCCCGCTCCGCTCAGGCATGCCTGAGCTGGTGCGGGCCTGAGCCGGGCCCAGAGAACAGGCGCGGCGCCCCTACTCGTTCCGCAGCAGCGGCGCGGCCTTCGCCCGCAGGGCCAGCGCGGTGCCAGCGTAGCCCATGGCCAGGGTCAGCACGACGCAGAACAGGATCGTCCCGGCGAGGGTGCCCGGAAGGAAGGTCCAGTCCGTGCGCATCACGAAGCGGGTGACGCCCCAGGACGCGGCTGTACCGACGGCAGCAGCCACCAGCCCGGCCACGAGCCCGAGCAGCCCGAACTCTACCAGCCAGGCGCGCCGGATCTGCGCGCGCGAGGCGCCGAGCGTCTTCAGCACCACCGCATCCCGGATCCGCCGTCGCTGCCCCGCCGCCACCGCGCCGGCCAGCACCAGGAGACCGGAGACCAGAGTCAGCGCCGCGGTGGAGGACAGCGCCGTTCCCAGCCGTGCGAGCAGCCCCGCCACCGCGTCCAGCGCGTCACGAACCCGGATGCCGGTGACGTTGGGGAAGGCATCCGTCACCGCCCGTAGCAGCACCGAATCCCGTGCCGGATCGCCGCGCACGGTCGCGATGTGGGTGTGCGGCGCCGCTTCCAGCAGCCCGGGCGAGGCCACCATGGAGAAGTTCAGGCCCAGCCCGCGCCACTGGATGTCGCGGGTGGAGGTCACCCGCAATGGCACGTCGCGCCCCAGCACGTTCACGGTGATGACGGAGCCCGGCCCGGCATTCCATCCACGCGCCAAGTTGTCATCCAGAGAAACCAGCGGCTCGCCCCGATAATCCGGTGCCCACCACTGACCTTGCACCACCCGAGTGCCTTCCGGCGGCGTGGCCGAATAGGTCAGGCCGCGATCGCCGCGCAACGCCCAGCGCGTCTCCTCGGTGGCCTGCACCTGGTCCGCCGGCACGCCGTTCACCGCGACGATCCGCGCCCGCAGCGACGGCACGCGCCGCACCTCGGTCACCCCCGCAACGCCCTGCGCCACCCGGTCGAAGGCCGCGGCCTGATCGGACTGGATGTCGATGAAGTAGAAGGACGGGGCCGCGTCCGGCAGGCTCTCGCTGATCTGGTGCCGCAAATTGCCCTGGATCAGCGCAATGGCCGCCAGCGTGGTCAGCCCGATGCCAAGGGAGACGAGCATCAGCGCTGTGGGCGCCCCCGGCCGGTGCAGGTTGGCCAAGCCAAGCCGCAGGGAGGGCCGGCGCCGCGCCGGAATGCGCCGCGCCACTGCCTGCAAGCCGGCGGCGGCAACGCGGAACAGCGCCAGCGTGCCCAGCGCCGCCGCGCAGAAGGAGAGGGCGAACAACGGCCGCTCCGCCGTGCCCACCACCAGCGCCACCAGCAGCGCCACCGCCGCCCCGTTCGCCAGCAGAAGCCCGATCCGCGGCCGCGCGCCGGGGTTGGGCTGCACATTGTCGCGGAACAACGCGGCGCCCGGGATGTCCCGCGCCCGGCCAAGCGGCCAGAGCGCGAAAGCCAGCGCCGTCAGCAGCCCATAGGCTGCGGCCAGCGCCAGCGGCACGGGGTAGAAGCCCAGCCGCGGCGGCACGGGCAGCGCATCGGCCAGGGCCACTGCCGCGGCCCAGGTCAGCCCGTATCCGGCCACCAGCCCGATGCCGATGCCCAGCAGCGCCAGCCCCAGCACCTGAATGAGATAGGTGGCGAAGATTGCCCCCGCCGGTGCGCCCAGGCAGCGCAGCGTGGCGATGGTGCGCCCCCGCTGCTCGAGCCAGGACCGCACGCCGGTTGCCACGCCGATTCCGCCCACCAGCAGCGCCGTCAGCCCTGCCAGCACAAGGAAGGAGGCCGCTTGGTCAAGGAAGCGGTTCACCCCCGGCTGCCCCTGGGACGCGTCCCGCACCCGCCAGCCGCCGTCGGCGAAGGGCGCGCCCCGCAGCGCCTCGGCGGTCGCCCGCGCATCCGCGCCCGGCGGCAGTGCTGCCCGCAGTTCGTAGGTGACGAGGCTCCCGGGCTGGACGAGCGCCGTCCCCTCCAGCGCCGCCAGCGGGATGATCGCGCGCGGCCCCAGCACGGCCGGGCCAGAGACCTTGTCGGGCTCCGAAACCACCGCGCCGCGATAGGCGAACCGCGCCTCACCGATCCGCACCTCCGCCCCGGGCTGCAGGCCCAGGCGCTCCGCGACAAGTGGATCCATGGCCACGGGCGGCAGCCCCGCCGTCCCCGCAGCGAGCGGGCCGGACGGATCCAACTGCAACTCGCCCAGTAGCGGATAGGCCGCATCCACCGCCTTCAGCTCAACCAGCGTCCGGTCGCCGGAGGGCGCGACAGCCATGGCCCGCATGGTGACCAGCTCGGCCATGCGCCCGCCCCGTGCCTCGATCCAGCCGCGCGCCTCCGGCGGGAAAGGCCGCGAATTCGCTGCCGCCAGGTCGCCGCCCAGCAGGCGCGCCCCATCAGCCTCAAGCCCGGCCTGTACCGCGGCCCGCAGCGTGCCCACCGCCGCGATGGCGGCGACGCCCAGCGCCAGGCAGGCGAGCACGATCCGCAGTCCCCGCACCCCGCCGCGCAGCTCGCGCCGTGCGAGGCGCCAGCCCATGGCCAGGTTGCTCACGGGCTTCGTCACGCGGAGACCCCGCCCGTGTCGGAAACGATCTGCCCGTCCTCCACCCGAACCTGCCGCTCGCAGCGCGCGGCGAGTGAAGGATCGTGGGTGATCAGAACGAGGGTGGTCGAGAAGCGCTCCCGCAGGCCGAAGAGAAGGTCCATCACCTTTTCTCCCGTCGCCCGGTCCAGGTTACCCGTCGGCTCGTCGGCCAGAAGCAGGGCAGGTTCGGCGACAAAGGCGCGGGCCAACGCCACGCGCTGCTGCTCGCCGCCCGAGAGCTGGCCGGGATAGTGGGACAGGCGGTGGCCGAGCCCCACGGACTCCAACGCTGCCGCGGCCCGGTCGAAAGCGTCCTCGCGCCCGGCGAATTCCAGCGGGATCGCCACGTTCTCGAGTGCCGACATGGTCGGGATCAGGTGGAAGGCCTGGAACACGATGCCGAGCGAATCCCGCCGGAATCGGGCAAGCGCGTCCTCGTCCATCCCCGCCAGCTCCTGCCCGGCGACCTGCAACGTGCCACCCGAGGCACGCTCCAGCCCTGCCAGCAGCATGAGCAGCGAGGTCTTGCCTGAGCCCGACGGCCCGACAATTCCGACGGCCTCCCCGGGCCTGACGGTGAGATCGACTCCCCGGAGGATGTTGACCTCCCCCCCTGCCCCCACCACCCTGAAGGACAGGGCGCGCGCATCGATCAGCGGCGCGCCCACGGGCTTGTTGCCCATGGGTTTGGAATGGGCCGTCGCATCCGCGGCGGCCGGGGTCTGGGTCAGGGAATCCGGCATGAAGGCGAGATTGGGGCGCCGGGGTCTCCTGGGTAGGGGCTTCGGAGGTTTCGTTCTGTGTCTGGCAGGATCTGGTGCCCTGCCCGGCACGGCCAGGGCGCAGGAGTCGCGGCCTCTTCGGTTGCTGATGCTCGGGGACAGCATCACCGCGGCCTACGGCCTTGCCCGGCCCGAAGGCCTGCCCGCGAAGCTGGAGGAGGCCCTCCGCGCGGCAGGGCGCCCGGTGACGGTCATTGATGCCGGAGTCTCCGGCGACACAACCGCCGGCGGCCGATCCCGGGTGGAATGGTCCCTCGCCGAGCGGCCGGACGCGGTGATCGTGGCACTCGGCGGCAATGACGGGCTGCGCGGGATCGAGCCGCGCAACAGCGAGGCCAATCTCCGCGCCATCCTGGAGATGCTGCGGGCCCGCAACCTGCCCGTTCTTCTCGCCGGCATGCTGGCCCCGCCCAATCTCGGCGCCGATTACGGCCGCGAGTTCGCCGGTGTGTTCCAGACCCTCGCCCGCGACTTCCCCGATGCCGTCTTCTATCCCTTCCTGCTGGAGGGCGTGGCCGGTGAGGCCGCGCTGAACCAGCCCGACCGCATCCACCCCAATCCCCTGGGCGTTCAGGAGATGGTCCGGCGCATGCGACCGGCCGTCGAGACGCTTCTCAGCAAGGTGAGGCCCGCCTAGACCCCATGGTCCGCCTGTTTGTCGCGCTCGCGCTTCCCGAGACGCTGCGCATCCAGCTCTCGGGTCTGGCCGGGGGGATCCAGGGTGCCCGCTGGGTGCCGCCGCAGAACTATCATCTCACCCTCCGCTTCATCGGGGAGGTGGAGAACTGGCGGGCCGACGAGGTGGACGAGGCGCTGTCCTCCATCCGCAGCAAGCCCTTCGACCTGTCGCTCCGCGGCGTCGGCACCTTCGAGAAAGCGGGCAAGATCCAGAGCCTGTGGATCGGCGTGGAGAAGACTGAAGGCCTGACCCACCTGCAGTCCAAGGTCGAGACCGCCCTGCAGCGGATGGGCTTCGACCCCGAGCGCCGCCGCTTCGCCCCCCATGTGACCCTGGCGCGCACGGACAAGGCGCCACCGCCCAAGCTCATCGAGTGGGTGCAGACCCACAACCTGTTCCGCGCCCCGCCGGCGACGATGGACCACTTCACCCTCTTCTCCTCCCGCCTCGGCAAGGAGAGCCCGGTCTATGTGCCGGAGGTGGAGTACGAGCTTGCCTGAGGCACCGCCCCGCATCGTCATCCTCACCGGCGCCGGCATTTCTCGCGAATCCGGCCTGCACACCTTCCGGGACGCGGAGGGCATCTGGGCCCGCCACCGGATCGAGGACGTGGCCACGCCAGAGGCCTTCGCGCGCGACCCCGCTCTGGTGCAGGGCTTCTACAACGCCCGCCGCGCCCAGCTGCGCGACCCGGCCATCCGCCCCAACGCCGCGCATGAGGCGCTCGCCGAGCTCGACGCCAACTGGCCGGACGACCGGTTCCTGCTCGTCACCCAGAACGTGGACGATCTGCATGACCGCGCCGGGTCCAAGCGGCTGATCCCCATGCACGGGGAACTGGCGAAGGCGCGCTGCCTGCGCTGCGCCGCCATTACCCCGGCCGAGGGCGACCTGACACCCGCTTCCACCTGCACGGAATGCGGCAGCACTGGCACGCTGCGCCCCCATGTCGTCTGGTTCGGCGAGATGCCCTTGCAGATGGAGCGGATCGGCGCGGCGCTGGCGGAGTGTGACCTGTTCGTCTCCATCGGCACCTCGGGCGCCGTCTATCCCGCCGCCGGCTTCGTGCTCGAGGTACGGGACCGCGCCGACACGTTGGAGCTGAACCTGGAGCCCAGCGAGGGCAGCCACCTGTTTGACGACGCCCGTCATGGCCCAGCGACCGAACTCGTCCCGGCCTTCGTGCGGAACCTGCTGGAGCGCTGGGCCTGATCCCCCGCCCGGCGCCCCCCGCCGCGCCGCCCGACACCCCTGCCCGCGACCCCGGCCTTCCCGCGGGCGCCACGATGGATGAGGCCGCGGCCGCTGCCAGCGCCTGCACGCTGTGCACCCCGAACCTGCCCCTCGGCCCCCGTCCCATCCACCAGCTGCACGCGCGGGCGCGCATCCTTGTCACCAGCCAGGCGCCAGGGACCAAGGCGCACCTCTCCGGCATCCCCTTCGAGGACGCCTCCGGCGAGCGCCTGCGCGACTGGCTGGGCATGGACAAGGCACGCTTCTACGACCCCACCCAGCTCGCCATCCTGCCCATGGGCATGTGCTATCCCGGCCGCCTGCCCCGTGGCGGCGACTGTCCGCCACGCCCGGAATGTGCGCCCACCTGGCACCCGCGCATCCTGCCGCTCTTCACGAACCTCCGGCTGCGCCTCCTGGTCGGCGCCCATGCCATCCGCCACGTCCTCGGCCCGGGCCCGGCGCTGTCCGAGCGCGTCGCGCGCTACGCCGAGACGCTGCCCGGGCACTTTCCCCTGCCTCACCCGTCCTGGCGCACCCTCGTCTGGGCCGGAAAGCATCCCTGGTTCGACGCCGAGGTCATTCCGGCGCTGCGGCGGGAGGTCGCGCGGGCGCTGGCCGACTGACCCCGCCCCTCAGGGTCGCGCGGCGGACCCTGCAGAGAGATCCGCCATGATCGCCGGCACTTCCGCCAGCAGCTCGCGCGCAAGAAAGCCCAGGGGCCCGATCCGCCGCGCCAGCCGGTGCCCGGCCTCGGCATGCAACCACACCGCCCAGGCCGTCGCCTCAAGCGGCGGCGTTCCGCGCGCCAGCAGCCCCGCGACAATCCCGGCCAGCGTATCGCCGGAGCCGGAGGTCGCCAGCCCGACATGCCCGTGGTCGAGGAACAGCGCCTCGCCGCTCGGCGTCACCACCCAGGTCTGGCCGCCCTTCATCGCCACCACCGCGCCCAGCACATTCGCCGCCCGCCGCGCCGCGGCCAGGGGGTCGGCCGAGACCTCCTCCTTCGGGATGCTCAGGATGCTCGCCATCTCTCCGGCATGGGGCGTGACCACGCCGCGCAACCCGTGGCGGCGCAACGCATCGGGATGGGCGGCGAGGTCGCTGAGCGCCCCAGCGTCCAGCACCACGCCTGGGCCGGGCTCGGTCCCGTCCAGCAGCGCGGTGACCAGCGCCTCCGTCTCCTCGCCTGAGGACAGGCCGGGCCCGATCAGCAGGGCGGCGCAGGAGGCGAGGCGCGGAAGCAGGGCCTCGGCCGCGCGGCGTGAGATACCACCGTCCGCAGTCTCCTCCAGCCCGATCACAAGCGCCTCCGGCATGGCCAGCGCTAGATGCGGCGCGACGGAGCGCACGGTCGCCAGCCGCAGCTTCCCCGCCCCCGCCCGCAGCGCCGCCTCGCCGGCCAACAGCACGGCGCCCGGCACCTCAACCGAACCGCCGATCACCTGCACCGTGCCGCGCTGGGACTTGTCATCGTCCTGCGCGGGCACGGGCAGCGGGTGCCTGCGGAGCCAGGTGGGATCAATGACGGTCATGTACGGCGTCCCCCGATACGGGGCGTCACGCGCCCACTGCCTTCGCGTCCGGCTCTGCCGTCACCGGCGTGCCCTCCCGCCGCAGCGGGGCAACGAAATTGTAGCGGGACAGGCGAAGTGCGCCCGTGGCGCCTGCTTCCGGATCGAAGCGGTACTCGGTGATGCCGCAATTCGGCACGTCGCCCTCACGGTCGATCGCCAGGATTCGCTCCTCGGTCATGTTCTCCAGCAGATAGCGCAGGCAGAGCACCACCACCTGATGCCCCACGATCAGCACGCGCCGTCCGCCATGGTGCAGGCTGATGGTGTCCAGCGCCGAGCGCAGCCGCAGGATCACGTCGCACCAGGATTCGCCGCCCGGCGGCCGGTGGTAGAACTTGCCGAGGATACGGCGGAACTCGGCCTGGTCGGGCATCTCCTGGCGAATGCCGAAGGTGGTCAGCCCGTCCAGCACCCCGAATTCCTTCTCTCGCAGGCGCTCGTCGACGACGAAGTCCTCCGGGGCGACCGGAAGCCCGCCCGCCTCATGCACCAGCCCCGCCGTCTGCCGCGCCCGCAGATAGGGGGAGCACAGCACCACCTCGGGCCGCTCCTCCTCGGGCAGGCCGGCGAACCAGCGGCCGAGGGAACGGGACTGTGCCTCGCCGAGCTCGCTCAGTGGCACGTCCACGTCCCGGCCCTCCAGCCCTATCCGCGCGGCATTGGCGCGATGCGCAGCGTCGCGTGCGACATTCCCCGCGCTCTCGCCGTGGCGGGCGATCCAGAGCGTGTCGGGCCATCTCTGTGAGGGCGTGGGCTGGGACGGCTTGGGCTGGGGCATGGTCGGACCTCTCTGCCCAGCCCAACGCGGGGCCGTCCGGCGGGTTGGACCCAAACCAGCATGGGATAGAGAGGAAGGATGGCCTCCCCGGGCGGGGTTAGCCCTCGCCCTCCAGCCGCGCGATCCCTTCTTCGGAATAGCCGAAGTGGTGCGCGATCTCGTGGATGAGCACGTTGCGTACGAGCCGGAACAGGTCCTCGCCACTCTCCACCCATTCCACCAGGATCGGCTCGCGGTAGAGCAGGATGGTGTCGGGCTCCAGCGAGGCGTCGAGCACCGACTTCTCCGTCAGCGGCGTGCCCCGGTAGAGGCCGGTCAGCTCCCAGGGATGTTCCATCCCCAGCGCCTCCAGCGTCTCGTCGTCGGGCAGTTCCTCGACGATGATGAGGGTGCCACGCACGGCCTCGCGCAGCGGCGCGGGGATGGCGGCGAAGGCGGCCTCGGCCAGTCCGGCCAGGTCGTCGGCGCTCGGCGGGGCGCCCCAGCGCATCACGGTGTCGGTCATGCGCCAAGGGGGCCATAAGAACGGCCCCGGTCAAGAGAAACCGGGGGAAGAGGAACAGGACGAACGGTGCCCATGGTCGAACCCCTCACCCCCGCCCGCCGCGCGGAACTGCCCGCCCTGCTGCCCGGCTGGGCGCCCGTGGCCGGAGGGCGCGACGCCATCCACCGCGCCTTTCGCTTCCGCGACTTCTCAGAGGCCTTTGCCTTCATGGCCCGCGTGGCTCTGCTGGCCGAGGCGCAGGACCATCACCCTGAATGGTCAAACGTGTGGAATCGGGTGGAGATCACACTGACCACCCATGATGCCGGCCCGGATGGGGGCGGGTTGAGCGAGCGGGATATCCGCATGGCGGCCGCCATCGACGCCCTTCTGCCCTGACCCGCCCGGCCCCTCAGGCCGCCGAGGCCGCCGCGATGGCGGTGGCGACCTCGGCCAATGCCGCGTCCCGACGTGCCCCATCGGCCGGGCCCCCGGTGAGATAGGCCGTCACCACCAGGGGAGCGGCCCCGCCCGGCGGCCAGAGCACGCCGACGACGTTGCTGGTGTTGTTCCTGCCCGTTCCCGTGCGGTCCCCCACCTGCCAGCCCTGTGGCACCCCGGCCCGCAGCCGCGCATCGCCCGTCCGGCTCTCCCGCATCCATCCCCGCAGCCGCTCTCCGGACGCCGGCGACAGGGCATTGCCCAGCGACAGCGCCTGAACATCGGCCAGCATGGCGGCAGGGCTGGTCGTATCGCGCGGATCGCCGGGACGCGCCTCGTTCAGCTCGGGCTCCCGCCGGTCCAGCCTCGTCACGCCGTCGCCCAGCCCGCGCAGCCAGGCCGTCAGCCCCTCCGGCCCCTCGACCACGCCCAGCAGCAGGTTGGCGGCGGTGTTGTCGCTATGGACCAGGATCGCCGAGCACAGCTCGGCCAGGGTCATCCCCTCCCCGCCGACCCGGTCGCGGGTGATCGGGGCGTATTCCAGCAAGTCCTCCCGCGAGACGCGGACGCGCCGGTCCGATGAGTCCCGCCCGGCATCGATGCGGGCCAGCACGGCGCCGGCGAGAAGCAGCTTGAAGGTGCTGCACATCGGGAAGCGCTCCGCCTCCCGGTGCCCCGCGCGGCGACCGCTCCCGGTATCGAGCACAGCCACGCCCAGCCGCCCGCCGCAGGCCGTCTCAACGGCCGCGAAGGCGGCGGGAAGGCCCGCGAAACCGCCTTCCGCCCGGGCCGCCGCGGCGCCGAGCGCCCCAGAGCCGAGCGCCCCAAACGCAACTGCCGCACCACCGATGCCCCGCCTCGTGATCATCCCGAGCCTCCCCTGTCCAGCGGCGGGAAGCTGACGATGGCGATGGGGGCTGACAAGCCGGCGGGGCCGGGTCCAGCCATGGGCAGATGGCCGTTGCGCCCCGCGCCGGTCTCGCGCAGCCTCCCCGCAAGCGCCGGACACCGGCCAACCGGAGGAACGACGATGCCCATTACCCGCCGCGCAGCCCTTGCCGCCCCCGCCCTTCTCGCCGCCCGTCCGCTGCTGGCCCAAGGGACGACGTTCCCTTCCCGCGCCGTCCGCATGGTCGTGCCCTACACTCCCGGCGGGGTCTCCGACATCACCGCGCGCCTCATGGCCGAGCCGCTGGCCGCCCAGTGGGGCCAGCCCGTGCCGGTGGAGAACCGCGCGGGCGCCGACGGCATCATCGGCACCGATGTCGTCGCCAAGTCCGCGCCGGACGGCCACACGCTGGCCCTCGTCTCGGTCGGCCACCCCGTGAACGCCGCCTTCTACCGCCTGCCCTATGACACGATGCGGGACTTCTCCTTCGTCACGCTGACGACGAAGACGCCGCTCGTGCTCATCGCCGGCAAGGGCTTCGGCGCCTCCACCCCGGCCGAGGTTGTGGCGAAGGCCAAGGCGGGCGGGACGGCCCAGCCCCTCACCTTCGCCGGCACCTCGGGCGTGGTGCGCCTGGCCCCGCTGCTCTTCGCCCAGCGCGCGGAGATCGAGATGACCTATGTGCCCTATCGCGGCTCGACCCAGGCGCATCCGGACCTGATGGCCGGGCGCGTGGACATCATGTTCGACACGGTACCGGCGGCGCTCGCCCACATCCAGTCCGGCAGCTTCAAGGCGATTGCCACCACCGGCGCAGCCCGTGCGCCGCAGCTGCCCGAGGTGCCTACCCTCGGGGAAGCCTTCATGCCGGGCTTCGAAGCCTCGACCTGGGGCATGGTCATCGGCCCGGCCAACATCCCGGAGCCGCTGCTGGCGAAGCTCTCGGCCGATTGCGGGGCCACGGTCATGCGCCCCGACGTCGTCGCCCGCCACGCAGCACTGGGCGCCGAGGTGGTGCGCTCCACCCCCGAGGAGACCCGCCGCTTCGTCCAGGCGGAGATGGACAAGTGGGGCGAGGCGGCCCGCCGCGCCGGCATCCAGCCGCAATCCGCGTGAGGGCCGGCCGTATGACGCCGATCACCCGCCGCGACCTGGCGCCTCTCGCCCTGGTGGGCCTTGCCGTGCTGCCATCCGGCATGACCCAAGCCCAGACTCCGCCCCCATCCCCCATTCCGACACAGGCCGGCGGAGGAACCGCGCCGGCCGAGGTCGCCGCGGCCCTCGCACCCTCGGGCACGCTCCGCGTCGCGATCAACTTCGGCAATACCGTCCTCGCCCAGCCCGACCCGGCCACCGGCGCCCCGCGCGGTGTCTCGGCGGAGCTGGCCGCCGAGGTGGCGCGGCGCATCGGCAAACCCATCCAGTTCGTCACCTTCGACAGCGCCGGAAAGGTGACGGATGCCGGGCGGCAGGGCGCCTGGGACCTGTGCTTTCTTGCCATCGACCCCGTGCGCGCCCAGGGCATCACCTTCACCGCACCCTATGTCGTGATCGAAGGGACCTATCTCGTCACCGCCGACTCGCTTCTGAGGGCCGTCGAGGAGTTCGACCGCCCGGGGACGCGCATCGCGGTCGGCCGTGGCAGCGCCTACGACCTCTATCTCACCCGCGCGCTGAAGCAGGCCGAGCTGGTCCGCGTGCCCAGCTCGCCCGAGGCGATCGAGGCCTTTCGGCGGGACCGGCTGGATGCTGTCGCCGGAGTGAAACAGCCCCTGGTGGAATATGCCCGCGCCAACCCGTCCATGCGCGTCATCCCCGGCCGCTTCATGGTGATCGAGCAGGCGGTGGGCATCCCGCAGGGCCGCGAGGCCGCACTCCCCTGGCTCCGCGCCTTCGTGGAGGAGATGAAGGCCTCCGGTTTCGTTGCCCGCGCGCTCTCGGCCAGCGGCCAGGGCGATGCGGCCGTGGCCCCCGCGGCGACCTGACCCGCGCCCCGACCCAGGGCACGAGCGCCGGGCCGCACCCCGCCGCCCGCCCGTGGGGACCCGAGGACATCCGCGCAGCGACGGGCTAGGATCGCGCCATGCGCGCCATCCCTTTCGTTACCGTGGACGTTTTCACGGGCACCCGCTTCGGCGGTAACCCGCTCGCCGTCTTTCCCGATGCGCGCGGCCTGTCGGATGCCGAGATGCAGGCCCTGGCTGCCGAGTTCAACCTGAGCGAGACCACCTTCGTCCTGCCGCCCGAGGACCCCGCCCACACCGCCCGCGTCCGCATCTTCACGCGGCAGTACGAGATGCCCTTCGCCGGCCATCCAAATGTCGGCACCGGTTTCGTGCTCGCCACTCAGCAGGGCGGTCACAGCCACGGCGACCGGCTGCTCTTCGAGGAGATCGCGGGGCTGGTAGAGGTCTCGGTCGAGCGGGACGCGGAGGGAAATGTGACAGGCACGACCATCGCCGCTCCGCAGCCGCTTTCCCTGGGCGCCCGCTTCACCCCGGCCGAGATCGCGGCCTGCACCGGGCTCGAGGCCGCCGAGATCCTCACCGTGGGCCATGAGCCGCTTCAGGCCGGTACGGGCAACCTCTTTATCCTCGCGGAATGCGCGCCCGATGCACTCGGTCGCGCCCTCCCCGATTTCGCGGCCTTCCGCCGGATGGCCGATGCCCATGCGGTGCTGCGGGGCCGCGTGGCGATCTATCTCTACGCCCGCGACGGGACCCATCAGGGCGGGGGCATCCGTGCCCGCATGTTCGCCCCGCTTGGCGGCACCGTAGAGGATCCGGCGACCGGCAGCGCGGCCACGCCGTTGGCGGCCCTGCTGCTCTCCCTTTCCGGGGAGGCGGAGGCGCGGCTCGACATCACCCAGGGCGTGGAGATGGGCCGTCCCAGCCTGCTCCGCACCACCGCCCACCGCGCGGCCGACGGCATTCGCGCGACCGTCGGCGGCGGCTGCGTGCCCGTGCTGCGCGGCGAGGCCCTCCTCTGAGCGTCCCGGCCCCGCCGGCATCCGAGAGCGGCGGGGTGTCCACCCCGTCCCGTCCTCTCCTTCCCGCGGCGTTCGCCCCCGGGACCGCCGCGCTGCTCGCTGCCCGCCTCGCGACCGGACTCTACCGCGATGCCGAGGACGCGTTGCGCGCGGCTCTGCGCAGCCTCGCTGAGGCCGAGGCGGGATCCCGTGCTGCGGCGTCCGACCACCGGGCCTTCCGGCTCGCGCTGGAGGAGGGCCTGCGCGGCCTCACCGACCCCGTCGCCGCCATGGCAGCGGCGGCCGAGATGCTCGGCCGCGAGCTGGGCGTCGCCCGCGCCGGCTTCGGCGAGATCGACGCGGCCGGAGAAACCGTGCGGGTCGAGCGCGCCTGGACCGATGACAGCACCGACGCCCCGGCTGGCAGCCTTTCGGGCGAGGCTCGGCTGCTGGACGGCTTCGGCCCTGCCCTGATCGAGGAGCTTCGCGCCGGCCGCGTCCTCGTCGTGGAGGACAGCGCGACTGATCCGCGCGCAGGCGGCGCGGCCGAGGCCACCGCCTGGGCCAGCATCGGCACCCGCGCCCTCATCGTCGCGCCCATCGTAAAGGATGGCGCCCTCACCGCCCTGCTCTACGCCCATGAGCCCCATCCGCGCCGCTGGACGCCGGAGGAGATCGCCCTGGTGCGCGAGGTGGCGGAGCGCAGCTGGGATGCGGTCGGACGCGCCCGGGCGGAGGCAGCCCTGCGCGCCAGCGAGGCGCGCCACCGCGCCCTGTTCGACCTCGCCCCCTTCTCCGTCATCATCATCGACCCCGTGACTGGGCGCGTGCTCGACGTGAATGCCCAGGCCTGCGCCTCTTATGGCCATGACCGGGACGTGTTCCTGCGCCTCTCGATCGACGACATCGATGCTCTCGGCGATCCCGCGGGAGTTCGCGCGCGGGCACGGGCCGGCACCCTGCCCACCGCCGTCCAGGCCTTCGAGACACGCCACCGCACCGGGTCCGGTGCAATGCGGGACGTGCTGGTCCGCGTGCAGGGGGTGAGCCTGGACGGGCGGCCTGTTGCCTATGGCGCGCTGTTCGACATCACCGAGCGCAAGGCGGCCGAAGCCGCCCTGGGCGACTCCAATGCCCGGCTGCGCCTGGCGGTGGAGGCCGCGCGGCTGAGCAGCTGGGAGTTCGACTTCACCACCGGCACGGGGTCCCGGACCGGCCCGCTGTCCGTGGAGATCACCGCTGTCCCACAGAGGGGCTTGGTCTACGAGGACTGGTTCCACGGCATGCACCCCGAGGACCGGCCGGAGGCGGAGGCGCGGTTCCGCGCGGTGGCGGCCGGAAATGTCCCGCGGTTCGAGGCCGAGTTCCGCGTCATTCGCCCGGGCGGCGGCTGGACCTGGGTCAGCTCCTTTGGCGCCGTGGTCGAGCGCGACGAGCGGACCGGGGCCGCCCGCCGCATCGCCGGCGTCGCCCAGGACGTGACCGAGCGCCGCGCGGCCGAGGAGCGCCGCGCCCTGTTAATGCGGGAGGTGGATCACCGGGCGAAGAACGCCCTGAGCGTCGTGCAGGCCGCGCTGCGCCTGACCCGGGCCGAGGACCTGCCCTCCTACCGATTGGCGATCGAGGGACGCGTCGCCGCCATGGCCCGCGCCCAGACCCTGCTGGCCGATGACCGCTGGTCCGGCGCCGATCTGGGCGCGCTTCTTTCCGGCGAGTTGGATCCGTTCCTGGGCGGCGAGGACGGGCGCGCGGTGCTGGCTGGCCCGCCCGTCACCCTCCCCGCCGGTGCCGCCCAGCCATTGGCCATGGCGATCCACGAACTGGCCACGAACGCGACGAAGTACGGCGCCCTCTCGGCCCCTGCCGGCCGGCTCTCCATCGCTTGGCATGTGGAGAGCGGGGCGGTGCGCGTGCTGCGCCTGCGCTGGGCCGAGACGGGAGGCCCACGGCTGGCCGGCCCGCCAGACCGCCGCGGCTTCGGCACCCGCGTGCTGGAGGGCACCGTGCGCGCGCAGCTCGGCGGTGCCGTCACTCTCGCCTGGAACACGGCGGGGCTGGTTTGCGACATCGCTTTGCCGCTGGGCCGGGAGGGTACCGGCCCGGGGTGATGACACGGCGTGACGGCGCGGATTTGCGTCGGCGCCGTGCAGCCGCGGGCCGGTGCTCCCGTTGGAACGCCGTGCCTGCCGCTGCCTCCGGCGCCGGGCCGGGGAAAGGCGTCGCATGCGGGACGAATCGCTCGAGTTCCTGAAGACCCTGGTGGAAACGCCCTCGCCGAGCGGGGCGGAGGGCGCGGTCGCCCGGCTCTACCGCGACCGGGCCGGGCGATATGCGGATCGTGTCACAACCGATACCCACGGCAACGTCACCGCCATTCTCAACCCCGATGCGCCGATGCGGATCATGCTCGCCGGGCACATGGATGAGATCGGCTTCATCATCCACCAGATCAGCGAAGAGGGTCTTCTCCACTTCAGCACCATCGGCGGGCATGACAGCACCATCCCCGTCGGCCAGCGCGTCTGGGTACATGGGCGCCAGCGCATCCCGGGCGCGATTGGGCGCAAGGCGATACATCTGCTGAGCCCGGACGAGATCCAGAAGAAGCCGCGCATCTCCGAGCTGTGGATCGATATCGGCGCCCGCAGCCGCGCAGAGGCGGAGGAAGTGGTCGGACTTGGCGATGTCGCCACCTTCCAGTACGGCTTCGAGAAGCTTCTGGGTGACCGAGCGGTGGGGCGCGGCTTCGACAACAAGGCCGGACTGTTCATCGTGGCCGAGGCGCTGCGCTTGCTGAAGGAGGAGGGCGGCCTCGCCCCTGGCGTCGGCGTCTACGCGCTGGGCACGGTGCAGGAGGAGATCGGCTCGCGCGGCGCGAAGACCTCCGCCTCCGGTCTCGCGCCGCAGACGGGGATCGCGGTCGATATGGAGCACGCCATCGACTATCCCGGCGTGAGCGCGGCCGAGCACGGCCCGATGGAGATTGGCAAGGGACCGAGCATCCTGCGCGGCGCGAACACCAACCCCGTAGTCTTCGACATGATGAAGCGAGCGGCGCGGGAGGATGGCATCCCCCTGCAGATCCGCGTCGCGCCGGGCAGCACGCCGACGGACGAGAACGCCATGCAGCTCAGCGGCTCCGGCATGGCGACCGGGCTGCTCGGCATCGCACTGCGATACATGCACACGCCCTGCGAGGTGCTGAGCTTGACGGATGTGGAAAACGGCGCCCGGCTGCTCGCTGCCTACTGCCGCCGCGTGACCGCGGAGACAGACTTCACCCCGTGGTAGAGGCGTGCCCCTCCGCCATTGCGCGTATCGCAGCGGGGGTTGCACCACCTTCCCGCAGCCCGCGCAGGGACGGCGCACCGTCGCGCTTGGCCAGGCGCTTTCCATCCGCTCCCAGCAGCAGCGGGTGGTGACGATAGGCAGGCTCCGGCCAGCCCATCAGCGCCTGGAGGAGCCGGTGCAGGTCCGTCGCGGACTTCAGGTCCTCGCCGCGCGTCACCAGCGTTACGCCCTGCAACGCATCGTCATGCGTGACGCACAGGTGATAGGAGGCGGGCGTGTCCTTGCGCGCCAGCACGGCATCGCCAGAGCGTGCGGGGTCGCAGCGCAGGCGGCCCTGGCCGATCTCCTCGAAGGACAATGGACCGACAACCTCCAGCGCGGCCTCCATGTCCAGGCGCAGCGCATAAGCCGCGCCGGACGCCATGCGCGCTGCCCTGTCGCCCATTGAAAGCCGGCGGCAGGTGCCGGGATACAGAAGCCCCTCCGGCCCGTGCGGCGCCGCGCCGATCGCCGCCACCTCGCGCGCGATCTCGGCGCGCGTGCAGAAGCAGGGATATAGCAGGCCACGGGCAAGGAGTGCATCCAGCACGGCCCGATACGCGTCGAAATGCAGCGACTGCACGCGCACCGGCCCGTCCCAGTCCAGGCCGAGCCAGGCCAGGTCCTCCAGCACCGCATCCGTGAACTCCGGCCGGCAGCGCGCGCGGTCGATATCCTCGATGCGCAGCAGGAAGCGCCCGCCCGCCTCGCGCGCCGCTCGCCAGGCGATCAGTGCCGAATGCGCGTGGCCAAGATGCAGCAGCCCTGTCGGGCTCGGTGCGAAACGGGTGACGGGGCCAGGATGAACGGGGCTTGCTGCCATCGCGCCGGCCGGGTTAGCCCCGTGCAGCACCGAAGGAAAGCATCATGGCCGAACTCGACGGCCCCCGCTGGGGCCCTGCCTCGAAGGGGCGCGCGCAGCAGATCGTCTTTCTTCTCCACGGTGTGGGCGCGGATGGGAACGACCTGATCGACCTGGCGCCGCAATGGTCGCGCGCCGTGCCCGACGCGATGTTCATCGCACCAAACGCGCCAACGCCCTATGCTGGTGCCCCCTTCGGCCGACAGTGGTTCGACCTCACCGACCGCAACATGGCCCGCATGGAATCCGGCATCCGCGCCGTCGCCCCGGTGGTGGATGCCGCCATCACCCGCGAATGCGTCGCCGCCGGCCTGCCCGAGACGAATGTCATGCTGATGGGCTTCAGCCAGGGCGCGATGACCGCGCTGTTCTGCGGCCTTCGGCGCGCGGTGCCACCGGCGGCCATCCTCGCCTATTCCGGCCTTCTCCTCGCCCCCGAGTCCCTCGGGGCTGAACTGCGCGGCCGTCCGCCGGTGCTGCTTGTGCATGGCGAGGTGGATGAGGTGGTGCCCGTCGCGGGCAGCCGGGCGGCGGAGCGCGAGCTGCGCGACGCGGGTGTGCCGGTGGAGACGGTGTACTCGCCGCGACTCGGCCATGGCATCGACGATGCGGGCCTGGCCGCCGGCGCCCTGTTCCTGCAGCGCGCCGCGGCGAGCCTGCCGAGGGCCTGACCGCCTCCGTGACGGGCATGTGAATCCGCGTCACGGGCGAGTTGCGCCCCCCGCGGGGCCCTGCCATCCTCCCCGCGTTCAGGGCGGCGCCACACTATCTGGGGCCCGACCGCCCGGCCGCGCCCCAGTTCTGGTGGTGCCGCGCCTCCTGCAGGGAGAGGCGCGTGCCAGACGGATCCTATGGTGGTTCCACGACCGGTGGTGGCTCGAGTACCATCGGTGCGGGCGGGGGCGGCTTCGGTGACCTACCCGCCTTTGGGGCGATGGGGGGTCCCGGCGGCCGATCCTTTCCCGCCCTTGTGCTGAATGCGGACTTCCGCCCGCTTTCCTACTTCCCGCTCTCCATCTGGTCCTGGCAGGACGCGGTAAAGGCGGTCTTCCTCGACCGGGTCTCGGTGCTGAACGAGTACGAGACCGAGGTGCATTCCACGAGCCTGACCATGCGGCTCCCCAGCGTGATCGCGCTGAAGGAATACATCCCCGCCGCGCGCCGCCCGGCCTTCACCCGCTTTAACGTATTCCTGCGGGACCGCTTCTCCTGCCAGTACTGCGGCGCCGACCGGCCCGCCCCGGATCTCACCTTCGACCATGTCATCCCGCGCAGCCGCGGCGGACGCACGACATGGGAGAACGTTGTCGCCGCCTGCGGGCCCTGCAACCTGCGCAAAGGGTCGAAGCTGCCGCGCGAGATCGGAATGATGCCTCGCCAGGTGCCGCGCCAGCCGACGAGCTGGGAGCTGCAGGAGAACGGTCGCGCCTTCCCGCCCAACCACCTGCATGAAAGCTGGCGGGACTACCTATATTGGGATTCCGAGCTCGAAAGCTGAATTCCTTTGGATCGTATGCTGTTCTTCATGTGGCGCCTGTGGCGGAACCCGCCCTCGCGCAGGAAGCTGATCGTCATGCTCGTCGCTTTCGGCCTCTCCTTCGGTCTCGTGATTGTCGAGCGCACCGTGGGCTGGCCGGATTGGCTGAAGACCGAGCGCGCGCCGCGCCAGCGCCTGCCCTCCATCCACTGACCGCATCCCTGTCCGCCGCCACGGCCGCAGGGTAGAAGGGGCGATGCTCCGCCGGGCCATCCCGCTTCTCACCGCGCTTGTTCCGTTGCTGGCCGCTTGCGGCGGCCGCGCCACCCCGGACCTTGCCGCCGACATCGCCTTCGCACGGCTACCGGAGGAGGTTTCGGGCTTCCGCAAGTCGCGCCCGGAGCGGGGTGCGGGCAGCACCGTAATCGCACGCTACGTCCATCCCAACCGCTCGGCCGCCTCCGTCCACGCCCTCGAGCCCAGCCAGCGCCGCAACGCCGGCGAGGGCGGGGACGAGCCAGAGGTGGGCGCGGCCATGGAGGTCTTCGCCCGCGCCGCGGCGGTGGATGCTGCCAGCCGGCGGGAAAACGTGACCATCCGCCATTTCGTCGCCCGCGCCGCCGAGGCCGGCCCCTCCTCGCGCTGCCTGGACGTGCAACTGCGCGGCGAGGCGCCGCGCCGCCAGCTCGGCTGCGCCACTATGCTGGAACGGCGCGTTTTCGTCGTGATGCTTCTGGCGCCCGAATCCGCCGACCCCCGTCAGGGCCTGCGCGACCCGCTGCTGGCCGCGGCCATGCGGCTGATCGGCGCGCTTGCCGGCATCACGCCCGAGCCAGCCCCGCCCGAGTCGGCTGCGCCCGAGGAAGCGCTCCCGGCCCCGCCCGCCTCCGCACCCGCGCCGCCACGCCGCCCTGCCCCACCCCGCGCCCGCCCTACAATCATCGAACCCATGTGGCGGACCTAAAAAACCGGCCCTTTCCTCTCGCCCTGCAGGCCACTGCGGACGGGTGGGCTACGGCCCTAACTGCCGGGGCGGGTTCTCCACCAGCAACATTCCGTCCCGCACCATCGCCGCCATCATGGCCAGCACTGCGGGCCCGATTTGCGCGGCGTCCTCCTGGAACAGCGCGGCACCGGGGATGCCAGCGGTAGGTGAGCAAGCTGGTCTCGTCACGGACCAGCGGCTCTCAGAGGTCAGGGGGCTGGAAGAGCGCCGCCTGCGTCGCTTGGCCGGCGTGCTAGCGCGGCGTTGTCGCTCCCGCGTCAGTCCGCGTTCGCCTGCGCGCTCTGTCGCGCGGCTGGGATCAGACCCGCTCGCTTACCTTGATGGCCACCTTGCACCCGGCCTTGATAACGGCAGCGAGCAGCTTGTAGGCCGGCGCAAGCTCGGCCTCGTTCTCCAGCCCGATATCGCGATGCTCCAGCTCCTCCTGCCGGAACCGCTCGATCTCATCCCGCAGCGGCTGCTCGTCCACACCGAGCGTGTCGTACTGGGCCTGGTAGTGCTCGTCGATCGCCTCCTCCACCGCCACGGTGCAGGCCATGGCGCCGCGATGGCCGATCAGCGCGGTGGCCGCCCCCAGCGCGAAGCCGGCCACGTGCCAGATCGGCAGCAGCGCGGTAGGCCGCACGCGGCGTTCGGCGATCAGCCGGGTGAAGGTATCGAGATGGCCCTGCTCCTGCTCCTTCATGTGCTGAAGGATGGGGCCGTATTTCGTGCGGCCGAGCACGGCCAGCTGCCCCTCATAGATGCGCTTGGCCCCGTATTCCCCGGCATGGTCCACTCGGATGGTGCGCGCCACGTAATCGCGCGGGGTCGGGTCCCCCGGCAGGCGGTCCTGCAAGGTGGTGCGCCCCTGGTTGGCCGCGTCGCTCATGGGTTGGCTCCTGAAGTGGCCCCTCTGCGAGACCAGTTAAGCGCCAGCCCGCCCAGCACAAGCGCATAGGCGAGGTTCATCGCGGCCATGGAGACGGGAAGGCCCGGAATCAGGAAGGCCGGTGCATCGCAGGGCTTGTCCGGCCGCGGCGCCAGGCTGCGCATCAGATCGTCCACGCTGGCCGCCGCCCCGGCACTCGGCGCGGCGCAGGAGGCGAGCGGGCTCGGCCACCAGCCCTGTTCCACGCCGACATGCAGCCCGGCGATCGCCCCGGAGACCAGCACCGCCACGCCCGCCAGCGCCAGGAGCGCGCGGGAGCGCAGCCCCGCCGCCAGTACGGCCAGCACCACCGCCACCCAGTAGGGCCAGCGCTGCCACAGGCAGAGGGCACAGGGCGCCATGCGCAGGAGGGTTTCGGAGGCCAGGGCCGCGAGAGGTGCGGCGGCGGCCAGCAGGGCCACGACCGTGGCTTTTCGGGGGAGCGTCATCGTGCGGCAAGCTGCCCCCACCCCCTGGCGGCCGCAAGCCCGGCCAACTGGCCTTGCCGGTTGTCCGCCCGCGCCCCAACTGCCATGAAGGACGACCCGGCTCCGTGCGGCGTTTGTCTCTGGCGTTTCCCCTAAGCAGCGGTCCCCCGGGCCTTCCGCACTGCGCTCGAAACGCAGCCGCCGCATCAAGCGGCCGGCCCGGGAGAACACGTCATGGCAACGACCCGAGTTTACGCCAATGCGGACCGCCTGCCCGACCGGCCGGCCCTGGCCGCGGAACCGGCCTTGCGCCGGATCGGCACCGGCGATGTCTGGGCCGCCCTGCGCGAGGGCTGGGAGGATTTCCTCGCCCACCCCACGCAGCTGGTCTTCCTGGCGATCATCTATCCCGTCATCGGTCTCGTGGCCGCGCAGGCCGCGGCGAATGATGCGCTGATGCCGCTGATGTGGCCGCTGATCTCCGGCTTCGCCCTGGTGGGGCCGATTGCCGCGCTGGGTATCTACGAGCTGAGCCGCCGGCGGGAGCAGAACCTGCCGACCCGCTGGACAGACGCCTTCGGTGTGCTGCGCTCATCCAATCTCGGGGCCATCATCCTGCTGGGCATCATGCTGCTCGCGATCTTCGTCGCCTGGCTCTTCACCGCGCAGGCCATCTACGATTCCATCTTCCAGGGCGCGCGCCCGGCCTCTGTGCAGGACTTCGCGCAGCAGCTTTTCCGGACCGAGCAGGGGCACCGGCTGATCTGGGTTGGCAACGCCGTCGGTCTCCTTTTCGCCATCCCCGTGCTGGCCCTGTCGGTGCTGTCCTTCCCCCTTTTGCTGGACCGCCCGGTGGGGCCTGTGGTGGCGCTGCGCACCTCCGTGCGGGCGGTGGCGATGAATCCCGTGCCGATGGGGCTCTGGGGCCTGATCGTGGCGGCGCTGCTGTTCCTGGGAAGCCTGCCGCTCTTCGTGGGGCTCGCGGTGGTGCTGCCGCTGTTGGGCCACGGCACCTGGCGGCTGTACCGGAAGGCCGTGGCCGACTGACGCATTCCCCGGGCATGATGCGGCCGCGCGGCCCATCATGCCGCACGGCGCGGCAGCCCGAAGGGGCACCGCGGAACAGCAGATGCCCGGGGAGGATCCATGCGCACCACCGTCAGCAAGGCCGCAGGCGCCACCTATGATCCGGGTCTCCGCGGCTTCTTCGCCTATCGAGACCTCGGCGCCCGCGAAGCAACCGGGGGAAGCCACGCGGCCCATATCATCCGCGCTGTGCCGGGAGAGGGCCCGAAGTCCGCCTGGCACACCCATGACCTCGGCTTCCAGCTCGTTCTCGTCCTGCGCGGCTGGGTGCGCTTCGAGTACGAGGATATCGGCGAGGTACTGCTGGAACCGGGCGACAGCGTGATCCAGCCTCCCGGCGTGCGGCATCGCGAGGTGGAGCATTCCGAGGACCTTGAGATGCTGGAGGTCACCTCCCCCGCCGCCTTCCACACCGCGGAGGTAGGCGCGCCCGGGACGGTGGCCCAACCAGCCGGAACCTAACCTGCAGCGAACCGGCGCGCAGTGGCTGGACGCGGGGGGCTTGACCATGGCATCTCAGGCGCTGCGCGGGTGTGGTGGAATGGTAGACGCGGCGGATTCAAAATCCGCTTCTGGTGACAGAGTGTCGGTTCGAGTCCGACCACCCGCACCAGTTCCGGCCCTAATACCTGTCGCCCCCAACCGCTGAACAAACCCCATCGCGGCAGGCGACTTCATTCGCTGGAAGCCTCTGGTCAGTTGATCAGTTCGAGCTTCGTCTTCAGCTCCGCTAGCCCACTCGTCAGGAAACGTTCTATCGATTTGCCCGCGCCTGCCAGGCGGCGGCGGTTCGTCGCGTAGGGCGAACCCTTCAGCGCGAAGACGAAGCGATCGGGCGCCTCGTCATCCTCACTTCGCTGAAGATCAGCGCCCGGCTTGCGAATACCAACGCCTTCTTCTGCCCCAGGCCCCTTTGGATAGAAAACCTCGCGCCAGCGCTCGTTGATCCAGCCCCCGACGCCCACACGGATCGCCTGGCATGACCCGATCTCCCCTTTTCCGCGGTCGTGTTAACGTCCCGGCCAGCTGCTTGCCCGCCCCGCCCGGCGAACCAATTCTAGCCTGCGAACCCCGATGAGGCGCCGAAGATGACCGCATGCCCGACGCGCCGCGCCCTCCTCGGCCTCCTCCCCACCCTTGCGCTTCCGGCTGCCGGCGCCCGGGCCCAGGCGCCATCGCAGGGTCGCCCTGTCACCATCGCCTCCAAGCTCGACACCGAGGGCGCGTTGATCGGCCAGCTGATCATCCAGGTGCTGGAGGCGCGCCGGGTCCCGGTTCGCGCCCGGCTGCAACTCGGCCCCACCCGCATCCTCCGCCAGGCCATCCTCGCCGGGGAAGTCGATCTCTATCCGGAGTACACGGGCAACGGCGCCTTCTTCTTCCAGCAGGAGGATGACCAGGCCTGGCACGCGCATGAGCCGGCCTATGAGCGGGTGCGGGGCCTGGATGCCGAGCGGAACGACCTCGTCTGGCTGCGCCCGGCGCCGGCTAACAACAGCTGGGCCATCGCGGTGCGCGAGGACATGGCCGAGCGCTCACGCCTCCGCACGATGGAGGACCTGGCCCGGCACCTTCAGCAGGGGAGCGACTTCAAGCTCGCCGCCTCCGCCGAATTCGTGGAAAGCCCGGCCGCCCTCCCCTCCTTCCAGCGCACCTACGGCTTCGCGCTCACGCCCCAGCAACTTCTCGTCCTGCCCGGCGGCGACACGGCGGTGACGATGCGGGCCGCGGGGGAGCGGCTGAACGGAGTGAATGCTGCCATGGTCTACGGCACCGACGGCGCCATCTCCGCCCTGTCGCTGCGCGTGCTGGAGGACACCAAGGGCGCGCAGATCGTCTACGCCCCGGCGCCGCTGGTGCGCGGCGAGGTCGCGCGCCGCCTGCCGGAGCTTCAGGCCTGGCTCGCCCCGGTCTTCGAGAGCCTCACCCTCACCCGGTTGCAGGCGCTGAACGCCCGTATCGTGGTGGAGGGCCGTCCCGTGCGCGACGTGGCGCGGGATCACCTGCGGAGCCTCGGCCTGGGCTGACCGCCTTGCCCCGTCCTGCCAATTCGTTGGTGCTCGTGCCGCTCGCGCTGGCAGCGGCCCTCGCCCCTGCCCTGCTCGGCTGGATCGCGGTGGCCCCCAACCGCCTGCTCTCCCCGCGCGTGGTGCCGCTGCCGGAAACAGGCCCGGCCACCCTGGCCTGGGCCGGATACCACGCCGCGCTGCTCGCCCTGCTTCTCACCGTTTGGCGCCCGCGCCGCCCCTGGCTGGCCGAGGCCGCAGCAGTCGGCGCCGTCCTCGCCCTGCTGGCCACCATCGGCCTGGGCGCTGCGGGCGCACTGCCGGAAGGGGGTTTCGCCCGCGCCGCCCCCGCCGCCGGCGCATGGACCGCCTTTACCCTCCTCGCACTCGCCATGGCCGCCGCGGCCGCGTTGCGCCGGGGCAGCCCGGCCATCCCGATTCTGGTCACCATCGCCGGCGCCACACTTCTCGGTGCCGCCGGCCTGCTCGCCCCGCTCTCCCTGCTGCGCGAGGCCGCCGGGCGCGGGCCTGAGCTGGTCGAAGCCCTGGCCGGGCACCTTGCCCTGTCGCTTTCCGCCCTCCTCCTCGCCCTCACGCTGGCGATCCCCCTCTCCGCCCTCTCGCTATCCCGCCCTCGGATGGAGGCCGCCTTTCTCGGCGCCGTATCGGGCGTGCAAGTCATCCCTTCCATCGCCCTGTTCGGCCTGCTCATCGCGCCGCTTGCAGCCCTGGCCTCCGCCTTCCCGGTTCTGCGCGAGGTCGGCCTGGGCGGCATCGGCCCGGCGCCGGCGGTACTCGGCATCGCGGCCTACCTTCTCCTGCCCCTTGCCCGCGGCCTCCTTACCGCCATCCGCGTGGCCCCGCCGGATCTGATTGAGGCCGCGCAGGGTCAGGGCCTCTCCCCCTGCCAGATCCTCTGGCAGCTTCGCCTGCCGATGGGCGCGGGCGTGGCGCTCGGCGCGCTACGGTTGGCGGCCGTGCAGGCAGTGGGGTTGGCAACGCTGGCGGCGCTGGTCGGGGGCGGCGGTCTCGGCGCCATCATCTTCCAGGGAACCGGCCAGCTCGCTGCGGATCTCATCCTGCTAGGCGTTCTGCCGGTCCTGGCCTTGTCGCTGGCGGCCGATGCCGGGATCGGCCTTCTCGCCCGGCTGGCGCCCGCGCCGTGATCGGCTTCCATGCCGTTACCCACCAGTACGGCGCCTTGGCGGCGCTGCGGGGCGTCACCTTCGATGTGCCGCCGGGCGCGCTCTGTGTGCTTTTGGGGGAGAGTGGGTCGGGCAAGTCCACCCTGCTGCGCACGGTGAACCGGCTGATCGCACCCTCGGGCGGGCGGGTGCTGCTGGGCGGGCAGGATGTGGCGGGGATGGACCCGCAGGTCCTCCGGCGCGGCATTGGATACGTCATCCAGTCCGTCGGGCTCTTTCCTCACCGGAGCGTGGCGGAGAACATCGCCACCGTTCCCCGGCTGCTGGGCTGGGACCCGCGCCGGATCGGGGCGCGGGTGGATACGCTGCTGGACTTGGTCGGGCTCGACCCCGCCACTTACCGCGACCGCCGCCCCGGCACCCTTTCCGGCGGCCAGGCGCAACGCGTCGGCCTAGCCCGGGCGCTTGCGGCCGATCCGCCCGTGCTGCTGATGGATGAGCCCTTCTCCGCCCTCGATCCCGGCACGCGGCGCGGGCTGCAAGCCGAGTTGCGGCGCATCCATGCGGGGTCGGGCAAGACCATCCTCCTCGTCACCCATGATGTGGAGGAAGCGCTGGCGCTCGCCGACCGGATCGCGGTGATGGAGGAGGGCCGCTTGGTTATCGAGGGTCTTCCGTTGGACGTGCTCGGCCCGCGTACCCCACCCATCATTCGCCGCATGGTCCGCACCGAAGCGCTGGCCTTCCACCGCCTCTCCGCCCTCCGGGCCGGGGATGTCGCCCTGCCCGGCCCTGCGCCCGGCGCCCCCGCCCTGCCAGCGGGTGCCACGCTGCGCGACGCCCTGCTTCTTATGCTCGCTTCAGGCACCGACCGCCTGGCGCTGGACGGCCCGGAGCCGCGCCACCTGACCTTTGCCGCCCTTCTTCCCGCCGCGAGCGCCGGAGGGTGAGGCGCGCTGCCTGGTTGGTGGCGGAGGCGCTGGCCTTCCTCGCTGCCCTGTTCGCCGCGCCGCGTGCGGAACCCCTCTGGCGCGCGCTGTTCCCCGAGATCTCCCGCCCGACCTATGCGGCAGAGTCCTGGTTCACCCTTCTCGCCTCCCATCTCGCCCTTGCCCTTGGCGCTGTGGTGCTGGCGGCCGCGCTGGGCATCCCGGCCGGCATCGTCGCCACAAGGTCCGGCGGGCGGAGCCTTCGCCCGGTGCTGGACGCGGCCTTCTCCCTTGCTCAGTCCCTGCCCCCTGTCGCGGCCATCGCGCTGGCCCTTCCGCTGCTCGGCTTCGGCGCGGCGCCTACCCTGCTCGCCCTCGTGCTTTACGCCGCCCTGCCAGTGCTCCGGGCCACCGTCTCGGGGCTGGAATCCGTGCCGTCCGGCGCGGTTGAGGCGGCGCGCGGGCTTGGCCTTTCCCCATGGCAGCGGCTTCGGGACGTGGAGCTGCCGCTCGCCCGTCCGGTCCTGCTGGCGGGGCTGCGAACGGCCGTCACCCTGGCCGTGGCCACCACCGCCGTCGGCGCAGTGGCCGGCGCCCGCTGCCTGGGCACCCCGATTGTTACCGGCCTTGCCAACGGCAACCCGGCCTGGGTTCTGCAGGGCGCGGTGTTCACCGCGTGGCTGGCCCTGCTGCTGGACCGGACGCTCGCCCTCCTCGCCGGCCCCGCCACCTCACGGACTGGAGAGGCGGGGGCCTGACCTCCCCTGGGCCACCCCTGGACTTCGCCCCCCATTCCGGTCCATCACCCGCGCCGATCACCCGAGACCCCGCCCCTGCCCGGCCCCGCGGCCGCGCCCGGCGTGCCTGACCAGGAGCCGCCCCATGGCTGCCGAGACCACCGCTACCTTCGATCGCGTGGCCGACATCATCGCCGAGAACAGCGAGGTCGCCCGCGACGCGATCCTGCCGGACAGCCATGTCACCGAGGATCTGGGCATCGACAGCCTCGACTTCCTCGACATCGTCTTCGCGATCGACAAGGCCTTCGGCATCAAGGTGCCGGTGGAGAAGTGGACGCAGGAAGTGAATGCCGGCGAGAAGCCTGCGGAGCACTACTTCGTCATGAAGAACCTCGCGGCCCGCATCGACGAGCTGGTCGCCGCCAAGCAGGGCTGAGGGGCGCCCATGCGCCTCGAATACTTCCAGATGATCGACCGGATCGTGTCGCTCGAGGGCGATGCGATCGTGGTGGAAAGCCGCGTGCCCGAGGCCTCCCCGGTCTTCGAAGGACACTTCCCCGGCCACCCCCTGGTGCCCGGCGTGCTGCTGGTCGAGACGATGGCCCAGGCCAGCGGCTGGCTCATCCTCGGCCGCAACGGCTTCGCGCAGATGCCCTTCCTGATGTCGGTGAAGGAAGCGAAGTTCCGCAACTTCGTCGGCCCGAACGCGCCGCTCGACGTCACCTCGAAGGTCACGCATGACGGCTCCGGCTACACCGTGACCGAGGCGCGGGTGACGAGCGAGGGCAAGCGCATCGCCGATGCCGAGATCCTGCTTCGCTCCATGCCCTTCCCCCATCCCGATCTGGAGGCCGCCATGCGCGCCAATGCCGTCCGGATCGGTCTGCCGGGGTTTGCGGCATGAACCGCAAGCCCGTCGTCATCACCGGCATTGGCCTGGTCACCGCGCTCGGCGAGGGTGCGGAGGCGCATTGGAATGCGCTCTCGGCCGGCGCTGCGCCCGTGGTGGATGACAGCACCTACGCCCCCTGGCCCGTGCACCCGCTGCCCGCGCTGACGCTCGACACGCAGATCCCCAAGAAGGGCGATCAGCGCCAGATGGAGCCCTGGCAGCGCCTGGGCACCTATGCCGCCGGGCTGGCCATCGACGACGCTGATGCGCGCGGCCTGGTGGAGGACATGCATCTCATCGTCGCCGCCGGAGGCGGCGAGCGCGACGTGCCGCTGGACGAGCAGGTGAATGCCGAGCTGGCCGAGACCAACGACGGCGCCCGGCTGAACGAGATGCTGGCGACCGGCCTGCGCCCCACGTTGTTCCTCGCCCAGCTCTCGAACCTGCTGGCGGGCAACATCTCTATCGTTCACGGCGTCACCGGCTCCTCGCGCACCTTCATGGGCGAGGAGAGCGCCGCGGCGGATGCGGTGCGGATCGCCCATGCCCGCCTCGCAGAAGGGCGCGGCGAGATTGCGCTCGTCGGCGGCGCCATGACGGCGCAGCGCTGGGACCTGCTGCTGCTGTATCGCGGGGGCGAGGGCCTGCATGAGGGGCCGCACAAGCCCCTCTCGGAACGCAAGGGCATGATCCTCGGCGGCATGGGTGGCTTCCTCGTGCTGGAGACCGAGGAGCACGCCCGCGCGCGCGGCGCCCGTATCCTCGCGCGGCTCGACGCAGTCGCGAGCATTGCCACCCGCCGCACCGTACCGGGCGATGCCACGGCCGCCGCCAAGAGCTTGCTCGACCAGGTCGCGCCCGAAGGCGTGGACGCGGTGATGTCAGGCGCCACGGGCGTGCCCGGCATCTGGGACGAGGAACAGGCCTTCCTGCGCGACCTCAACGCCCCCGTGCGCCGCCCGGCCAACCTGATCGGCCACGGGGTGGAGGGCGCCTTCCCCGCCCATGTGGCTCTCGCCGCCCTCGCCCTCTCCCGCGGCGCCCTGCCGGCCCCGATGGACCCCGCCGATGCCGGCGATGCGACCGAGCCCCGGCGCATCCTCGTCACCGGCTTCGGCCAGTGGCGCGGCGAAGCGCTCGCCCTGCTTTCCCGCGCGGAGTGATTGCCATGCGCGACCATCTCGGCCGCCCCCTCGTTGCCGTCACCGGGATCGGCGCCGTCACCTCGCTCGGCTTCGGCGTGCAGGACAACTGGGCGCGTCTGCTGGCCGGGCAGTCCGGCATCCGCCGCATCACCCGCTTCCCGACCGACCACCTGAAGACCACCATCGCCGGCACCGTTGACCTCCCGAATGACGAGGGCCTTACCAGCCCTGTCCGGGTTGAGCGCATGGCCGGCATGGCGATCGAGGAGGCGCTGAGCGAGGCCGCTCTTGGCAGCCCTGGCAGCTTCCCCGGCCCGCTCTTTCTGGGCATGCCGCCCGTCGAGGTGGAGTGGCCGACGCGCTTCGACCTCGCCCGCCGCGCGGCGGACCCCTCCTATGCTGCGATGACGAAGCAGGCCGCGGGGCGGGGCGACGTGTACGAGACCTTCCTCTATGGCGGCGTGGGTGAGCGCCTGGCCGCGCGCTTCGGCACGCGCGGCGCCCCCATCTCCGTCACCACGGCCTGCGCGACAGGCGCGACCGCCATCCAGCTCGGCGTCGAGGCGATCCAGCGCGGCGAGTGCGATGCCTGCATCGCACTGGGCGCTGATAGCACCGTGCAGCCGGAAGCGCTGATCCGCTTCTCGCTTCTCTCCGCGTTGTCTACCCGCAACGACGACCCCACCAAGGCCTCCCGCCCCTTCGAGAAGAACCGCGCGGGCTTCGTGATGTCCGAAGGCGCCGGCGCGCTGGTGCTGGAGAGCTACGAGGCGGCAAAGACGCGCGGCGCCACCATCATGGGCCTCGTCTCCGGCGCCGGCGAGCGCGCGGACAACTTCCACCGCACCCGCTCCAACCCCGATGGCCGAGCGATCGTCGGCGCGATGCGGAACGCACTGGCCGATGCGGGCCTGGAGCCCGGCGACATCTCCTACGTCAACGGCCACGGCACGGGCACGCCGGAGAACGACAAGATGGAGAATTTCGGCATGCGCGCCGTCTTCGGCGAGAGCGCGCCGCCGATCTCCTCCAACAAGAGCATGATCGGTCACACCCTCTCCGCGGCCGGGGCGCTGGAGGCCGTGTTCTCCCTGCTCACCATCCGCGACGGGCGCCTGCCGCCCACCATCAATCACGACGAGCCCGATCCGAGCATCACGCTCGACGTCGTGCCGAATGTCGCGCGCGATGCCCGGGTGCGCCACGTTCTCTCCAACTCCTTCGGCTTCGGCGGCCAGAATGTCTGCCTGGTCCTGTCCGGAGAACCGGCCTGATGCGCGCCCTTCGCCTCCATGGTGACCGTGACCTGCGGCTGGAGGACCTCCCCAAGCCGCCGCCGCCCTCACCCGGTGAGGTGCAGCTACGGATGCACGGCGTCGCGCTGAACCACATCGATGTCTGGGGCTGGCGCGGCATGGCCTTCACCCAACGCAAGCTGCCCATCTGTGTCGGCGCGGAAGCAGTGGGCGAGATCGTCGCGCTGGGCGAGGGCGTACAGGGTTGGAAGGTCGGCGACCGCGTTGCCCCCTATGGCGCGCAGACCTGCGGCCATTGCCGCGCCTGCGTCGAGGGCCGCGACAACCTCTGCGAGAACGTCTCGGGCGTGATGGGCTTCCACCTGGACGGCTTCGCGCAGGAGTTGGTGAACCAGAAGGCGCGCCTGCTGGTGCGCGTGCCCGATGGTGTGACGAGCAACGACGCCGCCTGCGCCGCCATCACCTTCTCCACTGTCGAGCATATGCTCTTCGATAACGCGCGCCTGCAGCCGGGCGAGACCATCCTCATCCATGCCGCGGGTTCCGGCATCGGCACGGTCGCCATCAAGGAGGCCAAGGCGCTGGGCTGCACCATCATCGCCACCGCCGGCGACGACGAGAAGTGCGCCAAGGCCCTCGCGCTCGGCGCCGACCACGCCGTCAACTACAACGAGAAGAACTTCGCCTCCATCGCCCGCCGGCTGACGAACAAGGTGGGCGTGGACGTGGTGTTCGAGCATGTGGGCGCCAGCACCTGGTCCGGCTCGTTGCTCGCTCTGCGGATGGGCGGGCGCCTTGTCACTTGCGGTTCCACCTCGGGCGTTTCGGCCGAGACGAATCTGATGATGATCTTCCAGCGCCAGCTCCGCATCTTCGGCAGCTTCGGTGCCTCGATGCGCAACGTCGCCGACGGCCTCGCCAAGATGGCCGGCGGCATGACGCCGGTGCTGGACCGCGTGATCCCGCTGGAGAACTTCGCCGAGGGGCTGGATCGGCTGGAAAGCCGCCGCGTCTTCGGCAAGATTGTGGTCACGCTCTAGCCATGGCTTCCGGCGGTTCAAAGGTGGGCCGCGCAAAGAAGGGCGGCGGCCCGGCCGAGGCGGCGCTCGCCGCACTCACCGCTGCCGGCTTCGCCATCCCGCGCGCCCTCGGCCCCGATCGCGGCCCGCGCTTCGGCGCGGCGCTGGCGCGGCGCCTGGGGCCCCTTACCTCCGCGCATCGCGTGGCCATGGCGAACATCGCGGCCAGCTTCCCGGAGGAAAGCCCGGCCTGGCACCGCGATATCGCGGACCAGGCCTGGGACAACCTAGGCCGCGTCGCCTTCGAGTACGGCCATATCGGCACGATCTGGGACCTTACCGAGGCCCGGGATCCGAAGGCGCGCATTCAGGTGGACGACGCAACCTTCGACCGCTTTGCGGCACTTCGCGAGAGCGGCGGCCCCGTGCTCGTCTTCGCCGCCCATCTGGCGAACTGGGAGCTACCGGCCGTCGCCGCAGCCAAGCACGGGTTGGACGCCGCCGTGCTCTATCGCACCCCCAACAGCCGCCCGATTGCCGACCACATCCTGCAACTCCGAAAGGGGATGATGGGCGAGCTGATCCCCGCCGGAATCACCGCGCCCACGAAGCTGGCCAAGGCGCTGCAGCGGGGCGCGGTGGTGGGCATGGTGGTGGACCAGCGCTTCGGCCGCGGCCCGACCGTGGACTTCCTCGGCCGCCCCGCCCAGGCCAACCCGCTTCTGGCCAACCTCGCGCGCCGGTTCGACTGCCCAGTGCGCGGCGCCCGCGCCATCCGCCTGCCCGGCGGCCGTTTCCAGCTCGAGCTGACCGACCCAATCCCTATGCCGCGCGACGCGGAAGGGCTGATCGACGTCGCGGCAGCGACCCAGGCCATCAACGACGTCATTGCCGGTTGGGTGCGCGAGCATCCCGGACAGTGGCTGTGGATGCACCGCCGCTGGCGTTGAATCCGGCGCCTCTCAATGCGGGGCGAGCGGCCAGAAGAAGGCGATGAGCGGCACCCCCGCCAGCACAACGAGGATCGAGAGCGGCAGTCCCAGCCGTGCGTAGTCCCCGAAGCGGTAGCCACCCGGCCCCATCACCAGCGTGTTGCACTGGTGCCCGATAGGAGTGAGGAAGTCGCTCGCCGCCCCCAGCGCGACCGCCATCAGGAATGGGTCCGGGTTCAGGCCCAGCTTGCCCGCCAGCGTCGCCGCGATCGGGCCCATCACCAGCACGGTCGCGGCGTTGTTCAGGAAGGGTGTCACCGCCATCGCGAGCAGCATCGTCACGGCCAGCGCGGCCATGGCTGGCAGCTCCTGCACCGCCCCGGTCAGCCATCCCGCCAGCAGGTCGGTCCCGCCGGTGTGCTGGATCGCGCCGCTCACCGGGATCAGCGCGGCGAGAAGCACCACCACCGGCCAATCCACCGCCTCATAGGCCTCACGCGTGGTCATCACGCGAAAGGCGAGCATCGCCACCACCGCGCCGAAGAAAGCGATGCCCACCGGCACCAGCCCAAGACCCACCAGCGCCATGGCCGCGGCCAGCACGCCCAAGGGAATCCAGGACCGCCGGCCCCGGCCCAGCGCCATGCCGCGCTCGGCCAGCGGCAGCACGCGAAGCTCGCCGAGATTATCCGGCATCGTCGCGGCCAGGCCGCGCAGCAGCACCACGTCGCCGCGCCGCAGCCGCAGCTGCGACAGGCTTTCCCGGATCTGCTGCTCGCCCTTTCGGCTCACCGCGAGGAGAGAGACGCCGTGGCGGCTCCGCAGCGTCATCGCGGCAGGGGTGCGCCCGACCAGCGGGCTCTCCGCGGTGACCACGCCCTCGACCACCTTCTGGTCATCCTCGTCCGTCTCCGGATCGTCCGGCACAGACCGGTCCTCGTCGAGCTCCAGCCCGGCGCGGGCGACGAGCCGCTCGAGATCCTCGGGCTCCCCGCGAAGGAGAACCGCCTCTCCAGCTTCCAACCGCCGCTCGGGCGCGGGCGGCGCAGTCAGATCGGTGATGGCCGGCAGCGCTCCGGAAGGCACCGCGGTGGCGTTCCCGCCCGCCTTGGCCGGCAGGATGCCGGAGACCCGCACCTCCCCTTCCGAGAGCGCCTCCAGCTCGGCCACGGTCATGCCAACGGCATCGCCCTCCTGCGGCAGCCGCGCCTCGATCGTGTACTGGCCGATCTGGAAGGCAGCCTCCATCGAGGAGGCGCCTCGCCGCCCGCCCGGCAGCAGCCGCCAGCCGACCGCCAGGAACAGCAGCGCCACGACGCAGATGCCGAGCCCGACCGGCGTGTAGTCGAACATGCGGAATGGCTGCCCCGTGAGCTCCCCCCGCACGCGGGACATGATGATGTTCGGCGCCGTGCCCACCAGCGTGACCACTCCGCCCACCATCGCCGCAAAGGCCATCGGCATCAGCATCGCCGCGGCCGGCGTGCCCGTGCGGCGCGCGAGCTGCAGCGCGACCGGCATCATGATCGCCAGCGCGCCCACATTCTTCGTCACCATCGCCAGCAGCATGGTGCAGGCGGCGAGGATGGGAACCTGCACCGCGGCCGTCCGCAGATGCGGCGTCACCGGCCGCATGATCGTCTCGACCGCACCGGACTTGGCCACGGCATGGCTGATGACCAGCGCCGCGGCGACGATCACCACCACGTCGTCCGCGAAGCCCTCGAAGGCCTTCCCGGCCGGCACCACCCCGATCAACACGCCCGCCAGAAGGGCCGCCAGCGCCACGGCGTCGTAGGCGAAGCGCCCCCAGAGGAAGAGGGCGATGGTCACGCCCATCAGCCCGAACGCCAGACCCTGATCAAGTGTCATGAACTCAGTGCGCGACGCCCGGCTCCGGACGCCCTCCTCCCCCGCCGCCCCGATCGGCTGCGACAGCGGCACAACCGGGCGGAGGGTGAGGGGTTTCGCGGTGTGAAGCGGGGTCGGCCGGCCCGCAGGGCCGACCCGCTGAAGAGGTCAGTCGCCGGCCGCGACCGGCAGCGCACGAAGCATCTGGATGATGCCGGAGAAGTCGGTTTCCGCGCCGCCTTCGTCCAGGAAACGCCGGTACAGCTCCAGTGCCCGCGCGCCCATGGGCGTGGCCGCGCCGGTGTCGGAGGCTGCCTGCTGCGCCAGGCCGAGGTCTTTCACCATCAGGCCCGCCGCGAAGCCCGGCCGGTAGTCCCGGTTGGCAGGACTCGCCGGCACCGGCCCGGGAACGGGGCAGTAGGTGGTCAGCGACCAGCACTGGCCCGAGGACTTGGAGGCCACCTCGAACAGCGCCTCATGCGAGAGGCCGAGTCGCTCGGCCAGCACGAAGGCCTCGCAGGTGCCGATCATGCTGACGGCGAGGAGCATGTTGTTGCAGGCCTTGGCGGCCTGACCAGCGCCGGCCGCGCCGCAATGAACCACGGTGCGTCCCATGGCGCGCAGGATCGGCTCCGCCCGCGCGAAGCCTTCCTCCGGCCCGCCCACCATGAAGGTCAGCGTTCCCGCCTCGGCGCCCATGACGCCGCCCGAGACCGGCGCGTCCAGGAAGATGCGGCCGGAAGCCTCGGCCACCCCGCGCGCGGTGGCGACATCAATGGTCGAGCAGTCCAGCAGCACCGCGTCGTCCGCGGCGGCCGCGACCAGCCCGCCCTCGCCCAGCCAAGCCTCCCGCACATGGCGGCCGGCCGGGAGCATGGTGATGACGAAGCCGGCCCCCGCTGCCGCATCGGCGGCGGACCCGGCGGCGCGCGCCTCCTCCACCCGTCCCATCGCCTCGGCCGAGAGGTCGAAAACGGCCACCTCATGCCCGGCCCGCACCAGGTTGCGCGCCATGGGCGCCCCCATGTTGCCAAGCCCCACGAAACCGATCCGGGCCACCGCATCCTCCATTCCCTGTTGCAGGGAAGGCTAGATCGCCGTCCGGACCGGGTCCATTCAGTAGCCGACGGTGAAGCGCTGGCGGATGTGCTTCGGGCTCTCCAACTCATCGGCGAGGGCGATCGCGTAGTCCTCGAAGGAGATCCGGCTCTCCCCCTTGGCATCGACCAGGAGCTGGTCGCCCCCGAGCCGGAAGTGGCCGGTGCGCTCGCCCGGCACGAAGAGTGCGGAGGGCGACAGGAAGGTCCAGTGCAGCCCGTCCTCCTGCCGCAGCCGGTCGAGGAAAGCGGCCCCGGCCAGGGCTTCCGTCTTGTAGACTGCAGGGAAGTCGGGCGCATCGACCAGGCGCTGGCCCGGCGCCACCTCCAGGCTACCCGCGCCGCCAACGACGATATACCGCCGCAGCCCGGCCCGCTTCACGGCGCCGATCAGCTTCTCCGGGTCGCTGGCGGCGAAATGGATGCTGCTGACCACGGCATCATGCCCGGTAAGCAGGTTGGCGAGCGCATCAGGTTCGCCCGCATCCCCCGCCACCGCCGTGATACCGGCAGGAACCTCCCCGGCAGGGTTGCGGGAAATGGCGGTTACGGCATGTCCGCGCCGGGCCAGCTCCGTAAGGATGCGGGAGCCGGCGTTTCCGGTAGCGCCGATCAGGGCAATTTTCATCTTGGTCTCCGTCCGTAGGTTTCCGATGGAAACCAGGTATCAACCCGGGCCTCTGGTGGTAAGAAGGCACTTTGCAGTGCCCTGGTCACCTGCAGGAAACCGGCGAGGACCGTGAATGCAGCCCAACACTTATGACCAGGCCTGCCCCACGCGCCTGGTGCTGGACCGCATCGCCGACAAATGGACGGTGCTGATCCTCGGCCTGCTCGCTGAACAGCCACGGCGCTTCAACCAGCTTCGTCGGGCGGTGGACGGGTTGTCGCAGAAGGTCCTCTCCCAGACCCTGCGCCGGCTGGAGCGCGACGGGCTGATCACACGCACGGCCTTCGCCACCGTGCCCGTGACAGTCGAGTACGCGCTCACCCCGCTCGGCCGCACCCTCGCAGCGACGGTGGATGCCCTTCGCCTCTGGGCCGAGGCGCATATCGGGGCGGTGCTTAAGGCGCAGAGCGTCTATGACGCGCGTGAGGAAGCAAAGGCCGCCTAGCCGCCCGTCCGCACCGGAGCTGGTGCCGAGGTCAGACGGGCACCTCGCCGGGCGGCTTCAGCGCGCTGAGCACGAAGGAGGATTTCGTCTCCTTCACCCCGGGCATGCGCAGCAGCGCCTTCATGGCAAAGTCGGCATAAGCCTCAAAATCCGCGGCCAGCACATGCAGCAGGTAATCCATCTCCCCGCTCATCGCATAAGCCGCCAGCACCTCAGGCCGGGCGGAGAGCGCCTTCTGGAACCCGGCCACCACCTCCTCCGCATGGCTCGACAGGGCGACGAGCACGAAGGCCTGCAACGGCAGCCCCACCCGCGCCGGATCCAGCACGGCGGCATAGCGCGCCACCACCCCGGACTCCTCCAGCCGGCGCAGGCGCCGCTGGCAGGGGGTGGGTGAAAGCCCGACCTGCTCGGCCAGGGCCACTACGGGCAGGCGGCCATCCCGTTGCAGCGCGCGCAGGATGCGCCGATCGGCCGCATCGAGAACCGGAGCGTCTTTCACCATGGGAGGGCCCTGCGTGAGTGATTTGCCGTCGATCCTAGCCCGAAAGCGGCAAAGAACAGCCAAATACCACCGGGCGGGCAGGGATAGCCTGTTCGCAACGACAAGATGTGGAGACGACCCGTGGAAGGCAGCATTCAGCCCGGCGGCATCATCGGCACCGCCACCCTGCCCACCGGCCTGCGCGGCGACTACGACCGCGCCCTCGCCGACGGCACCCTGCCCAAGGCGGTTCTGGCGCCGCGCTCGGAGGCCGACCACGAAACCTGGCGCACCCTCGTCGTCCGCCAGCGCGCCATCTATCCCGGCCGTGCCGCCGCCGCCTGGCTGGACGGGCTGGACCGGCTGGGCTGCGACACCGCCATCCCCACGCTTGAGGAGGCTTCGGCCATCCTGCACGCCGCGACCGGCTGGCGCCTCGTCCCCTGCCCCGGCCTTCTGCCCGACGCGCAGTTCTTCGCCCTGCTCGCGCGGCGCCAGTTCCCCGTCACGCACTGGATCCGCAAGCCGGAGGAGCTCGACTACATCGTCGAGCCCGACATCTTCCACGACTTTCTCGGCCATGTTCCGCTGCTGACCCAGCCCGATTACGCCGACTTCCTGGAGGCCTATGGCCATCTCGGCCTGCGTGCCGAGAAGCGCGGTCAGCTCGCCCCGCTCGCGCGCTTCTACTGGTTCATGGTCGAGTTCGGCCTGATCGCCGAGAGCGGCGGCCAGGGCGGGCTGCGCGCCTATGGCGCCGGTATCCTCTCCTCCCGGACGGAGACACTGCATGCCCTCTCGGCCGCGCCGCGCCGCTTGCGCTTCGACCTCGCCCGTGTCCTCCGCAGCACCTACCGGATCGACGACGTGCAGCCCGTCTATTTCGTCATTCGCAGATATGCCGAGCTCTACGAGGCGATAGGCAAGGCCCCCGACCTGCTGGATGCCGCGATGGCCGCCGATCCCATCCCGCCCGGCGGCAGCACGCCCGGGGACGAGGCTTGGCCGGACTGACCACGGCGGAGCACTACCGTTCCGTCCTGCCCTTGCGTCGAGCACCGCGCGCGCCTGCTTCGTCCAGCGCGCGCTGCTCGGCGCGCTGGAGCAGGCGGCGGGCCTCCTCCTCCCGCAACTCCGCCAGCCGCTCGACCGAGCGCTCCGCTGCTCGCGCATCCGCCAGCGCGGCCGTCGCCTCAGCCAGTCGCCCCTCCGCCACTCGCAGCGCACCGCCCGCAGCCTCGCGCAGAGCCAGACCGCGGGGCAGCCAAGCCGCATACTCCGCCCCGGCATGCCGCGCCTCGTCACGCAGCGCCTGCGCCGTGCTGCGCTCCCGCTCCTCGGCGGTGGCGTACGCCGTTGCCTCCTCGGCCAGGCTGCGGCGTGCCTCCATCACCGCGATCCCGCGCAGCCGCGCGAGCACTGCCAGCGCGTCCCGGCCGCGCCTCATGCGGTGGGCGCCATCACCGCCGCCAGCGCCGCGAAGGCACCCTCAACGGTGCCGGGCTCGTCCTTGCCCTGGCGCAGCACATCCTCGATCAACGGCGCCAGCCGCACCGCTTCGTCCACGGCCGGATCGCTGCCGGCGCGATAGGCGCCCAGCCGGACCATGTCCGCCATGTCCCGGTGCACCGAGAGGATCTTCCGCGCCCGGCCTAGGATCGCCCGCTCCGGCGGTTCCAGGCAGCCCGGCACGGTGCGCGACAGGCTTCGGAGCACATCCACGGCTGGGTAGCGCCCCCCCTCGCCGATGCGGCGGTCCAGCACGACATGCCCGTCCAGAATGCCGCGCACGGCGTCCGCCACCGGCTCGTCGTGGTCGTCGCCCTCCACCAGCACGGTGAAGAGGCCGGTGATGGAGCCCTCGCAGCCCTCCGGCCCCGGCCCCGCCCGCTCCAACAGCCGCGGCAGCTCCGCGAAGACGCTGGGCGGGAAGCCGCGGGTCGCCGGCGGCTCCCCGGCCGAGAGGCCGATCTCGCGCAGCGCCATGGCGAAGCGGGTCACGCTGTCCATCATCAGCAGCACGCGCCTGCCCTCGTCCCGGAAGTGCTCCGCGACTGTCATGGCCGCCAGGGCCGCGTCCCGACGCATCAGCGGCGCCGCGTCCGAGGTCGCGCAGACCACGACTGCCCTCGCCATGCCCGTCGGGCCCAGATCGTCCTCGATGAACTCGCGCAGCTCCCGTCCGCGCTCGCCAACCAGCCCGATCACGGCGACGTCGCAATCCGCATGGCGCGCAAGCATGGACATGAGGCTGGATTTGCCGACGCCCGAAGCCGCGAACAGGCCGAGGCGCTGACCGCGCCGGCAGGTGGCAAAGGCATCCATGGCTCGAACACCGAGATCGACCCGCGGCCCGAGGCGTGCGCGCGTACCGGCCTCAGGCGGCGCTGCACGCAGAGGCCGCGAGAGGGATCCGCGTGGCAGCGGGCCACGACCGTCCATGGGGCGGCCGGTAGGGTCTAGCACCCGTCCCAGCCAGGCCTGACAGGGCTGAAGCGAGAGAGGACCGCTATCCTCCACCCGTGCGCCCACACCGAGTCCCTCGAGTCCATAGCGGCCCACCGCGGTGGCCACACCATCACGCATCGCAATTATCTCCGCCTGTATCGTAGCGCGAGACTTTCCACGGACTTCTATACAATCTCCGATTGCAGGACTTGGGTGAAGCCCGACAACTTCCATCGACAGTCCGGTCACTGCTTGCACCCGCCCGGAGTGGTATAATCCATTGTCTTCGTTGGAATGTCTTCTCACTGCCTGCACGCGCTGCATGAAACCCTTTGGATCCTTAATCATTTTTTGATCCTCCGTCTCACATCTTAATACATCGAAGAGGTGAAAAGACCCCTTCAATACTCGCGCAGAAGTTGTCCTTATGCGCGGGGAACGAGAGGAGAACGAACGATGCGTGTCCTGCTGGTGGAAGACGACCTGACCACGGCCCGCGGCGTAACGCTGATGCTGAAGACTCAAGGCATGATCGTGGACGCGGCCGATACCGGAGAGGAGGCCCTCGAACTGGCCCGCCTCTACGACTACGACATCGTCATCCTCGACCTCATGCTGCCGGACATGGAGGGTTACGAGGTGGTCCGCCGGCTTCGCGCCGCCCGGCAGAACACGCCAGTTCTCATCCTCTCGGGCCTCTCCCGTCCGGGCGCGAAGGTGAAAGGCTTCGGCCTCGGCGCCGACGACTTCATCGTCAAACCTTTCGACAGCCAGGAGCTGATCGCCCGCATCCAGGCGATCGTCCGCCGCGCCAAGGGCTTCGCTCAGCCGAATGTCGCGGTCGGCAATCTCACCCTCGACCTGGGCGCCCGCGAGGCGAGTGTTTCGGGCCGCCCCGTGCACCTGACCGGCAAGGAATACGCGATCCTCGAACTCCTCACCCTCCGTAAGGGCATGGTGATGACCAAGGAAGCCTTCCTGAACCACCTCTATGGCGGCATGGACGAGCCGGAGGTGAAGATCATCGACGTGTTCATCTGCAAGCTCCGCAAGAAACTCGCCCAGGCCGGCTGCGACGAGCTCATCGGTACCGTCTGGGGCCGCGGCTACGTGCTGTGCGACCCGGCCGCGGCGCCGCTCCGCAGCCCGTCCGGCCTCATGCCCCACACCGCCCCGGCCAGTCAGGCGGCCTAGCGCGCGCTCACCGCGCCCAGGCGACCACCGCACGACCATCCCGAGCGGTCCCTTCCCCGAACAGGAGAAGGGAACCGCCCGGATCCGTTTGTTAGCCAGAGGCGGGCACGCGTGGATGTCGCCCCGCCTACCCGGCCATGGCCATCCGCGACACCGGGGCATAGACCCCACGCTCCCCCTCGATGATGGCGAAGCGGTCGGTCAGCCCAAGCACCGTTTCCGCCCCGCCGAGATAGAGCACCCCATCCGGGGCAAGCCGATCTGCGAGCGCTGCCAGCACCCGCGTCTTCGTCGGCGCATCGAAATAGATGAGCACATTGCGGCAGAAGATCACGTCAAAGCTGCCAAGATGGCGCAGGTCGGTCAGCAGGTTGCCGGTGTCGAAGCGCACAACCCCGCGCAGCGACGGCCCGATGCGCCACTGCCCGCCTTCCTGCTTGAAGTGCTTGACCAGCATCTGCACGGGCAGGCCGCGCTGCACCTCGAACTGGGAATAGACGCCCTCTCGCGCGCGCCGGACCACCTCCGTGCTCAGATCCGTCCCTACCACCTCCAGGCGCTGCAGCAGGCCGAGCGACTCCGCCACCATAGCCACCGAATAAGCCTCCTGCCCGGTGGAGCAGGCCGCCGAAAGCACCTTCAGCCGATGCGTCGCGCCCCGCGCGGCCGCGATGCGCGGCAACACGCGCTTGAGGTGCTCGAAGGGCTTGCCGTCGCGAAAGAAGAAGGACTCATTGGTCGTCAGAGCCTCGGTCACTGCCGACGCCAGGCGCTCCGCCCCTGGCGCGCGCAACCTGGCCGCCAGGAGGTCGAGATTGGCGATCCCTTGCTCCCGCATCAGCCCGCCCAGGCGCGTGTCGAGCATGTAGCCCTTGTCCGCGCCCAGCACGATGCCCGCACGGGTGCGGACCAGCGCCGCGATCGTCTCGAATGCCGCTGCGCTCACGATGCCAACCTCCCCGCTTCCGCCACGATCGCCGCGACCCGCGCCGCAAGCCGCTCCGGCGGCAGCAGCTCCCGGGCGATCCCGGCCCGAGCCACCGCTCCCGGCATCCCCCACACCACAGAGGACGCTTCGTCCTGCGCCAGCACCGTGCCACCCGCCGCGGCCAGGGCCCAGCACCCTGCGAGCCCGTCCTGCCCCATGCCGGTCAGGATCACCGCCAGCACGCGGCCATCGAAGGCCTTGGTGGCGCTCCGCAGCATCGGGTCGACCGCGGGTCGGCAGAAATGCTCCGGCGGATCGTCGCGCATCCGAACCACGGGCCCTGCCGGGGTGCGCTCCACGAGCAGGTGCCGGTCGCCTGGCGCCAGATACGCGTGCCCGGCCCGAAGCGCCTCGCCATCCCTGGCCTCCACCACCTCCAGCGGACCTACCCGGTTCAGGTGGTCCGCAAGCATCGTTGTGAAGCCTGCCGGCATGTGCTGCACGATGACGACCGGCACCGGCGGCGCTGGTACCAGCGCGCGCAAGAAGGTGGCCAGCGCCTGCGGCCCGCCCGTGGAGGACCCGACAGCCACCAGCCCCGGCGCGCCTGCGCTGCGCAGCGCGGCCGTCTTGGCACGTGCGACGGCCAGTGCCGCAGGAGGAGCAGACACGGCGGGCGGGCGCCGCATCCGGGCCCAGCCCTTCACCTTTTCCAGCAGCTCGGCGCGGAAGGCCGGGTCCATTGCCCCGCCCCCGCTCGCGCCAGGCTTGGGGATGTAGTCCGACGCGCCGGCCCGGAGCGCCGCCATGGCGGCGGCAGCCCCGCGCTGTGTCAACGCGCTCGCCACGATCACCACGGGGCGCGGTTCGGCGCGCAGCAACAGCGGCAATGCCGTCATGCCGTCCATGACCGGCATCTCGAGATCCAGCAGCACCACGTCCGGCCGAGCAGAGGCCAGCGCATCGAGCGCCTGCCGCCCATCACCCACCCGAGACACGACCTCGATCGCCGGGTCCTCGCCCAACAACCGCGAGAGGATCCCCCGCACCGTCGCGCTGTCGTCGCAGAGCATCACGCGCACGCGGCGTGCAACGGAACCGCTGCCCGGTCCTTGGGGCGGGGCGCCGGAATACGCAGCGCTCATGCGGCCTCGTCGGGCAGCAGCCCCAGCACATTGAGCTTGCCAGCGAGGATCGCATCATCGAACGGCTTCATGATGTATTCCTGCGCGCCGCCCTCCAGCGCCGCCACGATGCGGGACAAGTCGCTCTCCGTCGTGCAGAGCATGATCTGCGGCTCGTCCGGCCCGAACTCCTCCCGCGCGTGGCGCAGGAAGGTGATGCCGTCCATAACCGGCATATTCCAGTCCAACAGCACGAGCCGCGGCAGGGCCGCGCGGCAGGCATCCAGCGCCTGCTGCCCGTCCTCGGCCTCGCGCACGGCGAAGCCGCGTGCCTCCAGCATCCGGCGCGCGGCCCGTCTGACCGTGCGGCTGTCGTCGACCACCAGACAGTCGAGCATCCCCGCTTCTCCCCTCAGCCGATATCGAGGACGCGTTCGACGTCCAGCATGATCAGCAGCCGCGCCGTTCCTGCATCGTCGCCGCCCGGTACGTCCTGGTGAACACCCGCGCACACCTCACGCCATAGCGGGTCCAGCGTCGGCGGGTTGGGCGCCAGCCCCGCTTCCGGCAGGGCCAGCACGTCGCCGACCGAATCGGCCAGCAGCGCGTAGAGCTCGCCTCCACCCTCCACCACCACGCTCATCGGCGGCGGCGCACCCGCCTCGCGCGCTGGCAGGTTGAGGCGCCGGCGCAGATCCACCGCGGTTACAATGCGCCCGCGAAGGTTGAGCCCGCCCGCCACCTCCGGGGGTGCAAGCGGGATGGGCGTGATGACCTGCGCGCCGAGGATGTCGCGCACCCCCATGACGGGCACGCCGCAGAGTTGCCCCGCGACGGTGAGGGTGAGGATCGCGGTGTCAGCGGCGGGCGGCACCGAAGTGCGGCGCGAGGGGGTGAGGACGGCTTCCATGATCGGCTCCTGCTCGGTGCTACGAATTAGCGCTGCGTGTCAGACGGCTGGGCGACGCTCAGGCATCCGCGCAGCGCCTCCAGTAGCGCGTCGCGATCGAATTTCGGCACGTGGCGATCGAAGCCGGCATCGCGGCTGCGGCGCACCGCGGCGTCGTCGGTGTGCGAGGTCAACGCGACCAGCGGGGTAGCCTGCCACGCACCGCCATCCCGCGCCGCGCGGGCCAGGCCCAGCCCGTCCAACACGGGCATCTCGATATCGGAGACGATGGCGTCGAACACCTCTCCCGCCTCACGCAGTTTCAGCGCTTGCGTCCCGCTGGCCGCGGCCAGAACGTCGAAGCCGGCAGCGCCCAGCGCGGGCACTAGCATGTTGCGGAAGAAGGCGCTGTCCTCCACCACCAGCAGGCGCGGCCGGCGCTGGTCGCCCGTGCGCTGCGGCCCGAACCAGTCCTCGCCGGCCTGGCGCAGCCACCAGGCGCAATCGATCACCTCGGTCGCGCGCCCCGCGATCACCGCGGTACCAAGATAGCCGGGCCGCTCCTGCCCGCTCTCGATCTTGAGCGCCTCCTCAACCACGTCGAGGATCTCGTCCACGGCAAGGCCCATGGCACGCCCGCCATCGTTGAAGACGAGCACCGCCTGGCGTCCGCCCTGCACCGGCGGCATCCAGCCGTCACCCATTGGCACAAGCGGCATCAGCGCGCCGCGGTACTGCACCACGGGCTGCCCATGCGACATCTCGATCCGCTCGGCCGGCAGGTCCTCCAGCCGCGCGACCAGACCCAGCGGCACCGCCCGTGGCCCGCCCTCGCCGGCACGGAACAGCAGAAGCGACATCCGCTCCGAAGAGGAGGCATTCGCCACCGAGGTCCCGCGCCGGTCCTCTTGCACGCCCTCCGCGCCCACGCCGGTTGCCCGCGCGATGCCGTTCGGGTCCAGGATCATGATGACGCTGCCATCGCCCAGGATGGTGTTGCCGCTGAACATGGTCACATGCCGCAGGATCGGCGCGACCGGCTTGACCACGATCTCCTCGGTATCGAAGACACGGTCCACGATGATGCCGAACAGGTTCTGTCCGACTTGCGTGACAACGACGAAGCCGCCCCGCTCCGCATCCGGCCGCTCGTCCAGCCGCAGCAGCCGCGAGAGCGAGACTAGAGGCAGCAGCCGGTCGCGCAGCCGCAGCACCGGCGCGTCCTTGATATGCGTCACGCCATCCCCGGCGCGCACCAGCTCCACCACGCCGATCTGAGGGATGGCGAAGCGCTCGCCCCCCGCCTCCACGATCAGGGCGGAAACGATGGCGAGCGTCAGCGGGATCTTGATAAGGAAGGTCGTGCCCTTCCCCTCGCGTGAGCGCAGGTCGATCGTGCCGCCGATCTTCTCGATATTGGTCTTCACCACATCCATGCCGACGCCGCGTCCGGAGACGGAGGTGACGGCGGCCGCCGTGGAAAAGCCCGCGCGGAAGATGAAGCGCTGAATGTCGCGCTCTCCCATCCCCGCCAGCTCCTGCTCGGTCGCCAGGCCCTGGGACAGCACCTTGGCGCGGATCTTCTCGATGGCCAGGCCACGCCCGTCATCGCCCACCTCAATGATGATGTGCCCGCCCTCGTGATAGGCATCGAGGGTGATGCGCCCTGCCTCCGGCTTGCCGGCCTCTCGCCGTGCCACCGGCCCTTCCAGCCCGTGGTCGCCGGAATTGCGGACCATATGCGTCAGCGGGTCACGGATCATCTCCAGCACTTGCCGGTCCAGCTCCGTGTCGGCGCCGCGCATGTCGAGCTCGATCTTCTTGCCCAGTTCGCGCGCGAGATCCCGCACCAACCGCGGCAGGCCCTTCCAGGCATTGCCGATCGGCTGCATACGCGTCTTCATCACGCCTTCCTGCAGCTCGGAAGTGATATGCGAGAGGCGTTGCAGCGGCCCGGTCAGCGCGCTGTCCTCCCGCGCGCGGGAGAGCTGGAGGAGCTGGTTGCGCGTCAGCACCAGTTCGCTCACCAGCGTCATCAAGCTCTCGAGCACGTCCACATTCACCCGCAGCGTCTGCGCCACCGCCACGGCCTCGCCGGCCGGCGCTGTCGCGGGCTCAACAGGTGGCGCGGCCGGCACGGAGGGCGGAGCGGCGGCGACAGCCACCGCTTCCGGTCCGGGCGATGACTGCGGCGCGGTGTTCGGCTCATCGGGCAACTCGGCCCCAGGCGCAGCCTTCCTGCGGCGCGGCGCCGACTTGGCCCTTGGCGCCGTTGCAGCAGCCATGACCGAAGAGGCCGGCGAGAGCGCAGCCGCAACGGGAACAGGCGGGGAAGCGACTTCGGCCGCCGGCATCGCGACAGGCTCGGCCAACTCTTCGGCGATCGGCTCGGAAAGCTGTTGGGGGCTCGTCTTGGCCCTGGGCTTCGCCGCGCGGCGCTTCGACTTCGTCGGCACCACAACAGGCATTACGACGGGCCCGACTGCCACCGACGCAGGTGCCAGCGCCGCATCCTCCGCCGGCACCTCGCCGGCGAAGACCGCGTCCAACTCCGCGATGATCGCCAAATCGTCTCCGGCCGGCTCGGACCCCGTGGCCTCCAGCCCGCTCATGATCTCCCGCACGCGGTCCACCACCCGCAGGATCAGCGAGACCCCGCCCGAGGTGACAGAAAGCGAGCCGTCCCGGTAGCGGCCGAGGACGTTCTCGCCGGCATGCGCCACCTTCTCCAACCGGGAGAGGCCGAGGAAGCCGCAAGTGCCCTTGATGGTGTGGATCAGGCGGAAGATCTCGCCGACTGTCTGGGGATCATTCGGGTGGCGCTCAAGCCGCAGCAGCGCTGCATCGAGCCCGGCCAGCCCCTCTCCGCACTCGGTGAGGAAGTCGGCGATCAAGTCGTCCATCGGAACCCCGCGATCGGTCTGTCCACGCAAGGATCGCCGGGGGACACGAAGATTCCGTAAAGCCGCGCGGAGAAGCCGCGAGCCGGAGAGGCCCGGCCCAGGGCCAGGCCGTCGCGATCAGTCCTCCGCCGCCACGGCACGCCCGCCCGGCGCCGGTCGCAGGACCAGCGGCGCGACTCCCTCCCCCGGCCCCGTGGCGAGCGAGAGCACGATCCCCGCCGCCTCGGACAGGCTCAGCAGCAGCGGCGCGACCACGTCCCGCGGTCCGGTGACCGTCTCCCCCGCCAGCACGGCCGTGAGCGCGTGCGGCCAGTTGGCGTTCCGCCCCTCCGGCGTGATCGTCACTTCGCTGTCACACCCGGCTACGCGCACCAGGCCCCCGCGCGGCAGCGCCTCGCTCCCCACCATCGCCGCGGCAAGCAGCGCCTGCGCCAGCGGGGCAGGCATGACCGATGCGTCCAGGCCCGAGAGATCGATCATCACCCGACCATTCGAAAGCGAGCCATCCAGCAGCTCGGCCAGCCCGTCCCGGCCGAGCGGACCGATGCCGGCACCGGCCGCGGCGCGCCAGAGCCGCAGCCGGCGGCGCATGGCTTCAGCGCCGTCGCGCGCAACGGACAGCGCCTCGTCGGGCGCCGCCTCGGCAAGGTCCAGGGCGCCGGAGAGCGCCCCCAACGGTCCGCCGAGGTCATGGCAGATGCGTGCGCAAACGTCCTGCGCCAGGGAAAGCTCGTCCGTCATGGGCGCTCCTGAAAGGGGAATGGCGCTTGTGCCGCCGCCCAGCTTGATGGCTAGTAAAGCCGCACGGTGGGCGGCAGCCGCCCCGCCCAATTCCGAAACGCAAAATCGGCGATCCACTCAATGTTCGACAGCATCTTCGAGCCGGGGCAACTCGTGCGCCATCCCGGCCGCCCGGACTGGGGCACGGGCCAGGTCCAGTCCGTCATCGGAGACAGGGTCACGGTCAACTTCGAGCACGCGGGCAAATTGCTGATCAACACGGCCCATACAACCCTGGATATCCTGGACGGACCCGCCTCTTGAGCGGTCTCGTGGCGACCCTCGGCGAGGCCGTGCTCAACATCCCCTTCCTTCTCGCAGTCCTCGCCACGGCGGTGGCAGGGCTGATGCGCGGCTATTCCGGATTCGGCACCGCCATCCTCCTCGCCCCGATCTTCGCCACCCTTTGGGGGCCGCGCGCCGGCGTGCCGGTCGTCCTGCTCATGGAACTTCTCGTCTCCGCCCAGCTTCTGCCCCGCGCGCTGGGCGAGGCCGACCGGCGCATGGTGGTTCCGATCGGCCTCGCCGCCGTTCTTGCCATGCCGCTCGGCTCGCTCGTCCTTCTCGCGGCCGATGGCGCCACGCTTCGGCGGGCCATCGGCGCCCTCGTCCTCGTTTTCGGCTTCGTCCTGCTCTCGCCCTGGCGCTACCACGGCGCCCGCCCGCTGGGCGTGAACCTCGTGGTCGGCGCGGTGGCCGGCCTGCTCAAGGGGGCCACAGGCATGTCCGGGCCGCCGGTCATCCTTTACTTCCTGTCAGGGCCCGAGGAGGCCAGGCGGCACCGGGCCAACTTCATCCTGTTCTTCGGGGTGATCGGAGTCGCCTCGATCGTGCCGCCGCTGTTCACCGGCCTGATCGACCTTCCGGCCCTGCTCCGCTCCGCGGCCCTGCTTCCGGTCCTGCTGGTCTGCGTGCGCATCGGGGCCGCGATGTTCCATCACATCCCGCCAGCCTGGTACCGCCGCTTCGCCTTCCTGGCCCTGCTCGCCGCGGGCGGAATCGCCCTGCTGGGCTGATCCCGCGGGGCTGCCCCGCCCGGGCGATACCTCACCGCCCCTTGCGGAGACCCGGGTCTGGCGCCCAAATCACCGACTGGTACCCAGGAGCGACCCAGACCATGCTCGATCCGTTCGGCCGGCGGATCTCCTATCTGCGGGTCTCGGTGACGGACCGCTGCGACCTTCGCTGCGTCTACTGCATGGCCGAGGACATGACCTTCCTCCCCAAGCGGGACCTCCTCACGCTTGAGGAGCTGGAGCGGCTGTGCGGCGCCTTCATCGACCTGGGCGTGGACCGCATCCGCCTCACGGGCGGGGAACCGCTGGTGCGCCGCGGGGTCATGCAGCTGTTCCAGGGTCTCGGGAGCCGTATCGGGGAAGGCGGGCTGCGAGAGCTCACTGTCACCACCAACGGCACCCAGCTGACCAAGACCGCCGAGGACCTGTTCCGCGCCGGGGTGCGGCGCATCAATGTCTCGATGGACACGCTGGACCCCGAGACCTTCGCCGCCGTCACCCGCTGGGGGAAGCTCGAGCAGACGCTGGACGGCATCTTTGCCGCCAAGGCCGCCGGCCTGCAGGTGAAGATCAACGCCGTCGCGCTGAAAGGCGTGAACGAGCACGAATACGATCGAATGATCGCCTGGTGCGGCGAGCACGGCTTCGACCTGACGCTGATCGAGACAATGCCGCTCGGCGAGGTCAACGGCGACCGCACCGATCAGTACCTGCCCCTCTCCGCCGTCCGCCGCCGCATCGCCGAGCGCTGGACCCTGCTGCCCAGCACCCACCAGACCGGCGGCCCCGCCCGCTACGAGACGGTGCAGGAAACCGGCCGGCGCATCGGCTTCATCACGCCGATGACCCACAACTTCTGCGAGAGCTGCAACCGCGTGCGCCTGACCTGCACCGGCACGCTCTACATGTGCCTGGGCCAGGAGGACGCGGCCGACCTTCGCGCCCCGCTGCGCGACCCGTCGCTCGGCGATGCGGGCTTGCGGGACGCCATTCTCTCGGCCATTGCGCGCAAGCCGAAGGGGCATGATTTCGTCATCGGGCGGGAACAGCGTCCCTCGGTCGGCCGCCATATGAGCGTGACGGGCGGCTGAGCCGCACGGCAGAGCGACGGGCGGGGCAAAGAGCAGGAGAGCGAGGCGCGTGCTGGATTCGGAATTCGTCCACAGGCTGGCCATCCCCGGCCTTCCGGAATGGAGCGGACTGGTCGTCCTGCTGCTCGGCCTTCTCGTGCTCGCCGCCTTTCTGATGATGCCCTTCAGCGTAATCGGCCTGAAGTCGCGCCTCGATTCCATTGAGGCTCAGCTGGACGACGTGCAGCAGGAAATCCGCAGCCTCGCCCTGCGCCTGCCCGAGCCCGTGGCCCTTCGCCGCCGCCCGGCCGGCACGGAAGAAGCCTATGAGGAGCCGCTCCCCCCGCCCCGCCAGGAAATGGTGCTGCGGGAGGACCGGGCACCGCGCATGACGCCGCCCATCCCCCCGCCACCCGCCTGGCCCGAGGCCGGGCGCGCCCGAACCGAGCCGCGGCTCGGCGCCCCTCGGCGCTGAGGCGTCACCCCACCTCGATCTTCGCGCTGCGCACGATCTCGGCCATCGCCCGCCGCTGCGCCGCGACATAGGCCGCGAACTCGGCCGGATCGGTCCCCACCGGGATCGCCCCGAGGGCATCCAGCCGCTGGCGCACCGTCTCGTCGGCCAGCGCGGCGCGGGCGGCCTCGTGCAGCCGGGCGACCACCAGCGCGGGGGTACGGGCCGGCGCGTAGAGCCCGTTCCACTCGTTCAGCTCGTAACCCGGGTATCCCTGTTCCGCGATGGTCGGCACTTCCGGCAGCGGCGGGATGCGGGTAGCCGTCGTGACACCCAGCGCCCGCAGCCGCCCGTCCCGCACCAGTTGCAGCGAGGAGGAGACGGTGCCGAAGACGAAGGCCAGGGCTCCCCCCAACACGTCCTGCAGCGCCGCAGTGCCGCCGCGATAGGGGACATGCTGGATGTCCAGCTCCGCGCGCTGCAGGAACAGCGCGGCCGCCAGATGCGCGGCCGTCGCATTGCCCGAGGAGCCGTAGGAGAGGTCCTTGCCCTTCGCCCAGGCCACGAATTCCGGCACCGTCCGCGCCGGCACCTTCGTGGGGTCCACCACCAGCAGTTGCGGCAGCACCACCACTTGGCTGATCGGGGTAAAGGCGGTGCCGTAGTCGAAGGACAGGCCCTTCAGCACGAAGGGGTTCACCACATGGGCGAGCGCATCGACCATAATGGTGTGCCCATCCGGCTGTGCCCGGGCCAGCTCGCCGGCGCCGAGACTTCCCCCCGCGCCAGGCCGGTTCTCCACCACCACGGTCTGGCCGAGCGCGGCCCCCATGGGCCCGCCCAGCAGCCGCGCGGTCGTGTCCACCCCGCCGCCCGGGGTGTAGGGCGCCAGCAGGCGGATGGAGCGGCTGGGAAAGGGCGTCTGGGCCTGGGCCGGCCGGATCTGCAACGCCGGAAGTGCGAGCAGCGCGGCGCCGAGGGCGCGTCGGGTGTGGGGCATGGTGGGTCCTCCTGCGGGGCAACCTAGCCCGTCCGCAGGATGCGCGCGCGCGGGTTAACATCCACCCATCGGCCGCAGGCCCATCGAAGCGCGCCTCGCCATGCCCTATCCTGCCCGCATGCCGCCCCGCCGCCCTGCCGACGCCGCCCCGGACGACCTCTTTGGCACCCCCGATGCCCCGCCGGATGCCGGCGCGCCCGCCGCCACGGGGCCCCGCCCGCTGGCCGACCGCCTCCGCCCGAAGACCCTTTCCGAGGTCGTCGGCCAGGACCACCTCCTCGGCCCCGAGGGCGCGTTGCGCCGCATGCTGGATCGCGGGGCGCTGGCCTCCCTCGTCCTCTGGGGTCCGCCCGGGGTGGGCAAGACCACCATTGCCCGTTTGCTGGCCGAGGAGGCGAATCTTCGCTTCACCGCCCTCTCGGCCGTGTTCAGCGGCGTCGCCGACCTCAAACGGGCTTTCGACGAGGCCCGCGCCCGTCGCGCCAACGGCCGCGCCACCCTGCTCTTCGTGGACGAGATCCACCGCTTCAACCGCGCCCAGCAGGACGGCTTCCTGCCGGTGGTGGAGGACGGCACCGTGGTGCTGGTGGGCGCCACGACGGAAAACCCCTCCTTCGCCCTGAACGGCGCGCTTCTCTCGCGCTCCCAGGTAATGGTGCTCAAGCGGCTGGACGACCCCGCGCTCGACCTGCTGCTCACCCGCGCCGAGGCCGAGGCCGGCCATCCCCTGCCGCTCGACGAACCCGCCCGCGCCACGCTGCGCGCCATGGCCGATGGCGACGGCCGCTACCTGCTCAACATGGCCGAGCAACTGCAGGCCCTGCCCGCCGGCACGAAGCCGCTCGACCCCGCCGGGCTGTCATCCCTGCTGGCGAAGCGCGCCGCGCTCTACGACAAGGATCGGGAGGAGCACTACAACCTCATCTCCGCGCTGCATAAGTCGCTGCGCGGCTCCGATCCCGATGCGGCGCTCTACTGGTTCGCGCGGATGATCAAGGGTGGCGAGGACCCGCGCTACATCGCCCGCCGCCTGCTCCGCTTCGCCTCCGAGGATGTCGGCGCCGCTGACCCGGCCTCCCTCACCCTCGCCCTCGGCGCCTGGGAGAGCTACGAGCGCCTCGGCAGCCCGGAGGGCGAGCTGGCCCTGGCGCAACTGGTGCTGCATCTCGCCGCCGCGCCGAAGTCCAACGCCGCCTACACCGCATGGAAGGCCGCCCAGGCCCTGGCCGGCGAGACCGGCAGCCTCATGCCCCCGCCCAACATCCTCAACGCGCCCACCAAGCTGATGAAGTCCCTCGGCTACGGCCGCGACTACGCCTATGACCACGACACCGAGGAGGGCTTCTCGGGCGCGAACTACTTCCCCGAGGGCATGGGGCGCATGCGCCTCTATCGCCCGACCGAGCGGGGCGCCGAGGCCCGCGTGGCGCGGCACCTCGATCGGCTGGAGGAGTTGCGAGAGGAGCTTCGCCAGGGCCGCCGCTGAGGCGCTGCCTCAGCTCCGAGACGGCTTCTTCCCGTACGACACGTCCGGCGTGCCGCGGAACAGCGACATATGCGTGTGCGTCGCCACCCAGGGATCGCCCACCCTCTCGCGTGCCAGGGCAACGGTGGCGCGGCCCGGCCGGTCGAAGGGCGTCCCGTCCGGGTGGTATCCAGTCGAGTCCCACACGCCCATGCCCGTGGCCTGCAGCCGGTCGGGCGAGACCACGGCCAGCACATTGTCCAGCCGCCAGGTGAAGCCGTCGATGGTCGGCCACACCTTGCGCCACTGGTTCCGCTCGGCCTCGTCCCGACCCGGGACGAAGTCGCTGTAGGTACCGAAGGCGATGAAGTCCTCGGCGAACAGCACGCGGGCCGGGGCAAGATCCACCGCCCGCACATGCTCGGCCAGCAGCCGGAACCACTCCCGCACGAGGGCAAGGTCCTGCGGATCAACGGGGGCTGTGGCCCTGACGGACATGATGCGGTCTCCCTCTTGGCGCGCGAAGTTCGGGAACCCGCCCCGCCCGCGCAAGCCCCGGCCTGGCCTTAACCTTCCGAAAGCGTTCCCTGCGCCATCCTGCCCGCCCGAGCCGCAGGACGCAGCGCCATGGACATCCTCCCCGCCCAGGATCCCTTCGAGGCCAAGCCGCTGTCCTTCAGCGCGCGCGAATTCCGCCTGCGGAACCTGTTCCCGACGCCGCTCCTGATGGCCCCGGTGAATGACGCCGAGGACCTCAACGCCCGCCTGCGCCCGGCCATCCTCGCCCAGGCCGGCATGTCGGATGGCGTCACCCGCAACAACTGCGGGGGCTGGCAGTCGGACGATGACTTCTGGACCTGGTCCGGCCCCGCCGGTGCCTCGCTGCTGGATGCCGCAACCGGGTTGGTGAACGGCATCACCCGCCTGCGCACCGCCGAGGGTGCGGAGCGCGAGGGGATGCCGCGCTCGCGCAGCAACGCCTGGGCCAGCATCAACTGCACCGGCCACTCCAACCACCCGCACCACCATCCCGCCGCCTTCTGGTCCGGCGTACTGGGTGGATGCCGGCGACGGGCCGGGCGGCGAGTTCGAGATCCACGATCCCCGCGGCATCCTGCCGGGCTTCTTCGCCCCGCAACTCCGCATGGCCATCCCCGGCTGCCTCAGCGCCGGGCTCACGGATTACGTCACGGCGGAGAGCGGCATGATGATCGTCTTCCCGGCCTAGCTGGTGCATGGCGTGCGCGAGTACCGGGGCACGCGCCCGCGCATTTCGGTCGCCTTCAACTTCTCGGTCTGAGGACCGGGCGGCCGTCCCGCCTCACCTCCCAGACCACCACCCGCTCGTCCCGCCCGCGCGCGGCCGCGTGGATGAGGCGCTCGCCGCCCGGCTGCATCCCGAGGGCGCGCATGACCGCGAAGGAGGCATGGTTGTCGGGCTGCGCGGCGGCCTCGATCACCGGGACATCCAGCTCTGCAAAGGCCACGGGCAGAAGCGCGGCGGCGGCCTCCCGCAGGAAGCCCTGGCCCTGATGGGCCTCGGCGCACCACCACCCCATGGCGGCGCGGGCCCGGTTGTCGTGCCGGCGAAGGGCGTGAACCCAGCCGACCAGCGCGCCGTTCGGCCGCCGTTCCACCACGCAGGGCAGGCCGATCGGGCGCCAGCAGGCGATCCGGTCCGCCATCCGCTCCGCCGTCCAGGGCATTCCCCAGGAGGCCAGTCGGGCGGAGATGGTGCCGGTCATCAGGGCCGCGAGCGGTGCGGCATCGGCGCTCTCCGCCAGGCGCAGGGCCAGGCGCGGGGTGTGAATCGGCGAAAAATCCCTGCTCATCGCGCGAGCTTGCGGGAAGGCCGGCCGCCGGCGAAGGCCTGCGGGGTGCATGCCAGGGCCGAGGGGGTGCTAGACACGCCCTGCCATGACCATTGCCCTCATCACCGTCGCCGAAGGCGAGGCCGATCTCCGCCTCGACCGCTGGTTCCGCCGCCATCACCCCCACATCAACCAGGGGGCATTGCAGAAGATGCTCCGCACCGGCCAGGTCCGCGTGGACGGCAAGCGGGCGGAGACCGGCACGCGCCTCGTCCCCGGCCAGCAGATCCGGGTACCGCCCCTGCCCGATGCGCCGCCGCCTGCCCCGGCCCACCGCGCCTTTTCCGAGCGCGACGCGGCCATGCTCGAGCGGCTGATCATCTACCAGGACGATTCGGTGATCGCGATCGACAAGCCGCACGGCCTCCCCGTCCAGGGCGGCCCGGGCATCGAGCGTCATCTGGACGGCATGTTGGACGCGCTGCGCTTCGGCCATGAGGACCGCCCGCGCCTCGTCCACCGGCTGGACCGCGACACCTCCGGTGTGCTGCTGCTCGCGCGCAACGGCGCCGCCGCCGCGAAGCTCGCTGCCGCCTTCCGCGGGCGGGACGCGCGCAAGACCTATTGGGCGCTGGTTGTCGGCCGCCCCCACCCGCTCTCGGGGCGGATCAACATGCCCCTGACGAAGCAGGGCGGTCCCCGCGGCGAACGGACCGCCCCCGCGGAGGAGGGCGATGACGCCTCAGTCGCCATTACCGACTTCCGCGTGGTGGACAATGCCCGCAAGCACGTCTCCTGGCTGGAGATGAACCCGCTGACTGGCCGCACCCACCAGATCCGCGTCCATGCGGCCTCGGCGCTGAAGACCCCCATCCTGGGGGACGGCAAGTATGGCGGCGCGGCGGCCCATCTGGAGGGGATGTCGAACCTCCTCCACCTCCATGCCCGCGCGATCGAGCTGCCGCATCCCGAGGGCGGCACTCTTTCCGTCTCGGCACCGCTGCCGCCCCATATGAACGAGAGCTTCGCCTTCCTCGGCTTCGACCGTCCTCGCACCCCGCCCGCCGGGCGGACCCGCTGAACCGCACCCCGGGAACCGGATCATGACCGAGACCTCCGGCCCCTCTCCGGTCCCACGCAGCCGCCTGCGCCGGGCACGGCCCTGGCTGATCGCCCTTGCCCTTCTCGTCGTTGGGCTTCCCCTGGCCGGCTACGCTGCCCTGCTTGCCTTCCTCCGCACCGACTCGCTGCGCCCCCGCATCGAGGCGGCGGTGGAGGCGGCGACCGGGCGGGCCCTGACCCTCTCGGCCGTCACACTCCGCCCGGCCCTGGTGCCGACGCTCTCGCTGGAAGGGGCCGTCCTCGCCAACCCGCCCGGCTTCTCTCGCCCGGAGATGCTGCGGGTCCGGCGGATCGAGGTGGAGGTGGCCCTGGTGCCACTCCTCTCTCGGCAGGTGGAGCTCCGCCGCCTCACCCTGGTCGAGCCCGACCTTCTCCTCGAGACGGATGCCGGCGGCCGGGCCAACTGGCAATTCGCCCGGCCGCCGCAGCCGGACGCCCCGCCGCCCGGCGCGGCCCCGGCCGCACCCGCCGAACCCGCGCACCCCTTCGGCCTGGAGGTCGGCGCCGTCGCCCTCGAGCGCGGCCGCGTCACCTGGCGCAGTCCGGGCCGGGAGGAAGTGCTGGAGCTCCCCCGCCTCACTCTCCGCACGGCCGAGCGCGCCATTGTCGCTGAGGGTCAGGCGGTCGCGCGCGGCGTCACCGCCACCGTCAACGGCGGCACCGGGCCGCTCGCCACCCTGTTGGCCGGCGCGGCGGGGGACTGGCCGTTTCGCCTCGGCATCTCCGCCCCCGGCATGAACGCCGAGGCGAACGGAACCCTCGCGCTCCCCCTTCGGCCGGATGCCTGGCAGGCGCGGCTCGCGGCCACGGCCGACACCGCTGCACGCCTCGCCCCATTTCTTCCCGGCACAGCTCTGCCCGAGGCGCGAAACCTGTCCCTGGTGGCCGAGGCAACCGGTGCGGCGGGCCTGACCGCCCTGCACGTCTCTGTTGCGGAGGCGGCACTCGCCGTCGCAGGCCGTCCGCTACGGATAGGCCCCGCCCAGGTTTCCGCCACACCGGACGCGCCGATCTCGCTGGACGGCACGCTTCATCTTGGCGGGCTCCCGCTCACCCTCGCCGCCCAGGGTCCGCGGCTCGCCGAGGCTCGCGCGGGCGGCGCGATCCCGCTCGCCGTCACCATCACGGGCGAGGGCCTCTCGGCCACGGCTCGGGGCGCCCTTGCCGCAGGCGGCGGAATCGAGGGGACGGAGTGGCGCTTCGGGCTGCAGGCCGCCGATCTGCGCGCGCTCGGTGCCCGTGCCGGCACTGCCTTGCCCGGGCTGCACGATGCCGTGGTGGAGGGGCAGCTGCGTGTGGTGCCCGGAGGCGGACAGATCCCTGCCTTCACCCTCACCTCAAGGGAGGCGGCCGGGGAGGCGAGCGGGACATGGCGGCAGGACGGCGCCCTGCCCCGCATCACCCTCCGTGCCCGGCTGGAGCGCGTGGACGCCGACTCGCTCCTTGCGCCTGCTCCGGCGGCGTCCGCCGCAGAAGCGGCACTGGCCGCCCCCGCACCGAGCCCTGCCCCGCCGCCTCAGGCGGCACCGCCAGCGGCCCGGCCCGATGGCCGCGTCATTCCTGACACCCCGATCGACCTTTCCGCGATCCGCGATGCCCCCTTGGCCCTGGATGCCGAAGCCACCCTCGCCGCGCTGCGGTTGCGCGGCGCCGATTGGCGGGAGGTTTCGCTTCGCGCCGTGCTGGACGGACGCGCCCTGAAAGTCGAGCGGTTCGCCGGTACGACGCCGGGCGGTCCGATCAGCGGCAGCATCCTGGCCGAGGCCGGCGCTACCCCGCCACGCCTCGCGCTCGATCTCCGCAGCGGAGAGGGTGGCGTGGACCCGGCCCCGTTGCTCGCCTCCCTCGGCGCGCACTCCCCCGTCTCCGGCCACGCGGCACTCGATCTTTCCTTACGCGGCGCAGGCAGCGGGCTGCGCGCCCTGGCAGGGAGCCTGGAGGGCCATCTCGGCCTCGCGATGACCGGTGGGCGGCTCGACCCACGGCTGCTGGCCGGCGCCACCACCGCCCTGCGCGGCATCGTGCCGGAGGGCACGACCGCCAGTGCCGCCGAGATCCGCTGCCTCGCCCTGCGCTTCGATCTTGGCTCCGGCGTGGCGCAGTCTCGTGCCCTGCTGGTGCAGACCGGAGTGGCGAGCACCACCGGCGCCGGCGCGGCCAACCTGGCGGACGAAACCCTCGCCTTCCGCCTGCGCCCGGTAATTCGGGTGGGCGAGGTATCGCTGACCACCCCACTCGGCATCACCGGCCGCTTCGGCAGCCCGCGAGTCTCGGTGGATCCGAATGCCGCGACGGCAGCGGCGGCCGGTGTGCTGGGCGGCCTGGCCCAACGCTCCGGCGATGACAACGCGGCGGCAATCGGCAATCTGGTGGAAGGCCTGCTCGGCGGCCGCAACGCGCCCCCGCCGGCGGCGGATTGCGCGGGGCAGCTTGCCCTCGCCCGTGGGGCAGCCCCTGCGGTCGGCGCTCCACCGCCCCCGCCCGCCGAGGCCCCACGCGACCGCCGCCCGCAGGTGCAGGACCTGCTGCGGGGCTTGCTGGGGCGGTAGGGGTTCGCGGGATGGGCCGGGCAGGAATCGAACCCGCAACCAAGCCGTTATGAGCGGCCAGCTCTAACCGTTGAGCTACCGGCCCGTCCCAGGAGGCTCCTTAGATCACCCTGATGGCGTGAGAAAGCTCAGGGCGCGAGGAAGGCGCGAATCTGCGCCTCCGCCTTCGCCATCGCCGCGACGCCCTCGAGGTGACCGAGCCCGCCCTCGAGATCCACCACCTCGACCGGTCGCCCGGCGCGGCGCAGGGCCTCGGCGAGGTCGCGGTTGTAGGCGATGGGGAAGACCCGGTCCCCCGGCGCCGGCACCACGAGCCAGCGGGCCTGGCTACGGCCCAGGGCCGTTGCCGTATCCGGGTACTCGTTCAGGAACAGCTGGTTCGCGCGGGTGAGATAGAGGAAAGCATTGGCATCGGCGGTCTTCGCTCGGGCCGTGGCGGCGTCCTCCAGGAACTTCTCCACGGCGAAGCTGTCGTTGATGCGGCGGGCAGGGTCCTGGCCCTCCACGGGGCGGCGGCCGAACATCGCCATGGAGCCGCGATCGCGCGCCTGGAGGGTGACGATTTTCAGCGCCTCCGCCAAACCCCGCAGTGGCGGCTCGCGGCCCTGGCCGTAGTAGTCGCCGCCTCGCCAGTTGGGGTCCGTGCGGATGGGGGATTCCCACAGCTCCATCCAGCCGATCAGGAAGGCGTCGAACTCGCCGGTGCCGACGGCGGGCATCACGCGGTCGACCATCTCCGGATAGGCGCAGGCCCATTCGATGGCCTGCAGCGCACCCATCGACGGCCCGGCCACAAGCGCCAGGCGCTTGACGCCCAGGCTGTCCAGCAAACGCTTCTGCACCTCGATGAAGTCCCGCATCGAGACCACGGGGAAGTTCATCCCGAAGGGGCGGCCGGTGGAGGGGTCCAGCGTCGCGGGTCCGGTGCTGGTGGTCTGCGTATCGTTGAGGTTGAGGTTCACCAGCGTGTCGGAGGACACGACGAAGAATCGATTCGTGTCGATCGCCTTGCCCGGCCCGACGATGTCGTCCCAGTAGCCGGCCGGCCCGCTCGGGGCGTAGCGGCCGAAGGCGTGGCTGTTGGCCGAGAAGAAATGGGTGATGAGCACGGCATTGTCGCCGGCCGGGTTCAGCGTGCCCGCGGTCTGGTAACCGACGCGGGCGTTCGGCACGGTGCCGCCGCCGCGCGTACGGTACTCACCGGCCTCGAAGACCTGCTTGCGGACGATGAGGGCACCAGATCCTGGTGCTGCGGGGGCGGGAACCGGGGCCGGCGACTGGGCCTGGGCAACGGCGCGGCCTGCGGCGAACAGGGCCGGAACCGCTGGCAGGGCAGCGAGCAGCGCGCGGCGGGGCACGGCACGGGTCATGGCAATCTCTCCCCAGAATCATGGGCCCAGGGTTTCGGGCATGGTTCGCACCATGCTGCGGGGCGCCGGGCCGCCCCGCAAGCGCCCGGGCGGCGCACCCGAATTGCCGGGTCGCGCCACCACTGCTAGAGGCGCAGCGATACCCTCTTACACCCGCGCCGATGCGCTCCAACCCAGGACCGACGCATGAACCTCGAGAAGATCCCGACCGGCAAAGATGCGCCGCACGACATCAACGTGGTGATCGAGATCCCCGAGGGCTCCTCGGTGAAGTACGAGCTGGATAAGGACAGCGGCGCAGTGGTGGTGGACCGCTTCCTGTTCACCCCGATGAACTACCCGGCCGCCTATGGCTTCATCCCCGGCACGCTGGCCGATGACGGCGACCCGACCGACGCGCTGGTGCTGATCCCCGCCGCCGTGGTCCCGGGCTGTGTCATCCGCTGCCGCCCAATCGGCGTGCTGCTGATGGAGGACGAGGCCGGGCAGGATGAGAAGCTCGTCTGCGTGCCGCATGACAAGCTGCATCCCTACTTCACGGACATCCAGTCCTGCGACGACCTGCCCAAGATCACGCGCCAGCAGATCGAGCACTTTTTCGCCCGCTACAAGGACCTGGAGCCCGGCAAGTGGGTGAAGATCACGGGCTGGGGCACCAAGGCCCAGGCCGAGGAGCTGATCCTCAAGGGCATTGAGGCCGCCTCGAAGAAGTAGCCACCGTGGCCCCGCTGGCCGAGGCCCTCTCTCCCCGGCGGAGCTGGAGCTGGGGGCGCTGGATCCTCCTCGCCCTCACCCTGATCGGCTGGGCACCCACGGCCTTCTGGGCCGCGGGCCTGATCCTGGCAGACCATTACGGCTGCCGGATCGGCGGCTCGGCCGGCCCCTGCCCGACGCCCTTCGGCGATATCGGGTCCGGCCTCTACGGCATGACTATGGCGGGAGGCTGGTTAATGATCCCGGCCGCCCTCATCGCATTACCCACCGGCCTCGCCTGGGTGGTCATCTTCTTCCGCTGGCTCCTTCAGCGTCGGCACGGCCGGACAAACCCCTGACGCCACGCCTGCCCCCTGGGATCGGTCCGGGCCGTCCGATGAACAGGCTGGGGCTGCTGATCGGCCTCGGCCTCGTCACCCTGCTCGGCTGGGCGCCCTTCCTCTCCGTGCTGTTCACCTCGGCGGTGGCAGGAGCCCTGGACTGCCGGGTGGATGAGAGCAGCATCCACCCCTGCCCCGGCCCGTTTGGCACCGATCTCGGGGAGCTACTCTACACCACCGGCATAATGGGCTGGTTCATGCTGGTCACCTGGCCCATCGTCATCGGGACCACCATCGCCTGGGTCGTGATCCTGCTGCGCTGGATCTGGCAGCGTATCCGCAGACCCCGCGGCTAAGGGACGGCGCGTCCACCGCCCCTTCCGGCTCAACCAATCCCGGCAAGAAGGTCCACCACGCGCTGCGGGTCCGGGATCTCCACGTCATGCGGTACGGGCAGATCGACGTAGCGCCAGCCCTGCTTCGCCTTGGCCCGCTGCCGGCTCGGCTCGATCGAGGCGAGGGCAGGGTTGGTATAGGCGACATAGGTGACCGGCAGCCCGGCCCCCGCCGGCTTCGAGAGGCGCATCGGGCTCTCATAGGTGCCGATGGGGTGCGGGCGCAGGCGGCGCATGAACCAGTCCTTGTTGGGGCTGGCGGGGATGGGAAAGCCGTCGGGGCCGGGCACGGGCAAGGCCACGCCGCCGCCCTGCTCCCGCGCCACCTGCCGGCGGCCGTCGGCCATGCCGGTGGGCAGGATGTCGAAGACCTTCTCGCCGTTCTCCGGGATCAACGCGTCGAGATAGACGATGTGGCGGATGCGGTCGGTCAGCCGGTCCGCAACGCCGGTTACGGCCACGCCGCCGTAGGAATGGCCGACGAGGATGATGTCGCGCAGCTCGTCGGTCTGGATGACGTTGGCCACGTCTTCGATATGCGTGTCCACCGTGATCTGGCGGGACATGAGGTGACTGCGCTCGCCAAGGCCGGTCTGGGTGGGGGTACGGACCTCATGGCCCAGGCGGCGAAGGCCGGCGGCCACGTCGCGCCAGATCCAGCCGCCGCCATAGGCGCCATGGACGAGAACATAGGTCTTCGGGGCCGTAGGGGTCGCGGCAGGGGCCGGGGCCGTTTGCGCCTGCGCGAGGGTGGCCGCGGCCGGCGTGGCCGCGAGGGCGCCAAGCATGCTTCTGCGGTCCATGGCACAAATCCTCCGGTGTTTTGTTTGCCGGAAGGCTAGGTGCGCGCGCCCGGCCGGGTCAACCGGCGGGCGATGCGGGGATGGCTAGCCGGCGCGCGGCGGCAGGCGCAGCCCGAGATTCGTCGGCACCGGCCATTCCTCGCGCACCCGGCGCACCGGGCTGAAGCCGGCGGCGATGTAGTTGGGCAGGGCGCGCGGGTGGTCGGCCGTGCAGGTGTTCACGGTGAGAATGGAGCAGGGACCGGCCCAGGCGGTGTCAATCGCGTGGCGCAGGAAGAGGCGGCCCAGCCCGTGGCCGATCGCGTGTGGCATGAGACCGAAATAGGAGAGGTTGGTCGTGCCGTCCCAGCGCCGCTCCAGCTCATGGAAGCCGGCGGGCTCGCCATCCCGGTAGAGGACATGGATGGAGACGGCGGGATCGCGGAGAAGGACCGCGATCTTCTCGTCCGGCAGGGTGCGTCGCAGCCACCAGCAGTAGTCGCGCCCGACCGTGTCGTAGAGGTAGCGGTAAAACGGCACGGAGCAGCCCGTGACCTTCGCCACGGCCACCTCAGGCGGCAACACCGCCGGCGGGTCAGCCGGCGGGCGCTGCATGCGGAGGAAGGTGACTTCGACCTGAACCGGGGTCGTCGCGGACATCCTAGTTGTCCAGGAAGGATCGCAGCTTACGGCTCCGCGTCGGGTGCTTCAGCTTGCGGAGCGCCTTCGCCTCGATCTGGCGGATGCGCTCGCGGGTCACGTTGAACTGCTGCCCGACCTCTTCCAGCGTATGGTCCGTGTTCATGCCGATGCCGAAGCGCATCCGCAGGACGCGTTCCTCACGCGGCGTGAGGGAGGAGAGCACGCGGGTGGTCGCCTCGCGCAGGTTGGACTGGATCGCGGCATCCAGCGGGATGATGGCCGCCTTGTCCTCGATGAAGTCGCCGAGATGGCTGTCCTCCTCGTCGCCGATCGGCGTCTCGAGGGAGATCGGCTCCTTGGCGATCTTGAGGACCTTGCGGACCTTCTCTAGCGGCATGCCGAGCTTCTCGGCCAGCTCCTCCGGCTGCGGCTCGCGCCCGATCTCGTGCAGCATTTGCCGACTGGTCCGGACCAGCTTGTTGATCGTCTCGATCATGTGGACGGGGATACGGATGGTGCGCGCCTGGTCCGCGATCGAGCGCGTGATCGCCTGCCGGATCCACCAGGTGGCGTAGGTGGAGAACTTGTACCCGCGGCGATACTCGAACTTATCCACGGCCTTCATCAGGCCGATATTCCCCTCCTGGATCAGGTCCAGGAACTGCAGGCCGCGGTTCGTGTACTTCTTGGCGATGGAGATCACGAGGCGAAGGTTGGCCTCGATCATCTCCTTCTTCGCCTGCGTCATGTCGCGCTCGCCCCGGGACACGGTGGCGTAGACGCGCTTGTACTCGCCGACCGGCAGGCCGGTGAGGGAGGCGACCTTGCCGATCTCGGCGCGGATGTTCTCCGCATCCTCGCGCGAGTTGGCGACGAAGGCCTGCCAGCCCTTGCCCTTCAGCTTGCCAATGCGGTCGAACCACTGCGGGTCCATCTCGGCGCCGGCCCAGTGCTCCAGGAACTCGGCGCGCTTGACCTTGTGGCTCTCGGCAAGGCGCAGCACCTGGCCTTCCAGGCCCACCAGGCGGCGGTATAGGCCCTTGATCTGGTCGACCAGCTCCTCGATTCGGTTGTTGTGCAGATGCACCTTCTGCACGAGAGCCACGATCTCAAGGCGCTGCTTCTCGTAGGATTTCTCCGAACGGCCGGCCAGCTCACCACCGGTGGTGTAGGCCTCCATCCGCTTGTTCGACATCTTCTCGAGCCTGGCATAGCCCTGCTCGATCGCCTCGAAGGCAGCCAGCGCCTCGGGCTTCAGCTTCTCCTCAAGCGCGGAGAGGGAGAGGCCGACGCCCTCGCCCTCCTCGCCTTCCTCGAACTCCTCGGCCTCCGGCGGCGGGCCGTCAGGCATGTCCGCGTTGTTCGTGGCCTCGAGGTCGATAACGTCGCGTAGCAGCAGCTTGCCGCTCACCACGGCCTCATGCCAGCCGACAATAGCGCGGAAGGTCAGCGGGCTCTCGCAGAGGCCACCGATCATCATGTCGCGGCCAGCTTCGATCCGCTTGGCGATCGCGATCTCGCCTTCGCGAGAGAGCAGCTCCACGCTGCCCATCTCGCGGAGATACATGCGGACGGGGTCGTCGGTACGGCCGAGATTCGCCTCGTCGACGTTGCCGCCGGACTCCTCGTCCTCGGGCTTCTCCTTGCCCTCTTCCTCGTCTTCCTCGCCCTCGGCCTTGGCGGGCTTCTTCTCGGTGTCGTCGTCGGCGCTCTCTTCAGCCTCGACGAGGTTGATGCCCATCTCCGAGAAGAGGGCCATCGTGTCCTCGATCTGCTCGGAGGAGACCTGGCCGGAGGGCAGCGCGGCATTGAATTCGTCGTAGGTGATGTAGCCGCGCTCACGGCCCTTCGCCATGAGCTTCTTGACGGAAGCCAGCAGGCTGTCGAGCAGCGCGCCCTCGACCGCCTCGTCGCGGTGCTCCGCCGTCTCCGTGCCGTTCGCCACCTTCGTCGCCATGCCATTCTCCCGCCACGGACGGACCCACCGGAAGGCGCTCGGGCCGCCACCGGGAATCACATAAGCCTCTACCCTATGGAGCGACGCCTTCGACGTCCTCCTCCAGCCCCGTCTCGCCGCGGCGCAGCGCGGAAAGAGCCTGGGAGAGGCGAATGACGCGAGCCTGGGATGCGGCATCGTTCGCCGTCTCCAACTCGCGTCCCGCTGCCACCAGGTCCTCGACCAGCGCGCCCTCGCCCCGCAGGAAGCCGAAGAAATGCCACCAGCCCGAAAGGGTCTCGCCCGGCTGGGCATCCGGTCCCGCCTCCCGCGGGAGGCCGGTCGCGCGCATGACCCAGGCACGGGCCTCGCCGAGGCCGGTCGTGTCCAAGTGGGAGAGCAGATCAGCCGAGTCAAGCGAGCCGCTACCCTGATTTGACGCTTCCGTGAGGCCTTGTGCCTCCTCAGCCATGACCTGCCCGGCATGCCAGGCCAGCATCGCCGCCTGGATGGCCGAGGGATGGCCGTGAGGCAGTTCCAGCAGCGCGAAGGCCTCCTCCACCTCCCGCAAGAGCCAGGGATGGGCGAGGATGATGGCCAGCATGCACCGCGCCTGCTCCATCCGGGTGCTCTCGGCCTCCGGTGCCACACGGGGCGGCAGGCGGATGGGCGGCCTGAAGCCCGGGCGGTTCCCGCGCTTGAAGCCCCCCTCGCCGCCGCCGCTGACGGGCCGCTGCGGGCGCGGGGGCCGGGCGCTCTCGAAGAAGCGGTTCAGCAGGGCGCTGCGGTACTCGGAGGCGAGCGACTTGTCAGGGATGCGGCCGGCGGCGGCGGCCAGGTCGTTGCGAAAGGCCGCCCGCCCCTCGGGCGTGTCCAGCGGACGGCCGTCGGCCATCAGATCATAGAGAGCGACCGAGAGCGGCTTGGCCGCGTCCAGCACGGACTGGAAGGCGGCCGGGCCCTTGGCGCGGATCAGCTCGTCCGGATCCTTGCCGCCCAGCACGGTGGCGAAGCGCAGGGTCCGCTCCGTGCCGAGCAGCGGCAGCACCATCTCTGCCGACCGCGCCGCGGCCCGCAGCCCCGCCGCATCGGCATCCAGGCACAGCACGGGCTCTGGCGTGACACGCCAGAGTTCCTCCATCTGCTCGGGCGTCAGTGCCGTGCCGAGCGGGGCTACCGCGCCCTCGAATCCGGCTTGGTGGAGGGCGATGACGTCCATGTAGCCCTCGGCCACGATCAGCCGCGCCTTGCCGCGGAACACCGCCTCGCGCGCTATGTCCAGCCCGTAAAGGGTCCTGCGCTTGGAGAAGACGTCGGTCTCCGGCCCGTTCAGGTATTTCGGCTGTCCGTCGCCCAGAATCCGCCCACCGAAGGAGACAATGCGGCCGCGCTTGTCCCGGATGGGGAACATGACGCGGTTGTAGAAGAAGTCGTTGTAAACTCCGTCCCGCCCCTCGGCCGGCTTGGTCAGCCCGGCCTCGGCGAGCTGGCGGGGCTCAATGCCCGTCGGTTTCAGCTCCGCCGCCAGCGCCCCACGGCCGGCGCCGGACCATCCCAGGCCGAAACGGGTGATTGTGGCGTCCGTCAGGCCGCGGTCCTTCAGGTACTCCAGCGCCTGCCGGCCCTCGGGGGCATAGAGGGCGCGCTGCATGGTCTCGGCGGCGGCGCCAAGCACGTCGTGCAGGTCCCGCGCCTTCGCCTCCCGCGCCGCCTGGCGGGGAGATTCCTTTGGCACCTCCAGCCCGGCCTCATGGGCCAGCCGCTCCACCGCTTCCCGGAAGGGCAGGCCCTCGGTCTGCATGGTGAAGCCGATGGCATCGCCGTGCTGGCCGCAGCCGAAGCAGTGGTAGTGGTCGTCATAGACGTAGAAGGAAGGTGTCTTCTCGTTGTGGAAGGGGCAGCAACCCTTCCACTGGCGCCCGTTGCGCGCGAGCTTGACCTTGCGGCCGATCAGCGGCGGCAAGGGGGTGCGGGCGCGGAGCTCGTCGAGGAAGTTGGGCGGGAGGGCCATGGGTCGGCAGTATAGCGCGGCTACCCCACCTGCCGACCGGAGTTCAGCCGCCCAGCGCCGCCTTCACCATCGGCCCGGCCTTGGCCATGTCCAGCACAGCGGCATGTTTAGCCTTCAGCGCGGCCATCACCTTGCCCATCTCCTTGATAGAGCTGGCGCCGGTCTCGGCCACCGCGTCGCGCACGGCCGCTTCCATCGCCGCGTCATCCATCTGCTGCGGCAGGAAGGACTCAATGACCGCGATTTCGGCCTCCTCCTTCGCGGCCAGCTCCTCGCGCTTGCCCTGGCGGTACATCTCCACACTCTCGCGCCGGGACTTCACCATGCCGCGGAGGAGGGAGGTGATGGATTCCTCCGGGATCTGCTCCACACCGGTCGGGCGGGACGCGATGTCGGCGTCCTTCAGCTTGGCCATGACCATGCGGATGGTGGAGGTACGGAGGCTGTCGCCGGCGCGCATGGAGGCCTTGAGTTCCTCGGTGAAACGGGCGCGAAGGCTCATGGATGTGGTCTCCTGACTGGATTGGCGGTCTAGAGCGGATCGGGGCCCATGCGGAAGCCTGGGAAGTGAGTTCCCAGTCGAACATACCCTTCCCGCTTCCATTGGGAACCGGTTTCCCACATATAGGGAGCATGCGGACCGTCGAGCAGATTCTGACCCTGATGGGTGGCGCCAGCGCCGCGGCCGCTCATTGCGGCGTGGGCACGGAAGCTATCCGCAAATGGCGCCAGGCCCGAGCCATCCCACCTCGCCACTGGCCCGCCGTCCTCTCCGCCACCGGCCTTGCGCTCGATGACCTGCCCCGCGCGCCGATGCCGCACGATGCCGATCCGCTCACCCAACCCGCCGCGACCGCCGATGCCAACCTGGCCCAGGAGCCCTCGATGACCCCTGCCCCGCAAGCCAACCAGGCCGACACTGTGCCTGAGGGCGCGACCGCCTGCCTCGTGCTTGGCAACGGCCAGGTGATCTGGGGCTACGGCTTCGGTGCCACGGGCAAGCGCGTCGGCGAGGTCTGCTTCAACACGGGCATGACCGGCTACCAGGAGACGCTGACCGACCCCTCCTATGCCGGGCAGATCATCACCTTCACCTTCCCCCATATCGGCAATGTCGGCGCCAATGCGGAGGATACGGAGGCGACCAGCGCCGCCGCCCTCGGGCTGGTGGTGAAGGCGGACCTGACAGAGCCCTCCAACTACCGCGCCACGCGCGACCTGGACGACTGGCTGAAGAGCCACGGCCTGCCCGGCATCTCCGGCGTGGACACCCGCGCGCTGACGACCCTCATCCGAGAGGCCGGCGCCCCGAACGGGCTGATCTGCCACGCGCCCGACGGCAAATTTGACCTGCCCGCGCTGCGCGCCGAGGCGGCGGGCTGGCCGGGGCTGGAGGGGATGGACCTCGCGAAGGACGTCTCCTGCACCCAGGCCTATAAGTGGGACGAGGCGCTGTGGTCCTGGGGCCAGGGCTATGCGCGCCAGACAGCGCCGAAGCACCGGGTCGTCGCGGTCGATTACGGCGCCAAGCGCAACATCCTGCGCTGCCTGGCCGATGCCGGCTGCGAGGTGACCGTGGTGCCCGCCACCGCCACCGCGGAGGAGATCCTGCGCCACGGGCCGGACGGCGTGTTCCTCTCCAACGGCCCAGGTGACCCGGCGGCGACCGGCGAGTACGCGGTGCCGGCCATCCGCGGCGTGCTGGATGCGGGCAAGCCGGTTTTCGGCATCTGCCTCGGCCACCAGCTCCTTGCCCTGGCTCTGGGTGCGAAGACCTACAAGCTCGATCGCGGCCATCGCGGCGCCAACCAGCCCGTGAAGGACCTCGCCACCGGGCGCGTGGAGATCACCTCGCAGAACCATGGCTTTGCGGTGGACGACAAGTCGCTGCCCGAGGGGGTGACGGTAACCCATGTCAGCCTGTTCGACGGCTCGAACGAAGGCATCGCCTGCCCGTCGCGCAACGCTTTCTCCGTGCAGTACCACCCCGAGGCCTCGCCGGGCCCGAGTGACAGCCATCACCTATTCCACCGCTTCACCGGCATGATGGAAAAGGCGGCCGGGTGATCCGCCTCCTCTTTCTGGCGCTGCCCCTTTCGCTGCTGGCCTGGTGGACGCTGACCCGCGTGGGCCAGCCGCGCGACAGGGCCTGGATGGGTGGGGTGGCGATCTCCTTCCTTGCGCTCGGCGGCGTGGTCTTCTTCGCCGGGGAGGACCACGAGCCCGGCCGGGCGCTCGCCGCCGCGCTCTGGGCGGGCGTGCATGCGGTGCTGTTCCTGCTCGGCCGTCCCTTCCTGGGGCGCACTCGATGAGTAACCAGCTCGCGGTCGGTGCCGTGCTGATGATCGGCGTGCTCGCGCTGCTCTTCGACGTGCCATTCCTGCTGCCCGTCGTTGTTGCGCTGGTGGGCTACACGGCCGCCAGCGTCCTCTGCACGGTGACGACGCTTGTCATCCGTTGGGCGACCAAGCTGCTGCTCGCGCCGCTTCCGCGCGCCGTCACGGCGCTCGGCGTCTCGTTCCTCCTCCACGCCTTCGCCTGGTGGGACGGGTGGCATCCCTTCCGCGGCGTCTACCTGCTGGAGGAGGCGTTTCACGTCACCATCCTCCTCCTCTTCGCCCATCTGCCGGTGACGATCCTGCTGCTGCGCGATCTTGGGACCGACGCCTCCGAGGGAAACGCCAAGCCATGAGCACCGGCGATATCAACTTCGATCCGCTGTTCTACGGCGCCGGCAGCTCGCTGGCGGTCGCGGTGGTCGGGACAACGGTCGCATGGCGCGCGTTGGCCGCGCTTCCACGCCCGGCCCGCGTCCTCGCCGCCAGCCTGTCCTGCCTCGGTGCCGCAAGCATCGCCGCCCTGCTTCTCAGCGCCACCTCCCCCCGCCTCGGCGAGTTGGTGAGCGTGACCGTCACCCTTTCCGCCGTGCTCCAGGGCGCGGCCGCCATCATCCTCTTCCTGCTGCCCCGGAGGGCCTGAGCCATGCCGAAGCGCACCGACATCAAGTCCATCATGATCATCGGCGCGGGCCCGATCATCATCGGCCAGGCCTGCGAGTTCGACTACTCGGGCGCCCAGGCCTGCAAGGCGCTACGCGCTGAGGGCTACCGGGTGATCCTCGTGAATTCCAACCCCGCCACGATCATGACCGACCCCGAGCTGGCGGACGCCACCTATATCGAGCCGATCACGCCGGAGGTGGTGGAGAAGATCATCGCCAAGGAGCGGCCGGACGCCATCCTGCCGACCATGGGCGGCCAGACCGCGCTGAACACGGCGCTGAAGCTCGACGCCTCCGGCGCGCTGACTAAGTATGGCTGCGAGCTGATCGGCGCGAAGGCCGATGTCATCGACAAGGCCGAGGACCGGCTGAAGTTCCGCGATGCCATGACCAAGATCGGCATCGAGAGCCCGCGCAGCCACATCGCCCACACGATGGAGGAGGCGCGCGCCGGGCTCGAGCAGGTGAAGCTTCCCTGCGTCATCCGCCCCTCCTTCACGCTCGGCGGCACGGGCGGCGGTATCGCCTACAACAAGGAGGAGTTCGAGCAGATCGTCGCCTCCGGCCTCGATGCATCCATGACGACCGAGGTTCTGATCGAGGAGAGCGTGCTGGGCTGGAAGGAGTACGAGATGGAGGTGGTCCGCGACAGCGCGGACAACTGCATCATCGTCTGCTCCATCGAGAACCTGGACGCGATGGGCGTGCATACCGGCGACAGCGTGACGATCGCCCCGGCGCTGACGCTGACGGACAAGGAATACCAGCGCATGCGCGATGCGAGCATCGCCTGCCTGCGCGAAATCGGCGTGGATACCGGCGGCTCGAACGTGCAGTTCGGCATCAACCCCGCCGATGGCCGCATGGTGGTGATCGAGATGAACCCGCGCGTCTCGCGGTCCTCGGCGCTCGCCTCCAAGGCCACTGGCTTCCCCATCGCCAAGATCGCGGCGAAGCTGGCCGTCGGCTACACGCTGGACGAGCTGGCGAACGACATCACCAAGACGACCCCGGCCGCCTTCGAGCCGACGATCGACTACGTGGTGGTGAAGATCCCGCGCTTCACCTTCGAGAAGTTCCCGGGCACGCCGAACACGCTGACCACCAGCATGAAGTCGGTCGGCGAGACCATGGCGATCGGCCGCAGCTTCAACGAGGCGCTGCAGAAGGGCCTGCGCGGGCTGGAGACGGGCTTTTCGGGGCTGGACGAGGTTCCCGTGCCGGGCGACGGCTCGCCTGAGGCCTATTTCGCGGCGCTGGCCACGCCGACGCCGGACCGCATCCTCATGGTCGCGCAGGCCCTCCGCGCCGGGCTCGACATCGCGACCATCCACGATGCCTGCAAGTTCGACCCCTGGTTCCTCCGCGAAGTCGAAAAGCTCGTGCAGGCCGAGGCCGGCGTGATCCAGCACGGGCTGCCGACGGACGCCAACGGAATGCGCCGCCTGAAGGCGATGGGCTTCTCCGACCGTCGCCTGGCCAAGCTTGCCGGGCTGCACGCACCGGAGGTAGAGGCCCGCCGCACGCGGATGGGCGTGCTGCCGGTCTACAAGCGCATCGACACCTGCGCGGCCGAGTTCGCCTCGGGCACGCCCTACATGTACTCGACCTATGAGGGCGGCTTCGGCACGCCGGTCTGCGAGAGCGACCCGACCGACCGCACGAAGGTGGTTATCCTCGGCGGCGGCCCGAACCGCATCGGCCAGGGCATCGAGTTCGACTACTGCTGCGTCCACGCGGCCTATGCGCTGCGGGAGGCCGGGTTCGAGACCATCATGGTCAACTGCAACCCCGAGACGGTGTCCACCGACTACGACACCTCCGACCGGCTGTATTTCGAGCCGTTGACCGAGGAGGACGTGCTCGCCCTCATCCGCAAGGAACAGGGCAAGGGCACGCTGCTTGGCTGCATCGTGCAGTATGGCGGGCAGACCCCACTCAAGCTCTCCCAGGCGCTGGACAAGGCGGGCATCCCCATCCTCGGCACCTCCGCGGAGGCGATCGACATCGCCGAGGACCGCGAGCGCTTCCAGCAACTGCTGAAGGGCCTCGGCCTCAAGCAGCCGCAGAACGGCATCGCCCGCAACCTGGACGAGGCGGTGCATGAGGCGGAGCGGATCGGCTACCCGGTCGTGGTGCGCCCCTCCTACGTGCTCGGCGGCCGGGCCATGGAGATCGCCTATAACCACGAGCAGCTGCTGCGCTTCGGCAAGGAGGCGGTGAAGGTCTCGGGCGAGAACCCGATCCTTATCGACCAGTACCTGCAGGACGCCATCGAGGTGGATGTGGACTGCATCGCGGATGCCGCGGGCGAGGTCTATGTCGCCGGCGTCATGGAACATATCGAGGAGGCCGGCATCCATTCCGGCGACAGCGCCTGCTCCCTGCCGCCCTACTCCCTGCCGCCCGCCATCATCACGGAACTCAAGGCCGAAACCGAGGCGATGGCGCGTGCGCTGAAGGTGCGCGGGCTGATGAACGTGCAGTACGCGGTGAAGGACGGGGACATCTATGTCCTCGAGGTGAACCCGCGCGCGTCGCGCACCGTGCCCTTCGTCGCCAAGGCCACCGGCGTGCCGGTCGCCAAGATCGGCGCGCGGGTCATGGCGGGCGCGAAGCTGGCGGAGTTCCGGCTGGACGACACGGTCATCAACCGCCACGTCGCGGTGAAGGAGGCGGTGTTCCCCTTCAACCGCTTCCCGGGCGTGGACGTGCTGCTCGGGCCGGAGATGAAGTCCACCGGCGAGGTGATGGGCCTCGACCTCTCCTTCGAGCGCGCCTTCCTCAAGTCCCAGATGGGCGCGGGGGTAAAGCTGCCGGAGGGCGGGGCCGCCTTCATCTCGGTGAAGGATTCCGACAAGGCGGCGGCGGTGTCGCTGGCCCGGCGCCTGTCCGAGATGGGATTCGACATCCTGGCCACCCGGGGCACGGCGGTGCGGCTGCGCGAGGCCGGGCTGGCTGTGCGCGTGGTAAACAAGGTGCTGGAAGGCCGCCCGCACTGCGTGGACGCCATCAAGTCGGGCGAGATCCAGCTGGTGATCAACACCACCCAGGGCGGACGCTCGGTCAGCGATAGCTTCGACATCCGCCGCAGCGCCCTCACCCAGGGGGTTCCGCACTACACCACCCTCGCTGGCGCCAGGGCCGCGGTGCACGCCATCGCGGCGCTTCGGGCAGGTACCCTTGATGTGGCGCCACTCCAGGCGTATTTTCAGCCTTCGTTCTCGTAGCGGGTCCTCACCGGCCCGCGCCGAATAGGGGCGGGTCCGGCATCCCTTCAACGGGATGGCCGGTGCCCGCCCCAAGCGTTTCAACCCGCCGCGCCCCTTTGCAGGGGGCGCGGCGGCTGCATCTGGGCCACCTGACGCCGCCCTCGCCGAGGGGGCGTATGGGTGGCCTGCGTGAGCCGTGCAGTCGCAACTGGGGGGATACCCGCCCGTGCAGAAGTTCCCGATGACCGCCGAGGGCCTCGCCCGTCTCGAGGAGGAGCTCCGCGTTCTGCGCGTCGAGGAGCGCCCGGCCGTGATCCGCGCGATCGCCGAGGCGCGCGAGCATGGCGATCTCTCCGAGAACGCCGAGTACCATGCGGCGCGCGAGAAGCAGTCCTTCATCGAGGGCCGCATCGCCGACCTGGAGTCAGTGATTCCCTCGGTCGAGGTGATCGATGTCTCGAAGCTGGCCGGTGACCAGGTGCGCTTCGGCGCCCGTGTCACCGTCGTCGACGAGGAGACGGAGGACGAGAAGACCTACCGGATCATCGGCGCCTATGAGGCCGATATGAAGACGGGGTCGATCTCCATCTCCTCCCCGCTCGCCAAGGCCCTGATCGGGCGCAAGGTGGGCGACAGCGTCGAGGTGCCCGCGCCGGGTGGCGCGCGCTCCGTCGAGATCACCGCCGTCTCTTACAGCTGAGGCGGCCGATGTCGCTCGCCCGCGTGGTCCCGGTCGGCACGGCGCCCGCCGTCACCTTGGCCGATGTGCGGGCGGCGGCGGAGCGCATCCGCGGCGCCATCCTCCGGACGCCGCTGGTCGAGCCCCATGCGCTGGCGCGGATCACCGGCGCCGAGGTGCTGCTGAAGCTGGACAACCTACAGGCCACCGGCGCCTTCAAGGAGCGCGGCGCGGCCAACCGCCTCGCCCTCCTTACGGCGCGGGAGCGGGCGGCGGGCGTGATCGCCATGTCCGCCGGCAATCATGCTCAGGCCGTGGCGCGCCATGCCGCGCTGCGCGGGGTCGCCGCCACCATCGTCATGCCGCGCTTCACCCCGGCCACCAAGGTAGTCCGTACCGAGGGCTGGGGCGCCAACGTGGTCCTGCATGGCGAGACACTGGCCGAGGCCGCGGCCCATGCGCATGAGCTCGCGCTGCGCGACGGGCTGGTCTTCATCCATCCCTATGACGACCCTGCCGTGATCGCCGGCCAGGGCACCATGGCACTGGAGATCCTGGAGGACGCAGCGGAGCTGGATGCCGTCATCCTGCCCGTGGGCGGCGGCGGCCTTCTGGCCGGCTGCGCCGCCGCCATCGCCGAAGCGCGGCCGGGGCTGAAGGTCTATGGTGTCGAGGTCGAGGGCTATCCCGCCATGGCGCAGCGCCTGGCCGGCCGCCCGGTGATCGTCGGCGGCCCCACTGTCGCCGAGGGCATCGCCGTGCGCGACGTGGGCGAGCTGCCCTTTGCCCTGCTGCGGGACATGGAGATCGAGGTGCTGGTGGTGCCCGAGGCCACGGTCGAACAGGGCATCGCCGTTCTGGCCGAGAACGCCAAGGTGACCTCCGAGGGAGCCGGCGCCGCAGGGCTGGCCGCCGTGCTCGCCCGCCCCGATCTCTTTGCCGGCAAGCGCGTGGCGACCGCCGTCTGCGGCGGCAATATCGACCCGCGCATCCTGGCCAATGTGCTCTTGCGTAACCTGCTGCGGGACGGGCGGATCCTTCGCCTGCATCTCGAAATTCCGGACCGGCCGGGCGTGCTGGCCGACATCTCCACGCGCGTGGCCGCGGCCGGGGGCAATGTCATCGAGGTGAGCCACCAGCGCCTTTTTGCCGCCCCGTCCGTGCAGACGGCCGAGCTGGAATTGATGGTGGAGGTGCGGGACGCCGCCCAGGGCGCCGCCATCGTGGCCGCGCTGGAGGCAGGCGACTACGTGGTGCGGCGCGGCTGATCCGCAGTGGCCGGCGGGCGAAACCACCGCGGCGGGCCGGGGTTTCCTAGGTTAGTTCCGCGTGGAGAGCCCGACCTGTGCCTGCCCTGCCTCGCACCGCCCCTGTCCTTCTTGCCGTGCTGACCTCGGCCCTGCTGATTCCCTCCGAGGCCGAGGCACGCCGCCGCGGCGGTGGCGGCTGGCACCCGGAGCAGGTGCTCTCCAGCATCTTCAACTTCCGCATTTCTCCGCCCGCCCGCCCGCAGCCTGTCCGTCGGGCTCGCCGCTCCGCCCCGCCGCGGGCGGTGGCGCCGCAGCAGCAGATGGCCGCGGCCGAAGCACCCTCCCCCGCGCCGGCCGCACGGCCTCCGGTGCAGGAGGTCGCATCGGCTCCGCTGCCGCCCGCCCGACCTGCAGCGCCACTGGCGACCGCGGACTCCGCACCGGCTGCCCTCGTGACGCCGGCAGCCGCGGCCCAGCCCGCCTCCGTCCGGCCCTCCCCTGCCCCGGCCCGGGCGGCCGAGCGCAGCACCTGGATCGAACCGGTCCGCTGACCCGGATGCACGCCGTTCGACGACAGCGGCCCGCACGGCCATGAGCGCGGCCGACGGTGCAGGCCGCCCGCCCTTCGGCCCGAATGGCGTTGAGCAGGGGCTCTCGGCCCAGCATTCTGCCCTTCCGACAGGTCCTGCTCCGGCTGCCCGGCCCCGGCCGGCCACGCGGGCTCGCGTAGCCCGCGTTCTCCGCGCCCTGTTCCGCCCCACCCGCATCCTGCTCGCCCTTTCCCTGGCCGGACTGGCCGTGCTCGGATTTGTGGCCTGGGCGATGCTGCGCATTCCTGTCGGCGGCGGGATGTCGCCCGACGCAACCCCGGCCTCCCTCATCTTGGAAGCGCGGGATGGCGCCGCCTTCACGGCCCGCGGCGTACTGCGGGGCGACCCGATCGCGGCGGATGCCATCCCCAAGTCGCTGATGGATGCGATCATTGCTATAGAGGACAGACGCTTCCTCGACCATGGCGGAGTGGACCTGCGCGGCTTGCTCCGCGCCAGCCTCCTCAACCTGCAGGCCGGCCGCGCCCGCCAGGGTGCTAGTACCATCACCCAGCAGCTCGCCCGACTGATGTACCTGTCCCAAGACCGCTCCCTCACCCGCAAGGTTCAGGAGGCGGTGCTGGCTTTCTGGCTGGAGAGCCGGCTGAGCAAGGAGGAGATCCTCGCCCGCTACCTCAACGCCGCCTATTTCGGCGCCGGTGCCTGGGGCGCCGATGCCGCTGCCCGCCGCTACTTCGGCAAGGGTGCGGCGGAGATGACGGTGGCGGAGGCGGCGATGCTTGCCGGGCTGGTTCGCGCGCCCTCCAACCTCGCCCCTACCCGCAACCCCGAGGGCGCGCGGCGCCGGGCCGAGCTGGTCCTGGCCGTTATGCAGGAGACCGGCCGGATCACCCCGGAGCAGGCCGCCACCGCGCGCGCCGCACCGCCGACCTTGCGTGCCCCGCCGGAGATGACGGCTGGCCGCGGCTACTTCGCCGACTGGGCCGAGGCCGAGGCCCGCCGCCTTATCGGCCCCTTGCCGGTGGACCTCTCCGTCCGCACAACCCTCGACCCCGCCCTGCAGGACCTTGCGGAGCGCGTCGTCTCGGGCTGGCTGGATGGCGAGGGCCGCCGCGTGAACGCTGGCCAGGCCGCGCTTCTGGCCATGACGCATGATGGCGCCGTGCTGGCCGCCGTGGGCGGGCGGGATTACGAGGCCAGCCAGTTCAACCGCATCACCCAGGCGCGTCGCCAGCCAGGGTCGCTGTTCAAGCTATTCACCTATGCCGCCGCCCTCGAATCGGGCCTCACCGCCAACAGCCAGGTGGTGGACCGCCCTGTTCGCATCGGTGACTGGGAACCCGGCAATTACGGCGACCGATTCCGCGGCGCCATGTCGCTCCGCGACGCCTTCGCCCAGTCTGTGAACACGGTCGCCGTGCAGCTCTACACCCAGGTCGGCCGGGAGCGAGTGCTGGATACGGCCCGCCGCATGGGACTTCGCTCGGAAATGCCCAATGCACCGGCGGTGTCGCTCGGCGCCGGTGAGGCGACCCTGCTGGAGATGACCGCCGCCTTCGCCGCCGCCGCCAACAACCGTGCGGTCGAGCCGTACATCATCCGGGACGTGCGCGCCCGGGACCGCGCCCTGTTCCGCCGCCCCGACACCATCCCGGGCGGCACACCCATCCTCTCCCCCAATGCTCATGAGGAGCTGATGGACCTGCTTCTCTCGGTGGTGCGGACCGGTACGGGCTCTGCGGCCCGCCTCGATCGCCCCGTGGCCGGGAAGACCGGCACGACCCAGGACAGCCGCGACGCTTGGTTCATCGGCATGACGGCCGATGTCGTCGTCGGCGTCTGGGTGGGAAATGACGACAACTCGCCGATGCGGAACGTGACCGGCGGGGCCCTGCCCGCGCGAATCTGGCAGGATTTCGTCCGCAACGCCGACCGCGCCAAGACCACCGAGGCCCCGATGGCCGCCAGCACCCCGGCCCGCCCTGTTGAACCGAGCCGCGCCCCGCCGCTCCGCGGTGTGGCGAGCGTGGTGGACACGGCGACGCTTCGCATCGGCAACCGTGCCATTCAGCTGACCGGCGTCATCGGCATGCGCGGCGAGTTCGCCCGCCAGTTCGCCCTCTATCTCGGCGGGCGGGAGGTGGTTTGCGAGGCCGTGTCCGACGGCGCGCACCGTTGCAATCTGGAGGGGCGCGACCTCTCCGACCTCGTGCTGTTCAACGGCGGTGGCCGCGCCAGCGCGGATGCGGCACCGGCGCTCAGGGAAAGCGAGTCTCAGGCGCGGGCCGCCGGCCGAGGGATCTGGGCGGGGGGCTAGGCGCGCGGATTACCATAGGCCTACCTCACCCCCCGACAGGAACACCTGCTTCGTCCTTGGACGTCCGGATTGTCTGCAACGTGCGCACCAGCATGACGGTCGGTGCGCCGGTCAGCCGGTTGGTCAGCTCGTTCTCATGCGCGGGATTGCGGGCCACAAGGCGCAGCAGGAAGTCGCCGCCGCCGCGGATCATGTGGCACTCGCGCACCTCCGGCCATTCCCGCACCATGGCCTCGAACGCTTCTAGGACAGGCAGCTTCTGGCTCTCCAGCCCGACCACAGCGAAGAAGGTGATCTCCCATCCCAGGGCAGCGGGCTCGACATCGGCGTGATAGCCGCGGATCACGCCCGACTCCTCCAGCCGCCTAACTCGGCGCAGGCAGGGGGGCGCGGAGAGGCCGACGCGGGCGGCAAGTGCCACGTTGGTCATGCGGCCATCGGCCTGCAGCTCCCGCAGGATGTCGCGGTCCGTCGCATCCAGGGCGCCGGGCCCGAACTCTTTGCCGAGGTCTTTCAAGGGCGGTTCTTCTCTCGGGCCGTTCGGGCGGGACGCTTCGGGGCGGCTGACTATCCCCTGTGAGGGGCCCCGCCTTCAAGCCCGCAAGGCCCTGAGCCGGATGGAGGGCCTGTAAGGGGTGGTGCAACGCGTGCGCTGCACCGATATGGTGCGGCGACGACTCTGCATCCCACTCAGGACATGGACGTGGCCGAGACCCACCGCACGCGACTGCTAATCCTCGGGGCCGGGCCGGCCGGCTACACCGCCGCCATCTATGCGGCGCGGGCCGGGCTGGAACCCATTCTCGTCGCAGGGCTGCAGCCCGGCGGGCAGCTGACCATCACCACCGATGTCGAGAACTACCCCGGCTTCGCCGCCGCGGTGCAGGGGCCATGGCTCATGGACCAGATGCGCGCCCAGGCGGAGCATGTCGGCACGCGCATCGTCGGGGACGTCATCACCTCGGTCGACCTCGGGGCACGGCCGCTCCGCGCGGTCGGCGACTCCGGGGACACCTACGAGTCCTCCTCCATGGTGATCGCCACCGGCGCCCAGGCGCGCTGGCTCGGCATCCCCGGAGAGAAGGAGCTGTCCGGCTTCGGCGTCTCCGCCTGCGCGACCTGTGACGGCTTCTTCTTCCGCGGCCGGGAGGTCGCCGTAATCGGCGGCGGCAATTCCGCGGTCGAGGAGGCGCTGTACCTGGCCGGGCTGGCCAGCAAGGTGACGCTGATCCATCGCCGCGACAGCCTGCGGGCCGAGCGGATCATGCAGGAGCGGCTGTTCAACCACCCGAAGGTCTCCGTGATATGGAACACGGTGGTGGAGGAGGCGCTGGCGACCGAGGACAAGTTCCCGGCGCTGCGGGCCCTGAAGCTGCGCAGCCTGGAGGGCGGCGGCAGCTACGAGCTGCCCGTGCACGGCATGTTCGTCGCCATTGGGCATGATCCGGCCACCGCCCTGTTCCGCGGCCAGCTCGAGACCGACGCCGATGGCTACATCGTCACCGAGCCTGGCTCGGCCCGCACCAGCATCCCCGGCGTCTTTGCCGCGGGCGATGTGCAGGACCGCATCTATCGCCAGGCGGTGACCGCGGCAGGCAGCGGCTGCATGGCGGCGCTGGATGCCGAGAAGTGGCTGGCCCACATCCCGGACGATGCCCCGGCGGTCGCCGCCTATGACGCGGTGGACGGCTGATGCCGCTCGATTGGGACAAGCTCCGCGTCTTCCATGCGGTGGCCGAGGCCGGGTCCTTCACCCATGCCGGCGACACGCTGAACCTCAGCCAGTCCGCGGTCTCCCGCCAGATCCAGGCGCTGGAGGAGAGCCTGGCGGTCCCGCTCTTCCACCGCCACGCACGCGGCTTGATTCTGACGGAGCAGGGCGAGACGCTGAACAAGACGGTGCGCGAGGTCTTCGCCAAGCTGGCCATGACTGAGGCATTGCTGACCGAGAGCCGCGAGCGTGCCGCCGGCCGGCTGAAGGTGACCACCACCACCGGCTTCGGCTCCACTTGGCTGGCGCCAAGGCTTGAGAAGTTTCTGAAGCTGCATCCGGATGTGACCGTCACGCTGCTGCTGGACGACACGGAGCTGGACCTGGCGATGCGGGAGGCCGACCTGGCAATCCGCATGCACCCGCCCCGGCAGCCTGACCTGATCCAGCGCCATATCGCCACCTTCGGCTGGAAGGTCGTGGGGTCATCCGACTACCTGCGCGGGGCGGGCATCCCGCAACGGGCGGAGGACCTGGATGCACACCGCCTCATCATCTACGGCGACTACCACCCGCCCGTGGAGGACATTAATTGGCTGGTTGAGGCTGGGCGGCGTGCAGGGTCGCCCCGTCGGGCGGCCGTTGAGGTGAACTCGCTGCCGGCCATGCTGCGCGCGGTGCGCTCCGGCCTCGGTATCGCGGCCCTGCCGGACTATATGGGCGAGGACCTGGCCGAGTTGGTACCGGTGCTGCCGGAGCTGAAGACGCCCAAGATCGAAGCGTTCTTCGTTTATCCGGAAGAGATGCGGAACTCGAAGCGTGTGGCGGTCTTCCGGGACTTCCTGGTAGCCGAGCTCGCCGCCGTCTAAGGGTTGCTGCGCCGCGTCATGCCGATGCCGCATGGCGGATGGCCGTTCTTGACGCGTCCGGCAGGGAGAAGGCGGGCCTAGGCTTCGTTTGTTCGGCAATTTGGTCCGGACGGGGTCCCCGGATCCCCGCGTCTCCCTGTTTCAGTCGGGACGTGAAGCCTCCCTGTATGCACTTGCCCGGAAGGTCCAGGCTTCAGGCCAGGCTTTCCGGGCTTTCTTTTTCGCGCGCGCGATGCCACCTGACGGCCATCCCGCGACGCGGCCCGCGCCGGGCCCGACGAATGGCCGCCCCCCGGCGAAGACCACAGCAGAGAGCGACGATGCGAACCCTCAAGGGCACTGATTTCAACGACCGCAGCAAGAACTCCCTCGAAGCGAAGAAGGCGCTGCTCGAGCGCTTCAAGTCACGGCCGCCCGCCGACGACCCCGAGGTCCTGGCCCGCCAGGAAGAGCGCCGGCGCATTATCGAGGCCCGTGAGATTCGTGAGGCCGAGCGCCGGCGTCTCAAGGAAGAGGAGAAGGCCCGCCAGGAGGCCGAGCGCCTGCGGCTGATCGCTGAGGAAGAGGCCCGCCAAGCCGAGCTGGCCCGCCAGGCCGCCGAGGCTGCCGAGCGGGCGAAGCAGGAGTTGATCGAGGCGAAGCTCGAGCGTGATCGTCGCTACGCGGCGCGCAAGGCGCGCACGAAGGGCAAGAAGTAGGGCCTACGACGGCCGGCCTAGGCGGCCGGCATCTCTGCCCAGCGGAGGCCTCGCCTGCGATGGGCCTCTCCACCGGGGAGCCTGAGGCTCCCCGGGGTCTTCTCCTTGTTTTCGGCCCCGCTGGCAGGCTCGGGCGCAGCGCACAATGGCCTGTGCGGCCATCTACGCTACTTGGGCAGCATCTCTACGGCCAAAGTTGTCCCGGTCCGCCTGGCATGGGCGCGGATGATGCCGTTCAGTCCCACATCTACCAGCTCGTCCGAGAAAGCCGGATGCACCGTGCCCAGCCGCGTTGGCCAGCCGGCCACGAGTCGTTCAACCGCCGGGTCCGACGCGCAGGTGAGATAGGGCGCAGCGATGCCGCAGGCTTCAAGGGCGGCGCGAGCCGCGTCCGCCGATCCGGCCAGGGATGGCACGTGCAGGACCGATGCCGGTACCGGGCACAGGGCAGCGCGCAGTGCCAGGCCCAGCACCGCCTCCGCCGAGGCCACGGGAATTGCGTGCCCGGGCGCCAGAGGAGCAGTGAAGGCGCGCCCGCGCAGCGCCGAATCGATCAGGTCGGAGACGAAGCCCGCGCCCGGCGGGGCGGTGCGGGCCGCTGTGCGAACGACCGTGACGGGTAGGCGCAGCACCACGCCGTTCGCCTCGCGCCGACGAGTGGCATCGAGCAGCAGCCGCTCAGCAATCAGCTTGGTGGTGCCATAGGTCGAGCGGGGGTCGGGCGGCGTATCCTCGGTGGTGACCGGGTCGCCGCGCCCGAAGACGGCAACGCTGGAGAGGAACACGACGCGCGGCGGGGTTGGCTGCGCGCGGGCCCAGCGCAGGACAGCGCGCATCCCCTCCACATTGATCTGGAAGGCCAGATCGGGATCGGCCTCACTTGCCTGACTGGTAATGGCGGCAGCGTGGACCAGTACGTCGGCTTCGGGCGCCAGTTCGGGCAGGCGAGCGATGTCGGCCGTGATCGCCCGGTGAGCCGCGCCCAGAGGCGGCGTGGTCCGATCCAGGCCGGTCACCGCGGACACGCGCGAGTCCTCCGCCAGCATGGCCGCCAACTGCCCGCCGAGGAAGCCGGCGGCGCCGGTGACGAGGACTCGCATGACTACTCCGGCTTGACGTTCGCCACGCGGATCACCTCGGCCCAGCGCGCGATGTCCTCCCGCAGGAAGGCACCCATCGCGTCGGCGTTCCGGACATTGACGGTCATGCCCACCTCGGTGGTGCGGGCGCGCACGGGCTCGCGCGCCATCGCGGCCAGGGCGAGTTCCCGCAGCCGGGCCAGGGCCGGGGCGGGCACGGCAGCGGGGGCAAAGAGGCCGAACCAGGCATCCGCCTCCACCCCCTCCACTCCGGCCTGCGCCAGGGTGGGCAGTTCCGGCAGATGAGGCGAGCGGTTGGGAGAGGCGACCGCCAGGGCGCGCAGCCGCCCGGATTGAACCTGGGACAGCACCGTTGGCGCGGTGGCGAAGCTCGCCTGCACATGCCCGCCCAGCAGGTCGTTCAGCATGGGCGAGGAGCCGCGATAGGGCACATGCACCATGTCCGTCCCAGTCTTGGCGCGGAACAGTTCAAGGGTGAGGTGGGAAGCAGAGCCCTGGCCGGTGGAGGCGCAGGTGATCCTGCCGGGCTGCGCGCGCAGAAGGGCAAGCAGCTCGGCCACGCTGGCCGCGGGCACGTCCGGCCGCACCACCAGGATGTGTTGCAGGTCGGCCAGCCCGGCCAGCGGTGCGAAATCCCGCACCGGGTCATAGCCGCCGCCATCGGGCAGAAGGGAGATGTTGGTCGCGTGGGTCTGGTTGGAGGCGAGCATGACCAGCGTGCCGTCCCCCGGCCCCGTCGCCACTCGGCGGGAACCAATGGAACCGCCGCCCCCCGCGACATTTTCGACCACCACCGGAGAGCCAAGGTCCTTGGCCATCTCCGCAGCCACGAGCCGCGCCAGCACGTCCGTCGGCCCGCCGGCGGGATAGGGCACAACCAGCACAACGGGGCGGCCGGGCATCCAGGGCGCCTGGGCGCGCGCGGCCGAAATGGCGAGGCCAGGCAGGGCGCCCAGCAGCAGGGTCGCGTGGCGGCGCGTGATCATGATGGGGACCTCCCTTCCCGTTCGTGGCCGCGCCGAGCGCGGGTGTTGGCCGACGGGATGGCACGGATCGCAGCTTGGGGAAACGGCCGCGGGCTGACGCGAACCGTATCCCGGCGCAGGATGCGGGCGGCTAGATCCGAGGAGTCGCCATGTTGTTCGAGGGCTTCACGCTCCATACGCAGGAGGCGAATGGGGTGTCGCTGCGGTACAGGCGCGGCGGAAGCGGCCCACCGGTGCTGCTGCTGCACGGCAATCCGCAGACGCATTGCATGTGGCACAAGGTGGCGCCGGTGCTGGCGCGGCGCTTTACGGTGATCCTCCCGGACCTGCGCGGCTACGGGTACAGCAGCAAGCCGCCAGTCGCGCCCGGCAGTGCCGCCTTCGCCAAGCAGGAGATGGCGGCCGACATGGCCGCGCTCATGACCGGCCTGGGCTTCGAGCGCTTCGGCGTGGTGAGCCATGATCGCGGCGCGCGGGTGGCGCATCGGCTGGTGCTGGACCACGCCGCGCGCATCGAGCGGCTCTGCGTCATGGATATCGTGCCCACGCTCACGCACTTCGAGCGGACCGACATGGACTTCGCCATGGGCTATTATCACTGGTTCTTCCTGGCCCAGAAGCATCCCATCCCTGAGCGCATGATCCGCCGCGATGTGGAGGACTGGTTTCGCCTGCACACCTCGCGCGAGCCGAAGGATGACGGCTTCTTCCACCCGGAGGCGCAGGCCGACTACCTGGCGGCGCTGCGCCTGGACGGCACGGTGGAGTCCATCTGCGAGGATTACCGCGCCGCCACCGGCATCGACCTGGAGCATGACCGCGCCTCCCGCACCGAGGGCGTGAGGGTGCGCTGCCCGCTGCTCGTCCTTTGGGGCGCCAAGGGCAAGATCGGGCAGTGGTACGAGCCGATGAAGGTCTGGCGGGACTATGCGGATGGACCGATCATCGGCGGGCCGGTGAACAGCGGCCACTACCTGGCCGAGGAGGCGCCGGAAGAGGTGCTGGCGGCGCTGGAAGGTTTTCTCACCCCCTGACTCAGACCGTGAACTGCTCGGCCAGGATGCGCTCGGGCAGGCCCTGGTCGGGATCGAAGAGCATGGTCAGCCGCACGCGGCTGTCCTCGCAGATCTCGACGCGCCGGATGTCGCGCACCTCGGTGTAGTCGGCCACCGCGGCAACGGGGCGCTTGTCCGCCTCCAGGATCTCGAAGGCCACCGAGGCGTTGCCCGGTAGCAGCGCGCCGCGCCAGCGCCGCGGGCGGAAGGCGGAGATGGGAGTCATTGCCAGCAGGTTGGTGCCGAGCGGGATGATCGGGCCATGGGCGGAGAGGTTGTAGGCGGTGCTGCCCGCCGGAGTGGCGATGAGGATGCCGTCGCAGATCAGTTCCGCCATCCGGACCTTGCCGTCCACCAGGATGCGGATCTTGGCGGCCTGGCGCGTCTCCCGCAGCAGCGAGACCTCGTTGATGGCAAGGGCCTCCTTCACCTGCCCGGCCGCGTCGGTCGTCCGCATTCGCAGCGGCTGGAGCGAGGCGGCCTGGGCGGCTCTCAGCCGCTCGGCCAGTCCCTCCTCCCGGTAGGGATTCATCAGGAAGCCGACGCTGCCGCGGTTCATCCCGTAAATTGGAAGGTTCTGGCCGAGGAAGCGGTGCTGGGTCTCCAGCATCGCACCATCGCCACCCAGGGCCACGACCACGGCAGCCTCCTCGACCGGCGGGTCTCCGTAGCGTTTCACCAGCCCAGCCCGGGCGCTCGCCGCCTCCTCGGTCGCGGCCGCGACGAAGGCGATCCGGCCGGTCAGGTCGTCCGGCAATTCGCGGGCAGCGTCCGGGTCCGGCGCGCCGGCGAGGAGGGCCGCGGTCATTCGGCGGCCCGGTCCTGCTGTGAGGGGTTCTGCGGCAGGCTGTCGCAGGCAGCGAAGGGCAGGCGGCGATGCTCCAGCACGGGCATGTCGCGGCGGACGCGGGCAGTAACCTCATGGTCGATCCGCGCCGTGGCCCAGCCCGTGCCGTCCGAACACTTGGCGACGACATGGCCCCATGGATCGCAGATGAGAGAGTGGCCGAAGGTGTGGCGCGCTCCCTTGGGCTCCATGTGCTGGCCCCAGGTTGCGGGAGCAGCGAACCAGCACTGAGTCTCGATCGCCCGAGCCCGGATCAGCACCTCCCAGTGGTCCTTGCCGGTCTGAAGTGTGAAGGCGGCGGGCAGGAAGATCAGCTCTGCGCCGGCCTGGCGCAGGGAGAGGAACAGCTCGGGGAAGCGCACGTCGTAGCAGATGGCGAGGCCGCAGCGCGTATCGCCGGCACGTGCGGTAACCACGGCCTGGCCGCCGTCATAGGTGGAGCTCTCGCGGTAGCCGGTGCCGTCGGGTGCCGTGATGTCGAAGAGGTGGATCTTGCTGTAGCGCGCCAGTTCCCGCCCATCGGGGCCGAAGAGGAGGCTGGTGTTGCGCAGGCGGTCACCCACGCGCTCACCGATACTGCCGCCATGGACATGGATTCGGTTGGCCACCGCCATGGCGCGCAGGGCCTCATAGGCCTCGCCGCCATGGGCGTTGCTGCCGGGCTCGGGCAGCATCTCGGCGGCGGCCATCTTGGTGGCGCGGTCGCCGCCGAGGCAGGTCCAGATCTCGGGCAGGGCGATAACGTCAGGCCGGTCGGCCACGAGGGCGCCCTCGGCCAGGCGGCTGGCCTGGGCGATATTGGCGGCCTTGTCGGCGCCGGGATTCATCTGCACGACCGTGACGCGCATGGGATGCTCCGGAAGGGGCTTGGATTGGCGGCACCGAGTTGGGCCAGGCTTCGGGAACGCATGAAGCGCGCGCACCGTGTGCGCTGCAAGCGCGGGGGTTGACGCAACGCGCGGCCATGGCCTCCATCCCTGCAACGTCCCAGGCACCAAGAAGGAAGCCACCGCATGTTCCATCGCCGCATGCTCCTGGGCGCTGCAGGACTGGGCGCAACGGGGGCGCTGCCCGCCCCGGCGCTGCGGGCGCAGCCGGCTTGGCCGAGCCGGCCGATCCGGCTGGTCGTCGCCTTCGCCGCCGGTGGCGCGGCGGACAGCGTGGCGCGGGTGCTGGCGCCGAAACTGGGCGAGCGGCTCGGCGTCAGCGTGGTGGTGGAGAACCGCACCGGCGGTAGCGGATCCAACGGCGGAGCGGCGGTCGCGCAAGCAGCCCCGGACGGGCATGTGCTGCTCTGGGACGCATCTTCGCATCTGGTAAACCCCAGCCTGCTCCGTGGCCTTTCCTTCGACTACACGACCGCCTTCCTGCCGGTGACGCTGGCCGCCACCTTTCCCCAGGTGCTGGCCGTAAAGGCAGGGAACCCGGCGCGGAGCGTCGCCGACTTCGTCGCACAGGCGAAGGCGCGGCCGGGGGCGCTGAGCGTCGGCACCCAGGGCAATGCAACGGCCGGGCATCTGGCGCTGGCGCAATTCCAGCGGCTGGCCGGGATCGAGGTAACGCACGCCGCTTATCGCGGCGGGACAGACGCGGCGCGCGACCTGGCCGCGGCCGTGCTGGACGCGACATTCATCACGGCGCTTTCGGCCGGCCCCATCGCCGATTCGGGCCGGGCACGGCTGCTGGCCGTGGCAACCGAGGCACGCCTGCCTTCCCGCCCGGATCTGCCGACCTTCGCCGAAGCGGATGTTCCCGGCCTGACAATTGCCGAATGGTGCGCCCTGTTCGCGCCGGCCGGAACGCCGATGACAGTCGCCGAGCGACTCCATGCCGCGACCACCGCGGCACTGGCCGATGCAGAGGTGAAGGCACGCCTGGACCAGCTGGTCGCGGTGCCCGTCGGCTCCTCGCCGGAGGCCTTCGCGCGCTATGTCCGCGAGGCCCGCGCGACGATGGCGGCGCTGGTGAGGGATGCGAACATCCGGCTGGAATAGCGGATCAGCGCGTCGTGTCGGGCGGCCCGCTGCGGGCTGTCGCGCGCCCCATCAGCCCAGTTACGAGCGCGGCGACGAGGGCAAGACCGGCGACGACCAGCAGTGCCAGCGAGAAGCCGAATTGCAGGATGCGCGCCAGCAGAGCCAGCAGCGCGAAGACGATGGCAAGGCCGAGCGCCCAGCGAAGCATGGAGAGGTTCCTTCCCGATCCGTCCCAGGAACGGCGGCGCGACACGGGCGTTGCCCCCTGCCCTATTCGGCGCGGAAGTTCCGCAAGCCGGGCTTCACTGCCAGCACCGCCTCGGCGAGCGGGCCAGGCCAAGGGGCGCCGCGAGTCGGAACGGTAAGGCTTGCCGTGCCCTCGTCCAACAGGAGGAGGTAAAAGCGCTCCGTCCGGCTGTCATAGCCCAGGAAGAGACCCGCCTCGGAGCAGTCGGACCCGTCGCAGGTCCAGCCGAAGATGTAGCGGTTTTCGGCCACCCGCAGCGCGCCAGGATCGGCGGCCCGAAGGTGGCGCAGGACATAGGTCTGGCGCCCGCGGCTCACGGAGCGGAAGCCGATCGAAAGGTCAGGATGTGCCGCCAAATCGGCCACGGGTCGACCGGCGAGGGTGAGCGGAGACGGGTCCCGCACGGGTTGCGCGGCGACGGGCGCCGCGATCAGACCCAAGAAAAGCAGAAGGGCGAGTGGTTGCCCACCCGCCCTCTGCCAGACCTTCCGGAGAAGCGTTTTCACGCCTCCGCCGTCTCTTCCTCCGCCACCTCGGCCACCGGACCGCTGTCCAGACCCTTGGCGGCCACATCACGCTCGACCAGCTCGATCACCGCCATCTGAGCGGCATCGCCGTAGCGAATGCCGGCGCGAAGCACGCGGGTGTAGCCGCCGGTGCGCGCGGCGTAACGCGGCGCCAGCGTGTCGAACAGCTTGCGGACCACCGCCTCATCGCGAATCTGCGCGGCCGCCTGACGGCGGGCATGCAGGTCGCCACGCTTGCCGAGCGTGATGATGCGCTCGACATACGGGCGCAACTCCTTCGCCTTGGGCAGCGTGGTCGTGATCTGCTCATGCTTGAGCAGGCTGGCCGCCATGTTCCGGAACATGGAGATCCGGTGGGCGGAGGTGACGTTGAGCTTCCGCCCTGCCATTCCGTGACGCATTGTCTCTACCTTTCCCGGACGGCCGTCAGAACGGCTCGTCCACCTTCCGCGCCAGATCTTCGATGTTCTCGGGCGGCCAGCCCGCGACGTTCATGCCGAGCTGCAGACCCATGGAGGTGAGGACCTCCTTGATCTCGTTCAGAGACTTGCGCCCGAAGTTCGGCGTGCGCAGCATTTCCTGCTCGGACTTCTGAACGAGGTCGCCGATATAGACGATGTTGTCGTTCTTCAGGCAGTTCGCGGAGCGGACAGAGAGCTCGAGCTCGTCCACCTTGCGGAGCAGGTTGCGGTTGAACGGCAGGTCGTCCTCGACCTCGGCGGCACGCGCCTCGCGCGGCTCGTCGAAGTTGATGAAGAGCTGCAGCTGGTCCTGCAGGATGCGTGCGGCGAGTGCCACGGCATCATCCGGCGTGACCGTGCCGTCGGTCTCCACAGTGAGAACCAGCTTGTCGTAGTCCGTACGCTGGCCGACGCGGGTCGGCTCCACGCGATAGGCCACGCGGCGCACAGGGGAGTAGATGGCATCCACCGGGATCAGGCCGATCGGCGCGTCCTCGGGGCGGTTCTCGGAGGCCGGGACATAGCCCTTGCCCGTGGCAACGGTCAGCTCAGCGTTCAGCTTTGCACCGTCGTCCAGCGTGCAAATCACCAGTTCCGGATTGGCGATCTCGATGTCGCCGCTTACCTGGATCTGGCCGGCGGTTACCTCGCCCGGGCCGGTCGCGGTCAAGGAAAGGCGCTTGGAGCCCTCGCCCTGCATACGGATGGCCAGGCGCTTAATGTTCAGGACGATGTCCGTCACGTCCTCGCGCACGCCGGGCAGGCTGCTGAACTCGTGCAGCGCGCCCTCGATCTGCACCGCCGTCACCGCCGCACCCTGGAGGGAGGACAGCAGGATACGGCGCAAGGCGTTGCCGAGCGTCATGCCGAAGCCGCGCTCCAGCGGCTCCGCGACGATGGTCGCGTTGCGGGAGGGGTCGTTGCCCCCCTCCACGTCCAGACGCTCGGGCTTGATCAGGGAACGCCAGTTGCGATCCATCGCGCCACTCATGGTGGTATGTCCCCCTTAGACGCGGCGCCGCTTGCGGGGGCGGCAGCCATTATGCGGGATCGGCGTCACGTCCTTGATGGCGGTGACGTAGAAGCCGACGGCCTGGAGCGCACGCAGCGCGCTCTCGCGGCCCGACCCGGGACCGGAGACCATGATCTCCAGCGTCTCCATGCCGTGCTCGCGCGCCTTCTTTCCCGCATCCTCCGCGGCCACCTGGGCCGCGTAGGGGGTGGACTTGCGGCTGCCCTTGAAGCCCTGGGAGCCCGAGGACGACCAGGCGATCGCGTTGCCCTGGCTGTCCGTGATCGTCACGATCGTGTTGTTAAAGGAGGCGAGCACATGGGCCACGCCGGAAGAGATGTTCTTCCGTTCCTTCTTGCGCGGACGAGAGCCCGCGTTCGGCTGACGCGCCATCTTACTTGGTAACCTTCTTCTTGCCGGCGATCGCCACGGCCTTGCCCTTACGGGTGCGGGCGTTCGTGTGCGTGCGCTGACCGCGCACCGGCAGGCCGCGACGATGACGCAGGCCGCGGTAGCAGGCCATGTCCATCAGGCGCTTGATGTTCATCGCGACTTCACGACGGAGGTCGCCCTCGACGCGGTAGTCGTTGTCCAGCGTGGAGCGGAGGCGGAGCAGCTCATCCTCGGAGAGCTGGTTCACGCGGCGCTCCTCGGGGATGCCGAGCTTCGCGCAGATATCGGCCGCATTCTTGGGGCCAATACCGAAGATATAGCGCAGCGAGATATGCACGCGCTTGTTGTCGGGGATGTTCACGCCGGCGATGCGCGCCACGTTGCTCTCCTGGAGCCTTGAGCTCCGTTCGGGCCGGTCGGTGGTGCCGTCCGGCGAGGTGATCCTGGCCTGTCGCAAAGGCGACCTGCCAATGAGACATCTATGCAAGCGGAAACGCGGCTGGGTTGGACCCCGCCGCGAAGAGGGGCGATTTACGGTCGCACCCGTCCGGAGTCAAGGCCCAACTCGGCGCGAAGGTCATGCCCCATTGAGGATTGCCTCAATCTGGGATGATACGGTGGCCATCTCGGCCATGCCGTCGACATGGCGAAGCTTACCCTGAGCCGAGTAGTACGGGAGCAGCGGCGCCGTTTGACGGTGGTAGGCATCAAGGCGCGCGGCCACAGTCTCGGCCTTGTCGTCTGCCCTGCGCGTAAAGTCGTGGCTGCCGCACACATCGCAAATGCCGGGGGTCTGGATCGGCTTGAAGCGGTCGTGGTAGCCGGTTCCGCAGGACGAGCAGGTAAACCGCCCGGCAATGCGCTCGACCAGCGCTCCATCGTCGACCTTCAACTCGATCACATGGTGCAAGGCTAAGCCCATTTCCTCGAGCATGACGTCCAGCGCTTCGGCCTGAGGCACGGTGCGCGGGAAGCCATCGAGGATGAAGCCGCGCACGCAGTCGGGTTTCTGCACGCGCAGCGCCAGCATGGCTGTGATGATCGCGTCCGGGACAAGGTCCCCCCGCTCCATGATCGCCTTTGCCTCGTTGCCGATGTCGGAACCCGACCTCACCTCGGCGCGGAGCATGTCACCGGTCGAGATCTGGGCGATCCCGTGCCGGTCCTGCAGCATCTTCGCCTGGGTCCCCTTCCCCGCCCCCGGCGGGCCCAGAAGAATCAGGTTCATCGGCGGGGGCTCCCTCCGCGCGGGGTGACGGGCGCGGGGCCGGCACCCCGGCCACCCACGCGGGCCTTCCGAATCAGGCCCTCATACTGGTGCGCGAAGAGATGGGACTGCACCTGCGCCACCGTGTCCATGGTGACCGAGACAATGATGAGTAGGCTGGTGCCGCCGAAGTAGAAGGGCACGCCGTACTGACTGATCAGGAATTCTGGGATCAGGCAGACGATGCAAAGGTAGACAGCACCGACCAGTGTCAACCGCGTAAGCACACGATCGAAGTAGTCGGCCGTCGCCGCGCCAGGGCGGATACCCGGGACGAAGCCACCATACTTCTTCAGGTTGTCTGCGGTCTCTACCGGGTTGAACACCACGGCCGTGTAGAAGAAGGCGAAGAAGATGATCAGGGCTACATAGAGGGCCATGTAGAGCGGCTGACCGTGCGCCAGGAGCGCGGCCATGCGGGTAATCCAGGTGTCCTCGCCCTGGGTGGTGGCGAAACCGGAAAAGGTGGCAGGGAGAAGCAGCAGCGAGGAAGCGAAGATCGGCGGGATGACGCCGGCGGTGTTCAGCTTCAACGGCAGGTGGGTCGAGTCGCCGCCGAACATCCTCTGGCCGACCTGGCGCTTGGGGTACTGCACCGGGATCTTCCGCTGCGCCCGCTCGATGAACACCACGAAGGCAATCACGGCCAGGGCTAGGATCAGGAAGAAGATAATGAAGAAGGCCGACAGGGCCCCGGTGCGCCCCAGCTCGAGGGTGGAGACGAGCGCATGGGGCAGGTTCGCCACAATGCCTGCAAAGATGATGAGGGAAATGCCGTTCCCCACGCCCCGCGCAGTGATCTGCTCACCTAGCCACATCAGGAACATCGTCCCGCCGACGAGGGTGGTGACGCAGGAGACCCGGAAGAGCAGACCTGGATCCAGCACCGCTGCCCCGAAGTTCCCGCGCATCCCTTCCAGCCCCACAGCGATGCCATAGGCCTGGAAGAAAGCGATCAGGACAGTGAGGTAACGCGTGTACTGGTTCAGCCGCTTGCGGCCGGACTCGCCCTCCTTCTTGAGGGCCTCCCAGGCCGGGATCGCCGCGGACATCAGCTGCACGATGATCGACGCAGAGATGTAGGGCATAATGTTCAGGGCGAAGACGGTCATCCGCCCCAGCGCGCCGCCGGTGAACATGTCGAACATGCCCAGAATGCCGCCGCCGTGCTGGTTCAGGATCTCGGCCATGACGGCCGCATCCACACCCGGCACCGGGATGTAGGTACCCAGGCGGTACACGATCAGAGCACCTAGGGTGAACCAGAGCCGCTTCTTCAGCTCGGTCGCGCGCGAGAGCACGCCGAGGTTCAGATTGGCCGCGAGCTGCTCGGCGGCGGAAGCCATGGAAACGCCCCTCTTCTCACGACTGCGGCGCCGGGGGAGAGCCCGCGGCGCCGCAGCACACTACATCAAGTCAGGTAGAGGTCGCAGCAACGGCGATCAAGCCGCCGGCGCGTCCTCGGCGACCGCCGGCTCGCGCACGGTGACGCTGCCACCAGCGGCCTGGATCGCCGCAATGGCCGCCGCCGAAGCCCCAGCAACCGAGATGGTCACCGCACGGGTGATCGTGCCCTTGGCAAGGAGGCGAACGCCGTCCTTCTTGCCGACGCGGACCAGACCAGCCTTCACCAGCGCCGCCTCATCCACCGTCCCATCCGCGGGAAGCACACCGGCCTCGATCGCCTTGTCCAGCGAGCCGAGATTGATAACGGCGTATTCCTTGCGGAACAGGTTGTGGAAGCCGCGCTTCGGCAGACGGCGGTACAGCGGAAGCTGACCACCCTCGAAACCGTTCAGGGACACGCCGCTGCGGGCCTTCTGGCCCTTGACGCCGCGACCACCGGTCTTGCCCTTGCCGGAGCCAATACCCCGGCCGATGCGCTTGAACTTCGGGCGAGCGCCCGAGTTGTCGCGCAGTTCGTTCAGCTTCACCATCGGTTCAGCCCACCTTCACCAGATGCGCGACCTTGCGGATCATGCCCTGCACGGCAGGGGTATCCTCAAGCTCGCGCGACCGGCGCAGCTTGTTGAGGCCGAGCCCGATCAGCGTCTCGCGCTGACCCGGCTTGCGGCCAATAGGCGACCCAATCTGGGTCACCTTCACGGTCTTCTTGGTCGACTCAGACATGGGCGGCCTCCGCCGTCGTCTCCGCCGTGCCGCCGCGGGGCGGGTTGGGGAGCAGGTCGGCCACCTTCTTGCCGCGGCGAGCCGCAACCGCCCGGGGGGAGGTGCAGCGCGCCAGGCCGGCGAAGGTCGCCTTGACCATGTTGTGCGGGTTCGTGGTGCCGGTGCACTTGGCGACGACGTCGCCCATACCCAGCACCTCGAACACGGCGCGCATCGGTCCACCCGCGATGATCCCCGTACCGGCCGGAGCCGCACGAAGGAGCACACGGCCGGCGCCGAACTCGCCGATCACGTCGTGATGCAGAGTACGGCCCTCGCGCATCGGCACGCGGATCAGGCCGCGCTTGGCCCGCTCCGTCGCCTTGCGGATCGCCTCGGGAACCTCGCGCGCCTTGCCGGCGCCCCAGCCGACCCGACCCTTCTCATCGCCAACAACGACCAGCGCGGCGAAGGAAAAGCGACGGCCACCCTTCACCACCTTGGCCACGCGGTTGATGGTAACGAGCTTGTCCTTGAACTCGTCCTGCTCGCGATCGCCGCCACGGTTGTCGCGGTTGTCGTCGCGGCGGCCGCGGCCACGGCGGCGGTCGGCGTCGCCGCCGCCCTCACCACCCGGACGCGGCGCGTTGGAACGCGGTGCGTATGCCATTCTATCGGCTCCTCAGAACGACAGCCCGCCCTCACGGGCGCCGTCCGCCAGGGCCTTGACCCGGCCATGATAGAGATAGGGACCGCGGTCGAAGACCACCTCGGTCACGCCAGCGGCGAGCGCGCGCTCAGCCACCAGCTTGCCGATGGCCACCGCCGCGTCGAGATCGGCGCCAGTGCGGGCACCCTCGCGCACGGTCTTCTCCAGGGTGGACGCGGAAGCGAGCGTACGGCCCGCCTTGTCGTCGATCACCTGAGCGTAGATGTGCCGGCCCGAGCGATGGACGGAAAGGCGCACGCGCCCGCCGCCCTTCAGCTTGATCTGGTAGCGCGTGCGCGAGCGGCGCCGCTGCGTCAGTGCGAGCTTGTTCGACATTACTTCTTCTTACCCTCCTTCCGGAGGATCGTCTCGTTGTCGTACTTGATGCCCTTGCCCTTGTAGGGCTCGGGACCACGATACGCCCGGATCTCCGCCGCAACCTGGCCGACGCGCTGCTTGTCGGAACCCTCGACCTTGATGGCCGTGGGCCGCTCGGTCGTGATCTTGATGCCCTCGGGGATCGCGTAACGGATCTCGTGGCTGTAGCCGAGGTTGAGCACCAGCTCCTTCCCCTGCACCGCCGCGCGGTAACCCGTGCCGGTGATCTCCATGGACTTCGTGAAGCCGGTCGACACGCCGACCACCATCCCGTTGATGAGAGAGCGCGTCGTGCCCCACATCGTGCGGGCGGCGCGATCATCGCCACGCGGCGCCACCGCAACTTCACCATCGGAGACGGTTACGTCGACCTTGTCGGTCAGCGGCAGGCGCAGCTCGCCGAGCTTGCCCTTCGCCACGATCACGTTGTCCTGAACGGTGATGGTGACGCCGGAGGGCACCTTCACCGGATACTTGCCTACGCGAGACATGCTTCCCTGCCCTCCGTCAGAACACGCGGCAGAGAACCTCGCCGCCAACATTGGCAGCGCGGGCCTCGAGGTCGCTCATCACGCCACGGGGCGTGGAGAGGATGGAAATGCCAAGCCCGTTGTAGAACTTCGGCAGCTCCTTGATCTTGGAGTAGACCCGGCGGCCCGGCTTGGACACGCGGGTGATCTCCTTGATGGCGGGCTCACCCTCAGCGTACTTGAGCTCGATCTCCAGCACCTTGATGCCGGGACGAAGCTCTTCGCCGCGGTAGCCGCGGATGTAGCCCTCGCGCTTCAGAACGTCGAGGACGTCCGAACGCAGCCGAGAGGCGGGCGACACCACGCGCGACTGGCGCGCGCGCATGCCGTTACGGATGCGGGTGAGCATGTCACCCAGCGGATCGGAAAGCTGCATCTGTGTTCCCCTCCCTTACCAGGAGGCCTTGGTCAGGCCGGGGATCTGCCCGCTCGACGCAAGCTCCCGCAGCATGTTCCGGCTGAGCTTGAACTTGCGGTAGTTGCCGCGTGGACGGCCGGTCAGCTCGCAGCGCAGGCGGACGCGGATCTTCGCCCCATTGCGCGGCAGCTGCGCCAGCTTGATCGTCGCCTCAAAGCGATCCTCAACCGGCAGCTCGCGGTCCATCACCACCTTCTTCAGGGCCGCACGCTTCGCAGCATGGGCCTTCGAGAGATGAATGCGGTGCTTATTCTTCTCGACTGACGAAGTCTTGGCCATTCGATCAGTATCCTCCGGAACCTGTCCGGCTCCGGCGCAGGGCGCCGTGCCGGTGGTTTTCCAAGATCAGTTGACGAAGGGAAGCTGGAAGCCCTTGAGCAGGGCCTTCGCTTCCTTGTCCGTCTTCGCCGTCGTGACGAAGACGATGTCCATACCGCGGATCGCGTCCACTTTGTCGTAGGCGATCTCGGGGAAGATGATCTGCTCCTTCAGGCCCATGGCGTAGTTGCCACGTCCATCGAAGCCCTTGCCCGAAACGCCACGGAAGTCGCGCACGCGCGGCAGCGCGATAGTGACCAAGCGGTCCAGGAACTCGTACATCCGGGCGCGCCGCAGCGTCACCTTCGTGCCGATCGCCTGGCCCTCGCGGATCTTGAAGCCCGCGATCGCCTTCTTCGCCTTCGTCTTCACCGGCTTCTGGCCGGCAATGACGGTCAGCTCGGCCACGGCGGCGTCCAGCTTCTTCTGGTCCCCGGCGGCCTCGCCGACACCCATGTTGATGACGATCTTCTCCAGCTTCGGAACCTCCATCGGGTTCTTGTAGCCGAACTCGTCCATCAGGGCCTTGCGGATGGTCGCGAAGTATTCCTGCTGCAGGCGCGGCTGCTCGGCGGCGACGTTCTCGCCCTTGGCCGCGGCCCCCTGCTCCTGGGTCTCGCTCATGCGATCACCTCGCCGGAGGCCTTCGCCACCCGGACCTTCTTGTCACCCTCGATGCGGAATCCGACTCGGGTCGGCTTGTCGCTCTTCGGGTCGATGAGAGCCAGGTTCGAGAGGTTGATCGACGCCTCCTTCTCCTGGATGCCACCGGGCTGGTTCATGCCCTGCGCCTTGGTGTGGCGCTTAACGACATTTACACCCTGCACCACGGCGCGATTCTCGGTTGGAAGGACCGAGAGAACCTCGCCGCGCTTGCCCTTGTCCTTACCGGTGAGGACTTGGACGCGATCGCCCTTGCGGATCTTCGCAGCCATCACAGCACCTCCGGAGCCAGGGAGATGATCTTCATGTACTTGCGGGCGCGAAGCTCGCGCACCACCGGGCCGAAGATGCGGGTCCCAATCGGCTCGTTCTGCTTATTGATCAGAACCGCCGCGTTGTTGTCGAACCGGATCGCGGTGCCGTCCTGACGGCGCACGGCATAGGCCGTCCGCACGATCACGGCACGATGCACCTCGCCCTTCTTCACCTTGGCGCGCGGGATGGCATCCTTGACCGACACCACGATGATGTCGCCCACGGACGCGGTCTTGCGCTTGGAGCCGCCCAGCACTTTGATGCACTGGACGCGACGGGCGCCGGAGTTATCGGCGACGTCGAGATTGGACTCAACCTGGATCACGCCGTCACCTCAGCCGTCTTGTCCTCGGGCAACTCGATGTTCTCGAGCAGCTCGTAGGCGGCAGGACGCGCGACGGTCTCACCATTACGCTGGACAACCAGCCAGGACTTGCGCTTCGAAATGGGCCGGCACTCCTCGATCGACACCGTGTCGCCCTCGCGGCACAGGTTCGTCTCGTCATGCGCGGCGTACTTCTTCGAGCGCCGGATGAACTTCTTATAGAGCGGGTGCATGATGCGACGCTCGACCAAGACCGTCACGGTCTTGTCCTGCTTGTCGCTCGTCACTCGCCCGGTGAGGACTCGCTTCGGCATATGCCGCGGTCTCCTCTCTCAGGACTTCTGGGAAGCGCGGGCCTGCTGGCCCAGCACCGTCTTAACACGAGCAATATCGCGCCGAACAGCACGAATACGACCCACGGCCTCCAACTGACCGGTCGCCCGCTGGAAGCGCAGGTTGAACTGCTCCTTCCGGAGGTCGAGCAGCATGGTCTTCAGCTCATCCGCGGTCTTGCCGCGGACATCCGCGATCTTCGTCATCGCCTTCAGGCCTCCGCCGCGCCCAGGCGGGCCACGACCTTCGTCTTGATCGGCAGCTTGGCCGCACCGAGAGCCAGCGCCTCGCGGGCCGTCTCCTGGCTCACGCCGTCGATCTCGAACATAATGCGGCCCGGCTTGATCCGGACCACCCAGTACTCAGGGGCACCCTTGCCGGAGCCCATACGGACCTCGGCAGGCTTTGTCGAGACGGGTACATCCGGGAAGATCCGGATCCACACGCGCCCCTGGCGCTTCATGGCGCGGGTGATCGCGCGGCGGGCCGCCTCGATCTGCCGGGCGGTCACCCGCTCCGGCTCCAGCGCCTTCAGGCCAAAGCCGCCGAAGGAGAGAGTGAACCCACCCTTGGCCAGGCCCTTGATGCGGCCCTTATGGGCCTTACGATACGTCGTGCGCTTCGGCGACAACATGTTGCGTGTTCCTCAACCGTCGCTTAGCGCTGCGGGGCCTGCTCGGCGGCGCGCTTGTCCTGCGCCATCGGGTCATGCGCCATCACTTCGCCCTTGAAGATCCAAACCTTCACACCGCAGGTGCCGTAGGTGGTCTTCGCGGTCGCCACGCCGAAGTCGATATCGGCGCGAAGCGTGTGCAGGGGCACCCGGCCCTCGCGATACCACTCCATGCGCGCGATCTCGGCCCCGCCGAGACGGCCACCGCAGTTGATGCGGATGCCGCCCGCGCCAAGGCGCATGGCGGACTGCACGGCGCGCTTCATGGCGCGGCGGAAGGCCACCCGGCGCTCCAGCTGCTGCGCGATGCTCTCTGCCACCAGGGTGGCGTCCAGCTCGGGCTTGCGGATCTCGACGATGTTCAGCGAGACCTCGGCCCCGGCCATCTTCGCCAGGTCCTTGCGCAGCACCTCGATGTCCGCGCCCTTCTTGCCGATCACGACACCCGGGCGGGCGGCGTGGATTGTCACGCGAGGCTTCTTGGCCGGGCGCTCGATCACGACCTTGGCCACGCCGGCGCCCTTCAGCCGCTCACGCAGCTTGGTGCGCAGCTTCAGGTCGTCATGGAGCAGGCCGGCATAGTCGGCGTCGCCGGCGTACCAGCGGCTGTCCCAGGTGCGGTTGATGCCGAGCCGAAGCCCGATCGGATTGACTTTATGACCCATCTTACGCGGCCTCCTCGGCCACCGGCGCCAGCTGCTGCTCGGCGACGACGATCTTCAGGTGGCTGAACCACTTCTCGACGCGGGCGGCCTTGCCGCGGCCACGCGCCTGGAAGCGCTTCATGACGATCGAACGACCCACCTCAACGCGCGCCACCACCAGCTTGTCGACATCGAGGCTGTGGTTGTTCTCGGCGTTGGCGATGGCGCTCTCGAGCGTCTTCTTCACCGTGTCGGAAATACGACGCTTGCTGAAGGTCAGCACGGCGACCGCGTCGGACGCAGCGCGCCCGCGGATCAGGCCGGCGGCCAGGTTCAGCTTGCGCGGCGAAACCCGGATGTTCCGGGTGACGGCCTGGGCCTCGCTCTCGGCGAGGCTGCGCTCATGCTTCGGCTTGCTCATCGGATCAGCCCCGCTTGGCCTTCTTGTCCGAGGAGTGGCCGGTGAAGGTCCGCGTCGGCGAGAACTCGCCGAACTTGTGGCCCACCATGTTCTCGGACACCTGGACGGGAATGAACTTCTTGCCGTTATAGACGCCGAAGGTCAGGCCCACGAACTGCGGAAGGATCGTGCTGCGGCGCGACCAGATCTTGATGATCTCGTTGCGCGTGGAGGCACGGGCGGCTTCCGCCTTGTTGAGCAGGTAGCCGTCGACGAACGGCCCCTTCCATACGCTGCGCGACATGGCGATCAGCCCTTCTTCGCGGTGCGGCGACGGACGATGAGACGATCCGTGCGCTTGTTGGTGCGGGTCTTGTAACCCTTGGTCGGCTTGCCCCAGGGCGTGACCGGGTGACGGCCGCCCGAGGTCCGGCCCTCGCCACCACCATGCGGGTGATCGACCGGGTTCATGACGACGCCGCGGTTATGCGGACGGAAGCCCATCCAGCGACGGCGCCCGGCCTTGCCGAGCTGCTGGTTGGAGTTGTCCGGGTTGGACACCGCACCGATCGAGGCCAGGCACTCGGCGCGGAGCAGCCGCACTTCGCCGGACATCAGCTTCACCTGGGCGTAGCCAGCGTCCTTGCCGACCAGCTGGCAATAGGTGCCAGCAGACCGAGCGATCTTCGCGCCGGCTCCGGGCTTCATCTCCAGCGCGTGCACGATCGTGCCCACGGGAATGGAGGCCAGCGGCATAGCATTGCCGGGCTTGATGTCCACGCGGTCGCCCGCGATCACCGTGTCGCCGGCTTTCAGGCGCTGCGGCGCGATGATGTAGGACAGCTCGCCGTCCTGGTACTTCAGCAGCGCAATCCAGGCCGTGCGGTTCGGGTCGTACTCGAGCCGCTCAACCGTCGCCGGCATGTTGAACTTCGTACGCCGCTTGAAATCCACATAGCGGTAGGACTGCTTGTGTCCACCGCCCCGGAAGCGAACCGTGGTGCGGCCGTGGTTGTTACGGCCACCCGAGTGGCTCTTGCCCTCGGTCAGCCCCTTGACCGGCTTGCCCTTCCACAGCTCGGACTTGTCGACGAGGACAGTCCCGCGGAGGCTGGGGGTAACCGGGTTAAATTGCTTCAGCGCCATGACTTACGCGAGCCCCGTCGTCAGATCGATGCTCTGGCCCTCGGCCAGGCTGACGATCGCCTTCTTCCAGTCGGAGCGCTGGCCGGGACGGCCGCGGAACCGCTTGGACTTGCCCTTCACCACGATCGTGTTCACGGCCGTGACGTTCACCCCGAACAGACCCTCGACCGCCGCCTTGATCTCGGGCTTCGTCGCGTCCGAAGTCACCTTGAAGGTCACCTGGCCGGTCTCGTTCAGCAGCGTCGCCTTCTCCGTGATCACCGGGGCGACCACGATCTGATACATCCGCTCCTGCGAGATGATCGGCTTCTTGCTCTGCGCCTCGCTCACGACAGACGCTCCTTCAGGGCCTCGACGCCCGCCCGGGTCACGACGAGGACGTCGTGGCGGACGATGTCGTACACATTGGCGCCAACGGTCGGCATCACCTGCACGCGCGGCAGGTTGCGGGCGGCGCGAAGCAGCCCTTCATCCGGCGTCGCGTCGAACAGCAGCGCGCTCGTCCAGCCGAACGCCTTCACCTGCACGGCGAGGGTCTTCGTCTTGGCATCCTGGCCCGGAGCGGCGGCATCAAGCACCACCAGCTTGCCGGACGCGGCCTTCTCGCTCAGCGCGCTGATCAGGCCCAGGCGACGGACCTTCTTCGGCAGGCTGTACTCGTAGCTGCGAACCACCGGGCCATGGACAGCACCACCGCCGCGGAACTGCGGCGCACGGAGAGAGCCCTGACGGGCGTTGCCCGTGCCCTTCTGGCGATAGGGCTTCTTCGTGGTGCCGGAGACCTCACCGAGGCCCTTGACCTTGTGCGTGCCGGCGCGGCGCTTGGCCAACTGCCAGTGCACCACCCTCGCCATGATGTCGGCGCGCGGCTCGGCGCCGAAAACCTCGGCAGGAAGCTCGATCTCGCCGGCCTCGGCGTTGTCGAGCGTGATGACCTTGACTTGCATCACCCGATCCTCAAGCCGTCGCCGTCGGATACGGCGCATCGGCATGGCGCTTCCGCTTCACGGCGTCGCGCACCATCACCCATCCGTTCGCGGCACCGGGAACGGCACCCTTCACGAACAGAAGGCCCTTTTCCACGTCCACAGCGGCCACTTCCAGGTTCTGGGTGGTGACGCGCTCAACACCAAGATGGCCGGCCATCTTCTTATTCTTGAAGACCTTGCCCGGGTCCTGGCGGTTACCCGTCGAACCGTGCGAACGGTGGCTGATCGACACGCCGTGCGAGGCTTCAAGGCCCGAGAAGTTCCAGCGCTTCATCGCGCCGGCAAACCCCTTACCCTTGGTCACGCCGGTGACGTCGATCTTCTGGCCCTTCACGAAGTGGGCCGGAGAGAGCTTGGCGCCCGCCTCCAGCACCGCGCCGTCGGCCGTGCGGAACTCCATCACCTTCGCCGGCGCTTCGACGCCAGACTTGGCGAAATGCGCGCGATTAGGCTTGGAAACGTTTTTCGCCTTGGCGTGCCCAACGCCCAGCTGCACCGCAGTGTAGCCGTCCTTTTCGACGGAGCGCACTGCCACGACGCGAACGTCATCCACGTGCAGCAGCGTCACCGGCACGGTGGAGCCGTCCTCGTTGAAGAGCCGGGACATGCCCAGCTTCCGGGCGATCAGGCCAGTGCGGCCATCTTTCGCGGACATGGTGTGTGCGCCCCTCGAACTCAGATCTTGATCTCGACGTCCACACCGGAGGCCAGGTCGAGCTTCATCAGCGCGTCCACGGTCTGCGGGGTGGGGTCGACGATGTCCAGAAGGCGGCGATGAGTCCGGATCTCGAACTGCTCGCGCGACTTCTTATCGACATGCGGCGAACGGTTCACAGTGAACCGCTCGATGTGGGTCGGAAGCGGGATAGGACCCCGCACCCGAGCACCGGTCCGCTTCGCGGTGTTTACGATCTCCCGCGTGCTGCCATCCAGCACGCGGTGATCGAACGCCTTGAGGCGGATCCGGATATTCTGCGCGTCGCCGGCCATCTTACTTCTCGATGCTCGCGACGACGCCGGCGCCGACGGTGCGACCACCCTCGCGGATGGCGAAGCGCAGGCCCTGGTCCATGGCGATTGGCGCGATCAGCTCGACCGTCATCGCCACGTTGTCGCCCGGCATCACCATCTCCACGCCCTCGGGCAGCTGCACCACGCCCGTCACGTCGGTCGTGCGGAAGTAGAACTGCGGGCGGTAGTTGGTGAAGAACGGCGTGTGGCGACCGCCCTCCTCCTTCGTCAGGATGTAGGCCTCGGCCTTGAACTGCGTGTGCGGCGTGATCGCGCCCGGCTTGCACAGCACCTGGCCGCGCTCGACGTCCTCGCGCTTCGTGCCGCGCAGCAGCGCGCCGATGTTGTCGCCGGCCATCCCGCTGTCCAGGAGCTTCCTGAACATCTCGACGCCGGTCACCGTCGTCTTCACGGTGTCCTTCAGGCCGACGATCTCGACCTCCTCGCCCACCTTGACGATGCCGCGCTCGACGCGACCGGTCACCACCGTGCCGCGGCCCGAGATCGAGAACACGTCCTCGACCGGCATCAGGAACGGCAGGTCAACCGCGCGCTCCGGCTGCGGGATGTAGGCGTCGACCGCCTCCATCAGCTTCAGGATCGCCTGCTCGCCGATCTCGGGGGACTTGTCCTCCAGCGCCATCAGCGCCGAGCCCTGGATGATCGGGATGTCGTCGCCCGGGAACTGGTAGGAGGAGAGCAGCTCGCGCACCTCCATCTCGACCAGCTCCAGCAGGTCGGGGTCGGCCATGTCCACCTTGTTCAGGAACACGACCAGCGCCGGCACGCCGACCTGGCGGGCGAGCAGGATGTGCTCGCGCGTCTGCGGCATCGGGCCGTCGGCCGCCGACACCACGAGGATCGCGCCGTCCATCTGCGCCGCACCCGTGATCATGTTCTTCACGTAGTCGGCGTGGCCGGGGCAGTCCACATGCGCGTAGTGGCGGTTGGCCGTCTCGTACTCGACATGCGCGGTCGAGATCGTGATGCCGCGCGCCCGCTCCTCGGGGGCCTTGTCGATCTGGTCATACGCCGTGAAGGACGCACCACCCGACTTCGCCAGGATCTTCGTGATCGCAGCCGTCAGCGACGTCTTGCCATGATCCACATGGCCGATCGTGCCAATGTTGCAGTGCGGCTTCGTCCGCTCGAACTTCGCCTTCGCCATTGTCGTGCCTCTGCCCGGACGGGTCTTCTATGGGTTTGTCAGCGCCGCACCCCTCGAGGAGGGGCCGAGCGGCTTACCAGCGATAGTGGCTGAAGGCCTTGTTCGCCTCGGCCATCCGGTGCGTGTCTTCGCGCTTCTTCACAGCTGCGCCGCGGTTGTTGGCCGCGTCCATCAGCTCGGCGGAGAGGCGATCTTCCATCGTGTGCTCGCCACGCTTGCGGGCCGACTCAATGAGCCAGCGGATCGCAAGAGCCTGGCGGCGCTCGGGGCGAACTTCGACGGGCACCTGGTAGGTAGCGCCACCGACACGCCGCGAACGCACCTCGACGGCGGGCTTCACGTTGTCCATGGCCTCGTGGAACACGCGAAGCGGATCGGCCTGCGGACCGCCACGACGCTTGAGCGTGTCCATGGCGCCGTAGACGATCCCTTCGGCGGTGCTCTTCTTGCCGTCATACATCAGCACGTTCATGAAACGGCTAAGGACGACATCCCCGAACTTCGGGTCCGGCAGGACTTCGCGCTTCTCTGCGCGATGGCGACGCGACATCTCTCAGTTCCTCACTTCGGCCGCTTGGCGCCGTACAGCGACCGGCGCTGGCGCCGCTTGGCAATGCCCTGGGTATCGAGCACGCCGCGCAGGATGTGGTAGCGAACGCCCGGAAGGTCCTTCACGCGGCCGCCACGGATCAGGACGACTGAGTGCTCCTGGAGGTTGTGACCCTCGCCAGGGATGTAGGACACCACCTCGTAGCCATTCGTCAGGCGCACCTTGGCAACCTTACGAAGGGCCGAGTTCGGCTTCTTCGGCGTCGTCGTATAGACGCGCGTGCAAACGCCGCGCTTCTGGGGGCAGCTCTGCAGGGCCGGCACCTTGTTGCGGCTCGGCTTCGGCTCGCGCCCCTGCGCGATAAGCTGGTTGATCGTCGGCATGACGCCCCTTCGTGACCCTTCAGTGTCCGACCGCATCCAAGCGAAGGCGCCCGCAAAACCGCGCATGCGCGGCCCAGCGGGCTACTCTCTCGTCCCCGGCCTGACCCGCCCACCGAACCCAGGCAAGCCTGGCGTTCAATCAGGGGCGGAGGCGTCGGCAACGCTGAATTGGTCGTCCAAACTCGTTCGAACCCTTGGCGCTGCCGTGGGGCTCGTAGAGGGGCGGACACCTACCCCCCCCTACCCCATGAGTCAAGCGATTTAGGCCCAGGTTAAACTGGCGTGACAGAGGTTCCTGCCCCTGCCGCGCCCATAGCCCGCTCCGGGGCCCTGCGAAGGACCCCGGAACGCTGTCGTACTTACTCGGCAGCCTGCTGTCCGGTACCCGGCAGCGCGGGCTGTGACGCCGGCAGGCGCCCCTTGTCCCGCTGCGCGGCTAGGGAGCGCAAGCGATTCATCACGGAACCCGTACCCGCCGGGATAAGGCGCCCGACGATGACGTTCTCCTTCAGCCCTTCCAGGCGGTCCACCTTGCCGGCCACGGCCGCCTCGGTGAGCACCCGGGTCGTCTCCTGGAAGGAGGCGGCCGAGATGAACGAATTGGTCTGCAGGCTGGCCTTGGTGATGCCCTGGAGCACTGGCTCGGCCCGGGCGGGCCGCTCCTTCATTTCCAGCCGCTTCTCGTTCTCGATGTCGAACTCGATGCGGTCCACCTGCTCGCCGATCAGATAGGTCGTATCTCCCGGCTCGAGGATCTCGACCTTCTGCAGCATCTGGCGAACGATCACCTCGATGTGCTTGTCGTTGATCTTCACGCCCTGCAGTCGATAGACGTCCTGGATCTCGTTCACGAGGTAGTTCGCGAGAGCCTCGACGCCCAGAACGCGCAGGATGTCGTGCGGCACGCGCGGACCGTCCACCAGCGGGTCACCGGCCCGAACATAGTCACCCTCCTGGACGGAGACGTGCTTGCCCTTGGGCACCAGGTACTCACGAGAAGCAGGCTGCTCGTCACCGACGGCGTCGGGCACCACCACGATGCGGCGCTTCGCCTTGTAGTCCTTGCCGAACTCCACCCGCCCGTCGATGTCGCTGATGATAGCGGCATCCTTGGGCCGGCGCGCCTCGAACAGTTCCGCCACACGCGGCAGACCGCCGGTGATGTCGCGGGTCTTGGACGATTCGCGCGGCAGCCGGGCGATGACGTCGCCGGCATGGACCGTCGCGCCGTTCTCCACGTTCAGGATGGAGGAGGGCTGCAGCGCGAACTGCGCCACCACCTTGCCCCCTTCCCGCAGCACCATGCTGGGGCGGAGATTGGCGTTCTTGGCCCGTTCGACCGGCTCGCGCACCACCTTCGAGGTCAGGCCCGTCACCGGGTCCGTCTCCTCGTAAAGGGTGAAGCCCTCAATGAGGTCGGTGTACTCCACCACGCCCGCGCGATCGATGATGATCGGCAGGGTGAAGGGGTCCCAATCGGCCAGCTTCTGGGCGCGGACCACCTCGGCACCGTCCTCGACCAGCAGCCGCGCGCCGTAGGGCACACGGTACCGGGCGCGCTCACGTCCCTGCGCATCGCTCAGCACGATCTCGCAGTTACGCGCCATGACGATGTTGGCGCCCTCACTGTTCACGACGACGGCCTTGTTCAGGACCTTCACCGAGCCGTCGCTGGTCGCCTCGACATGCGACTGCTCCGCCGAACGCTGGGCGGCGCCGCCGATGTGGAAGGTGCGCATGGTCAGCTGTGTGCCGGGCTCACCAATGGACTGGGCGGCGATGACACCGACCGCCTCACCGGTGTTCACCGGCGTGCCGCGGGCGAGGTCACGCCCATAGCACATGCCGCAGACGCCCTGGCGCGCGTCGCAGGTCAGCACGGAGCGAATATAGACCTCCTCCGCGCCGGACTGCTCCACCGCATCCGCCATCACCTCGTCGACCAGCGAATTGCGGGGGGCGACCACCTCGCCCGTCTCCGGGTTGGCGACGTCCCGCTGGATCGTCCGGCCCAGGATCCGCTCGGACAGGGAGGAGACGACCTCGCCCCCGTCCATCACGGCGCGAACCGTGATGCCGCGCTCCGTGCCGCAATCGTTGTCGACGATGATGCAGTCCTGCGCCACGTCGACGAGGCGACGCGTCAGGTAGCCCGAGTTGGCCGTCTTCAGCGCCGTGTCCGCGAGGCCCTTACGGGCGCCGTGGGTGGAGTTGAAGTACTCAAGGACGGTCAGGCCTTCCTTGAAGTTCGAGATGATCGGCTGCTCGATGATCTCGCCCGAGGGCTTGGCCATCAGGCCGCGCATTCCTGCCAACTGGCGCATCTGCGCCGGCGACCCACGCGCACCGGAGTGGGACATCATCCAGACCGAGTTGGTCTGCACGCCGATCTCCTGGCGGGAAATCTCCTTCATCATCGCACCGGCGACCTCCTCGGTCGCGCGCGACCAGGCGTCCACCACCTTGTTGTAACGCTCGCCGGCGGTGATCAGGCCGTCGAGATACTGCTGCTCGAACTCCTTCACCTCGCCCTTGGTGCGATCGATCATCTCGGCCTTAGAGGCCGGGATCATCATGTCATTCTTGCCGAAGGAGATGCCGGCCTTCGCAGCGTTGCGGAAGCCGAGGCCCATCAGGCGGTCGGCGAAGATCACCGACTCCTTTTGGCCGCAGTGGCGGTACACCGCGTCGATCACGTCCGAGATGCTGCGCTTGGTCAGCTGCCGGTTGATGATCGAGTAGGGCACGTTGGGATGATGGGGCAGAAGCGAGCCCATCATCAGGCGGCCCGGCGTGGTGATCACCGTCTCCCGGCTCGGTTTGCCATCCTTGAAGGACGGCACAGCGGCCAGAATGGCCGTGTGCAGCGTCACCGCACCGGCGGCCAGCGCCTGCTCCACCTCACCCAGGCCGTCGAAGACGGTCGGGCGGAAGGACAACGCGTCGCGCTCCTCGGCGGAGAGCTTCTCCGCCGTCTTGCCGGACGTGCCAGAGATCAGGCTGCGCTTGGCCTCGATATTGGCGTGGGCCGCGCGGAACTCCGGCGTCTCCAGGCTCAGGTAGTAGAGGCCCAGCACGATGTCCTGGGACGGCACGATGATCGGCTTGCCGTTGGCGGGACTGAGGATGTTGTTGGTCGACATCATCAGCACGCGCGCCTCCAACTGAGCCTCAAGGCTCAGCGGGACGTGCACGGCCATCTGGTCGCCGTCGAAGTCCGCGTTGAAGGCGGTGCAAACCAGCGGGTGAAGCTGGATCGCCTTGCCCTCGACGAGAATCGGCTCAAAGGCCTGAATGCCCAGGCGGTGCAGCGTCGGCGCCCGGTTCAGCATGACCGGGTGCTCGCGGATCACCTCCTCGAGGATGTCCCACACCTCGGGACGCTCCTTCTCCACCATCCGCTTTGCCGCCTTGATGGTGGTGGCGTGACCATACTTCTCGAGCTTTGAGTAGATGAACGGCTTGAACAGCTCGAGCGCCATCTTCTTCGGCAGGCCGCACTGATGCAGCTTCAGCTCGGGACCGACGACGATCACCGAACGGCCGGAGTAGTCGACGCGCTTGCCGAGCAGGTTCTGACGGAAACGGCCCTGCTTGCCCTTCAGCATGTCGGAGAGCGACTTCAGCGGGCGCTTGTTGGCACCCGTGATGGCGCGGCCGCGACGCCCGTTGTCGAACAGCGCGTCCACGGCCTCCTGCAGCATGCGCTTCTCGTTACGGACGATGATGTCCGGCGCGCGCAGCTCGATCAGACGCTTGAGGCGGTTGTTGCGGTTGATGACGCGGCGATACAGGTCGTTCAGGTCCGACGTCGCGAAGCGGCCACCATCCAGCGGAACCAGCGGGCGCAGCTCCGGCGGGATCACCGGGACAACGTCCAGGATCATCCACTCCGGACGCGCGCCACCTTCGGCAAAAGCCTCGATCAGCTTCAGCCGCTTGACCAGCTTCTTGCGCTTGGCCTCGGAGGTTGTCTCCTTCAGCTCGGCGCGGAGCCGGGTGCTTTCCTTGCCCAGCTCGATGCCGGTCAGCATCTGCTTGACGGCTTCGGCGCCGATACCGACGGTGAAAGCATCCTCACCGAACTCGTCCTGCTTGGCCTGGAACGCATCCTCGGTCAGCAGCTGGTGCAGCTTGAGATCGGTCAGACCCGGCTCGAGAACCACATAGCTCTCGAAGTACAGAACCTTCTCCAGCTCCTTCAGCGACATGTCGACCATCAGGCCGACGCGGCTGGGGAGAGACTTCATGAACCAGATATGTGCGACGGGCGAGGCCAGCTCGATATGGCCCATGCGCTCGCGGCGCACCTTGGCCAGCGTCACCTCGACGCCGCACTTCTCGCAGATGATGCCGCGGAACTTCATCCGCTTGTACTTGCCGCACAGGCACTCGTAGTCCTTGATCGGACCAAAGATGCGCGCACAGAACAGCCCGTCCCGCTCCGGCTTGAAGGTGCGGTAGTTGATCGTCTCGGGCTTCTTAATCTCGCCATAGGACCAGGAGCGGATCTGCTCCGGGGAGGCGATCGTAATCTTGATCTGATCGAAGGTGACGGCCTGGCCAGTCTGGCCAAGGATCTTCATCAGCTCGTTCATGGGGCCTTCCTTCTACGTCCAGCCTGCCCTGCCGAAGCAGGGCAACATCAGCGGCCGGCCCCGCTGGGATGGGGCCGGCGCGATCCTGTCAGCGGAAAATCAGCTGCCGCGGTTCTCGAGATCCACGTTCAGGCCAAGGCTCTTCAGCTCCTTGGTCAGAACGTTGAAGCTCTCGGGAATGCCGGCCTCGAAGCTGTCCTGGTCGCGGACGATCGCCTCATAGACCTTGGTGCGGCCGGACACGTCGTCCGACTTCACCGTCAGCATCTCCTGCAGCGTGTAGGCGGCGCCGTAAGCTTCCAGCGCCCAAACCTCCATTTCGCCGAAGCGCTGGCCACCGAACTGCGCCTTACCACCCAGTGGCTGCTGCGTGACGAGCGAGTAGGGGCCGATGGAGCGGGCGTGGATCTTGTCGTCCACCAAGTGGTGCAGCTTGAGCATGTAGATGTAGCCCACCGTCACCTTGCGCTCGAAGAGGTCGCCCGTGCGGCCATCGACCAGCTGAACCTGGCCGGAGGTGTCGAGCCCCGCCTTGGTCAGCATGTTCTCGATGTCCGAGATGCGGGCCCCGTCGAAGACCGGCGTCGCGATCGGCACGCCGCGCTTGAGGTTGTCGCCGAGCTCGAGCAGCTGGTCCTCGCTCATGCCGACAATGTCACGATCCGTGATCTCGTCGCCATAAACGTCGCGCAGCTTGTCGATCAGCGCCTCGCGCGCAGCCCCGGCGCGGCGGTAATCCTCGACCACCTCGCCAATCTGCTTGCCGAGCGTGGCACAGGCCCAGCCTAGATGCGTCTCGAGAATCTGGCCGATGTTCATGCGCGAGGGCACGCCCAGCGGGTTCAGCACGAGGTCGACCGGCGTGCCATCCTCAAGGAACGGCATGTCCTCGATCGGCACGACGCGGGAGACGACGCCCTTGTTGCCGTGACGGCCGGCCATCTTGTCGCCCGGCTGCAGCTTGCGCTTCACCGCCACGAACACCTTGACCTGCTTCATCACGCCGGGCGGCAGCTCATCGCCGCGCTGCAGCTTCTCGACCTTGCTCTCGAAGCGCTTCTGCAGGCGCTCAACCGCAGCGTCGAACTCGCGCTTCAGGGCCTCGAGCTGCGCCTGGGCGGCGTCGTCCGAGACGCCGATCTGGCGCCAGGTCATGCGGTTAAACTCGTCCAGCACCTCGTCGGTGATGACCGTGCCCTGCTTCACACCCTTGAAGCCGCCCGCCGCCTTCCGGTTGAGCAGGATCTCGCGGAGACGCCCCGTGAAGGACCGCTCCTGGATGGCCCGCTCGTCGTCGCGGTCCTTGGCCAAACGCTCAATCTCGGCGCGCTCGATCGCCATGGCGCGCTCGTCCTTGTCCACGCCACGGCGGGAGAAGACGCGCACGTCCACAATCGTGCCGGAGACACCCGGCGGCAGGCGCAGCGACGTGTCGCGGACGTCGGAAGCCTTCTCGCCAAAGATGGCGCGGAGAAGCTTCTCCTCCGGCGTCATCGGGCTCTCGCCCTTCGGCGTCACCTTGCCGACCAGGATGTCGCCCGGCTGCACTTCGGCACCAATATAGACAATGCCGGCCTCGTCGAGGTTCCGCAGCGCCTCCTCGCCCACATTCGGGATGTCGCGGGTGATCTCCTCCTGGCCCAGCTTGGTGTCGCGGGCCGAGACCTCGAACTCGTCGATATGGATCGAGGTGAAGATGTCCTCCTGGGCGATGCGCTCGCTGATCAGGATGGAGTCCTCGAAGTTGTAACCGTTCCAGGGCATGAACGCGACGAGCGCGTTCCGGCCCAGGGCCAGCTCACCCAGCTCCGTGGAGGGGCCGTCGGCAATGATGTCGCCGCCGCGCACTTCGTCACCCACACGGACCAGCGGGCGCTGGTTGATGCAGGTGGACTGGTTGGAGCGCTGGAACTTCCGCAAGCGATAGATATCAACGCCCTGGGTCGTGCCGTCCTCGCCGGTGGCGCGCACCACGATGCGCGCACCGTCGATGCTATCCACCACGCCATCACGGCGCGCGACGATAGAGGCGCCGGAGTCCCGCGCAACCGCGGCCTCCATGCCCGTGCCCACCAGCGGCGCGTCGGAACGGACCAGCGGCACCGCCTGGCGCTGCATGTTCGAGCCCATGAGCGCGCGGTTCGCGTCGTCGTTCTCGAGGAACGGGATCAGCGCCGCGGCCACGGAGACCAGCTGCTTCGGCGACACGTCAATGGCGGTCACCTCCTCCGGCTTCACCAGCCGGAAGTCGCCACCCTGACGCACCGAGACCAGCTCGGAACGGAACTCGCCGCTCTCGCGATCCACGTCGGCATCCGCCTGCGCGACCACGAGGCGCTCCTCCTCCATAGCGGAGAGATAGCGCGGGTCGCCCACGATCTTGCCGTCCCGCACCATCTGGTACGGCGTCTCGATGAAGCCGTACTTGTTCACCTTGGCGAAGGTGGCGAGCGAGTTGATCAGGCCGATGTTTGGGCCTTCCGGCGTCTCGATCGGGCAGATGCGGCCGTAATGCGTCGGGTGCACGTCGCGCACCTCGAAGCCGGCACGCTCGCGCGTCAGACCTCCCGGGCCAAGCGCCGAGAGGCGGCGCTTATGCGTCACCTCGGACAGCGGATTGGTCTGGTCCATGAACTGGGACAGCTGAGAAGAGCCGAAGAACTCGCGCACCGCAGCAGCCGCCGGCTTGGCGTTGATGAGGTCCGTCGGCATCACTGTATCGATGTCGACCGAACCCATCCGCTCCTTGATGGCGCGCTCCATACGGAGCAGACCAACGCGGTACTGGTTCTCCATCAGCTCGCCGACCGAACGCACCCGGCGGTTGCCGAGATTGTCGATGTCGTCGATCTGGCCCTTGCCGTCCTTCAGCTCGAGCAGCGTCTTCACCGTCGCCAGGATGTCCTGCTTGCGCAGGGTCCGCAGCGTGTCCGGCGCCTGCTCCAGCGTGAAGCCGAGGCGCATGTTCATCTTCACGCGGCCGACTGCGGAGAGGTCGTAGCGCTCGCCATCGAAGAACAGGCCGCGGAACAGCGTCTCAGCCGTCTCGGGCGTCGGCGGCTCGCCCGGGCGCATGACGCGGTAGATGTCCATCAGCGCGTCGTCGCGGTTGGAGTTCTTGTCCACCGTGAGCGTGTTGCGCATCCAGGGACCGACAGAGGAGTCGATCGCGAGCGTCGGCAGCCGGTCGTAGCCAGCGGCCTCAATGGCGGCGAGCTTAGCCTCGGTCAGCTCCTCGCCGGCCTCGGCATGGATCTCACCGGTGGACATGTCCACCAGATCCTCGGCCACAAAGCGCCCCATCAGGTCGGCGCGGCTGACGAGCACCTCCTTGGTGCCCTCATCCGCGATCTTGCGGGCGGCGCGGGGGTTCAGCTTCGTGTCCTTGGCGGCCACGACTTGGCCGGTCGCGGCGTCGATCAGGTCCTCGGTCAGCTTCAAGCCGCGGAAGGCGTCGGGCTCATAGGGGCGCGACCAGCCCTGCTTGCCGTTGGAGAACACCACCTGGCTGTAGAAGGTGGAGAGGATCTCCTGCGCGTCCATGCCGCGCACCTCGCCCGGCTCCAACGGCGTCTCGCGCTCGGCGCGCTTCGCCTCCGTCTCGGAGGAATCCAGGGCGAGCAGCAGCGTAGAGGCCGGCAGCTTGCGCTTCCGGTCAATGCGCACGTAACAGATGTCCTTGGCGTCGAACTCAAAGTCGAGCCAGGAGCCGCGATAGGGAATCACGCGGGCAGCGAACAGGTACTTGCCCGAGGAGTGAGTCTTGCCCTTGTCATGGTCGAAGAACACACCGGGCGAACGGTGCATCTGCGAGACGATGACGCGCTCGGTGCCGTTGACGATGAAGGTGCCGTTATCCGTCATGAGCGGGATATCGCCCATGTAGACGCCCTGCTCCTTAATGTCGCGGATCGAGCGGGAGCCGGTGTCCTCGTCGATGTCCCAGACGATCAGGCGCAGATGGGCTTTCAGCGGGGCGGCATAGGTTAGCCCGCGCTGGATGCACTCCTCCACGTCGTACTTCGGATCCTCGAACTCGTAGCGGACGAATTCCAGGCTGCCGCGGCCAGCGAAATCATTGATTGGGAAAACGCCCTTGAAGACCTCCTGAAGGCCAGCATTGGCGCGCATCTCGGGCGCGACCTCCGCCTGCAGGAACGCCTCGTAGGACGCGCGCTGCACGTCGATGAGGTTCGGCATCGGTGCCACCTCGGGCAGCCGTCCGAAGGACTTGCGGATGCGCTTGCGCCCGGTGAAGCCCTTGCCCTCGAAACCCTTCGAGATCGCGTTCATGCCAGCCCTGCGTCCTCTCACCACCCGGGAAGACCTGGACGCCGCCGCGCGCCCCGCCCCTCCCGCAGACCCACCGGATGGAACCAACCACCCGGCGAAAAGCGGGCACGGGCGGAAACCCTGAGGTTTCCGCCCGGCCCTTCGAACCACTCTGTCTCCCCGGCCACTCCCTCGAGAGGAACGGCCAGGGGATAGCCGACCGAGGTCTTACTTGACCTCGACCTTCGCGCCGTTCTCCTCGAGGACCTTGCGGATCTTCTCCGCCTCGTCCTTGGAAACGCCTTCCTTCACGGTCTTCGGAGCGCCCTCGACCAGGTCCTTGGCCTCCTTCAGGCCCAGGCCGGTGATCGTACGGATCTCCTTGATCACGTTGATCTTCTTGTCGCCACCGGCGGCCAGGATCACCGTGAACTCCGTCTGCTCCTCGGCGGGAGCAGCGGCGCCGCCACCACCGGCAGCCGGGGCCGCAGCCATGGCGACCGGCGCCGCGGCGGAAACGCCCCACTTTTCCTCAAGCATCTTGGAAAGCTCGGCGGCCTCCAGGACGGTGAGGGAGGAAAGCTCGTCAACGAGCCTCGCGAGATCAGCCATGATTATGTCCTTCGATCTAATGGCTTGGCTTGATGTTTGCAACCCCGGGCAGCAACCCGCCTGGTATTGCGGCGTTTCAGGCGGCTTCCGCGCCCTCTGAAGACCCATCCTTGTCGGCATAGGCCTTGAACACCCGCGCCAGCTGCCCGGCCGGAGCCTGCAGCACGCCCGCAATGCGCGTCGCCGGGGTCTGGATCAGACCCAGGAGCTGCGCACGCAGCGTTTCGAGCGAGGGAAGCTCGGACAGAGCCCGGACGCCAGCGACGTCCAGGGTCTGCGTACCGAGCGCCCCGCCCAGGATCACGAACTTGTCGTTACCCCTGGCGAACTCCACGGCAGTCTTCGCCACGGCCACCGGATCTGTCGACCACGCGAGCGCGGTCGGACCCTTCAGCAGCGGCGAGATGCCCTGGAAGCGGGTGCCGTCGAGGGCAAGAGTGGCCAGCCGGTTCTTGGCAACCTTGTACGTCGCACCAGCCGCCCGCATCCGGCGCCGCAGATCATCCACCGCCGCGACCGTGAGCCCATTGTTCTGGGCCACGAGCACGAAGGAGGTGTCGGCGAACACCGAACCGAGGGAGGCGACGAACGCGGTCTTCTCCGAACGGTCCATTCCCGTCTCCTACGAAATACCGATGCCTTGTGGAGGGGCCCCGGCCGGTTCACGCAGGAGCAGCCCCGAAAGGGGCCACTCCGGTTCGCCTGTCAGATGAAAGCCGGAAGCCAAGCCAAGCCCACCGGGACGAACCCGGCGGATCATCGTCTCTGGCACCCCGTCTCCCCGTTGCGGGCTCTCGCCCATCAAGCCCCACCAAATGAATGGCTTCGCACACCGGGTCTCGGACAGGTCAGGCGGGTTACCCCGCCCTGCCCGCGCGGCTCCGAAGAGCTGCGCGAATCTCGTTCAGGCGGACAGGCTCGCCACGTCCACCTTGATGCCGGGCCCCATGGAGGAGGACACCGCCACCTTCTTCACATAGGTGCCCTTGGCACCCGTCGGCCGCGCGCGCTGGATGGCGTCCACGAAGGCGCGGGCGTTCTCAAGCAGCTTGTCGGCCTCGAAGCTCGCCTTGCCGATGCCGGCATGGACGATGCCGGCCTTCTCGGCGCGGAACTCCACCTGGCCGGCCTTGGCGGCCGTGACGGCGCCCTTCACGTCCATGGTGACAGTGCCGAGCTTCGGGTTCGGCATCAGGCCACGCGGGCCCAGGATCTTACCCAAGCGGCCAACGATACCCATCATGTCCGGGGTCGCAATGCAGCGGTCGAACTCGATGGTCCCGCCCTGCACGGCCTCGAGCAGATCTTCGGCGCCCACGACGTCGGCGCCGGCCGCACGGGCCTCTTCGGCCTTCGGCCCACGGGCGAACACGCCCACGCGCACGGTCTTGCCGGTGCCGTTCGGCAGGCCGACCACGCCGCGGACCATCTGGTCGGCATGGCGCGGGTCGATGCCCAGGTTCATCGAGATCTCGATCGTCTCGTCGAACTTTGCGTTCGCGTTGGACTTGGCCGTCGCGATGGCCTCGGCCAGCGCGAGGGACTTCTCGAGGTCCAGGCCCTCAGTGATCTTGCGGAGACGCTTGCCCTGCTTGGCCATCGATCAGCCCTCCACCACGCTCATGCCCATGGCGCGGGCAGACCCGGCCAGCATCCGAACCGCGGCCTCTTCGGACTCGCAGTTCATGTCCTTCATCTTCACCTTGGCGATCTCGGCCAGCTGCGACTTCGTCACGCGGCCGATAACGCCACCCTTGCCCGGGGTCTGGCTGCCCTTCTCGAGCTTCGCCGCCTTCAGCAGGAAGTAGGTGTTCGGGGGCGTCTTGGTGATGAAGGAAAAGGTGCGGTCCGAGAACGCGGTGATGACCACCGGCGTCGGGGTCCCGGGCTCCATGCCCTGGGTCGCCGCATTGAATTCCTTCACGAACTGCATGATGTTCAGGCCGCGCTGACCCAGCGCGGGGCCCACCGGCGGGGACGGATTCGCCTTGCCCGCGGGGATCTGCAGCTTGATGTAGCCGACGATCTTCTTCGCCACTCTCTGGCACCTCTCAGTTCTGAGGCCCGCGGTGCCTGCGGCCCGCCCCGATAGGCTGGGGCCGAACCTCCCGCGTTCCTGTCATCCCGCATTCCGGGAAACGCGCGACGGCCAGGCGGGGAAGACCCCAGCCTGGCCGACGCGGAGGCGGCGTATAGGCCCGGGCAGACCGGGAGTCCAGCGATAGTTGCAGGTCGATGAACCCAGGAACGGAAAAGGGGGCCCGGCGCATCCGCCAGCCCCCCTGCCCCTTGCCTTCGGTAAGTGCCCCTGCGGGCCGGTCCTCAGGCCTTCTCGACCTGACCGTATTCCAGTTCCACCGGCGTCGCGCGGCCGAAGATGGAGACGGAGACCTTCACCCGGCCCTTCTCCTCGTCCACTTCCTCGATCACGCCGTTGAAGCTTGTGAACGGGCCGTCGGCTACGCGGACATTCTCGCCCACCTCGAAGGTGACGGCGGGACGGCGCGGCTTCTCGACCGTGTCCTGCACCTGCTGGAGCATGCGCATTGCCTCGCGCTCCGGGATCGGGCTCGGCTTGTTGCGGGCGCCCAGGAAGCCGGTGACCTTCGGCGTGTCCTTCACCAGGTGCCAGGCGTCGTCCGTCATCTCCATCTTCACGAGCACATAGCCCGGGAAGAATTTGCGCTCGGAATTCACCTTCTGGCCGCGGCGCACCTCGACCACCTCCTCAGAGGGGACGAGCACGTCCTCGATCTGCTCGGCCAGCCCCTTCTGGGCGGCCTGCTCCTTGATCTGCCCGGCGATCTTCTTCTCGAAGCCGGAATAGACGTGCACGACGTACCACTTCTTATCGGCCATGGCCGCGACGCTCCCGATCTGTGGCGCCCCCACCTCCGGCCCGGGGCGTCCCCCGGCCTCCGGCGCGGCGCGCTGAAAACCAATGCCTGAAAGGGGGAACCCCCTCAGGCGAAACCGAACAGCAGCCGCATGCCGAGCTGGATCAGCCAGTCCGTCACCAGGAAGAACACCGCCGCCAAGGCCGAAAGCGCCAGCACCAGCCCCGTGGTGATGAGCGTCTCCTTGCGGCTCGGCCAGGTCACCCGGCCGATCTCCTGCCGGACGTCGCGCAGATACCCTATCGGGTTGAAACCGGCCACGTCAGGCCCCTCCCGGCGCCAGGGCCCAGATATGTCCCCCGGCTCTCGCCCGACGGGGACTGTCCCTGGACCATCCAGGCGCGATGCCGTGAAAATGGTCATGCGCGGCCCGCCCTGGCAGGGGCGGAGGGTCTCGAACCCCCAACCTCCGGTTTTGGAGACCGGCGCTCTAGCCAATTGAGCTACGCCCCTAAGGCAGGGCCGCGCAGGGGCCGTGCCTTAAGCCAAGGTTCGCGCCCTGTCGAGAGGCTGAAGACAGCGCATTCGCGCCTTAACGCGGCAGCCGGTCCAGGTAGTCCTGGCACAGCACACGCAGCACGGCACGGCGGAACGACAGGGGATCGCGCGTGTCGATCTGATACCCGTGCATCGCCAGGAACAGGAACCGTCGAACGAAGGCGGGATCATGCCCCGATTCGGCAGCACCGAGTGCCTCCACGGCCGAGTCCGGATCGGTCAGCGGCGTCGCCGCCACCGCATACTCCGCCCTCCCCGCCGCGATCACCGGCTTCCCGTGCAGCAGGGCCTCGAAGCCCACGCCGGAATTCACTGTCAGCACCGCGCGGGCACGCGGGATCAGCGTGTGGACGGACGCTTTGCTGACCGAAACCGGCCCGGCGGGCAGCGCCTCCAAGAAGCGCCCCACGACCGGATCCTTGCAGTGTGGATGCCGCTTCAGCACCACGGGGATCCCCGCTCCTGCCAGCGCCGCCACCATGCGCCGGATTCCCTCCAGGTACGGCGCCTCGAAGCTCTTCAACCCCGTCACCGGGTCGTTCAGCAGTTGCATGGGCAGGAAGACGAACCCCTCCCCCTCCACCGGCACCGAAGGGTCTTGCCGATACTTGGACCGCCCCTCGGCCAACCAGGGCAGCGTCCGCGTCTCGTGGAAGGCATCCGCGGAGGCCTGGTCCACTGCCAGCACCTGCCGCCGCTCGACGGCCGCGAGCGAGGACCAGCCAGCGGTGCCCAGCCGGTCGAAGGTCAGCATGTGCGGCAGCGCCGCCTGGGTGAAGTTCCAGCGCCCCACCGCCTTCCCGATCCCGTGCCAGACCAACCGGATCTGCGGCTCCCCCGAGAGTGCCGCGGGCGGCGGTTCATGGGGCGAGTGCAGGAGAAGGGTCGCGTTGGCCTCGGCCAGTACCTCCACCAGCCCGGCCAGCAGCCGGCGCTGCTCCGGCGCCTCCACCCGGTGCGCCATCGTCCAGATCGGGCGCGTCACGCCCTGCAGCAGACGGATTGCCGGCATGGGGTCATCCACCCGCCAGCTCTCGCGGCCCATCTTGCGGACCAGGGGGAGGAAGTCCGTCCGCCCCTTCCAGAACAGGGCCTGCAGCCCGGCGGCATCGGGGATGGCCAGCGCGGCCTCGTCGATCACCGGCATGGAACGGCCCTAACCCCGGCGCGGCGGGTCCTGCACCACAAGGGTGCGGGCCAGCCGGTCGTGCCAGCACTGCCGGCGCGGGTCCCAGATCATCCAGAAATAGCCGAGGCCGAGCGGCAGCCCCGAGACGATGTAACCGAGATAGCGCGCCACCAGCCTCGGCCAGGGCGGGGTGTCCCCGGTCTCGGCATCCACCACGCGCAACCGCATCAGAAGCTTTCCGGGCGTCGCCTGCCGCGTGGCCCAGAACAGCAGGGTGATGAGGGCGGAGATGAGCTGCAGCATCAGGTCCGAACCCGGCGAGAGCCCCTCCTGGCCCCGCGCGGCCTCACCAAGTTGCACGAGCACAAGCCCCAGCGGCAGCATCCAGGCCGCGTCCAGCAACTGTGCCGCCACACGCGGCCAGAACCCGGCCAGCTCAACCCCGCCACGCTCGGCCATTCCGCCCTCCATGCCCCGGGTTGTCCGTGCCGCGGCAGGGCTTGTCCAGCCCTGCCGCCGGCGAGCGGTCAGGCCTGCGCCGCCTCCGGTGGCGGGCATTCCGGGCGAATCGCAAGCCGGCCCGCCAGGGCACGCCGCAGCGCATCCTCCAGCCCCCAGAGCGCCAGGGAGAAACGCTGGTGGTTCGCGGCCCTGACGTCCCCGGGCGGCAGTTCGTCTACGGCGCGCGGGTCCATGTCGATGGCGGAGGCGTCGTCGAGATAGGAGCGGTTCGAGGTGGCGCTGGCGACGTGGTAGACGATGGTCGGCCGCTGCAGCAGCCATGAGGAAACCTGCGCCCCCGTGCCCTGGGTTGTGAGCGCGAGATCGCAGCGCGCGAGATCGGGCACCTTGGCGAGGGAGGAGCGGTCGAAGATCCGGACCTGCTCGCCCAGCGGCACCTCAAGCCCCTCGGTGATCGCCGCGATCATCGCCTCAATCCGTTCCATCACGACGACATCCTTCGGCCCGGGTTCGCCTGGCACGGTCCATCCATCCCACACGACTTCGAGGACGGTGTCCTCCGCCGCGCAGGCTTCGCCGAGCTTGCGGAGGATAAAGCGAAAGGCCTCCACCGCGTTGAGGACGCGCTCCCGCTCGGCATCCAGCGAGATCATCACGCGGTACCGCCGCCCGTCCCGGGCCGCGGCCGCCTCCAGCGCGGCCGAGATCACCGGGGCGAGGCGCCGTCGCAGCCAGGCGGCATCGGGGTGGATGTTGAAGCGATAGACGCGATGGGCATCCAGCCCGTCGGCGAGGATCGTCTCCATCAGCCGCTCGCTCCGCACCCTGAGCCGCTCCAGCGGCGCCAGGGCCGGAAAAATCTCGAACGGGTCCATGGCGCAGAGGTCGGACACCTCCACCAGCAGCCCGCCCCTGCCGGCAAAGTCCAGAACCGCCGCCTCCTCCACGTCGAGATAGGCAAGGCTCTGGCGGACGAAGTGGCTGGGCCGGTTGTCGCCCAGGACGAAAGCCCGGCGGAGCCCCCCCGCCCGCGCCCGCCGCAGCCATTCCGCCCAGAGGCGCGGCCGGCTGGTGAACTGGTCGAGGAAGGCGCGCAGCACGGCCGGGATGAACAGCACGAAATTCGTCAGGACGGTGAAAAGGTTCTCGGCCGGGTACAGGATGCCGACGGGCATGTAGCCGATGCCGATGAACACGATCAGCCGCCCATCATCCAGGCAGGGCGTGACCTGGTACTGCGCGATGGTGACGCTGCCCAGGATCGTCGCCTCCCCGCCCGAAAGCGGCGACGGGATGCGGCGATCCCCCTCATGCGCCAGAAAGGCGGTATTCAGTGCCTTGTAGTGGGCGATCCAGGTCTTGTGTCGGTAGGCCCGGTGGATGCGCTGGTGCAGCTTCCTGTCCCGGGCGTGAGGACCATTCCCGGGCCCTGCCGGATCGAAAACGTTCAGGATCTCGCAGCCACTGGTGACGGCATGGCCGCCGAAGCTGCGATCCGTCGGACCACCGCGATAGCGGAAATGCCGAAGATCCAGGCCGGTGAGGTCCGAGAGCTCGCGGGCCGCCTCGACATCCCGGGGATCTGCGATGCGCACCGGCTTCGGCGCCCCGTCCGTCCCGGCCTCACCCATCGCAGCCGTGCCCTGCAATCACCCGCACCCCGCAGCCCTGTGAGGCCGGAGCAGCCGCCCGGCCCGAACCCTGTCGCGCCGATATGGACCCGCTAGGCCAGCCCCTCAACAACCCACGGGAACCGGGGCTCCGGTCAGAGCAGCGGATAGCCGTCCAGTGCGCCGTCGAGGAGGGCGACGTTGCGCAGGCATTCGGCGATCGCCTCCACATCCCCTTCCGAGGCCCCGAGCCGCCGGCGGCGGTGGCGGCGATAATTAATCCAGGTCGTGACGTCCGCGATGCAAGCCGCCCTGTAATCCTCGACATTCCAATGCGGGGCGAGGTCCAGTCCGAGCTCCTCCGACAGCGCCGGCAGCAGAAGCACCGGGTCCAGCACCATCAGCCCGTTGCTCACCTCGAACCCGCGCCCGTCACGACGGGTGCCGCAGATATGGCCATCCATCGCGTTGATCCAGCTCACCCGCGGGGCTCGCCGCGCCAGCACGCCCGACGCCATCCGCCCCTTCGGCCGGCGCAGGAGGACGCCGACCGGGGTCGTGATCCGCCCCAGCAACTGCAGCCCGTGCAGCGCCGATCCCTCGGAGAACAGCAGCCGGCCGGCATTCTGGTAGAGCCGGACCTGCTCCGCGACCGTCAGCGTCTCGGGATGCACGACCAGCACGCCCGCCGCAGCCAGCACGCCGTCCAGATAGGTCTCGCCCGCGATGCGCCCCATCAGGCTGTCCGTCCGGAATCGCCCGCGGGAGACGTAGACGGTGGTCGCTTCCAGGGATGGGTCGTGCTGCCGCCTGACCGTGCGGTCGAGCAAGTCGAGATAGGTTTTCTCGGGCGGCGGGCCGTTCATCCGCTCGGCCTGGGGAAGCACATGCAGTGTGCCGACCCGGACCGGCTCCTCCACCAGCACCACCCGGTCCCGCTCCACGCCGAACTGCTCGAGAATGCCCCAGAAGAAGGTGGGGACCATCGCTGCCTGCCCAGGGGCCACAGAGAAGAGCAGCGGCAGGCCCGGCAACCCATGCGCCGAGACGGCGATCCGCATGCCGAAATCCGTGATGGCATGTCCGAAATGCGTGCAAACCGGCCCGCACCACACCGCTTCGGGCAGAAACGCATCGACCGATTCTGGCGGGTCGGGCTGGCTGTCGAAAGGGGTGGGCTCGCGGTCGCGGCAGTGGCGCGCCAGGAGCTGCGACGAGAAGTCCGGCCATAAAGGGCCGCCCTTGAATTCGAAGGGGGCAGGCTTGCTCAGGATCGCGGCGGTGGGCGTAACAACGACGTTCCGGAAAGATATCGTATCCATCGTGCCACGATAGCAGCCCGGCCTTGCCCTTCCGTCAACAATCGGACCGGCGGCTCACACCGGCGCCGGCCCCAAAAGAGAAGGGGCGGGCCGCCTTCCGGCAGCCCGCCCCCGTTTCGCATCCGCCTGACGGCGAAAGCTTACTTCTCGATGCTCGCGACGACGCCGGCGCCGACGGTGCGACCACCCTCGCGGATGGCGAAGCGCAGGCCCTGGTCCATGGCGATTGGCGCGATCAGCTCGACCGTCATCGCCACGTTGTCGCCCGGCATCACCATCTCCACGCCCTCGGGCAGCTGCACCACGCCCGTCACGTCGGTCGTGCGGAAGTAGAACTGCGGGCGGTAGTTGGTGAAGAACGGCGTGTGGCGACCGCCCTCCTCCTTCGTCAGGATGTAGGCCTCGGCCTTGAACTGCGTGTGCGGCGTGATCGCGCCCGGCTTGCACAGCACCTGGCCGCGCTCGACGTCCTCGCGCTTCGTGCCGCGCAGCAGCGCGCCGATGTTGTCGCCGGCCATCCCGCTGTCCAGGAGCTTCCTGAACATCTCGACGCCGGTCACCGTCGTCTTCACGGTGTCCTTCAGGCCGACGATCTCGACCTCCTCGCCCACCTTGACGATGCCGCGCTCGACGCGACCGGTCACCACCGTGCCGCGGCCCGAGATCGAGAACACGTCCTCGACCGGCATCAGGAACGGCAGGTCAACCGCGCGCTCCGGCTGCGGGATGTAGGCGTCGACCGCCTCCATCAGCTTCAGGATCGCCTGCTCGCCGATCTCGGGGGACTTGTCCTCCAGCGCCATCAGCGCCGAGCCCTGGATGATCGGGATGTCGTCGCCCGGGAACTGGTAGGAGGAGAGCAGCTCGCGCACCTCCATCTCGACCAGCTCCAGCAGGTCGGGGTCGGCCATGTCCACCTTGTTCAGGAACACGACCAGCGCCGGCACGCCGACCTGGCGGGCGAGCAGGATGTGCTCGCGCGTCTGCGGCATCGGGCCGTCGGCCGCCGACACCACGAGGATCGCGCCGTCCATCTGCGCCGCACCCGTGATCATGTTCTTCACGTAGTCGGCGTGGCCGGGGCAGTCCACATGCGCGTAGTGGCGGTTGGCCGTCTCGTACTCGACATGCGCGGTCGAGATCGTGATGCCGCGCGCCCGCTCCTCGGGGGCCTTGTCGATCTGGTCATACGCCGTGAAGGACGCACCACCCGACTTCGCCAGGATCTTCGTGATCGCAGCCGTCAGCGACGTCTTGCCATGATCCACATGGCCGATCGTGCCAATGTTGCAGTGCGGCTTCGTCCGCTCGAACTTCGCCTTCGCCATTCGCGTATCCAGTCCTGTCCCGTTCAGGGGCCGGAAGGCCCCCCGCCCGCCGGTGGGGCTGTGTTGATCGCTATATGGTGTCGGAAGTGGCCCGTATCAGGCCGTCCTGCCGCCGCGGCGCGGCCCCGCTGAGCGGGGTTGGAGCGGGTGACGGGAATCGAACCCGCACAGCCAGCTTGGAAGGCTGGAACTCTACCATTGAGCTACACCCGCCCACCGACACCGCGCGCTCCGCGCCTGACGGGCCAGCACGGGGCTGGCCGGGATGGGACACATGGAGGGGGTTGGATTCGAACCAACGTAGGCGCAAGCCAGCGGATTTACAGTCCGCCCCCTTTAGCCACTCGGGCACCCCTCCACAGGGTGTCCCCGACCCTGACGGGCGGGAGCCGGCGGACTATCCGAGAAGCGCCGGGGCTGTCAACGTGATGCACCCGCGAAGCGCGACGGCACCGCCCCTATTTCTTCATCCAGGGCCGCCGGACGCCGCCAGCGCATTTGCCCTGGGCGAAGCCCGCGCTCTACAGGATCGCCATGTCCCCGCCCCGCAGGCCGCACGGCCCCCGCCCCCCGCAATCGAACGCCGGCACCGGCCCCGCGAATGGCCCCAATAACGGCCCCGGCAATGGGCCCCGGTCCGGTGCGCCCGCCCGGCCCCGGGCCTTCGACGGCAAGCGAGGGTGGAAAGGCGGCGAGCCCGCCGTGGAGGAAGCCCCTCGCGGCCGGGGCGCCCCGTCCGGCCCCAGGGCACCGGGCAAGCCGCCCGCCCCGTTCCGCCAGGCCCGTTTCGCCGCCCGCGCCGATGCGCCGCCGGAACCGGGCGGCCGCGGCCCCCGTCCCGGTCCCCAGCGCCCGCCGGAGGGCCCGCGCCCGCGCCCCGAGATCTCGCGGCGCGAGGAGGACCGCGCGCCCGCCAACACGCTCTGGCTGCACGGCCTGCACGCGGTGGCGGCCGCCCTGCAGAACCCGCGCCGTCGCCTGCGCCGCCTGCTGGTGACCGCGGATGCTGAGGCTGCCCTGCGCGAGCGTCTGCCCGAGGACATCTTCGCCACCCGCAAGATCCAGCCCGAGCGGGTGGAGGATCGCGCCCGCTTCCACACCTTCCTGCCAGAGGATTCCGTGCACCAGGGCGCCGCGCTCCTCGCCGAGCCGCTGCCCCAGCTGCAACTGGACGACGTGCTGAAGACCTCCCCCGGCCCCGTGTTGCTGCTCGACCAGGTGACGGACCCGCGCAATGTCGGCGCCATCCTGCGCTCAGCCGCTGCCTTTGGCGCCGCCGCGGTGGTCGTGCAGGACCGCCATGCCCCGCCCGAGACCGGCGCCCTGGCCCGTGCCGCCTCCGGCGCGCTGGAGATCGTGCCGATGGTGCGGGAGGTGAACCTCTCCCGCGCCATCCGACACCTTCAGGACGGCGGCGCCTGGGTGCTGGGCCTGACCGGCGACGCCACCCGCACCCTGGCGGAAGCCAAGCCCACCGATCGCCGCGTCGGCCTGGTGCTGGGCGCTGAGGGCGGCGGCTTGCGCCGGCTGCAGCGCGAGACTTGCGACGAGCTGGTGCGCCTGCCGATCGGCACCGCGATGGAGAGCCTGAACGTCTCCGCCGCCGCCGCCGTGGCGCTCTACGAGCTCGGCCGCGCATGACCGACGCGCCCGCCGACGGTCTGGCCGAACGCATCCTCGCCGAGCGCCGGGCCGCGCGCGGCCTTCCCGATCTTGGTGCGGACGCCCCGGCCGACCTCGCGGCGGGCTACGCCCTGCAGTTCCGCCTCGCCCGCGCCCTGGGCGCCGTGCCGCCCGCGGGTTTCAAGATTGGCGCGACGGCCAAGGGGATGCAGGCCTATCTCGGCCTGGACCATCCCTGCGCCGGCTTCTGCCCGGCCGAGGGCCTGCACGAGCGCGAAGGCCGGTTCCGCCTCGCCGCCCTCCGCCGCGCCGGGGTGGAGTGCGAGATCGGGATGCGCCTCGGCCGCGACATCGCCTATGGCGAGCACAGCCGCGAATCGGTGGCCGAGGCGGTGGAGCACGTCTTCGCCGCGATCGAGGTGGTGGAGGATCGCTACGGCGATTTCCGCGCGGTCGGCGCGCCCGCGATGGTGGCGGACCAGCTGTTCCATGCCGGCGCCGTGGCCGGTGCCCCCGCCTCGGGCTGGCCAGGCCTCGACCTGCCGGCCGCCCGCGGCCAGATCTTTGTGAATGACGGGGGGCGGGCCGAGGGCACGGGAGCGGAACTCCTGGGCCATCCGCTGGACGCGCTGGCCTGGCTCGCCGCCTCCCCGGCGGCCGAGCTGTTCGGCGAGCTGCGGGCGGGCCAGCTGGTGTTCCTCGGCTCCGTCACGCCGGTGATCTGGCTGGACGGCCCTTGCACGGTCACGGCACGCTTCGATCTGCTGGGCGAGGCGGTGGCGCATTTCGCCTGATGCGCACCCCGCGGTGACGGAGGGTTAACCCTTTCCGGGCAGATTGCCTCTGCACCCGCGAGGGGCCCCCCCGCGCCAAGAAGGCTTTCCGGAGAAGGAAATCCTTCGATGCAGTCCGCCCCGCGCCACCCCGCCCATGCCACCGTCGTCCCGAGCACCTGGCACTCCCTGCCGGACGATCTTCAGCTCACCCTGTCGCGCGAGGCGCTACGCCGGGCGGCCGAGACCCTGGCCGAACATGCCGAGCTGCTGGCCTCCGAGATGGATTCGGGCACGCTCCTGGATCAGGGCGGGCCGGAAGCCCTGCGCCTCTTCGCCTCCGTCGTACGCGCCACCAACCGTGATGGATTTGCCACCGTCGGCACCGCCTGAGGCGGCGGCGTCAACGCGGCATTTCTCGCCGAAAACTCCGTCGCCCCCTGGACATGCTGCACTGCAACATCCACCTTTGGAGCAGGGATAGGGAGGAACAAGGCAAAAGGCGCCATCCCATGTTTATCCTGTCTGCCATTATCCTCGGCGGCCTCGTTGCCGCGCAGCTGACCGCCCGCCTCGCACAGAGCCATTTTGAGGAATTCCGGGGTCTGCCGCACCTCCACCAGGAGGGCTGATCGCCGCCGCCGCGCTCCGGGATCTTCCCGGGCGCGGCAGGCTGGTGCCGGGTGAGGGGATCGAACCCCCGACCTTCGGTTTACAAAACCGCTGCACTACCGCTGTGCTAACCCGGCATATCGCTGGCCAGAGCCGCTTCTCTGACGTCCGTCACTCTCTCCCGGAACAACTAACCCGGGGTTTGTGCCGGCATCGTCTCGGGTTCGTGCCGAACGGGGTCCATCCTACCCGGGCTGCTTGCAGGCGGGAACCCCGCCATCGTGACTGGAACTAAACAAGAACAGTCGGCACAGTCCCAGTCCCGAATCGCTCGCCAGGTACCGCCCGATGCTCAATCACCTCTCCTCCCTCCCCGCCCCCTTCCGCACGGGACCTGCATGGGCGGAGATCGAGCGTATCTGGGACGGCCTGGATACGGATTACCGGAAGCAGCTTCTCGCCACTGCCCGGGCCCTTGCCGAAGCCAGTGGCCGGGTTCCGCCGGCAGCGCCCGTCGATGATCGCCAGCTCGTCCTTCCCTGCTGAGAGGGCGACGGCACGGCGAATCTGGCCGAAGCCGCCTGCGAAGGTCGCTTGGTGGCCGGTGTGAGGTTTCCCCCTCGTGGAAAGCCGTCCGACTTAGCGGTTCCCCAATCCTCCCTGGTTAAACTTACCAGCGACTCTTCATTGTTTGAGGCTTGGAAGAAGGCTTGCGATGCCAGTCCCGTCCATAGCTCCTCTGGCATCCGCTTTCCTAGCTCAGAGAAGCGGATGCCCGGCCGAACTGTCTATCGGAATGGACGAGTTGCTTCAGGAGATGATCGCGCTCAGCCACAGCCACCACCATGCGATGGCGATTTACGCGTTCAATCTGGCGACGACCTTGGACGAGGCCAGAGCTGCGGTTGCTCAGTTTTACGAGCTCGGGGACTTCCTCAGGGCAGAACCGGCTCCCAAGCCGCTGTAGCGTCCTGAGCCGGGCCATAATGCGCGCCCGAAAAGGGCTGCAACCCGCCCCCGTCCACCCTATGTTCTCCGGGCCATGGACACCCTCCCGTCGACCCTCTTCCACCCCAACCGCCGGCCTGTCCCGGCGGGCGGGAAGGCCCTTACGGTTGTCTCCCCCTACGAGCCCGCCGGCGATCAGCCGCGCGCGATCGAGGAGCTGGTGGAAGGGCTGAAGCAGCGGAGCGAGCGCGACCAGGTGCTGCTCGGCGTCACCGGTTCGGGCAAGACATTCACCATGGCCAAGGTGATCGAGGCAGTGCAGCGCCCGACCCTCATCCTCGCGCCGAACAAGACGCTGGCGGCCCAGCTCTACGGCGAGATGAAGTCCTTCTTCCCCGAGAACGCGGTGGAGTACTTCGTCTCCTACTACGACTACTACCAGCCCGAGGCCTATGTGCCGCGGACCGACACCTACATCGAAAAAGACGCTCAGATTAACGAGCAGATCGACCGCATGCGCCACTCCGCCACCCAGGCGCTGCTGGAGCGGCGGGACGTGATCATCGTCGCCTCCGTCTCCTGCATCTACGGCATCGGCTCGGTCGAGACCTACGGCAATATGACCGTGAAGCTCGAACTCGGCGGCAAGATCGAGCGCGAACTGCTGCTCAAGGCGCTGGTCGAATTGCAGTATCGCCGCAACGACACCGCCTTCCAGCGCGGCACCTTCCGCGTGCGCGGCGAGACGGTGGATGTGTGGCCCTCCCACCTGGAAGACCGCGCCTGGCGCATCTCCCTGTTCGGGGATGAGGTGGACGGCCTCCGCGAATTCGATCCGCTGACGGGCGAGGTGGCCGGCGAGATGGAGCGCGTGGCCATCTACGCGAACAGCCACTACGTCACGCCCCGCCCGACGCTCATCCAGGCTATCCGCGACATCAAGATCGAGCTGCGCGAGACACTCGCTCGCCTCCATGCCGAGGGCAAGCTGCTGGAGGCCCAGCGGCTGGAGCAGCGCACCACCTTCGACATCGAGATGATGGAGACGACCGGCGTCTGCAAAGGCATCGAGAACTACTCCCGCTACCTCTCCGGCCGCGCCCCCGGCGAGCCGCCGCCGACGCTGTTCGAATACCTGCCCGAAGGCGCGCTGCTGATCGTCGATGAAAGCCACGTCACCGTCGGCCAGATCGGCGGCATGGCGCGCGGCGACTTCGCGCGCAAATCCGTGCTCGCCGATTTCGGCTTCCGCCTGCCCTCCTGCCTCGACAACCGCCCCCTCAAATTCGAGGAGTGGGAGCAGTTCCGCCCGGAAACCGTCTTCGTCTCCGCCACCCCCGGCGCCTGGGAGATGGAGCGCACCGGCGGCACCTTCGCCGAGCAGGTCATCCGCCCCACCGGCCTGATCGACCCTCCCGTCGAGATCCGCCCCGTCGAGCGCCAGGTGGACGACCTGCTGGCCGAGTGCCGCGAGGTCATCGCCCAGGGCGGCCGCGTGCTGGCCACCACGCTCACCAAGCGCATGGCCGAGGACCTGACGGAGTACATGACGGAGACGGGCATCAAGGTCCGCTACCTTCACTCCGACGTGGACACGCTGGAGCGCATCGAGATCATCCGCGACCTCCGCCGCGGCGTCTTCGACGTGCTGGTGGGCATCAACCTGCTGCGCGAAGGCCTGGACATCCCGGAATGCCGCCTCGTCGCCATCCTCGATGCCGACAAGGAGGGCTTCCTCCGCTCCACCACCTCGCTGATCCAGACCATCGGCCGCGCCGCCCGCAACGCCGAGGGCCGCGTCATCCTCTACGCTGACCGCAGGACCGACAGCATGCGCCGCGCGATCGAGGAGACCGACCGCCGCCGCGCCAAGCAGGTGGCCTACAACACCGAGCACGGCATCACGCCGCAGACGATCAAGCGCGACATTTCCGACGTGCTGCAATCCGTCTACGAGCAGGATTACGTCACGGTCGAAGCGGTCGAGAACGATCCCAGCGCCAACTTCATCGGCCACAACCTGCGCGCCAGCATCGCCGAGATGGAGCGCCGGATGCGCGCCGCCGCCGCCGACTTGGAGTTCGAGACCGCCGCCCGCTTGCGCGACGAGATCAAGCGGCTGGAAGCCCTGGAGCTCGGCCTCGACGCCCCGCCCCCCTCCGGCCACGAGGCCCGGGCCAAGGCGGATTGGAAGCCCAAGCCGCTCGGCCCGGGAGGCGGCGGCTATGACCCGGACAAGCGCTCCACCCGCACCGCCAGCCGGGGGGCGCCCAGGCGGAAGAAAGCCGGCTGATTCCATAACCGGATTGTCATCTTAAAGTCATTCGAACGAATCGCAGGGCGGCGTAAGCTGCCCCTGTGACAGACTCATCCCCCACCCTCCCGAGCTGGCGCGACGTGCAGGAGGCCCTGACCGCGGAAATCCGCGCGGGCCGCCTCGCCCCCGGCCAGCGCCTGCCCACTGAGCCGGCGCTGATGGCCCGGTACGAGGTCGGCCGCCATAGCATCCGCCGCGCCGTCGCCGAGCTTGAGGCGCGCGGGCTGGTCCGCACCCGGCAGGGCAGCGGCACCTATGTCCGGGAAGCCCCGGTCCTCGACTACCGCCTCTCGGACCGCACCCGCTTCTCCGAGAACCTGCTGGACCAGGGCCGCGAGCCCTCCGGCGTTTCCCTTCTCGAGCGCGAGCTGCCGGCCCCGCCCCATGTGGCCGACGCCCTGCACCTGCCGCCCGGCGAGCCCGTGCACAACATCCTCCGCCTCAGCATGGCCGACGGCGTGCCCGTGAACGTCGCCGACGCCTTCTACCCCGTGCGGCGCTTCCCCGGGATGATCGAGGCCCGGCGGTCGGACGACCGGGTGACCACCATCCTCGCCCGCTACGGCGTGGCCGATTACCGGCGCCTGAGCAGCGCCGTGCTGACACGCCTGCCCACGGCGGAGGAGGCGCGCTGGCTCGACCAGTCCGCCGCCGCCCCCGTGCTGGTGGTGCGAAAGGTGGATGCCGACCTGGCCGGCATCCCCATCGCGTTCTCGGAAACGGTCTGGGCCGGGGAGCGCGTGCAGCTCTCGGTCGACCATGCGCGCCCGGATGCGGGCGCGGGCTTGAATGGGGATGAAGCCTGATGTGGATCGCTGATCTCCGGCTGGTGCTGCCGGATCGTGTCGTGCCGCGCGGCGCCGTGCGGATTGAGGACGGGCGCATCGCCGAGGTGGTAGAGGAAGCCGGCCGCGGCCCCGCCGCCAGCCTCACCCTGATGCCTGGGATCGTGGACCTGCATGGGGACATGATCGAGAAGGAGGTGGAACCGCGCCCCGACTGCGCTTTCCCCCTCGATGTCGCGGTGGCCAACCTCGACTCCCGCCTCGCTGCCGCCGGCGTCACCACCGCCTATGCCGGCGTCTCCTTCGCCGAGGGCAAGAAGGGCCTGCGCAGCGAGGAGCGGGCGGGCGAGCTGGTGGAGGCCCTGGCCCGCCTGCGCGGCCATGCCCGCACCGATCTGCGCGTCCATGCGCGCTTCGAGGTCAGCAACGTCCGCGCCGAACCCCTGATGCGGGACCTGCTGGCGCGCGGGATGGTGGACATGGTGTCCCTCACGGACCACACGCCCGGCCAGGGCCAGTACCGCAACGTCGAGCAATACGTCGCCTATTACAGCCGCACGCAGAACCGCACGGAGGAGGAGGCGCGCGCCCGGGCCGAGGCCCGCATGGCCGCCCCGCCCGCCTGGGAAATCGCCCGCGCCGTGACGGAACTGGCCCGCGCCCAGGGCCTGCCCATCGCTTCCCACGATGACGACACCCCCGCCAAGGTGGCGCTGATGCGCTCCCTCGGCGCCACCATCTCCGAGTTCCCCGTCACGATCGAGGCGGCCGAGGCCGCGCGCGAGGCGGGCATGCTCACGCTCATGGGCGCTCCCAACGCGCTCCGCGGCCGCAGCATGACCGGCAACATCACCGCGCTCTCGGTCCTCCAGGCCGGCCTGCTGGATGCGCTGGCGGCCGACTACCACCAGGGCGCCATGCTCCCCGCCGTCTTCGCCTGGGTGCGCGAGGGCCATCTGCCCCTGCATGCCGCCATCGCCCTGCTGACGATCAATCCCGCCCGCGCCGCCGGGCTGGACGACCGCGGCGCCCTCGCCCCCGGCCAGCGCGCCGACCTCGTGCTGCTGGACGCCTCCGAGGCCCCCGGCGCCCCGCCGCCCCGCGTGCGCGCCGTGTGGCGCGACGGCCGGATCATCCACTCCGACGGCTGGACGTCCGCCGCGATGCAGGTGGCGGAGGCCGCATGACCGCGATCACCGACATGCAGCCCGCGAACGACGGCGCGCGTCGCCGCGCGGACGACGCGGCGCGTCGCCTCCCGGACGACGCGGCGCGTCGCCGGTGGATGGGCATCCTCGCCCGCGCCGGTGCCGCGCGCATCGAAGCCCGCCTGGCCGCCGCCCCGTCCCTCCCCACCCATGCCCGCCTGCGCGGCCCGGAAATCGGGCTGGTGATGGTGCGCGGCCGCGCCGGCGGCGATGGCGGCCCCTTCAACCTCGGCGAGATGACCGTCACCCGCTGCGCCGTGCGGCTGGAGGACGGCACGGTCGGCCACGCCTATCACGCCGGCCGCGACAAACGCGCCGCCGAGCTGGCCGCCGCCCTCGACGCCGCCCTGCAGGACCCCGTCCGCCGCCCCGCCTTGCTGGAGGCCGTGGTCGACCCGCTCGCCGCCGAGCAGGAGGCCGCCCGCGCCGCCGAGGCCCGCAAGGCCGCCGCCACCCGCGTGCGTTTCCTGGCCATGGAGACTACCCGATGAGCGGCCTCGTCCCCGGCTTCGCCGATCCCGTCGCCGACGCGCAATCCAGCTTCCGCGCCGTGCTGGAAGCCATGTCCCGCCCCGGCCGAGTGCAGCGCCTGCTCGCGCCCCCTGCCCCGCCCGCGCCGCTCCTGCCCGCCGCCGGCGCCGTGCTGCTGGCGCTTGCGGATGCCGAAACCCCTCTCCTGCTCGATGCCGGGTCGGACGCCGAGGAATGGGCCCGCTTCCACGCCGGCTGCCCCATCGTCACCGACCCCGCCGAGGCCGAGTTCGCGCTCGCCACCGGCACCCCACACGCCCTCGCCGCGCTGAACCCCGGCACGGATGAGGACCCGCACCGCTCCGCCACGCTGATCCTGCAGGTGGATGGGCTGGAGGAGGGCCAAGGGGCGGGCACCGGCTGGCGCCTGACCGGCCCAGGCATCGAGCACGAGCACCGGCTGCAGGTGCAGGGCACCCCAGCGGACTTCCTCGCCCAATGGGCCGCCAACCGCGCGCGCTACCCGATGGGCGTGGACGTGATCCTCTGCGCCGGGGACCGCATCGCGGCCCTGCCGCGTGGAACCGAAATCGCGGCCCTGCCGCGCAACACCGCGATCGAGGAGGGCTGAGCCATGTATGTCGCGGTGAAAGGCGGCGAGACCGCCATTGCCAACGCCCATGCCTGGCTGGCCGAGGAGCGCCGCGGCAACCCCGCCGTGCCCGAGCTCGGCACTGACCAGGTGGCCGAACAGCTCACCCTCGCGGTCGATCGCGTGATGGCCGAGGGCTCCTGCTACGACTCCGACCTCGCGGCGCTGGCCATCAAGCAGGCGCGCGGCGACCTGATCGAGGCCGTGTTCCTCCTCCGCGCCTACCGCACCACCCTTGCCCGGTTCGGCGCCAGCGCACCGGTCGAGACGGGCGCCATGGCCGTGCGCCGCCGCGTCTCCGCCACCTACAAGGACCTGCCCGGCGGCCAGGTGCTCGGCCCGACCTTCGACTACACGCACCGCCTGCTGGACTTCGCCCTCGCCGCCGAAGGCGAGGTCCCGGCCCCCGCTGCCGAGACCGACCCCGGCGAGGACGCCGCCTTCGGCCGCGTCACCGCGCTGCTGGCGGCGGAGGGCCTGATGGCGCCCGAGATCCCCTCCGAGGAGGAGCCGGTCGACGTCACCCGCACCCCCACCACCTTTCCCGCGACCCGCGCGCTGCGCCTGCAGCGCCTGGCCCGCGGTGACGAGGGCTTCCTGCTGGGCATGGCCTATTCCACCCAGCGCGGCTACGGCAACAACCACCCCTTCGTCGGCGAGCTTCGTCAGGGCAGCGTGGCCGTGTGCTTCACCCCGCCCGAGCTCGGCTTCGAGATCGAGATCGGCGAGATCGAGCTCACCGAGTGCCAGATGGTGAACCAGTTTCACGGGTCCCGCAGCGAGCCGCCGCAGTTCACCAGGGGTTACGGCCTCGTCTTCGGCCGCACCGAGCGCCGCGCCATGGCGATGTCCATCGTGGACCGCGCGCTGCGGGCGCAGGAGCTGGGCGAGGACATCGCCGCCCCCGCGCAGGACGAGGAATTCGTCCTCTCGCATTCCGACAACGTGGAGGCCACCGGCTTCCTCGAGCACCTCAAGCTCCCGCACTACGTGGATTTCCAAAGCGAGCTGGAATCCGTCCGCGCCATGCGCCGCATGCAGCGCGAGGCAGCCGAGACGCCTCAAGACGCGATGAAGGAGGCTGCCGAATGAGCGGCTACAACTTCGCCTATCTGGACGAGGCGACGAAGCGGATGATTCGCCGTGCCCTCCTCAAGGCGGTCGCGGTGCCAGGCTTCCAGGTGCCCTTCGGTTCGCGCGAGATGCCGCTGCCCTATGGCTGGGGCACCGGCGGTATCCAAGTGACGGCGGCGGTGATCGGCCCGGAGGACACGCTGAAGGTCATCGACCAGGGCGCGGACGACACCACCAACGCCGTCTCCATCCGCCGCTTCTTCGCCCATGTCGCGCCGGGCCTGCGCACCACCGAGCGCACCACGGAGGCAACGGTGATCCAGACCCGCCACCGCATCCCAGAGACGCCGCTGCAGGAAGGCCAAATCATGGTCTACCAGGTGCCGCAGCCCGAACCCCTGTTCAAGCTGGAGCCCCGCCGCGCCGAGACGCGCCGCCTGCACGCGCTCGCCGATTACGGCCTGATGCAGGTGAAGCTCTACGAGGACATCGCGCGCCACGGCCGCGTCGCCTCCTCCTACGACCACCCGGTGATGGTCGGTGGCCGCTACCTCATGGCCCCCTCCCCTATTCCGTCCTTCGACAACCCGAAGATGCACCGCTCGCCCGCGCTCCAGCTCTTCGGCGCCGGCCGCGAGCGCCGCCTCTACGCCGTGCCGCCCTACACCGAGGTGCGCAGCCTGGACTTCGAGGACCACCCCTTCGAACCGATGCGCGCCAAGGGCCATTGCACCCTCTGCGGCTCCGGCACGAGCTACCTGGACGAGGTGGTCACCGACGACCGTGGCGGCCGCATGTTCGTCTGCTCCGACACCGACTACTGCGGCACCCGCCAGTCCGCCCTCAAGGAGGCCGCGGAATGACCGACCCGCTGAACGACCGGCCGATCCTCACCGCCCGCGGCCTGGACCTCTCCTTCGGCCCCGTCCGCGCGCTGGACGGCGTGAACATCGACCTCTGGCCCGGCGAAGTCCTTGCGATCGTCGGTGAATCCGGCTCCGGCAAGTCCACTCTGCTGCGGGCGCTGGCCGGCGAGATGCGCCCCGATGCCGGCACCGTCACCTACCGCGCCCCCGATGGCACCGAGCGGGACGTCCACAGCATGACGGAGGCCGCCCGCCGCCGCCTGGCGCGCACCGAATGGGGCTTCGTCCACCAGGACGCGCGCGACGGCCTGCGCATGGCCGTCTCTGCCGGCGGCAATGTCGGCGAGCGGCTGATGGCCGTGGGTGATCGCCACTACGGCAACATCCGCGAGGAGGCCGCGCGCTGGCTCGAGCGTGTGGAAATCCCCCGCTCCCGCATCGACGACGCCCCGCGCCTCTTCTCCGGCGGCATGCGCCAGCGCCTGCAGATCGCCCGCACCCTCGTCACCCGCCCGCGCCTGGTCTTCATGGACGAGCCTACCGGGGGCCTCGACGTCTCCGTGCAGGCACGCCTGCTGGACCTGATCCGCGCCCTGGTGGCCGATCTCGGCATCGCCGTGATCCTCGTCACCCATGACATTGCCGCAGCCCGGCTGCTCGCGCACCGGCTGGTGGTGATGCGCCACGGCCGCGTGGTGGAGGAAGGATTGACCGACCGCGTGCTCGACGACCCGCGCCACCCCTACACCCAGCTCCTCGTCTCATCGGTGCTCGCGGCATGACCCCCTCACAGAAAAGCTGGACCCTGAAGGCCGAGAACCTGGCCAAGGACTTCACCCTGCACCTGCGCGGCGGTGTCACCATCCCCGTGCTGCGCGATGCGGCGCTGGAGGTCGCGCCAGGCGAATGCGTTGCCCTCTCCGGCCCGTCCGGCGCCGGCAAGTCCACGCTGATGCGCCTGCTGCACGGCAATTATGGCGCGGATGGCGGCACCATCCTCGTCCGCGGACGCGACGGCGCCATCACCGACCTCGCCACCGCCCCGCCACGCGCCGTCATCGCGCTGCGGCGTGAGACGCTGGGCTATGTCTCGCAGTTCCTGCGCGTCATTCCCCGCGTGCCCACGCTGGAGGTGGTGTCCGAACCCCTCCTCTCCCGCGGCGTGGCACCCGACGAGGCCCGCACCCGCGCCTCCGCCCTCCTCCGCCGCCTGAACCTGCCCGAGCGCCTGCACGGCCTGCCCCCCGCCACCTTCTCCGGCGGCGAGCAGCAGCGTGTGAACCTCGCCCGCGGCTTCGTGGCCGACTTTCCGCTGATGCTGCTGGACGAGCCCACGGCCAGCCTCGATGCCGCCAACCGGGAGGTCGTCATCGCCCTCATCGGGGAAGCCAAGGCTCGCGGCGCCGCCCTCGTCGGCATCTTCCACGACACCGAGGTGCGGGACCGTGTGGCCGACCGCGTTCTCGAGGTCGCGCCGCTCCGGGACGCCGCGTGACCGGCGTGCTCGTCGCGGTCGTTGGTCCCTCGGGGGCCGGCAAGGACACGCTGATGGACGCCGCGCGCGCCGCCCTCGAAGGCGATGCGCGCGTGGTCTTCCTCCGTCGTGCCATCACCCGCCCCGCCGAGGCCGGCGGCGAGGACCACCTCCCCCTCACCCGCGAGGCCTTCCTCGCCGAGCGTGACGCCGGCCGCTTCGCCCTGTGGTGGGAAGCCCACGGCCTCCTCTATGGCATCCCGCGCGACGCGCTCGATTCCGCCCTCGCCGCCGGCCGCACCGCCGTCGCCAACCTCTCCCGCCGCGCCCTGCACGATGCCGCCGCGCGCTACCCCCTGCGCGTGCTCGAAATCACCGCCCCATCCGAGGTGCTGGCCGCGCGCCTGGCCGCTCGCGGCCGCGAGGACGCCGCCGATGTCGCGCGCCGCCTGTCGCGCGAGGTGCCGCTACCCGCGGGCCTGCCGGTCGATCGGGTGATAAATGACGGCACGGTGGAAGCTGGTGCCGAGCGCGTCCTGCTCGCGCTTCGGGGCGTTCGGAAGAACGCGGTTTCAGCCGTCTGATCTGCGTCGCTCGCAGGGGGCTTGCCCGCTTCACTCCAGGACGAACGCGAAGCGTTTGTCCCGCACTGGGGACCCGGCAGGGTCCCCAGACCCCAGCGTCAAGGCTGCCGCGGATACCATAATCGAACGCGCGCCTTTGAGTTCACAGGCGGCGCGAACGGCCATGTCCCACACCGAGGCTCATTGGGCCTGGGCGAGCCGCCAGCCCCGCATTCGGTGGCAGTCCGTTAGAAAAAGATGAGGGAGGTCCAGGAGGGAGAACTCCTTCTTCCTCCTGGGGCCACCCGCCCGCCTCACCCCGCCAGCGAAGCCCGCAGCCGCCCCGACACCGCGTCGATCGCCACGACGGTGACGAGGATCAGCAGCACGATGAAGGAGACCACGCCCCATTCGAGCGTGCGGATCATCTCCGACAGCATCAGCCCGATCCCGCCCGCGCCCACGATGCCGATGATGGTGGACGACCGTGTGTTGCTCTCGAACATGTACAGCACATGCCCGGCCATGACAGGCAGCACCGCCGGCAGCACGCCGAAGCGGATGCCCGCGAGCTTGCCGCCACCCGAGGAGGTCACCCCCTCCACCGCCTTCCGGTCCGCCGCCTCGATCGCCTCGGAGAACAGCTTGCCGAACGTGCCGATATCGCTCGTCATGATGGCCAGCACGCCCGCGAAGGGCCCGAGCCCGACGACGCTCACCCAGATCAGCGCCCAGATCAGCGCGTCTACCCCGCGAATGCTGTCGAGCATGCGGCGGGACAGGAAGTGCACGATGCGGCCGATGGAGGTGTTGCGCGCGGCCAGGAATCCCAGCGGCAGGGCGATAACCGCGGCCAGCAGCGTACCTAGGAAGGCGATGGCCAGCGTCTCCGCCAGCCCGCGCAGGATCAGCATCGCCCGAGACCAGGTGCCGGGATCCGGCGGGATCATCATCCCCAGGAAGTGCACCAGCTGTGCGAAGCCGCCGGCGATGCGCCCGGGCGAGAACTCCAGCCGCCACAAGCCGAAGCCCAGCAGGCCGATGGCCAGCGCCAGCACCGCTAGCGTGCGTACCCGCGCGGCTGTGACGCGGCGGAACACCTGCGGATGGCGTGCGGCAAGGCCCGGCAGATCGGCCAGAGCGGCCTGGCGCAGGGTCATCGGGCTGGCGGCGCTCATGCGGTGCGCTCCATGGCGCCAATCAGGCGGTGGCGCAGGCGCTCCGTGCCCAGGTCGATCAGCATGACGGTCACGATGATGAGCAGCAGGATCGCCGAGATGTCGTTGTAGTAGAACTTGCGGATCGCCTCGATCAGGTCCTGCCCGATCCCGCCCGCGCCGACGAAGCCGAGCACCGAGGCCTGGCGCACATTCACCTCGAAGCGCAGCAGCGCGTAGCTGGCGAAGTTGGGAAGCACCTGCGGCACTGCCGCGAAGCGCACCACCTCGGCCCAGGAGGCGCCGGCGGCGATGGCGCCATCCACCGGCTTGCGGTCGATGTTCTCCACCACCTCGGAGAACAGCTTGCCCAGCGCGCCCATACTGTGGATGGCGATCGCCAGCACGCCCGGCACCGGACCGAGCCCGAAGGCGATGACGAAGATCAGCGCGAAGACGATATCGGGAACGGTACGGCAGAACTCGAGAAAGCGCCGCGCCGTGCCGCGCAGCCAGGGATTGGCCACCAGATTGGCGGAGGCCACGAAGGAGAGCAGGAACCCTCCCACCGCGCCGAGCGCCGTTCCGACATAGGCGATCAGCAGCGTGTCGAGGAGGAGCAGCCCCCACTTCTTCCAGCCCCAGAACCACTCGCCCGGATCGGTCCAGACCCGGCCACCGCCGCCCTCCAGCGCAGTCAGACGGTCGAAATAACCGAAGAAGCCGCCGAGATGATCCCACAGCCGCCCGAGATCCACCTCCGCCACCCGCCCCGCGAGCAGGGCAAGGGCGGCGACGGCAAGGGCAAGCAGCAGGGCGCGGCGGCGCGGGCCGCGGCCGGCCTCGCGGTATCCGTCCAGCAGCTCCGAGAGGCGCTGGTCGGGCAAGCGTGTGAGGGTACTGGCCAGGGGACGGGTTCCCGAAAGGCCCACCGCCTGCCCGTGGGCCGCGGCGGGCAGCAGCCGCTACTGGCGGCGGCGCAGGTTGTCGACGAAGCGGTTCAGCTCGATGATCGGGTTGTAGGCGGCGTTGTCCACCGCCACGAGCGGACCCTGCTTGCCCTCGTAGATCGCGTCGAAGGCGCGCTTGTCGGCAGTGGCGAGCTCCAGCACCGCCGTGCGGATCGCGGCCTTCAGCTCGTCCGGCATCGCGTTCAGATAGGCAAGCGGCGAGTTCACGATCTGCTCGGACTTGAAGATCGTGCGGAAGTCCTCTGCCTTCACCATGCCCTTGCGCGCCATGCGAAGCAGGTTGCTCTCCTGCTCGTCGTTCCACCAGTTGGCGCACATGTCGACCGTGCCCTGGTTGAGCGCGATCACCGCGTTCTCATGGCTGCCGGTGTACACCACGCGCCCGAAGAACTGTTCCGGCACGATGTTCATCGTGTTCAGCGCGAAGCGCGGCACGTTGTTGCCCGAGGTGGAGTTGGGATCCACCAGGCCGAGGTTCTTGCCGCGCAGATCCTCGATCTTCTGGTACGGGCTGTTCGCCTTCACGTAGAACACCGAGTAGTAGCCCTTGGTGCCATCGAGATTGGTCTCGATGGCAAAGGCGGTGATCTGCGAGCCCGTCATCAGCGCGCGCGCGAAGGAGGAGGGGCCGTAAGAGGCGATGTGGATGTTCCCCGCCCGCTGCCCTTCGATCACTGCCGCATAGTCATTGGCGATGCGCAGCGTCACCTTCGTGCCCAAGCGGCGCGAGAGGTACTCGATGAAGGGGCCGTAGCGCTCGGTCACGCCCGAAGCGTTCTCGGCCGGGATCACCGCGAAGACGATCTCGGGATAGCGGCTGGCCCAGGGCGTGGCGCCCTGCGCGCGGAGAACGGACGGGGCGGCGAGCATGGCGCCCGCGGCGCCGATCAGGGCGCGACGTTGCATGGACATGGAAGATGTCTCCGTGAGAGCGGGTGATTCAGGCGTTGATGAGGAAGGGCGTGACGCGCGGCGCCGCCTCGGCCGGGCGCGCGGCGGCATCCATCACCTCGCCCGCCTCCAGCCCGTAGAGTTCGCGTGCCGCCGCTTCGTCCAGCGCATCGGGCGGGCCGTCGAAGACCAGCCGGCCGGCAGAAAGGCCGACGAGCCGGTCGCAATAGTTCCGCGCGATATCCAGCGCGTGCAGGTTGCAGAGGATGGTGATGCCGTATTCCCGATTGATGCGCGCCAGCGCATCCATCACCACCCGCGTGTTGCGCGGATCGAGCGAGGCGATCGGCTCATCGGCCAGGATGATGTCGGGCTGCTGCACCAGGGCGCGGGCGATCGCCACGCGCTGCTGCTGCCCGCCCGAAAGATGTTCGGCCCGCTGCGCCGCAAGGTCGGCGATATCCAGGCTCTCCAGCGCTGTGAGAGCGATGGCGCGGTCCTCCTCGGACCACATCCGCAGCAGCGAGCGATGGGCCGGCACCTGGTTCAGCCGTCCGACCAGCACATTGGTCAGCACGTCCAGCCGGCCGGAAAGGTTGAAGCCCTGGAAGATCATTGCGCAGCGCGCCCGCCAGTCGCGCAGAGCGCGCCCGCGCAGCGCTGTCACATCGGCACCGTCCCACAGCACGCGCCCGGCGGTCGGGTCCGCCAGGCGGTTCACCATGCGCAGGAAGGTGGACTTCCCCGCGCCGGAACGCCCGATGACGCCCACGAAGGCGCCCCGCGGCACCTCGAGGCAGAGGTCGTCCACCGCGACCCGGTCGCCGAAGCGCCGCGTCAGTCCTTCGATAATCAGCATGGGGCGCGGCTTACCCTGCCCTGGCTGACCTCCAGATGATGGAACGGTGAAGGATCAATGACAGACCGGGCGGGTCAGCCGTCCAGCCGCACATCCGCGTTCCGTGCCACCTCCCGCCATTTCGCGATCTCCGCGCGCACGAAGGCATTGGCCTCCGGCACCGTCTGCGGCGCGGGAGTTCCGCCCACGGCGACCATCCGTGCCGCGAAGGCGGGATCGCGCAGCAGCGCCGTCACATCGGCATTGATGCGCGCGACGATCGGCTCCGGCGTGCCGGTGGGAACGCAAAGCCCGGCCCAGCCGATCGCCTCGAATCCCGGAACCGTCTCGGCGATTGCGGGCACCTCGGGCAGCTGCGTCGCCCGCGTGGCCGAGGTGACGCCGAGCGCCTTGATCCGCCCGCCCCGGATATGGGGCAGCGCGCTCGCCACGCTGTCGAACATCAGCGGGATGTTGCCCGCCAGCAGGTCCGCCATGGCCGGCCCGCTGCCGCGATAGGGCACATGGGTCAGCTTCGCGCCCACCCGGCTGCAGAACAGCTCCGCGGACATGTGCTGCGACGTGCCCGGCCCACCGGACCCGTAGGTAATGCCGCCCGGATCCGCCTTCGCCGCCGCGACCAGCGCCGGCACGTCGCTCGGGGCGAAGGAGGGATGCGCCACGATCATCAGCGGCACGGTGAACATCAGCGTGGCGTAGGTGAAGTCGCGCTCCGCATCATAGGGAAGGTTGCGGATGACGCTGGGGTTGATCCCGTTCGTGCCGCTGGTGGAGACGACGATCGTGTAGCCGTCCGGCGCCGCGCGGGCGCCCGCCTCCGTGCCCACCACCCCGGCCCCGCCGGCACGGTTCTCCACCACCACGCGTTGCGGCCATTTGGCCGAGAGCCCCTCGGCCACCAGCCGGGCGATGGTGTCTGAGGCCTGTCCCGGCGGGAAGGGCATGAGGATCCGCACCGGGCGCGCCGGCCAGCTATCCTGAGCCGTCGCGCCGCGAAAGGCAGGAAGGGCCAGCGCCGCGCCAAGCATGGCGCGGCGGCCGAGTGAAGATGTCATGGCGTGTCCTTCCGCGTCCGTTTGCGGGGGATACGAGCAGCCGCAGGATCGAGCAAGCTTCGGAAACCAAGTAGACCCGCAGCACAACAATGTTGCGTTCAACAGACCTCTTGCCCCCGGGGCCGAACGCCCCGGTCCTCATCCCTCGCACAGTTGGCTCTAAGCCACACCTCGCGAAGCTTCGCCGCATGCCGGGCTTCCGCTGAAACCCGCCCCCTCGCTGCTGCCTTGTAGCGGCAGCGCAACCAGGGGTTACAACATGTTCGGGCGCGCATGGCGGCTCATCAAGGATGCCCTCTCGGGCTTCGTGGAGCATGAGGCGATGACGCGGGGTGCCGCGATTGCCTGCTACACCCTCTTCTCGATCGCACCGCTCCTCGTCGTCGCGGTGGCCATCGCCGGTTTCTTCTTCGGCCGCGACATGGTGAGCGAGGCTGTCTCCGCCCAGCTCACCGGCCTTGTCGGCAAGGAGGGCGGGCAGGCGATCGAGGCTGTCATGAAGGGCAGCTCCCATGAGGACGGTGCCAGCAAGGGCTTCGCCGCCCTGATCGGCTTTGGCGTGCTTTTCGTCACAGCCTCCGGCGTGTTCGGGGAACTGCAGGGCGCGCTGAACGTCATCTGGCAGGCCGAGGCCAAGCCGGTCTCCGTCACCGCGCTGGTCAAGGCACGCGCCCTCTCCATGGGCCTGGTCGGCGCCACCGGCTTCCTGCTTCTGGTCTCGCTGATGATCAGCGCCCTGCTCTCGGCCTTTGGCGGCTGGATCACCGGCTTCCTGCCCGCCGTGGAAATCCTGCTGAAGGTGCTGAACTTCATCGTCGGCCTCGGCCTCGTCTCCCTCCTCTTCGCGGCGATCTACAAGATCCTGCCAGACCGCCACCTCGCCTGGCGCGACGTGGCAGTGGGCGCCGTGATCACCGCCTTCCTGTTCAGCATCGGAAAGACGGCAATCGGCTGGTATATCGGCGGCTCCGGCATGGCCGAGAGCTACGGCGCGGCCGGCGCGCTGATCGTGGTGCTGGTCTGGGTGTACTACTCCGCCCAGGTCTTCCTGCTCGGCGCCGAGTTCACCCGGGCCTGGGCCGCGCGCGAAGGCGCCTGGAAGGGCCACTTGCCCCTGCGCAGCGCGCCCAACCCGATTGGCGCCGACGCGCCCTAAGCGGACGCGCGGTTCCGCACCGTGCCGTACGGCGCCACCCTCAGCGGGGCGCCGGCGTCACCGGCCAGACAAACATCAGTTCGTGCTTGTTGTACGTCCCATGGAACAAGGCCCCATCGGGGATGGCTGCAAAGCTGGCGGCCGTCTCGTGATCCGTCTCGCCCTGGAACTTGACGGTGACGCAGATATTCCGCGCCGCCCCCGCATCCTTCCAGCGCCGCACCAGCGCCAGCAGCCGCGCCGGGTAGCAGATCACGTCGCTGAACAGCCAGTCGACCGGATAGGGGTCCAGCCCGAAGGCGCTCTCCCGCCGCACCGTCACGTTCGGCAAGGCGGCCACACCCGGGTCCATCTCCGCCTTGTCCACCGCCGTCACCTCGGCGCCCAGCTGCGCCAACGCCCAACTCCAGCCGCCCGGCACCGCCCCGAGATCGAGGCATCTCTCCCCTGCGGCGGGCCAGCGTCCCAGCCGGGTCAGTGCCTCCCACAGCTTCAAATAGGCGCGGCTCGGCGGTCCCTCCCGGTCCTCGATGAAGACGGGCGCACCGTTCACGAAGGGACTGCTCTTGCTCGGGCTCGCCAGCATCCGGTCCGTCGCCAGCAGCGTCCAGGCGCCGAGATGTGACGCGGGCGGCAGCTGCGGAAAGGCGATCGGCTTCGGCCGCAGCACCGGCAGCGCATCCCGGATCAGCGCGGCCCGCCGATGATGCGCCACATCCAGCAGCGCCCAGTTGCGCTGGATCGCCCGCAGCGCATCTGCCCCAGCCTTGATGGATGGCACCAGAATCTCCCGCGGCGCATCCCACACGTCCAGCGCCCAAGGCGTCGCATTCGGCACCTCGGGTATCGGATCGGGCGAGAGAGCAAGCGGCCCGTGCCACCCACTGATCCGCCGCCCCGCCCGGCGCAGGTCCTCGGTCAGCTCCGGCTCGAACCCCTCGGCCGCCAGATAGGCGGAGCCGATCATGCCCGGTGCGTGATGGCGGAGAGCGCCAGCAGCAGCCATCCCAGCATCAGCAGCATTCCCCCGGTCGGGGCCACACGGCCAAGGCTGTTGCCGGTCACGGCCACGTACCAGACGGCGCCGCAGAACAGCACCATCCCCGCCAGGAAGGCCGCCCCTGCTCCATTCGCGGCCCAGCCGCCCCACCGGTCCGCCAGGATCCCGGCCGCGATCAGCGCCAGCGCGTGCCAGCCCTGCTGCGTCAGCGCGTTGTCGATCATGCGGGTGCGCGCCGCATCCAGCGCCAGCCCATGGGCTGCATAGGCGGAAAGGCCGACGGCAAGCAGCCCGGCCAGGGCACCGGCCGCGATCAGGAAACGGGACATGCCCCAGGGGTTAGCAGACCTGGTGCTCACGCGGGAAGCACTGGCCGGATGTCGCACCTGTGCCGTCCTGCAGGGCAGCACCACGTCCGGCCTCTCCGCCCTGGGTTGCGCGGAACGTCGGCGTAACGCTTGCTTCGCGGCTCCCGCCGCGGACTCGGGGCGGGGACGGGGAGAGAAGCATGGCTGGAACGACGGTGCGGCGCGGCCGCTGGATGGGCGCCGCCCTCGCGGTACTTGGCCTGGTGCTTCCGGCAGTCGCGGAGGCGCAGGGCGTCGCTGCCGGGCCGACCCTGTCCGCCGTGCGCGGGCGCGGTGCCCTCGTCTGCGGCTCCAACACCGGCTCCGCCGGCTTCGGCGCGCCGGACAGCCAGGGCACCTTCCGCGGCTTCGACCCGGATATCTGCCGCGCCATTGCCGCCGCGATCTTCAGCGACGCCAGCAAGATCCGCTTCGTCCCGCTCACCAGCCAAACGCGCATCCCCTCACTCCAGTCCGGCGAGGTAGACGTCGTCGCCCGCACCTTCACCTGGACCATGTCGCGCGAGGTGGTCGCCGGGCTGCAATTCGGCCCCACCGTCTTCTTCGACGGCCAAGGCTTCATCGTGAAGCGTTCCGCCAACCTGCAGCGCGCCGCCCAGCTGGATGGCGCGACGATCTGCGTCAGCGCGGGATCGACCAACGAGCTGAATCTGGCGGACTGGGCGCGTGCCAACAACATCACGATCCGCCCACTGGTCTTCGAGCAGAACGAGGACGCCCGGAAAGCCTACGAGTCCGGCCGCTGCGACAGTTACACCTTCGATGCCAGCCAGCTCGCCGCCTTCCGCAGCACTTTTCCGAACCCGGCCGAGCACGTGATCCTGCCGGACATCATCAGCAAGGAACCGCTGACCATCGCCATCCGCAAGGGTGACCAGCAATGGTACGACATCATGCGCTGGACCATCTACGCGCTGATGCTGGCCGAGGAATTGGGCGTCACCCAGGCAAATGCCGAGTCGATGGTGAACAACCCCAACCCCGACGTACGTCGCCTGCTCGGCGGCACTGGCGACTTCGGCCCGGCTATGGGACTCGATCGCCGCTGGGCGCTCAATGCGATCCGTGCAGTCGGCAATTACGGCGAGATCTTCGAGCGCCATCTCGGCCGCGGCACGCAGATCGGGCTGGAGCGCGGCCTGAACAACCTGTGGAACCGCGGCGGCCTGATCTACGCTCCGCCCATCCGCTGAACGGCGGTCAGGAGCCCTTGCGGAGGGTGCCCGCAACAGCGGCCACCGCAAGGGCGCCGAGCAGCGCCCCTGCCATGACATGAGTGGCAAGAATGGCGCCCGCATGCAGCCCAAGCAGGGCGTTGCCGGGGTTCAACGGGTTCGGCGGCAACAGCATCACAGGCGCTCCATCAGGACGCGGCGGCCAAGATGGAGGCCGCAGGCCGCTGCAACCCCCAGCGGCACCCCGATGCCCAGCCCCGTGAGGGCGAGGGTGATGGAAGCGAAGATCGGCATGGTGGCAGCTCCGGCTCGTCTTCCCGCCATTTGGGCCCGAGCCGCCGCCTGCAAAGGGCCGCCCCTCAGAAGGAAGCGCGCCACCTAGGCACGCCGACCACCGGAGCCGCCCTGTCCTCCCACAGGCACTGCGCCAGCAGCCATAGGCAGCTGCAGGTTTCGGCCGCCAGAGCATCGAAGCGGCGCGCCCGGCGGCCCGGGATGAAAAGGGCGTCATCTGCGGCGCGGACAGGACGCAGGAGCCAGCGCCCTCTTGGACGCGCGTCTCAGCCCTCGCCCCGCATCGCCGGCACGATGAGCCCGGTGTTGTGGCGGATCAGCCCCTCATAGCTAGGTGCCGGCCCATCGGGCGGGGACAGTGCATCGGAGTACAGCCGACCGCGGATGCGAGCCCCGGCCTCCTGCGCCAGGCGGTCGAGTGTTGCGGTGGAGGTCATGTTCTCGACGAACAGGGCGGTGATGCGCTGGGCGCGCGCCTGGCGGATCAGCCCGGCCACTTCGGCCGCCGAGGGTTCCGCATGGGTGTTCACACCCTGGGGCGAAAGAAAGGTGATCCCATAGGCATCGCCGTAATAGCCGAAGGCGTCGTGGCTTGTGATGACCTTGCGTCGCGCCTCGGGGACTGCGCCCACGGCCGCGCGCACCTCCGCATCCAGCGTCGTCAGCCGCGCAGAATAGGCCGCGGCATTGCGCGCGTAGTCGGCCGCATTCCCGGGATCCGCCGCGGAGAGGCCCGCCGCGATATTACGGACATAGACCTGTACATTGCGCGGATTTCCCCAGGCATGCGGGTCCGGCGTGCGGGACGGCGCCGCCGCATTCGGCCGCCGACGGGCGGCACCGCCATGGTCATGCCCGGCATGCCCACCCTCGGACGCGCGAACCGTGACGCCTTCACTGGCAGTTACAGTGGTGCCCCGGAAACCGGCGGCACTGGTCAGCCGACCCAGCCAGTCATCGAAGCCAAGCCCGTTGCGGACCAGTACAGCCGCCGCCCGCAGCCTTGCCGCATCCGATGGGCGGGGCTGGAAATCATGCGCATCACCATCCACGCCGACGAGCACCTCGAGCGCGATCGGGCGGTTGCCCGCCACCTGCCGCACGAGGTCGCCCAGTATGGAGAAGCTGGCCACCACAGGCAGGGCAGCCTCGGCCTGGGCCGGGCGGAGGGAAGGAAGGGCAAGCGGGGCAGCCAGGAGGGCGCGGCGCAGCATGGGGCGTCATCCACTACGTTATAACGTAACATATCCTTTGCACAGGAGAGCGCGCAAGGCCACGCCTCGCGCCGACCCTGTTAGCCGCCCCGGCGCCACATCCGGCGCAGCCTTTCCCACAAACCGCCACCCCGGCGCGCGATCGTGCCATGTGTCGCATGCGGCCGACGCGCCGGCGGCGGAAGGGCGCTGGCCACGGTGTGCCGGCCCGCATCCCGCAACCCGATCAGCCGCTGCTCCAGCGCGATCACCCCGGCCACCGCTTCGGGCGGATGGGCGGCCGCCAACTGGTCAGCCGTCGCCCCTGCATCCTCGAAAGCCTCGGCCCGGCGCAGCGCATCCACCACCCGGACCGTCTGCTCGGCGTCGAGCGGCGGCCCAGCACGCCACAGGGCCACTGCTTCCCCCCGCCAGGCCCGCGCCAGATCCGGCTTGCGCGCGTCATCCGCTGCCCAGGCCGCCTGAAGCGTGGCCTCGGCCGATGCATGCAGCGCCCCCGTCTCCTCCAGCACATAGGCATAGGCGAGGAACCGGCGGGACAGCGGCGGATGCGTGGCATCGGCTATCAGCGCGCGGAAAGGCGCCGTACCCACCGCCTCGATCGCCGCGGGATGCGCGTGCGCGATCTCGGGCGCCACATAGCCACAATGCGGGCATTGCTGCAGCCAGGACGCCATGGTGCTCCGCAGCGGCTCGCCCGGGCGCAGATCCAGGTCCGGCGCTCCTTCGGGCGGAACGGGGCGGAACCGCGTCTGCCGGCTCTCCGTGCCGCAGACCGCACACCGGATCTCCGCCGCGCGTGCCGCACCACCGCGGGGCCCCGGCTGGGGGCCGTTGCGGGCGGCATGGAACGGGCCTGGGGTGGTGCGGGGCATCAGACACAAGTTAGGCGCGGCATCCCCCCGCGCGAAGGGGCGAAACCCCCGGGAAAGTGCCACGCGGCCTGGATAGCGCGCGAAATCGCCGCGCCGGGGCATGTCGCCCCGTTGCGCGCCGGGTGCTGCATGCGCGAAACAAGGGGATGCCGCGCGGCGACCTTTTCCCAGACATCGCCCCCTATGAGACGGGCCTGCTGCCACTCTCCCGCTCTCTTCCCGGCGGCGCCGGGGGGCCGGGGCATGTCATGTACTGGGAACAGGTGGGCAATCCGCGCGGCCAGCCCGTGCTGTTCCTCCATGGCGGCCCGGGCGCCGGCGCCGGCGCCGTCCATCGCCGCTTCTTCGATCCAATGCACTGGCGCGTGGTGATCTTCGACCAGCGCGGCGCCGGCCGCTCCCGCCCGCTCGGCGAACTGCGCGAGAACACCACCCCCCATCTCGTCGAGGACATCGAGACGCTCCGGCGCTTCCTCGGCATCGACAAATGGCTGCTTTTTGGCGGCTCCTGGGGCTCCACCCTCGCGCTGGCCTATGCCCAGGCACATCCCGAGCGCGTGGCCGGCTGCGTGCTGCGCGGCGTGTTCCTCGGCCGCGCGGATGAGGTGGACTGGTTCCTCTACGGCCTGCGCCGCATATTTCCTGATGCCTGGGCCTCCTTCGCCGAGCACATCCCGCCCGCCGAACGGCACGACCTTCTCTCCGCCTATCTGAAGCGCCTGACCGACCCGGACCCGGTCATCCACCTCGCCGCCGCCCGGTCCTGGAGCAACTACGAGGGCCTGTGCAGCACCCTGCTGCCAAGCCCCGAGACCGTCGCCTCCTTCGCGCAGGACCGCTCCGCCCTCGGCCTCGCCCGTATCGAGGCGCATTACTTCGCCTACGACCTGTTCCTGCCGCCCGAGGGCCTGCTCGCCGGCATGGACCGCCTGGCCCATGTGCCCGCCGAGATTGTGCAGGGCCGCTACGACATGGTTTGCCCGCCCACCTCCGCCTTCGAGCTCGCCGAGGCTTGGCCCATGGCCCGCCTTACCGTGGTGCCGGATGCCGGGCATTCCGCACTGGAACCGGGGGTGCGGACCGCACTCGTGGCGGCGGTGGAGCGGTTCCGCCGGCGGTAGGAGAGGCCGGAAGGGGGAATTCTCCCTGTCCCTTGTCGTTCTCTATCCGGCTCCTGCTGCGCCACCGACCGCGGCGCACCGAACAGTCCTATGGGGCGACAACTCGGCCCAGCCACGCCGCCCCGCCCGCGATGGCACGCCGCGCCGCCGCCACATGGTCCCGCGCGCGCAGGAAGCCGTGCACCGTGCCCGCGAAGGTCTCCTCCTCCACCACGACCCCCGCCGCGCGCAGGGCGCGCACCATGTCCCGGTTCTCGTCCGACAGCACGTCCAACTCGGCGATCTGCACGAGGCAAGGCGGCAACCCGCGCAGATCGGCCCGGATGGGGGCAGCGAAAGGCGACACACGATCCGCCAGACCGGGCGCGTAGCAATCCCAGTAGAAGCGCATCTTCTCGGCGGTCAGTCCGTAGCCATCCGCGAACTCGCTGTAGCTCGGCGTCGCCATCCGGTCGTCGAAAACGCCATAGTTCAGCAGCAGCCCGCGCAGCCGCAACCCGGGATCCGTCTCCCGCAGCAGCAGCGCTGCCCCGAGCGCGAGGTTGGCCCCGGCGGAATCCCCGCCCAGCACGATCCGTGCGGGGTCCAACCCCCATTCCGCCCCGCTCGCCGCCACCCACCGCACCACGGCCGCCACCTCCTCGAGCGCCTGCGGAAACACGGCTTCCGGGCTCAGTGCATAGTCGGGGCCAATCACTGCGCAATCCGCGCCGGAGGCCAGGCTGCGCATCAGCGGATCATGCGTGTCCACGCTGTTCCACACCCAGCCGCCGCCATGCAGGTAGATCAGCACCGGCAGCGGCGCATCGGTGCGGGGCCGGTGCAGCCGGCACAGCATCCTTCGCCCGCGGGCGAGCACCCAGCGGTCCGCGCTCTCGGCCATGCGCGGCTCGGGCCCGGCCAGCGTGAGGTTCAGCGCGTCGTTCACGGCGCGCGCGGCGTCGAGCGGCCGCTCCAGGGTCTGGGGCGGGTATCCGGCGGCGCGCGCCGCCATCATCTCGACGAAGGCGGCCATCTCGGGGTCGATGCGGGGGTCTTGCGGCATGACCGGCAGTGGAGGCCGGTTCGGCGCTGCACTCAAGAGCCGGGGCTTTGCCGAAGGACCGCGGACGGCTAGTCTTGGTGGGCGTGTCTCCGTAGCTCAGCAGGATAGAGCACGGGATTCCTAATCCCGGGGCCATGGGTTCGAATCCCGTCGGGGACACCATCACCTCTCGAGTTCTCGTGGCTTCTTGTCCTTGGTTCTGAGGGTCCGATTAGGCCGCGTGGCGGCTTTTGATCTCGTTCCAGGCAATGTCCAGCATCAGACCACCACCCGGGCCCGTGATGAACACCTCCGGCCATTTCTGCCGCGCGCCACCCTCGGGCGGGCAGCTGAGCTATCCGAAACTCAAAACCCCTGTCACCCTTGCGGGATGCTAACGAAGTCCTCTCTGCGTTCACCACCTCAGGCAAGAGATCCACGATCAAGTCAGCGGCCACAGCTTGGCGAAAGTAGCCCGTTCCGAAATTCAGCCCTGGACCATAGTTCCGCGGGTGCCACGTCGCACCCAGGTACAGCCCCTAAATTGCCGCTGGTTCAGGCGCTCCGTGTGGTTGCCGCAGTGGCCGTTCTGCTTTTCCACACGAGCTTCCTCTTATCCGCGCATGGATACACCGGCTGGCCTGCGGAGGTCTTCGGATGGCGTTTCGGCCGGTTCGGTGTCGTGCTCTTTTTCGTAATCTCCGGTGCCTTGATGGCCACCTTAGTCCCTCGAACCGACGTTGCCCGGTTTCTGTCCCACCGGCTCGTGCGCATCTATCCGATCTTCTGGATCGCGACAGTGACGACGACTCTATTGCAATGGGTCCAGGGGGCGCGTGTCGGTCTGGACCTCAAAGCTCTTGCCCTGATTCCGGGAGGCGCCTGGCAGTATCTCCTTGGAACGGAGTGGACGCTCCCTTACGAACTGGTCTTCTACCTAATCGTCTCCGCCCTGATTGCGTGGGGCGCTAAAGGATGGCTGCATCTCGTAGCGCTTGCTTGGCTGGTCGCGATCGCTGCCGCGAACGCAGTCCTGCCGGAGGTGCAAGCCGCGTGGCAGTTCCCGCCTTTGCTCTTGCTGCCTTTCACTGAATTCAGCGCTGCTTTCGCCTGCGGGCTGGCTGTCCCCTGGCTTATGCAGCAAAAGAGGACGTGTGCGGTCGCACCGGCTCTTGGGGGCTTGTTCATCCTCGGGTCTGAAATCCATCCCCCCGCAACGCTATGGCTGTTGGCTCTAGGTAGCACCGGGATTGTCATCGGAGCTCTGGGAGCTCAAGCCAGAACCGGGGTCATGAGCCGCTGCATGGTCGTGCTGGGCGACCGAAGCTTCGCGCTCTACCTCTGCCACGTGCCGATCATCCTGGGCGTACTTCAACTCGTCCGCCACGAGGCAACGCTATTGCCTCTCTGGATCGGAACCATTTCCCTATGTCTCGTTGCAGGTTACTTGTTGGGAAGCCTCGATATCGCACTGCACCGACAGTTACGGAGTTGGATCGACAAGAGGACACCTATTCTGCGGTCCAGCCTGAGCGCGGCTTTTGTCGTCGTATTCCTTTTGGCCAGCCTCGTCGTGCATTGGCAGGGCCCATGAATCGATTGAACCAGCCTGATCGCAAGAGGCGCTTTTTGGGGCAAAGGCCGGATTAGAAATCTGCGTTCAATCGGCGCGGTCAAATACGCAAACGCTATTGCGCTTCGCTTGAGCACCTGGCCCGAGTTGGCGGCTCAGCTCCGCCACCCGGCTGTTTGCCGGTTTCCAGGCGCCGCATGGCTGAACGGCCAAACTTTTGTGGCGAACCGGCCCGCCCAGGGGCGGGTCCTCAGTTCAGCCGCGGCGCCGCCTTCGCATAGATCGGCGTCGAGACATCCAGCGGGTTGCGGATAACGAGCCCCGGATCGGGCAGGTAGTCCACGAACAGGTTCACCCGGTGCGCCCGCCCCTTGTTGCGAACCGAATGCCGCACCCGATTGTTGAAGTCATAGGCGCGGCCCATCGCCATGGTGAACTTCCGCCCGTCGATCTTGTACTCGACCGTCGGCGTGCTGCTCAGCGAGACATGGATGCGGTGCGCCCGCGCTGCCATTACCTGCCCGTCCACGTGCGGCGCGATATGCGCGCCCGCCCGCAGCCGCACCAGCGCCAGCCGCGTCACCACCCCGCGCGGCGTCCGCAGTGGCGCGATCGCCTGCTCCACCACCGGTGCCAGCACGTCCTTGAAGCGCAGCCAGTCCGGCATGGTGTAGACGGGCCACAGATCGGTGTCCTCGCGCCCGATCGGCAGCAGCGGCTCCGGATCCAGGCCCTTCGTGGTGGCCCAGGCATAGACGAGGTCCTCGAAGTGCTGCAGCCCGCTGGTCGAGGCGGAGGGGTGCCACTCCGTCTTCATCATGATGTTGTCGGTCACCGCATGCGGGCCGCCCGCCACCGCATCCTGGCGGAAGGTGTTGCCCGTCCAGTCCTCCTCGGTGAGCGTGCCGACCACCTTGAGCAACCCGCTCACATCGATGGGGCCGAGATCCTTCAGGGGAACGCCGATATCCATGGTCCGGTCCAGCCAGTCGTGACGCCGCCCCGTCACGGAACGGCCATGCCCGCCGCCGCGCAACGGGCAGTGCCCATCGCAGAGCAGCCATCCCCGCCGCCACGAAGCGGCCGGCCCTTCGCACAGGCGCATCAGGCCCCGCACGGCGGAACCCGAACCGTATCCGCGATGGCCACGCCATGCCATCCCGGATCGCCGCGCCCCTCATCGCGTGTTCAGCACGGCGCAGGGCCGCGCCATCCCGCCCGCGGCCGTGCGAAGCGCGCAGGAGACCCCGCGATGAGCGGCAACCGGTTCTCGCAGGAATGTTCTGCGGCCATTGCCGTCGCGGCAGCGGCCGTCCTTTTCACATTTCGCTGGCATCGCACCCGCGTGGTCCGCACGCCACCATCGGCCGCCTTGCGATCACCCCAACCCAGCGCTATAGCCAAATGGGAACAGCGGGCGGGAACCGATGCGCCGTCATCTCCTGCGCACGCTCGCGGCCGGCTTCGCCCTTGCCACCGTGCTGCGCGCCCGCGCGGACACCCCGCCCCTCGTCTTCGCCGCCAGCAGCCTGACGGACGCGCTCCGCGCCCTCGGCCCGGAATGGGCCGCACGCGGCAACCCCGCCCCGCGCTTCTCCTTCGCTGCCTCCTCGGCGCTGGCTCGCCAGATCGAGCAGGGCGCCCCGGCCGACATCTTCGCCTCCGCCGACGAGCCCTGGATGGACTATGTCGCCGGGCGCGACCTGATCCTGCCCGAAACCCGCCTCTCCCCCATCGCCAACGCACTCGTCCTCATCGCCCCTGCCGACCGGCCCGCCACGCCCGTCGTCCTCGCTCCCGGCACGGATCTGGCCGCCCTGATCGGCCCGAACGGCCGCCTCGCCACCGGCGACCCCTCCAATGTCCCTGTCGGCCGGTATGCCCAGGCCGCCCTCACCTGGATGGGTGCGTGGGAGGCCATCGCTCCCCGCCTCGCCCGCGCAGACAATGTCCGCTCCGCCCTGCTGCTGGTCGAGCGCGGCGAGGCCCCGCTCGGCATCGTCTATGCCACCGACGCTGCCGCCTCCCGCGCCATCCGTGTCCTCGCCACTTTCCCGGCCGAGAGCCACCCGCCCGTCACCTGTCCCTTTGCCCTCACGCGCCGCGCCTCCGGCAATGCACAGGCGCGCGCATTCCTCGCCTTTGTCACCGGCCCGGATTCTGCCGAGACCTGGCGCCGCCACGGCTTCACGCTCCGCGCGCCCTGATGCTCACGCCGGAGGAATGGGACGCGGTCCGGCTCAGCCTCTCTGTCGCCCTCCGCTCGGTCGCCTTCGGTCTGCCACCCGCCGTGCTGGTGGCCTTGCTCCTGGCCCGCGGCCGCTTCCCCGGCCGCGCCCTGCTGGATGCTCTGGTCCACCTCCCCCTTGTCATGCCGCCCGTCGTCGTCGGCTGGCTCCTTCTCGTGACCTTCGGTCTGCGCGGTCCGGTCGGTGCCTGGCTGAACGAGCTCTTCGGCATACGCCTCGTCTTCACCACCGCAGGCGCCGCGCTGGCCACCGCGGTGATGTCCTTTCCCCTTATCGTCCGCGCCGTCCGCCTCAGCCTCGATGCCGTGGATCCCGGGCTGGAAGCCGCCGCCCGCAGCCTCGGCGCCGGCCCGATCGACCGCTTCATCACCGTCACCCTGCCCCTCGTCGCGCCCGGCATCCTGTCCGGTGCCATCACCGCCTTCGCCGCCGGGCTGGGTGAGTTCGGCGCCGTCATCACCTTCGTCTCCAACATCCCCGGCGAGACGCAAACCCTGCCCCTCGCCATCTACAGCGCGACGCAAACGCCAGGCGGCGAAGCCACTGCGGCCAAGCTCGCCGCCATATCCCTCACCCTGGCGCTTGCCGGCCTGCTGCTGGCCGACCTCGCCGGCCGCCGCCTCGCCCTCCTGCTCGGCCGGGCCCCGCGCTGATGCTCGAAGTCGCGCTCCGCCACCGCTACCCCGGCTTCACGCTGGAGACCGCCTTCACCACCCCAACGCCGGGCGTCACCGCCGTCTTCGGTCCCTCTGGCTGCGGTAAGTCCACGCTTCTCTCCGCAGTCGCCGGCCTGCTCCGCCCCGACACCGGCCGCGTCGCGCTCGACGGCACCGTGCTGCTCGATACCCCCGCTCGCATCACCATCCCGCCCGAGCGCCGGCGCTGCGGCGTCGTCTTCCAGGACTCCCGCCTTTTCCCGCATCTCTCGGTGGAAACGAACCTCCGATACGGCCTCCGCCGCGCGCCCCGCGACGCCGAGGGACCGGGGCTGGAGGAGGTGACCGACCTCCTCGGCATAGCTCCCCTTCTCCCGCGCCGCCCCGCGTCCCTCTCGGGCGGCGAACGCCAGCGCGTCGCCCTTGGCCGCGCCCTCCTCTCCCACCCGCGCCTCCTGTTGATGGACGAGCCCCTCGCCTCGCTCGACGCCCCCCGCCGCGCCGAGGTCCTCCCCTTCCTGGCCCGCGTCCGCACCCGCTTCCGCCTGCCCATCCTCCTCGTCACCCACGCCCTGGACGAGGTGGACCGCCTCGCCGACCGACTCGTGCTGATGGAGGCTGGCCGCGTCCTCGCCTCCGGCACCGTCGAGGCCCTCTCCGCCCGAACCGACCTCCCCCTCCTCGCCGGTCGCCGCGATGCCGGCGCCGTCCTCGCCTGCACGGTGCTGGACCACGACCCCGCGCGCGGCCTCACGCGGATGGGCTTTTCCGGAGGCGAACTGCGCGTCCCGATGCGGGACGAACCGCCCGGCGCCGCACTGCGCGTCCGCGTCCGCGCCCGCGACGTTTCCGTGGCGCTCGAAGAACCGCGCGGCCTCTCCGTCCAGAACATTCTTCCCGCCGAGCTGGAGGCCATCGAACCCGCCGCGCCGCACGAAGCGATGCTGCGCCTCCGCACGGGCGGCGCCGTCCTGCTCGCCCGCGTCACCGCCGATGCCGTCGCCCGCCTCTCCCTGCGACCGGGCCTCCGCCTCTGGGCCCTGGTGAAATCCGCCGCCTTCGCCGCCCCGGGCTGACCAGCTTGGCGGCCCCTGCTCCCACCCCCTAGACTGACGCCGAGTCCCGCCCCGTCCCGACCGTGACGGCTCCGCCCTCCGGTCGGATGGCGCGCCGGCGGGCTTCGATCGGGGGCGGGACGCATGGCGCTGGTAAAGACATCCGAACTGACGCGCCCCGCCGCCCAGGTTCCCGACCAGGCCCCGGCGCCGAAGGTCGTGCCCTCCGCCTCCGCCCTGCAGAACACAACCGCCGCCCTCGCCGCCAGCCAGCGCCGCGCCCAGGACCGCGCGCGCAACCGGCGCGAGAAGGCCGCCGAGCGCATCGGCGCCGCCACCGAGGAACTGGCCTCCGGCATCACCGAGGCCGCCGCCGCCGCCGAGGAGCTGAGCCGTGCCCTCGTCCAGATCGCCGCCGCCTCCGAGGAAGCGGCGGGCGCCGCGCAGCAATCCCAGGGCAGCATCGACAGCCTGGGCGCCATCTTCGTCCAGGCGCGCGACCGGGCGGAGGATTCCCGCCGCCGCACCGCCGCCCTCCAGGCCGCCCTTGCCGATCTGGGCAGCGGCATCGAGGCCTCCTCCGCCTTCGCCGGGGAGAACGCCGCCCGCCAGTTCCGCGCCGTGGAAGTGGCAACGGCGCTGGAGGAACGGGCCGCGCGCATTGGCGAGCTGATCGGCACCGTCGGCGACATCTCCGACCAGACCAATCTCCTCGCCCTCAACGCCGCGATCGAGGCGGCGCGCGCCGGCGAGCACGGCCGCGGCTTCGCGGTGGTGGCCGAGGAGGTGCGCGCCTTTGCCGAGGGGTCCGAGGCGAGCGCGCGCGAGGTGCAGTCCCTAGTCGAGGGCATCCGCGCCGAGGTCCGTACCGTCGCCGCCCGCATTCGCGATGCCGCCGCGGGCGCCGAGGAGCAGGCCGGTCAGGGCCGTGCCGTCGTCGCCACACTGGAAGGCGTGCGGGAGGGAATGAGCGCGCTCGCCGAAGGTGCGCAGACTATCCTCCTCGCCACCGTTGAGGCCGAGACCGCGGCGCGCGAGGCACAGCGCGGCGCTGAGGGCGTGGCCTCCGCCGCCGAGGAGCAATCCGCCGCCACCGCCGAGGCCCAGCGCGCAGTCGGCCAGCAGAGCACCTCCCTGGACGAGAGCCAGCGCACCGCCCAAGCCCTCGCCGCGGTCGCGGAGGGGCTGCAGGCCGGCAACACCGCCTCGGCCGAGACCGTCGCCTCCTCCGCGGAGGAACTCTCGGCCGCTGTGCAGGAGATGTCCGGCGCCGCCGGCGAGATCATGACCGCGCTGGAGCAGATCAGCCGCGGCGCCCAGGTCCAGGCCGCCGCCACCCACCAGTCCTCCGCGGCCATGGCGCAGATCGAGCGCGCCGCCGCCGGCACCCGCGCCGCCGCGGCCGCCGCAGTTGAACGACTCGCCACCATCAGCCCCCGTCTTACCCAGGGCCGCGCGTCCATCGCCGGCATCGCGGCGGGGCTCGAGGAGGCGACAGTGGCGGCGCGCGACCTAGCCGGCCAGGTCGCCGCGCTGGACACCTCGGGACGCCGGATCGAGCGGGTGGTCGATTCCATCGCCCTCGTCGCCGTGCAGACGAACATGCTGGCCGTCAGCGGCTCCGTGGAGGCGGCGCGGGCCGGCGAGGCCGGGCGCGGCTTCGCCGTGGTCTCCACCGACATCCGCGCCCTGGCGCGCGACGCCGCCGCCCAGGCCGATGGCATGAAGGAGGTGGTGCGCGACATCCGCGACCAGCTCGCCCTCGTGCGCGCAGAGCTCGGCGCGGTCGCCACGGCCTCCTTGGGCGAGATCGCCAAGGGACGTACGGTGCTTACTCGACTGGAGGCGGCCGAGGCCGACCTGCAGGAGCTGCGCACGGGCGCGGATGAGGTGCTGACCGGCACCGACCGCATCCTCACCTCCGTGCGCGAGGTGCTGGCCGGCACCCAGGGCATCGCTGCCGCTGCCGAGCAGGCCAGCGCCGCCGCCGCCCAGGCCTCAACCGCCGCCCGCGAACAGGCGCGCGGGGCCGAGGACCTGGCCGCCGCCATCGAGGAGATCGCCGGGCTGGCGGACGAGCTGCGGTCCGCGGGGGCCTGATCCGGTGCCCGATTCCGCCGGGACGGAGGCGGCGGGCGATGCCGCCATGCTGACCGTCGGCGTGGCGGGCGAGGTCCTGGCCCTGCCCGCTGCCGCAGTGCGCGAGGTGCTGCGCCCCACACCCCTCACCCGCGTGCCCCAGGCGCCGCCCAGCCTTCTCGGCCTGTCCAACCTGCGCGGCGCCGTGCTGCCCGTGCTGTCCCTGGCCCGTATCACCGGCCGGGCGGAGACGCCCTCCTCCCCCGCTTCCCGGGTCGTGGTGATGGAGGGCGCGGCGCCCTTCGGCCTTCTCGTCGAGTTGGTGCGCGGACTCGGGCGCGGCGAGACCGCGCAGGCCATCGACCTCCCCGCCCTGCTGGCGCACGATTTTGGCGCGCCGGCGAAAACCGCACCCCAGCCTCCACCGGAACCGGACGTCGCATCCACGGACCCCACCGCCCGGACGGTCGCGCTTCTCGCCTTCACCCTTGCCGGCCAGGACTACGCGCTGCCGCTGGACCGCGTCGCGGCAGTGGCTCGCCTCCCCGAGGGCCTGGCCAACCTGCCGGGCACGGATGACGCGATGCTCGGCGTCCTTCCCTTCCGGGGAGAGGTGCTGCCGCTCGTCTCCCCCCACGCCCTGCTCGGCCTGCCCGCCATGGCCGCGACGTCACACACCCGCCTTCTCGTCACGCGCCTCGGCAGCCTCCGCGTCGGCCTGGTGGTGGATGCCCTGCGCGCGATCCTGCGCCTGCCGGACACCGCACTGGACCCGGTTCCCCCCGTCCTCACCCGCGGCCGTGGCGAGGCGCGGGTGGAGGCGATCGCGCGGCTCGACGGGGGCCGCCGCCTCATCTCCGTCCTCTCCCCGACCCATCTTTTCGACGAGGCGACGACGGCGCGCCTGCTGGCAGGTGTATCCGACAAACCGATGGAGGAGACCGCTCCAGCCGCATCCGCCGATGCGGAGGAGCGCTTTGTCATCCTCCGCCTGGGCGACGCGCAATTCGGCCTGCCCGTCCCTGCGGTGGACGAGGTGGTGCGCCGCCCCGCCACCCTCGCCCGCATCCCCCGCGCGCCGGACTTCGTCCTGGGCACGATGAATCTGCGCGGCGCCGCCCTGCCCGTGATCGACCAGCGCCGCCGCTTCGGAGGGGAGGCGAGCGGCAAGGGCGGCCGCGTGGTGGTCGTGCGGATGGACGGGCTGCGCGCCGGCTTCGTGGTGGATGCCGTGCCGGAGGTGCTCGCCGTCGCCGCCGCCGACCTCATCCCCGCGCCGGCCCATGCCACGGGCGGCACGGTATTCGACCGCGTGGCGCGCGTGGAGCGCGACGGCCGGATGATCCTGCTGATCAACCCCCATGCCCTGCTCGAGGGTGCGGAACGAGACCTGCTGGCCGCCCTGGCCAAGCCGCGCCCGGAACGCGCGGGGAAGGCCGCAGCCCCGTGATCCGCGTGCTCGTCGTCGATGATTCCGCGCTGATGCGGCGCCTGCTCGGCGGCGTCCTCACGCAGGCGGGCGGCTTCGAGTTGCGCTTCGCCCGCGACGGGCAGGAAGCGCTGGAGGCTATCGCCGCGGACCCGCCCGATGTGGTGACGCTGGATGTGCAGATGCCGCGCATGGACGGCCTCACCTGCCTCGACCGCATCATGCTCGAACACCCCGTGCCGGTGGTCATGCTCTCCTCCCTCACCGGTGCTGGGACGGAAGAGACGCTGGAGGCGCTTCGCCTCGGCGCGGTGGACTTCCTGGCCAAGCCCGCCGGCGCCGCCTCCCTCTCGATCGAGGATCTGGCGCCCATCCTTGTGGAGAAGGTGCGCGCCGCGGCCGGCGCACGGCTGCGCCACAGCCACCGCCTCGCCGAGCGCGTGCGCCTGCGGGCAGGGCTCCCTGCACCGCTCCCCGTTCGCAGTCGCCCGCATGCGGCAGGCACCGCCACACCTACCGGCACGCCGGCCGCCCCGGCCCAAGTCCCGATGCCGGACGCGCCCTTTCCTGCTGCGCTGCGCGGCATCGTCCTCCTCGGCTGCTCCACAGGGGGCCCGCCGGCGCTGGATGCCGTGCTGGCGCCGCTGCCCGCCGACTTTCCCTGGCCCATCGTCATCGCCCAGCACATGCCCGCCAGCTTCACCGGCGCCCTGGCCCGACGCCTGGACCGGCTCTGCGCCCTGACGGTGCAGGAGGTGGTCCGCCCCGTGCCGCTGCGGCCCGGCCATGTCTATGTCGGGCGCGGCGACGCCGATCTCCTCCTGGCCCGCCGCACCGCCGGGATCGTCGCCCTCGCCGCGCCCTCGAGCCCTTCCCATCGATGGCATCCGAGCGTGGACCGGCTGGTGGACAGCGCAATGGAATTGCTGCCCGCGGCCCAACTCCTCGGCGTGCTGATGACCGGCATGGGCAATGATGGCGCCGCCGCCATGGCACGGCTGCACGCCGCGGGCGGGCGCACCATCGCGGAGGCGGAGGAAACCGCCGTGATCTGGGGCATGCCGGGCGAGCTCGTGCGGGCCGGCGGGGCGGGACTCGTGTCACCTCTCGAAGCCATCGCGCCGACGCTCAAGACGTGGCTCGCATGAGCGACGCCCCGCTCGGCGCCGAGGACCTGCGCCGCCTCTGCGAGTTCCTCTATCGCCGCACGGGCATGCTCTACGGCGAGAGCAAGCGCTACTACATCGAGCGCCGCGTGGCGCAACGCATCGCGCGCTCCGGCGCGGCCGGTTTCGCCGACTACATGGCGCTGCTGCGCACAAGCCCGGCCGAGGCGGAGCGCCTGGTCAACAGCTTCACCGTCAACGAGACCTACTTCCTGCGCGAGGAGCATCAGCTCCGCGCACTCAGCCGCGACATCCTGCCCGAGATCGTCCTCCGCCGCGGACCCGGCGACCGCGTGCGCATCTGGTCCGTCCCCTGCTCCACCGGCGAGGAGCCCTACTCCATCGCCATCTGGCTGTTGGAGAACTGGGCGATGGTCGATGCCTACAACATCGAGATCGTCGGCTCCGACATCGACACCGACGTACTGGCCGCCGCGATCGACGGAACCTATGGCGAGCGCGCGACCGCCCGCCTCCCGCCCGAGTTGCTAGCCCGCTATTTCGGCCCCGCGCAGGACGGGCAGCGGCGCATCATCCAGGATCTGCGTGAATCCGTGCGCTACACCACGGCCAACCTGGTGGACGCGGCCAGCATGGCGGCGCAGGGTCGGTTCGACGTGATCCTGTGCCGCAACGTGCTCATCTATTTCGACGAGGCCTCCCGCGTCGATGCCGCGCGCAACCTCTACGCCGCCCTCGCGCCGGGCGGCTTCCTGCTGCTCGGCCACACGGAATCCATGACTCGCATCTCCTCCCGCTTCGTCCAGCGCCGGTTCGAGGACGCCGTCGTCCACCAGCGCCCGCTGCAGGAGACGCCGGCATGAACGAGCTGCTGGAGGTCTTTCTCGCCGAGGCGCGCGAGCTGCTGCAGGCCTCCTCCGACTCCCTGCTCGCGCTGGAGCGCGATCCGTCCTCCGCCGCGCATCTCGACGCCGCCTTCCGCGCCGTGCACACCCTGAAGGGCTCCGTCGCCCTTTTCGACCTCGCGCCGCTCGGCGCTGCGCTGCATGCGGGCGAGGACCTGCTGGACGCGATGCGCACCGGCCTCCTCGCGCCCGGCCGCGCATCGCTGGACGCCCTGCTGGGCCTTGTCAGCGCCGCCGAGTCCTGGATCGAGATCTTCGCCACCGCCGGCGCCCTGCCCGCCGGGGCCGCGGTGCAAGGAGATGCGCTGGAAGCCGCCCTGCGTGCTCCGCTCCTGACCGGTACTGCAGCACCCGCGCCGCCCCCCGAACCCGCAGCCGCGGACTGGCTCCCCGCCCTGCTCACGCGCGAGGCCACGTCCATCGCCGCTGCCCATGCGGCAGGCCAATCGCTCACAGCTCTTCGCTACGTCCCGGCGCCCGACTGCTTCTTCCTGGGCGACGATCCGATGGCGCTGATCCGCGCCCTTCCCGGCCTCTCCGCCCTGCACATCGCGGCACGCGAGCCCTGGCCGGCCGAGGGCCCCGATCCCTTCACCTGCAACCTCCTCATCGAGGCCGCGAGCACCGCGGCCGAGGCCGATCTGCGCCGCGCTCTGCGCTTCGTGGCCGACCAAGTCGCCTTCGCCGCCGTGCGGCCACCCGCCGTGCCCTCGCCCGCCGCCTCCCCCGCCCGCAGCCTGCGCGTGGATGCCGCCCGCGTGGACGCGCTGGCGGACATGGCCGGGGAGTTGATCGTCGCCCGCAACGCCCTCGCCCATCTCGTCGCCCGGATCACCGACGGAGGGGAGGCCGCCGACCCCGCCCTCGCTCGCGCCCTGGCCGACAGTGCCGCCGGGATCGGCCGCCTCGCCGCCACCATCCACCGCGGCGCGCTCGGGCTGCGCCTCGTCCCGCTCGGCCGCGCCTTCTCCCGCCTCCCTCGCCTGGCGCGGGAGACTGCGGCGCGGCTGGGCAAGGAAATCACCTTCACCATGCAGGGCGAGACGGTGGAGGCCGACCGCGCCGTGGTGGATGGCCTGTCGGAACCGCTGCTCCACCTGCTTCGCAACGCCATCGACCACGGCATCGAGGATCCCGCCGCACGCGAGGCCGCGGGCAAGCCCCGCGCCGGCCGCGTCACCCTTCTCGCCCGGCGCGAGGGCGAGGGCATTCTGGTGGAGCTGCGCGACGACGGCCGCGGGCTGGACCCCGCGCGCCTCCGCGAGGCCGCCCGCGCCCGCCTGATGATGGAACCCGCCGCGATCGACGCGCTGGACGATGCGGCGGCGCTGGACCTCGTCTTCCGAGCCGGCCTCTCCACCGCCGAAAGCGTCACCGACATTTCCGGCCGCGGCGTCGGCATGGATGCCGTGCGCGCCGCGGTGGAGGCGCTGGGCGGCCGCGCCTCCGCCACCGGCGCGCCCGGCGCGGGCACCGCCATCCGCCTTCTCCTCCCCGCCGGCGCTGCCGTTACCACGGTGCTCGCGGTGCGCGCGGGCGGGGAGTCCTTCGGCATCCCCGCTGAGCTGGTCGCCGAGACCGCCCGCATCCCCGCGGACAACGTCCTGCCGCTCGGCCTGGGCGAGGCCTTCGTCCTGCGCGGCCGCACCCTGCCACTGCTGCGTCTCTCCGCCCTGCTCGACCTGCCTGAGGCCCCCCGCGGCACCGCTCTGCGCGCCGTGGTGACGGAGGGGGCGGCCGGCCGCGCGGCGCTGGAGGTGGACGGCTTCGAGGGCAGGCTCGACCTGCTGCTGCGTCCGCCGGAGGGCCTGCTGCGCGGCCTGCCCGGCCTGCTGGGCACGGCACTCAGAGGCGATGGCCGCGTGATGATGGTGCTGGACCTCCCGGGCCTACTGGCGCGGAGCGCCGCCAGATGAGCGTGAAAGCCGAGGGCGCGGTCATCCGCATCGAGGGCGAGGCACGGGTGGAGGACGCCGAGACGCTACTCGTCCTCCTGCAGGCAGCGCCCGGGCGCGCGGTGGACCTGGCCGCCGCCGGCCCCCTGCACGCGGCCGTCGTGCAGGTGCTGCTGGCCCTGCGCCCGCCCCTCTCCGCGCCCGCATCCGATCCCTTCACTGCCCGCTGGCTGGCCCCGCTTCTGGCGCCGGCTGCAACGGGCTAGTATGGCGGGCGGCGAAACGGCATCCGTCGCGCCCTGGAGCACCCGATGGCAACCACCGTCCTGATCGTCGACGACAGCAAGCTGGCCCGGATCGTGGCCGGCAAGGCGATCGCGGCCCTGCAGCCCGACTGGGCGCGCGCCGAAGCCGCCAATGCCGACGACGCCCTGGCGCGCCTGGCTGAGGGCGGGATCGACCTCGCGCTGCTCGATTACAACATGCCCGGCAGGGACGGCCTGGCCCTGGCCGCCGAGATGCGCAGCCTGCATCCGGAAATGCCGATTGCCGTCATCACCGCCAACGTCCAGGACGAAGTGATTGCCCGTGCGCGGGCCGTAAATGCCAGCTTCGTGCCCAAGCCGGTCACGGAGGAGGCGCTGCGCGGCTTCGTCTCCGGCGCCGCGCTGCGCCTGCGCGCCCGCGGGTGACCCCCGCCGACCCAACCGGCAGCGCGCCCGCGGCAAGGCCGGCCGTCATCCTGGACGAGCTGGAACGCGACGCCCTCACCGAGCTGGTGAATATCGGTGTCAGCCGCGCCGCCTCCTCCCTTCGCAAGATGGTGGGCGGCGAGGTGCTGCTCTCCGTCCCCTCCATCGAGGTAATCCCGCACGCCACCGCCGCCACCCTCATCGAGGAGCGCGAGGGCGGTGACCTGATTGCGGTGCGCCAGAGCTTCGCCGGCGCCTTCCGCGGCCGCGCGCTGCTGATCTTCCCCCAGGCCAACGGGCTGGAGCTAATGCGCGCCGTGGCCGGCGAGGATATCCCGCCCGAGGACGCCGCCGAGATGGAGCGCGAAGCGCTCGCCGAGACGGGCAACATCATCCTCAACGGCTGCCTCGCCACCATGGCGAACATGCTGCGCCGCTCACTCACCATGTCCCTGCCCGAGGTTCTGCGCGGTGACGGCCGCACCCTTCTGGCCGGCCCGGACACGACGCAGCCCCAGGGGCTGGTGCTGTTCCTCTACATCAACTTCGCCGTTCGTGACCGCAGCCTGCGCGGCTACATCGCCATGGTGATGGACCTGCCCTCCCTCGGCGCGCTGAAGCAGCTGGTGGGCGACTTCATCGAACGGGTGATGGATGACGACATGGACGTCGCCCCGCCCACCCCGGCCTGAACACCCCTAGGCAGCCCACGGGGAAAGCGAGGACATAACTCTCCGACCCGCCGGTAGACATCGCTGCGCCGGATGAAGCCGTCCCCAGGGATCTCGGGCCGGTCGAGGGTCACGCGGTACAGCTCGGCCACCTGCCCCGGCATCTGCCGCGCGAGGGCGAACCAGTGATCCAGCCGCTCGAAGGTGTAGGACGCGCTGCGAAGAAGGGAGCCGGCGCGCCGGCAGTGCCACTCGCAGCTCGGCAACTGCCGATGCCGCTGAACGGGGATTCGGATACACGCTCCGCCGTGACCCGCGAGAGACATTTGAGCGTCCTTGTCTCGCTTACGACGTGCAGCAGCGCGCGTGCGGCTAGCGCCGCAGGGAAAGGGGCCTCCCTACCCGCCGAAGGTGTCGTTCGTGTCATCCGGGGCCTTCTGAACGGAAGGCAGGCCCCAGGCACGGCCTCCGGCCGCATGCACGGGCTTGCGGCCCGCGAGGCGTTCAATTTCCGCCGAAACGTGGGCTCTGGCCCTTGGACAGGGCATCGCGCAGCGCTTCCAGAAATCCGCCGGCCACGTCAAGGCCGCTGCTGCGCGCCGTCTGGGCCAGCCGCAGGATCACCTGATCCAGCTCCGCCTGCTCATCAGGAAGATCGATTCCAATCATGGAAACCTCCTTCATCGCAGTCATCTTCCGGTCCTCGTCTCCCGGCCGACGCTGCCCGACCGCAGCGCAGCGCAGCGCCTCAGCACCAGCCGTAACGTGTCACCACTTGGCCGAACCGGCTGATGAGGGAGGAAAGCACGCAGCCCGCAATGTCGCGTGAACCTGGCGTTAAATCAGCGTCAAAAGGGACGCTGGACAAAGTCTTCAGGAACAGCAGAACGCGCGATGGACAACCAGCCCGGAGGCGCGATCCTCGTCGCGAGCAGGCTTGCTCGGAGAAGTGTGGAGCGGGCGATGGGAATCGAACCCACGACATTCAGCTTGGGAAGCTGACGTTCTACCTCTGAACTACGCCCGCGCTCTGGTCGTTACCTAGCGCAGTGCCCCCTTCCGCGCAATCGCCGAGAGCTCCGGGGCGCGGTCCGCCGGTGCCTAGAGCAGCCCTTCGCGCCGGAAGGAGAGATGCCGCCCGTTGCCGATGATCAGGTGGTCATGCACCACCACCGAGAAGATCTCCCCGGCCGTCCGGATCTCCTTCGTCATCTCGATATCTGCCCGGCTCGGCGTGGGGTCGCCGCTGGGATGGTTGTGGACCAGGATCAGTGCCGTCGCATGCAGGTCCAGGGCGCGGCGGATCACCTCCCGCGGGTAGACGGGCGTGTGGTTCACCGTGCCGCGCGCCTGCGCCTCATCGGCGATCAGGCGGTTCTTGCTGTCCAGGAACAGGATGCGGAACTGCTCGACCTTCTCACGTGAGATGGCGGCATTCAGATACGCCAGCAGCCGGTCCCAGTTGTTCAGCACCGGCAGCTCCATCGCCTCGGCCTTGGCCAGGCGCAGCGCCGAGGCCTGCACGAGCTTGAGCGCGGCCACGCTGTGCTCCCCCAGGCCTCGTGTCGCCATCAGCTCCGCCTGGGGCGCGGCCAGCACCGCGGCGAAGCTGCCGTAGCGGTTGATCAGCGACTTCGCGAGCGGCTTGGTGTCGCCCTTCTTGAAGGCGAAAAACAGCAGCATCTCCAGCAGCTCGTAATCGGCCAGTGCATCCGGCCCGCGCTCCAGCAGCTTCTCGCGCAGGCGGCCACGATGGCCGTGCGGGCCGGTGCTGGCAAAAGGCGCTTCACCGGCCGTCCGGCCCGCCCGCGTCGCACCACCGCTCCACCCCGCGCCCTCCCCTGAACGCATCAGGCGCGGGATGCCGCGAAGCTTCGCTCCTCCAAGATCCTCGGCGAAGCCGCGACGCGCGGGTTGCGCCGCCTCGGCAAATGACACTCCCGGCACACCCGCCCGACCAGCAGCACCGCGTCCGAAAATCCTGCCCAGCCACATGGCCCAACCCCGTCCTGGCGGTTCCGCCACCCTTCTGGTAGCCCGCGATCATCATTTCGGAGAGAGGTCTGCAACTCAAGGTGGCGTCACGAAGCCGAGAGCATCTCAGGACGGGTGTGACGCGTTTTCCTCGCAGGCCCGCCCAGCCCGCTTGCCGAAACGGGGGGTGCGGCACTAGCTTGGGTCCGTGCCCGTCCCTGGGCGCAGCTCGCGATTTGTCGGCCAGCTTGCGGCGAGCATAAAGAAACGCGCTAAACGGCCGTGGCCGGGGCACCCTTCATCGGGAATGCCCTTGCCCGACCGGGCCATCCGTGACCTGCCCGGCCCCTATCCGGGCCGGCCGTGACTTGATGGAACGCCCGCAATGCCCAGGACCCTGCCGAACATCCCGCTCCGCCCCGCCACGCTTCTCGTGCGCGGCGGCCAGAACCGCTCCTCCTTTGACGAAATGTCCGAGGCGCTGCACCTCACCTCGGGCTTCATGTACGAGAGCGCGGGCCAGGCGGAGGACACCTTCCTCGGCAACATCCAGCACTTCCAGTATTCCCGCTTCGGCAACCCGACGATCGAGGCACTGCAGAACAAGCTCGCCGCCCTCGAAGGCGCCGAGGCTTGCCGTGTCACCGCCTCCGGCATGGCCGCCGTCCACGCCGCGATGCTCGCTCACCTGAAGGCGGGTGACCGCGTCGTCGCCTCCCGCGCGCTGTTCGGCTCCTGCCACTGGATCGTCTCCACCCTGCTGCCGCGCTACGGCATCGAGACGGTGTTCGTGGACGGCACCGACCTCGACCAGTGGCGCGACGCCTTCAAGACGCCTACCGCCCTCGTGCTGCTGGAAACCCCGTCCAACCCGATGCTCGAGCTGGTGGACCTGCCCGCCGTTGCCGAGATGGCCCATGCCGCCGGTGCGGTCGTGGTGGTGGACAACGTTTTCGCCACACCGCTCCTGCAGAAGCCGCTGACCATGGGCGCCGACGTCGTCGTCTATTCCGCCACCAAGCATTTCGACGGCCAGGGCCGCGTCCTCGGCGGCGCCGTGCTCGGTTCGGCGAAGTGGGTGAACGACGTGCTGCAGCCCTTCATCCGCAACACCGGCCCCAGCATCTCGCCTTTCAACGCCTGGGTCATCCTCAAGGGTCTTGAGACTCTACATCTGCGCCTCCCCGCCATGTGCGCGGGCGCCGCGAAGCTGGCCGACTTCCTCGCCACCCGCCCCGAGGTCTCCCGCACCCTCTACCCCTTCCTCGACAGCCACCCGCAGCAGGCGCTCGCGCGCCGCCAGATGTCGGCCGGCGGCAGCCTCGTCACCTTCGATGTCGCGGGAGGAAAGGAGGCCGCCTTCCGCGTGCTGGACGCGCTGCGGCTGATCGATATCTCGAACAATCTCGGTGACTCCCGCAGCATGGTCACCCACCCCGCCACCACCACCCACATGAAGGTGGGACCGGAGGAGCGCGCGCGGCTCGGCATCACCGACGGCACGGTCCGCTTCTCCATCGGCCTTGAGGACCCGCAGGACCTGATCGACGACCTCGCCCAGGCGCTGGACAGCCTGCGCAGCCAGGGCGGCGGACGGTCGTCGGATGTTTCGCGCGCGGCCGGTCCCGCGCGCTGACCGGCGCACGGCAATGGACGCGGCGGCGCGGCGGGTGGCACGCTGTGCTGCCAGCTCATCTAGAGATGGGTCAGAGGAGGAATGCGCGATGACCATCGGCACTTGGCGCGCCGCCCTGGCCGCCGCGCATCAGTGGCTCCCATGAGTGATCCTGGTGCTTTCACCGCCGTGACGCGCGGCCTGCGCGTCACGGTCCGCACCTTCTACCTGGCCGACCAATCGGACCCGGATGAGGGCCGCCATGTCTGGGCCTATCGCGTCCGTATCCAGAACGAGGGGCGCGCGACCGTGCAACTCCTCAAGCGCAGCTGGCACATCACAGACGGCCTCGGCCGCAGCCAGCACGTGCATGGAGACGGCGTGGTGGGCGAGCAGCCTGTGCTCGAGCCCGGAGAGGCCTTCGAATACACCTCCGGCACCCCGCTCGCGACGCCCTCCGGCTTCATGCGCGGCGCCTACCACATGGTGGTGACCGAGACTGGCGAGATGTTCGACGCCGAGATCCCCGCCTTTAGCCTCGACAGCCCGCACGGCCAGGTGACGGTCAACTAGCACCCCCGGTGCAGGCCGTTCCACACCATGGGGCGGATGATGCGGCGCCGGCGCGGCAGCCCCGCTGCCCGCCCGCTTCCCCCTCCCGTCCCCCATCCCCATTCTCTCCCCGTGCGCCCACGCGCGCAGCCGAGGACCCGCCGTGACCGAACCCCATCCCGACGCCGAAGCCACCCCGGCCACGATGCGCCTCCCCGCCGAACTGGCCGGTCATGCCCGCCCGACCCAGGCCGAGGCCGAAGCGGCCGTCCGCACCCTCATCCTCTGGGCCGGCGACGACCCCGACCGCGAGGGCCTGCTCGACACCCCCAAGCGCGTCGCCAAGTCCTACCGCGAACTCTTCGCCGGCTACGGCACCGACCCCGTGCAGCTCCTCCAGCGCTCCTTCGACGAAGTGGCGGGCTATGATGAGATGGTCGTGCTGCGCGACATCCGGCTGGAAAGCCATTGCGAGCACCACATGGTGCCCATCATCGGCCGCGCGCATATCGGCTACCTGCCGCGCGGCCGCGTCGTCGGTATCTCCAAGCTCGCCCGCGTTGTCGACGCCTTCGCCAAGCGCCTGCAGATCCAGGAAAAGCTGACAGCGCAGATCGCCGGCGCCATCAACGACGTGCTGGACCCGATCGGTGTCGCCGTGGTGCTGGAAGCCGCGCACCAGTGCATGACCACCCGCGGCGTGCACAAGCACGGTGTAACGATGGTCACCAGCACCATGCTCGGCGCCTTCCGCGAGGACCACGCGACCCGCCGCGAGTTCCTTTCCATCATCAACGGCCGCTCCGGCACCTTCGAGGGCTGACGGGCGCGCCTTGCCCCTGGAGAGGGGTCCGGGGAGAGGAAGAGTTCCTTCTTCCTCTCCCCGGAGACATCCCGCCCTACCCAGCCATCCGCACCACCGCATGCGCCAGCCCGGCCAGCCCGACAAAGGTCACGGCCTCATCCCAACGGTTCAGGCTGCCTTCCATCGGCCGCTCCCGGTTCGCTACCGCGAACCCGACTGCCATCCCCGCCGCCATCAACAGCATCGGCACAGGCGTGACCGGCCGCGCCGTCAGCAGATGGATCAGCGAGCACCACAGCCCTGCGAAGCCGAGGAACAGCCCCACCCGCGCCAGGGCCCGCGCCGAGGCGGAATCGAGAAGCACCGCTCAGGCCACCTGCCGCATGCTCGCACGGGTCGAAAGGCTCCGCGCCAGCGCCTCCTCGCGCTCCATCACCGCACCCAGCGCCGCGCGAAGCCCCGCCAGCGTGGCCGGCTCAGCTCGCGTCAGCGGCAGGCGCGGATGCGGTTCGCACAACCCAAGCAGCCCGAGCGCCGCCTTCACCGGGATCGGGTTGGCCTCGGCGAACAGGGCGGCGTCCAGCGGCGCCAGCAGGTCGCGCAGCATGGCGGCAAAGGCCAGGTCGCGCACCGAGAAGGCGGCCTGCAGCGCGCTGCACAGCGCGGGCGCGACATTGGCGGTGACCGAGACGCAGCCCTTCCCGCCCATGGCGAGATGCGCCAGCGCCGTCGCGTCGTCACCCGAGAGCTGCACCAGCTCCGGCCCGCAGAGCCGCCCGAGGCGGGGCGGGCGGGACAGGTCGCCGGACGCATCCTTCAGCGCCTGGATCAGCCCGTCCTCATGCAGCCGCGCGATCGTCTCGTCCGCGAAGGCCACCCCGGCGCGGGACGGCACGTCGTAGAGCACGATGGGCAGCCCGGTCGCAGCGGCCACGGCGCGCACATGCGCCCGCAGCCCCTCCTGCCCCGGCCGCACATAGGGCGGCGCAGAGACGAGCAGCGCCGAAGCGCCCAAGTGTTCGGCCGCCACTGCCAGTGCCGCCGCCGTCTCCGTGCAGGGAGCGCCCACGCCTGCGATCACCGGCCGCCCGCCCGCCGCCTCCGCTACGCAGGCAACGGCCTGAGCATGCTCTATCGCCGAGAGGGCGGGCGCCTCCCCCGTGCTGCCGCAAACCACCAACCCGCCGACGCCCCGCGCCACCGCGCGGGCCGCGAGGCGGGACAGGGCGTCCGTGTCGATCGTGCCGGAATCTCCGGCGCAGAAAGGGGTGACGAGCGCGGGAATAATCCCGTGCAGGGCCGGGCGCATCAGCCAGCCCTCCGCGCAGCCGGGAGGCGGTAGACAAGAAGCCCCGCGTCTTCCTGGCCACGGCGCCCTACCCGTTCGAATCCATAGACGCGCAGTCGGGCCGCGATGCTGCGGGCCAGGCTGGCCGCGCCGTCGCCGATCAGGCGGAGCGCCAGCCGCCCGCCGGCCGGCAGGGCGCGGCGCGCACAATCGGCCACCGCCCGTCCCGCCTCCTCCGTCCGAATAGCGGGGGCGACAACGATTTCGACGGGATCGGGATGGGCCGGCGCCGCACGGAAAGCGGCGCCGCCCCGGCAGCCGCGATGCAGCGCGTCGCAGAGCAGTTCGCCGCCAGCCTCGCCGATGAACAGCACGCGGTCGCCGCTGCCCGCGGCAACGGCAGCGAGTAGATCCTCCGCATCTGGCGCCGCCACGCCCTGTGAGCGCAGGCTCGGCGGCCAGGGCTGGGCCGCGCGACCGGCGGCTGGCGGGGGCTGGGACGCGTCCGTCCGGGTCGCGCAGGGGCGCGTCCTCGGCGAAGCGGAAATGGGATGGGCCATGAGATCCTCCACGGGGAGGAATCTGAGGAACCCGCCATAAAGCTTCTATGTTGAAGTTATCGGCAGAGCGCAAAGGCCCCGTAAACGAGACCCGCCCGCCCCCAGAACCGAGGGTGGGCGGACGGTCCCGCTAGCAGTCCCGGCGGAAGAAGCCGTCGGCGCGCGCGGCACGGGCCGCAGCTTCGTAGCTGCGGGTGATCGCGGCCTCCTGCTGCGCGCCGGCCGCGGCGGCGTAGGCCTCGCGACAATAGGTATCGACCGGCGCAGCGGCGTAGCCCGGCGCCACCGGAGGAACCGCATAGTAGGGTTCCGCCGGATAGGGCGCGCAGGCGGCGAGCCCGGTTCCGAGCAACAGGACCGGCAGAAGAGCAAGGCGAAGCTGTGTCATTGCGCGTCTCCTTTGTTGGAGGACGAAGCGCATGAAGCCCCGGCGCGGTTGCGCCCACGCCCCTTCTCAGCCCCGGGGCAGGTCCTGCCGCTCAACTCCCTCCGGCCCGCCCATAGCCGGGACCGGTGCGCTGGGCGAGGTCTCGAGCAGCCAGTCACGCAGGTTGCGGCGGACCTGAAGCTCGAACTCCACGTTCAGGTCCTCCATCGCGCGGATCATGATCGTCTCGGCCGCCCGCGAACGGGCGGCACCGCTGCTACCGGTTCCGGTCAGGCTCCGGCGCGCCTCGGCCTCGGCGAAGGCGATACGGCGGTCGCCGTCCAGCACCTCCACCCGCGCGCGCAGCAGCACCGCGATGGCATCGCCCGAGCGGGTGAGGCTTGCAGCCTCCACCACGAAGCGGGCGCGGTTGGTGGTGCCCGAGGGGGCGATCCGGTCCCGCCCCATCCGCGCCACCTCGGCGGCGGGCTGGATCGGCGCGGGCGGATCCACGCGCGCATCGACCGGCATGGCCACCACTTCCAGATCCGCCACGTTCAGCCGTAGCGGCGTGAGATAGGCATAGCCCTCCACGCGCGGCGGCGCGGGCGGCGGCTCGCGCCCCCCGCAGGCCAGCAGCAGAAGCGGGGCGCCGAGCGCCAAGCGCCGCGCGATCACGGTTGGTCCGGACATGGTTCCGCAGGAATCCCCAAGTTCCGCCCGTTGCGTTAGCCGATCAGGCCCGGCCTGCGCCACCCCTCACCTCGGTGCGGTCGAAGCGGAAGGCGACGTTGCAGAACTCGCAGTTCATCATGATCAGCCCGTCCTCGGCCATGTCGTCGAGGTCGCTCTCCGGGAAGCCCTGCAGCACCCCCGCCAGCCGCGCGCGGGAACACCGGCAACCATAGGAGAGCGCGCGGGCGCGATCCACCAGCAGCCCCTCGGCATGGAATAGCCGGTGCAGCACCTCCTCGGGCGCCAGCGCGTCGTCCAGCAGCTCCTCCTCCTTCACGGTGGAGGCAAGGGTGGTGGCCGTCAGCCAGGCGTCATCCGCCTCGTCATCCGCCAACCCGTCGATGCCGCCCTCGGCCGCGACGCGCTCCAGGATGAGGGCCGTCGCCCGCCAGCCCTGAGGCGTGCGGCGGCAGGCCAGGCGCACGAAGGCCCGCAGCTGCTCGGAGGTCTGGAAATAGCTGTCCGTCATCTCGGCCAGCGTCTCGCCCTCGATGCCGACAATGCCCTGGTAGCGCTCCATCTCCGGCCCCTGATCACAGGTGAAAGCCAGATAGCCCTTGCCCAGCAGCGCCCCGGCCTCCCCCATCGGGCTGCCCTCGGCTCGCGCGTAGCCACGAAGCTCGCCGGCATCGGTGCAGTCGGCCAGCAGCATGGAGACCGGCCCGTCCCCCTTCGCCTGTAGCGAGAAGGAGCCGCGGAACTTCAGCGCCGCCGCCAGCCCGGCGGTGAGCGCCAGCGACTGGCCGAGGAGACGCGACACGTCCTCCCCCAGCCCGTGGCGGGGGATCAGCGCCTCGGCGAGGGCGCCCAGTCGCACGAGACGGCCGCGCACGGGCTTGCCCTCCAGGTAGAAGGGCAGGATGGCGCGCGGCACCACCGTCTGAGGCACCGGCGGGCGCTCATGGTTGAGGAAATCGGGGGTCTCGGAGGGGCGGGTCACGTCTTGCACCCGGCCTAGATAGGGGCGCCCCCTCCCCCCTTACAGGAGGGAGAGGGCATGGCAGATCAGCCCAGCCCGAGGGCCCAGAGCAGCACGCCCTTCTGGGCGTGCAGCCGGTTCTCCGCTTCGTCGAACACAACGCTCTGCGGCCCGTCCATCACCTCGTCCGTGATCTCCTCCCCGCGATGGGCGGGCAGGCAGTGCATCACCAGCGCGTCCGGCGCCGCATGGCGCATTAGCGCGGCGTTGAGCTGGTAGGGAGCGAGCATGTTGTGGCGGTTGCGGATCTCGCGCTTCTCGTCGCTCATCGAGATCCAGGTGTCCGTCACCACGCAGCGGGCGCCGCGCACGGCCTCGGCCGGATCAGTGAACAGCTCGACATTCGCGCCCTGAGCCCGCGCCCAGGCCACCAGTTCCGCAGGCGGGGCGAGCTGCGCGGGTGTGGCGAGGCGGAGCGTGAAGTTGAAGCGCGCCGCCGCCTGGATGAAGGACTGGGCGACGTTATTGCCATCCCCCGTCCAGGCCACGACCTGACCTGCGATGGGGCCGCGATGCTCCTCGAAAGTCATCACATCGGCCATCAGCTGGCAGGGATGGGAGACGTCCGTCAGCCCGTTGATGACGGGAACGGTCGCGTATTCCGCCAGCTCGCGCATCTTCTGCACGTTGTCGGTACGCAGCACGATAGCGTCGACGTAGCGGGACAGCACGCGCGCCGTGTCCGCCGGCGTCTCGCCGCGGCCCAGTTGCGTGTCCTTGCTGGTCAGCGTGGTGACGAAGCCGCCGAGCTGGCGGATGCCCACCTCGAAGGAGACCCGCGTGCGGGTGCTCGGCTTCTCGAAGATCAGCGCGACGGTCTTGCCCGCCAGCGGCTGTCCGACAACCTCGCCGCGCTTGGTGCGCGTCCCGAGGTCGAGCATGCGGCGCAGCGCCGCCGGGTCGAGATCCATCAGTTCGAGGAAGTGGCGGGGAGCCTTGGGCCCCCCTTCCACCGTCTTGAGCGCAGCGCTCACTTCGCGGCCGCCTTCGCCTCGCTCGGGGTCAACCGCAGGCAGGCGCGGTCCAGCAGGCGCAGCGCCTCATCGGCCTCGGCCTCGGTGATGACGAGCGGCGGGGCGACCCGCAGCACGTTCATCCCCGCCGCCACGGTCAGCAGGCCCTCCGCCACCGCGGCGCCCTGCATCTCGGTGTTGGAGACCGCATCCGTCAGCCGCAGGCCGAGCAGTAGCCCGGCCCCCTGCACGCCCAGCACCACCTTGGGGTGGCGCGTCGCCAGCTCCTGCATGCCGCGCCAGAGATGGCGCGCCACGCGATCGACCCCATCGAGGAAGCCCGGAGCCAGGATCACGTCCAGCACCGCGTTACCGGCCGCGCAAGCCACCGGCCCGCCGCCATAGGTGCTGCCATGCGTACCGGGCTTCAGATGCTCCGCCACCTTCTCGCGGGCCAGCGTGGCGCCGAGCGGGAAGCCGCCGCCGATACCCTTGGCCGAGGACATGACGTCCGGTTCGATCCCGGCCCACTGATGGGCCCAGAGTTTGCCGGAACGCCCGACGCCGGTCTGCACCTCGTCGAGCGCGAGCAGCAGCCCGAACTCGTCGCAGGTCGCGCGCAGCTCCTGCAGGAAGCGGATGTCGGCGGGCCGTACGCCGCCCTCACCCTGGATCGGCTCGATCATGATCGCGGCCGTTTCCTTCGTGATCGCCTGGCGCACGGCGTTCATGTTGCCGAAGGGGACGTGGTCGAACCCGTCCACAGCAGGGCCGAAGCCCTCCAGGTATTTCGGGTTGCCCGTCGCGGAGATCATCGCGAGCGTGCGGCCGTGGAAGGCGCCCTCGAAGCAGATGGTGCGGTAGCGCTCGGGACGGCCGTTGGCGGCGTGGTACTTCCGCACCGCCTTCACCATTGCCTCGTTCGCCTCGGCGCCCGAGTTCGAGAAGTACACGCTGTCCGCAAAGGGCGTGGCCTCCACCAGCCGTGCGGCGAGGCGCTCGGCCTGCGGCACGCGATACAGGTTGGAGGTGTGCATCACGCGGCCCGCCTGCTCCGCGATGGCGGAGACGAGATGCGGGTGGGCATGGCCGAGGCTGCTGGTGGCGATCCCGGCGCCAAAGTCGAGGAATCGTCGACCCTGCGCATCCCACAGCCAGGCGCCCTCACCCCGCTCGAAGACGAGGTCGGCACGGTTGTAGTTCGGCATCAGGGGGGGGATCACGCGGCGCGGCCCTCCTTAGGACCCGCGGGCGAAGCGGGTGTCGCGGCGCCGGGCGGGTGGCAGGCGAAGATGGCCGAAAGGGGGTGCGGGGTCAAAGGATGCAGGGAAGCGGCGCACAAAAAAAGGCGCCGCAGGATCGCGGCGCCTCCTTTCGTGATCGGCCCGGCAACTGCCGGGCCGATCGGGTTCAGCGGCCCTGGGTGCTGAACGCGTTGCCCGGGGTCGGGGTCGCGGCGGAGCCGAGACCGGCCTCACCACCGGCCGAGGAGTTCGCGGGCACGGCGGCGCGGGCGGGCGTCGCGCGGCTCTGCGAGCGGCGGGCCTGCGAGCGGCGCGTGCTGCGGCGCGGGGCGCAGTCGCTCGGGTCCGTCGTGCCGAGGCTGCGGCTCACGGCCGTGCCGGGCGGGTTGCCGGGGGTGCAGTCGGGGCGGCCGGCGGTGTTCAGCGGGTCACCAGCGCGCTCGTTGGCGCGGGAGACAACGGTGCCGGGCGGGTTGCCGCGGGTGCCGTCGGGCGTGTTGTTGACGTTCAGCGGGTCGCCGGCGCGGTCATTGGCGCGCGAGGTCACGGTGCCCGGCGGGTCGGTGCGGTCGTTGGCGCAGGCGGAGAGGCCGCCGAGGGCGAGAACCAGCGCGGCAGCGCGGAAGGTGGTGGACAGCATCTCGATGCTTTCTCCGGTCGGGTTGTTCTGGTTCCGCATGGCTTGCGGGACCTGCAGGGGCAACGCCGGAATTTCAGCTTGGTTCCTTGATGCACTGCGCCATCTTTGCTTCGTGTGACATCTGGGTGACGCAGGGCAAAACGACGGGTGTCAGGCGGGTATGGAAAGGGCCCGGATGCTCTCGCATCCAGGCCCCTCCCTGTCCGCTTCCTGGGTCAGGCCCAGGGCGGTTTGATCAGCCCCGGCGGGCGGCGTCGTAGGAATAGGCGGGGAGCGAGGTCAGGCTCTCCCGCGTGGCACCGGTGATGGTCCAGCGATTGTCAGCGGCGGACCAGCGGAGCTCGGACATCGGGACGGCCACGAGCTTGGCGCCGATGCCGAGGAAGCCACCGACGGAGACGATCGCCATGGGCGAGGAACCGCCGGAGGCGAGGATCACGTCATCGACCGAGCCGATGGACTCGTTGCGCTCGTTGTAGACGTTGGAGCCGATGATGCGGCTCACGCGGTCGGTCTGGGCCATGGGCGCCGTCGCGGCCGGGTTGGCAGCGGTGGCGGAGCGGGGCGTGGCAGCGGGGCTGTTGGCCGGGCTGGTCGCCGAGGCGCCGGCGGGCGGGTTGGTCGGGGCAGTGCCGGCGGCCTGGTTCTGCAGCGGCACAGTCATGGTGCCGGCGCGGGCCTGGTCGCCCTGCGGGGTGCGGTTCACCTCGCCGGGCTGCGGGTTACCCTGGGCGCTGCCGCCCTGGATAGCGTTACGGTCCATCGCCTGGCCGCTCATCGGGCGGGCATTGGGGCCCTGGGTGGTGCCCATGGCGCCAGGGTTGGCGTTGGTGGCGCCGGGCTCGTTGCGGCGGTCGCCCGCACCGGGGGCGGAGCGGCCGGTGGTGCTGGCCTGGTTGCCGCCCGAGCCGCCGCCGGCAGAGGTGTCGGCATTGGTGCGCTCGTTCTCCGGGAATGCGCCGGAGAGATTGGTGCCGAGGGCGCGGTCGACGCCGCGGGTCACGACGGTGCCGGGCGGGTTGCCGGGCGTGCCATCGGTGCGGTTCTCGGCGTTCGCGGGGTCGCCGGCGCGGCGGTTGGCATCGGCAGTGCCGTCGGTCGCGCGGTCGGCGGCGCGGCCGAGGGCGGTGCCGGGGGGATTTCCGGGCGTGCCGTCCGGGCGGTTCTGGGTGTTCAGCGGGTCGCCGGCGCGGTTGTTGGTCGTGGCGGCGCCGTCGGTCGCGCGGTCCACGGCACGGCCGAGGGCGGTGCCGGGCGGGTTGCCGGGGGTGCCATCCGGGCGGTTCTGGGTGTTCAGCGGATCACCGGCGCGGCGATTGGCGTCGGCCGCGTTGTCGCCGGCACGGTCCACGGCGCGGCCGAGGGCGGTGCCGGGCGGGTTGCCGGGCGTGCCATCGGCAGGGGTGCGGTTGCCGGTGACGCTGTCGGCGGCGCGCTGGGTCGCGGTGGAGGGCGGGTTGCCCGGGGCGCCGTCGCGCGGCTGCGCCTGGGTCTGGGCCAGGGCGGGCACGGCAAGCAGCGCGGCGGCGGCGGTCAGGCCCAGAAGGCTCGACTTGGTGGAACGAATGGTCATGCGGCGTCTCCCTGAGACAGTTGCCTGTCTGTGGGCAGGGAACGCGGGGTGGGCGAGAGGGGTTGCGGCGGGACGCCCCTCTCCGGTCCGGCCGCTCCCCTCGCCCCTCCCCTGGGCGGCGTGGCCGTGGCAGGGTCGGTGGATGGCCGAGGACGGATCGAAAAGGGCGCCGCCCCAGGGGAGCGGAGCTGGACGTGGGGCGAAGCGGGAGCGCCGGCTGCCCTCGGCCGGGCCGGCGCCGACGGAGGCGCGGCTGCATGAGGCGGCGCTGAACCATCTGGCGCGGTTCGCGGCGACGGAGGCGGGGCTGACGCGGGTGCTGCAGCGTCGGGTGGCGCGCTGGGCGCAGCGGGCGGAGCGCGAGGGGATGGTGGCGGAGGTGGTGGCGCCAATTGTCGCGGCCGGGCGGGCGGCCGCGGGTGTGGTGGCGCGGAAGATGGTGGCGGCGGGGGCGGTGGATGACGCAGCCTTTGCCGCGGCGCGGACACGGCGGCTTTCGCGGGCCGGGCGGTCCAAGCGGGCGATTGCGGCGCATCTGACGGCGAAGGGGGTGGGCGCGGAGACCGCTTCCGGGACGCTGGAGGAGGCGGGGACAGATGAGGTGACGGCGGCGCTGGCGCATCTGCGGCGCCGGCGGGCGGGGCCGTTCGACCGGAGCCCGCCGGAGGAGGCGGAGGCGGCCCGGGCAGCGCGGATGAAGGCCATGGGGTCGCTCGCGCGGGCGGGGTTTCCGCGGGAGGTGGCGGAGGTGGCGCTGGATATGGAGCCTGCCGAGGCGGAGGCGCGGATTATCGAGGCCCGGCGGGGGTGATCCGGCGGGGTTGGGCGCGCGTATGGGGCGGGACACCGCTTCGCGTTGCCTGGTGGCGGTCTCGGCGGTGCGGGTGAGCGATAACGCCGCGCGTTCCGCTGGCGACGATGTTCTGCATCGTGCCCAAGGCCATGCCAGCCGGATGGTTCGGGAGATGCGTGACCGGCCTTCGGCGGCTTCGAAGAAGTGCTTCAGGGCGCGGCGGTAATCCGTTTGCTCGATCCGTTCCTCATTGTGGCAGAGTGAGCCGCTTTGCACCTCTGCTGCGGCTCGCGCGGTATCTTGCCGCACGGAGGTTGAGTATGGCCGCGCAGACCGGGCACAGCGGCTTCGGGGGTTGGATTGTTATCCCCCTTCGGCCGTCGCTCGGCCAAATGGTCAGCATCTCGGCATTACATGAATCAACGCGATGACCCGGGCGCGTGATTATGGTCCGATCTCAAAGCGATAGGAGGGGTGCCGGGTGTGGTGACGCTTGTGGCGGCTTGGCTGGGAATGACCGTGCTGGCGGCGGCAGGATCCTGCACGGCGGGAGATGAATTCGAGCCGCCCCTCTGTCCGACGGGCCTGCCCCCAGTCACCTCCGTGCGCATCGAGAAGCAGGGGGTGGCAATCTGGACGGATCCGGACGGAGCGTCCTGCCGCGGGTTCCGGCTGAGCGAGCGGCAGGTCCGGCGTTTCTTCCGCAACGCGCGGCAGGCGGAAGCAGCGGCAGTTCATTACACCCTGCCGGAGTCCCCATGCTCGGTACTCGGCCGGGTAATGTTCGCGGATGGCAGCGCCGGTTCGTGGCGGCTGGATCGGTTCGGGCTAGGCTGGCTGGACCGTGCCGGCAGCGGCCGGATGGTGCTCTACTGTCGCGGCTGCCGCACCGCCCCGTGGACGCAGTGATGGCCGGGGCGGCCGCGGTCATTTGTGCTCGGTCGTTATGGCCGTGTGAGATGAGAAAGACGTCCATGCCGCAGTGGTGGCCGATGGGTCATTGGACCTGGATGGTGGTCTGGATCTCGCCGCGGGCCTCATCGAAGAACAGGTAGACTTGCGCCGCATCGTGCTTGAGCCGGCCCAGGTCCATCTGCCCGACGAACACCAGCGGCCGTTCGTCCACCACGATCCAGGCCGGCGATTGAAGCCATTTCGGGGGCTTCCTCAAGTATCGGAACGACGCCCCGATCTCGCCTTTGACCATCTTCGCGACGGATTTCCTGTCAGGGAGGCCGGCTGCCTTGTCGGTGAGCCGCCTGACGAAGGAGTTCGGCAGATCGAGCCAGTCAGGCGTCTGGCTGAGAATGATGTGGTGGAGATGTTCCGCGCCCTTATCGGCGGCATGGGTCGTGCCTTTGGCGAGCAGGAACTGGGACAGGGCGTCGCGGGTGTTGATCTGCGCCTTCAGCGCGGAGGGGTCCTGCTGCAGGACGTAGAGGAGCAGGTTCCCGTTGTTGGTATAGGGCCGGAGAGTGATGTCTTCCTCCAGAACGGCCTGGAGGGCCTGGTCCTGCTCCAGCTTCCGCATGAAGGCCGGGAGCGAGATCCGACCTTCGACGAGGGCGACGATCTCATCCAGGGGCGTCATCGGTCATCCTGTCCTGCCGAAAAGCGCGATAATGCGCGGCACGGACCACACCCGGCACCCGCCCTGCAAGGCTCCGAGGTTCGCGCGGACCAGCTCAGGCCGGGCGGGTGCTGCCGGGTGGCGGGGTGAGGATGGCCTCGCCTTCGGCCGTGCTGGCGATGAGGCCGAAGGTAAGCCAGCGTTGGATGATAGCGGCCTTCACCTCGGGCGGGGACCATGCGGTTCGGCGGTGGACGCCCATGCCGCGGGTGACTTCGCTGTCCACGCGGCGGAGGAAGGGTTCGATCCGGTCCTCGCGCGCGAAGAAGGTGGTGAAGGGGACATGCGCGAAGCTGTGCAGCGCGTCCCAGTTGCCGTGCGCCGCGACGAGGTGGGCGCAGTAGAGGCGGTACTCGGCGACGTTCGGGCCGGTGTCGGCGAGGATGGCGTCCGAGGAGCCGAAGCCGTGGCGGGCGCGGAGGGCGGCGTCCATGGCGGCCACCTCGGCGGTGTGGAGGGCGAAGGGGGTGATGATGTGGAACATCGTCTCCGGGCGGCTCTCGGGTGGGGTACCGAAGAGGTCGAAGGCTTCGAGATGGCCGGGCTGGGCGGTGCGCGGGAGGAGGCGGAGGCGGCCGGTCTCATCGGCAAAGGCGGCCGTGTCCGTGGGGCGGATGAGGTGGTTCTTGCAGTCCAGGGTGACGTAGGCGGGAGTCTGGACGAGGCGGTGGGCTTCGAGCTTGAGGGCCTGCTGGCGGCGCCAGCCATTGCCGGCACGGGGGGCACCGCGGAAGGCGTTCAGTTCCTCGCCGGGAAGGATGCGGAGGCGGGGGGCGAGCGGGCCGTATTCGGGGGTGATCTCGGCGGCGAGGCGGGTGGCGAATGTCGGGTCGCGCGGTTCGTTGCCGATGAGGATGATCTGGCCGAGGGCGGCGGGATCGAGGTAGCGGACGAGGGAGCGGGCCTGGAGGCGGAGGAGGGGCAGGTCCGCCGCGAAGGCGATGGTGACGAAATCGAGGACCATGGTGTCTCCGCCGGGATCTCCGCGCGGGCGCCGTATGGGGCCGGCGGTTCGGGTGCGGCAAGGGTGCATGGTGCAGGCCCCCTGCCCGGCCTATAGGGCGGGTATGCGGGTTTCCTTCACCTCGGCCGGGGTTTGGCGCGGCGTGCGGCAGGGCGTGCCGTTGCTGCTCGGGATCATTCCCTTCGGGCTGGTGGTGGGGGTAATCTCGCTCGGGCGGGGGTTGAGCCTGGCCGAGACGCTGCTGATGAGCGGCGTGGTGTTCGCCGGGGCGTCGCAGTTGCTGGCGCTGGAGCTGTGGACGGAGCCGGTGGACATCCTGGCCGTGGCGGTGGCCGCGCTGGTGGTGAACATCCGCATGGTGCCGTTGGGGGCGGCGCTGTCCTTCTGGCTGGATCATCTGAAGGGTTGGCGGCTCTGGGGGTCGCTGTTCGTGACGGTCGATCATTCCTTTGCGCTGGCCGTGGCGGAGAACCGCGCGGGCGGGCGGGATGCGGGGTTTCTGTTCGGGCTGGGGGTGTTCACCTGGTTCGGCTGGGTGCTGGCGGCCGGGGCCGGGCATGTCATGGGGTCGGTGGTCGCGCTGCCGGCGGATCACCCGCTGTTCTTCGCGGCGACGGCGAGCTTCGTGGCGATTCTCGCGGCGCTCTGGCGGGATGCGCGGCGGGATGTGCCGCCCTGGGTGCTGGCGGCGGCGGTGGCACTGGGGGCGCAGGCCTTGCGGTTGCCGGCGCCGGTGCCCTTGCTGGCAGGGGCGTTTGCCGGGGCTGGGCTGGGGGCGTGGCAGGACCTGCGCCGGGCGGGGGTGAGGCGGTGACTCTTCGGCTGGATGTGACGCTGGCGATCCTGGCGATGGGGCTGGTCACCTATCTGTGCCGGGCCGGGGGGTATGCGGTGTTGCGGGTGGTGCGGACGCCGCCCCTTCTGGATGCGCTGCTGAAGAACCTGCCGGCGCCGTTGTTCGCGGCCTATGTGGCGCTGGCCTTGTCGAAGCAGGATCTGGCGGCGGCCCTGGCGAGCGTGCCCTGCGCGGCGGCGCATGCGCGCTGGGGGAATTTCGGGGTGTCGATCGTGGTGGGCGTGGCGGCGATGGTGCTGCTGCGCTGGGCGGGGCTGTAGGTGGGCCCTCAACGCCTGCGAGGCGCGGAGGGCTGGGGCCGCGGCCGCATCGCTGCGGTCGCGGCCCCCCTTCCAGCATTCAGATGCCAAAGCCGCCGGCGATGTTGATGGCTTCCCCGTTGATGTAGCCGGCGGACGGGCCGGCGAGGAAGCAGATGGTGTCCGCTACCTCCTCAAGCGTCGCAATGCGGCGGATCGGGTGCATGTCGAGGATGGCGTCGCGGTTCGGCAGCTCGCCCGAAACATCGGCGGCCATGTCGGTCGGCATGATGCCGGGCTGCACGACGTTGACGGTGATGTTGCGCGGGCCGAGGTCGCGCGCGATGCCCTTCGCGTAACCGGCGAGCGCCCATTTCGTGCCGGTGTAGTCGGCAACGCCCGGGAAGGGCACGTAGGAGCCGAGCAGGGAGCCGACGAAGATGATGCGGCCGCCATCGGTCAGCTTCGGCGCGGCTGCGCGCGTGTTGGCGATGGTGCCCATGACGTTCACCTGCCACTGGCGATTGTACTTTGCCTCGTCGAGCGTGGGGTCATCGACGAGCTGGCCCTGTATGGCGATGCCTGCGTTGTTGACGAGGATGTCGAGCCTGCCGAACTCGGCGATGACCCGGTCGATCAGCGGGCGGGCGGAGGAGAGATCGGCCTGGTCGCTGCGGATGGCGATGGCGCGGACGCCCTTCGCCTTCAGCTTCGCGACGACGGCTTCCGCCTTCTCGGCCGAGGCGGCGTAGCTGATGGCGACATCGGCGCCGCGCTCGGCGAAGGCCTGTGCCGTTGCGGCACCGAGGCCGCGCGAGCCGCCGGTAATCAGGACGGTCTTGCCCTTGAGTGTATCCAGCATGGGAAGCCTTTCGTTGTCGGGCCAGGGCATCGCCTGGTCCTGGTGGGCCAGAAGGCCCGGATTTCCGTAACGTGCGTTACTATACCGATTGGTATGAAATCTGGACAAAGGCTGTCAAGCGGCTTAGTAATGTTCGTTATGAAAAAAGGGCGGCGGGACTGATGGGACGCCATCGCGAGTTCTCCGTGGAGAAGGCGCTGGACGCGGCGGTGTGCGTGTTCTGGCGGAAGGGTTACGAGGGCACCTCCTATGCGGACCTGACGGAGGCGACAGGGGTCGAGCGGCCCTCGCTCTATGCCGCCTTTGGCAACAAGGAGGCGCTGTTTCGCCGCGCCCTAGCCCGCTATGGCGAGCAGTATGTCGGCTATGTGCCGGAGGCACTCGGGCAGCCCACGGCGCGCGAGGTGGCCGCGCACTTCCTACGCGGTGCCGTCGAGCTCACGACGCGCTTTCCGGACCGGACGGGCTGCTTCGGCGTCAACGGCGCTCTTGCGGGCTCCGACGAGTCCGAGCCGATCCGCCAAGCCCTGATCGCCTATCGGGCAACGGGCGAGGCCGCGCTGCGGGAGCGGTTCGAGCGGGGGAAGGCCGAGGGGGATCTTCCGGAGACGGCGAGCAGCGAGACCCTGGCGGCGCTGGTGACGGCGGTGGCGCACGGGCTGTCCGTGCAGGCGAAGGCGGGGTCTCCACGGGAGGTTCTGCAAGCGGTCGCGGAGCAGGCGCTTGCCGGCTGGCCGGTGGGGGACCGCTCAGCCGCTTCCGAGCCGTGAAGCGGCCGGGTTCAGGCCAGGACGAGGATGCCGGACGACGAAACCCCGGCGCTGATGCCCCTAAGGCGGTTGTGCCGTCCCGAAGTTTTCCGCCATGGCCAGGCTGGTTGTTGGTGCCGCACTGAGCGGCCGAGGTTGCGGCGTTCGCGTGGAAATGGCTTTCGCACGGTTCTTGATCGGATTATCTGCGGACCCACATCGCAGCCGCGAGCCGGAGTCCCCCTGATGTCCAAGATCCACGTGATTCACGAGAACCCGGAATGGCTGCCGCCGCTGGCACGCGCCTTTGACGCGCGCGGGCTGCCCTGGGCGGAGTGGAACCTGTCCTCGGGTGCCTTCGATCTCTCCCAGCCGCCGCCGGAGGGGGTTTTCTACAACCGGATGTCGGCCTCCTCTCACACGCGCGGGCACCGGTATTCCGCGGAGCTGACGGCAGCGGTGCTGGCCTGGTTGGAGCGGTTCGGGCGGCGGGTGGTGAACGGGCCGCGGGCGCTGGACCTCGAGATCAGCAAGGCGCGGCAGTACGCGGCGCTGGAGGCGGCGGGGATCGCCGTTCCTGGCACGGTAGTGGTGCGGGGCGAGGCGGATGACGTGGTGGCGGCGGCGCGCAAGCGCTACGGCGCGGCGCCGCTGATCCTGAAGCCGAACCGGGGCGGCAAGGGGCTGGGGGTGCGGCTGTTCGCCGACACGGATGCGCTCGCCGCCTTCCTGGCGGATGCGCCGGAGGATGAACTGCCGGCAGACGGGCTGTGGCTGCTGCAGGATTACGTGCGCGCGGCGCGGCCCTTCATCACGCGGGCGGAGTTCGTGGGCGGGCGGTTCCTCTATGCAGTGGAGGTGGACACCTCTTCGGGCTTCGAGCTGTGCCCGGCGGATGTGTGCGAGGTGCCGGCGCCCTCCGTCGCGATCGGCGATGCGGCCTGCCCGGTGGGCGAGGCGCCCGTGGCCGCAGGGCCGCGGTTCCGCGTGATCCCGGAGGGGATCGATGCGGGCCAGCAGGCGCGGCTGGAGGGGTTCCTGGCGGCGAATGGCGTGGAGGTGGCGGGGATCGAGTTCATCCGCACGCCGGAGGGCCAGGTGTTCACCTACGACGTGAACACCAACACGAACTACAATCCGGATGCCGAGGCGGCGGCCGGGCTGGCGGGGACGGATCGGTCGGGGCCGGGGGCGATCGCCACCTTCCTCGGGCGGGAGTTGGCGGGGACGCAGCGGGCGGCGGCCTGAGCGCCGCTGTTTTCGCGCGCGGCTTCTGGGAGGCGTTGCTTTCCAGACGCAGGGCGAAAGCTAGGTTTCGCCTGCACCGGGGAGCCACCGGGCTTCCCGGACCCCGCGATCGGTTTTTGTGGATTTCAGTGATCGAGGGCGGTGCTGGGGGCGGATGTCCCTCGCGCCGTGTTCGGCGCCGAGGGCCGTGGCCCCTCGGCGTGCCGCGTGAAAACAGATGGAAGGTCCAGGAAACTCAGTTTCCTGGTGGAGGGGGTCTGGGGGAGGCGACGCCTCACCCGGGGCCGCCCGCGATGAAGGCCGCCGTCTCGTCCAGGGCCTGGCGGGCCTCGGGGATCGGCAGGCACATCCAGACATGGAACAGCCCGTCGTATTCGTGGAAGCGGAGGTCGGCCCCCTCCCCTGCCGCCTTGTCGCGCAGGCGGCGGGAGTCGGGGTTCAGCATGTCGCGGGTGCCAGTGAAGACCGCCATTGGGGGCAGGCCGGCGAGGCTGCCGTAAAGGGGGCTTACGCGGGGGTCGTCCAGGGCAAGGTCGCGGGCCCACCAACGGGCGGCCATTTGGGCTGCGGGGGTGGCGAGCATGGGATCGCGCGGTTCGATGGCCAGTACGCCGGGGTCGTCGGTGGCGATGTCGAGCCAGGGGGAGAAGAGGACGAGGCGGGCGGGCATGGGCTCGCCGGCGTCTCGGAGTTGCTGGGTGAGGGCGAGGGTCAGGCCGCCGCCGGCGGAATCCCCTGCAACGGTGATGTTCCTGGCGCCGTGCCGGGCGGCGAGGTCTGCGTGGAGGGGGCGGAGCATGGCGAAGGCGTCCGCCCAGCAGTGGCGGGGCGCGAGAGGGTAGAGGGGGATGGTGACCGTGGCGCCGGTGCGGGCGATCAGGCCCTCGATGCCGCGCCAGTGGACGTCCAGCAGGTCGAAGACATAGGCGCCACCGTGCAGGTAGAGGATGTGGTGGCGGCTGGGAGTGCCCTTGGGGGCAACGGTGATGACGGGGCGGCCGGCGAAGCTCTCTTCCGTGATGCGGAGGCGGCGTTCGCGCCGGCGGCCGGGCGCGGCGGGGCCGCGGGACTGCATTAGGGCCACGTTGCCCGGAAAGCTGGCGGTGTCCCGGGCCTTGCGCTTCATCCCCGTGGCGCGGATCAGCGCCATCATCGCCCAGGCCTGCAAACTTGGCACGCGGTGACCTTTTCCCTGGTGGATCAGAGCCCGGCGAAGAGCTCCGTCGAGAGGTAACGCTCGGCGAAGCTGGCGGCGATGCCGACCACGAGCTTTCCGGCCATGGCGGGGTCGCGCGCGATGCCGAGGGCGGCGTGGAGCATGGCACCCGACGAGATGCCGATGGGGATGCCCTCCTCCCGCGCGCAGCGGCGGGCGGCGGCGATGGCCTCGCGCTCGGAGACGCGGAGGACGGCGTCCATCTGGTCCAGCTCCAGCACCTGCGGGCGGAAGCCGGCGCCGATGCCCTGGATGTCGTGCGGGCCGGGTTCGTCGCCGGAGAGGACGGCGGATTCGGCGGGTTCCACCGCGATCATGCGGAGGCCGGGGCGGCGGGGCTTGAGGGCGCGGGCGATGCCGGTGAGCGTGCCGCCGGTGCCGACGCCGCCGATGATGGCGTCCACCTCTCCCGCCGTGTCGGCCCAGATTTCCTCGGCCGTGGTGGCGGCGTGGATGTCGGGGTTGGCAGGGTTGTCGAACTGGCGGGGCATCCAGGCGCCGGGGGTTCCGGCAACGAGGGCCTCGGCGCGTTCGATAGCGCCGGCCATGCCGCGTTTCGCGGGGGTCTGGACGAGTTCGGCGCCGAGGAGGGCCATCATCTTGCGGCGCTCCTCGCTGGCGCCGTCGGGCATGACGACGACCAGGCGGTAGCCCTTGGCGGCGGCGACGAAGGCCAGGGCGATGCCGGTGTTGCCGGAGGTGGGCTCGACGAGGGTGGACTCACCGGGGCGGATGAGGCCGGCGCGCTCGGCGTCCTCGACCATGGCAAGGCCAATGCGGTCCTTCACGGAGCCGAGCGGGTTGAAGAATTCGAGCTTCAGGGCGAGGCGGGCGGGCAGGTTCTCGGCGGCTTCCAGGCGGGGGAGGCGGACGAGGGGGGTGGAGCCGACGGCCTCGAGCACGCTGGCATAAGTGCGGCCGCGCGGGGGGTTGGCGGGCTGTTCCGGCCGGGCAGGCGATGAGGGGGCGGGCATGAGGTGGTTATCCCGCGGGGGTGGGATGGCGTCCATCGCAGATGCCACGCCCGGCGACAGGTTTATGCCAGGAATGGGACAGATTTCGATCGTTCCATTTCGTTGACCAACGGCGATCGCGCGTTGAATTATGGAGGCATGCCAGGACGTCCCGAGCGGATGGGGGCGACGGGGATCGTGGAGCGCTGTCGGCGCTGAGCGCCCCTGCCCTCCTCCTTTTCCCCCTCCCCTTCCAGGCCCCAGGGCCAGGAGACCGACCATGACCCGCACCGCGAATGTTCTCCGCGCCTTCCTTGCGCGGCTGTTTCCCCGCACCCCGGCGCCGCCGCGCCAGTCCGATATCGAGCGGGCGCTGCTGCGCGCCCTTGGGGGGCTGTGACCGTGCTGGCCTCCCGGCCGATCAGCGTGGAGGGGCGCTTCGTCGGCGTTGCCGTGGCGCGCGAGGCGGACTGGATCTTCCTGGCGACAGATCCGGTGCTGGAGGATCTGGAGGGGGCGACCTTTCCGGACCCGGCCGAAGCGGCGCGGGTTGCGCGGCTGGTTCTGCTACGCGGGTCCGACTGCGCGCCGGGGCTGCGCGCGGCGGTCTAGGCGCGTTCCCGCCCCGGCTGGGGCGGGAACCGGCTACCACATGGTTTCCTTTGCTCGGGCCGCCCAGGTGGAATCGTAGGGTTCGCCACCGACTGTGCCCTCGCTGAGGGCGGCCAGGATGCGGCCTGGGGTGGGCAGGGTGCCGGGGGCGATCCGGGCCTCGGGGTCCCAGAGGCGGGCGCGGATCACAGCGCGGGCGCATTGGAAATAGACGGTTTCCACGGACACCACGATGACGCTGCGGGGCGGCTTACCCTCGACGGCGAAGCTTTCCAGCAGCGCGGGTTCCACAGAGAGATGTGCGCGGCCGTTCACGCGCAGCGCGTTGCCGTGGCCGGGGATAAGGAACATCAGCGCCACGCGGGGGTCGCGGATGATGTTGCGCAGGCTGTCCACGCGGTTGTTGCCGCGACGGTCGGGCATGAGGAGCGTGCGGTCGTCGGCGACGCGAACGAGCTCGCCCGGGCGGTCACCGCGGGGGGAGCAGTCCAGCCCCTCGGGGCCAGAGGTGGCGAGGGCGGCGAAGGGGGAGACATCGATCATCGCGCGGTATTCGGGCGTGATGACCGGCACCTCCTTCACCGTGGAGGCATCGCCGGGGACGCCGTAAAGCGCTTCGAGCGCCGCGATGCTGTCGATGATCGGGGACATGGGCATCCTTGTTCCGGCGCCGGGCCGGCGGTGCCGAAGCTAGACCGGCTTGGCATCCTGGCGAAGGCGGACAGGTGCGGGCGGTTGTCCACCCGCCCGGCCTTAGGCGCGCGCCGGGCCTGGATATCCACGCCGATTGTGCGTAGATACAGGGCATGCAACAGCCCCTTCGCCTTCTCCGCCAGGATCGCGCGCTGACCGCCATTTCCGTGCTGTTGGACGTGGCCTTTCATGCCGGGCGTGGGGCCAGCGGACCGGTGGCAGGCGGAGCGGAAGTCGCGGAACGGCTGGGCGCAGCACGGCGGGGAATTGAGCCGGTGTTCCAGGCTCTGTCGCGTGCCGGGCTGCTGGAGGGGGTGCGCGGGCCACGCGGCGGGTATCGGCTCGGGCGGCGGCCGCGGGATATCCGCCTCTCCGAAGCGGTGGCGGCAGTGGCAGAGGGGACGGATGGAGGCAGCGATCTCTCGGGGGCGCTGCATGCCGGGGTGGTCCTGCCGCTCTGGGCGGAGTTGGACGAGGTGCTGCGGGAGCGGCTGGAAGGGCTGACGCTGGAAGACCTGCTGCGGCGGGCGCAGGCGACGGGGCTGCAGCGGCCGTCCAGCGAGCCTTTGAACTTCGCGATCTGAGGGTGCGCGCGTGGGACCTGGGAGGGAGGATTCGTTCTTCCTCTCGGTTCTGCGTGTAGGCTTCGGGCGAATCAATCCGAGGAGCCCGCCATGGACCGCCTGCCCGATGCCCCGCCCGCCGACGAGATGATCTCGCCGTCCGTGTTCGAGCGCCTGGGGCGGCGCGGGTTTGTAGGAGGGGTTGGCGTAGCGGCGGGCTACACGCTCGCGGCCGGGCCGGTGATGGCGCAGACGATTGTGCGGACTTCCACCGACGGGCTGGTGGCGGGGGATGTGGCAATCCCGGCAGGGGATCGGTCGATCGCCGGTTATCGGGCACGGCCGACGAGCGGGCGGGACTGGCCCGTGGTGGTGGTGTGCCAGGAGATCTTCGGGTTGCACGAGTACATCAAGGATGTGTGCCGGCGGCTGGCGCGGGAAGGATATCTGGCGGTGGCGCCGGATTACTACGTGCGGCAGGGCGATCCGGCGAGCGCGCCGGACGTGGCTTCGGCGGCCGCGATCGCGATGCGGAAGCCGGATGACGAACTGTTCCGGGACCTGGATGCGACCTGCGCCTGGGCGGCCTCGGATGGCGGCAGCGCGGAAAAGCTGGCGGTCATCGGGTTCTGCCGCGGCGGGCGGAATGTGTGGGCGTATTCGACGCACAATCCCAAGCTGAAAGCGGGGGTGGCCTGGTACGGGCCGGTGGCGGGGCAGGCGAGCGCGCTGACCCCGCGCGTGCCGCTCGACATGGCGGCGGATGTGCGCTGCCCGATCCTCGGCCTGTATGGAGAGGCGGATACGGGGATCCCCGTGGAAGGGCTGCGGACGATGGAGACGCAAATGCGGGAGGCGGGGAAGCGCTTCACGCTGGTGGTCTATCCGGGGGCACCGCACGGATTCCACGCGGATTACCGGCCGAGCTACCGTGAGGAGCCGGCCAAGGCGGGGTGGACGCTAATGCTGGACTTCCTGAAGGGGGCGGGGGTCGCCTAGCGGCCGCGCAGCATTCCCTGGGCCGCTGCCCGGCCGGTGGCGAGGCAGGCGGTGAGGAGGTGGCCGCCGGTGGGGGCCTCCCAGTCCAGCATTTCGCCGGCGGCAAAGGTGTTGGGGAGTTTCCGCAGGGCAAAGTGCTCGTCCAGCTCCTCCCAGCGGACGCCGCCGGCGGAGGAAATGGCGCGGTCCAGGCCGGCCACTCCGGTGACGCGGAGGGCGAGGGTTTTGATGGCGCTCTCCGGCTGGTCCTCGCCTTCGCGAAGCAGGGCGATAGCGGCGGGGGGCAGGGTGAGCTGTCGGCGGAGGTGGTTGGAGAGGGACTGCCCGCGGCGGGGAAGTGCCATCCGGCGAGAGACTTCCTCGGCGGTCATGTCGGGGCGGAGGTCCAGGGTGACGATGGCCTCGCCTTTTGACGCCACCTCGTCACGGATCGCGGCGGAAAGGGCGTAGGCGGCGCCGCCTTCCAGGCCCTTGGTGGTGATGATCGCCTCCCCGCGGACGGTGCGGCCGGCGAAGGTCAGGGCGATGCGCTTGAGCGGGGTACCGGCGAAGCGATCGCGTAGATGGGCGGTCCAGTCGATCAGCAGGCCGGAGTTTGCCGGGGCAAAGGGGGCCAGGGCGACGCCGCGCGCTTCGAGGATGGGGGCCCAGCCGCCGTCGGAGCCGAGGCGGGGCCAGGAAGCGCCGCCCATCGCGAGGAGGGTGGTGTCGGGGGTGAGGTGGAGGGGTTCGTCGCCGGGGCGGGTGAAGGTGAGCGCGCCGTTGTTGTCCCAGCCGGTCCAGCCGTGGCGAGAGAGCAGGGTGACACCTCGGGCGGAGAGGCGGGTGAGCCAGGCGCGTAGCAGCGGGGCGGCCTTCATGGCGCGGGGGAAGACGCGGCCGCTGGTGCCGGCGAAGGTCTCGGCGCCGAGGGCGTCGGCCCAGCTGCGGATGGCCTCGGGCGGGAAGGCGCGGATGGCGGGTTCCAGGCGCGGGCGGGCTTGTCCGTAGCGGGCGAGGAGGGTTTCGAGCGGCTCGGTGTGGGTGAGGTTGAGGCCGCCGCGGCCGGCCATGAGGAACTTGCGGGCCGGGCTGGGCATGCGGTCGAGGATCGTGACCGCGACGCCGGCATCCGAGAGGAGTTCGGCGGCGGCGAGGCCGGCAGGGCCGGCGCCGATGATGGCGGCGTTCAGGGGCATGGGCGGTGCTTGTGGCACCGGGGAAAGGAAGAAGGAATTCTTCCTCTCCCCGGGACCCTCACCATCATCTTCTTTTAGCGGTGGTTTTGCTTCGCTGACGGCCCGCCTCGGGTCGGAGACCCGAGGCGACTGCAAAGGCAGGATGGGGCCGCTGCAGCCCAATAGGGTCCAGGGGCCTCAGGCCCCTGGTGGGTCGAGGGCAGAGCCCTCGAGTGCGGATCAGCCCTCGCGTTCGGCCAGCATCACCTTGATGTTGCCGATGGCCTCGGCGGGGTTGAGGCCCTTCGGGCAGGTGCGCGAGCAGTTCATGATGGTATGGCAGCGGTACAGGCGGAACGGATCCTGCAGCTGGTCCAGACGATCACCGGTGGCTTCGTCGCGGCTGTCGGCGATCCAGCGATAGGCCTGGAGCAGGACAGCCGGGCCGAGATAACGGTCACCGTTCCACCAGTAGGAGGGGCAAGCGGTGGTGCAGCAGAAGCAGAGGATGCACTCCCACAGCCCGTCGAGCTTGGCACGCTCCTCCTTGGACTGCAGGCGCTCGCTGTCCGGCGGCGGGGCGGTGTCGGACTTCAGCCAGGGCTGGATCGAGGTGAGCTGGGCGTAGATCTGGGAAAGATCCGGCACCAGGTCCTTCACCACCGGCATATGCGGCAGCGGGTTGATGCGCACGTCGCCGACCACGTCCTCGATGGGCTTGAGGCAGGCAAGGGTGTTCAGCCCGTCGATGTTCATCGAGCAGGAGCCGCAGATGCCCTCGCGGCAGGAGCGCCGGAAGGTGAGCGTGGTGTCGACGGTGTTCTTGATCTGGATGAGCGCGTCCAGGACCATCGGCCCGCACTTGTCGAGATCGAGCTCGTAGGTATCCATCCGCGGGTTCTCGCCCGTGTCCGGATCCCAGCGATAGATCTTGAAGGAGCGCACATTCGTGGCGCCGGCTTCGGCCCTGTAGGTCTTGCCAGTGCCGACCGTGCTGTTCTTCGGGAGGGTGAAGGTCGCCATGGGTTCCGGGGCTTCCAAGAGCGCGATCGCCGGAGGCGATCGTCGCGCGACAGAACGAAGGGGAGAGGTGTCGGGGGCGCGCGCTAGTAGACGCGCGCCTTCGGCGGGAAGACCTGCACCTCGTTCGTGAGGGTGCGCATCTTCACGTCGCGATAGTCGAGGCGGACCTTGTACTGGTCGTTCACCCAGGCGAGCGTGTGCTTCATCCAGTCCTTGTCGTCGCGCTCGGGGTAGTCCTCATGCGCGTGGGCGCCACGGGACTCATGCCGGGCCTCGGCGCCGACGACTGTCGTGAGCGCGTTGCCGATGAGGTTGTCCAGCTCCAGCGCCTCGACGAGGTCGCTGTTCCAGATGAGGCTGCGATCGGCGATGCGGATGTCGCTGTAGCCCTGCGCCACCTTGTCCATCTTCTCCACGCCCTCCTTCAGCAGCTCGGAGGTGCGGAAGACGGCGGCATGGGCCTGCATGGTGCGCTGCATGTCCACGCGGAGGCTGGGGACGGAGGTGCTGCCGTTGGCGTAGCGAACGCGGTCGAGGCGCGCGAGGGCGTTCTCGCCGGCGCCCTCGGGCAGCGGGGCCTGGGTGACACCGGGCTTGATCGTCTCGGCGGCGCGAAGGGCGGCGGCGCGGCCGAACACCACCAGGTCCAGCAGCGAGTTGGTGCCGAGGCGGTTGGCGCCGTGGACGGAGACGCAGGCGGCCTCGCCGACGGCCATGAGGCCGGGGACGGTGGCATCCTGGTTCGTCGCTGTGGGGCGCAGTACCTCGCAGTGGATGTTCGTGGGGATGCCGCCCATGTTGTAGTGGACGGTCGGGAGCATCGGGATCGGCTCCTTCGTCACGTCCACGCCCGCGAAGATCTTCGCCGTCTCGGAGATGCCGGGCAGGCGCTCGTGCAGCAGCTCGGCGCCGAGATGCTCGAGATGAAGGTGGATGTGATCCTTCTGCGGGCCGACGCCGCGGCCCTCGCGGATCTCCATCGACATGGCGCGCGAGACGACGTCGCGGGAGGCGAGGTCCTTCGCCGTCGGTGCGTAGCGCTCCATGAAGCGCTCGCCCTCGGAGTTCGTCAGATAGCCGCCCTCACCGCGGGCGCCCTCGGTCACGAGGCAGCCGGAACCGTAGATGCCGGTGGGGTGGAACTGCACGAACTCGTTGTCCTGCAGGGGCAGGCCGGCGCGCAGCACCATGCCGTTGCCGTCGCCGGTGCAGGTGTGGGCGGAGGTGCAGGAGAACCAGGCGCGGCCGAAGCCGCCGGTCGCCATCACGGTGTTCTGGGCGCGGAAGCGGTGGATGGAGCCGTCTTCCAGGTTCCAGGCCATGACGCCGCGGCAGGCGCCGTCCTCATCCATGATGAGGTCGAGGGCGATGTACTCGACGAAGAACTCGCACTGGTGCTTCAGCGACTGCTGGTAGAGCGTGTGCAGGATGGCATGGCCGGTGCGGTCCGCCGCGGCGCAGGCGCGCATGGCAGGGGTCTTGCCGTAATCCTGCATGTGGCCGCCGAAGGGGCGCTGGTAGATCTTGCCGTCCTCGGTGCGCGAGAAGGGCACGCCGAAATGCTCAAGCTCGATGATCGCGGGCACGGCCTCGCGGCACATGTACTCGATGGCGTCCTGGTCGCCGAGCCAGTCCGACCCCTTCACGGTGTCGTACATGTGCCAGCGCCAGTCGTCCTCGCCCATGTTGCCGAGGGCCGCGCCGACGCCGCCCTGGGCGGCCACGGTGTGGGAGCGGGTGGGGAAGACCTTGGTGATGCAGGCGGTCTTGAGACCGGCCGCACCCATGCCGAAGGTGGCACGCAGGCCGGCGCCGCCGGCGCCGACGACGACCACGTCATAGGTGTGGTCCACAATGCGGTAGGCGCCGCCGTTGATCCCGGGGCGCGGAGGCTGGCTGATGGCGTTCATCGCGGGCTCTCGTTGGTCCTGGCGCCGCCTTGGGCGCGTGTCTCGTCGCCCCAGGTGGGGCGGAGGGTGGCGCCCTGAAGGGCGCGGGGGGTATCGCCCGTGAGGGCGTGGTGGGCGGCTGGCAGTTTATCCGCCCGGGCGAAGCAGAGGTTGCCCGAAGGGGCGCGGAGCGGGGCGTCGGGACGGCGGGCTTCCCCTCCCCGCCCGGCGGAGCGCGGCGTGCCGGAACGAACGGAATACATATGGGTGGGCTCCGCGCGGCCGGTAGGGAGAGGCCGCGCGGCGCGCATCAAATGGCCAACCGCAGGACGGAGAGTGCGGCCAGCAGGCCGAGCAGGGTGCAGACGGACTTGATGGCCAGGATGGACAGCATCGCCGAGCGCTCGGGGCGGATGTAGTCCTCCACCACCACCTGAAGGCCGTTGGCGGTGTGGTAGAAGCCGATGCCCGCCAGCAGGATGAGCAGGATGGCATTGAAGGGGCGGCCAATCCACTCGGACATCACCTCCCAGGGCGCGCCGGCATGGGCCGCGACGGAGAAGGCGAACCAGATGAACAGGGGCAGCATCACCAGGGAGGTGACGCGCTGCATCCACCAGTGGTGGGTGCCACCCTTGGCGGAGCCGTGGCCGCGGACGCGGCCCAGCGGGGTCTGAAGGCGGGTCTGATGCTCAGCCATGGGTGTGCCCTTCCCTACGAGGCCCAGGCGACGACGGCGACGATCCAGGTGAGGACCGTGAGCACGCCGGTACCGATGATAACCATCCAGCCCGTGCGATAGGTCGTCGGGATGTCGTAGCCGTAGCCGTAGTCCCACATGAGGTGCCGGACACCGGCGAGGACGTGGTACCAAGCGACCGCGGTGATGCCGAAGAGCACGACCACGCCGACAATGCTGCCCATGAACCACTGCACGGTCGCATAGGACTCCGGCCCCGCCGCGGCGGCCGCGAGCCACCAGACGAAGAAGACCAGGCCGATCGCCCAGGCACTGCCGGTGATGCGGTGCATGATGGAGAGCGCGCTGGTCATCTGCAGCATGTCGTAGACCTGCAGATGCGGGGAGAGCGGCCGGCGGATCAGCGTGCCGTCCGTGCGGCGGCCGACCATGATGGCCTCGCGCGCGTCGTGGGATTTGGCCATGCGGCGTCCTGCATTCTCGCCGGGCGCGAGCGGGTCCGCGCGCGGCTGTGGCGCTTTTATGGTGCGGCACCGCAAAGCGTCAATCGCGCGAAATCAACGCATTGCGAAGGGATCGCAAGTGGGCGGGCGCTAGGCGGCCCAGGCCTTTGTTACAACGCGGTTCCTGCGCCGGGGCGCATCCGGGGTCAACCGCGCAGGGCGCCCCGGCGGGACAGCTCCTCGGCGATCTGGACGGCGTTCAGCGCGCCGCCCTTGCGAAGGTTGTCGCCGGCGCACCAGAGGGCGATTCCGTTCGGGACGGTGGCGTCGGGGCGGAAGCGGGAGACGAAGACGGGGTCCTCCCCCACCGTTTCAAGCGGCGTGACGTAGCCGGCGTCGTCGCGCCGGTCGAGCAGGGTAAGACCGGGGGCGGCACGGAGGGTCTCGCGCGCCTCGGCCTCGTCGATCGGGCTGTTGAAAACGGCGTGGACGGCCAGGCAGTGCCCAATGAAGACGGGGACGCGGACGCAGGTGGCGGCGACCGTGATGTTGTCGCCGAGCAGGCGGGCGGTGTCCTCGGCGATCGCCTCCTCCTCCTCGGTCAGGCCGTTCTCGCCGAAGTCGCCGATATGGGGGATGAGGTTGAAGGCGATGGGCTTGGTGAACTGCTCGGGGGTAGCCTCGTCGTTCACGAAGACGCCGCGGGTCTGGCTGAACAGCTCGTCCATCGCGTCCTTGCCGGCGCCGGAGACGGGCTGGAGGGAGGTGGCGACCACCCGGACCAGCCCGGCCATCGCCTGCAGCGGGTGCAGCGCCATGGCGAGCAGGATGGCGCCGGCGACGGGGGAGGCCACGACCTTCGGGTTGGCGGCCAGGACGCCGGGATTTACCTCGGGGACAACCACCGGGGCGTCGGGGTCGCCTGCGCCGGTGGCGTCCACCACCAAGCAACCCTCGGCCACGGCCTTACGGGCCAGGGTGTTGGGGTTGGGCGTGCCGGGGGCGAGGAAGAGGAGGTCGGTGGTGGAGAGATCGTGCCGCTCAACGGCACCGACGACGAGATCCCGGTCCCCGAAAGAAAGCGAGCCGCCCACCGCGCGGCCGGTGGCCAGGGCGGCGAGGGAGGCGGTGGGGAAACCCCGTTCCGCCAGGGTCTTGATGATTTCGCGCCCGAGCTGGCCGGTGGCGCCGGCAACCGCGATCCGATGAGCCATCTGAACTTCTCCCGACACCCTCCGCCGGGACTGGCCTTCGGGAACACGCCTCGGAGATAGGGTTGGCGGCCCCGGCTTCGCAAGCCGGGGCCGCTGAATGACTGCTCCCCCGTCAGGCAGCGCGGACGGCGCGCAGGAAGCTGGCGGACTTCTCACGGAGAATGACGGTCTGCCCGGCCAGGGCCTCGGTGGCGGCAAGCATGCCACCGGCGGCGCTGCCCGCCTCCTCGGCGGCGGCACGGACGCCGCCGATGGCCTGGTTCACCGTATCGGTGCCGCCGGCCACCTGGGCGGCGCTGCGGGCGATCTCCCGCGTCGTCGCGCCCTGCTGCTCCACCGCGGCGGCGATGGCGGTCGCGATGCCGCTGGTGCGCTCCACCGTCTCGCCGATGCCGCGGATGGCCTCCACGGCGCCTGACGTGGCGGACTGCATCTGCTGGATCTGGTTGGAGATCTCCTCGGTCGCCTTGGCGGTCTGGGCGGCGAGGGTCTTCACCTCGGAGGCGACAACCGCGAAGCCGCGGCCGGCCTCGCCGGCACGGGCGGCCTCGATGGTGGCGTTCAGCGCCAGCAGGTTGGTCTGGCCGGCAATGTCGCCGATGAGGCGGACCACGTCGCCGATGCGGGCGGCGCTGTCGGAGAGGCCGCGGACCGTGTTGTCCGTGGCGCGGGCCTCGGAGACGGCCTGGGCGGCGACCTCGGCGGCCTCGGCCACGCGGCGGGTGATCTCGGTGATGGAGGCAGCCATCTCCTCGGCGGCGGCGGCCACCGCCCCAACCTCGCCGCTGGCGCGGGCGGCAGCGTCGGCGACCTGGGCGGCCTCGCGGCCAGAGCGGTCGGCCGTGCCGTGCACGCTGCTGGCGGCGTGGCGGAGCTGGTCGGCCTGGGTGGCCAGGTTGTCGACCACGGCGCCGACCTCGGCCTCGAAGGTGTCGGCCAGGCGGGCTTCCTCGGTGGCGAGACGCCAGGTCAGCATCGGGCCGGAGAAGGTGCCGGCGCTGTCGGTGATGGCGCTGACCTGCAGGTCCACCACCTCCTGGCCCATGCGCAGGCGGGTGCGGTGCGGCAGGGCGGCAGAGTCGGCGATGGTGGCGCGGAGGGCGGACAGGCCCGGGAGCGGGAGGTCCTCCACGGCGCGGCCCACCACGGACTCGGTCACGCCCAGCCGGGCGAGAACCTCGCCCATCTCGGCATTGGCGTGAACCACCTTGAGGGAGGGGTCGGCCATCATCAGGCCGAGCGGCATCTGCTCGATCATCTGGGCCTGGGCGAAGGCGCGGCCAACGGTGCCGCGCAGTTCATCCAGGGCGGCGGCGATGCGGCCGGTCTCGTCACGGTAGGTCCCGTCACGAGCTTCGACAGCACCGCCCGGGGCGGTGTCGCCGGAGGCGATGGCGCGGACGCGGCCGGCAGCGCGGCGGAGCGGGGCGCCGATGGAGCGTGCGCTGGCCCAGGCGGAAGCGAGCAGGATGAGGGCGACGGCGCCGCCGATCCAGAGGGTGAAGCTCTCGACATCCTGCAGCGCGCTCTCGACCTCGGTGCGGCGCTGGGCGGCGTCCTCGCCCAGCAGGCGGTTCGCCTCGGCGAAGGCGGCGCGGACGGCGGCGGCGGCGGGCTCGGCCTCCTCGGTACGGATCTTCGCGAGTTCGGCGATGGTGGCGAGGATGGTCTCCGAGGCTTCGGCCAGGCCGTTGGCCAGGGTGCCGATGCGGCCGACATCGTCCTTCAGCCGGTCGGACAGGGCGTAGGATTGCACGCCGCGCAGATGGACGCGCTGCTGGGCCAGCGCACGGCGCACGCGGCGGGCCTGGGTGTCCTCCCCCGTGACGAGGAATCGTTGCACGCCCAGTCGGGCCTCGTTCACGGCGTTGCTGAAGGCCATGACGCGGCTGCGGACCTCGTCCACCTGGGCGCGGTCGGGCACCTCGAACTCAAGGGCACCGAGCACCGCCTCCATCGCCTGGTCGAACTCGGAGTTGAGGCGGTAGAGCCGGTCGTCCCGCGCCTCGATCATGCGGGTGCGCGAGTCCAGCATCCGGCCGATGGCGGTTTCGTAGGCGCGGGTGGCGGGGATGGCGGCCTCGGCGGCGCTGCGGGCCGCGGGCAGAGCGGTGGTCCGGGCGGCTTCGCCGGCCAGGTCCCGCGCGGCCGAGAGAGAGGTGCGGCCCTCCCGCGCGGCGGCCTGGGCGGCGGGCAGTGTCTGCGCTGTGGCGAGGTCGCTTTCGTCCACCGGGGCGTGGGCGGCTCGGCTGCCCGCCTGCTCGACCAGGGAAAGCACCCGTGCGGCGCCGCCGAGGGCATCCTGCTGCTGCGCCACATCCCTCAGCTCGAACCAGACCAGGCCGACAAGACCGCCGAGGAGGGTGAGCGTCAGCCCGGCGCTGGCGCCCAGCTTGCAGGCGACAGAAAGGTTTTGGAACGCGCGCATGGCTTCGGACGGCTCCTTCGTCAGATGCGCGGGAGGGTACGGGGCGAGTCCCTAACCGAGAGATAAGCCGGGGCGGTACCTGCGGCCCCTTCCCTGCCCCGGCTTTCTTGCAGGCCGGGTCCCTTGCAGGGCATGCGGTGCGGGCGCAGATCGCGGGTGTGCTGCACATCATCAAACTGTCCGTCGGGACGAAGGACATCGAGCAGATGGAGCGCGGGCAGGCCCTGCGCGCCCGCGGGCCCGAGGGGCTGCGCCATGTGACGCGCATGACGCCCAAGCGCGCGCCCGAGATCCTGCAGGGCGGGTCGATCTACTGGGTGGTGGCGGGGGTGCTGCGCGTGCGGCAGCGGATCCTGGCGATCGAGCCGGTGAAGCGGGCGGACGGAACCGGAGCGACGGCGCTGATCCTGGAGCCCGGGCTGGTGGCGGTGCGGCCGCGGCCGGTGAAGGCCTTCCAGGGATGGCGCTATCTCAAGACCGATGATGCGCCGGCCGACCTCACGGAGGGCGAGGTGGGCACAGAGGGGATCGAGGAGCTGCCGCCGAAGATGCGGCGGGCGCTGATGGATCTCGGGCTGCTCTAGATTGGGCAGGCCTAATCGGCAGGCGAGGCCTGGGGTGCTTCGGCGGGTTTGCCCCGGGGCTCGAAGCGCGGGACGAGGAAGGCGAGGAGCAGCGTCACCACTGCCATAGCGAACAGCGCCCAAAAGGTGAGGTGCAGCGCGGAGGCGAGGGCGGTGCGGACGGCAGCGTCGCCGATCACGGCCTCGCCGTGTTCGAGCAGGCGGCGGACGGCCTCGAAGTCGATCTCGGCGGCGGCATCGCCCTGGCGGCCGGCATGGGCGGCGAAGCCGAGGTTAAGGACGCCGCCCAGCACCGCGGCGCCGAGTGCGCTGCCGAGGTTGCGGGAGAAGACGTTGGAGGCGGTGGCGGCACCGCGCTCGTTCCAGCCGACGCTTTCCTGGACCATCACCACGGCAGCGGTGCTGAGCAGACCCATGCCGAGGCCCATGACGAAGGAGCCGGCGCCGGCCAGCAGGGCGGATGAGCCGGGACCGAGGATGACGAAGGCGACCGCGCCGAGGGGCAGCAGGGCGGCGCCGAAGACGAGGACGGCGCGCAGGCCGAAGCGGGTGAAACCGCGGGCAGCGAAGATGGAGCCGATGGGCCAGCCGAGGACGACCATGGTCAGCGCGAAGCCCGCTTCCAGGGCGGAGCGGCCCAGCACGCCCTGGACATACATGGGCAGGAAGGCGGTGAGGCCGATGATGGCCATGCCGCTGAAGAGGACGGTGGCGTTGGCGGTCGCGATCGGGCGGCGGATCCAGAGGGCGAGGTTCAGCACGGGGTCGGACGCGCGGGTTTCCCACCAGAGGAAGATGGCGGTGCTGACGAGGGCGACGAGCGCGGCGGCGATGGAGAGGGAGGTGCCGGGGTCGGTGGTGGCCGTCATCAGCGCGCCGACGGCGAGGGTGAGAAGGAGGGCGCCGGCGACGTCGACGGGCTTGCGCTCGCGGGGGACGTCTTCCCGCAGGTAGAGGGCGAAGCCCGCGGCGGCGAGGGCGCCGACGGGCAGGTTCATCCAGAAGATCCAGGCCCAGCTCATGTGCTGGACGATGAGGCCGCCGACGAGCGGGCCGAGGACGGAGGAGATGCCCCAAACGCTCGCGAGCCAGCCCTGGATCTTCGCCCGTTCCTTTACCGAATAGAGGTCCCCCACCACCGTGAGCGCGATGGGCTGCACGGAGCCAGCGCCGATGCCCTGGATGAGGCGGAAGGCGATGAGGGAGGGGATGGACCAGGCGAAGCCGCAGAGAATGGAGCCGAGCAGGAAAATGGCGATGCCCCAGAGCATCACCGGGCGCCGGCCGAGGATGTCGGCGAGCTTGCCGAAGACCATGGTCGTGGCGGTCTGGGCGAGAAGGAAGGCGGCGAAGACCCAGGCGTAGAGGTGGAGGTCGCCGAGCTGGCCCGCGATCTGCGGCATGGCGGTCGAGACGATGGTGGCCTCGATCGCGATCATGAACATCGCGACCATAACCGAGGCGAGGATCATCGGGCGGCGCAGGGGGCGGGGCATCGCGGGGGCGGCGGGCATGGTCAGGGGTTAGGCCGATCCCCTGGCACCGGGAATGGTGCGGTGCGTCACCTTCGGGGGAGCGTGGCAGACCTGCGGTGCGGGCGGGGCGGCTAGTTCCGCCGGCGGCGTTCCGTGGCTTCGGCGCGGCGCATGTCGACGAAGACGGCGTAGTCCTCGTGGCGCGTGGGGACCCAGCCGACGGCGCTGCCGCGCTCGACGGCCTTCTGGATGTCGGGGTGGGCGTGCGGGAGGGCCAGGTGGAAGTCCACCATGTCCTTCTTGAAGGCGGCGGGCAGGTCCGTGCGGACCACGATGGGGCCGTTCTGGATGGGGCGGGAGCGCCAGATGATGCGGATGTCCCGCATGTTCAGCAGACCCTTCTCGACGGCGGCGGTGAGCACGCCGCGGGTGTAGCCGCGGGCCTCGTCGCCCTGGCCCGAGGACCAGCAGACGCCGGCGTCGTACTGGCGGCCGAGCACGGCGACGAGGGCCTGGTCGTGACCGCCGGCGAAGCCGGTGCGGCCGAAGAAAGTCTCGGGGTTGATGCCGGCGGCGCGGAGTTCGGCGCGGGGGATGAGGTAGCCGGAGGCGGAGTTGGGGTCGGACCAGGCCATGGCCTTGCCGCGCATGTCTTCGAGCTTCGTGATGCCGGAGTCGGCACGGGCGTACATGAGGGCGACGTAGCTGGTGCTGCCGTCCGGTTCGCGGGTGACGAGGATGGGTTCGACGCCGCCATTGGTGTCCAGCCAGACGCCGGCATAGGCGGCAGGGGACATGTTGGCGATCTCCAGCTGCCTGGCCGCGAAGGCCTGCTGCACGCCGGAATAGTCGGAGGCAAAGAACATGCGGGTGGGGATGCCGAAGGTGTCCTCAAACAGCTTGCGATAGCCATCGTAGCGGCCGAGGCGATCGGATTCCGACTCGCCGCCGAGGACGCCCAGGCGGATCTGCGGAACCTGCGCGGCCCAGTCGCGGCGGCCGGGGGTGGGCATGGGTGGTGGCGGTGTCTGGGCACGGGCCGCCAGAGGCAGGAGGGCTGCGGCGGCCAGCATGCGGCGGCGGTTCATGGGCGGCTCCGGCAGGGGGTTTTCATGAAGCTGTCACGGCTGGGGCCAGGGCGCCAAGACGCGAGCAGGTTGCGCGCCCGGTCGGGCCCTATCACCTTGCGGCCATGGCAAAGCGGCAAGACGGTGCGCCGGGGAAGGATGCGCGGCACGCGGCCATCCTCCAGGCGCTGGGCATGGACCCAACGGTGCGGATCAGCACCCTGGCGACCCGGTTCGGCGTCTCCGGCGAGACGGTGCGGCGCGACATCGAGGAGCTGTCCGCGAAGGGGGCGGTGCGGAGGACCTATGGCGGTGCCTCGGTTACCCATGCCGCAGTGCAGCCGGACTTCCGGGCGCGAGAGGCGATGGCAGGGCCGGAGCGGGCGCGGATCGGGGCGATGGCCGCGTCTCTCGTGGAGGCCGGGGCGGTTCTGATGGTGGATGCGGGCAGCACCACGGCGCGCTTCGCCCAGGCGCTGGCCGGGCGCGGGGTGGCGGCGACGGTGATCACCAACTCGCTGCCGGTGGTCTCGGCGGTGGGGGATTCCGAGCCGCTGCGGATGCTGGTGGCGCCTGGGGAGTTCTACGCGGTCGAGCGGGCGCTTTATGGCGCGGAGACGGATGCATTCCTGCGGCGGTTCAGCGCGGATGTGGCTCTGATCGGGGCGTCCGGGCTGACGGCAGAGGGGCCGACGGATGCGGAGAGCCGGGCAGCCTGGGTGAAGCGGGCCATGCTGGACCGGGCGCCGCGGCGGATGCTGCTGCTGGATTCCGGCAAGTTCGGGCATCTGTATCTCGAGCGGGTGGCCGACCTTTCGGTGCTGACGGATCTGGTGACGGATGCGCCCCCTCCCCCACCGCTGGCAAGCGCGCTGGCGCGGGCCGGGGTGCGGGTGCATGTCGCATCGAATGTTTGACCTTCCACATGCCGAGTGGCATCCTCCACATCAGTTGGAGGAACCCATTTGGACCAGGCGCGCGCCCCTGAACCCCTAAGCCTTGCGCCCCGCGCCCGGCTGGCGGCGCTCCGCTACGTGCTGACCGATATTGACGACACGCTGACCGAGGATGGGCGGCTTCCTGCCCTGGCCTTCTCGGCGATCGAGGCCTTGGCCACGGCGGGGCTGCAGGTGATCCCCGTCACGGGGCGGCCGGCGGGATGGTGCGACGCGATCGCCCGGCAGTGGCCGGTGGCGGCCGTGGTCGGGGAGAATGGGGCGCTCTGGTACGCCGAGGACCGTGCGGCGCGGCGGATGGTGCGCTGGCAAGCGCAGGGTGAGGCCGAGCGGCTGGCCGGGCGGGACCGGCTGATGGCACTGGCGGCGCGGGCGATGGAAGCGGTGCCGGGCAGCCGGATCGCGTCCGACCAGGCGTTCCGGCTGTTCGATGTGGCCGTGGATTTCGCGGAGGATGCGGGGCCGCTGCCGCTGGAGGATGCGGCCCGGATCGCGGCGGTGTTCGAGGCCGGCGGAGCGCAGGCGAAGGTCTCCTCCATTCATGTGAATGCCTGGTTCGGGAATTGGGACAAGCGCGCGGGGATCGAGAACCTGTTCGCGACCCGGCTGTCTTTGCTCGATTCGGTGATCGAGCAGGTGGCGTTCCTGGGCGACAGCCCGAATGACGCGCCGCTTTTCGCGGCCATCCCCTTCTCGATCGGGGTGGCGAATGTGCTGCCGCATCTGGCAGGGATTGCGTCGGCCCCCGCCTACATCACCCGCGCCCCCGGAGGCCGTGGCTTCGCGGAATTCGCGGAGGCGCTGCTGGCCGCGCGCAACAACGACATGGAGGAGAACGCCGCATGAAGAACCTGCTGCTCGCCACGATCCCGGCGGGGATCCTGGCCCTTGTTGCCCTGCCTGCTGCCGCGCAGGCGCCGGCTGCCCCCGGTGCTGCCTCGGGGGCCGGCTGCTTCCGCGGCCAGTTGGACGAGGGGTATTGCGACAACGACCGCAACCTCACGGCGGACACGCCCGAGGCGTCGCGGCTGCGCGATCCGTCCACGCTGGTCTTCGCCTACACGCCCGTCGAGGATCCGGCGCTCTATGCGAGCCAGTTCCGGCCCTTCGTCGACCATCTGACGCGCTGCACGGGCAAGCGCACCGTGTACTTCCAAGTGACGAGCAATGCGGCGCAGGTGGAGGCCATGCGGTCCGGCCGGCTGCATATCGCGGGCTTCTCCACGGGGCCGACCGCCTTTGCGGTGAACCTGGCCGGCGCGGTGCCCTTCGCGGTGAAGGGCGGGCCGGAGGGCTTCGAGAGCTATCGCGTGGTGATGCTGGTGAAGGCGGACAGCCCGTACCGGACGCTGGCCGATCTGAAGGGCCGGCGCGTCGCGCATACCTCGGCCACGTCGAATTCCGGCAATCTCGCGCCGCGCGCCTTCTTCCCCGGGTTGGGGCTGACGCCGGATACGGATTACCGCGTGGTCTATTCCGGCGGGCATGACCGCAGCGTGATGGGCGTGAATGCGGGTGACTACGATGCCGCGCCCGTCGCGTCCGACGTGTACTCGCGCATGGTCGCGCGCGGGCAGGTGCGGGGCGACAACTTCCGGGTGATCTGGGAGAGCGAGCCCTTCCCCACCTCCTCTTTCGCCATGGCGCATGACCTGCGGCCGGAGCTGCAGGCGCGCATCCGCCAGTGCTTCCTGGAGTACCGCTTCCCGGAGTCCATGGCGCGCGACCTGGGCGGCAACGACCGCTTCTGGCCCGCCACTTATGCGGAGCAGTGGGCGCCGGTGCGTGCGGTGGCCGATGCGGTGAATGCGCCCTACAGCCGCGCCGCCTTCGACGAGGAGAGCCGCAAGGAGCTGGAGGCCGAAGCGCGCCGCAATGCCGCACGCGCTGCGCCGCAGACGCAGAGCGGCGGGACGCATGTGGTGCCCCAGGCTGGTGGTGCGGCTGGCGGTGCGGCCACTCCTGCGCCGGCGCGCCAGCCGTGAGCGCGGCCCTCGACATCCGCGGACTCACCAAGGAGTACGTGGCCGGCAAGCCGGTGCTGAAGGGGTTGGACCTGTCCATCGGGGCGGAGGGGATCACGGCCATCATCGGCCCCTCCGGCACAGGCAAGTCCACGCTTCTGCGCTGCATCAACCGTCTGGTGGAGCCCACGCGCGGCGAGATCCGGCTGACGGGTGCCGGGGGAACCGTTGATATGGCAAAGCTGAGCGGGCGGGGCCTTCGCCTCGCCCGCCGGCGGATCGGGATGGTGTTCCAGGAGTACAACCTCGTGGAGCGCCTCTCGGTGATGGAGAACGTGCTGTGCGGGCGGCTGGGCTATGTGCCGCTGTGGCGCGCCTGGCTGCGGAAGTACCCGGAGCAGGACATCGCGCGCGCTTTCCAGCTGCTGGACGCGGTGGGGCTGCCGGAGCATGCGACGCGGCGGGCGGACGCGCTCTCGGGTGGGCAGCGGCAGCGCGTGGGCATCGCACGCGCGCTGATGCAGCGGCCGGACCTGCTGCTGGCGGATGAGCCGACCTCCTCGCTCGATCCGCGCACCTCGGTGGAGGTGCTGGAGATGCTAACGACGCTAGCGGGCGCCGAGGGCGTGCCTGTGATCATCAACATCCACAACGTGGCGCTGGCGAAGCGCTATGCGAAGCGGATCGTCGGCATGTCCGGTGGGGCGATCGTGTTCGATGGGCCGCCGGAGGATCTGCGTGACAGCCATCTGACGCAGATCTATGGCGGCGAGGACTGGCTGTGAGCGGCACCGCCCTCCCCTCCCCCGTGGAGCGCCGGTCGCCCTTCGCGACCGATTGGTGGATGCGAATCTTCGGCATCCTGATCATCGTCTATCTCGTCTATGCGTCCACGCAGCTCGATCTCGGGCTGGGGCGCTTCATCGCCGGGCTGGGCGAGGGCGGGCGGTTCATCGCGCGGCTGTTCCCGCCGAATTTCGAGCGCTGGGAGCTGCTGCTGGAGGGGATGCTGGAGAGCATCCAGATCGCGGTGCTGGCCACCGTGGGCGGCATCATCCTGTCCCTGCCGCTGGGGCTGATGGCGGCGCGGAACATCGCGCCCTGGTGGCTCTCTGGCCCTGTGCGCGCCTTCATCGCGGTGTGCCGCAGCCTGCACTACGTCATCGTCGCGATCATTTTCGTGAAGGCGCTGGGTTTCGGGGCGCTCGCGGGGATCGCGGCGCTCATCATCGCCTCCATCGGCTTCGTGGCGAAGCTGTTCGCGGAGGCGGTGGAGGAGATCTCAATGAAGCAGGTGGAGGCGGTGCGCTCCACGGGCGCGTCCGGCATGGCGGTGCTGCTCTACGCGGTGCTGCCGCAGGTGGCGTCGCGCTTCGTGGGCTTCGGGCTGTACCAGCTGGACAGCAACCTGCGGAACTCGACGCTGGTGGGCGTGGTCGGCGCAGGCGGGATCGGCGGCACGCTGTTCGCGGCGTTCAAGCGGTTCGACTACGACTTCGTCTCGGCGATCCTGATCTCGATTATCGGACTCATCCTCCTGGCCGAGCTTGTCTCCGGCCGTATCCGGGCGGCGATGCGATGAGCGCGGCGACAGGGGATTCCCTCGCCCCGCTGCGGCGCGAGTGGATCCGGCACACGCCGGGCGAGCGGCTGACGCGATGGCTGATGTTCCTGGCCGTGGTCGCCGCCGTGGTCTGGGCGGTGCGGACAATCGACATCATCCCCGAGTTCCTGGCCGATGCGCCGGAGCAGATGGCGGATCTGATCATCCGCATGTGGCCGCCGAATCTGGCCGCCTATCCCACCACCGTTCATGCGGCGCTGGTGGAGACGCTCCACATCGCGAGCCTGGGCACCGCCTTCGGCTTCGTGATGGCGATCCCGCTGGCGTTGATGGCAGCACGGAACATCTGCCGCATCCCCGCGCTGAACGCGCTGGCGCAGGTGGGGCTGGTGGCGTCGCGCTCGGTCAACTCGCTGGTCTGGGCGCTGATCTTCGTCGCGGTTTTCGGGCCGGGGGCGGCGGCGGGTGTGTTCGCCATCGCGTTCCGCTCCATCGGCTTCGTCGGCAAGCTGCTGGCCGAGGCGCTGGAGGAGATGAACCCCGGGCCGCGCGAGGCGCTGCGTGCCGCGGGGGCGCCCTGGGGTTCGGAGATGCTGAAGGCGGTGTGGCCGCAGATCCGGCCGGCCTTCTGGGGCGTGGCCCTGTTCCGCTGGGACATCAATGTGCGCGAGAGCGCGGTGCTGGGGTTGGTGGGCGCGGGCGGCATCGGAGTGGTGCTGGAGGATGCGATCAACTTCTTCCAGTGGGACCAGGTGGCCACCATCCTGCTGGTGATTCTGGCTGTCGTGCTGGTTGCCGAAATCGTCGTGACCCGCGTGCGGGCGAGGCTTCTGTGATGAACACCGACATTCCTGAGCTCGTCGATCTTCTCGTCATCGGCGGCGGCGTGAACGGATGCGGCATCGCGCGCGATGCGGTGGGGCGCGGGCTATCGGTGATACTGGTTGAGCGGGGGGATATCGCGGAGGCGACTTCCTCCTCCTCCTCCAAGCTCATCCATGGCGGCATCCGCTACCTAGAGACCTACGAGTTCCGTCTGGTGCGGGAAGCGCTCGCGGAGAGGGAGGTGCTGCTCTCGATCGCGCCGCATATCGTCTGGCCGATGCGCTTCGTGCTGCCGCACCGGCCGGAGATGCGGCCGCGCTGGATGATCCGGGCGGGGCTGTTCCTGTACGACAACCTGGCGCGGCGGAAGTCGCTGCCGGCGAGCGAGGCGCTGAACCTCGATGCGCTGCCCCAGGGCGAGCCGCTGCGCCAGCCGCAGTTCTCGCGCGGCTTCGCCTATTCGGACTGCTGGGTCGAGGACAGCCGGCTTGTTCTGCTGAACGCGCGGGATGCGGCCGATCGTGGCGCCACCATCCTGCCCCGCACGAGCTTCGAGACCGCCAGGCGCGGGGCGGACCGGTGGACCGTGACGCTGCGGCACGCCGATGGCAGCACCCGCACGGTGCAGGCGCGCGCCATCGCCAATGCCGCGGGCCCCTGGGTGACGGTGGCACAGGATGCGACGGGCACGGCGCTGACCGGCCGCGTGCGGCTGGTGCGCGGGAGCCATATCGTGGTGCCGGCCCTGTATGAGGGGCCGCAGGCCTATATCCTGCAGAACGACGACCGGCGCGTCATCTTCGTCATCCCCTACGAGGAGCGCTACTCGCTCATCGGCACGACCGATGTCGCGCACGACCCCACCATGGGCAAGCCGCACTGCACGCCCGAGGAGGCCGCCTATCTCTGCACGGCTGTCTCCCGCCAGTTCCGCACCCCCGTGACGCCCGAGCAGATCGCCTGGACCTATTCCGGCGTGCGCCCGCTGCATGACGACGGGTCCGACAATCCGTCCTCCGTCACGCGCGACTACACGCTGGCGATGGACATCAAGGGCGGTGCGCCGCTGCTCAGCGTGCTCGGCGGCAAGATCACCACCTATCGCCGGCTGGCCGAGGATGCGGCGCAGCAGCTCGGCCGCGCGCTCGGGCGCGAGGGCACGTCCTGGACGGGGAAGGCCGCGCTGCCCGGCGGCGACTTCGGCGGGCTGAACCGCGCGGCCTTCACCGAGAGCATGGCGCGCGCGCATCCCTGGCTGCCGCGGCCGCTGCTGGACCGGCTGATCCGCACCCATGGCGGCGAGCTGGAGCGGGTGATCGACGGCGCAGGATCGATCGAGGCGATGGGCGGCGATCTCGGCGGCGGCATCACGGCGCGGGAGCTGGAGTGGATGCGGGCGCGGGAATGGGTGGCGGAGCCCGATGACGTGCTGTGGCGGCGGACGAAGCGCGGGCTGCATATGAGCCCGGCGGAGCGGGAGGCCTTCGCGGCGCGGTTCGCCGCGCTGTCGCTCGCCGCCTAGCCAGGGCGTGCCGGGGCGCGCATGAGGGCGGCGCAACCCCGGCGAGGACTTCCGATGCTGCGACGCGCGTTCCCGGCCCTGCTTGCCGCCGCCCTTCCCTTTGCCGCCGCGCGGGCGCAGGAGGCCGCGGTGGCTGAGGATCGGCTGGCGCTGGCGCGGGAGTATGTCGCGCGGCATCGCGCGACGCTGCCCGATCTGCGCAACCTGGCGCTCGGGGCCACGGCCGGCGGCGATGCGGCCTCGCAGCCGATCCGGGACGCGGTGGATGCGGAGTTGGTGACGGCGGAGCCTGCCTATCGCGAGGCGCTGGCGGGCGCGCTGGCGGAGGGGCTGAGCGCGGAGACCTTGCGGGCGGCGCTGGCGGACGGGTCCATCCGCACCGCGCTCGGGGCCAGCCCGAATCCGGCGCGACTGGTCGGTACGCTGAACCGGCTGACCTTCGAGGCGGTGACGGGCATGGCGGAGCGGGCGATGAGCAGGACCTGCACGCCGGGCGAGCCCTGCACGGGGCGCTGAGGCGCTGCGACGCGCCGTCCCGGAGCTACGGAAGGGTCTGAGGCCTCTGCCCCTCTTTCCGTCGAGGGTGTCACGGGTCCCGCCGGTGATTGTGGGTAGGATCGACCATCGCATCGGGTGGAAAGCGGATGGTCTTGCGAAGTCGCGTCTAGAAGCCGCGCTTCCTGAGCAGGGCCATGAGATCCGCGTTTGGCAGCTGTTCGATCTCCAGCAGGGCCTGGTACGGATCGCCGGCAAGGCCGAGAGCGGCTGAGAAGGCCGGTTCGGTCTTGGTTCCCCTTCTGCGATGCATCATCACGGCGTTTCGGAACGGGTGCCCGCCCAGGGAGAGCAGCCGTTGCTCGACCAGGAAATGCTTCCAACCGAGCTGTTCGTGCACCGGTAGAGCCTGCCCGAAAATCTCGATGCGCCAGCCGACCGCGACGAACTCGACGACGACAGGTCGGTTCGGACCGACCCATTGCCGCATGGAAAACCGCTCGCAGTCCGAGAAAGCGCCCCAGACCACAGCGGCAAAAGAGCGGGGATCAGGCGCGTGGCAGAGGATATCCAGATCGGATTCCGGAAGATCGATGCCCAAGGGTGGCGTGCCGGCGATATGCGGGTCGTACGAGGATAGTTTGGTCAGGATTCCGGTGCGCCGAAGCACGTCCGTGTAGTGAACCTTCTCCATGGGTGCGCTCTACGGCCTGCCCTGAGTGTCTGCAAAGGCGCGCATCCCGCGCTTCGGCCTCGCACAACCGACGGCTAGGTTTGCAGTACCTTCTTAGTTGCCGCGCGCCAGAACTGCGCGGGCCAGGGTCTCGAATTCCTGGACCGAGAGGGTTTCCGCGCGGCGCGTCGGCTCGATGGCGGCCGTCGCCAGGAGGTCCTCCGCCCCGCCGAGGGATTTGAGCGAGCCGCGCAGCATCTTGCGGCGCTGGCCGAAGGCGGCAGCCGTCACGCGCTCCATCGCCTTGGCCAGGGCCGGGTCGGGCTGCTCGGCATGGGGGACGAGGTGGACGATGGCCGACCACACCTTGGGCGGCGGGCTGAAGGCGCCGGGGGGCAGGCGCAGGACCATATGGGCCGTGCAGCGCCACTGGGCAGCGACCGCGAGGCGGCCGTAGCCGTCCGTATCCGGCGCGGCGACGATGCGCTCGGCGACCTCCTGCTGGAACATCAGCGTCATGCTCTCATAGGCGGCCGCCTGGGCGAGCCAGCCGATGAGGAGGGGGGAGCCGACATTGTAGGGCAGGTTGGCGACGATGCGGCGGGGGGCCGGCATCATCGCCACCGGGTCGATGCGCAGCGCATCGGCCTCGGTGACGGTCAGGCGGCCGGGATAGGCGGCGGAGAGCTCGGCAAGCGCCGCGACGGCGCGGTCGTCCAGCTCCACCGCGTGGACGTGCTCGGCGCCGGCGGCCAGCAGGGCGCGGGTCAGGCCGCCGGGGCCGGGGCCGACCTCCAGCACCTGCCGGCCGGTGAGGTCGCCGGCAAGGCGGGCGATGCGGCCGCAGAGGGTCTCGTCCAGCAGGAAGTGCTGGCCGAGCGACTTGCGCGCGGCCAGCCCGTGGCGGTGGACGGTTTCCGAGAGGGTGGGAAGCTCAGCCACGCATCTCGATCGTCGCGCGGCGGCGGAGGTCGCGGCTCTGCTGGCGGGAGAGGTTCTCGGCGCGGTCGCGCGTAATCTGCTGCTTGGCCTGCTCGGGCGTGAAGGTGGCCAGGTTCTTGGTCTCCTTCGTGCAGACCGCGATCACGAGGATGCCGTCGGGCGTCACGATGGGCTGGCTGGCGCGGCCGGGGGCGAGGCCGGAGACGAGCTGGCGCAGCTGGGGCGGGCCGAGGGTTTCCAGGCGCAGCTCGCCGCCCGGGTCCGAGGGACGCGGGGAGTTGGCGGCGCGGGCCGCAGCCTCCACCGCATCGCAGCCGCCGCGAATGCCCTGGGCGCGGAGGAGCTGGGCCTTCTGCTGTTCCGTCGGGTTCTGCGGATCGAGCGCGGAGGTGAAGGGCAGGAAGGCCTGGCGGAGGGTGACGAGGGTGGCGTTCTCGCGGCCCGTCTCGCGCTTCTGGCGAAGGGAGACGATCTGGAAGCCGCCGGGCACCTCGATGGCGTTGGAGACGGCGCCGGGGGGCATGCGCTGCACCACGGCAGCCACCTCGGGGTCGAGCCGGTCGGCGTTGACCCAGCCGAGGTCGCCGCCCTGCAGGGCCGTCTGGCTCTGGCTGAACTGGGTGGCGGCGATGGGGAAGGGCAGGCCCTGGCGCAGGCGGCCGATCACGTCGTCCACGAAGCGCTTCGTCTCGGCGGACGAGGAGGGGTCCTCGACCGGGACGAAGATCTCGGAGACGAGGAATTCGGGCTGGCCGATGCGGGCGGTATGCGCCACCACGGCCTCGCGCACCGCTTCCTCGGAGGGTTCGGCCTGGGGGCCGAGCATCCCGCGGATGAGGCGGGACCAGCCGAGCTGGGAGCGGATCTGGTCGTAGAGCACGCGCGGCTCCACGCCCGCGCCGCGAAGCTGGGCGCGGAGGCCGCCCGGGGGCAGGCCGTTGCGCTTCTCGATGTCGCCGAGCGCCTCGGCCACCTCGTCGTCGCCCACGGGGATTCGGCGGCGCTGGATGTCCTGCAGGCGCAGGCGCTCCTCGATCAGCTGGCGCAGGATCTGCGGGCGGATGCGGGTGAGCAGTTCGCCCTGGGGGTCGAGGCCGATGTTCAGGGCGAAGAGGCGGGAGCGGGAGCGGATCTCGGCTTCCGTCACCACGTCCCCGTTCACCACGGCGACGATGCGGTTGCCGGCGGTCTGGGCCTGGCCCTGGCCCTGGGCGGGCGCGGCGGCGCCGGGCCGCGGGGGCGCCTGGCGGGCGGCGGGCTGGGCCATGGCGCCCTGGTGGGTGGCGGCGGCGAGGGGCAGGGCCATGGCGAGGCCGAGCAGGGCCGGCATGGCGGACCGGAGGGGGGCCGGGTTCAGAGCGGTCGGGCGGAGGCGGGAAAGGCTTCGCATGGGCGGGTTCCTAGACCATGCGGGCGGCGGATTGAAGCGATCCCGTGGTCGCCTGTTCCGCCTTCCGTTGCGTGGCCTTGCCTGGCCGGGGTGGCCAGGCGGTGTGACGGGAGGGTGGGGCCGGGCTCAGAGCGCCCGGAGGGAGAAGTCGCCGACGGTCTTGAGGGCGATGCGGAAGATCACCGTGGTCGCGCCCGGATAGGTGGTGCGGGTCAGGGCGTTCTCGGCGAGGGAGCGGAAAACGCGGCCTTCGAAGACGAAGCACTCGTCCTCATAGGCCGCGCTGGTGCCCACCGCGACGCCGCGCTCGTCCTCGATGTCGTAGCGGCCGAAGACGCCGGCGCGCCAGTGATTGCCGATCCGGGTGTTCACGCTGCCATAGACCTCGCGGGTGTAGCGGAGCGGCACGCGCGCGGGGTCGGGCACCTGGTAGAGGTAGCCGAGGCCGATGCGGGTGCCGGGCAGCCCCACCGGGTCCAGCCCGAAGCTGGCGGCGGTGTCGACCATGCGGCGGTCGAGCGAGCTGCCGTCGAGGCGGGTGCGGGCGGTGACGTCGAACCAGGAGGTGGGGGCGATGGTCACGCGGCCCACCCAGTCCGACGCGCGCTTGTCGAGGCCGGAGCGCTCGGTGAAGAGGGCTTCGTCGGAGGCGCGGAAGGAGCGGCCGGCCATGGCGTCGAGCGAGCCGCCATTGGGGAAGAACCAGGCGCTGCGCATCGCCGCGTCCACCCGGGTGCCGCCTTCCTGGCGGTCCCGCCCGTTGAAGCGGTTGAGGGAGAAGAGGTTCGCGTCCGTGAACTCGAAGTCGAGGCTGTCCTCGTTCGGGATGTCGCGCTGGCGGCCGGTGTTGGGGCCGGAGACGAGCTGGACGCGGGGCTCGATCAGCTGGGTGCCGAGGCTGCCGGCGGAGCGCACGAGCGGCAGGCGCCAGTCGAGGGCCACGCGGATATTGCCGGTGACGGTGCTGGTGTTGCTGACATCGCTGAAGTTCGGCGCGAGGTTGAGGTTGGCGGCGTTGTAGCCGAGCCCGTCCGCCTGGGCGCGGAAGGTCCATTGCGCGCCGAGATTGTCGAAGCGGGGCAGTTCGTAGCGCAGGCGGGTGCCGGCGCGGCGGGTCTGGGTGCCCTCCCCGCGGTAGATCTGGAAGGCGGTGGCGTCGGCGGTGAGGGTGCCGCCCAGCTCGTCCCGGTTCAGCACCGTCTCGTAGTACATGTCCGGCAGGACGAAGGGCGTGCGGCTCGTCAGGTCCACCTCGCGCAGGCCCTGGAAGGCCAGGGCGCGGATGCGGGCATAGGACTGGTAGCCCCAGAAGCCTTCCGCATAGGCGGTGCTGGTGAGCACGGCGGTGGCGGGCTGGCGGTAGGCGCGCAAATAGGTCTCGCTGCTCGCGCGGTTGATGCTGAAGCCGGCTTGCCAGTTCTCGTCGATGGTGAAGAGGCCGCGGGAGAAGATGTGGCCGCCCAGGCCCTTCTCGCCACTGGATTCGCGGCCGTTGAGGTAGCCAAGCGAGCCCTGGGCGCTGATCTGGCCGGCGTTGAAGCGGCGGCGGTAGCTGAAGAAGCCGGAGGGCGGCGCCTCGGTCGCCACCATCGGCGTGACGGTCAGGTCGCTGCTGTCGTCGATCGCCCAGTAGTACGGGACCTCGGCGAAGCCACCAAGATAGCGGGTCTGGCCGAAGGAGGGGGTGAGGAAGCCCGAGGAGCGCGGCGTCGAGGGGTCCGGCATCGACATGTAGGGCGTGTAGAAGGCCGGCACGCCGCCAAAATCGAGCGTCGCGTCGCGGAAGCGGATGCGCTTGGACTCGCCGTCCTGGGTCGCGAGGCGGGAGCGGAACTGCCAGAGCGGGGGGGCCAGCGGGTCCTCGGCGCAGAGGTCGCAGGAGGAGTAGACGACGCGGGAGAGGTCCATGACCACCGCGCCGTTCTCGGTCGTGCGGCGGAGGGCGCCGTTGGCGGCGACGCGGCCGTTCTGGGCCAGCAGGCCGCGGAGCCCGTTCACCACGGTGTCCCGCGTGCTGCCCATCAGCTCCACGCGCTCGGCGAAGAGTACCTGGCCGTCGGGCTCGAGCAGCTGGACGTTGCCCTCGGCGATGGCGATGCCGGTATCGCGGTCATAGGTGAAGCGCTCGGCGCGGAGGATGCGGCCGCCCTGCCAGGCCTCGACCGCACCGGTGGCGGTCACGCGGTTCTCGTTCTGGTCGTACTCCACCTCGGTGGCGGTGAAGGTGACGGGGGTGTCGCGGTCCACGGCGGCGACGCCGGCACCGAGCGGGCCTGCGCCGGGCGTGGCCGGGCGCGCGGGCGCGGCACCTCCGCCGAAGCCCATGCCGCCCCCTGCCCCGCCGAGCTGGTCGGGGCGGATGGACAGGGTGCCGCTCTGGGCGAGGGCGGGGGCCGGCAGGGCCGCGGGCAGGGCCAGCGCGGCCAGGAGCGCGGTGCCGCCGAGCAGGCGGGCCCGCTGCGAGCGGAGCGGGAGAGAGGCAGGCATCGGGCGGTGGCGCCTCCGGGCGATCGCGTCCGTCATCCATCCTCCAGGTGCAGCAGAAGCGCCAGGGCACACATCAGCCCGGCAGCGGCCGGCGCCCAGGCGGCCAGGATCACGGGCAGGGTTCCGGTCTCACCGAACTCGCCGGTGACGCGGTCCAGCAGGAACAGGGCGAAGCCGGCCGCGACGCCGGCGCCCAGCATCTGGGCGACGCCACCCTTGCGGGCTTCGCGCATCGAGAAACCGGCGGAGAGCAGGGCCATGGCGACGGCCAGCATGGGCAAGGCGAGCAGGGAATGGAACTGCAGCCGGTGGCGCACGGCCGAAAATCCCGAATCCTCCAGCACGGCGATGAAATCCGGCAACGCCCAGAAGGAGAGGGTGTCGGGGCTGGCGAAGCTGTCCTCGATGCGGTCGGGGGTCAGCTCGGTGGGGAAGCGCAGGCTGTGCGGGGGGCTGGCCTGGCGGTCGGCGCCGAAGGCAACGGCAGCGTCCAGCACCCAGGCGCCGCCGGCCAGCGTGGCGCGGGGGGCCTCGACACGGCCGAGGAAGCGGTCCGTGGAGGAGATGCGCCAGACCGACACCTCCTCCAGCGCGAAGCCGCCGAGGCTGCCCGGCGCGCGGGCGGCGGGGCGGCCGGAGAGGATGGCAACGCCCTGCGGGTCGATCTCGCGGTCGGCTTGGCGGAGCCAGAGGCGTCCGCCGGCGAGGGTGGTGGTGCCCGCGTTGTTCCGCAGCGCGGCCGCGTCCAGCCGCTCGGCGCGCGAGAGGAGCACGGCCGAGAGGGGGGAGAGGCCAGCGGTGGCGGCGGCGCCGAGAATGGTGGCGACGAGGACGGGACCGAGCAGGAAGCCCCAGGCCGAGATGCCGGCCGAGCGGGCGACCACCAGCTCGGAGGAGCGGGCGAGGCGCCAGAAGGCGAGGATGCCGCCGAGCAGGATGGCGAAGGGCAGGACCTGCATCGCCACGAAGGGCACGCGGAGCGCCGCGATGGTGGCCACCAGCCCGAAGCCGGCTTCCCGCGTGGCGGCGCGGCGGAGCAGCTCGATGAAGTCGAACAGGGCGACGAGGCCGGTGAGAGCCGCGAGCATCACCAGGCACATGACGGCGAAGCGGCGCGCGACATAGGCGCCGAAGGTCAGGGGAAAGGTCACCCGGCAGCCCCGCGCGAGAGCTTGCCGGCGGCGGGCGGGACGGTGAGGCCGGGGCCGGAAGCCGGGCGGGGCACAGGGGGGGCGCGGCGCGGCCAGCCCGGGGCGCCCGAGAGCATCCAGGCCGCGGCGACGGCCGGGCCAAGGGCGTGGAGCCAGATCAGCGGGATGAAGGCGTTGTTCCTTGCCGCGAGGTTGCCGACCGCGAGGCCGAGGGCAAGGAGGGAGACCACCGTGCCGATCGCGGTGATGGCGGTGAGTCCCCCGCCGTGGCGGCGGAAGACGCTGCCCAGGGCGGCCGCGAGGCCGACGAGGGCGAAGGACAGGGCCGTGAAGGGCGAGGCGAGGCGGCCATGGCCTTCCGCACGGAACTTGCGGATGTCGCGCTCGGCCAGGCCCTCGTTCGGGTCCGGGTTCAGCAGCTCGCCCACGAAGCGCTCGCGGCTGTCGCGGTTGCGGGAGTCCTCGGTGCGGCTGGAGCGGGCGAGGTCCACGCTATTCTCGCCGAAGGCCAGGACCGAGAGGCGGGCGACGGGGGGCGTGCCGGGCGGGGAGTTGGGGGGCACCGCGCGCTCCATCTGCTGGCGCTGGCCGTTGAGCAGGACCACGCGCGGACCGTTGGTGCTGGGCAGGATGACGCCGCGCTCGGCCAGGATGGTCACGGGGGCGCCGGGCTCGCGCTGGTCATGGATGAGGATGCCGCGGAGCGTGCCGTCTTTCTCGCGCAGGCGGGCATAGACGGTCAGGTCGCTGGAAACGCTGCTGAAAACGCCTTCCTGGACGAGGATGGCGGCCATCTGGTTGCGGATCTCGAACTGCCACTCGCGGAAGGCGGCGTGGGAGATGGGGACCAGCCAGGTCTGCAGGAGCAGGCCGGCGCCGGTGGCCAGGGTGGCGACCAGCAAGGCCGGGCGGGCCAGGCGCCAGTCCGACAGGCCGGCGGCGCGCATTACCACCAGTTCCCGGTCCGAGGAGAGGCGGACATAGGTGAAGAGGGTGACCACAAAGGTGGTGATGGGAAGGATCACCGCGAAGAAGGAGGGCAGCAGGAGGCCGGTGAGTTCGAGGAAGACCGAGAAGGGCAGGCCGCGGTCCAGCACCAGCTCGATGAAGCGGAGCGACTGGGTCAGCCAGATCAGCGCTGCCAGGCCGATGGTCACGGCCAGCAGGGTCAGCGCGATCTGCCGAGCGATGTAACGCGTGATGCGGCTCATGGGGGGCGCAACCTATCCATCCGACCCCGCCGGGGCAAATGGCCCTTTGTGACAGAACAGCCCCTTGGGGCGGGATGTTCAGCTTTCCGGCGAGCGGCCGGCCGGGATGGCGGGTGCGACGTCGAGAAAGGCGCGGATGGCGGCAGCCGGAACGATCCGGGTGTGACCGGGCGTGGCCTCCGGGCGGTGGCTGACAATGCCGAGCAGGCAATGGCTTTCGGCGTCCACGACGCCGGAGCCGGATTCGCCCTGGGCGAGGAGGACGGGAAGGTCGGCATAGGCGCCGTCGGCAGCGCGGGCCTCGGGGACCATGGGGCCGGCGCGCAGGACGTCGCGCGGGGTAGAGAGGACGCGGACAGGCTGGCCGGGGATGGGGCCGGAGGCACAGGGGCGCGCGGCGGGGCCGGGGGGGACAGTGCCGGCCTGGAGGAGGGCGAGGTCCTGGCCGCCGCGATAGGTGACGCCGATCCCGGCCTCTGCCCTGCCCTCCCCCATGTGGATGGCGCGCACGGGAAGGGTGCGGCCGGCGTAGCGGATGGTGGGCTGGGCGGGGGTGCCGGCGCAGTGGCGGAGGCGGGGCACGCTGTCGTCCACGAGATGGGCGGCGGTGAGGAAGCGGCCATTGCCGAGATGCACGGCCTGACCGTCCAGCGGGCAGGACGGGAGGCGGCCGGCGCGGAGCTCGGCGCGGAAGGCGTCGGGGATGTCGGGCAAGCGGGGGATGGTGTCCGGCGCCGGGTGGGCAGCGCCGGTGCTGGGTGCGGCTGTTTCGCGCGGGGCACAGGCAGCCAGGGCGCTGGCGGCCAGGGCGGCCGCGAGCAGCGCCCTGGCCGTCATGCCGGGAGGACCTTGCCAGGGTTGAGCAGGCCCTTGGGGTCGAGCGCGGACTTGATGCGGCGCATGGCGTCGAGTTCGGGGCCACCGCGCCATTCGGTGAGCATGTCGGGCTTCAGGCGGCCGATGCCGTGCTCGGCGGAGAAGGAGCCGTCGAGGTCGCGGACGATGGCGTTCACCGTGTCCATGATGTCGTGGCTGCGGGCGAGGAAGTCGGCGGCGGACATGTTCTCGGGCTGCTCGAGGTTCATGTGGATGTTGCCGTCGCCCATGTGGCCGAACGGGACGGGGCGGCTGCCGGGGATGAGCTTCTTCAGCGCCTCGCTGGAGCGGCGGATGAGTTCGGGGACCTTGGAGACGGGGACGGAGACGTCGTTCTTGACCGAGGCGCCCTCCTTCTTCTGGGCCTCGGGGTGCTCCTCGCGCAGGCGCCACATGGCGTGGCGCTGGGCCTCGCTCTCGGCGAGGGCGGCGTCGGTCACCTCGCCGGCTTCGAGGGCCTCCTCCAGCACCGCCTCCATCAGGCCGCGCAGGTCGGCATCGGGGCGGGAGGAGGCGAGGTCCACCAGGACGTAGTGCTCGGCGCGCTCCGAGAGCGGGAGGGTGGCGCCCTCGATGTGCTGAAGGACGAGGTTCATGCCCTGCCCGGCCATGTATTCGAAGGCGCGGACGGCGCCCTCGTCGCGGTCGCGGAAGCGGCGGAAAAGGGAGAGGGCAGCGTCCTCGCTCTCCACCGCGCAAAGGGCAATGGCCTCGGCGCGCGGGCGGGGAAAGAGGCGGAGGACGGCGGCGGTGACGATGCCGAGCGTGCCCTCGGCGCCGACCATCAGATGGCGCAGCGCGTAGCCGGTGTTGTCCTTCCGCAGGCGGCGCAGGCCGTTCACCACGCCGCCATCGGGAAGGACGAATTCCAGCCCCAGCATCAGGTCGCGCGCGTTGCCGTAGCGAACGGTGGTGTTGCCGCCGGCATTGGTGGAGAGAACGCCGCCGATGGTGGCGGTGCCTTCGGCGCCCAGCGACAGCGGGAAGAGGGTGCCGGCCGCCGCCGCCGCGTCCTGCGCGGTTTTCAGGACCACGCCAGCTTCCGCCACCATGGTCATGTCCAGCGGGTCGAGGTCGCGAATACGGTTGAGGCGAGAGAGGGAGAGGATGACCTGCCGCCCGCTCTCATCCGGCATGGCGCCGCCGACCATGGAGGTGTTGCCGCCCTGGGGGACGACGGGGATGGATGCCCCGTGGAGGAGGCGCATGCAGGCGGCCAGCTCCTCGGTGGAGGCGGGGCGCAGAAGGGCGGGGGAGGCGCCGCGGTAGAGACCTCGCCAATCGGAGAGATGGGGTTCGAGGTCGGCCGGGTCGGTGAGAATGCCGCGCGGGCCGAGGATGGCGTGGAGCGCGTCCATCACGGCGAGGGGCAGCGGAGCAGTGGTGAGGGGCTGGGCGGTATCGGGCATGGTCGGGGGACCAAACGCCCGGCCGGGGCCGTGGGTCAAGAGCGGTCTGAGCCCTTGGGGAGGCGCTGTCTCGGCCGCCCGCCTGCCACCAGTAGCCCGATAACAGGTAGGCCCACCACGACAAGCGCCAGGGCGGCGACCGCACCCTCCTCATAGGTGCCGCGGGCGGCTTCCGCGTAGAGGGCGGTGGCGAGGGTTTCGCGGTTGAAGGGGCGGAGCAGGAGGGTGGAGGGGAGTTCCTTCATGGCGTCGAGGAACACCAGCAAGGCCGAGGCCGAGAGGGCGGGCAGGAGAAGGGGAAGGTGGACGCGGGCAAGGATACGCCCCCTGCCCGCCCCCATGGCGCGGGCGGACCAGTCCAGCTGCGGCCGGATGCGGGCATAGGCGGCGTCCAGCCCGCCGGCGGGGATGGCGAGGAAGCGGACGAAATAGGCGGTGACGAGGGCTGTCGCGGTGCCGGAGAGGGCGGGGAGATGGTCGCCGAGGGTTGCGGTGAGGTCGTCCAGCGCGCCGAAGGCGAGGATGAGGCCGACGGCGGCGATGCCGCCGGGGAGTGCGTAGCCGAGCAGGCTGGCGCGCAGCAGGGCGGTGTCGGCGGTGGCGCGGCGGTCGGGCATGGCGTCGCCGCGGGCGCCGAAGGCGAGCAGCAGGGCGGCGGGGAGGACCAGCAGGGTCGCCATGGCCGAGAGGGTGGCGCTGTTGGCGATCCAGTTGCCGAGCTCCGGTGGCAGGCCGAATTCGGCCACGCGGCGCCAGGCGGCCCAGAGGAGGTAGGCGGCGGGGATGACGAAGCCGAGCAGGACGGGGACGAGGCAGAACAGCATCGCCAGCACGCCGGGCGCGGGGGAGAGGGTGCGGCGGTCGGGGCGCAGGGTCTCGCGGACCACGTGGCGCCCACGGGCGCGGGAGCGGGCCCAGCCGTCGAGCGCGAGGAGGGCGGCGACGAGGGCGAGGATGACGAGGGCGATCTGCGCCGCGCCTTCCAGCGAGGAGCGGGTGATCCAGGTGACATAGACGGAAACGGTGAGGGTGCGGACGCCGAGGAATTCGGCGGCGCCGACATCGTTCAGGGTTTCCAGCAGGGCGAGCGCGGTGCCGGTGGCGATGGCGGGCCAGGCCATGGGCAGGCCGACCTGCAGGAACAGGCGCAGCCCGCCCGCGCCCATGCCGCGGCCGGCGCGGAGCAGGTCCTGCCCTTGCGTGAGGAAAGCGGCGCGGGCGGCGAGATAGACATAGGGGAAGAGGACCGTGCCCATCACCATGATGCAGCCAGGGAGCGAGCGGATCTCGGGCAGCGGAATGGCGCGGGGGCCGTGCAGGCCGAGAAGGGCACGAAGGGCAGATTGCACAGGGCCGGCGGGGTGGAGGACATCCAGCCAGGCATAGGCGGCAACATAGGTCGGTAGGGCGAGCGGCAGGACGAGGGCCCAGGCAAAAGTCTTGCGCCCGGGGAAGCGGTAGCAGGAGACGAGCCAGGCGGTGCCGGTCCCCACCCCGACCACCACGGCGCCGACACCCGCGAGAAGCAGCGCGGTTTCCAGCGCCGCATTCGGTAGGACGTAGCGGATCAGGTGCGGCCAGAGATCGCCCGATCCGCGCGCGGCGGCGATCGCCAGGGCGGCCACCGGCAGCGCCACAAGGGCAGTGCTGAGGGCCGCCCCGATCCGGTGGAGCCGGAGGGGCAAGGCGGAGCTTTGGCAGGCCGCGCCGTCAGCGGTCGAAGCCGACCTCGTCCACGATGCGGCTGGCGGCGGCGCGGCGCGCGGCGACCTCGGGGAGGGAGACGTCGCGCGGGGTGATGGGGCCGAAGCTGGCGACGATCTCGTTCACCGGGGTGTTCGGGCGCACCGGGTTCTCGAAATTGGCGTCGGCATACATCGTCTGCGCCTCGGGCGAGGTGAGGAATTCGAGGAAGCGGACGGCCTCGGCGCGGTTGGGGGCATGGCGGGTAACGGCGGCGCCGGAGATGTTCACGGCCGTCTCGTTGGCCGGGAGGACGACGCGCACGGCCTCGCCCCAGCGCTTCTGCTCGTCGCCGCCGCGGCCGGAGAGCATGAGGCCGGCATAGTAGGTGTTGGCCAGGCCAACATCGCAAATGCCGGCGAGGATGTCGCGCGCCACCTCACGGTCGCCGCCCGTCGCGCGGCGGGCGAGGTTGGCGTGGAGCTTGGCGAGATAGTCGCGCAGCCAGGGCTCGCCGTGATGGATCATCAGGATGGAGAAGAGGGCAGTGTTGTAGGGGTGCTGGCCAGAGCGGATGCAGACGCGCCCCTTGTAGCGAGGGTCGGCCAGGTCTTCGTAGGTGAGGCGCGCGGCCTCAGCCTCGGGGATGCGCTCGCGGGAGGCGTAGATGGCGCGGGCCCGGGTGGAGAGGGCGAACCAGCGGCCCTCGGCATCCCGCAGGTTGGCGGGGATGGCGGATTCCAGGGCGGGGGACCTCACGGGCTGGGTGAGGTTGCGGTCCACCAGCTCCATCAGGTTGCCGACATCCACCACCATGGCGACATCGGCGCGGGAGCGGCTGCCCTCGGCGGCCAGGCGCTCGGCGAGGCCGCCCTGGACGAAGACTGTGTTGACGGCAATGCCGGTCTCGGCGGTGAAGCGGTCGGTCAGCGGGCGGGTCAGGCCTGGTTCGCGGGTGGTGTAGAGGTTCACCTCGGCGGCGCGGGCGGCGCCCAGGCCGAGCGGGGCGAGCAGCAGCGAGAGGGCGAGACGGAGGGCGGTCCGCGGGCTGGGCATGGTGCTGGCCTCGTTCTGGTGACTGGAGTTCGTGACTGGGAGCGGTGAATTGGCGCCGTGGGTGGGCTTCGTGACTCGGCCGCAATCTGTTCCAGCACCGGTTTACGGGCAATAGGTGAGAATGCGTATCACTGCGCGGGCGGAAATAGGGCTGCTAGAGCAGGACAAGGCCCAGCACGCCGCCTGCCGCCAGGGCCCAGATGGGCGAGAGTTGCGATTTCCAGGTGAAGAGCGCGGCGCCGGCGGTGATGAGGATGGCGACCGCCACTTCCGCGCCCGTGCCGCGCGCGGCGGCGGCGCCGGTGACGAGGCCGGTTGCGAGGATGAGGCCGATGGCGACCGGCACCAGCCCGGCGCGCAGCGCCGCCATGCGGGGGTCCCCGGCCAGACGCTGGGTGAGCATCGCCACCGTCCAGGCGAGGATGAAAGTGGGGCCGAGGAAGCCGAGCAGGCTGGCCGCCAGCCCCTGCCAGCCCGCGACATGCCAGCCGATGACGGCGACGAAGAGGACGTTGGGGCCGGGCGCGGCGGAGGCGAGGGCGTAGCCCTGGGAGAAGACCGCGTCGGTCATCCAGCCGCGCAGCTCCACCACCTCGCGGTGCATCTCTGGGACGGCGGCGTTGGCGCCGCCCACGGCGACGAGGGAGAGCTTGAGAAAAAACAGGAACAGGTCCCAGACGGGTCCACTCATCGGGTTGTCCCCTCCCCTCTCCGCCCACGCCAGACCACGGCGGCGATGCCGATGGGGCCGAGGACGAGGACGATGGCCGGGAGAGGCACGCGGAACAGGGCGGCGGCCGCGGTGGCGAGCAGGCCGATGGCGATGAGCTCGGGCGGGGGGCTGAGGCGGCCGGTCATGCGGAAGGCGTTGCCGATCACCATGCCCGCAGCGGCGCAGGCCAGGCCGTGCATGAAGGGAGCCACATGCGAGTCGTCCGCGAAGTTTTGCCAGAGCATGACGAAGCCCATCAGCACGATCAGCGGGAAGAGGTAGAGGCCGCCCGTGGCAGCCAGCGAGCCGGGCAGGCCGGCGAAGCGGCGGCCGATCATCACGGCGGCATTGCCGACATTCGGGCCGGGCAGGACCTGGCCGAGGCCGAGGATCTCCGCGTAGTCGCGCTCGCTCAGCCAGCGGCGCTCCTCGACCAGGGCACGGCGAACCCAGATCTGCGCGCCGCCGAAGCCCATCAGCCCGGCCTTGGCGAAGGCGAGGAAGATCTGGCCAGGACCGGGGCTGGGGTTGAGCGGGAGGGGGTCGGTCGGGGTGGCGGGCACAGGGGCAAAATCCGCCGGTCGGGGGGTGGGGGCAAGGGGTGAGGAAGGCAGGGGGAGGTGAACTCCCCCGGACCCCTCTCTTTTTTTGCGGGTTTTGTGAATGCGGTTGGGCTGGTCCGCTTATCGGGGGGCGGCGGCGCGTGCGAGGCGGTCGTTGATGGCCTCGCCCAGGCCGGATGGGGGGACGGGCATCGCGGCGATGGCGCGCAGGCCGCGAGCGGCGCCCTCCGTGTCCAGCCAGCGGAGGCCGGCGAAAAGGCGGGCGGCGGCCTCAGAGGGGTCGGCGGTTTCAGAAAGGTTCCAGAGGGCACCGGCGCCGGGGAGAGGCTGTCCGAAGGCGAGCAGGGCTTCGTCGGGAGCAACGGAGGTGGCGTTCAGGCGCACGGGCAGCGCGGGGGCGTAGTGGGACAGCATCATGCCGGGCGAGCGCAGGGTTTCGGGCGTGCCGGTCGGGTCGGGGCGGGCGATGGGACCGATCAGGGGTTCCATCGCGGCCGGCGTGATGCCACCGGGGCGGAGGAGGAGGGGTTCGGGGCCGCTGAGGTCCAGCACGGTGCTCTCGAGGCCGACCGCGCAGGGGCCTCCATCGAGGACGGCGGCGATGCGGCCTTCAAGCCCGTCCAGCACATGGCCGGCGGTGGTGGGAGAGACGCCGCCGGATCGGTTGGCGGAGGGCGCGGCCAGGGGAAGGCCGGTTTCGCGGAGGAGGGCGAGGGCAAGGGGATGGGCGGGGACGCGGACGGCCAGCGTGTCCAGCCCGGCGCCAGTGAGCTGGTCGATGCGGCTTCTGGGATGGCGGGGGAGGACGAGGGTGAGCGGGCCGGGCCAGAAGTGTTCGGCCAGGGCCCGGGCGCGGTCGTCGGGGACGACTTCCGCGAGGGCGGATGCGGCGTCCGGGAAATGGCTGATCAGCGGGTTGAAGCTGGGGCGGCCCTTCGCAGCGTAGATGGCGGCAACGGCGCGGCCATCCGTCGCATCTGCGCCAAGGCCGTAGACGGTCTCGGTGGGGAAGGCGACGAGGGCGCCGGCGCGCAACAGGGCGGCGGCGCGCGCCAGTGCCTCCAAGGGCAGGTGCTCCGTCATGCACCCTGGGCGAGGAAGGGGTGGTTCTCGAAGCCGGTCTTGCCGTAGCGAAGGGAAGCGCCCTCGAAATCCGTGACACGGCCGCCGGCGGCCTCGAGCACGGCCTGTGGGGCTGCGGTGTCCCATTCCATGGTGCGGCCGAAGCGCGGGTAGAGGTCCCCCTCCCCTTCGGCCAGGCGGCAGAACTTCACCGCGGAGCCGATATTCTCGATGCGCGCGACCTTGCGCCCGGCGAGGAAGGTGCCGAGGCGCGGGTCGTCGGAATAGTGCCGGGAGGCGAGGACGACCGCGCCCTCCCCCGGGACGGTGCGGGCGCGGATGGGGCGCTGGCCCGCGGCGTCGCGCTTCCAGGCGAGGCCGGTGGGGACGATGCCGCCGAAGATCTCCATGCTGGCGGGGACGGCGACGGCGCCGAGATGGGCGCGGTCGCCCACCACCAGCCCGACATTCACGGTGAAGCTGTCATGGCCGGCGGCGAATTCGCGAGTGCCGTCCAGCGGGTCCACGAGCCAGTAGCGAGGGGCAAGCGCGGTGACCAGGCCGGCGGCGACCTCCTCCTCGGCGATCACAGGGATGTCGGGCGTCGCGGCGCGCAGGCCCTCGACGATCAGGGCTTCCGCGATGCGGTCAGCCTCGGTGACGGGGGATTCGTCGGACTTGCGCTCGACCGCGAAGCCGGCAGCGCGGATGACGTTGATGGCGTGGGCGGCGCGCTCGGCCAGGGTGGCGGCCAGGGCGAGCAGGTCTTCGTCGGTCATCACGAGGAGATAGCGCGGAGTGGGGGCGCGGGGGCAGCCCCGGCGGCGGGGTGGGGCTGCGATTAAGAATGTTTCCAGGGTTGGGACCTAAGGTGCCGGTTCCCCTTACCGAAATGGTTCCTGCATGCCCCGACATGTCCTGAGATCGCGCATCTCCGATTGGCCGATCGCGCTGCGGCTGCATCTCTGCACGCTGGTGGCGGTGCTGGGGCTGATCGGGCTGGCCGCCTATGAGGTGCGGACGCGCTCGGTGGAGCTGGAGCAGGACCGGATCGGCATCCTGCGCGCGGTGGTCGAATCGGCCCGCGCGACCGCGGCGCGGTTCGAGGCCGAGGAGCGGGCGGGGCGGATGGACCGTGCCGCCGCCCAGGCCGCCGCGGCCGCCGCGATCCGCGCCGTGCGCTACGGCGGGGATGAATACCTTTGGGTGAACGACGCGGAGGTTCGGCCGCGCATGGTCATGCATCCCTTCCGGCCGGATCTGGAGGGGCAGGACCTGTCCGGGCTGCGCGACCCGAACGGCTTCGCGCTGTTCGTCGCCTTCGCCGAGACGGTGCGCCGCTCCACCTCCGGCGTGGTCGGGTATCTGTGGCCGCGGCCAGGGGCTGAGAAGCCGGTCGAGAAGCTGTCCTATGTCGCGGGCTTCGCGCCGTGGAACTGGGTGATCGGCACGGGCATCTATGTGGACGACCTGCGGGCGGCGCAGCGGCAGATGATCCTGAAGGGCGCGCTGATCGCGGGGCTGGCGGCGCTCGCGGTGGGGCTACTGACCTGGTTCGTCGGGCGCGGGATCACGCGGCCGCTGGCGCGCGTCACGGCAGCCACCACGGCCATGGCGGGGGGTGACCTGGAGGCGCCGGTACCGGGGGCGGCGCGGCGGGACGAGTTCGGGCAGCTTGCGCGCGCGCTGGAGACCTTCCGCGAGAATGGGCTGCGAACGCGGCGGCTGGAGGCCGAGGCCGAGGCCGAGCGCACGGCGCGGGACCGCCGGGCAGCGTCGCGGGAGCGGCACACGCAGGATTTCGGCGCCTCCGTCTCCGGCGTGCTGGCGACGCTCGGACGATCGGCGGCGGAGATGCGCGGCGCGGCGGGTGAGATGTCCGAGGTGGTGCAGCGCACGCGGGACAGCGCGGCGGGAACCGCGACCGGGGCAGAGGATTCGTCCCGCAACCTGACCGCCGTTGCCGCGGCGACGGAGGAGTTGAGCGCGAGCGTGGCCGAGATCGCGCGGCAGGTGGCGCAGAGCGCGCAATCCGCCCAGGCGGCGGTGCAGCGCGCGGATGCGACGGATCGCGCGGTGCGCGGGCTGAGCGAAGCGGCGGAGCGGATCGGCGAGGTGGTGCGGCTGATCACCGACATTGCCGGAAAGACCAATCTGCTGGCGCTGAACGCGACGATCGAGGCGGCGCGGGCGGGCGAGGCGGGCAAGGGCTTCGCTGTGGTGGCGAGCGAGGTGAAGGCGCTGGCGACGCAGACCGCTAAGGCCACCGAGAGGATCGACGTGCAGATCCGCGGCATCCAGGCCGCAACGGGCGAGGCGGTGGAGGCGGTGCGCGAGGTGGGCACGGCCATCGCGCAGGTGGACGAGGTGGCGCATGCGATCGCTGCCGCGGTCGAGCAGCAGGGCGCGGCGACGCGGGAGATCGCGGCGAGCGTGCAGACCGTTTCCCGCGCGACGGACGAGGCGACAGGCGCGATGCGCGAAGTGGCGCGCATCACCGACCGGGCGCAGGCGAGCAGCGGGGCGGTTTCCGCCGCCGCGGACGACCTGGCGCAGGTGGCGGGCAGCCTACAGAGCGAGGTGGACCACTTTCTCCGGGCGATGATGCAGGCCGAGAGCGCGACGGATCGCCGCCGCTATGAGCGCGTGCCCGGCCGGGGGATGCGTGTGGTGCTGCGCGGCGCCGGGCAGCCCGCGGATGGGCGGGAGGTGGAACTGAAGGATGTCTCGCGCGGGGGCGGCGCGATCCTGTCGGACTGGATGCCGGGCGCCGGCACGGGGGTGGAACTGGCCTTTCCGGGCGTGGTCGGGACGGTGCCGGGGCGGGTTGTTCGCGCGGGCGAGGGCGTCGTGGTGGTGACCTTCCGCCAGGATGCCATGGTGATGTCCCGGGTGGATGCGGTGCTGGACCAGGTGGGGCGGCCGGCGCTGGCGGCCTGATCGGGCGTTTGATGGCGGGCGGGCTGCGCACCCGGCGTGGCGGATCCTCCGCCGGGTGCTATCTTCGGGGCTGAACAGCCCCCGGACGCCCCCATGCTCGACATCGCCTTCGCAAAGCCCGCCCTTCCCGAGAGCGGCGCCCTCGTCCTGCCCCTGGCGGAGGAGGATCTGGGCGGGGCGCTAGTCGGCGAGTGGGACAAGCTGCTGGGCGGGCATCTGGCGCGCGGGCTGGCAGCGGCGGAGTTCAAGGGACGCAAGGGGCAGTCGGCCACGCTCTACGCACCGGGCGGGGGTTTGTCCCGGCTGGTGCTGATCGGCCTCGGCAAGCGCGATGCGCTGGATGCGGCGGCGGCCGAGGCGGCCGGCGGCATGGCGGTGGCCGCGCTGGGGCGCGAGACGGTGGCCTCCATCGATGCGCGGGCGATCGGCGGCTGGGCCGGGGCGCCGGCCGATATCGCCATGGGCGCGGCGCTGCGGTCCTGGCGGTTCGACCGTTATCGCACCACGGAGAAGGCCGAGGACAAGCCGCGGCTGACGGGTGTGAAGGTGCTGTGCGCGGACCCGGCCGCGGCCAAGGCGGAATGGGCGCCGCGCCGGGCCGTGGCGGATGGCGTGTTCCTGACCCGCGAACTGGTGAGTGAGCCGGCCAATATCCTCAACCCGCCGGAATTCGCCGACCGCCTGCGCAAGCTGGAGAAGCTGGGCGTGGAGGTGGAGGTGTTCGGGCAGAAGGACCTGGAGAAGCTGGGCTTCGGTTCGATGCTTTGCGTGTCCCAGGGCTCGGCGCAGCCGCCGCGCATGGTGGTGATGCGCTGGAACGGGACGGACGCGAAGAAGAAGGACAGCAAGCCGATCGCCTTCATCGGCAAGGGCGTAACCTTCGATACGGGTGGCATTTCCATCAAGCCGGCGGCAGGCATGGAGGACATGAAGTGGGACATGGCCGGGGCCGGCACGGTCTCTGGCCTGATGATGGCGCTGGCCGGGCGCAAGGCGAAGGCTGATGTCGTCGGCATCGTCGGGCTGGTGGAGAACATGCCCTCCGGCACGGCGGTGCGGCCGGGCGATGTCGTCACCTCCTATTCCGGGCAGACGATCGAGGTGATCAACACGGATGCGGAGGGACGGCTCGTCCTCGCGGATGTGCTGTCCTACTGCAAGAAGCGCTTCGATCCGGCCTTCATGGTGAATCTGGCGACGCTGACGGGCGCTATCATCGTGGCGCTCGGCAACGAGCATGCCGGGTTGTTCTCGAACGACGACGGTCTGGCGGCGCGCATCCAGGATGCAGGCAAGTCGGTCGGCGAGCTGGCCTGGCGGATGCCGCTGGGGGATGCCTATGACAAGGCGATCCGCTCCGACATCGCGGATATGAAGAATGTCGGCGGCGGGCGCGCGGGTGGCGCCATCACGGCGGCGCAGTTCATCCAGCGCTTCGTCGATGGCTGCCCCTGGGCGCATCTCGACATCGCAGGTGTGGCCTGGGGCGGCAAGGATCTGCCGACCGTGCCGAAGGGAGCCTCCGCCTGGGGCGTGCGGCTGCTGGACCGGATGGTCGCCGAGCACCACGAGGGCCGGGTGCCGGCGGCGGATCCGGCCGAGACCGAGGTGGCGGCGGTGAGCGGTGAGGGTAGCGCCTCCGCCGCCGCGCTGTCGGAGGGGACGGTGGCGTCCGAGCCGCTGGTGCCGGCGCCGGATGGGGTGACCTCGGCGGCGACCGAGCCTGCGCTGGCCACGCGCGCGGCGCGGCGCCCTGCGACGCGCCGCCCGCGCCGCTGACGGCGCGGCCGTGAGGGGCGCCCGTGCCGCTGTGATGTCGGGGCCCGGTTCTTCCGGGGCCTCGTCCGGCGGGGCTCGGCTTTGTTGAGGGGGCGCCCGTGCTGAAGCTGCGGCTGATCGAGTTGCCGCATCGCGGGGCGCCGCTGGCGGTCCCGGTGCGGCCAGGCAAGGCGTTGCCGGAGGGGCTTGGCGCGGCCGCCGCGGCGGCGGGGTTCGATCCCGCGCGCGGCCAGGCATTGCGGCTGGATGGGGTGATTCGGGACCGGCGCGTCTGGCTGGTCGGCGTCGCGCCCGGGCCGCAGGGGATGGAGGCGGCGGGGGCGCTGCTGGCGGCCTCGCTGGGTGGCGGTGAGGGTGAGGAGAAGGAGGGCGGCGCGCGGCACGCGGTGCTCGACGCGCGCGGGTTCTCCCCGCCGGAGGTGGCGGCGCTGGCCATGGGAGCAGGGATGCGCGCGCATCGGCTGCCGCATCTCGGCGCGGTGCGGCCCCCTGACCTGCGGCAGCTAGATCTTTTGGTAGATAATGTGGCGGCTGTTGCGCCCGCGGTGGAGCGGGTGCGGGCGGTGCTGCGCGGGGTAGGGCTGGCACGGGATCTTGCGGCGGAGCCGGCGAACCGGCTGACGCCCGAGGTCTTCGCGGACCGGCTGCGCGGGCTGGAGAAGCACGGCATCGAGGTGGAGGTGCATGGCCGCGGCTGGCTGGAGCGGCATGGCTATGGCGGGCTGCTGGCGGTGGGGCGCGGGTCGGCGCATCCGCCGCGGCTGGTGGTGCTGCGCTGGCCCGGCCATGGCGGGCACGCGGCGCCGGTCGCCTTCGTGGGCAAGGGGATCACCTTCGACACGGGCGGCATCTCCATCAAGCCGGCGGCGGGGATGGAGGCGATGAAGGGCGACATGGCCGGGGCCGCGGCCTGCGGCGGGGCGATGCTGACGCTTGCGCTGCGCGACAGCCCGGCACCGGCGGTGGCGGTGCTGGCGATCGCGGAGAATGCGACGGGGGCGGACAGCTACCGGCCCGGCGACGTGCTGCGCATGGGGTCCGGGCTGACGGTGGAGGTGGTGGATACGGATGCGGAGGGACGGCTGGTGCTTGCGGATGCGTTGCATCACGCACGCGGGCTGGGACCATGCGCGATCCTCGATCTGGCGACGCTGACGGGGAGCATCGTCTCGGCGCTAGGGCATCAGCGGGCCGGGCTGTTCGGGAATGATGAGGGGCTGCGGGATGCGGTGATGGCGGCCGGGGATGCGGTGGGCGAGCCGCTCTGGCCCATGCCGATCGGGGCGAAGCACCGGGCCGATCTGGCGAGCGAGATCGCCGATCTCCGGCACTGCCTGCCGGCGGGGGGCGGCGGTGGCGGCTGGGCCGGGCGGTTCCTGCCCGACGCCTGCCATGCCGCGGCCTTCCTGCGGGACTTCGCGGCGCCCGAGGGTGGAGCGGCAATCCCCTGGGCGCATCTGGACATCGCCGGGATGGATCTACGGGAGGAGGGGGTGGCGTCCGGGCCCTATCCGCTGCCTCCGGGTCCGAGCGGGTATGGGGTGCGGGTCCTGGAGCGGCTGGTCGCGGATCGCTTCGAATGAGCGAGATCGGCTTCTATCACCTGACGCGCACGGCGCTGGAGCTGGCCCTGCCGAAGCTGCTGGGACGCGTGCTGGCGACGGGCGGGCGGGCGGTGGTGCGGGTGGGCGGGCCGGAGCGGCTGGCCTCTCTCGATACCGCGCTGTGGCTTTGCCCGGAGCCGGACTGGTTGCCGCATGGCACGCCAGCCTCCGGCGATGCCGATCTGCAGCCGATCTGGCTGACGACGGAGGACGAGGCGCCCAATGGGGCGCGGCACCTGTTCCTGGCGGATGGGGCGGAGACGGGGCGGGCGGAGGATTACGACCGGATCTTCGACCTGTTCGACGGCAACGACGCGGCGGCGCTGGAGGCTGCGCGCGACCGCTGGCGCCGGGCGCGGGCGGCGGGGCATGCGCTGACCTACTGGCAGCAGGGGCCGGGTGGCTGGGCGAAGCGGGAGTAGGAACCGCGTGAATCGTGGGCTGTCATCGGGGCTGCCCTTGCCTGCGGGCGGCGGGGCTGCCACATCGGCCCGGCCCTCAGGAGCGCAAGCTATGTCCGAGAATACCCAGGCGACCGAGACCATGACGGTCGGCGCCCTGATCGCCGAGCTGCAGAAGCTCGACGCCAGCCGTCCGATCGCGCTGGGCATCATGCTCGGCGGCGACGAGAGCGAGGAGGGCGAGATCGACATCTACGGCATCGACCTCATCGAGGAGATGGAGGCCGAGGACGGTTCTCCGGCCTATGTCATCGCCTGCGACCTGCGCGGGTCCGATGACGAGGAAGAGGAGGGCTGAGGCCCCCTCCCCGCGCGGCCTCGGGCTTCCGGCCCGGTGCGCGGGGGATGGCGGGCTGAGGCCCGCGGCGGAAGGCGGGGGTTCGGTCCCTGTTCCGCGACAGGGCGGGGCCGGTTGCGATCGGGCCCGTTCGCGCTTCAGGCCTCCGCCGGGCGCGTCCCGAGATCCTCGGCAAAGCGAAGCAGATAGCCGTCCGGGTCCTCGACCAGGAGTTCGCGCTGACCGCGAAGCCTGTTGCCGGCGCGGTACCAGGCCTCCGCCGGTTCCTCGCGCAGAGGCCAGCCCGCGGCCTGCAGCCCAGCCAAGATCGGGCCGAGGCGATCGACCATCATCTGCAGATTGATCCCGCGTCCGAAGGGACGCTCCAGCACACCCGTCTCCCAGCGGCCGTTGCGCTCGCACAGCATCACCTGCACGCCGTCCCGGACGAGGAAGCCGAAGCGGGCGGCCGGGCGGTCATAGGCGACGGCGAAGCCCAGGGGGCCGCACCAGAAGGCGAGGCTTTCGGCCAGGCTGGTGACGGCAAGTTCGGGGATGAGGGACGCGAAGCCGGTTTCGGGCGCGTGCCCCGTGCCGGGCGAGGCCGCGCGGCGGACGGGATCGGCGATGGGTGGCTCGTCGGGCATGGGGCGGGGTCCCGTGGGGCGTCGTGAGGTTGTGTCACCCCTTCTGTTTCGCTTCCAGCCCGCGCGCAGGCGCATCCATCCCCGGCGGGCTCCGTTTCCCCTGCTCCCCACAGGGATGGACGGTTCGGCCATGATTTCCACGCGACTGCACGGGCTGATCGATTACGGCGTCGCGGCCGTGCTCGGCGGCCTCTCCCTCTCGCGCGCTCTACCGCCCGCAGCGCGGCGGGCCCTCGGCACGGCGGCGGGCTATCACACCGTCTACTCGCTGGTCACGGATTACGAGGGCGGGGTGAAGCCCGTGATGTCCATGCGGCAGCACCTCGTGCTGGACGCGATCGGGGGCGCCGCGCTGGTGGGCGCGGGAATCCGGATGCGGGGGGAATCGGATGCGACGCGGGCGCTGCTGGTCGGCGTCGGGCTGGCGGAACTGGCGGTGGTGGCGTTCAGCAGCAACGCGCCGGTGCGCGGGCCCGGCCAGGGGAGCGGGCCGGTCGGGCGGCTGCTCGGGCGGGACAAGGCGCATGACGGGCACGGACATGGGGTGGCCTACCCGCCTCTTGATACGCCCAAGCCGGTGGCGGACGGGGTGTTCGTGGTGGACAGCCTGCTGCCGAACGCACTCGGCGCCGTGCTGGGCGTGCGGATGACGGTGATCCGGCTGCCGGATGGCGGGCTGTTGCTGCACTCGCCCACGCGGTTCAGCCGGGGGCTGCTGCGGGAGTTGCAGGCGATCGGGCCCATCCGCCACCTGGTGGCGCCGAACATCGCGCATTGGACCTTCGTGAAGGACTGGCAGGAGGCCGTGCCGGAGGCGGTCAGCTGGGCGGCGCCGGGGCTGCGGGACCGGGCGCAGGTACGGCGCAGCGGGGTTCGGCTGGACCATGACTTGGGGAAGACCGCGCCGGCGGAATGGGGTGGGGTGGTGGAGACGGTGCTCGTGCCCGGTGGTGGCGGGTTCCACGAAGCTGCGATGTTCCACAGGTCATCCCGCACGCTTGTCGTGACGGACCTGGTGATGAGCCTGGAGGCGAAGAAGGTGCCGGTGCTGCTGCGGCCGCTGGTCTGGCTGTTCGGAACGATGGCGCCGGACAGCATGCCGCCGCCCTATCTACGGGCGGTGGTGAAGTGGCGGCAGCCGGAGGCGGCGGCGGCGGCTTCGCGGCTCGTCGCGTTCGAGCCGGAGCGGGTGCTCTTCGCGCATGGGCGGTGGTTCGAGCGGGATGCGGCGGCGCGGCTGCGGCATTCGCTGCGATGGCTGCTGGCGGCCTGAGAAGGCACGGCACCCGGATGGGCGGGGTTCGTGGCGATCGCCACGTTCCATCCGGAGCAAAGTCCGGCGGATCGGTCGTTGCGGAGGGTGGCAGGGCCGTCCCACACTGAACCGATCCGCCATGACGAAATCCGCCCGGCTACGCCGCCTCTTGCTGCTCGGCAGCGTCCTGCTCATCCTGATCTATCTCTACCTGCTCAACGGCGCGGCTCCGTCGCAGGATCGAGTGCAGGTTGTCCTGCCTGGCTGGACCGCCTACATCGCCCTGGGCAGCCTTTTTCTGTTCGTGCTCTCGCAGTTGGCGGCAGTAGTGATCCGGAGGGGGTGGCGGCGGGTGATGCCGCTGATCGTGCTCGTGCCGGCGGTGCCGGCCTTTCTGCTGGCCCTCGGCCTGCTTGATGTGACCATGCGACGCGTGGAGCTCGACCGCACAACCCTCCCGGATGGGCGGGTGGTGATGCTGACCCTTGAAGCCGTGCCCACGGATGCTGTTTTCAACCTTTGGGAACAGCCGGAAGGCTGGCGTTGGCGATCGCTCTTCGAGAGCGGCGAGGCGCTCACCTATTCCGAGGACGGTTCGTTCACGGCCGATCCGCGCCTCGTCGTTTCTAGGGACGGGCGCTATCTGCTCGTCCGCCGTGGCGGCATCTGGACGGATTGCTGGGCAATCGATGCCAAGGGGTCATGTTTTTTCCTGGTGGAAGGCACTTCTCCCGGCCGCGAGGAATGGCTGTCCCGGTCGCAGAGTATCGCCTTCATCACCGGGGCTGATCCGTCCGAGCCCTGAGACCTCGGCACGGCCGGTTCCTTCCTAGGTTCGGCCGAACATCCGGGCGAGGTCGCCGGTGCCGAGGCGGAGGAAGGTGGGGCGGCCGTGGGAGCAGGTCGCCGCGCGGGGGGTGGCCTCCATCTCGCGCAGCAGGGCGGCCATTTCGGCGGGGTTGAGGCGGCGGCCGGCGCGGACGCTGCCGTGGCAGGCGAGGCGGGCGACCGCGGCGTCGAGGCGGCGCTCGAGGGCGGTGCTCTCCTCCCAGTCGGCAAGTTCGGCGGCGATGTCGGCGAGGATGGGGGCGGGTTCGGGCGTGCCGAGAAGCGCCGGCAGGGCACGGACGAGGATGGCGCCGGGGCCGAAGGGCTCGATCTCCAGGCCGAGGCGGGCGAGTTCCTCGGCGCGCTCGGCAAGGCGCAGGGCATCGGCGGCGGGGAGGTCCACCACGGCGGGGAGCAGCAGGGGCTGGGAACGGACGCCGCCGGTGACGAGCTGGGCGGAGAGGCGCTCATGCGTCAGGCGCTCATGGGCAGCGTGCTGGTCGATGAGGATGAGGGCGCCATCGGGCGCCTCGGCGAGGATGTAGGTGTCGAGCAGCTGGGCGAGCGGACGGCCGAGGGGACCCTCCGCGCTGCCGCCCGGCAGGCTTGGAGTCTCCGCGGGGACGGTCATGGCACCGGGCGGCAGGGCGAAGCGGGCCTGGGCCGGCGGTGCGCCAGTCGGGCTGGATGGCGGCGGGGCGGTGAAGAAGGTGGAGGTTTCGGCGAAGCCGCGGGGCTGCACCGGGGTGGTGCTGCCGTCGGACCAGGCGACGGCGGGTTCCGGCAGGGGCTGGCCGGCGCGGCTGGGCCAGGCGGGGTCGGGGGCGCCACCGGAGTCCCAGCCCGTGCGGGTGGTGCCGACGCCGGCGCCGGTGCCGAGCGCGCGGCGAAGGGAAGCGATGAGGGCGCCGCGGACGCCGCCGGCGTCGCGGAAGCGCAGCTCGGTCTTCATGGGGTGGACGTTCACGTCCACGGCCTCGGGCGGGATCTCGATGAACAGGGCGGCGACGGGGTGGCGGCCGGAGGCCAGTACATCCCGATAGGCGACGCGGAGGGCAGCGCGCAGCAGCGGGTCCCGCACGGGGCGGCGGTTGACGACGAGGTGCTGCTCGGCGGCGGTGGCGCGGTTGTGGGTGGGAAGGGCGGCGAGGCCTTCCAGAGTCAGATCAGGCCATTGGCCCTGTACGGGGACGGCGGCGGCAGCGAAGTCGCGGCCGAGCAGAGCGGCGGCGCGGGCGGTGCGATCGGCCGGGGGAAGGTCCAGCGCCACGCGGCCGTCCACGGTCATGCGGAAGCCGACCTCGGGCCAGGCAAGGGCGAGGCGGCGGACGGTTTCCACCGCGTGCGAGGCCTCGGTGCCGGGGGTCTTCAGGAACTTGCGGCGGGCGGGGGTGGCGAAGAATAGGTCCCGCACCTCGACACGCGTGCCGGGCGGGGCGGCGGCGGGGGTGACCTCGCCGACGCGGCCGGCTTCGACCTGGATGCTGTGGGCGTCCCCATCCCCCCCTTCGAGACGGGGGCGCGTGGTGATGGAGAGGCGGGAGACGGCGCCGATGGAGGGCAGCGCTTCCCCGCGGAAGCCGAGGGTGGCGATGCGGAAGAGGGTTTCCTCGTCCGGCAGCTTGGAGGTGGCGTGGCGCTCAATGCAGAGGGCGAGGTCGGCGGGGATCATGCCCTTGCCGTCATCCTCGACGAGGAGGCGGTCGATGCCGCCACCCTCCAACGTGATGGCAATGCGACGGGCGCCGGCATCCAGCGCGTTCTCCACCAGCTCCTTCACGGCGGCGGCGGGGCGTTCCACCACCTCGCCAGCGGCAATGCGGTCGGCGGTGGTGGGGGGAAGGCGGCGAATGGCCTGGAGAGGACTCACAAGGGAGGGATGGGGCTTCCGACGGCCCGGGGCAAGGATGCGCTGGGGAGGTGAAGGAAAGATGAGGAGCGGCTATCCGGCCACTGTCGCGACCTGGGCGAGGCTCCAGAAAAAGAAGAACACGAGCGCGTAGGTCACGCAGAGGAAGACCGCGAAGCCCAGCCCTCGTCCCAGTGCGGCGAGGAGCAGGGCCAGCAGCGAGGGCGCGCCGAGGAGGCCTGGGATCCAGAAGATCTCGTAGGCGTAGGGGCGTGACCAGTCCGTCGCCTCTCGGAGGGTCTGGATGAGCAGCCACGCGACAGGGGCGAATTCCAGGCCGGCGACGACGAGGATGGCGAGGCGGAGGCGTGCGCGGGACATGCGTAGGGCCATGGACCGTGAGGTCACGCCATCTCTAGCCGAGCCACTCCTGCCCCGGCCAGGGACGGCGCTAAGGGGGTGCGGCGGCTAGGCCTGGCCGCGCAGGCGGTGCAGTTCGGTGATGAGCGCGGTGGTGGAGGGGTCGTGAGTGCCGGCCGTGGCGCCGGGGGCGAGTTCCGGGAGGAGGGCGCCGGCGAGCTGCTTGCCGAGTTCCACGCCCCACTGATCGAAGGCGTTCACGCCCCAGAGGGCGCCGAGGAAGAAGACCTTGTGCTCGTACAGCGCGACGAGCTGGCCGAGGGTGTTCGCGTCCAGCCTCGGCAGGACGAGGGTGGTGCTGGGGCGGTTGCCGGGGAAGAGGCGGTGGGGCAGCAGGGCCCCGATGGCGTCCGGCGCCATGCCTTTGGCCTGCATCTCCGCGCGCACCTCATCGGCGTCGCGACCGCGCAACAGGGCCTCGGCCTGGGCGAGGCCGTTGGCGAGGAGCTGGCGGTGGTTCTCCTCGTAACCGTGGTCGGGGTTGGCGATCAGCACGATGTCGGCGGGCACGGGGGTGGTGCCCTGGTGCAGCAACTGCATGAAGGAGTGCTGGGCGTTGGTGCCGGGCTCGCCGAAGACCACGGGGCCGGTGGCGCGTGGGGCGGGAGTGCCGTCGAGCGTCACGCGCTTGCCCAGCGATTCCATCTCCACCTGCTGCAGATGGGCGGGGAAGCGGGCGAGGCGCTCGTCATAGGGGAGGACGGCACGGGTTGCGTAGCCGAGGCCGTCAACGTGCCAGATCTCGGTGAGCGCCATGAGGAGCGGCAGGTTCTCGGCCTCGGGCGCCGAGAGGAAGTGCTCGTCCATGGTGCGGGCGCCGGCGAGCAGCGACGCAAAGACGTCCCAGCCGCAGGAGAGGGCGATGGAGAGGCCAATGGCGGACCACATCGAGAAGCGGCCGCCGACCCAGTCCTGGAAGCCGAAGACCTGGTCCTGCGGCACGCCGAAGTCGCGCGTGGCAGCGAGGTTGGTGGAGAGGGCGACGAGCTGGGCGTCGGCGGCCTCGCCCTGCGCGGCGCGCAGCCAGTCGCGGACGAGATGCGCGTTGGTCATCGTCTCGGCGGTGGTGAAGGTCTTGCTGGCAACGAGGACGAGGGTGCGGGCGGGGTCCAGGCGATGGCGCATCGCCTCCCAGGCATGGCCGTCCACGTTGGAAAGAAAGTGGGCGCGCAGGGGCATGCCGTGGCGCCACAGGGCGCGCACGGCCATCTGCGGGCCGAGATCGGAGCCGCCGATGCCGATGTTGACGACGTCGGTGTAGCGGGCGTCCGCGTGGATGCGGGTGCAGAAGGCGCGCATGGCGTCGAGCGTGTCATGCACCCCGGCGGAGGCATCCTCGGCCCCGGCCTTGAAGGTGCCGCGCGGGCCGCGGAGCGCCATGTGCAGGACGGAGCGGCCTTCCGTGGTGTTGATGGCCTTGCCAGCGGCCATGGCGTCGCGCGCGGCTGCCACGCTGCGGATGCGGGCAAGGTCTAGTAGCGCGGCGAGGGCGGCGTCGGAGACGGAGGTTTTCGAGAGGTCGGCCAGGATGTCGCCAGCGCGGTGGGTGTATCGCGCGGGGCGGGCGGTATCGGCCATGAGGGGGCGGATCGCGGCGGCTTCAGGCGCGCGCGCCAAGTCTATCACGCGGGCCCAGGCCGCTTCCGCTCCGTTCGCCATGTGACCACACCCTCGAATCGCCGTGAGGTTAGGGGCGCGCGGACGGAGGCGGAAGGCGTGGGGCGATCACCTCTCCGCAGGATGGGGAGGCCGCGCGGGTGGCATGGCGGGTGACGGGGATTGGCGGGGGCCGGGGCGGCACGATCCTCGCTAATAACCTGGGCATGATCCCAGGCGCCGCCCTCATCCTTCTCTGCCAGCTCATGGGGGAGGCGCTGGTGCATGGCACGGGCTGGCCCCTGCCCGGCCCGGTGGTGGGGATGATCCTGCTGCTGCTCCTGCTGCTGGGAAATGACCTGCTGCCGAGGCCCGCGGATACGGGCTTCGTCACGGCGCCGGCGGATGGCTTGCTGGTGAACCTGGCCTTCCTGTTCGTGCCGGCGGGCGTGGGCGTGGTGAACCGGCTGGATGTGCTGGCGGCCAACGGGGTCGCGCTGGCGGTGGCGCTGGTGGTCTCCACCATCGTGGGGCTGGTGGTGACGGTGCTGGTCTTCGTCGGCGTCGCGCGGCTCGTGGGCGGGAAGGCTCCGGAAGGGGAAGCGGGGGCATGAGCGACGATTTCAGCCTTTGGGTTTATCTCTCCCGCACGCCGCTGCTGTGGCTGACGGTGACGCTGCTCGCCTATGTGGCGGCGGACCGGATCTCGCTGGCGCTGCGGCGGCATCCGCTGGCCAATCCGATGCTGATCGCGGTGGCGCTGGCGGCCGGCGTGCTGTTCGCGACCGGCACGCCCTACCGCACCTATTTCGAGGGGGCGCAGTTCGTCCACTTCCTGATCGGGCCAGCGACGGTGGCGTTGGCGGTGCCCCTGTACCGCAACCGGGGGACGGTGCTGCGGGCGCTGCTGCCGATGGGGGCGGCGCTGCTGGCGGGGTCCCTCGCCGCGATGCTCTCGGCGCTGCTGATCGCGCGGGCCATGGGGGTGGGGCCGGCGGTGCTGGCCTCGCTGGCGCCGAAATCGGTGACGGCGGGGATCGCGATGGGCATTGCAGAGGGGCTGGGGGGTGATCCCGCGCTTGCGGCGGTGCTGGTGATCCTGACCGGGGCGATCGGGGCAGTGTTGGTGACGCCTCTCATGAACGGGCTGGGGATGACGGATATGCGGGCGCGAGGGTTCGCGGCGGGGCTGGCGGCGCATGGGCTGGGGACCGCGCGGGCCTTCGTGGTGAACCCGGTGGCGGGGACCTTCGCGGGGATTGCGATGGCGCTCAATGCGTTGCTGAGCGCGATCCTGGCGCCGATCGTGCTGCGGGCGCTCCTGTAGGGCGCTGTTCTGCGGCCTCGGGTCGCCGGTATCCCGCAGGCGTGTTTCAGCAGGGCCGGCGTGTGCGGTTAGGATGGGCAGGTCTCAGGAGGCCCTGCCATGTATCTCGCCCGCTTTTCCTACGACGTGCTACCGGCCAATCGCCCGCAGGCGCTGGACTTCGTGCGGCGCGAGGTGGAGGCGGCGCGGCGGGACGGGCTGGAGGCGCGGATGCTTATCCCGCTGACACGGGGCCATGGCGGTGCGGCGTTGCAGTTCGAGGTGACGCTGACCAGCCTCGACCAGCTGGACGGGTTCCGGCAGCGCGGGGCAGGCTCGGCGCAGCAGACGGGGGACTGGATGCGGGCCTTCAGCGAGATCCTCCTCTCCCCGCCCGCGGTGGAGATCCTGCGGGTGGATGGGGGCTGAGGGCCCTTCTGCCAGGCGGGATTTGTGACCCGGGCGTTCTGCGATTACACCCGCGCCCCATGTCCCGCCGCCCCGGCCCTGCTGCCGATCCCGAGCCCATTCTGATCACCACCACCGAGCAGCTGGTCCCGCTCTGCGAGCGCTTGCGCCAGGAGCCCTTTGTGACGGTGGACACCGAATTCATGCGGGAGCGGACCTACTGGCCCGAACTCTGCGTGGTGCAGCTCGGCGGCACGCAGGACACGGCAGTGGTGGACGCGCTGGCGCCGGGGCTGGATCTCTCGCCGCTCGGGGCGCTGCTGGCGGATGAGCATGTGGTGAAGGTGTTCCATGCCTGCCGGCAGGATGTGGAGATCTTCCTGCTGCGCTTCGGGCAGACGCCGCAGCCGATGTTCGACACGCAGATCGCGGCCATGGTGGCGGGCTTCGGCGACCAGGCGAGCTATGACAGCCTGGCCCGCGCCCTGGCCAATGCCTCGATCGACAAGGCGCACCGGTTCTCGGACTGGTCGGCGCGGCCGCTCTCGCCGGCCCAGATCACCTATGCCGCCGGCGATGTGACGCATCTGCGGCGCATCTATGTGGCCCTGCGCGACCGGCTGGCGCGCGAGGGGCGGCTGGACTGGGTGGCCGAGGAGATGGCGTCACTCATCGACCCGGCGACCTATGGCACCGACCCCGACACCGCCTGGGAGAAGCTGCGGCCGCGGACGACCAACCGGCGGTTCCTCGGCACGCTGCGCGCCATCGCGGCCTGGCGGGAGCGGGAGGCGCAGCGGGTGAACATCCCCCGCCAGCGGCTGCTGCGGGACGAGTCGCTGCTGGAGGTGGCGGCCACGGCCCCGACCGATCCGGCCGCGCTCGGCCGGGCGCGGGGGGTGACGGATGGCTTCGCGCGGGGCAAGTCCGGCGCTTCGCTGATCGCGGCGATCGAGGAGGCCAAGGCGCTGCCCGAGGCGGAGCTGCCGGAGGCGCCGCGGGAGCGCTCGGGCGCCACCCCCTCCCCTGCCCTGGTCGCGCTGCTGAAGGTGCTGCTGGCGGCCAAGGCGGAGGAGCATCAGGTGGCGCCGCGGCTGCTGGCGAGCTCCGACGAACTGGAGCGGCTGGCCTCCGACGCGCCGGAGGATCTGCCGGCGCTGCAGGGCTGGCGGCGCAAGGTGTTCGGGGCGGATGCGCTGGCGCTGCGGAACGGCGACCTGGCGATGGGCGTCGAGGGGCGGCGGGTGCGGCTGATCCGGCCCGGCGTTGCCTGAGGGTCGGGACAGCGTCCAAGCCGCCTTGCAGCCTTGTTGTGGCTTCGGGCGTTGGCACGGCGGAAGGCCCGGCGATCGTGGGCTGGCTGGCCCGTCACCTCCCCAGGGATTGAACCCTCGGGGGCGCCGGGCCGCTTGCACCGGGGCGGCCCCTGGTTTAGCGCCCATATTTGGCCTCAATCGGCCGCATCCTCCTATCGGAACCAGAACAAGACATGGCGCGGACCCTGCCCGACCTGACCGCCGATCCCTCGCGGGACCACAAGCGCGCGGTGCTGGATGCGGGGGCGGTGCGTGACGCCTATCGCCGCTGGGCGGGGGTGTACGACACGGTGTTCGGCGGCGTTTCCTCCTTCGGGCGTAAGCGCGCGGTGGAGGCGGTGAACCGGCTGCCTGGGACGCGCGTGCTGGAGGTGGGGGTCGGCACCGGCCTGGCCCTGCCCCGCTATCGCCGCGAGAAGCGCGTGGTCGGCATCGACCTCTCCCGCGAGATGCTGGAGAAGGCGAGCGAGCGCGTGGCGGCCGAGGGCCTTTCCCATGTCGAGGGGCTGATCGAGATGGATGCGGAGCGCATGGCCTTCGCCGATGCCTCCTTCGACATGGCAGTGGCGATGTTCACCGCGAGCGTCGTGCCTGATGCGCGGGCGCTGTTTGCCGAGATGTCCCGCGTGGTTCGGCCGGGCGGGCAGATGCTGTTCGTGAACCATTTCGCGGCGCAGGACGGGCCGCGCTGGTGGGTGGAGCGCACCATGGCACCGCTGTCCCGCGTACTGGGGTGGCATCCGGACTTCGCGCTGTCCGACCTGCTCGGCTCGGAGGCCGAGGTGGTGTCGCTGGAGCCCTGCCCGCCGGGCGGGCTGTTCACGCTGGTCCAGGTGCGGAACACGCGCGCGGTGCAGGCCTTGGCGGCTTGACGCGACCACGGCTGCCTTGCCCGTCCCCTTGCGGATGGGCCGGGCGGGCCGATGTCCCTTCGGAATCCTGTGTCCCTGGGCCGACGAGCCCCTCGACGAGTCCGATGATCGCCGCCGCATGAACGACCACGCCACCCCTGCCCCAAGCGACGAGGCGGCCTCGCACATCCAGGATCCGGCCTCCGGCGGGCGGCCGACCGTGCGCGGCGGCCCCGGCCGCGGCATCACGGACAGCCATTCGGACATCTTCTTCGCCGCGGTCGAGATGACGCGGATGCCGATGATCGTCACGGACCCGCACCGGGCGGATAACCCGATCGTCTTTGCCAACCATGCCTTCCTGAAGATGACGGGCTATGGCTGGGACGAGGTGATCGGGCGGAACTGCCGGTTCCTGCAGGGGCCGGACACGGACCGGGAGACGGTGAACGAGGTGCGGCGCGCGGTGGAAACGCGGCGCGAGATCGCCACCGAAATCCTGAACTACCGCAAGAACGGCTCCACCTTCTGGAACGCGCTGTTCATCTCGCCCGTGCTGAACCCCGAGGGCGAGCTGATCTACTTCTTCGCCTCGCAGCTCGATGTGAGCCGCAGGCGGGATGCAGAGGAATCGCTGCGCCAGGCGCAGAAGATGGAGGCGCTGGGGCAGCTGACGGGCGGCATCGCGCATGACTTCAACAACCTGTTGCAGGTGATGCGCGGGTATCTCGAGCTGATCGACAGCGGGCTGGCGCGGCCGGAGCCTGACCGTGCGCGTCTGCAGCGCAGCCTCGGCGCGGCGCGGACGGCGGCCGATCGCGCGGCGACACTGACGCAGCAGCTCCTCGCCTTCTCGCGCAAGCAGCGGCTGGAAGGCCGGACGGTCAACCTCAACACCATGGTGGAGGGCATGCGCGACATGGCGGCGCGCAGCCTGGGTGACGAGGTGGCGCTTCGCTTCGACTTGGATCCCGAGCTCGGCCCCTGCCGGCTCGATGCGACCCAGGCGGAGGTCGCGCTGCTGAATGTGCTGATCAACGCGCGCGATGCGGTGGCGGGCCGGCCGGACGGGGTGGTGGTGATCTCCACCCGCAGCGAGGTCGTGCAGCCCGGGAATGTCGAGATGGGGACACGGCTCGATCCCGGCGACTACGCCGTGATCGCCGTTGCCGATAACGGCACGGGCATGCCGCCCGAGATCCTCAAGCGCGTGATGGAGCCCTTCTTCACCACAAAGGAGGAGGGGCGCGGCACGGGGCTCGGCCTCTCGATGGTGTACGGCTTCGCGCGGCAGTCGGGCGGGGCCGTCCGGATCGAGAGCGTGCCGGGCGAGGGCACGACGGTTCATCTCTACTTCCCGCAGGCGGAGGAGGAGGACGCGCCGCGCCCGCCCGCGCCGCGGGCCTCCGAAAGGCCGGGGACGGAGACGATCCTGGTGGTGGACGACCGCGCGGAGGTGGCGGAGCTGGCCCGCGCCATTCTCGAGGAGTTCGGCTACACCGTTCACCTCGCGCATGACGGGCGGGAGGCGATGAGGATCATCGCGGGCGACCAGCCGCTCGACATGCTGTTCACGGACCTGATCATGCCCGGGGGGATGAATGGGGTGATGCTGGCGCGGGAGGCCCGGCGGCAGCGGCCGCGTATAAAGGTGCTGCTGACCACGGGTTACGCGGATGATTCCATCAACCGCGATGCCGTCGGCGGGACGGAGTTCGACCTGATCCACAAGCCCTATGGTCGCGCGGAGCTGGCGCGGCGGGTGCGTATCATCCTGGATGGGCCGACCGGGGTGGGGTGACCCGGCCAAGGGGCGCCGTCCCCTCAGAGCCCCTGACCGGGATGCCGCCCGCCCCCCCGGATCCAGCGATCGGAACCAGTGATCGAGAGCGGCGCCGCAGTTTAACCTCAGGCAGCAGCAGCAGCCTGCTCAGTCGTCTGGTTTCATCGAAATCAGGCACACCGGACTAGAAAACAGATGGTGGGGCCCGGGGAGCCTCAGGCTCCTCGGTGGGAAGTCCAGGGAGGCAACGCCTCCCTGGACTACTGCACCATGATGTTCCGCTCACGGATCACGCCGCGCCACTTGGCGTTTTCGGCCGCGTTGTAGGCGTCCCATTCTTCAGGCCGCTGGGTTTCCGGCGTCACGGCCAGGGCCCCAAGGCGATCGCGGGTTTCGGGCGCGGTCATCGCGGTGCGGGCCAGTTCGTTCGCGCGGGCGACGATAGGGGCGGGCATGCCGGCGGGGCCGAGGAGGGCGATGTGCTCGACCGCCTCGTAGTCGGGGTAGCCCTGTTCGCGGAAGGTGGGGATGGCGGGCGCGACCGGGCTGCGGTCGCGGGAGGAAATGGCGAGCGCGCGCAATTCGCCGGATTGAATGAGAGGCAGCAGGCCGGAGGCGGCCTGGATGACCATGGAGACCTCGCCCTGCATCGTCGCCTGCACGGCGGGGGCGCCGGCGCGGTAGCCGACATCGTTCATGCGGATGCCCGCGGCCTGGAGGAAGAGTTCAGTGGCGAGATGGGTGGAGCTGCCGGTGCCGGAATTGGCGTAGGTCATGGTGCTGCCCGGGCGCTTCGCCAGTCCGACGAATTCCGTGAGTGTGCGGGCGGGGGAGTTCTTCGGCACGACCAGGATCATCGGCTGGGCAGCGATGAGGCCAATGCCGGTGAAGGCGCGATCGTTGTCATAGGGCAGCTGGTAGAGATGCGGGGCCATTGCGTAGGTGCTGATGGTGCCGACGAGCAGCGTGTGGCCGTCCGGCCGGGCGCGGGCGACGGAGGCGAAACCGATGGTGCCGTTGGCGCCCGCGCGGTTGTCGATGACGAAGGAGCGGCCGGTGTCCTGGCTCAGCCGGGCGGCGAGGATGCGGGCGACCGCGTCGGTGGAGCCGCCGGCGGCCCAGGGGACGACGAGGGTGACGGGGCGGTCGGGGTAGGTGTTGGCCTGGCCCGGCTGTGCCGTCGCCTGGGCGGCGGCGCCGGCTGCGGCGAATGGCAGCAGCGGCAAAGCGAGCGTGGCGGCGCCGAGCCGGCGGCGGGTGGTCATCTCCAGGCATCCTCCCATTCGGGCCGTTCACGGACCGTTGCACGATTGAATGTCACGGGGCGGCCGGAACGGGCAAGCCGGGGTGGCGGCGGGCGCGCTAGGGTGGCCGGGCAGCTAGCGAGGAGATCGCACCATGTCCGACCCCGGTCGCCCCATGCCGCCGGCGCCGCCGGCCCCGCCTTCCGCCGAGGAGGAAGCGAAGCGGAGGATAGATGAGGAACTTGACGAGGCCCTGGAGGAGAGCTTCCCGGCCAGCGACCCGATTTCCACCCTGCGGGAGGACTAGGTTCTCCACCCTCGAAGCGCGACGGGTGGTTCGCCGCTCATTTCAAGGTTCGTCATGGTGAGGGCCATGGGAATGGGATGCGCCATGCCGCTGCCCCGCACTCCTTCGACGCCACGGCGCGCGAAGGGCCGGTTGCGCCCCCTTTTCCGTGAATGCAAACCTCCGCCTCGTGGGCGACACGGATAGCGGCCCGCGGGGGTGGAGAGATGCCAACCAGCGTCGTGATCGGCCTTCTCAAGGTCAGCAAGCACAATTTTGGGCCGGACCCGGCCAACCGCGTCGCAGAGTTCGGCATGGCCGTTCAGCAGGCCAACGCGATCCTGAAGTCGCAACAGCGTGGTGGCATCCGGGTGCTCGTTGCCCCCGAGTACTACTGGTCCGGCTTCGGGGAGATCGGCAAGGTCATCAGGCAGCAGGGCCCCCTTGCGATGGACCGGGCCGGCAAACACGACATCTACAAGGCGCTGAAGAAGATCTCGGGCCAGGCGGGGTCGCTCGTCCTCGTGGCCGGCTCCATCTTCTACCAGAAGCCGGACGGCACGCGCACCGCCGCCTTCAATGTCTGTCCCGTGCTCCGCAATGGCCGATTCCTGCTGAAATCCTACAAGGAGTTCGACGACGGCGCTTCGGGCAAGAATGCTGGCACGCTTTCCTACGACCAGAAGGACAGTGATCCCTACTTCAAGGTGGACGGCGTTGGCTTTGGCCTGGAGGTGTGCGGGGACCACAATGACCAGGGCGGACAGGGCGGCCGCCTCAAGCGCTGGAACGCGGCGGCTGGGAAGACAATCGATATTCACCTCCTGGTGTCCGACTCGATGACCGTCCTCGGCGGCTCGGTCGCGGCGCGCGCGGGCGGCTACCTGGTGCAGTGCGATATCGGTGGGACGACCATGGGCATTGCCGTCTACCCCGCGGGGGGCGCGTACAGCCCTGCCACTGCATCACCGGCCATCGCGATCGGCGGAACCCAGGTCAACGGCGCCAGCGTCCACTGCTACCGCCTCGAGGTGTAAGTCATGGCCCCGTGCTGGCGGGGCCAGAGGCGAATTGGCGTGCGGCGAGGTCATTGCGGACAAGCAGAGGGAAGCGGGCGTGATGTGGCGGAGCCGAGCCTGTTGAAGCGCTCGACACGCCGGCGCCGGTCGGCGCGAGGGTCAGGCCGCGCCCGGGGCGTGCGGGTCCAGCGCGACATCCGGCAGCGCCATGACATGGCCTGACCAGGTCCAGACCAGGGCGCAGTCCACGCGGCGGCCGGGCCAGGCGGCACGCAGGACGGCGCGGTAGGCGGCCATCTGGCGAAGATAGGCTGGGGGGACCTTCGCCACTTCCTCAGGCGGGGGCCGGTTGGTCTTGTAGTCCAGCACCAGGACGCGGTCGGGCGTGACGAGGAGCCGGTCCACCTGGCCGGCGATGGGAATGCCGTTCACCACCCCGGCGAGCGGGGCCTCGGCGAGGCTGTCGGGGCCGAAAGCGCCTAACAATGCGGGGTGGCGGAGGACGGCGAGGGTTTCGGCGAGGGTCGCGTCCTGCTCCGACGGGTCCAGCCCGTGGCCGGGGCGGGCGAGGTGGCGGCGGGCGAGGTCTTCCCAGCGGGATTCACCGTGCTCGGGCAGGTGCTGGAGCAGGCCGTGAATGAGGAGGCCGCGACGGAAGCGGCGGCCGCCGGGGTCGGCGACGCCATGGGGAGCGGCGGCGGGGGGTTCGGCCTCGCCCTCCATGCGTGAGGGGGCGACAGGGTCGGCGCTGGCCTCCTCCGGCGCGCGGATGGTGGCCCAGTGGGGGAGGATGGCGGCCTCGGCGCGAAGCACGGCGGGGTCGGGCTTCGGTTCGGCCTCCTGTGGGGTGGTGATTTCCCAGCCCTCGGGACCGAAGCCGCAGCCATCGGGCAGGCCGAGGGTGGTAGGATCGAAGGGGACGCGGGCGAATCCGGGCTGCGACGCCTCGAGGCCGCGGAAGAAACCGTCCTTCACCAACGCGTGCCAGGGCGGGTGGGCGGTGGCTTTACGGGGGGCGAGGCCGCAGACGATCAGGCGGTCCTCGGCGCGGGTCAGCGCCACGTAGAGAAGGCGGTTCTCCTCCTCGGCATCGGCGGAGGCGCGGGCGTCGCGGGCGCGGGTCCAGGGGGCGGCCTGGAACTCGCGGCGGGGAGCCCAGAGCGGGACGTCGGGGGCGTTCGCGCTAGGATTGCTGGTGCCGGACCAGAGCAGCGTGTCGCGGGCGCCGCCGCGGCCAATATCAGGGATGATGACGACGGGGGATTGCAGGCCCTTGGAGCCGTGCGCAGTCATGATACGGACGGCGTCGGCCCCGTTCTCCATCTCGCGCTTCACCTCGGCACCGCCGCGGCGCAGCCACTGGATGAAGCCCTGCAGCGAGGGGGCGTGGCGGTTCTCATGGCGCAGCGCGGCGGAGAGGAGCTCGTCGAGCGCTTCCGCGGCCTCGGCGCCAAGGCGGAGGAGGAGCTTGGCGCGGCCGCCGTGCTCGCCCAGCACTTCCGAGAGCAGGGCGTGGGGGGTGATGAGGTCGGCGCGGTCGGCGAGGGACGCGATCCAGCTGGCAGCGCGGCCGATCTCCGTGCCTTCGTCGCGGTGCTTGATGAGGACGTGCCAGAGCGGGCCCTCGCGGCCATGGGCCAGGGCAAAGAGGTCGTCCTCGGAGAGGCCGATCAGGGGGGATTTCAGCAGGGCGGCGAGGGCGAGGTCATCCTCGGGCAGCAGCAGCGCGTCGCAGAGGGCGAGCATGTCGCGGACGGCGATCTGGTCGATCAGCGCGATACGGTCCACGCCGCCGACGGGGATGTCGCGCTTCTTCAGCTCGCGCACCAGTAGTTCGATCAGGCGCGTGCGGCGGCGGACCAGGACCATGACGTCACCGGGGCGGATGGGGCGGTCCCCGCGCGCGGGCAGCGTTTCATTCGCGATCATCGCACGGATACGGGCGGCGATGGCCTGGGCGAGGAGGGCTTCAGAATCCTGGGCGCCGACGGGCTCGCGCGGGACGATCCAGGGCTCGGGCGCCTCCGAGCCTGCGTGTTCGAGGAGGGGCCAGATCTCGACATGGCCGGCATGGCCGGCGCGGTCGGCGGAGTGTTCGAGCACCGCCTCCTCCCGCACCACGCCGCGGCGGGCGGGGCCGTCGGCGAAGACCTGATCGACGAGGGCGAGGACGGGGGCGCAGGAGCGGAAGGAGACGGTGAGCGGCACGCGCTCGAAGGTCGCGCCGCCGCGGGTCACCTGCCGGTCGAAGCGGCTTTCCCATTCGGCGAAGCCGCGGGCATCGGCGCCCTGGAAGCCGAAGATGCTCTGCTTCTCGTCACCCACGACGAAGAGGGTGCGGTCGCCGGGTTCGTGGGTGCCTGCGCCGGCAAAAAATTCCTGCGCGAGGGACTGGGCGATGCCCCATTGCGCGGTGTTGGTGTCTTGCGCCTCGTCGAGCAGGAGGTGATCGAGGCCACCATCCAGCTTGAACAGAACCCAGGCGGAGCCGGGATCGAGCAGCAGGGCCTGTGCGCGATGGATCAGGTCGTCGAAGTCGAGGGCGCCGCGGCGCTGCTTGCGGGCGCGGTAGTCGTCGAGCACCGGGCGGGCGGCAGCGAGGAGGGAGCCGGTGGCGCCGAGCAGGCGGTGCGCGTTCCAACGGGCGAGGATGGCTTCCACGCGCGCCATTTCCTGCGCGAGCGCCTCCTCCTTCGCCAGCGCCGCGCGGCGCTCGTTCTTCTGCGTGAACAGCGCCATCTGCCAGGACGCCCAGCGGGACGCGCGGGCCTCCTCCGGCTCGGAGAGGATGGCGAGGAGCGTCGCGGCGGCGTCGCGCGGGCCCTTGTTCTTGTGCTGCGACAGGGTCGCCAGCGCCTCGCGGAAGGAGTCCGGCGGCGTCACGACGAGGGCGGGGAGCGTGTCCTCGGACTCGCCGTCAGGGATTTCCAGGCATTCGCGGAGTGCCGCGGCGTGGCCGTCGGTGCGCTCCAGCAGCGGGCGCAGGCGTTCGCGCTTGCCGACCAGCTCGCGCAGCGCCTTGGCCAGGCTGTCGGCGGAGACGAGGCGGGCGAGGCCGGCCAGCGCCTCGTCGGGGATGGCGCGGCCGGCGAGCGCGGCCTCGCGCGCCTCGGCCAGCAGGGTGGCGCTGTCGCCGTCCTCCAGCAGGGTGAAGGCGGGGGGCAGGCGGGCTTCGAGCGGGAAGCTGCGGAGGAGCGACTGGCAGAAGGCGTGAATGGTGGCGATGCGCATGCCGCCGGGCTGTTCCAGCACGCGGCAGAAAAGCTTGCGCGCGATGGCCACTTCCGCGCGGGTCGCGGGCTGGCCGGTGAGGTCTTCGAGGGCGCGGCGCAGGTCGGGTTCCGGCAGCACGGACCACTGGCCGAGGCGTGACGCAAGGCGGGTCGCCATCTCGGCGGCGGCGGCCTTGGTGAAGGTGAGGCAGAGGATGCGGCCGGGCTGCGCGTCCTCCCGCAGCAGCAGGCGCAGGACGCGGTCGGTGAGGACCTTCGTCTTGCCCGAGCCGGCGGAGGCGCCCACCCAGGCGGAGACGCGGGGATTCGACGCGGATTGCTGGGAGATGCGGGCGCGGATGCGCGCCGAGACGGCCTCGTTCACGCGGCGTCGCCCTCGCTCGCCCCGCCCCATTCGGCGATGCGCGAGAGGTGGTCGTACTCGTCGCCCTTGGGCGAGCGCGCGGGGTGCGGGCGCGCGAGAAACGGGCGGTCGCCCAGCAGGAAGTCCTGCACCAGGGTGTTCAGGGCCTCGAAGGCCTCCTCGCTGACCTCGGGCAGGGTGGAATCCTTGGGGCGGAAGGGGGCGACGGTGCCGGCCTCGTAACCGCCGGAGACATGCCAGTGCTCGAGCGAAGAGACCTCGGCGGCGGGGATGTCAGCGAAGCCGCCGCGGGCGGCGATGGCGGCTTCCAGGGGCATCTGCGGGGCGCGGCCATCCACCATTTCGGCGTTGGTGGGCGTGGCGCCGGTCTTCAGGTCGATGAGGACGAGGCGGCCGTCCTTGGTGACGTCCACGCGGTCGGCGCGGCCTTCCAGGCGGACGCCGCAGGGGAGTTCGATGCCGCCGGTGATCTCGGCATGGCGCTGGGCGACATCGTCGCGCAGGCGCTCGGTTTCCAGCACGAAATCGGCGATGCGGGAAAGGCGCGGGCGCCAGTAGGCGACGAGGCCGGGGCGCGGGGCGAATTCGGCCAGCGCCTCCTCCGTCGCCTGGGCGAAGTGTTCCTGGGCGTCGGTGCAGTGCGGGTCGCCGTCGCAGAGGGCGAGCCAGCGGGAGACCATGTGGTGGACGATGTTGCCGTATTCGGCGGCGTCGGCCTCCGCGTCGAGGTCGTCCAGCGGGCGTAGCTTGAGGATGCGCTTGGCGTACCAGGCGTAGGGGTCGGATTTCAGCAGCCAGACATCGGTGACGCCGATCTTGCGCGGGCGCAGCGCGGCGGGGGGCGCGGGCGCGGGGCGGGTGCAGGGCTGCGCTTCCGCGGGCTTGTCGAGGAGGGTGGCCCAGCCGGTGGCGGGGGAGGTTTCCAGGCCGCCGAGGCCCTGGCCGCTGAGAAAGGTCTCGATGCGCGTCAGCCAGCGGGCAGCGACGGTGGGCGAGCCGCCGCGCTTGCGGGCACGCGACAGGGTGGCGCGCGGTGCCGACAGCGCGGAGAGGAGGAAGTCGGCGCAGACGCGGCCGATGCGGGCTTCCGGCGCTGGTAGGCCGAAGGCGGTGCGCATGGGGCGGCTCATCCAGGCGCCGGGGTCGGTGGCGATCGGCCAGATGCTTTCCTCGAGTGCGCCGAGAACGACGCGATCGAAGGATTGGAGGCGGGCTTCGAGGAGGCCGAGGATCTGCACGCGGGGATGCGAGCCGCCCTTGCGGCCGCGCATGGTGCGCACGCCCGGAGCGAGCGGGCCTTCCAGCAGCGCGTCGAACAGGGAGGGCCAGGCGGCGGCTTCCAGCGGCGGCAGGGCGCGCATGGCGGGCTCGAGCGATGACAGGTGGACGGCGAGCGGCTCACCCTCCTCGCCGCGGTAGAGGCGTAGGCCGCCGGGGAGTTCGTCCGTGCTGGCGAGGGCCTCGGCGGCGGCGAGATGGTCGGCCAGGAGGTCGGCGGGGGGGCGGACGCCGTAGTCCAGCTCGCGGAAGGTGCCGAGGGCAGCTTCCAGCGCGTCCAGCACCGCCAGCACGCGGGTGCGGGGCTGTTCGTGGCGGATGGTCTCGGCGGCGCGGCGCAACCCGTCCAGCCCGGCGGCGGGGCGCGGGCCGCGGAGGGCATGGCGCTCCAGCTCGCGCACGGCGCGCATCCAATCGGAACGGGGCATGCCGCCCGCGCACATTGGGTGCTTCAAGGAGGCGAGCAGGGGGACGGGAGCAAAGCCCTCCTCGACCATGCGGCCGATGAGGCGGAGGAAGGCGCCGGTGGGAGTCATTCCGAGCGGCTGGCCGGCGGAATCGTCGGCCAGGATGCCGTGGCGGAGGAGTTCGACCGAGACGCGGCGGGCGAGATCGCGGTCCGGCGTGACGAGGGCGGCGCGGGCGCCGGGAGTTTCCAGGGCTTCGCGCAGCAGCAGGGCGATGGCGGCGGCCTCGCCCGCTTCGTCGGGGGCGACGAGCAGGTCCAGGCCCGTGAGGGCGGGGCGCCAGCGCTCGGGCTCGCGGTCCTGCCAGCAGGCGATGGCCTGTTCGGGGCGCAGCGCGCGCGCGAGGAGCTCGGCGCGCGCCTCGTTGGGGGCGGGAGCGTCGGGCGCGCGGCCGGGCCAGGGGCGGAGGTCGCCGGCGCTGGCGTCCATGCCGCGCAGCAGGCGGGCGGTGCCGTTTAGCGGATGGCTGTTGGCGTCGCGCAGGATCTCCCACAGATCGCCGTCCACCTCCTCCCCGGCGCCGTGCAGGACGACGGCGCCCTTCTCCATGCGGGCGATCTGGCGGAGGAGTTCCACGGCCTCGGGGATGGTGCCGCCGATGCCGATGCCGGCGGCGATCACGGGGTCCACTGGCGGGTTGGTTTTCCAGGCTTCGGCCTGGGCGCGGAGGGAGGCGACGCGGCGGGTGCCGATGTCGGAGAGGCCCTGTTCGGCGAGCCATTGATTCCAGGACTTGATGACGCCGCCGAGAAAGGTGTGGGTGATCTCCCAGTGGCGGGCGAGGTCGCCGGTGACGAGTTCGGGCAGGCGCGAGGGGTCGCAGCCCTCTAGCGCCATCTCGTCCAGCAGGGTCGCGAGTTCGAGGGCGAGGCGCCAGGCCTGGTCGGGGCTTCCGGGGCCGCCGAAATTCGGGGGCAGGCGCATGACCATCTCGGTCAGCACGGCGAGGCGGCGGGCGGGGTCCACCGCGGGGGCTTCGTCCAGCAGGGCGGGAAGCGACAGCTCCTCGGCGTCCTCGGTGGAGAGGCCGGCCAGCGCGCGCAGACGGGGCAGGAGGAGCGCGGGCTTGCCGGAGACGCGGAGGAAGGCCTCGCGCAGCGATCGCGCGGCGCGGCGGGTGGGCAGCAGGATGGTGGTGCGGGCGAGCGCCGCAGGGTCGTCCAGGTCCTCCGCCATGGCGAGGACGCCATGGGCGAGGTCGTCGAGAAAGGGGCGGTGGGCGGGGATCTCGTACAGCCTCACCGCGTCCGCTCCCCTCCCCCGCCCCGGGCCCGATCCGAGAACAGCGCTAGAACAACTTCACTAGGCCCTTGTCCAGAACTTCCTCTGCCCGTTGCAGATCCGGCGGGGTCGAGAGGTGGAACCAGGCGCCGTCATGCACCAAGCCGTAGAGGCGGCCGGCCTCGATGGCGCGCATCCAGGGGCCCATCAGGCCGAAGCGGCCGGGCTCGGTGCCGTCCAGCAGGCGGGGGTGGATGATCTGCACGCCGGCATAGAGGTAGGGGGCCACCTCGCGCTCCTTCGGGCGGCGAAGGCGGCCGATGGGGTCCAGAAGGAAGTCGCCAAGTCCCACCTCGCCCTCCACCGTGGCGGCGCGGACCATGAGCAGCAGGGCGTCCATGCGATCCGCGTCGAAGGCGGCGCCGAGGCGCGTGAGGGCGGGGGTTGGGCCGTCCAGCCAGTAGGCGTCGCCATTCACGGCGGCGAAGGGACCCGCGCCGAGATGGGGGAGCGCGTTGCGGAGGCCGCCGCCGGTCTCCAGCAGCTCGTCCTCCAGCAGCACGGTGCAGTGGGGGGTGGTGCGCGCTTCGGCGGCGGCGGCGATCTGGGGGGCGAGGTGGTAGGCGTTCACCACCACCTCCGCGATACCGGCATCGGCGAGGCGGTCCAGCGCGTGGTCGAGCAGGGAGCGGCCGCGGAGGGTGAGGAGGGGCTTGGGCACGGTCTCGGTCAGCGGGCGCATCCGCGTCCCGAGTCCGGCCGCCAGCACCATGCCGTGGGTCAGGCGGATCATGCGGCGGGTTCCATTTGGGGGTTGGCGCGCAGGTGGAGCGGCACGTGTTCGTCGAGGAAGGCTGCGAGCGGCGCCGTGGCCGGGTGGCGCAGGGCATCCGCCAGCAGGCGCCAGCATCGCGGGCCGTGCTGGAGGTAGTGGGGCTTCCCGTCGCGCCGGTCCAGCCGGACCCAGAGGGCGGCGACCCGCAGATGGCGCTGGGCGGCCATGGCGGCGGTGGCGGCCTCAAATTCGGCGCGGTCCAGCCCCGGGCGGGCGGCGAGGTAGCGGGCGGTGGCGGCCTGGCGGATCTCCGGCGCCACGTCGCGGCGGGCGTCCTGCAGCAGGCTTACCAGATCGTAGGCGGGGTGGCCGTGGCCGGCATCCTGGAAGTCGATGAGGCCGGTCGCGGCGGGGCCCGGGCGATCCAGGGGAAGGAGATTGGCGGGGAAGTAGTCGCGGTGGACGAAGGCGCCTGCCCCTTCGAAGGGGGCGAGCATGGCGCGGATGGCGGTGCGGAAGGCCTCGCGTTGGGCGGGGGTGGGGTCGGCGCCCATGGCGGCGGGCCACCACCAGTCCAGGAAGGTAGCGGCGGCAGTGCGGGCCATGGCCTCGCCCTCCCAGGCCGGGAGGCCGGGGGGCGGCGGGGCGGCGTGCAGGCCGGCGAGGGTTTCGACGGCGGCCAGATAGAGGGGGAGCGGGTCGGCGCCGCCATCCAGCAGGCTGGCGTGGGTGGGTTCGCCCAGGTCTTCCAGCAGGAGGAGGCCGGCGGGGGTGTTGGCGGCCAGGACCTCGGGCGAGGAGAGACCAAGGGCACGGATATGCAGGCCGATGGCCATGAAGGCGCGGAGGTCGGCTTCGGCGGAGGGCAGGCCGACAGCCGCGGCAGCCGAGCCGTCCATCAGCAGGGCCGGGCGGGGGCCGCCGCGCAGCCGGACGTAGCGCCGGTGGCCGGCATCACCGGGGAGCGGCAGGCGCTCGGCATCGGCATAGCCCTGGGCGGCCAGGAATTCATCGGGGGTCATGCGGCGGCGAGGACTTCCAGGCGGCGGGTGTCCCAGCCCGCCAGGGTGGCGGTGCGGGCCTCTGGTGCATCGGCCGGGGCGAGGGTGATGCGGAGCGCGTCTCCCGGCGTGAGGGCGCCGAGGCGGTCGGGCCACTCGACCAGCACGATTCCCTCCCGCGCCTCGTCCCAGCCGAGTTCGGGCAGGGCGTCCGGGCCGTCCAGGCGATAGAGGTCCATGTGATGGACCTCGGTTTCGGGAAGGTCATAGGACTGCACGAGGGTGAAGGTGGGGGACGGCACTTCGAGCGCGGGATCGCCGGCGGCGGCGCGCAGGAAGGCGCGGGCGAAGGCGGATTTGCCGGCGCCGAGAGGGCCGTGCAGCAGGATGGCGTCCCCGGGGCGGGCCAGGCCGGCGGCACGCGCGGCCAGCGCGCCGGTCGCCGCCTCGTCGGGCAGGAAGAGGGTGATCGGGGCGGTCATGGGCGGGCCCAATCTGCCCCCGGGCCACCCCTGCGGGCAACCCTGGTGAAACGGCATGCCGCAACCGGGCGGGCGCGATCCGGTTAGCGAAGCAGGGGCGGCCGCGGGGTCGCCGTGACAGAGGGATTACCACCATGCGTCTTCTTCGTGCGGCCCTGTTGCCGATGCTGCTCCTCGCCACCCTCGCGGCCTGCACGGGCGGGAACCGCACCTTCGGCGAGCGAGCGCGCGACACGATCGACCCGCCGAGCGGGCCGGTGGAGGCCACCGGGCGGGCGGTGGACCGGGCGATCGATCGCGTTCGGCCGAACTGAGAACCTGACGCAGGGTCCGGGGTGGCCGGTGCCCATCCCGGTAAAGGGCCTGGGAGGCCAGGCCTTCCAGGGGCCGAAGGGCGCCCAGCCTTCCCCCCCCTTCCCACCCGCTGTATCACGCGTCCCCTTACTGCTGACGGGGACGGGATACGCCCATGACCGCGCATATCGAGACGGATGTTGCTATCATCGGCGCCGGCCCCGCGGGGCTTTTCGCCGTGTTCGAATGCGGCATGCTGAAGATGAAATGCGTGGTGATCGACACGCTGGAAGCGATCGGCGGGCAGTGCGCGGCGCTGTATCCGGAGAAGCCGATCTTCGACATTCCCGCGCATCCCCGCATCGCCGGCGCCGATCTGATCCGCGAGCTGGAGACGCAGGCGCAGCCTTTCACGCCGCTCTACCTGCTCGGGCGCCGCGTGGAGCGGCTGCTGGAGGAGGATGGGTTTATCACCCTGGGCACCAGCGAGGGCGACAGCGTGCGCGCCAAGGCGGTGATCCTGGCCGCGGGCGCGGGCGCCTTCGGGCCGAACCGGCCGCCGCTGGACGACCTGACGCGCTACGAGCAGTCCGGCGCGGTGCGCTACATGGTGTCCCGGCGCGAGGACTTCCGGGGCAAGCGGGTGGTGATCGCGGGCGGCGGAGATTCGGCGGTGGACTGGGCGCTGTCGCTGAAGGAGATCGCGGCGAAGGTGACGGTGGTGCATCGGCGCCCGAAATTCCGCGCGGCGCCCGAGAGTGCGGCACAGCTGGACCGCGCGGCGGAGCGGGGTGAGCTGGAGTTGGCGATCCCCTATCAGCTGCACGGGCTTAAGGGGGACGGCTCGGCGCTGACGCATGTCACGCTCTCCACGCTGAAGGGCGAGGAGCGCGACGTGGAGGCGGATCATCTGCTGGCCTTCTTCGGGCTCTCGATGGAATTGGGACCGATCGCGGAGTGGGGGCTGGGGATGGATCGCAGCCACATCACCGTGACGCCGGCGACCTGCGAGACGTCGCGGCCGGGGATTTACGCCATCGGCGATGTGGCGACCTATCCGGGCAAGCTGAAGCTGATCCTGCAGGGCTTCTCGGAGGCGGCGATGGCGGCGCATGCCATCCATCCCCGCGTGCATCCGGGCGAGGCGCTGCATTTCGAGTACTCCACCTCCAAGGGAGTTCCGGTTCATGGCTGACGGCAAGCTGTTCATCGGGACGAAGCGCTACTCCTCCTGGTCGCTGCGCGGCTGGCTGGCGGTGCATCTGGCGGGGCTGGATGTGGAGGAGGTGCTGATCCCGCTCGCGGGCGGGGGCGGCACCACGGCGATCAAGGCGGCGACGCCTGCGGGGCTGGTGCCCTATCTCGAGCACCAGGGCGCACGGGTTTGGGAGAGCTTGGCGATCTGCGAGTACTGCGCGGAGATCGCGCCCTCGCTTTGGCCTGAGGATCGCGTGCTGCGCGCGCTGCTGCGGAGCGCGGCGTCGGAGATGCATGCGGGGTTCCGCGGGCTGCGGATGGCGATGCCGATGAATCTCGGCGGCAGCTTCCCGGGGCGCGGCGGCACGCCGGATGCGCTGGCGGACATCGCGCGGATCGAGACGGTGTGGGCGGGTTGCCTGGATGCCAGCGGCGGGCCGTTCCTGCATGGCGCGGCGATGGGCGTCGCGGATGCGATGTATGCGCCGGTAGTGGCGCGGCTGATCACCTATGCGCCCGCGGTGTCTCCGCGCGGCAAGGCGTATATGGCGGCGGTGCGGGCGCATCCGCTGGTGGCGCGCTGGTATGAGGAGGCGGCGGCCGAACCGGCGGAGTGGCTGCTGCCGCATTACGAAGCCGGGCCCGCGGCCTGAGGGCGGCGGTGTGATGGGAAGCGCGACCGGGCTGGACCATGTTGGCGTCTGCGCGCGCGACTCGGCGGCGCTGTGGGGGACTTACGAGCGGCTGGGCTTCCAGCTGACGCCGGTGGCGCGGCAGTCCCGGGGCAGCGAGCCGCTGGGCACGGCCAATCGCTGCGCGATGCTGCGACAGGGTTACATCGAGCTACTGGCGGTGGTGGATCCGGCGCTGCCGGATAACGGGCTGGGCGCGATGCTCGACCGGTTCGAGGGCGCGCGCATCCTGGCGCTTGGCATGGAGGATTCGCCGGGGAACCTGGCGCGGTTGCGGCGGGCGGGGGTGGAGATTTCCGGCGTATCGCCGCTCTCGCGGCCGGTGGAGGCCGGCGGGCCGATCGCGCGGTTTGAGCGGCTGCCGCTGCCTGAGGCGCCGGAGGGGCGCGTGCAGCTGGTGCGGCATCTGACGCCGGAGGCCATCTGGCAGGAGCGCTGGATGGATCATCCGAACGGGGTGACGGCGCTGCGCGCGGCGATTGTGGTGGCGGAGAACCCGGCGGAGAGCGCGGCGCGGCTCTCGCGCCTTTCCGGCCTGGCGCTGGAGCCGGAGCCGGCGGGCGGCTTCGCGCTGCCGCTGCCGGATGGGGCGCGGGTGCGGGTGCTGGCACCGGATGTGCTGGCGTCGGTGCTGCCGGGGGTGGTGCCCCCTGCCCTGCCGGCGGTGGTGGGGATGGTGCTCGGGGTGGCGGATCTGGACGCGACGCGGGATGCGCTTTCGGCCGTGCTGCGAGTGGAAGTGCCCGGGGGTGTGATGGTGCCGCCGGAAGATGCCGCGGGCTGCGCCCTGGTCTTTGCCGCATGAGGCAGCCGAGCGCCCTTCGCCGCTCCGTCGAGACCTACTACGCGCCGGGGCGGGATCGGGCGCTGGATGCCTTCCAGTCACGCTTTCTCGGGGCGGGGGAGCTCGGCTTCGATGTCGGGGCGCATGTGGGGGACCGGGCGGCAGGTTTCCGGCGGCTCGGCGCGCGGGCCGTGGCGGTGGAGCCGCAGCCGGGGCTGGCGCGGCTGCTGCGCTGCATGTTCCACGGGGATGACGGGGTGGTGGTGGTGCCGGCGCTGGTCGGTGCCGCGCCGGGCGAGGCAGTGCTGCGGCTGAACACGCGGAACCCGACCGTCGCCACCGCGTCCGACGCCTTCGTGGCCGCGGCGGAGGGGGCTGCGGGCTGGGAGGGGCAGAGATGGGATCGTGAGATCGCCCGCCCCGTGACCACGCTCGGCGCGCTGGCGGCGCTGCATGGGCGGCCGGACTTCATCAAGCTGGATGTGGAGGGCTTCGAGGCGGAGGCGCTGGCGGGGCTGGATTTCGCCCCGCGCGTGCTGTCCTTCGAGTTCACCACCATCCAGCGCGGGGTGGCGGCGGATTGCCTGGCGCGGATGGCGGCGCTCGGCCCCTACCACTTCAACGCGGCGCTGGGCGAGGGCATGAGGTTCGCGTTGCAGGCGCCGGTGGAGGCTGCGGCGATGCGGACCTGGATCGAGGCGCTGCCGCATGCCGCCAATAGCGGCGATGTCTATGCCAGCCTCGATCCCGCGCGGATCACGGGCTGATGGAGTTCGAGGCCTTCCTGCCGCATCTCGGCTTCGCGGCGGTTCTGACGCTACTCTCGGCCGGGGTGGTGCGATTGATGATCGCGTATCCCATGCTGGACGATCCCAACAGGCGCGCGGCGACAGCGCACACCGTGCCCACGCCCAAGGGCGGGGGCTTGGGGATCGTGGCGGCTTTCGTGGCGGGCATGGTTGTGCTGTACGGCACGGCCCGCTTCGCGCGGATCGCGGAGGCGGAGTTCCTCGGCACCATCCTGGCCGCGGTAGCGATTGCCGGCGTGGCGTTGGCAGATGACATCTGGGACTTCCGCTTCGTCGTGAAGCTGGGGGCGCAGGCCGGGGCGGCGCTGGTGGCGATCGCGAGCGGGCTGGTTGTGTCGCGCATCGCCATCCCCTGGGTGGGGGTGGTGGAGCTGGGGATCGCTGGGCCGTTGCTGACGCTCTTCTGGATCGTCGCCTGCACCAATGCGGTGAACTTCATGGACGGGATGGACGGGCTGGTCGGCGGGTCGCTGCTGGTGGCCTGTGCCTCGCTCTGCTTCATCGCGGCGGGCCAAGGGGCCTGGTTCGTCTATGCCGCCGCGCTGTTCCTCACAGCGGGGCTGGTGGGCTACCTGCCCTTCAACCTGCATCCCGCGCGCATCTTCATGGGCGATGTGGGCAGCCAATTCCTGGGCTTCATCCTGGCGGTGCTGGGCGTGGCCTGCGCGCGCTTCGACACGGCGCAGATCTCGTTCCTGATCGTGCCGCTGCTGCTGTTCGGGCACCTGTTCGACACGGGCTTCACGCTTGTTCGCCGCGTGCTGGCGGGGGAGCGGCCGAGCACGCCGCACCGGACCCATCTGTACCAGCTGGCGCAGCGATCAGGGCTTTCGGTGCACCGGGTGGCCGCGATCCACGGCGCCTTCGTGCTGCTGCAGGCCGGGCTGGCGCTGGCCTTCCCGCATCTTTCGCCGGTGATGAAGCCGCTGGTGGTGCTGCCGGCGCTGGCGGTGCAGCTGCTCTGGTTGGCCTATGTCGCGCACCGGGTGCGGCGGGCCGGGCTCAGCTGGGCGGCGGGCTGACCACCTCGATCGTCACGGGGCGGTCGTCCACGCCCACCCATTGCTCGGAGCGCCAGACGGCCCCCGTTTCGGCATCGGCCCAGTAGCGGTTCACGAAGCGGGCGCCGCCGCCGCAGCGCTCCTCCACAAACAGGCCCTCGTCCACCCGCTGCGCTCGCATGCGGCATTCCAGCGCTACGCCAAATCGCATGCGGTTCGGGTCGCGCGAGGCGGGGACCAGGTCCACCACGCGGCGTGCGGTGGCCGGGCGCTCGGCCAGGCGGGTCACGTCGTCGAGCGGGTCCGGGCTGTCGAAGCGGGTGGCGGCGAGGTTGTTAGAGGTGCCGGCGGTGGCGACCACCCGCGCGCCGTCGGTCGCCAGCACCATGCCGTCATCGGCGCGCCACATGCGCTGCTCGCCATTGGCCTGGATCATCGTCATCACCTTGCGCCGACTGCCATAGGTGACAACGAGCGTTGGGCCGTCCGTCACCGCCACCTCCGTCTCCTCCAGCGCGCCCGCCGGCGCGTCGTAGCGGCGGGGGGCGAAGCCGTCCTGCCTCGGGGGCAACAGGACACTGGCCCGCAGCGCGTTCTCGGCGGAGCGGCCCATCTCGGCCATGTCCGGCGTGTCGCAGGCGGCAAGGAGGAAGAGGGACAGCAGGGCGGGACCGGAGCGCATTCCGGCCAGGATAATGCGCGCCCGCCCGGCGCGCATCACCGAATCGTGAGACAGCGGGTCAGGCGACCTCGATCGCCGTCAGACCTGCGGCCAACGCCGCGCGCAGGTCGGTAGGAGAGAGGGCGATGCAGCCCTCGGTCGGCGCGTAATCCGGGCGGGCGATGTGCAGGAAGATCGCGCTGCCGCGGCCGCGCACCACCGGCGCGTCGTTCCAGCCGAGGACGCCGACGATGTCGTAGACCTCGTCCTCCCGCCAAAGCTCCTCATGCCGGCCGGCATGGGGGAGCGTGACGGGGCGGTTATAGGCGCGATCGGCCGGGTCGTCGCACCAGCCATCGGTACGGCCGATCGGCTCCACCGGCACAGCGCAGGCCGGGGCGCGGCCGCGATCGGCGCGGTACAGGACCCGGCGCAGCGCGAGGGTAGCGCGGGGGGTGGCGCCGTCGCCCTCCTGCTTGTCGGCGCGAATGCCGCCGCGGCCGATGGCGCAGCGCCAGCGGTCGCGGCCGAGGACGAGCTGTTGGTTCGCGAGTTGGGCGGTCGTCATGGGGGATGTCTGCGGGGTGGGTGGGCGTTGGGCAAGAGGGGGCCTTGGTGGCCTCAAGGGAGGCGTCGCCTCCCCTGGGGACATCGCGCACCGGTCAGGCCGTGCTTCCCCGCATCTGCTCCTCATAGGCGGTACGGGCGCGGGCGATGGTGGTGGGATCGGGGCCTTGGCCCCATGCGAAGAAGGCGGTGGGCTGGTCGCGGCCGTTGGCGATGGCCCTCAATGTGTCCACGAAGCCCGTCACCTCCAGCATCGCGGAGGCGACGCCGCCGATGAAGCCGGCAGGGCCGCCGATCGCGGTTCCGACGAGGATGCGGGCGGCGATGGGGGCCGCGCTTCCGGTTGCCTCACGGTAAATCGTGCCCACACCCGGCAGGTGCTGCAGCGGGTTGATGGACTCCAGGAGCTCGTCGAAGGAGATCTCCATGGGCATGGGCTCGGCCTCCTCCCCAGTGAGGGGCGGGCCGCCGTCGGGCGCGGCGCGCGTGCCGCCATAGACGCGGCCGGCGAACATCCCCCATCCCTCGGGCGAGGCGGTGTTCGGGACGATATAGGTCATGGTGCCGCTCCGGCCTCTTCTCCGGAGGCTTGCGCAATCGGCGTGCCGTTTAACCCATGAGGTGGCCGAATCGGACCTTCTTGGTGGCCAAGTAGCCGTCGTTCACACCATTGGCGGCGAAAAGATGGGAGACCCGGCCCTCGATGCCGATGCCACAGGCAACGAGGCCGGCCAGCTTGTCCGGGTTGTTGGTCAGGAGGCGCAGGCGGTGAAGGCCGAGCGCCTCCAGCATCGTCGCGGCCACGCGGAAGTTGCGCTCGTCCGCGCCGTAGCCGAGGGCGCGGTTGGCATCGAGCGTGTCGAGCCCGCCATCCTGCAGGCGATAGGCCCGCAGCTTGTTCACCAGCCCGATCCCGCGGCCTTCCTGGGCCAGGTAGATGAGGACGCCGCCTGTTTCCTCGGCGGCCATGCGGGCGATGGCGCCGCGGAGCTGGGGGCCGCAGTCGCAGCGCAGCGAACCCAGAAGGTCCCCGGTGAAGCACTCGGAATGGAGGCGGGCGAGCGGCGCGGGGCCAGTGGCCGGCGCGTCCTCGGGGCGGCCGACGAGAATGGCCAGGTGCTCGATCCCACCATCGGCGGCGCGGAAGGCGACGATGCGGGCGTCCGGCGCGTCCTCCAGCGGCACTTGTGCCTCGGCGACGCGGGTGAGGCTGGCGCTGGCGGAGGCCGGGTAGGCGAGGACAGCAGCGACATCGACGGAGAGCAGGCCGAGCCGGGCCGCGGCGGGGACGGAGGCCGGGGCGGCGACCAGGGCGGGCAGCAGGCGCCCGACCTTGGCCAGCGCGATGGCGGCGGGCGACAGCGCCTGGGCAAAGCCGGGCGACGGTACGATCTGCGGCATCTCGGGCAGGAGCTGCTCGGCCACCGGGTCTGCCATGCGGCGCAACGTTTCGGGCGCCAGCAGCGCGGGGGAGAGGCGGAGGGAGACGGGCGCGTCTTCCGGCGCGGCAGTGCCGGTCGCAGGATGGGCAAGGACGGGGCGGGCCAGCACCGCGGCGGCACGCGGGGCGGAAAGCAGCAGCACGGGCGGGGCCAGGGCGGCATTCGCCAGCTCGGACAGTCCGCGGGCGCCCACGGTCTCGGCGGCGGCGAGGATGAGCGATTCGCCCCCGCTCTCGAGCAGGACCGGGGTGCCCCTTCGGAGCTCGGAAACGGCACGGTGGACCGCGCGCATGGCGGCGGCCAGGGAGTCCCCGGACGGGGCAGTGCCCGTGGAGCCCGTGCCCACGGAAGCGGTTCCCAGCGCGGCGGAATCCGACCGAACCGGGCCTCCGGTCACCTGGACGCCTATCGAAGCCTGGGCGCTCATCGAAGCGTCGGCCATTCCATCCCCCAAACGCATCCCGCCGGGCGCCCCGGCGGGTCCGGCCTCGGAAGGAGGGCCGTGCCGCGCGATTCGCGCAGTAGGGCGCCCTTCCGGGGCGAGGTGCCAATATGGGAAGGCCGATGCGGCCAAAAGGGGGCATGAACGGGGTGAAGGGGGCATTCCCCCACGAAAAAGAGAGCCAAGCCTTGCCGCATCCGGCGGCTTGGCCCCATATCCCGACTTCACAGCTCCGGGATCGGCCAACACCACGGGCCGGACTGGAAGTCCTTCATACGGGAGGGTGCATGTCGGACCCCCGTCCGATCCTGATCGTGGACGACGACCCGGCGCTGCGCGCCACACTGTCGGAGCAACTGGCCTTGGAGGGCGAATTTGCCCCAAGCGAGGCCGGTTCTATGGCGGAAGCGGGTCAGATCCTACTTGCCGATGGTGCGCGCTTCGACGCCGTGCTGCTCGATATCGGGCTGCCGGATGGCGATGGGCGTGACCTTTGCGCCGAGCTTCGCCGCACCGGAATCAAGGTTCCGATCATCATGCTGACCGGCCAGGATGCCGAGCAGGACGTGGTGCGTGGCCTCGATTCCGGCGCCAACGACTACATCGCCAAGCCATTCCGCATTATGGAACTTCTCGCGCGTTTGCGGGCTCAGCTGCGCGGATTCGACAATTCCGAGGACGCGGTCTTCGTGATCGGGCCCTACACCTTCCGGCCTTCGGCCAAGATGCTGCAGGACCCGGCGCGGAACCGCCGTATCCGGCTGACCGAGAAGGAATGCGCGATCCTGAAGTTCCTTTACCGCGCCGCCGGGCGGCCGGTGGGGCGGCAGATCCTGCTGAACGAGGTGTGGGGCTACAACGCCGCCGTCACCACGCACACGCTGGAGACGCATATCTACCGGCTCCGGCAGAAGATCGAGCCGGATCCCGCGACGGCCTCGCTGCTGCTCACCGAGGGTGGTGGGTACCGGCTGGATCCGCAGGCGGGCCGGGCCGCAGCATAGAGAAAGGCCGGAGAAGCCCTGCTTCTCCGGCCTTTTCATTTCCGGCAGGTCGGCGCGGGGCCGGCATCTTCTGGGGAGGTGCCCCTCCCCGCTTTATCCTACCGAAGAGGCGCGGCGACGACGGGGGTCTCACGCGCGGGCACCGGCAGGGCGCCGATGGCGCGCAGGGCGGGGATCAGGATGGGACGGACCATGGTGGGGGTTCCTCTCTTCGGCAGCTTCAACGAAGCCAATCGGGGCGCGGTTGCGGTGGGTTAACGCCCGGGCAGCCAGACGCGCATGACGGTGCCCTGCCCCACCACGCTGTCGATCAGCAGCTGGCCGCGGTGGTGGCCGACGATGTGCTTCACGATCGCCAGACCCAGCCCGGTGCCGCCCGCCGCGCGGGATCGGCCGGGATCGACGCGGTAGAAGCGCTCGGTCAGGCGCGGGATGTGCTCGCGGGCAATGCCCGGGCCGTCATCGGCCACCCGTAGCAGCACGCCGGGGGCAAGGCCGCCCTCGGGCGCGGCCAGGGTGCGGACGGAGAGGCGGACCGTGCCGCCCTCGCGCCCGTAGCGCACCGCGTTCTCCAGCAGGTTGCGCAGGACCTGGGCGAGCTGGCCGGGATCGGCCGGGTCGGCGGTCGCGGCGGAGAGGTCCAGCTCGAGCCTGACATTGCGGCCGGCGAGAATTGGAGCCATGGCCGCTGCCTCGTCGCGGGCCAGCAGGTCGAGCCGGCATTCGCTGCCGGGCGCCTGGTGCTCGGTCATCTCGATGCGCGACAGGCCGAGCAGGTCCTCGATCAGGCGGCGCATGCGGTCGGCTTGGTCGGCGACGATGGTGAGGAAGCGGGTGGTGGCCTCTGGATCGCCCTGGGCGGGGCCGCGCAGGGTCTCGACGAAGCCGATGATGGAGGCGAGCGGGGTGCGCAGCTCGTGGCTGGCATTGGCCACGAAGTCGGCGCGCATCCGCTCGGCCGCGCGGGCCTGGGTGCGGTCCGCCAGGACCACCATCAGCCGGCCGCCATCGGAGAGCGGCGGGTCCAGCGGGATGACCTGGGTGGAAAGGTCCCGCGCGACGGGGACGGGCAGCACGGCCTCCGCGGATTGCGGGATGCCCTCGGCGAGGGCGCGGTCCACGGCGCCAGCGATGCGGGGGTGGCGCAGGAAGGCAGCTGTGTCAGCGCTGCGGTCCTCGGTGCCCGGGCCGGAGCTTGGACCCGGGCCGAAGAAGCGGCGGGCGGCGGCATTGGCGCGGAGGACGCTGCCATCCTCGGCCAGGACAAGCAGGGGATCGGGCAGGGCCTCGACGATCGCAGCATCGGCTCGGCGGAGGCGGCCCAGCTCGGCCTCCCGCGCGGCGAGGCTGCGGGCGAGGCGAGCAGCCGATTCCGCCACGCGGTTGGCGGCGGGCAGCAGGGGTTCGCGCGGAGGCCTCGGCTCGCCATCGGCCGCTGCGCGGAGGTCGGCTTCCAGCCCGGCCAGGGTGACGAGCCAGGCGCGAGCCAGGAGCAGGGCGGTGACGGCCGTGCCCAGGAGAGCGAGGAGCACCGGCGCGGGTTCCGAGCCGCTTGCCAGCAACAGCCCCATGGCGGCGCAGGGCACGCCCGAGATCAGCGCTGCCACACGGAGCAGCGCCGTCCAGGATGGGGCTGTTCTCAGCGGACCGGGATTCAGGAGCCGGCGGCGCCGGGCAGAACCGGCGGCTCCACCGGCCGCGGCTCGGTGCCGGGAGTAAGGGCGTAGACGGCCAGGGCGCGCTGGACCTGGCCGTTGGGCAGCAGGCGGAAGGCACCGTCCGCTCCCTGCAGGGCCTCGCCCACCGGAAGGGTGGCGACAGCGGCGGGATCGCCGCCCCGCAGGCTGCGGACCGCGACCGAGGTGGCGTCATACGCGGTCGCGGCGAGGCGCGGCGGGCGGTCCCCGAAGGCGGACTGGTAGCGGGCCTCGAAGCCGTTGCGGGCCTGGGGGTCGGGGCCTGGGACCCAGGCGCCGGCGAGGGTGGGCTCGCTGGCGAGCGAGGCGTCCCCGGCCCAGAGGGCTGGGCCGCCGATGCGGAGCGGCGGGCTGGCAAGGCCAGCGCCGGCGAGCGCCGCGGCCATCTCGCGCGCCTGGGCGCCGCTCTCGCCGAGAATCAGCAGGCCGAGGCCCTCGGGCCCGGCCTGAGTGGCGAGTTGGCCGGCTGCCTGGGAGCGGGAGGCGCCGGCGGGATAGGTGACGATGACGGGAGCCGGCAGGTTGGAATCGCGCGCCGCGTTGCGGAGCGCATTGGCGAGCTGGCGGGTGAAGGGGCCGTCCGGCCCGGCGAGGCCGATGCGCTGGATGCCGGCCGACTGCGCAGAGGTGACGAGGCGGCGGACCTGCTGCGAGGGGGTGACGCCGGTCACCCAGACGCCATTGCCGCCCTGCTCCACGTCATTGGTGAAGGCGAGCACGGGGACGCCGGCGGCGCGGGCCTGGCCGGCGGCGGCGGCGGTCTCGGCGCCGGTGAGCGGGCCGACGACCACGCGGGCGCCTTCGGCCAGGGCGGTGCGGACGGCCTCCGAGGCGCCGCCAGCCGAACCGGTGGTGTCGCGCGGGACCAGCTCCACGCCACGAGCGCCGGAGTCGAACAGGGCGAGGGTGGCGGCGTTCATCATCGCCGGGCCGAGGGCGCCCTGCGGGCCGGTCATCGGCAGGAGAACGGCGACGCGGGCGGCTGGGGCCTGCTGCGGGGCCGTGGCGCCGCTGCCGAAGATGGGGCCGCCCGGGGCGGCGAAGGTGGTGCGCGGCACTTGCGGGGCGCAGGCGCCGAGGCCCACAAGCGCCAGCAGGGACAGGGTTTTGGCCAGGTTCATCGAGGCGCGGGAGGCGGAGCTTGCAGGCTGACGTGGACGCGGGGACGGACGGCCCTGGAGCCGGAACACATGAGGATTCACGCGAGCCCCCTCCTGCTGGCGGCCCGAGTGCCGCGCTTGCACCGGGTTTATGGCTGGTCGCCACCCCCATCGGCAACCTGGGGGACCTGTCACCCCGCGCGGTCGTGACCTTGCGCGGTGCGGAATTGATCCTGTGCGAGGACACGAGGGTGTCGGCGCCGCTTCTGGCGCGGCACGGCATCTCGGCACCGCTGCATCCCCTGCACGACCACAACGAGGCGGGCGAGGTGCCGCGGCTGCTGGAGCGGCTGCGGGGCGGGGCGCGCATCGCGCTGATCTCCGATGCCGGCACGCCCCTCGTCAGCGATCCCGGATACCGGCTGGCGCGGGCGGCGATGGAGGCGGGGGTGTTCGTCTCGGCGGTGCCCGGGCCGAATGCGGCCGTCATGGCGCTGACGCTGTCGGGCCTGCCGCCCCTGCCCTTCCTGTTCATGGGGTTCCTGCCGCCCAAGGAGGGCGCACGGCGGGACGCGATCGCGCGGCTGCGGGCGGCGGAAGGGGCGGGGTTGTCGGCGACGCTCGTCTTCTTCGAGGCGCCGCACCGGCTGGCCGAGTGCCTGGGGGCGCTGGCGGAGGGGTTCGGGGATCGTCCGGCGGCGGTGGCGCGGGAGCTGACCAAGCGCTTCGAGGAGGTGCGGCGGGGGCCTTTGCCCGTGCTGGCGGCGCATTACGCCGGGCACGCCGCGCGCGGCGAGATCGTGGTGGTGGTCGGCCCGGCGGAGGTGGATGCGCCGAGCGGGGCGGAGGAGGTGGAGGCGCGGCTGCGGGCGGCGCTGGCCGGCGGGCAGTCGCTGCGGGATGCGGCGGCGATGGTCGCGGCCTCGACCGGGCTGCCGCGGCGGCAGGTCTATGCCAGGGCGCTGGAGATCGGGCGCGAGGAGGGCTGAGGCCCCGTTGCCATTGGCTGCCGCACGCCCTAGCCAAAGGGCTGGACCGCGCGGAGGGGCCGAGTTGAGCGACGAGCTGGCAGTTCCTGCGGTGCACACGGAGCCGGCGCCGGTGGTGCTGGACGTGCCCGTCATCCTCTTCGCCTTCAACCGTCCGGCCTATCTGGAGCGGGTCTGCGCCTCGCTGCTCAACCAGCGCGGGGTGGTGCTTGATCCGCGGCGGGTGTTCCTGCTGCAGGACGGCGCCGTCTCCGCCCGCACGGGGCTGCGCTACGCCGAGGATGCGGAACTGGCGGCCTCGGTCGCGGCCTTCCGGAAGTACTTCCCGCGCGGGCAGGTAGCGGCGGCGCGGAGCAATCTCGGGATCGCCTCCAACATCCGGCGTGGCGAGGTACTGGCCTTCGAGGCGATGGACGCGGATTGCGCCTATTTCCTCGAGGACGACCTGGAGCTGGGGCCGGAATACCTGCGGATCATGGGCGAGCTGCGGGCGCTTTCGGATCGCGATCCGCGCGTGGGATATTTCGCGGCCTATGGCGACCACGAGGCGCAGCCGCCGGGGCCCGAGGCCTGGCTGACCATGATGCAGCACCACTGGGCCTTCGGCCTCCGACGGGAGCCCTGGCAGCGGTTGCGGGAGTGGATGGCGCCCTACGACCAGATTCTCGAGGGATCGGATTACGGGTGGCGGGACCATCTGGCGATCTTCCGCTGGATGGAGACGCTGGACTTGGCGGGGGGCTTTTCCTCGCAGGATGCGGTGAAGACGCTGGGCTGCAACGCGCTGGGAATCGGGCGCGTGATGACCGATGTGTGCTTCGCCCGGTACATCGGGGCCCAGGGCGCCTCCTTCCGCGACGAGCGGTTCAAGGAGATGGGCTACGACCGGATGAACTGGGTGGAGGGGCCGCAGCACCACCTGGCTTCGGGGGTGGATTCCCAGGTGGCCGGCATCATCGGCGATCCGCGCAAGCGCCAGGAGTATTTCCGCCAGGTGAAGCTGCCTGTCCTGCTGGAGGAGCAGATGCGGACGCGGCTGGAGCGGGACCGCCCGGCGACGCGCGAGGAGGTCATTGGCCTGTACATGTACCTGCTGGACCGGGTGCCGGAGGACGAAGCGGTGGACGCGCTGGCGGAGCGCCATTCGGTGCGCCAGGTGCGCGAGATCCTGCTGACCAGCCGGGAGTTCCGGGGCCGCAACCCCATGCCGCGGCCAGCGGGCTGAGACCCCTTCTTCCGCCGCGTCGCGGGAAAGAGACTTCCGCGATGCAGCATCAGCACCCAATTTGGCGGGGACGCGCCCGCGCCGCCACACATGCCTGACAGGATGCCCGCATGAACGCTCCGATCGATCCCTCGCGGCTGAAATTCGGCATCGGCCAGCCCGTTTCCCGCAAGGAGGACCCGGTGCTGCTGCGGGGCGAGGGACGCTACAGCGACGACCTCTCCCTGCCCGGCCAGGCCCATGCGGTGATGGTGCGCAGCCCCTATGCCCATGGCGTGATCCGCGGGATCGACACGGCGGAGGCCGCGGCGATGGAGGGGGTGCTGGCGGTCATCACGGGCCGGGACCTCGAGGCGGCGGGGATTGGGCCGATGCCCGTGAATGTCGGCCAGAAGAACCGCGACGGCAGCCCGGCGCGCCTACCGCGTCAGCCCGTGCTGACGAGCGACAAGGTGCGCTTCGTCGGCGACCCCGTGGCGATGGTGGTGGCGGAGACGGCCAAGCAGGCGCGGGACGCGGCGGAAGCCTTGGTGCTGGATATCGATCCGCTGCCGGCCGTGACGGAGGCGCGCGACGCGGTCGCCCCGGATGCGCCGCAGGTTTACGACGACGTGCCCGGGAACCAGGTGGTGGATTTCCACTACGGGGATGCCGAGGCGGTGGCGGCCGCCTTCGCGCGGGCGGCGCATGTCACGAAGCTTGCGATCCGCAACAGCCGCGTCGTGGTCTCCCCGATGGAGCCGCGCTCGGCGGTGGCGCATGTGGAGGATGGGCGCTTCGTGCTGCGGATGGGCAGCCAGGGTGTGTTCGGCATGCGCGGCAACGTCGCCAAGGTGATGCATGTGGAGCCCGAGGAGCTGCGCGTCCTGACGGGGAATGTCGGCGGGTCCTTCGGGATGAAGGCGAGCGTCTATCCGGAGTACCCGGCGCTGCTGCATGCGGCGAAGTTGCTGGGGCGGCCGGTGAAGTGGACGGACAGCCGGTCGGAGAGCTTCTTGTCGGACAGCCATGGGCGGGACCATGACTTCACCGCCGAGCTGGCGCTGGATGCGGAGGGGCATTTCCTCGCGCTGCGGATGACGGGCTACGGCAATCTCGGTGCCTATCTGTCCAATGCGACGACGCTGCCTTCCACCGTGAACACGGTGAAGAACGTGATCAGCGTGTACCGCACGCCGCTGGTCGAGGTGAACACGCGCTGCGTGTTCACGAACACCACGCCTGTCGGCGCGTATCGCGGCGCGGGGCGGCCGGAAGGGAACTACTACATGGAGCGGCTGGTCGACACGGCCGCGCGGGAGATGGGGATCGACCGGGTGGAGCTGCGCCGGCGCAACCATATCGGCCCGGAGCAAATCCCCTATTCGGCTCCGTCCGGCATGCATTACGACAGCGGTGATTTTCCGGCGATCCTGGAGGAGGCATTGGCCGCCGCCGACTGGGATGGCTTCGCGGCACGGCGCGCCGAGAGCCGCCGCAACGGCAAGCTGCGCGGGATCGGGATCGGGCATTACCTGGAGGTGACGGCGCCGCCCTCGAAGGAGATGGGCGGCATCCGCTTCGACGAGGATGGTGGCGTGACCATTCTCACGGGCACGCTGGATTATGGGCAGGGCCATGCCTCGCCCTTCGCGCAGGTGCTGGTGGACCGGCTGGGCATTCCCTTCGACCGGATCCGGCTGGAGCAGGGCGACAGCGACCTGCTGATCGCGGGCGGCGGCACGGGTGGGTCACGCTCGATCATGGCGACGGGGCAGGCGCTTTCGACCGCAAGTGCGCAGGTGATCGAGAAGGGGCGGCGGATCGCCGGGCATGTGCTGGAGGCGGCGGCAGAGGATATCGAGTTCGAGCCCCATGCAGCGAATGGTGGCCGTTTCGCCATCGCGGGCACGGATCGCGGCGTCGGCATCATGGAGCTGGCGGCGATGGCGCGCAGCGCGCCGGGGCTGCCGGAGGAGCTGCGCTCGCTCGATGTCTCCACCACAGATGAGTACGAGGATTCCGCCTTCCCCAATGGCTGCCACATCGCCGAGGTGGAGGTGGATATCGAGACGGGCGAGCCGCAGGTGGTGCGCTACACCACGGTGAATGACTTCGGCACCATCGTGAACCCGATGCTGGTGGCCGGGCAGGCGCATGGCGGCATCGTGCAGGGCATCGGCCAGGCCTTCACCGAGCAGACGGCCTATAGCGAGGACGGGCAGCTGCTGTCCGGCTCCTACATGGATTACGGGCTGCCGCGTGCGGAGCACGCGCCGTTCTTCGCCTTCAACAGCCATCCCGTGCCGGCACGCACCAATGCGCTGGGTGCGAAAGGCTGTGGCGAGGCGGGATGCGCGGGGTCCCTGCCCTCGGTGATGAATGCGCTGGTCGATGCGCTGTCCGAGCGGGGTGTGACGCATCTGGACATGCCGGCGACGCCGCTGCGTATCTGGGAAGTGCTGCACGGGGAGACGGCAGCATGATCGTTCTCGTCACTGGCGCGAGCTCGGGTTTCGGGCTGGCAATTGCGCACCGCTTTGTCGCCGATGGCGCACGCGTCATTGCCGCGGGACGTCGCGCGGATCGGCTGGCTGCGCTGCACGGGGAATTGGGGGCGGATAACGTCCTGCCGCTGGTGCTGGATGTGCGGGACCGTGCAGCAGTGGAAACGGCCGTTGCCGCGCTGCCCGAAGAATGGGCGGCGGTGGACGTGCTGGTGAACAATGCCGGCCTCGCCCGCGGGCTGGAGCCGGCGCAAAACGCGGATCTCGATGACTGGGACGCGATGGTGGACACCAATGTGAAGGGGGTGATGTATCTCACCCGCGCGGTGCTCCCGGGGATGGTCGCGCGCGGGCGCGGGCACATCGTGAATATCGGCTCCACTGCGGCGGAGTTCCCCTATCCTGGTGGCAATGTCTATGGCGCGACCAAGGCCTTCGTCCGGCAGTTCAGCCTTAACCTGCGCGCCGATCTCTGGGGCACGCCGGTGCGGGTGACCGACATCGAGCCGGGGCTGGTGGGCGGCACCGAGTTCAGCAATGTGCGGTTCGGCGACGATGCGAAGGCAGCGGCTGTGTATGAGGGCGCCGATGCGCTGATGCCGGAGGATATCGCAGATGCCGTGCACTGGGTGGCATCGCGGCCGGCGCGGGTGAATGTGAACACGCTGCAGGTGATGCCCGTCGCGCAGAGCTTCGGGCCGCTGCGGGTGCACAAGCCCGGGAAGTAGCGCGGAGGAAGCGTCGCCCTCCTCTTTTTTGACAGTTTTGCGCGCGCGGGCTGGTAGGGTGCCCCTAACGGCGAAGACGCCGGTGGGGAGGTTACGAATGCTGGGCCAAGGAATTTTCGGTGGTCGCGACAAGCCGCTGCCAAGCGAGGTGGCGGTCCATATCACGCAGGATGATTCGGGCGCGCTGGTGGGTGTGGTGGTGGTTCCCGGCAGCTATCCCGCTGCAATTGCCAGTGGCGAGATGCCGGAGGGGCCGGGGCTGACCTGCCGCCCGGCGGCGCTGGCCATCAATGACGGGATCCGAAAGTCCCAGGCGCTGCAGGCGCCGCTCGTGATCGTCGATCCCTATGGCGTGTGGAACGAGGAGTGGGGCGAGCTACGCTCGCACTAGCGCAGCAGAACGGGCAGCAGGGCGTCCAATCGCAGGCGGCCTTCGGTGGTGGCCTGCAGGCGGCCATTCGGCAGCCAGCGGAGATAGCCCTCCTCCATCAGGGCTTCGAGCATCGGCTGGTCCACCACCGCGTCGAAGGACAGGCCGCTGCGGGCCGTGATGCGGGCGGGGTCGATGCCCTCTGTCAGGCGCAGGCCCATCAGCATCGCCTCGCGTCCACGCTCGACGGGGGTGAGGGCTTCCTCCTCCACCCGGGCGTGGCCGTCGCGCTCCACGCGGTCCAGCCAGATCTCTGGTGCGCGGTGGCGGCGGGAGGCCATGACGGTGCCGTCCACGGTCAGGCGCTGATGCGCGCCGGCGCCGATGCCGAGATAGTCCCCGTAGCGCCAGTAGGCGAGGTTGTGGCGGCTCTCGGCGCCGGACTTGGCGTAGTTGCTGACCTCATAGGGGGCCAGGCCGAAGCCGGCGGCTTCCTCGGCCGTCGCGTTGTAGAGGGCGGCGGCGTCCTCGCCTTCGGGCAGGCGGAAGGCGCCGCGGGCGTGCTCGGTGGCGAAGCGCGTGCCGGGTTCGACGGTGAGCTGGTAGAGCGAGAGGTGGTCGGCGGCCAGGGACAGGGCGCGGCGGAGTTCGGTGCGCCATTCCGCCTCGGACTGGCCGGGGCGGGCATAGATCAGGTCGAAGGAGAGGCGGGGGAAGGTGGCGCGGGCGTGTTCCAGCGCCGCCACCGCTTCACCGGCCGAGTGGTTGCGGCCGAGGAAGCCGAGGGATGCGGCATCGAGCGCCTGCACGCCCAGGGAGAGGCGGTTGACGCCTGCGGCGCGGAATTCACGGAGCTTGGCGGCCTCCACGCTCGTGGGGTTGGCCTCCAGCGTGATTTCCAGGTCGGGTTCGGGCGCGAAGAGGGTGGTGGCGCGGGCGATGAGGGCGGCGACGGCCTCGGGTGGCATGAGGGACGGGGTGCCGCCGCCGAAGAAGATGGAGGCGAGGCGGCGCGGGCGATTGAGGCGCGCGGCCTCATGCTCCAGCTCCGTCAGAAGGGCGCGGCCGTGGCGGGTAGCGTCCACGGCGGGGCGGACATGGGAGTTGAAGTCGCAATACGGGCATTTGGCCGCGCAAAACGGCCAATGGATGTAGAGGGCCAGGGGCTCCACGGTGGTCGCCGGGGCCGGGTTGGGGGCCAGGGTTGGGGCGTCGCTCACGGCCGAGATATGGTCATGCCGGGCCATCAGGGCAAAGGCGAGGCGGCGGCCGGGGTGTAGCCAAGGCCGCGCGTCGGGGGCAGGAAGGGGGCAATGGCCGGCGACCGGCAGCTGCGGAGTGTCCTGTCCCTGTCCGCTTCCACCTCCTCGGCCGAGCTTCCGGAAGACGGCCTTCCCCAGCCCCGGCGCAACTGGGCCACCGCGGCCGTCGCGCTCGGCATCACCATGGCGGTGATCGACAGCACCATCGGGTCGGCCGCGCTGCCGACCATCGCGAGGGCGCTGGACACGACTCCGGCGGCCTCTATCTGGGCGACCAATGCCTATCAGCTGGCGGTCACGGTCTCGCTGCTGCCCTTGGCCGCGCTGGGCGAGATCGTGGGGTACCGGAAGGTCTATCTTACGGGGCTGGTGCTGTTCACCATCGCCTCCCTCGGCTGTGCCCTGGCAACGAGCTTCGACGGGCTGGTCGCGGCGCGGGCCTTCCAGGGCTTCGGCGCGGCGGGGCTGATGAGCGTCAACTCGGCCGTGATCCGCTTCATCCAGCCACGGGCGCGGCTGGCGCGGGGGCTGGGGCTGAACGCGATGGTGGTCTCCTCCTCGGCCGCGGCGGGGCCGACGGTGGCGGGGCTGATCCTCGGTGTCGCGGACTGGCCCTGGATCTTCGCGGTGAACGTGCCGATCGGGCTGGCGGCGCTGCTGATCGGGTGGAGGAGCCTGCCGGAGAGCCCGCGCGGGCGGCATCGCTTCGACGTGGTGAGCGCGATTCTGTCGGCGGTCACCTTCGGCACGCTCATCCTCGGCCTCGATTCCCTGGCCCATGGTGGCGCAGCCTGGGCGGCGCTGCCGCAGGTGCTGGTGGGACTGGCGGCGGGGGTTTGGCTGGTGCGGAGGCAGGTGGGGGTGGCGCGGCCGCTGCTGCCGGTGGACCTGCTGCGGATCCCGGTTTTCGCGCTGTCGGTCTGCACCTCGCTGTGTTCGTTCGGGGCGCAGGGGCTGGCCTTTACCGCCCTGCCCTTCCTGCTGCAGAGCGGCTACGGGTTCTCGGTGTTCCAGGCCGGGTTGCTGACGACGCCCTGGTTCCTCGCCACCGCTGCCGCGGCGCCGCTTTCCGGGCGGCTGATGGACCGCATGCCGGCGGCAGTGCTGGGAGGCGTGGGGCTGGCGATGATGTCAGCCGCCCTCGGGCTGCTGGCGATCCTGCCAGAGGCGCCCTCCGCCGCGGATATCGCCTGGCGGATGGCGCTGGGAGGCTTCGGCTTCGGGCTTTTCCAGACGCCCAACAACCGCACCATGGTGGGCGCTGCGCCACCGGAGCGGGCGGGGGGCGCGAGCGGGATGCTGAGCACTGCCCGGCTGCTGGGGCAGACCACCGGCGCGGCCACGGTGGGGCTGGTGCTGGGCTGGATGGCGGGGATGCCGGTCGGGGCGCCGAAGCTGGCGCTGACTCTCGGCTTCGGGCTCGCCGCGGTCGGCGCGGGGGTGAGCCTGCTGCGGCTGCGGGCGCGGGGGGTAGGGCCCCTGGCGTGACCTCTCGCCGCTCCCGTGCTAGGGGCGCCAAACCCATGGCACCCCTTCGATGCTCCGGCGGCTGACGCGCCATCCCCGCTTCCTGGCGGCTGCGGCCCGGCTGCTGGGGCTGTATATCGCGCTCGTCCACCGGACCACGCGCTGGACCCTGGCGGGCGATGCCGCCATCGCGGCGCTTCAGGCGCGGCCAGGGCCGGTCATCCTCTCCTTCTGGCACGAGCGGATTGCGCTTGGCCCGCGCCCCTGGATCGGGATGCAGCGGCTGGTGCCGGCGCTTCGGCCGAAGCGGCCGCAGGTGCTGGTCTCGCAGCACCGGGACGGGGTGTTCATCGGCGAGGTGGTGGCGCGCTTTGACCTCGACATGATCTACGGTTCGACCTCCAAGGGCGGCAGCCAGGCGCTGCGGATGATGCTGAAGATCCTGCGCAAGGATGGCGTCGTGGCGATCACCCCCGATGGGCCGCGCGGGCCGCGACGTGTGGCGGCGGCAGGCGTCGGGCAGTTGGCGGCCGTGTCAGGGGCGCCGGTGCTGCCCTATGCGGCCATCACCACCAGGCATTTCCGGCTGCGGTCCTGGGACCGGATGGTGATCCCCCTGCCCTTCTCGCGCGGGCTGATCGTGCTGCATCCGCCCTTTGTGGTGCCCGGCCATGCCGCCGAGGATGGGCGGGCTGCGGTGGAGACGGCGCTGAGCGCGGCCTGCGACGCGGCGGATGCCTGGGCCGAGGCGCGGCGGGCCGGGCGCGACGGCGCGGCGGAACTGGCAGCCGCGCAGGCGCTGGCCCGGCAGGCGCCCCCGGCTTTTCCGCCGGCGCCGCCGCGGATCGAGCCCGGCAATCGGGCGGTGGCGCCAACCGGCGCCGAGGATCCGCACGGGACCGCGGCGTGATCATGGGCCAGCCCGCGCATCCCGGGGAACCACCGGGGCTGGAGGGAGCAGTGCCCTTGCGCCCCGCCCTTCCGGATGGCTGGCGCGGCACCCTGCCGCTGCTGGCCTGGCGCGCGGCGGCCACCGTCGCGGCGCCTCTGCTTCCGCTCTGGCTCGCGCGGCGGGCACGGCGGGGTAAGGAGGATCCGGCGCGACTGGGTGAGCGCCGCGGCGAGGGAGCGGAGCGGCCGCCCGGCCCGCTGCTGTGGCTGCATGGGGCGAGCGTGGGGGAGAGCCAGTCGGCCCTGCCGCTGATCGAAGCGCTCGCGGCTTCCCGGCCCGGGCTGCGCTTCCTGGTGACGACGGGGACGGTGACGGCGGCGCGGCTGCTGGCGGAGAGGCTGCCGGCCGGGCTGGCCGGGCGGGTGCAGCACCGCTTCGCGCCGCTGGATGTGCCGGCCCATGTGGCACGGTTCCTCGATGGGTGGCGACCGGATGCGGCGGTGCTGATCGAGAGCGAGATCTGGCCGAACCTGATCGGGGCCATTGCGGAGCGGGGCATCCCGCTGGCCCTGGTGAATGCGCGCGTCTCCGCCCGCTCGGCGCGGGGTTGGGGGCAGGTGCCGGCGATGGCCCGGCGGCTGTTCAGCGTGCCCTCGCTGGTGATCGCGCAGACCGAGGCGGATGCGGAGCGGCTGCGGGCGCTCGGGGCGCGCACGACGCAGGCCTGGGGAAACCTGAAATTCTCGGCAAGGCCGCTGCCGGCATCGGAGGACGCGGTATCCGCCCTTCGCACGGCCATCGGCGCCCGGCCGGTGCTGCTGGCGGCCAGCACCCATCCCGGGGAGGAGCCGCAGGTGGCCGAGGCGCATGCGCGCCTTGCCGCGCGACTACCAGGGCTGCTGACGGTGATCACCCCCCGCCATCCCGAGCGCGGGCCTGCCCTGGCGCGGGAACTGGCGGCGCTGCCGGACGCGCCCTCGGTCGTGCTGCGCTCGGAGGGAAAGGTCCCGGGGCCGGGCACCGCCATCTACCTGGCCGACACGCTGGGGGAGCTTGGGCTGCTGTACCGCGTGGCGGGGGCGGCGCTGATCGGGGGGTCCCTCGTGCCCCATGGCGGGCAGAATCCGCTGGAGGCGGCCCGGCTTGGCTGCCCGGTGCTGCTGGGCCCGCATACCGGCAACTTCACCGCCATCGTGGACCGGATGCTGGCCGCCGGCGCCGCGCTCCGGGTGGCGGATTCCGCCGCGCTGGCCGAGGCGGCGGGGAGCGTGCTAACGGAGCCGGACCGGGCCCGGTCCATGACCACGGCCGCCGCCCGGATCGCAGCCGATGCCGGGGCCCTGCCCGAGCGCATGGCCGCGGCGATCGAGGCCCTCCTGCCCGCCCCTCCCCTGACCGGGGCCGGGGTCGTGGCGGACCCAGGATAAGGACGCCAGACGGCACCATGCGTGCCCCCGAATTCTGGACCGGGGATGGCAGCGGAATCGCGCCCCTCCTGCTCTCCCCCTTTGCCGCGCTCTATGCCCAGGCCACGGCGCGCCGCGTCGCGCGGCCGGGCTGGCAGGCGCCTGTGCCCGTGATCTGCTGCGGCAATGCGACCGCGGGCGGGGCAGGCAAGACGAGCCTGGCGCTCGATCTCGGCCAGCGGCTGGCGAACCGGGGCGTGTCCGCGCATTTCCTCACCCGCGGATATGGCGGCACGCTGCGCGGGCCCGTGCGGGTGGAGCCGGGCAAGCATGACAGCACCGCGGCGGGGGACGAGGCGCTGCTGCTGGCGGCCCAGAACCCCACCTGGATCGCGGCGGATCGCGCGGCGGGCGCGCAGGCTGCGATCGCGGCGGGCGCGCAGGCGCTGATCATGGATGACGGGCTGCAGAACCCGACGCTCGTGAAGGACCTCGCCTTCCTGACCATCGATGGCAGCTACGGCTTCGGCAACGGGCGCTGCATCCCAGCCGGGCCGCTGCGCGAGCCGGTGGCCGCCGCCGCGGCACGCGCCCAGGCGGCAGTGCTGATCGGGGAGGATACCTGTGGGGCGCTGGCACAGCTGCCTCCGGGCCTGCCCGTCCTGCGCGCACGCACCGTGCCGGGGCCGGAGGCGAAGGGGCTGGCCGGACAGGCGGTGTTCGCCTTTTGCGGCATCGCCAATCCCCGCAAGTTCTTCGCCACCCTCTCCGAGGCGGGCGCCATCATCGCCGGGCGGGCGCCCTATGCCGACCACTACCCCTATGATGCCGGAGATATGCGCGAACTGCTGGCCGAGGCGGACCGGCTGCGGGCCATTCCCGTCACCACGCGCAAGGATTTCGTGCGCATCCCGCCCGCCTTCCGCGCACGGGTGACGGTCGTGACGGTGACGCTGGCCTGGGACGAGCCTGCGCAGCTGGAGGCGATGCTGGACCCCCTGGCCGGACGCGTGCCGGTTCCGGCCTGAGGCGGCCGACAGGCGGATCGGTTACGCCGGCCGCATTTCGCGGCGCGCAAGCGACGGCCTGAAGCTTTCAGGAGCCGTGACGATCGGACGGCGAAACCCTTTCGTGCTGCGCTGCGATACCGGACCATGCGCCGCCTTCTTCTTCTCGCCTTCCTCGTCCTGTCCGCCTGCGCCTCGCAGCCTGAGGGTCCCTCCCCGTCCCGGTCCACCAACGGTCCCTCCCTTGCCCCCGCCGGTCCCGGCGCTGCACGGCTGGTGGCCGCGGCGGAGGGCGAGTGGCGGGCATGGGGGCGGCTTTCAGTGGTGGGATGGCCCGTTGCGCTGGAGCGCACGCCGGACGCTACGTCGGAGCTGTTCGAGCGGCTGATGTCCTATTGGTCCGCGACGCCCGAGGGGCCGGAGGTGGTGACGGCGCACCGGAACTTCCGCGACACGATCACATCGCCCTCCGCCACCTCCGCTTCGCTGGATCCGGTCTCTGGGCTGCCTTTTGAGGTGGTGCCGGCCAATGTGGCCATTTCCTCCTTCAACCACCCGGCCTGGTCGGCAGCCTTCATAAGCTACTCCATGGCGCAGGCGGGGATGCCGCGGAGCGACTTCGATCCCTCGGCCAGCCACGCACTCTATGTCGACCGCATGATCGCCAACGCGATGATGGACCCCACCGGCGCGGCCTTCGTGCCGCACGGGTTGACGGAGTACGCGGCCCGGCCGGGGGACCTGGTCTGCGCGGACCGGGCGTCCTCGCCGATCTATGACTGGCAGTCGCGGCTGGCGGAGACGGGGCGGTTCCGGCCGATGCATTGCGATATTGTGGTGCGCGCCGGCGGCGGGACGATCGACATGATCGGCGGCAATGTGATGGACGTGGTACTGCGGCGGCGGATCCCGACCGATGCACAGGGGCACGTGCTGCCGCCCCCGCCGGAGCGGGCGCCGTTCTTTGTGGTGTTCGAGAACCGGCGGTGACGCCTGGTCCCGGGAAGGCCCTGGCCTTCCCAGAGGCCGATCAGTCCAGGTAGCGCCCGCGCAGGTGTTCCATGAAAGCCGACGGATCGAGGGGGCGGCCGGTGGCGGAGCGCATCAGGTCCTGGAAGCCGAGCAAGGATCCCTTGTTGTGGACGGAGACGCGGAGCCAGTTCACGAGGGGGCTGAAGTCGCCCTGGCCCATGGCCTCATCCATCCCCGGTAGCGCGGCGCGGGCTGCCTGCATGAGCTGGGCTGCGGCCATGGCGCCGAGGGTATAGCTGGGGAAGTAACCGAAGGCCCCGTCATGCCAGTGGATGTCCTGCAAGCAGCCCCGGCGGTCGTCGGGCGGGGTGATGCCGAGGAGGCGGTGCAGGCCTTCGTTCCAGGCGCCAGGCAGGTCGGCCACCTTCAACTCTCCGGCGATCAGGGCGCGTTCCAGGCGGAAGCGCAGGATGACATGGGCGGGATAGGTGAGCTCGTCGGCCTCCACGCGGATGAATCCGCGCTTCACCCGGCGCCAAAGGCGGGCGAGGTTTTCAGGGGCGTAGGCGGTGGGCGCACCGCCGAAGGCCGCGTGGAGTTCCGGGCCGAGCCAGGAGAGGTAGGGGTCGGAGCGGCTGGCCTGCATCTCGATGATAAGGCTCTGGGACTCGTGGGCGGCCATGCCGGCGGCCTCGCCTACAGGCTGGCGGGCAAAGGCCTCGGGCAGGCCGCGCTCGTAGAGGGCGTGGCCGGTCTCGTGGAGGATGCCGAGAAGGGATTGCTCGAAGGAGTCCGGGGTGTAGCGGGTGGTGATCCGCACGTCGGTGGGGGTGCCGCCGCAGAAAGGGTGGGCGCTCTCGTCGAGGCGGGCGTGGTCGTAGTCGAGGCCGGCGCGCTCGGAGAGGCGCCGGCCGAGGGCGCGCTGGATCTCCGGCGGGAACGGGCCTTCGGGCTGGATCGGGGCGGGGCGGCGGGCCTGGATCTCCTCGGCGCGGGGCAGGGCGTCCTTGAGGAAGGCTTCGTAGGCGGCGAAGACGGGCTCGACATCGGCGGCGCCGATCCCGGCCTGGTAGCCCTCCATCAGCGCGTCATAGGGCGTGAGGCCGGTGGCGGCGGAAAGGGCGGCGGCGGTTTCGCGCTGCAGGGCAACCACCTCCTCGAGCCAGGGGCGGACGGCGGTGAAGTCGGCGCGCGGGCGGGCTTCGCGCCACACGCGCTCGCAGGCGGAGTTAGCGCGGGCGGTGGCCTCGACCAGGGTTTCGGGCAGGGCGGTGGCGCGCAGGTGTGAGCGGCGCATCAGCGCGAGGTTGGCCTCGTCCCAAGCGCCCTCCGCCGAGGCCGTGGCGAGGTCCTCGCAGATCTCGGGGGCGACCAGCATGGAATGGGCGACACCGGCCAGCACCGCGAGCTGCTCGCCGCGGGCTGCGCCGCCGCCGGGGGGCATCATGGCCGAAGCGTCCCAGCCGAGCATGGCCTGGCACTCGCCGATGGTGGCGATGCGGGCGTACCGCTCCTTCAGGCGGGCATAGGCGTCATTGGTGTCGTTCACGGATCGTCCTTCCGGATGGCCCAGGCGATCAGCACGCCGACCAGCGAGGCGGCAAGGCCGTACCAGGTGATGGCGTAGCCGAGATGGGAGTTGCTGGGGCGCGGCAGGGTCTGCGCGGGAGCCGGCAGAGTTTCCCGCGGCAGGCCGGCCGGGGCGAGGGCCACGAGCAGGTCGGGGCGCGTGGCGGGCAGGCCCAGGGCGGCGCCGATGGCGGCCGCGTCGGCGGTGTAGAAGCGGCGGCCGGCGGTGTCGTCGGTGGCGGCGAAGAAGTCGCGCGGGTGGGGCGGGGAGAGGTAGCCGGTGACCTCAACCGAGCCTTCCGGGCGGGCGATGGGGGCGGCACTGCGGTCAGTGGGAACCCAGCCGCGGTCGACGAGAAGGGGAGGCATGCCCGCGACCTCCAGCGGGGTGACGAGGCGGGTGCCGAGGGCGGTGCCGCGGACCTCGGCGCCGAGGGCGGATTCGAGGTCGTGGCGAAAGCGACCGGTGACCTGCACCTTGGTGAAGGGCTCGCTCGCGGCGGTCAGCGGCAGCGGTGGGCCGGCCTCGGCAGTGGCGATACGGGCCAGCAGCTCGGTCTTCCAGTGCAGGCGGCCGACTTGCCAAGTGCCGAGGGCCAGCAGGATGGCCAGCACGGGGATCGCGGCCAGCACGGCCGGGAGAAGGCGCCGGCGGCGGGGGGCCATCGGGGGGGTCATGTAGGGGCCTTCAGAAAGGGGGGCCTTCAAACGACGAACCCCGCCCGGCCTGCCGAAGAGATTCGGCCAGCCGGACGGGGTGCAGGAGCGGACGCGAGGGGATCAGTGGTGGGCGATCTCGCCCGCACCCCAGAGATAGATGCAGATGAAGAGGAACAGCCACACAACGTCCACGAAGTGCCAGTACCAGGCGGCCGCCTCGAAGCCGAAGTGCCGGCGCGGGGTGAAGTCGCCGCGCCAAGCGCGGACGAGGCAGACAAAGAGGAAGATGGTGCCGACGATCACGTGGAAGCCGTGAAAGCCGGTGGCAAGAAAGAAGGTGGAGGGGTAGATGCCGCCGCCCGAGAAGGCGAAGGGGGCCTCAGCGTACTCAACCGCCTGCAGGAAGGTGAAGAACATGCCCAGCAGAACGGTGATGGACAGGCCCTGCAGCATGCCCTTGCGGTCGCCCTCGATCAGCGCGTGGTGCGCCCAGGTGACGGTGCAGCCGGATAGCAGCAGGATCATCGTGTTGAGGAAGGGCAGGCCGAAGGGGTCGAAGGTGAGAATGCCCTTGGGCGGCCAGATATGGGTTTCGGCGCCGGAGACATGCTCCGGGTACAGCGCGAAGTGGAAGTAGGCCCAGAAGAAAGCGACGAAGAACATCACCTCGGAGGCGATGAACAGAGCCATACCGTAGCGCATGCCGATGCGCACGATCGGCGTGTGGACGCCGGGCTGCTTGGACTCGCGGATGACGTCGCGCCACCAGAAGAACATCGAGGCGAAAGTGCCGACGAGGCCCAGGCCGAACATCCAGTGGATGTTGTAGTGCGACCAGAGCACGATCCCGAACAGCAGCGCGCCTGCCGAGAAGGACGAGATCAGCGGCCAGGGGGACGGATCCACCAGGTGGTAGGGGTGCTTGTGCGGCGCCGGCGGCTCGGCGGGATCGAGCGTCATGCCGGCGGTGGTTGTGTCGAGGGAAGCCATCGCGCGTCCTGGTGATGCGGGGCCCGGGCCGCCCCTCGGTGGGAGGTCCCGGACGCCCCGGGAGTCCTGGGTCATCAATCCCGCAAACGGCGGCGCGGATCAAGGGTTAGCCGGGCGTCTCGGCGACGTGCGAGAAGGCTGTTTAAGGGGTGGCGGCGCGGCCCACATGCGGCCCGGCGCTGGCCAGGGCACCGCTGCGCTCAGCATCGGCCAGGGTGCGAAAGAACGTGTAGCTCAGGGTGATGGTGCGGATATCGCGGGTGTTCGGGTCCTGCGCGATAGCGGGGTCCACCCAGAAGGAGACGGGCATGTCCACGGACTGGCCGGCCTGCAACGTTTGCGCGTCGAAGCAGAAGCAGGCGGTCTTGTTGAAGTATTTGCCGACCACCTCCGGCGTCACATTGTAGGTGGCGACGCCCTCCACGGGGCGGTTGGCCTCGTTGGCCGCGTGGTAGAAGGCCAGCCCCTGCTCGCCGAGATGGACGGGCATGGAGTTCTGCGCAGCCTCGAAGCGCCAGGGCAGGCCGGGATGGGTGTTGGCAGTGAAGCGGACGGTGATCTGCCGCTCGGTTGCGCCAGGAGCGGCAAGGCCTTCCTGCACCGTGCCGTTGTAGCCGGTGACCCGGCAGAAGGCGGCGTAGAGGGGAACGGCCGCGAAGGAGAGACCGACCATCCCCGCCACGGTGGCGAAGGCGGCGGTGACAACACGGCGGTTGCGGCGGCTGGTTTGGTCGGTCATGGCCCCTCGCAGATGCGCCCGTTCGGGCCGTCCCTCAAGGGGCGGATCAGGACGTGGTGAGCTTGGCCATGGTAATGGCGTAGAAGATGGCGACGAGCGCGACGAGCACCACCAGTATGGCAATGTTGCGGCCGCGGCGGCGGCGGTAGAAGGCGGCCGCCTCTTCGTCGGACATGCGGGCGGGTTCCATCAGCCAATCACTCCGGCGGCGCGCAGCCAGTGGTCCGCCGCCAGCGCCGCGAAAAGGCCGGCAAGGTGCAGCAGAGAGAAGCGGAAAGCGGCGCGGGCGGCGGCGTCCTTGACGAGGCTGACGCCCATGGTGTCCTGCCGCTCGGTCAACACGCGCCACGCGTGGAACAGGAATCCGGCGCTGAGCACGGCGGCATAGGTGCCATAGACCCAGCCGGCGAGGCCCAGCAGCGTGGGCAGCAGGGCGAGCGGAGCCAGGGCGACCGTGTAGAGCATGATCTGGCGGCGCGTTTCGCGGGCACCCGCGGCCACGGGCAGCATGGGGACGCCGGCGCGCTTGTAGTCGTCATGCGCCCAAAGGCTGAGCGACCAGAAATGCGGGGGCGTCCAGGCAAAGACGATGGCGAAGAGGATGAGCGGAAGCACATCGACGCCGCCCGTCACCGCGACCCAGCCGATCACGGGCGGGAAGGCGCCTGCGGCGCCGCCGATGACGATGTTCTGCGGCGTCCGGCGCTTCAGCCACATGGTGTAGATGAAGACGTAGAAGAGGATGGAGCCGGCCAGCCAGGCGCCCGCGGCGGGGTTGGTGGCGAGGCCCATCAGGACCACGGACAGGACCGAGAGCAGGATCCCGAAGGCAAGGGCGGAGCCGGGATCGACGCGGCCGGCCGGGATGGGACGGCGGGCGGTGCGGAGCATCACCGCGTCGATGTCGCGGTCGTACCACATGTTGATGCAGCCCGCCGCGCCCGCGCCGAGAGCGATGCAGAGAATGGCGACGGTGCCCAGCACGGGATGGATGTGCCCAGGGGCGAGCAGCATGCCCACCAGCCCGGTGAAGACAACAAGCGTCATCACGCGCGGCTTGAGCAACGCGATCCAGTCGCGCAGTTCCGACCAGTCCGCCGAGGCGGCGGCTTGCGAAAGGGAAAGGGGGGCCGTGGCCCCCCTTCTCGTCAGGTCACTCATGGTGGTGCCTCATATCGTCCCGGAGCAGGCGACCGCAACGGGAAGATGATTGCATCAGCGAATGCGCGGCAGCTCGTCGAAGGTGTGGAACGGCGGGGGAGAGGAAACCTGCCACTCCAGCGTCGTCGCGCCCTCGCCCCAGGGGTTCGCGGCGGCCTTTTCCTTCCGGATGAAGGTCAGGGCGACGACGTAGATGAACACCAGGAAGGAAAGGCCGGAGATGTAGGAACCGACCGAGGCCACCAGGTTCCAGCCCGCAAAAGCGTCAGGGTAGTCCGGGTAACGGCGCGGCATGCCCTGGGAGCCCAGGAAGTGCATAGGGAAGAAGGTGAGGTTCACGCCGACGAAGGTGAGCCAGAAGTGCAACTTGCCCCACCACTCCGGGTACTGGTAGCCGCTCATCTTGCCGATCCAGTAGTAGAAGCCGGCATAGATGCCGAAGACGGCGCCCAGCGACAGTACGTAGTGGAAGTGCGCGATGACGTAATAGGTGTTGTGCAGGATCACCGTGACGCCGGCATTGGCCAGCTTCACGCCGGTAACGCCGCCGACCGTGAAGAGGAAGACGAAGCCGATGGCAAAGAGCATCGGCGTCTTGAAGGAGATGGAGCCGCCCCACATCGTGGCGATCCAGGAGAAAATCTTGATGCCCGTGGGCACCGCGATGATCATCGTGGCGGCCATAAAGTAGGCCCGCGTGTCCACCGAGATGCCCGAGGTAAACATGTGGTGCGCCCAGACCACGAAGCCGACCACGCCGATCGCGACCATGGCGTAGGCCATGCCGAGGTAGCCGAAGATCGGCTTGCGGCTGAAGGTGGACAGCACGTGGGAGACGATGCCGAAGGCCGGCAGGATCATGATGTAAACTTCGGGGTGGCCGAAGAACCAGAACAGGTGCTGGAACAGCACCGGGTCGCCGCCGCCCTCGGGCTTGAAGAAGGCGGTGCCGAAGTTGCGGTCCGTGATCAGCATGGTGATCGCGCCGCCGAGGACGGGGACAGAGAGCAGCAGCAGGAAAGCGGTGACGAGCATCGCCCAGACGAAGAGCGGCATCTTGTGCAGCGTCATGCCCGGGGCGCGCATGTTGAAGATGGTGGTGATGAAGTTGGCGGCGCCGAGAATGGAGGAGGCGCCGGCGAGGTGCAGGGCGAAGAGAGCCATGTCCATCGCGGGGCCCGACTGGTAGGTGCTGTCGGACAGCGGCGGATAGATGGTCCAGCCCGCGCCCGCACCCTGGCCGACGAACATCGAGCTGCCGAGCAGCAGGAAGGCCGGCACGATCAGCCAGAAGGAGATGTTGTTCAGCCGCGGAAAGGCCATGTCCGGCGCGCCGATCATGATCGGCACGAACCAGTTGCCGAAGCCGCCGATCAGGGCGGGCATCACCACGAAGAACACCATCACCAGCCCGTGGGCCGAGACCATGGCGTTCCACATCTGGCCGTTGGCGAAGAACTGCAGGCCCGGCTGCTGGAGCTCAAGGCGCATAAGCATCGAGAGCCCGACGCCGAGGAACGCCGCCACCACCGCGAAGATGATGTAGAGGGTGCCGATGTCTTTGTGGTTGGTCGAGAAGAACCAGCGCGAGACGAAGCCCGGCGCGTGGTCGTGGTGGTCGTCGTGCCCGTGGGCGGTGTCGTGCGCGGGATGCGCCATGAGTGCTCTTCCTGTCAGGCCGCCTTAACGGCGGGCCTCCCCAAGAGAATCGGTGGTGGGAACTGTGTTGGCAGCGACGGAGGTCGTCCGGTCCCGATCGGGCCAGCCGGGACCCTGGCCCTCGGCGAAGCGGGTGCGGGCCTGGGCAACCCAGGTGTCGAACTCAGCGCGCGGCACGGCACGGACGGCGATCGGCATGAACCAGTGGTTGTTGCCGCAGATCTGGTTGCACTGGCCGTAGAAGGTGCCCTCGCGGTCGGCACGCATCCAGGTCTCCAGCGTGCGGCCGGGGATCGTGTACTTCTGCACGCCGAGGCTCGGCACGAAGAAGCTGTGGATCACGTCATGCCCGGTGGTGAGCACGCGGATGGTGGCGCCGACGGGGACGACCAGGGGATTGTCCACGGCCAGGTTGCGGAGCTGGCCGGGGCGCAGCTCGTTGTCCGGGATCGGGTAGCTGTCGAAGGCGAAGTTGCCGTTATCGGGGTAGGTGTAGTGCCAGTACCACTGGCGGCCCTGCACGTTGATCGTCATGTCCGCATCCCGGGCCCGGTCCTCGTAGTAGATGAGGCGGAAGGACGGGATGGCGATCACCAGCAGGATCAGCACGGGCACCACGGTCCAGGCGATCTCGAGCGTGGTGTGATGGCTTGTGCGGGAGGGGGTCGGATTCCGGGCCGCGGCGTAGCGCCACATCACATAGGCCAGCAGGGCCGCCACGAAGATGACGATGGCCACGATGATCCAGAGGACGAGCTGGTTGAAGTCGTGGATGGCCACCTTCACGGGGCCCATCGCGTCCTGCAGGTCGAGTCCCCAGGGCACGGGGGCGCCGATCGCCTCGCCGTTCGGGGCGGGCGCGGGAGACTGCGCGAGGGCAGCGCCCCCCGCCGCCATCCCGGCCGTCATCATCATAGCCAGGGCTGTCGAGAGAATCCGCCGCATTCCGCCGTCCTGATCCGCCGTCCTGATCCGCGTGCCGCCCGCGCCCCGGGACTGGTGGGGGCGCCGGGCGCCAGGCGCCGCTTCGATACTGTCCTGCCCGGCGCATTGCGCGCCGCCCAGTGTCCACCCCGCACGATCGCGGTGCGGAACGCGACGGGACACTAATCACGCGCAGACGCAACGCACAAGATTGGGGCGCGTGAACGGCTTGAAAGGTGTCCATGGGAGGGCACCCGCGCTTTTTCCCGGGCGGGTTCGGGGGTGGGCCGCGGGGGCCCTGCGAGACCGCCTAGACCTGGGTTACGACCTCGGCCTCAGCCTCGCCCTCGACCCCGTCCTCGGTCACATGGTCCACCATATCCGTCAGCATAGAACGGACGTGCTGGTCCATCACCGCGTAGAAGACCTGCCGGCCGCGGCGGTCGGCCTGGAGCAGCCGGGCGGCGCGGAGCAGGCGCAGATGGTGGGAGACGAGGCTGCCGGAGATGCCGATCCGATCGGCCATCTCCCCGACCGAGGCAGGGGCGTCCAGGCAGGCCAGGATGATGCTGAGGCGCGTGGGATCGCTCATCAGCCGGAACATCTCGGCCAGCTCCACCACCTGGTCGTCGCCGATCCTGCCCCGCACCGTCCACCTCAACACCTGTCGCGCGCGAGTCTCGGTGGCTGGAGCCTCTCTGTCCAGCGGCCTGTACGCGGCGTTCCGCCTCTCGGCGGTGGGCGGCTCAGGCCGGGATTGTGCGCAGGCCGGAGCGGGCCAGGTGACGCCAGGGCGAATCCGGCTCGCTCCATGCGGCGCCCCGCCGCACCAGATTGCCGGCAGACCAGCGCTCCATGGCCCATTGCGCCCGCCCGGACAGGGCGATGGGCGGCGCCGGGCCGAGAAGGCCTGCCCAGAGCGGGGCACGCGGGGTGATTATGTCGGCCCCGTCCCGGATGGCCGAGAGCAGGTCATAGGCCCAGCGCGGTGCAACCGGCCGGCCTCGCTCGGCGATGAGGATGGGAACGGTCTCCGTCCCCAGCTCCCGCGCCCAAGTGGCGGCGTGGCGCATGGCGAGCACGGTGTCTCCCGGCCCGGCCTCAACCCGGAGGGGAAAGGGGAGGTCGGGGGCGATCGCCTCGGCGAGCGCAAGGGCTTCCGCATCCACGGCAAGGATCAGCACGGCCAGGGCGCCGGCGGCGACGGGCAGATTACCGGCCGTACGGGACTGTGCGAGTGAAACGAGAACGGGCCTCAGCGTCTCCAGCATCCCGGGCGGCACGGGCACCGCCACCACCGCGCTGGGCAGCACCGCCATCCGGGCAGGTGCGGCCGGGCTGGCGAACTCGTCCCGGGGCGCCGCGCAGGGCAGGGCCAGGGTCTCGGGGCGGTCGGTGTGGGCCAGGCTGTCCATGCCGGAATGAAATGGCGGAAGTCCTTGCGGCCCGGTTAACATCGGCGGCCCGCTGCTGCAGCCTGGGCGACGGGCTGACGTACAGGTGTTTGCGCAGCCCCTTTCGCCGCGAAGCCTCCCGCGCCATCTGGCGCCCATGCGCCGACGCCAGCTCCTCTCCGCCCTCCCCCTCCTGCCGCTTGCCGCGCCTGCCCTGGCGCAGGCGCCCTCGGCGCTTTCAGCGAGGGACCGGGCGGATCTGCAGAGGGTGGAGGCCTATCTGAACGGGCTGACCACGCTGCGGGCCCGCTTCATCCAGATCGCCCAGAATGGGGCGACGGCGCAGGGCACGGCGCTGATCTGGCGCCCGGGCCGGATGCGCTTCGACTATGATCCGCCGGAGCCACTGCTGCTGGTCGCCAATGCCGGCGCCTTCATGCATTACGACAAGGAACTGCGGCAGCCTTCGATCGTGCCGGTTGGGTCCACCCCGCTGGGCATTCTGCTGCGGGAGCGGATCACGCTCTCGGGCGACGTGACCGTTACTGGCATGCAGCGGGAGCAAGGGCTGTTGCGGGTGACCGTGTTCCGCACCGGCAACGCGGCCGAGGGCCGGCTGACGCTCGTTTTCGCCGAGAATCCCATGGAACTGCGGCAGTGGCTGGTGGTCGACGGCCAGGGGCGGACCACCCGCGTGACGCTCTCGGGCATCGAGACGGGGATGCGGCTGGACCGCGCCATCTTCGACTTCAACGATCCGCGCTTCCTGACCAGCCCGGTCAACAACGACTAGGTCCCCTCCCCCACGGATCTGGCCCGCGATTTCGCGGGTCATTCGGACGGGTTTCGCCTTGAACCTGACACAGGGGCGGCGCACCTTAGGTGATCATGCGGCCCCTGATCGGCATCTCCTGCTGCGTCAAACCTTTCGGTCCCGCCGGGATGCCGAATCATGCGGCGTCGGATCACTATGTCCGCGTCGTGCTCGGACCGGTCGGCGGGATGCCCGTCCTGCTGCCAGCGGCGGGCGAGGATGTCTCGCGCGAGCTGCTGTCCCGGCTCGATGGGCTGCTGCTCACAGGCAGTAGGTCCAATGTCTGCCCGGTATATTACGACGGCCCTGACCATGCAGAGGGCACGCCAGAGGACCGGGAACGCGATTCCACCACCCTTCCCCTGATCCGCGCCGCCATCTCGGCCGGGGTGCCGCTGCTGGCCATCTGCCGGGGTTTTCAGGAGCTCAACGTGGCGCTGGGCGGCTCGCTCGACCAACGCATTCAGGATCTGGACGGTCGGATGGATCACTCCACCCCTTCCGACCAGACGATCGCGCGAGTGAAGACGGGCAAGGCGCATCCGGTGCGGGTAGCATCGGGCAGCAAGCTGGCGCGGCTCTGGGCCGGGCTGGATTACGACGCGACGGCGGTGCCGGTGAACTCGCTTCACAACCAGGGTGTGGCCCGCCCTGCCTCGCGGCTGCGGCCGGAAGCCTGGGCGCCGGATGGCACGATCGAGGCGGCGAGCATCGATGATGCGCTGGGCTTCGCAGTGGGGGTGCAGTGGCATCCGGAGTATGACTGGGAGCGGGACCCCCTCTCCCGGCGAATCTTTGACCGGTTCGGCCAGGCTGCAGCGGACTATGCGCAGAGGCGCGGAGCCCAGACGATCATTCCGGAGCGAGTTGCAGCCGAATAACGCTGGAGGGGCGGAAACCGTTCGGTTTTCGTGTGATTCTCACGTCCCTGTGATCGGATCGCAGGCTCGCGGCTTTGCATTCCGCCTGTGGATATGAGTAATGTTCCTTCGCCGACAATAACAAGTCGGCGGTGGCCCGGTATCCCCTGCCGGCTCACCCGACCATAGTACTCCGATCGGAACTAGAGTAACCCCCCGGCGCCCGGTGACCCCCCTCACCGGGCGCCATTCTTTTTTCGCGCTCTGGTTGCGGAAATCCGAGCAGCACAACTGGGTTGATCCCCGACGGTTTCTTGCCGCGGTCTCCTGGTGGTCTTTCCTGGCGCTGCAGGGGCGCCGCTATCCGGCCCGGGGCGGTCGCCTTATATCCTTCCGCCGTTCCCCGAACCGGATCGGATCCCTCCATGGCCGACTATGTCATCGCCCCTCCCACCGTCTCGGCGCTGCCCGTGCGAGGCGGCGGTCTGTTTCCCGTGCGCCGCATCTTCTGCGTCGGCCGCAACTACGCCGAGCACGCGCGCGAGATGGGCAGCGACCCCGACCGCGAGCCGCCCTTCTACTTCACCAAGCCGGCCGACTCCGTGGTGACGGGTGGCGCCGACATGCCCTATCCGACCGCGACGAAGGATCTGCACCACGAAATGGAGCTGGTCGTCGCGATCGGCGTAGGCGGGGCCGACATCAAGGAGGAGGACGCGCTCAACCATGTGTGGGGCTACTGCGCCGGCCTCGACATGACGCGGCGCGACCTGCAGGGCGAGGCCAAGAAGACCGGCCGCCCCTGGGACATGGGCAAGGGCTTCGACCACTCCGCGCCGATGGGCGAGCTGGTGCCGGCCGGGTCCTTCGATCCCTCCCGCGGGCTGATCGAGTTGCGCGTGAACGGGGCGGTCCGCCAGACCTCGGACCTATCGAAGCTGATCTGGTCGGTGCCGGAAGTGATCGCGAACCTGTCCCGCCTCGTGCGGCTAGCGCCAGGCGACCTGATCATGACGGGGACGCCTGAGAACGTGGCGGCCGTGCAGCGGGGCGACCTGCTCGAGGGCACGGTCGAGGGCGTCGGCACCGTGGTAACGCGGATCGTCTGAGCGCCCGTGGCCAAGGTGACGTCGGTGGCCACGCTTCTGCGCGTGGCCACCTGGAACATCAATTCCGTCCGTCTGCGCGCGCCGTTGCTGCGGCAGCTAGTGGATGAGCTCGATCCGCATGTCCTGTGCCTGCAGGAGACGAAGACGCCGGACGAGTTCTTCCCCCATGAGGCGGCCGATGCGCTGGGGTTCCGGCACTGCATCATCACGGGGATGAAGGGGTATAACGGGGTCGCGGTACTCTCGCGGTACCCGCTGACGCGGGTGCCGGACTGGCAGGACTGGTGCGGCAAGGGCGACTGCCGGCATCTCGGCGTGGCTGTGGATGCGCCGGGCGGGCCGGTGGAGGTGCACAACTTCTATGTGCCGGCCGGCGGGGACGTGCCCGACCGCGAGGTGAACACGAAGTTCGCGCATAAGCTGGATTTCGTGGCGGAGGTGACGGCCTGGACGGCCGCGCGCGGGCCGGCGCGGCGCTCGGTGCTGGTGGGCGATCTGAACATCGCGCCGCTGGAGCACGATGTGTGGAGCCACAAGCAGATGGCGGGCGTCGTCTCCCACACGCCGGTCGAGGTGGAGGCCATGGCGCGCTGGGTTGAGGCGGGCCGGTGGCACGACGCGCTCAGGCATTTCGTGCCGGAGGACGAGAAGCTCTACACTTGGTGGTCCTATCGCGCGAAGGACTGGCGGGCCGCGAACCGCGGACGGCGGCTGGACCACGTGTGGGTGAGCCAGGACCTGGCGGGCGGGCTGCGGCGGATGGCGGTGCTGAAAGACGCGCGGGACTGGGTGCAGACGAGCGACCATGTGCCGGTCATGGTGGAGATCGGCCTCTAGGGCCCCTCCCCTGATGGCGGCAGGCCGTCACCAACGCCACCATGATGCAGGTGGCAGGCGGCGACCTGCCCGGGCAGCACGGGCAGGAGTGCCGGAACCTCGGCCCGGCATCGCGGGCCCGCATGCGGGCAGCGCGGGTGGAAGGGGCAGCCGGGCGGTGGGTTGAGGGGAGATGGGATCTCCCCCGCGATCGGCCGGAAGGCGCCGCGGCCGCGGCCGAGCTTCGGCACGCTGTCCAGCAGCGCGCGGGTGTAGGGATGCGCGGGCTGCGCGTAGAGGGTGCGCATCGGTGCGAGTTCCACGATGCGGCCGAGATACATGATCGCGACCCGGTCGGAGACGTGCCGCACGACGCCGAGGTCGTGCGAGATGAACAGGCCGGTGAGGCCAAGTTCCCGCCGAAGATCGGCAAAGAGGTTCAGCACCTGGGCCTGGATGGAGACGTCGAGCGAGGCCACGGGCTCGTCCAGCACCAGCAGTTCCGGGCCAAGCGCGAGGGCGCGGGCGATGGCGACACGCTGGCGCTGGCCGCCGGAGAACTGGTGCGGGTAGCGGCGGCGGAGCGCGGGATCGAGGCCGACGCGGGCCAGCATGTCGGCGACGAAGCCGTCCGCCTCCGCGCGGCGCACCAGGCCGTGGGCCAGCGGGCCTTCGGCCACCGTGTCACCCACGCGCATGCGGGGATCGAGGCTGGCGAAGGGATCCTGGTGAATCATCTGGACGCGGAAGGTGCGCTTGCGGCCGCCCGACATGACAGGGGTGCCGTTGAAGAGCACGGCGCCCTCGCTGGGCTCGTAGATGCCGGCGACGATGCGGCCGAGCGTGGATTTTCCGCAGCCGCTCTCGCCCACAAGGCCCAGCACCTCGCCGGGCGCGATCTGCAGATTCACCTCGGTCACGGCCTGCACCCCGCGCGGGGCAGCGCGGCCGAAGAGGGCGGCGATGCGGTCTCCCAGCGAGGCCGGGCGCGCGAAGCGCTTGCTGACGCGCTCGACGCTCAGCAGCGGCGTCATGCCGGGGCCTGTCATGTGGGGGCCTCCAGCGGGTGGTGGCACAGGGCGGACTGGCCGGCGCCGAAATCCACGTCGGGCGGGGGCAGCACGCAGTCGGGCTGGGCGCGAGGGCAGCGCGTGCGGAAGGGGCAGCCGGGGTCCGGGGCGCCATCAGGGCCGCGCGGCGGGGCGCCGGCGGCGAGCTGCGGCAGGCGGGCGCCGGGTTCGTGGCCGGAGGGCACGGAGCCGATCAGCGCGCCGGTATAGGGGTGGCGCGGGGCGGCGATCACGCGCGCCGCCGGGCCGCGCTCGACCACACGGCCCGCATACATGACGCAGACATCGTCGGCGAGCGAGGAGACCACGGCGAGGTCGTGGGTGATCCAGAGGAAGGCGGTGCCGGTCTCATCGGCGAGGCGGCGCACCTCGGCGAGGATCTGGCTCTGGATGGAGACGTCGAGCGCGGTGGTGGGCTCGTCGGCGATGATGGCGGCGGGGCGGTGCAGCAGGGCGGTGGCGATGGCGACGCGCTGGCGCATGCCGCCGGAGAGCTGGTGTGGATAGGCCTCCAGCCGCTCCGCCGGGCTGGGGATGCCGACGGTGGCCAGCGCATCCCGTGCCCGGGACAGGGCGGCCCCCTGGGAGACGCGGTCATGCGCGCGCACGGCGGCGGCCATCTGCGTGCCGATCCGCAGCACGGGGTTCAAGGTCATCAGCGGGTCCTGGAAGACCATGGCCACGCGGGCGCCGCGCAGGCGGCGCATGGCGCCCTGCGAGAGGCCCGAGATGTCCTGCCCTTCCAGCAGCACCTGGCCGCCCACCACGCGGCCGGGCGGTTCCACCAGGCCCATGACGGAGAAGCCGGTGACGGACTTGCCGGAGCCGCTCTCGCCCACCAGCCCGAGGATGCGGCCACGCTCGATGCGGAAGGAGACGCCGTCCACCGCGCGCACCACGCCGGTGCGGCCCGGGAACTCGGTGCGGAGGCCGCGGAGTTCGAGCGCGGGCGCGTCGCTCATCGGCGCCGCCTGGGGTTGATAACCTGGCGGAGCTGGTCACCGACGAGGTTGATGGCCAGCACGGTCACCATCAGCGCAATGCCGGGGTAGACCGAGATCCAGTACCGGCCGGAGAGCATGAACTGGAACCCGTTGGCGATCAGCAGGCCGAGCGAGGGCCGCGTCACGGGCAGGCCGAGGCCGAGGAAGCTCAACGTGGCTTCCAGCGAAATGGCGGTGGCGATCTGCACGGTCACGACGACGATCAGGGGCGGCAGCGTGTTGGGCAGGAGGTGGCGCCACAGCACGCGGGAGCCGGAGAGGGGCGTGGAGAGGGCGGCTTCCACATAGTCCTTGCGGCGTTCCGCCGAGGCGGCGCCGAAGGCGGTGCGGGCGAAGTATGCATATTGAGCGGCGACCAGCGCGGCCATGAGCTGCGGCACGCCCTGGCCGAGCATCGCCACCAGCACGAGCGCGAGAAGGATGGCGGGCAGCGAGAGCTGCAGGTCCACGATCCGCATCGCGACCGCGCCGAACCAGCCGCCGTAATAGGCGGCTGACAGGCCGATGGCGGTGCCGAGCGTGAGGGCGACGACGCCGGCGGTGACGGCGATCGAGAGGCTGAGGCGGAGGCCGTAGAGGATGGCCGAGAGCAGGTCCCGCCCGGCATTGTCGGTGCCGAGCCAGTGGACATACTCCCCGGAGCCGACGCTGCCCGGCTCCAGCCGCGCATCCATCAGGTCGAGCGCCGATTGGTCGTAGGGGTCCTGCGGCGCGATCCAGGGTGCGAGCAGGGCGAGCAGCGCGATGACCACGACCACGACCAGCGCCACCACCGCGACGGGAGAGCGGCGGTACTCCTGCCAGCCCTCGATGAGTGCCTCGCGGTTCATCGCGCGCGCACACGCGGGTCGAGGAAGCCGTAGGTCAGCTCGACGAAGAGGTTGATGGCGACGAAGAGCAGCACGACGAGGATGAGATAGGCCACCATGACCGGCCGGTCGAGCGAGGTAATGCTCTCGATCACCAGCTTGCCCATCCCGGGCCAGTTGAACACGGTTTCCGTCACCACGGCGAAGGCGAGGGTGGAGCCGAATTCCAGGCCGAATACGGTGACGATGGGAATGCCGATGTTCTTCAGCACGTGCAGCCCGACCACCTGCCGCTCGGGCAGTCCCTGGGCGCGGGCGAAGCGGACATGCTCGCTGCCCATCACCTCCTCGGTGCCCGCGCGCACCAGCCGGACGAGCAGGCCGAGCTTGAAGAGGGAGAGGTTCAGCGCGGGGAGCAGGAGGTAGGTCCATCCCTCGCGGGTCCAGATGCTCAGTCCCAGCGGGCCGACAGGACCGCGGCCGCCGGAGGGCAACCAGCGCAGCTCCACCGAGAAGAAGAGGATGAGCAGCAGGCCTATCCAGAAGGTGGGCACGGAGAAGCCGAGGGTGGAGAAGGCCATGATGGCGCGGCTCGACCGCGCCTCCGGCCGGTAGCCGGCCCAGATGCCGAGCGGGATGCCGAAGACGGCCGCGATCAGCAGCGCCAGCACCGTCAGCTCCAGCGTCGCCGGCAGGCGGGACAGGATGAGGGAGAGCACGGGGATGCGGAAGACGAAGCTGTTCCCGAAATCCCCGCGCAGCACGTTCCCGAGGAAGTGGCCGTATTGCTGCCAGAGCGGCAGGTCGAGCCCGTACTGCCGGATGATGGCCGCGCGCATCGCCTGCGTCGCGGCCGGGTCGATCAGCACGTCGATCGGGTTGCCGATGGCGTAGACGCCGAGGAAAACCAGCACCGACATCACCAGCATCACGAGGACGGCCTGGGCCAGCCGCCCCAGCAGGAAGCCCGTCACGCGCCCTTCGGCGTGACCAGCTGGGCGAGGGTCTCCTGGTCCACCCGGGGCGTGAAGGAGAGCTTGTTCTTGCCCATGGCCCAGACCGTCTGCGGCATGACGATCGGCAGCATCGGGCGCTCGTTCATGCTGATCTCGGCGGCGCGCGCGAACATCTCGCGGCGCCTGCCGTCGTCCAGCGTACGGGAGCCGTCAAGGAGGAGTTTATTCACCTCGGGGTTGCTGTAGCCGGAGCGGTTGAAGTTGCCGAGGCCCACGGACGGATCGGGGCCGTGAATCATGGCGCCGTAGGTATAGGCGGCCTCGCCGGTCAGCGTGCCCCAGCCGGACATCTGCAGGCTGTATTCCCCGCGCGTGCTGGCGGGGAAGAACACCGTGCCGGTGACGGCGTTGGGGTTCGCCTTGACGCCGATACGCGACCATTGCTGCGCCAGCGCCTCGCAGAGCGCGCTGTCGCCAGGTAGGCGGTTGGCGGTGGAGTGGAAGTCGATCTCGAAGCCGCGGGGATAGCCGGCCTCGGCGAGCAGGGCGCGGGCGCGGGGAAGGTCCGGGCGGCGCTCGGGCAGGTTCGGGCTGGCGCCGAAGAAGCTGTCGGGCATCAGCTGCGACATGGGCTTGGCCAGGCCCTCGAACACCACGCGGGCCAGCGCCCGGCGGTCGATGGCGAGGTCCATGGCCTGGCGCACGCGGGTATCGCGGAAGGGATTCGCCGGAATCTCGCGCCCATCCACCTTGGCGAGGCGCGGCAGCTTCTCGGCCAGGGTGAAGTAGACGTTGAAGACATAGACGCTGTCGCCCACGACCACATCCATGGTGGGGTCGCGCTGCAGGGCAGCGACGTCGGTGGCGGGGACGTAGTTGATCATGTCCACCTGCCCGCTCTTGAGGGCCGCGATGCGGGCGGCGTCGTTCGGGATCTCGCGGCGGATGACGCGGGCCCAGGGCTGGGTGGCGCCGTCCTTCAGCGCCCACCAGCCGTCATACCGCTCCAGCACCAGGTCGCCGCGGGGCTCCCAGCGGGTGAAGCGGAAGGGGCCGGTACCGATGGCTGCGGCGCCGGAGTTGAACTCCTCGTTGCGCGGTGCCGCGCCGATCTTGCGGGAGACGATCATCAGCCGGGTGAAGTCGTTGGGCAGGGTGGGCGCGGGGCCGTCGGTGACGAAGCGGATGGTCAGCGGGTCCACCACCTCCGCGCTCTTTGCGCGCTTGGTGTAGAGGGTCATGGACATCGGGCCCGTGACCTGCGGAATCCGCTCCAGCGAGAACTTCACGTCCTCGGCGGTGAAAGGCGAGCCGTCGTGGAAGGTGACGCCCTCGCGCAGCTTGAACTCCCAGGTCGTGTCATCCACCGCGCGCCAGGAGGTGGCGAGGCCGGGCTTGAGCACGAGGTTCTCGTCCTGGGCGACGAGGCTGTCATAGACGTGACGCAGCGCCTCGATATGGCCGCCCAGCGTGGACCAGTGCGGGTCGATGCTTTCCGGCCCGCTGCGGACGCCGACGGTCAGCGTGCGTCCGGCGGTCGCTCCCTGGGCCAGGGCGAGGCTGGCCGGCAGGAGGGCGGCGGCCGTTGTGGCCGACAGGAACTGGCGACGGTTCATGGCACGACCTCTGTGGGAGACGGGGTTTGCGACGGGATGGCTGGCGCCGGACGGCGGCCGCGGCAATGATGCTGTGCCGCAGCGTAGGAACGGCATCCGCCATGCGTCAACGGGAGTGCGGGCGATGAGGATCGCGGAGATGGACTGGCGGGCGGTGGAGGCCTGGCTCGCCCATGACGACCGGTGCGTCCTGCCCCTGGGCAGCACCGAGCAGCATGCCGGGCTGAGCCTGAGCGTGGACAGCATCCTGAGCGAGCGCGTGGCGGTCGAAGCGGCGGCGCCGCTCGGCGTTCCGGTATTTCCCGCGCTGGCCTATGGCATCACCCCGGCCTTCGCCGCCTATCCCGGCACGGTCAGCCTGCGGGCCACCACCTACTTGGCGGTGCTGAAGGACGTGCTGCGGAGCCTCTACTCGCAGGGGTTCCGGCGCATCCTTTTGTGCAACGGCCATGGCGGGAACACGCCCGGCGCCGCGGCGGCGCTGGAGTTCATGGGCGACTATCCGGATTGCCGGGCCCGCTGGCACGACTGGTGGCGCGCGCCGCGCACCCTGGAGGCGGTGACCGAGACCGATCCGGTGGCCAGCCATGCGAGCTGGATGGAGAACTTCCCCTGGACGCGTATCCCGAACGCGCCGCCACCGCCGGATGAGAGAAAGCCGATGACGGATCTTGCCCGGCTGCGCTCGCTGCCGCCGGATGGGGTGCGCGCGCAGCTCGGCGACGGCAATTTCGGCGGCGTGTACCAGCGCCCGGATGAGGAGATGCTCCGCATCTGGGACGTGGCGGTCGCCGAAACGCGGGACCTGATCGAGGATGGCTGGAACTAGCGCCCGCCATCCACCGACAGCACCTGCCCGCTGACGAAGCCGGCGAGCGGGCTGGCGAAGAACAGCACGGCGTCCGCGATGTCCTGCGGCGTGCCCAGGCGGCGGAGGGCGATGCGTGAGACAAGGTCGCGCTGGCCCTGTTCGCCGTAGCTGTCCCATTGCGCGTTGCTGGCGGGGTTGGAGGGGACGAAGCCGGGCGCCACGCTGTTCACGGTGATGCCGTGCGGGCCCAGCTCATGCGCCAGCTGGCGCGTCAGCCCGACAACGGCGTGCTTGGCGCTGCAATAGCTCTGGATGCCCGTGAGCGAGGCCTGCAGCCCGGCACCGGAGGAGATATTGACGATACGGCCGCGGCCGGCGCGCTTCATTCCCGGCGCGGCCGCGCGGCACAGCGCGAAGGCGGCGCCGAGATTGATGGCCAGCACCGCGTCCCAATCCTCGTCCGTCACCTCCTCCACAGGGCGAAAGACCTGGCCGGCGACACCGCCGGCATTGTTCACCAGCACCGAGATCGGGGCACCCGCCTCCGCCTCCACCGCGGCGATCCAGGCGGTGGCGGCGGCGCGATCGGTCAGGTCCACAGCGGCCATGGCGATGCCGGCGCGGGCGGTCTCGGAATTGGCGGCGGTGTCGGGGCCGCAGCCCCAGACCTTTGCGCCGAGGCGGGCGAAGCTCTCGGCGATGCAGCGGCCCAGGCCGTGGCCGGCGCCGCTGACGGCCACCACCTCGCCATCGAAGCGCAGGGTCATGGGATCAGCTCCAGCAGGTTGTCGTCTGTCATCGGGCGGCGGCCGTCCTCGATCTCGTGGATCATGGCGGCGAGCTTGCGGAGGCCGGGACAGGAGATGCCGTGGGCGGCGCCCGTCTCGATCACCGGCACCACCTGCATGTCCACCTCCGTGCGGCGGCGGCGCACGACAAGGTCTCGCCAGATGCCCGAATGCGTCTTAGCGCTGCCGCGGTTAAAGTGCTCCATGGCGGCGATGGAGGCGCGAGCGGCCTCGGGCGGGGCGCCCGGGCGGAAGGCGTCGGGGTCGAAGCCGTTGAAGCCGCGCGGGGTCACGCCCTCGGCCAGGGCGACGGAGACGGCTTCCTCGCCCAGGCGGCGGAAGGCGGGTTCCAGCTCGGGGCGGGCGAAGGCATCGGCGATGCTTCCCTGCCCCAGCGCCTGGGCAAAGAGCATCGCGCCGTAGCCGAGCTTGCCCCAGAGATAGGCGTGGATGTCCTCCGTGATGATGGCGTCCGGCTCGAAGCGGCGAAGGGTTTCGAGCAGGGCGCGCAGGCGCGGCGTTTCCTGGCCGTCCAGCTCGCCCAGCACGACGGCGGCGCGGTTGCCGAGCAGGATGTGGCCGGGTTCGATGTAGTCAGCGCCGAAATTGACGAAGGCGCCGATGGTGCGCGCGGGGCCGACGATGCTGGCGATCACGCGCTCGCAGAGGCCGTTCTGCAGCGACAGGACGTAGCCCTCGGGCGAGAGATGGGGGGCAAGGGCGCGGCAGGCCTCCTCGGTGTGGTGCGCCTTCACGCAGAGGAAGATGCGGTCCCAGACACCCTCGACCTGATCCGGCAGCATCGCCGGGGCGAAGACCGTGAATTCGGTGACTGGGCCGGAGATGCGCAGGCCGGGATGCCGGATGGCGGCCACGTGTTCGGGTACGACATCGACGAAGGTGACATCCATGCCATCGCGGCGGAGCGCGGCGCCGACCGTACTGCCGATGGCGCCCGCGCCCCAGATCAGAATCCGTTCGTTGGCGTCCGACATCGCTCACCCGATCACCGTTTGCGGCAGGTTTGCCGGAAACGGGGGCGGTGGGAAGGTGGCGCCGTGTTGCCTTAGAGCGGGACGCGCCGGAAGCTGGCGCGGCACCTCGGAGCAGACGCGATGACCGAACCCGCCCATCCCGATGGCGAGCCCTGGCAGTGGCCGGAGGCGACCTGGCGCCGCATCGTCGGGCGCGCGCGGGCCGGACGCAGCCTTGCGCCCCAGGCCTGGCCGGGCGGAGCGCGCTGCGCCTTCGCAGTTTCGTTCGACGCGGATCACGACACGATCCCGCTACGCGATTCCGACGAGAGCCCGATGCGGATCAGCCAGGGGCAGTACGGCAACCGGGCAGCGATGCCGCGCATTCTTCGGCTGCTGGAGCGGGAGGGCGTTCCAGCGAGCTTCTTCTATCCCGCCGTCTCCGCACTGCTCTATCCGGAGGAGGTGCGCGCCGTTGCGGATGCGGGGCATGAGATCGGCATCCACTCCTGGATTCACGAGGCGAACACACGCCTCCCCCCGGGCGTGGAGCGGGACCTGACCTTCCGCGCGGCGGACACGCTGGAGAAGCTCTCCGGCACGCGCCCCGTCGGCATTCGCACCGCGAGCTGGGACTTCTCGGTGGATACCATGTCCATCATTCGCGAGCTCGGGCTGCTCTATGACAGCAGCCTGATGGCCGATGACGACCCCTATGAGCTGGTGGCGGATGGGGAGCCGACCGGGGTGGTAGAGCTGCCGCCGGAATGGATCCGGGATGATGCGGTCTACTACAACTTCGTCCGCTTCAGCGCGCTGCGGCCCTACACGCCGCCCTCCGCCGTGCTGGAGATCTTCACGGCGGAGTTCGATGCGGCCTGGGAGGAGGGCGGGTTATTCCTGCTCACGCTGCACCCGCATGTCTCGGGCCACCGGTCGCGCATGCCGGTTCTCGATCGGCTGATCGCGCATGCCAAGGCGCGCGGCGGGTGCTGGTTCGCCACCCATGCGGATGTCGCGCGCTGGTGCAAGGAGAAGGCCGGGGCGGGCTGATGCGGTGTTGCCAAGCCGTGCGGCCGGCGTGACGATCCAGGGAGCCGGTGGCACCGGCGGCAAACAAAAGGGGCCTTCGATGCGAACTGCCTTGTGCCTGCTACGGCCCCTTCTTCTCGCGACTGTCCTTGTGTCGGGCGCGGCCCAGGGAAGAGCGGAAGGCGCGACGGTGCTGAATATCGGGCTGGCGGGCGATCCGGGGCCGCTGGACCCGGCACAGAGCGGCAACTTCATCGACCGCAACGTCTTCGCGTCGCTCTGCGACAAGCTGATCGATACCGGCGCCGAGATGAATTATGTGCCGCAGCTGGCAACGCGCTGGGAGTGGTCGGACGATCAGCGCGCGCTCACCCTGCATTTGCGGGAGGGCGTGAAGTTCCAGGACGGCACCGGCTTCGATGCGGAGGCGGTGAAGGTCAACCTCGACCGGTTCCGGACCATGCCGCGCAGCCTGCGGCGGGCCGAGCTGGCGGTGCTGGAAGCGGTGGAGGTCGTGGATCTGCTTACGGTGCGGCTGCGCCTCTCCGCCCCTTCCGCGCCGCTGCTCGCCGCGCTGGCGGATCGTTCGGGGATGATGCTGTCGCCGGCCGCCATCCAGCAGCGCGGGGAGGCGATCGGGCAGCGGCCGGTCTGCGCCGGGCCCTTCGCCTTCACCGAGCGCGTCGCTCAGGATCGAATCGTCGTTGATCGGTTTGAAGGCTACTGGAACGCCGCCGCTATCTCGATCGACCGGATCGTCTATCGACCGATCACCGACAGCACGGTGCGGATGCTGAACCTGCGCTCCGGGCAGTTGCAGATCGTCGATCAGGTGGCGCCGACGGATGTGCCGGACATCCAGTCCAACCGGCGCCTTCGGCTCGCGCGGCATGTGGCCGCAGCCTATCGCACGCTGCAGTTCAACGTGGCGCACGGACCGCGCTCGGAGACGCCGCTGGGGCGTGATCCGCGGGTGCGGCAGGCCTTCGAAAAGGCGATCGACCGCGAGGCGATCAACCAAGTGGTGTTCAACGGCTTCTTCGTGCCCAGCAATCAGACCGAGCCGCCGCGCGCCCGCTACTGGAACCCGGACCACCCCGTGGGCGGGGCCGATCTGGCCGGGGCGAAGGCGCTGCTGCGGCAGGCGGGCTTGACGCGCGTGCCCTTCACGCTGCAGCTCGCCAACACGCCGATCGACGGACAGATCGGCGAGGTGATCCAGTCCATGGCGCGGGAAGCCGGCTTTGACGTGAAGTTGGAGCAGGTGGAGTCCAATGCCGGGAACCAGCGAAACCAGGCCGGCGACTTCGATGCCTCTCTGCTGACCTGGAGCGGGCGCTCCGACCCGGACGCCAATCTCTCGATCTGGTTCGCCTGCAACGGCCCGTTCAATTTCGGCCGCTACTGCAATCCGCGAATGGAGGCGTTGCTGTCAGAGGCGCGGGCGCTGGCCGATCCGTCCAGGCGCATCCCGCTCTACCGGCAGGTGGTGGATCTGTACCGCGCGGAGATGCCGCATGTGATCCTGTACCACTACACCTGGCTGTGGGGCATGAGTGACCGGGTGGAGAACTTCGTACCGAATGCCGACGGCCTGATCCGCGTGCAGGGGCTGCGGCTGCGGCCCTAGAGGCCCCTGCCCCGCCCTTCCGCGGCAGCCCCTCAGAAAAAGATGAGGGTAGGTCTGGGAGGGAGAATTCCTTCTCCCTCCCAGCCGCCAGTTCAGGCCGTGCGATCCGCCACGGCCACCTTGTCATTCGCCAGCGCCGCCTGGGCCGCCGCCAGCCGCGCGACGGGCACGCGGTAGGGCGAGCAGGAGACGTAGTCGAGGCCGACGCTCTCGCAGAAGGTGATCGAGGCGGGGTCGCCGCCATGCTCGCCGCAGATGCCGAGTTTGAGGTTGGGCTTGGTGGCGCGACCTTTCTCGGCGGCGATGCGGACGAGGGCGCCTACGCCTTCCACGTCGATGGAGACGAAGGGGTCCTTCGGCAGGATGCCCTTCTCGACATAGAGGGGCAGGAACTTGCCGGCGTCGTCGCGGGACAGGCCGAAGGTGGTCTGCGTCAGGTCGTTGGTACCGAAGGAGAAGAAGTCGGCGGTCTCGGCGATGCGGTCGGCGGTGAGGCAGGCGCGCGGCAGCTCGATCATCGTGCCGACGAAGTAGTCGATGGTCATCCCTGCCTCGGCGAAGACTTCCTGCGCGATCTTGTCGATCTGCGCGTGGCTGATCTCCAGCTCCTTCTTCGTGGCGACCAGCGGGATCATGATCTCGGGGACCGGGGCCTCGGCCTCCTTCGCCACGATCACGGCGGCCTCGAAGATGGCGCGGGCCTGCATCTCGGCGATCTCGGGGAAGGTCATTGCCAGGCGGCAGCCGCGGTGGCCGAGCATGGGATTGGCTTCCGAGAGGTCGGCGGCGCGGCGCTTCATCGTGGCGAGGTCGGCGCCCAGGCTTTCCGCCACCTCGGCCAACTCCTCCTCCTTGTGGGGGAGGAATTCGTGCAGCGGCGGGTCGAGCAGGCGGATGGTGACGGGCAGGCCGGCCATGATGCGGAACAGCTCGACAAAGTCGTCCCGCTGGAAGGGCAGCAGCTTGGCGAGCGCGTCGCGGCGGCCGCTCTCCGTCTCACTCATGATCATCTGGCGCACAGCGGAGATACGGGATGGGTCGAAGAACATGTGCTCGGTGCGGCAGAGGCCGATGCCCTCGGCGCCGAACTTGCGGGCGGTGTCGGCGTCGAGAGGCGTCTCGGCATTCGCGCGGACCTTGAGGCGGCGCACGCTGTCGGCCCAGCCCATCAGCGTCTCGAAGTCGCTGGAGAGCTTGGGTTCCACCATGGCGACGGTGCCGGCGAAGACCTCGCCCGTCGCGCCATCGAGGGTGATGGTCTCGCCGGCCTGCACCTGCACGCCGCCGGCCTGGAGGATCTGGGAGGCGTAGTCCACTACGATGCCGCCGGCGCCGGCGACGCAGGGGCGGCCCATGCCGCGGGCGACCACCGCCGCGTGGCTGGTCATGCCGCCACGGGTGGTGAGGATGCCGCGGGCGGCGTGCATGCCGTGGATGTCCTCGGGCGAGGTCTCAATGCGCACGAGGATGACGGATTCGCCCTTCTGCGAGCGGGCCTCTGCCTCATCCGCCGAGAAGACCACCACGCCGCTGGCAGCGCCGGGCGAGGCGGGCAGGCCGCGGGACAGGAGCTTGCGGGGCGCGTTCGGGTCCAGCGTCGGGTGCAGGAGCTGGTCGAGCGAGCCCGGGTTCACGCGGCGCACGGCCTCGGACCGGTCGATCAGGCCTTCATTGGCCATGTCGACCGCGATCTTGAGCGAGGCGGCGGCGGTGCGCTTCCCGTTGCGCGTCTGCAGCATGTAGAGCTTGTTGCGCTGGACCGTGAACTCGATGTCCTGCATGTCCGCGTAGTGGCGCTCGAGCTTGGCGCGCACCGCGACCAGCTCGGCATAGGCGGCGGGCATCGCCGCTTCCATGCTGCGCTCGCCGGGCTTGGCGCGGGCCTCGCTCATCGGCTGCGGCGTACGGATGCCGGCGACGACGTCCTCGCCCTGCGCGTTGATCAGATACTCGCCGTAGAAGATGTCCTCGCCCGTGGACGGGTCGCGGGTGAAGCAGACGCCGGTCGCGCAGTCGTCGCCCATGTTGCCGAAGACCATGGCCTGAACATTCACAGCCGTCCCCCAGTCGGCGGGGATGTCATGCAGGCGGCGATAGGTGATGGCGCGTTGGTTCATCCAGCTGCCGAACACCGCGCCGATCGCGCCCCAGAGCTGGGCCCAGGGGTCCATCGGGAAGTCGTTGCCGGTGACCTCGCGGACCATGTCCTTGTACTGGGCGGCGACGCGCTGCCAGTCCTCGGGCGTGAGATGCGTGTCCTCGACGACGCCGCGGTCGAGCTTCGCGTCCTCGATGATCTCCTCGAAGCGGTGATGGTCCACGCCCAGCACCACGGAGCCGTACATCTGGATGAAGCGGCGGTAGCTGTCCCAGGCGAAGCGGGCATCGCCGGAAGCGGCCTCCAGGCCCTTCACCGTCGTGTCGTTCAGGCCGAGGTTGAGGACCGTGTCCATCATGCCCGGCATGGAGACGCGGGCCCCCGACCGGACCGAGACGAGAAGCGGGTTCTGGGCATCGCCGAAGCGGGCGCCGACGGCCTCCTCCACCCGTGCCAGGGCGGTCTTCACCTGGGGGTCGAGGTCATCCGGATAGGTGCTGCCATTCTCGGTGAAGAAGGTGCAGACCTCGGTGGTGATGGTGAAGCCGGGCGGCACGGGCAGGCCGATGGAGGCCATCTCCGCCAGGTTGGCGCCCTTGCCGCCCAGGAGGTTGCGCATGTCCGCGCGCCCGTCATTGCGACCAGCGCCGAAGCCATAGACCCAGCTCGTCATGAACTCGTCCCCTAACCCTCGATGCGCGAGATGTCGGCGACCTCGTCCATGGCGCCGCGCAGCATCGCCAGCAAGCCTAGCCGATTCCCGCGCAACTCCCTATCCGGGTCGTTGACCGTGACCCGGTCGAAGAAGGCATCCACAGGCGCCCGGAGCGGGGACAGGGCGGCCATGGCGCCCGCAAAATCCTCGCGCGACAGGGCGGCGGTGACGCCGGGGCGGGCGGCTTCCAGGGCGGCGGCGAGTGCCATCTCCTCCGGCGCGCGAAGAAGCGCGGGGTCCACGGCCGGGGCGTAGCTGCGCCCGTCCTTCTTTTCCTCGATTCGCAGGATGTTGGCCGCGCGGCGATAGGCGGCCAGCAGGTCTGTACCCTCGATGGAGGAGAGGAAGTCGCGCAGCGCATCGGCGCGGGCGAGAAGGCGGTTCAGGTCGTCATCGCCCGAGGTGCCGAAGGCGGCGGCCACGAGATCGTGACGCAGGCCCTCGGCCCGCATCTGCACGCGGAGGCGCTCGGCCAGGAACTCGACCACGCCCTGGGCGAAGGCGGCGACCATGGGCGGGTGATTCGAGCCGGCGGGCGGCTGCCAGCCGGCATTCATCCGCTCGGCGGCGACGGCCATACCGAATTCGGGGTTGGCGGTCATGCCCTGGGCCATCGGGTAGCCGAAGAAGGCCTCGGCCACCGCGTCACCCAGCGGCAGGCGCAGGTTGTTCTCCCGAATGATGCGAATGACGCCCAGCGCCGCGCGGCGCAGCGCGTAGGGATCGCCCGAGCCGGTGGGGCGCTCGTCGGCCGCGAAAAAGCCGGCGAGCTGGTCGAGCTTGTCGGCGAGCGCGGCGGCGATGGCGACAGGTTCGGCAGGGACGGCGTCGCCCGGGCCGAGGGGGCGGTAATGAGCGCCGATGGCCTCGGCCACGCGAGGGTCCTCGCCGGCGTGGAGCGCGTAGTAGCGGCCCATGACACCCTGGAGTTCCGGGAACTCGCCCACCATGCCGGAGGCGAGGTCGGCTTTCGCGAGGCGGGCGGCGCGGGCGGCGAGGTTGGGGTCGGCGCCAACCAGCGGGGCGATATGGCGGGCCAGGCGTTCCAGGCGGCGCACGCGGTCACCTTGGGTGCCGAGCTTGGCGTGGAAGACCACGGTGTCGAGCTTGGGAAGGAAGGCTTCCAGGATCCCCTTGCGGTCCAGGTCCCAGAAGAAGCGGGCATCGGACAGGCGGGCGCGGAGGACGCGCTCGTTGCCGCCGACGATCGCGGCGCCGCCGTCATGCGCCGCGATGTTCGCCACCAGCGCAAAACGGGCGGCGGGACGGCCGTCGGGATGGCGAAGGGCAAAGTAGCGCTGGTTCACACGCATGGTGGTGCGCATGAGCTCCGGCGGCAGGTCCATGAAGGCGTCGTCGATGCGGCCGAGCAGCGGGACGGGCCACTCGACAAGGCCGGCGACCTCGGCGAGGAGGCCCCGGTCGGGGACGACCTCGAGGTTCTCGGCCGCAGCCAGTTCGGCGATGCCGGTCTCAATCAGGCGCTCGCGCTCTGCGGCGTCGGAGATGACGGAGCGGGCGCGCAGGCCGGCTTCGTATTCCGCGACCGAGGTGACGGCGAAAGCGCCAGGGGACTGGATGCGGTGGCCCTCGGTGAGGTCGGCGGAGCGGAGGCCGTGGGCGTCGTCATCGCTGCCGGCGAGGGCGAAGGGGACGACGGCGCCGTCGAGCAGGCAGAGGATGCGCTGCATCGGGCGGACCCAGATGAGGTCCGAGGTACCCCAGCGCATCGATTTGGGCCAGGGGAACCGGCGGATCAGGGCGGGGATGGCTTCCGCGAGGACCACGGCGCTGGCGCGGGCGGGGTTCTGCAGGCGGAGGAGGAAGGAGGCGCCGGACTTCTCCGGGCGGGCGAGGATGGTGAGGCCGCCCTCGTCATAGATCGGCGCATCGGCCGCCTCGGTCGCGGCGCGCATGGCGGCGATGGCGGCGTCGGGCAGGTTGTGCTTGCGGGCGAAGCCGTCCAGCGCCTTTTCGGGCGCGCCCAGGCGGGGCCCCTTCTCCTCGCGCTCGCTCGTCGGCGTGGCGGCGGGAAGCTGGGCGATGAGGGCAATGCGGCGAGGGCCGTAGAGCGTGCGGGCACCCTCGAGGGTGAGGCCTGCGGGCTTCAGGGCTTCCGCGAGCAGCCGCGCGAGATCCTCGGCGGCGCGGGCCTGCATACGGGCGGGGATTTCCTCGGAGAGGATTTCCAGGAGGAGCTCGGGCATCAGACCGTCTCCCCCGCCAGCCAGCCTTCGCAGCAGCGTTTCGCCAGGGCGCGGACGCGGCCGATATAGGCGGCGCGCTCGGTCACGCTGATGGCGCCGCGGGCGTCCAGCAGGTTGAAGAGGTGGCTGGCCTTGATGCACTGGTCATAGGCGGGCAGCGGCAGCGCCGCGTCGCAGAGCGCGTTGCACTCCGCCTCGGCTTCCGCGAAGTGGCGGGAGAGGACGGGCACGTTGGCGTGCTCGAAGGAGTAGGCGGAAAACTCCCGCTCGTTGCGCAGGAAAACGTCGCCATAGGTCAAGCCAGCAGCGTTGAATTTCAGGTCGTACACGTTCTCGACGCCCTGGATGTACATGGCCAGGCGCTCCAGCCCGTAGGTCAGCTCGCACGATGGAACCGCGCAGGGGATACCGCCGACCTGCTGGAAATAGGTGAACTGCGTCACCTCCATGCCGTCGCACCAGACCTCCCAGCCAAGGCCCCAGGCGCCCAGGGTCGGGCTTTCCCAGTCGTCCTCGACGAAGCGGATGTCGTGCAGCATCGGGTCGATGCCAATGGCCCTGTAGCTCTCGATCAGCAGGGACTGCGGGTCGGGCGGGCTGGGCTTCATGATGACCTGGTACTGGTAGTAGGCGCCCAGGCGGTTGGGGTTGTTGCCGTAGCGGCCATCGGTGGGGCGGCGGCTGGGCTGCACATAGGCGGCGCGCCAGGGCTTCGGGCCCAGGGCGCGGAGTGTGGTAGCGGGATGGAAGGTGCCCGCGCCCATTTCCATGTCGTAGGGCTGCAGGATGGCGCAGCCCTGGCGCGACCAGAAGGCGTGGAGGGCCAGGATCATGTCCTGGAACGGGAGCGGCTCTCCGCCGGGGGCGGGCGGCTGGGTCTTCCCGGCGGGAAGCGGGGCGGTGTTCATGGCGCGGCCGGTATAGGGGCCCCCGGCCCGGCCGGGCAAGGAAGGCCCCCTGCCCCGGATCCCGCGGCGGCCGGGCGCGCCAGGGTGTTCCAGGGCGGGAACATGGCGGCGGTGCGCCGTGAGGCATGCCGGGCGGGCATCACCGGGCGGTGCGGATGCAGGCTGACATCGGGCTGACGGCCGGGGCTGGCTGCATCGGTGGGGCTGCCGGCACGTTGTGGCCTGAACTGCCCGGCCCGGTCGGGCTCCAAGGGCAGGCAGAGGCGAGGAAGCACCATGGCGTCAGGCTTCATGTTCGCCACCGGCGTGGAGAACAGCTACCCGACCATCGATGGCGGCCGTCAGCGGGCGGACGAGATGGAGAAGTGCGGCCATTACGAAAAGTGGCGCCAGGACTTCGACTGCGTGGAGGAGCTGGGCATCCAGTTCCTTCGCTACGGGCCGCCGCTGCACCGCACCTGGCTGGGCGATGGACGGTATGACTGGTCCTTCGCGGACGAGACCTTCGCCGAGCTGCGCCGGCGGGGGATCATGCCGATCGTCGATCTCTGTCATTTCGGCGTGCCGGACTGGATCGGCAATTTCCAGAACGGGGCCTTTCCGGGTCTCTTCGCGCGCTACGCCCGCGACTTCGCCGTGCGCTTTCCCTGGGTGCAGCTTTACACCCCGGTGAACGAGATGTTCGTCTGCGCGCAGTTCTCCGGCCGGTATGGCTGGTGGAACGAGCAGATGACGTCCGACCGCGGCTTCGTCACGGCGCTGAAGCATCTCGTGCGCGCCAATGTGCTGGCGATGCACGCCATCCTCGACGTGCGGCCGGACGCGATCTTCGTGCAGAGCGAATCGAGCGAGTATTTCCACGCCTCGACCCCCACCGCGATCGGGCCGGCGGAGGCGATGAACCAGCAGCGTTTCCTGTCGCTCGACCTCAATTACGGCCGGCGCGTGGACAGCGGCATGTACGAGTTCCTGCTCGATAACGGCATGACAAAGGAGGAGTACCACTTCTTCCTCGAGAACCGCCTGCGCCGCCACTGCGTGATGGGCACGGATTATTACGTGACCAATGAGCACCGCGTGTTCTCCAGCGGCCATACCGAGGCGGCGGGCGAGGTGTTCGGCTATGCCGAGATCACACGCCAGTACCACGACCGCTATCAGATGCCCGTGATGCACACCGAGACCAACCTCATCGAGGGGCCGACGGGGCAGGAGGCGGTGAACTGGCTGTGGAAGGAATGGGCGAACGTTCTGCTGGTGCGGAACGTGGGCATCCCGATCCTTGGCTTCACCTGGTACTCGATCACCGACCAGGTGGATTGGGACACGGCGCTGCGTGAGAACAACGGCAACGTCAACGCGCTCGGCCTGTTCGACCTGGACCGCAACATCCGCCCGGTGGGACGTGCCTACAAGCAGCTGATCCGGGACTGGTCCACGGTGCTGCCGGCGCAGAGCGACAGCCTCGTGCTGCCTCTCGATATGCCCGGTGACGAGGAGGCGGATGCCCGGTCCGAGCGGTTGCGCCACCACGCGCTTCGCAACGCCCGGCACCGCGTGCGGGCGGAGGGTCCGGGCCAGGATTGGGGAGGCGGGGAATGACGGCGATGCGGTTCGCGGAACGGGTGTGCCTGGTGACGGGCGGTGGTTCCGGCATCGGGCGGGCCACCTGCCTGCGGCTCGCGGCCGAGGGCGGCCGTGTCGCGGTGGTGGACCTGAAGGAGGATCGCGCGGCGGAGGTGGCGGAGGCGATCCGGGCGGCGGGTGGCGAGGGGTTGGCGGTGCGCGCCGATGTGTCGGCCTCCGCCGATGTGCAGGCGGCGATCGGGCAGGTGGTGGAGCGCTGGGGGCGGCTGGACGCCATCGTGAACTGCGCCGCGATGATGACCTTCACGCCGCTGCTCGACACCGCCGAGGCGGATTTCGAGCGGGTGCTGGGGGTGAACCTGCGCTCCGTGTTCCTGTTTGTGAAGCACGGCGTGCCGCATATGCCCAAAGGCGGCGCGGTGGTGAATGTCAGCTCCGTCCACGCGCACCAGACCACGCCGAATGTCGTGCCCTATGCCGCCAGCAAGGGCGGGATGGAAGCGATGACGCGGGGGTTGAGCATCGAGTTGGAGGGGCGCGGCATCCGCATCAACTGCGTGGCGCCCGGTGCGGTGGATACGCCGATGCTGTGGGACAACCCCAATGTGAAGAGCGGCGCGGAGACGATCACCGGCGCCGTGGGCAAGCCCGAGGATCTGGCGGCAGCGATCGCCTTCCTGGCCTCGGGGGAAGCCGCCTATGTCACCGGGACCACCCTCATCGTCGATGGCGGGCGGCTGGCGCGGCTCTAGGGGCAGGCCAGCGCGCGAGGGTGAAGGCGATCCCCGCCTCGATCTGCGTGACGCTGGGGGATGGCGCCTGGAAGTAGTGCCCGAAATCGTCCGCCAGCCGCACCAGTTCCGCGCCGGACAGCGCCGCGAGGAACTGAGGCGTCACCTGCGGGCCCAGGACGGAGCGGATGGCCTCGCAGCACTCATGCGGCGAGGCATCCTCAAAGAGCACAGGCGGACAGACGGCGGCGGCGAAGGATTCGCCCATGGCCGTCTCGAAATCAGCCCGTTCCTGCTCGGTCATGGTCATCGCGTGTCAGAGGCCGATGCGGGTCCAGGCGGTGCGCGCCTCGACGGCCGCGAGCGCGCCCTCCACCGCCGCGGCCGGATCCAGCGTGGCGCCGGAGAGCAGGCGCCAGGGCAGGCGCGGGCGGCGGGCGCCGAGGGGGACGATCTTCGCCTTCTCACCGAAGCGGCGGACCACCTCGCCGCGCAGGTCGCCCAGCCTGTCCACCAGTCCGAGTTCCAGGGCGCGGCGGCCGGTCCAGAAGCGGCCGCTGAACAGGGGTTCGCCGTCCCGCTTCAGGCGGGTTCCGCGGCGGGCCTCGACCCAGGCAATGAATTCGTGGTGCAGCCCGGCCATCAGCTCTCGCAGCCGCTCCTGCTGGGCGGGGTCGGCGGGGCGGAAGGGGTCGAGGAAGGACTTGTCCTCCCCGGCGGTGACGAGGCGGCGCTCGATGCCCAGCCGGGCGATCGCCTCCTCGAAGCCGAAGCCGGAGGAGATGACGCCGATCGAGCCGATGATGCTGGTGGGGTCCGCCACGATCTCGTCCGCCGCGCAGGCGAGCCAGTAGCCGCCGGAGGCCGCCGCGTCCTCCACGCAGGCGATGACCGGGACCTTCTTCTTTTCCGCGAGCTGCCGGATGCGGGCGGCGATGAGGGAGGATTGCGCGGGGGAGCCGCCGGGCGAGTTCACCGCCAGAACCACGGCAGTCAGGCGCTTGAGCGCAAAGGCGCGTTCCAGCACCGGATCCAGCGCGGCGGCGGAGAGGGTTGGCCCGGCGAAGCCGTTGGCACGAGGGGCGATGACGCCCTGCAGCCGCACCACGGCCACCACGGGGGGACGGTCGAGAAAGGGGAAGTTCATCCCTCCACAGGTCGCGTGCCGTGCGGCCGGTTCAAGGTATTGCCCCAATGATGCCGCTTGCAAGGCGCCCGGGATCGCGCGATCTCGGAGGCATGTCGTTCGCCAAGCGTGATCTCCGGGCCGCCCTGGCCGTTCTCGCTGCCATCGGGCTGATGGTGCTGTACCGCTACCTCCAGGTGGAGCCGCGGGAGATGGGCGCGCTGTGCCTGGACATGGCGCAGGCGCCATTCGCCTGCCGGCCGCGGGCGGTGCTGCTGTGGTTGCAGCACTGGCAGCTCTGGGGCGCGGCGGCGCTCGCGCTCGGCGTGTGGGCCTTCATCGGCGCGCCCTTCGCGGTGCGGGCAGCGGCGGTGGCGATGGGCGTGATCGCGGTGCTGAATTTCAACGCGACCTGGGGGATGGTCGGGGCCGCGCTCGGCGGCTGGGCCTGGGTGGAAGCGAATGCGCGGGCGCGGTCCGCGCTGGCCCGGGGATGATCTTGCAGGAGTCCGCCTGGCGCGTGGTCGAGGGCGGGCTGGAGCTCCGGGTGAAGGCCCAGCCCCGCGCGCGGCGGCCCGGATTGCAGGGGCTTATTGCCGGGCTGGATGGCCCGCGGATCAGGGTGGCCGTGGCCGAAGCGCCGGAGGATGGGCGCGCGAACCGCGCCATCTGCGTCGTACTGGCGAAGGTGCTGGAGGTCACGCAATCCCGGGTTTCGGTCACGCAGGGCGAGACATCCCGGGAGAAGACGGTGCTGGCGCGCGGCGATTCAGCCGCGATGGCCGCCAAGCTGGACGCGATCCTGTCCTGAAAAGGGAAACGCCGGCCCTTCATCCCCTGCGGGATGCCGGACCGGCGCGCCTGCCCCTGGTGGATCGCCCGAGGCTTGAGATGAAACGCCTCAGGCGGCCATGCGGTTGACCTTGCTCTCGGCGAGCATGGTCAGCTTCTTGTCAGTGGCCTTCTCTTCGGCGAGCGTCTCCTCGAGGACGGAGGCGCAGTCATTGCGGCCAAGCTGGCGGGCGAAGGCGACGAGGGTGCCGTAGCGGGTGATCTCGTAGTGCTCAACCGCCTGGGCGGAGGCGAGCATGGCAGCGTCGAGCACCTCCTTGTCGTCCACGTCGCCCATCACCTCCTCGGCCTCCTCGAGGATGCCGTCCATGGCGGCGCAGGTGACGCCCTTCACGGGCTGGCCGTGCATCTGGAACACCTTCTCCAGGCGGACGATCTGGTTCTTCGTCTCCTGCAGGTGCAGCTCGAAGTTCTGCTTCAGCTGGGGATCGGTCGCCTTGTCGATCATCTTCGGCAGGGCCTTCGTGATCCGGTTCTCGGCGTAATAGACGTCCTGCAGCATGTGGACGAACAGGTCGTCGAGGGTTTTGATCGGCTTGGAGAAAAGGCCCATGGCGGTCTGCCTTCGTGCGAGGGTTTGCGGATCTTCGCGGGTTGGCCGGCCGTGGGCCGCCAGCCCGTTCAACGCCCCGGGCCGAAGGCCGTTGCCTCAGCCGCGTGGCGGGACGGGGGCACCTGCCTCGGCGGACTGACGCAACAGCCAGTCCCGGAAGGCCACGAAGCCCGGCTCTGCCCGCCGCCGCTCACGGAACACCAGGTGCCAGCCGCGGCCTTTCGGCACCGGCAGGACGAAGGGCGCGACGAGGCGGCCGGCGCGAAGGTCGTCGTCGATATAGGGGCGCAGGCCGAGGGCGATGCCGATGCCGTCCGCCGCCGCCTGCAGTGCCTGGCCGTAGAACTCGAAGACCGGGCCGGCGGGGCGGAGCGCGGGAAGGCCCGCGCCGGCAAGCCAGCGCGGCCAGTCCTCCGGCGCATGGGCCACGCGGATGAGACGGGCGGGGTCCAGGGCCTGCGGCGTGTCCAGTCCGGCGGCCAGGGCCGGGGCGCAGACGGGGAGAAGGTCTGCGGTGAAAAGCGGTTCGGCGCTCAGCCCGGGCCAGCGGCCGTCGCCGAGCTGGATGCCGCAGGTCCAGTCCTCGGCGAAGGGGGCAGCGACCCCGCCGGTGGTGATGCGCACCTCCACATCAGGCACCTCGCGCTGGAAGGCGGCGAGGCGGGGGATGAGCCAGCGGATGGCGAAGGTGGGGCCCACGCCGACCGTCAGCACATGGCTTTCGGGCTGGCCGGCGACGTCGGCGGTAAGTTGGGCGAGGGAATCGAGGATCTGGGTCAGCCCGGCCTGGTAGAGGCGGCCGTGTGAGGTGAGCGACAGCCGGTTTGCCTCGCGCTGGAACAGCGGCACGCCCAGGCGCTGTTCCAGCAGTTGCACCATGCGGCTGATGGCGGCGGGGGTGACATTTAATTCGCGGGCGGCACCGGCGAAGCCGCCGTTCCGCGCGGCTGCCTCGAAGGCCCGGACGCCGTTGAGGGAGGGCAGCCTGCGCATCGGGCACCATCAGGAAAACTGGGGGTGGCCCTCAGATAACACCGTTTGCGCGCGGGGCCCATCGGGCGGAAACCCTGGGGAGAGGAGAACCGCCGATGACACCGCTGCTGATGCTGGGGCTGACGGTGCTGATGGTGGGGACGGCCCTGCTCTCGGGCGTGTTCGGCATGGCGGGCGGCCTGGTGCTGATCGGGGTGCTGCTGGCGGTGCTGCCTGTGGCCGACGCGATGGTGCTGCATGCGGTGACGCAGATGGCCAGCAATGGTTGGCGCGCGGCGCTGTGGTGGCGGCATGTGCGGTTCCGCCCGATGGCGCAGTATCTGCTGGGCGCCTTGCTGGCCCTTGTCGTGCTGGGGCTGGTGAACTTCGTGCCGTCCCGCGCCACGGCCTTGTTGATGCTCGGGCTGACGCCGTTTCTCGTGCGGCTGGCGCCGGCGAGGCTGAAGCCCGATCCGGAGCGTCTGTCGCACGGCGTGTTCTACGGCGCGGTCTGCATGGCACTGATGATCCTGACCGGCGTGTCGGGGCCACTGATGGACAGCTTCTTCCTGGGCGGGAAGCTGGAACGGCGCGAAATCGTGGCGACCAAGGCGGCATGCCAGATTTTTAGTCACGCGGGGAAGCTGCTCTATTTCGGCGGGCTGGTGAGCGCGACGGGGGAGCTGGACCCGGTGCTGGCCGGGCTGGCGGTGGCGGCATCCATCCTCGGCACCACCCTGGCCAAGCCATTGCTCGAGATGCTGAGCGATACGCAGTACCGCAGCTGGGCGGGGCGGCTGATCACGGTCATCGCGCTGTACTACGTCGTGCAGGGCGCCTGGGAGATGTTCGGGGCATGAGCGGGGTGACGGAGCCGCTGGTGCTTGATCTGGTGGAATGGGTCGCGCAGCGGCCGCGCGCCTATGCGGAGGTGATGGAGGCCTGGCGCACCTCCTGTCCGCGGCTGACGGTGTGGGAGGAGGCGCTGGAGCGCGGGCTGGTGGTGCGGGCCGATCCGGTTCGGGTCACGCCGCTGGGATTGCAGTGTCTGGCGGAATACGGGCGCGGGTTGGGCTGACCGGGATCTGCATGCGGGGTGATCTTCGCGGTAGTTTAGCGCCTCTCGCTACTACCCAGGATGGATCATGAGCACTCGTCACGCGATCGCCTCTGGCACTGCTGTGCTGGCGGCGGAGATGGTCGGCCAGGGTGATCCGGTGCTCTTCCTGCACGCCAATGTCTGCGATAGCCGCATGTGGCGGACGCAGATGGATGGGATCGGGGCTCGCAGCAGGGCCATCGCCTATGACCGGCGGGGCTTTGGCGGGACGCGCGCCGGGGCGGAGGCGTTCTCGGCGGTCAGCGACGCAAAAGCGGTGATGGAGGCCTTAGCGGAAGGAGGGCCGGCGGTCCTTGTGGGATGCTCGCAGGGCGGGCGGATCGCGCTCGACCTGGCGCTTCGGCATCCCGCTTCGGTGCGTGGGCTGGTGCTCATCGCGCCGACGGTGACGGGCGCACCGGAGGCAAACTATTCGCCCGAGATCGCGGCGCTGATGCGTGAGATGAACGCGGCGGAGAGCAGCGGCGACCTGGATCGGGTAAATGCGATGAAAGCGCGGCTCTGGCTGGACGGGCCGCTGGCGCCGGAAGGGCGTGTTGTGGGTGAGGCACGGCGGCTGTTCCTTGAGATGAACGGCATCGCGCTGCGCGCGTCGCCGGTGGGGACGGACGGCGACGCCACCTCCGCCTTCGGCCAGTTGGGAGAGCTATCGGTGCCGGCCCTGGTGATCTGGGGCGATTTCGACTTTCCGCATATTCAGGAACGGTGCAGTCAGGTCGTGGCCCGGTTACCGGATGCGGCGGGCCATGTGGTGGCCGGCGCCGCCCATCTGCCGAGCCTGGAGCAGGCGGATGCGGTGACGGACCTGGTTGCGGCGTTTATCCGCGGCTGTCCGGGCGGGCGGGGATAGGGCGGCCGAAGCGCAGCAGCGGCGGGATCGCGAGGCCGATGGCGCAGGCGGTCCAGCCGAGGGCCTGGAGGTTGTGCGGCCCCTCGTTCACAGCACTGGCGATGGCGCAGAGCAGCAGCGCGCCGCCGGCGAGCCATTCGGCCCAGCCGCCGCCGCGGCGGGGCAGGTCGCCCAGCAGCGCGCGGGCGAGGACGGCGACCAGCGGGACCGCGAAGGTCGGGAAAGGGAAGTCGCGGTAGCGCGGGTCAAAGAGCAGCATGAGCTGAAGGACGGCGGCGGTGGCGATGAAGAGGAAGAACAGGTCCTCGAAGGCGAAGGCGCGCCAGTCCCGCGGGCGGAAGCGGCCGCGGAAGACGGAGCGGATGTTCGCGCTGGCCTGGGCACCGTTGCGGACCGGTTCCACCGGGTTGCCGGAGAGGCGCTGGCCGGCGCGGCGCAGCAGCAGCGCGGCGAGGAGCGCCTGGCCGAGGATGTTGACGACGAAGGCGAGCTTCAGGTGCTCGTCGAACGCATAAGGCCAGCCGCCGCAGAAGGCGTAGGCGAGCGCGTTGCCGAGGGCGGCGGAAAGCAGGGCGAGCGTCCATCCCGCCGCTTTAGGCCAGGCGCGAGTGGTGGCCGCGAACATGGTGGCGCCGAGGGCGAGGGCGGCGGCGGCGTACCAAGGCCACCAGGGGTTCTCGCGCACAGGGCCGGAAAGGTCGAACTTCGGCTGGCGGTCGGCGGTCCAGAGGCCCCAGGCGGCGCCGACAGTGCCCTCGTTGCGGTACTTCCAGACCTGGTCGAAGGCCTCGATGAGGTTGTAGTCGAATCCCTCCTCGCGGCTCAGCTGGATGAAGCGGCGGAGGAAGACGGCCTGATCCACGCGGGAGGGGACGGCGCCCTCGCGCCAGCGGCCGGCGCTGGGCCAGCCGATCTCGCCGATGGCAATGGGCTTGTCGGGGAACATCGCCTTGATGCGGCGATACACGTCGCGGACATGCGCCATCGCGACATCGACGCCGAGCGGCTCGTCCTCCCAGTAGGGGAGGATGTGGATGGTGACGATGTCGACATGGCGGGCCAGCTCGGGGAACTGGGCCCAGAATTCCCAGACATCGGCATAGGTGACGGGCTGGCGGACGGCGGCCTTCACGCGATCGAGCTGGCGGGCAAGCTCCTCCACCGGTAGGTCGCGGCGCAGCAGCACCTCGTTGCCGACAACGACGCGCTCGACGGTCTCCGGGTAGCGGTTGGCCGTCGCGATGAGGGCGGCGATCTCGCGGTCGTTCTGGCGGAGGTCGCGGCCGAGCCAGGCGCCTTTCCACATCTTCACGCCGTGGCGGCCGGCGATCTCGGCGGTGTCGTACTGGCCCTCGATACTGGCGTAGCTGCGGATGGCGCGGACCCGAGGCGCGATGAGGCGGATGTCCTCCTCCACCTGGGCGGCGGTGGGGAAGCTGTCGCGCAGCGGGCTCTGGCCCTCGCGGAAGGGGGCGAAGGAGACGGAGTTGAAGCGGTCGGCCACCATCGGCACATCGCCGGCCATTTCCCGGTTGGGGATCCACCAGGCCAGGATCGTCACGAGCACGGCGATGAGCAGCGCGGGGGCGGTCAGGGTGCGGGCGGCAGGCATGGGGCGGGTGTAGCGGCGGCCCGAGGCTCACGAAAGGCGGAGGTGCCGCGATCCGGCCCCATTCGGGCGTTGCTTGGAACAGTGCGGCGGCGGGCCCAACTGCCCCCTGCCCTTTTCGAGGAATTCGGTATGCCCAGGGACGGCTTAGGCGACGATGTGGTGCGGGACCTGCTGCTGCGGACCCGGCAGATCGCAGTGGTGGGGGCCTCGGACAAGCCGAGCCGGCCCTCCTTCGGCGTGTTCGGTTTCCTGCTGGACCGCGGCTACACCGCGATCCCCGTGAATCCCGCGCTGGATGGCCGCAGCGTGCACGGGATGCAGGCGGTGCCCTCGCTAGAGGAGGCCTCGCCGCTCGACATGGTGGATGTATTCCGCCGAAGCGAAGAGGCCGGCGCGGTGGTGGACGAGGCGATCCGGCTGGGTGCGAAGTCGGTCTGGCTGCAGCTTGGCGTCTGGGACGATCAGGCAGCAGAACGGGCGCGGGCGGCGGGGGTGACGATTGTGATGGACCGCTGCCCCGCGATCGAGTGGGGGCGGCTGGGCCTGCCTTCCCGTGTCCCCGCGGGTCCGGCCTAAGATTAACATCTTGAAAGGTTCGGGGCTGCGGGCCATCTCGCGGCCGTCGTGGGCATTCGTCCACAACGAGGAGTTTCGAGGGATATGACCGAGGAAGAGCGCCGCATCATTTCCGGCTATGTGGAGCGCGTCTCTGGCGCCGCATCACGGCCGGCCGCGACCTCCAACGGGCCCTGGGGTGCGCGCAGCGTGCCCAACACCCAGGCTGCGCCCAGCCTGCCCCCCGTGGATCCCGAGGCAGACCGGCTGATCGCCGACCTGTTCTCGCGCTACCCGGAGGCGCGCTACCGCATCACTCAGACGGCCTTCGTGCAGGAGGCCGCGCTGGTGCAGGCGCAGAACCGCATCCAGGAGCTGGAGTGGCAGCTGGAGAACACCCAGAACCAGGCGCAGGCGAACCAACAGCAGCAGGGCGGCGGTGGCCTGTTCGGCGGGCTGTTTGGTGGCGGCCGCGGGGGGAACCGGCCCATGCCGATGACGCCGCGCCCCCAGCCGATCCAGCCGCCCGAGGGCGCGATGAACCCGGCCATGATGCAGCAGGGGCGCGGCGGTTCGGGCTTTCTCGGCACAGCGCTGACCACGGCGGCGGGCGTTGCCGGCGGCATGGTGCTGGGCAACATGATGATGGGGATGTTCTCGGGCGGTGGCGCGCATGCGGCCAGCGCGGCCTCGGGTGTGTCCGACGCGACGGGCGGCGGGGCCTTCGGGGAGCAGGCGGTGAACACGCCCGCCTCCTCGCCCTGGACCGATCCGGGCGCGGCGGGGAACGACGCTTCGCCGGTGGCGGACCAGGGCGGCTGGGGCGGCAATGACGCAGCCGGCTACGACAATGCCGGCGGTGGCTTTGACGACGCGGCCGGCTTTGACGATGCCGGCGGCTTCGACGAGGATATCTGATCACTCATCGATCCGCCGGGTGATCCTGGCGGGTTCTCATTGACCTCGTCGGGGGCGCAGGTTCAGCCTGCGCCCCCGATGCGTGTTCCGGACCTCGACCTCGATCTTCTCCGCTGCTTCGTGCAGGTGGCGGAGCGCGGCGGCTTCACGGCGGCGGCGCCCGCGCTGGGGCTGACGCAATCGGCGATCTCGCTGAAGATCCGCCGGCTGGAGGAGCTTCTGGGCAAGCGCGTGCTGGAGCGGACCAGCCGCAGCGTGGCGCTGACGCCGCAGGGCGAGACGCTGCTGGCCTATGCAAGGCGGATGCTGGCCCTGAACGAGGAGGCGGTGAGCCGGCTGGTGGCGCCGCCCGTTTCCGGGCGGCTGCGGCTGGGTGTGGCGGACCACTTCGTGCCGCGGAACCTGGCGCCACTGCTGGCGCGCTTCTCCCGGTCCCATCCCGGCATCCGGCTGGAGGTGGAGGTCGGGCGTTCCCATGAGTTGCGGCGGAAGATGGAGGCGGGGTCGCTCGACCTCGTGCTCGGCAAGCGGCGGGACGGGGAGAGCGAGGGCAGTCTTCTGTGGACGGAGCCGGTGATCTGGGCGGCGGCACCGGGCTGGATGGCGCCGGAGGGGCGGCCGCTGCCGCTGGCCATGCTGCCACCGGGCTGCATGTTCCGCGACCGGGCAATGGCGTCCCTGGCGCGGGCGGGGCTGGGGTTCGAGATCGTCTACACCTCGGCCAGCCTGCTTGGCGTTGCGGCGGCGGCGCAGGCGGGGTTGGGCGCGACGGTGATCGGGGCCTCGGGCCTGCCGGAAGGGCTGGTTCCCCTGCCCGGCCTGCCGCCCCTGGGCGTGGCTGACATGGCGGTGTTCGGCGATCTTGGGGCGCTGGCGCAATTGGCAGGGCCGTTGGTGGAGGCGATCCGCGAGACGGTTTCGCGGGCCGCGCTGGCCGCCTGAGGGGTGCACCTGGTGGCAGGGAGGGCCGTTCTGCTCCCCTGGGCGCGCCGCCCGCTTCGTAAGTGCAGACAGGCCCAGGTGCCGCCGCGGCCCGCGGTTCAGTCCTCACCGAGCCGGATGAGAAGCTTGCCGAAATTGCCCCCCCTCGAGCAGGCCGATGAACGCCTCGGGCGCCTTGTCCAATCCGGACACGACATCCTCCCGCCAGCGCAGCCGGCCATCAGCCACCCTGGGCGCTGCCTCGCGCAGGAAGTCGGCCTCCTGCGCCTCGGCGAACTCTGTCTGGATGAAGCCGCGGAGCGTCATGCTGCGATAGAGCAGCTCGTGCATGGCGCCGGGCAGACGGTCCAGCCGGTCGCTAGGCTGCGGGCCGGTAATTGTACTGGGAGATCAGCCCGCAGAGCGGAATGCGGGCGTGGTGGTTGAGCAGGGGAAGGATCGCATCCCAGGCATGGCCGCCGACATTCTCTAAATAGACATCGATGCCGTTCGGGCAGGCCCGGGCCAGCGCCGCCGCGAAATCGGGTGCCCGTGGTCAACGACGGCATCGAAGCCAAGATCGTCTCGGACATGGGCGAGCTTAGCGGCGCCGGTGGTGATCCCCACGGCGCGCGCGCCCCGGATCCGCGCGATCTGCCCGACGGCCGAGCCCACGGCGCCGCTGGCGGCGGCGACCACCACCGTTTTGCCCGGCCGGGGCTGGCCGATGTTGCGCAGGCCGGCATTGGCCGTGAAGCCCGGCATGCCAAGGACGTCCAGTGCCGTGGAAGGAGACGCGATCGGCGGGTCGATCCGGCGCAGGCCCGTTCCGTCCGGCAGCCCGAAGTGCTGCCAGCCGGAATGGGAGAGCAGGATGTCGCCTTCCTTGCCGTCCGGATGGCGGGACTGGCGCACGCGGGCGATGGTTGCGCCGACGAGGACCTCGCCGAGGCCGATGCGCACTCTTGCTTGGTAGGAACTCGGGCGGGGGCGGTGTCCGACCGAGGCCCAGGCGGGCGATTGACCGCCCGGCGCGACGGGGCGCAGTTTGCGGCCGATGCAGAACGCCGACGCCCCCTCCCCCGACCGCGACTGGCGGATCATCGGGCTGATCGGCACCGGGCATTTCCTCTCGCATTTCTACATGCTGTGCTTGGCGCCGCTGTTCCCGATCTGGCGGGAGGAGTTTGGCGTGTCCTACGCGGTGCTGGGCCTCTCGGTTGCGCTGATGAGTGCGGTGACGGCGCTGCTGCAAACGCCCGTGGGCTTCCTGGTGGACCGCTATGGGGCGCGGCCCTTCCTGGTAGGGGGCACGCTGATCATGGCGCTCTCCATCTCCGCCATGGCGCTGGCTCCGAACTATTGGGTGATCCTGGCGCTGGCGGTGCTGTCGGGCATCGGGAACTCGGTGATCCATCCGGCGGATTACGCGATCCTCGGCAGCAGCATCGGCGAGAAACGGATGGGCCGGGCCTTCGCTATGCACACTTTTACAGGCAATCTCGGCTTCGCCATCGCGCCGCTCGCGATCGGGCTGATGACGCAGACGCTGGGCGTGGGCTGGCGGCCTACGTTGCTCGCTTTGGGGCTGCTCGGCGTGCCCGTGGTGGCGGCCATCGTGCTGCAGTCGCGTATCCTGCAAGACCAGGCGCGGCCGAAAAAGGGTTCGGCGCCGGTGGGGCGGGAGGTTCTGCTGTCCCGCACGATGCTGATGTTCTTCGCCTTCTTCCTGCTGTCCTCCATGGCGGGCGTTGGCATCCAGTCCTTCCTCATCGCGACGCTCGACCGGCTGTGGGGCACGCCGCTCGCCGTCGCCTCCCTCGCCCTCACTGGCTATGTCGTGGGCGCGACGGGCGGGGTGCTGATCGGCGGCTGGTATGCGGACCGGCACACGCGCCATTTCACCTTTGTCACGGGGCTGACGGCGCTCTCGGTGGCGCTGTTCCTGGCGATAGGGCTGCTGCCGCTGCCGGAGGTGGCGCTGCCCGTGGTGGCGCTGGTGGCGGGCGGGGCGCTCGGCGCCTCCCGCACCCCGCGAGACGTGATGGTGAAGAACGCCGCGCCCCCGGGGCAAATGGGCAAGGTGTTCGGCTTCATCTCCTCCGGCCTGCCGCTGGGCGGGGCGATCACGCCCGTGCCTTTCGGGATGATGCTGGACCGCGGCATGGCCTGGATGGTGCTGCCGACCGTGGCCCTGCTGCTGGTGCTCTCGCTACTCTGCGCTGGCACCGCGCGGGGCGGGGCGCTGCGCGCCGCGCGCCAGGCCGCGCCGACCCCGCTGCCCGCCGAGTAGGGCGGGGCGACGCGGTGGCCGCGCCGCTCGACCTGGCGTTGGAAGCGCTTGGCTGGATCGGCACGGCCGCCTTCGCGACAGCGGGCGCCCTGGCGGCAGCGCGCAAGCGGATGGACCCCGTTGGCTTCCTGCTGGTGGCAGGGGCGACGGCCTTCGGCGGCGGGACCCTGCGCGACCTTCTGCTGGGGCTGCCGGTCGCGTGGCTCGGGCGGCCCGAGCTCGCCGTGCTGGCCGCCTCCTTTGCGCTGCTGGTGTTCTTCGTCGCGCCGCGGGTGGAGCGGCGGGTGGCGCTGCTGCTCTGGGCCGATGCGGCGGGGATGGCGGTGTTCGCCGTGCTGGGGGCGGAGGCGGCGGCCCGTGCGGGGGCGGCACCCTGGGTTTCGGTGCTGATGGGGGTGATGACGGCAAGCTTCGGCGGGCTGATCCGCGACGTCATCTGCGGGGAGATTCCGCTGATCCTTCGGCGGGAGATTTACGCGACCGCCGCGGCCGCCGGGGCCGGTGTGTTCCTGGCGCTGCACGGGCTGGGTGCGGAGCGGGCTGTCGCGGTCGGGGCCGGGGTGCTGCTGGCCTTCCTGTTCAGGGCGGCAGCGTTGGGAGGTGGGTGGTCCCTGCCGGCCTATGGCGGACAGGCGGCGAGCGGGGCTGCGGATCCGGAGCCCGAGGCGGACCGGAAGGGAGAGGCCGCGCGCAACAACCCTCCCCGGCCTTAACGCTGGTTCGGCGGAGGACGGGCATCCGCCCGGCAGCAGAAGCTTCCAACCGCATCGGCGGGCCGAGGATTTCTTCTCCAAATCGCTCGCGTGCTCGGAAGGCAGATTGCAGTGCCTAGGTCAGACTGGCTTCCACCCGCCCCTGTTCAGGAGAGGTGGCGACCAGACGCGCTGCTTCGGGCGGCAGGGAAAGCTGCCATTCCGCCCGCAACAAGCCGTAGAGCACGACATCCTCCCGCCGCCCCGCCTGGAAAAAGGCGGAGCGCAGCACCCCCTCCCGCGTGAAGCCGAGCCTGTCGTAGAGGCGGGTGGCTGCAGCGTTGGCGTGGAGAACAGAAAGCGCCACGCGCTGCAGGTCCAGCCCAGCAAAGGCGTAGTCGAGCAGCAGCGAGGCGGCCGCGAAGCCCAGCCCCGCGCCACGATCGGCCCTGTCCCCGATGGAGAGGCCGAGCATGGCGCTGCGCTGCACCCAGTCGATGGAGTGGAGCTGCGCCAGACCCTTGAGCGCCTGGTCATGGCGAATGCCGAAGACGACACGGTTGCGCAGGTTGCCCTCGGCGAGGCCGCGCACCCAGGCGGCGGTCGTCTCCTTCGCCACCGGGCCGCGGAAACCCATGGTGAGGTCACGCAGGCCGGGCTCGTTCTGCCAAGCATGAAGGCGGACGACATCCCCAGCCCCGAGCGGGGTCAGCGCGATGGCAGGCCAGTCCAGCGCAATCTCAGTCATTCCCGCGCTCGCAGACCAGGAAGATGCTGGCGCAGAGCTCGGGATATCTCATCCCCAGCCCATAGCAGGCCTCAACATAGGCTTCCGAGATGATGCCGGCCTTCAGCGCCGCGTCGAACTGGAAGTTGGCGAGCGCCTTGAAAATCAGCCCGCCGCGATGGAGCGTCCGCAGGCTTGCGCTACGGGCGACATGCTCCAGCGTGTCGAAGGAGAAGGTGTTGCGGTGGCCGTTGTTCCGCTCCGCCTCCGTGACGGCGGCGTTGTGCGTGATCAGGCCCATTCCGACCGCGATCTGGCGCGATGGGGCCTGTGCGTTGGGCACCAGCACGAAGAGGCGTCCGCCCGGCGCGAGCCAGCGCCGAATCCGCGCCATGACGCCCACCGGGTCGTCCAGATGCTCGAGCGTGTTGATCAGGAAGATGGCGTCGAACACCTCGTCGGTCTCCAGCTCTTCGAAGGTGGAGAGGATGAAGCGGGTCCGGCCTCCCAGCCCGGCGCGCGTGGCTTCCAAAAGGCTCGGCGCGGCCTCGACGACGGTCAGATCCTCGTAGCGGGCGGCCAGCAGCTCCGTGGATTCGCCGAGATAGCAGCCGAGCTCCAGCGCGCGGCCGGAGGGCAGGAAGGGTTCGAAGGCCTGCATCATGTAGTGCCGCAGGATCGCGTCGAAATCGTAGTTGTAGCGACGTTCGCCGAACTGGCCGGCCTCGCGGTCGAAGTCCCGTGCAGGGCTGGTCGTCATGTTCATCCCTGGTCCTCTCTGTAGAGACGCGCCTCGCGCGGGCGGTAGAACTCGTCGTAGGAGGTCGGCACCATCGCGTTGTAGCCGAGGAGCTGGCGCATCCTGGGCGACAGGCGGCGTCCGTACTCGGCGCCGAGGAATCGCGGATAATCCATCTGCTGCTTGATGAAGGCGCGGCTGAAGCTGAGGGTCAGTGCCGCGCGCGCATGGCCCGAGCGGTTCTCGCCAGCGGCGTGCCAAAGGTTGCTGTCGAACAGCACGATGCTTCCCGCAGGGCCGATCAGGCGTTCCGCCTGTTCACGGAACAGCGCCCCAGGTGGCGGTTTCGGCGCGTGGTGGGAGCCGGAGAGCACATAGGTCGCGCCATTATCCAGCGTGAACGGATCCAGCATTACCAGCATGTTCAGCATCATCCGGAACTCTCCGGCATGGGTGCGCACGTCGCGATGGATGCGATGGACATAGCTGGCGGTGCCGGGGCTGACGCAAACCGGGTTGAAGGCGTGCAGGATGAAGGCTTGGCCTCCGAATTGGCGCGCCACCTCCTCCTGAAGCGGGCAGTGCTCCAGGAAGGCATCGAGAGCGGGGTACTGGCCGAGCGCGTGATGCGCCGTGCCGTCCGGCGCGGCTGCTGCCCCGGAAGCGACCTGACGCCGGCCGCAATCCTCGATGCTGTCGAGCGCCGCCTGGCGTATCGGGGCAAGTTGCTCCGGCGGCACCACCCTCTCGAACAGGACCCAACCGCGGGTCCGCATCAACTCCCCGGACTCTGCACGCTCACTCATCGCCATCGCTCCGCAGCTGCACGAGCAGGGCGGGGCCGGCCCGGAAGGTGGCGGCGATGCGGCGGCCCTCTCGCGCCACGAAGCCATCCGCGGCCTTTTGCGGGCCCTTGCCGAAGGCCCATTCGTAGTCATCGAAGATGATCCATCCGCCGGGCCGGACATGGGGCGTCCAGAGAGCAACGTCGCTCTCCACCTCCTCGCGCGCGTGGTTGCCGTCGATGTGCAGGACAGCGATGGCGCCCGCATATCGGGTGCTGCCGAAGGCGGCGCTGCTCACCTCCAGCCCCGGCATGTAGAGGCGCGCGGCATGGGTGGAGCGGGCGCGGAGGTAATTCAGGCGCCCATCGGCGAGGGGCGAGAGGTTGATCTCGAAGATCCGGAGCGCCTCCTCCGTGTCGAGCCGGATGCTGGCGCTGTCGAGCAGGGCGTTGCCCTGCTGCATGGCCGCGTCCTCCCACGGATCAATGCAGAGCACGGGGCCGATGCCGTAGCGACGCGCCAGCAGGACGAGCAGGGCTGCCGAGCGGCCCCACCAGGACCCGATCTCGACGATGTCGCCCCCCGGGGTGCGGCGCATGACCTCCATCAGCGCGACCATCTTCTCCTCCCCACACATGCCGGGGATGGTGCCGATCAGGCGGACGAGGCCGGTACGCTCCAGTGGTGTGAGCGCCGGGCGGGCCGGGCCGGTTGGCGAGAGGAGGGGCAGCGCCGCGACGCGCTGCCGCAGCGCGCGATAGGCGCGGTCCTCGTCATCCGGGGAACGGCAGGCCTGCAGCACGGTGCCGGGCGCGATCGCCTGCAGCCGTTCGGCGAGATGACGGTGCACGACGAAGTGCGGGGTGTAGACCGAGCCGATGCCGTGCCGGCGGATCAGCCCCGCCAGCGCGATGTCGAAGCCAGGATCGGTGACGAAGGGGAGGTGTTCCCAATCCGCGTAGGATTGGCGGGCGGGATCGTCCCCGACGGAAGAGGCACCAACCACCGTGCCGCCGCACGCCTCGGCGCGTTCACGAAAGGCGAGTGCCTCCGGCATTCCCGCCGGAAAGACGAGGGTGCGATCGGGCTCGGGCGTCATCGGGCGGCCTACATCTTGTGGCGGCCGCAGTGTCGCGCAGGACGTCTAAAGGGCGGTTAACGACGGGCACGCGCCCGCGGCCGAGTGTTGGCCTCTGTGGGAAACCAGCTTCCCGGATCCCGGAGCGTAATCTGAGCGGTCGTCCCGCGCCGGTGAGTTAACAAGCCTCTCAAACCCCGGACTCAGACCGCTGCGATGCCCTCACTGATGAGAGCCGCCGCAGGCCAGAGTTCGTTTGCCGCGCTCGCGCACCTGTCTCGCAGCCCCGCGGCGAACCGCAAGTCCCACATCCCGCGGCAGCCAGGCAAAAAAAAGATGAGGGAGGGTCCGGGAGGGAGAATTCCTTCTCCCTCCCGGGAGCGACCACGGGCCGCTCTCAGTTCCCGGCCTTTGACGGCTCGGGCAGCGGCACCACCGGCCCGGGCGCGCCGGCCCCGACGATGGCACGCGCGCCGAGGGCCTGGCGCAGCGCCTTCGGGTCCAGTTCGCCTTCCCAGCGGGAGATGGCGAGACAGGCGACGCCGTTGCCGACGAGGTTGGTGAGGGCGCGCACCTCGCTCATGAACTTGTCGATGCCGATGAGCACGGCCAACGCCGCGATGGGAATGTCGGGGATCACGGAGAGGGTGGCGGCCAGGGTGATGAAGCCGGCGCCGGTGACACCGGACGCGCCCTTGGAGGTGAGCATGGCGACCAGAAGGATGGTCAGCTCCTGGCCCAGCGTCAGGTCCGTGTTCGTGGCATAGGCCAGGAACATGGTGGACAGCGTCATGTAGATGTTCGTGCCGTCCAGGTTGAAGGAGTAGCCCAGCGGCACGGTGATGCCGACGACCTTCGGGGAGGCGCCAAGGGCTTCCATCTTGCGCATGATCTGCGCCAGCACGCTCTCACTGGAGGAGGTGCCGAGGACGATCAGCAGCTCCTCGCGGATGTAGGCAATGAAGCGGAAGATGGAGAAGCCGCAGAACCGCGCGATGCTGCCCAGGACCACGATCACGAAGAACAGCGCGGTGAGGTAGAAGGTGGCCACCAGCTCGCCGAGGCGCAGCAGGGAGCCGAAGCCATAGGCGCCGATGGTGAAGGCCATGGCGCCGAAGGCGCCGACGGGGGCGGCTTTCACCACGATCGAGACGACGCCGAAGAACACGGCGCCAGCGGCGTCCACGGCGTGGGAGATCGGCTCGCGCAGGCGGTCGGGCAGGGCGTTGATGGCGAAGCCGGTGAGGACGGCGAGCAGCAGCACCTGCAGCAGGTCGCCATTGGCGAAGGCGCCGACGAAGCTGTCGGGGATGATGGCCATGAGATGCGCGGCCACGCTGTCATTCGCCGCGCGCTGGGCGAAGCCCTGGATGGCGGCGGCGTTCATCTGGCTGGCGTCGATGTTGAAGCCCGAGCCGGTCTTGAAGATCTTGGCGACGGCGAGGCCGATGACGAGGGCGAAGGTGGACACCACCTCGAAATAGAAAAGCGCCTTAATGCCCACGCGGCCGACGCTGCGCGCATCCCGCACCGAGGCAATTCCGTGGACGATTGTGAAGAACACAACCGGCGCGATGACCATGCGGATGAGCTTGACGAAGCCGTCCCCGAGCGGCCGCATGGCCTCACCCGTGTGGGGCCAGATCACGCCAACGGCGATGCCGAGGACAATGGCGATGAGAACCTGCACGTAGAGCAGGGAGAGGGCGCGTCTGATCATGGCGGGCTTCCGTGCGTGGGAAGGCCGCAAGCAAGGCCCGCCCGTTATCGGGCGCCCTTATGACAGATGACTTATACAGGACAATGAAGCTGTGGGGCTAACCGCCCCGCGCGCAAGTCATGGCTTCACGCGCACATGTACTGGCGATGAACTCCACTTAATGTAACCAGGCCGGTACTTGGCTCAGGTATCTCCATCGGCCGCGCCGTAACGTTGGCCGTTTAGGAAAGGCTGCGCCTGCGGCTTGGCCAGAAGGGTGCCGCTGAAAACAGATGGAACCTGAATGGTCGCGGGCGGCTGGAATAGCCTCCTCCCTGGTCCCACCGCAGCGACCAGACTGCTTGTATCCGCAGCTTGGGATCCGGCACGGTCCAGCAGCGCCAAAGGCATCTATCAGGATCAATCACATCGGCTGGGCCGAGGGCCCATAGTCGATCATGCAATGGGCCAGACCGGGACCGCGGTTGTCCCCGTCAGCAGGGGCGGATCGAGTTGCAGGATGATGCGGGACGAACGGGCATCGTCGAGGGCCAAGTGCCGGGATTCACCTGAATTTGTTTCCGGCAACCTGGCCCTGATGCTCCATGGCGCAGACAGGCGTCAGACCGGCCCGATGCCCAGCATCTCGGCGTAGCGAGGCGTGGATTTCAGGCCCGTACCGGTGAGCACCACCACCACCCGTTCCCCCGGGCGCAGGCTGCCATCGGCGGCCAGCTTGCCGAGGGCCGCGACGGCCTGAGCACAGGTCGGCTCGACATAGATGCCCTGGCGCGCGAGGCCGAGCGACGCAGCTGCGATCTCCGCCTCGTCCAGCAGCACGCCGCCCCCCCCGCTGCGGCGCAGGGCGCCGAGCACCTCGGCCGGGCGGATGGGCTGGGCGATGGCGGTGCCCTCGGCGATGGTCGGGCGCGGCGGCTCGGGCGGAAGGCCCAGGGCTTCGCGCGCAAGGGGACCGCAATTGGCGGGCTGGGCGGCGTAGAGGCGCGGCAAGCGAGAGATGGCGCCGGCGCGGAGCAACTCGCCGAAGCCGATGTCGCAGCCCAGCACGTTGGACCCGGCGCCGCAGGGGATCACCACTGCATCGGGCGCCTGGTAACCGAGGTCCTCCCACAATTCATAGGCCAGCGTCTTGGTGCCCTGCAGGAAGAAAGGGTGCCAGTTATGGCTTGCGTAAAAGAAGCCGGAGCTGGGGTCGTTGCCCTGGCGCAGGGCTTCGTCCGCGCAGTCCTGGCGGGAGCCGGGCGTGAGCTGGATCTCGGCGCCCGCTGCGCGGGACTGCACGGTCTTGGCGGGGGAGGTGCTGTCCGGCACCAGGATGCGGGCACGCATGCCGCCGGCCGCCGCATAGGTGGCGATGGCGGCGCCGCCATTGCCGGAGGAATCCTCCAGCACCGCGGTGATGCCCTGGTCCCGCAGCAGCGAGAGCATCACCGAGGCGCCGCGGTCCTTGAAGGAACCAGTGGGCATCAGCCACTCGCATTTCAGAAGCGCGTCCACGCCCTCCAGCCTTCGGGACAGCAGGGGCGTGCGGCCCTCCCCCATGGCGATGGCCTGGCGCGGCCGGAAGGGCAGCGCGGCGGCGTAGCGCCACAGGCCGAGGGCCGTGGGATCAATCGCCTCGCGGGTGATGCCGGGCAGGTCGGTCAGTAGCAGCGGCTGGCCCTCGTCACCGCACCAGCGCGGCGTGTTGAGCGACCAGGTCCGGCCGCTGCGCGGGTCGAGATAGGCGGTCACGGTCTGTCCTCGTGGCTTGGGGCCGGATGGCTGGGCGGCGCGCAACCTGTCTTGCCGCCGCGCAGCCCGCAAGGGATACCCCACCCATGACAGACCGCACTGATGCCGAGGCCGTCGCCGCCCTCGCCGCCGACCTCATCCGCATCGACAGCCGCTCCTTCGTCTCCAACCTGCCGGTGGCCGAGCGGGTGGAGGCAGAGCTGGCGGGCTTCGAGATCGAGCGGCTGGACTTCACCGATGCGAATGGCGTGGCCAAGCGCGCCATCGTTGCGCATCGCGGCGGGCCGGGTGGGCTGGCACTATCGGGCCATATGGACACGGTGCCGGATACGGGTTGGCAGGAGGATCCCTTCTCAGCGCGCGTCGATGCGGACGGCATGATGCATGGCCTGGGCAGCGCGGACATGAAGGGGCCGGTCGCGGCCTGCATCGTGGCGGCGCGCGGGCTGCCGGCGGATGTCCCGGTGACGCTGCTGATCACCACGGACGAGGAGACGACCAAGGCAGGCGCCGCGCTGATCGCCGAGAGCTCGGCACTCGCGCGCCGCGCGGCACTGCGCGGAATCATCGTCGCCGAGCCGACGCGGCTCGCGCCCATTCGCGGGCATCGTGGCACCATCAATTTCGAAGCAGTGGCGCAGGGCAGCCAGGCGCATTCCTCCACGGGCATCGGGGTGAACGCCAATCTCGCGCTCATCCCCTTCCTATCCGAGATGCGCGCGCTGCACGCGCGGCTGCGCGAGGAGCCAGACTTCCAGGATGCCGGCTACGAGCCGCCTTTCCCCGACCTGAACATCGTGATCGACAACCACGGCACCGCGATCAACGTCACCGTTGCGCGCGCCACGGCGCGGATGAAGTTCCGCTACTCCCGCGCGCTGGATCCGGCGCCGGTGGTCCGCGCGATCGAGGAGGCGGCCGCGCGCGCGGGGCTGACGCTCAACTACGTTATCGACGGCTCGCCGCCCGAGCTGCCGCCGGAGCATCCTCTGGTGCGCGCCGCCGAGGCTGTGACGGGTCAAGCCGCACGTACAGTTCCCTTCGGCACGGATGCGACGCGGCTGAACGCCATGGCACCCTGCGTGGTGCTCGGCCCCGGCGATATCGGCGTGGCGCATTCGCCGAACGAATTCGTGCCGCTGACCGAACTGGCGGCCGCGGTACCGCTGTTCCGTCGTCTGCTGAGTGCCTCATCCGCGGGCTGATCGACGTTCGATTCCCTTGTAGGCGAGGTCCCCTCCCTCGCCTCACCGCGCGCAATTAACTTATGTAAATCAGCAACAAAGACGGACAGAGACTGAGCATTTCAATCTGAATTCTTGGGGGTCCAGGCCAACCCGTACGCGTCGCCCCGCGTTGAGCTGTTCCGGTGAGTGAAAACACCAGAGCACGAGGGGATGCCAGTGATGGCGGAACTGCAAAAGATGATGGTCGACCAGCTAAAGGACGCGTTCAGCGCCGAGAAGCAGGTTATCCAAGCGATGCGCCGCGCGACGCGCAAGGCGTCCGAGCCGCAGCTGAAGCAGGGCCTTGAGGCGCATATTGCGCAGAGCGAGGAACAGCGTGGGCGCGTCGAGCAGGCGCTCGAGAAGCTTGGCGCGAAGCCCGGCCGCAAGGTGTGCGAGGCCATGCGCGGCCTGGTCGAAGAAGCGCAGCACGAGCTCGAGGAGTACGAGAAGGGCCCGGTGCTCGACCTCGTCATCGTCGCGAGCCAGCAGCGCATGGAGCACTACGAGATCGCCGCCTACGGCACGATGGTCGAGCTGTCCAAGGCGCTCGGCCAGACGGAAGTCGTCAACCTGCTGGCGCAGACGCTGGGCGAGGAGAAGGCGCAGGACGAGCTGCTGACCGAGGTCACTCGCTCCGCGATCCTGCCCGCTGCCCTGAGCGAGGAGCAGGAGGACGCCTGACGCGTCTCCGCCCGCCTGACTGAAACCGAAGAAGAGGACATCCGATGCAGCAGAGTGCCCAAGACCTTTACGTGACCGGCCTGGTCAATGCCCATGCGCTGGAGGCGCAGGCGATCCAGTTGCTCTCCCGCCAGGTTGAGCGGCTGGAGAACTATCCGGAGATGGAGCAGGCTCTGCGCCGGCACATCACCGAGAGCGAGCAGCAGCGCGACCGGCTGGACCAGATCCTCGCCTCGCTCGGCACCTCGAGCTCGACCGCTAAGGACCTCGTCACGGGCCTCATGGGCAATATGGCAGCGCTTGCCCATGCGCCGATGCAGGACGAAGTGTTGAAGAACAGCCTGGCGAACTTCGCCTTCGAGCACTTCGAGATCGCCTCCTACAAGTCCTTGCTCGTCCTCGCTGAGCTTGCTGGCGACAACCAGGGGCCGCTGGCGCTGCGCCAGTCGCTCCAGGAGGAAGAGCGCATGGCGCAGTGGTGCGCCGACAATCTCGAGCCGACCGTGCGGGCCTATGCGACCCGTACCATCCAGGGAACGACCGCCGGTATCTGACCCCCCCGTCCGTGGCGCCCGATCTGACGTGCTGATCCGGGTGCCACGGCCGCGCGTGTCGTTCCCTCCTTCCCCCCCACGGAGTGACCCGTCATGACATCCAACCTTTTCGACCGGCGCATGCTCGGCCTCGTCCTCGCCGGTGCAGGGCTTGCCGGCTGCGCTGCGACCGCCGAGCCGAACCAGCCCCCCGGCCAGCTCGCCGCCAATGCGGGTCCGATGACGTTGCGCGCCACCGCGCTGCAGGGCGGTGCCTTCCTGATGCAGACCGCCCAGCTTGGCGCCAGTAAGGCGCAGCGGCCGGAGCTGCGCCGCTTCGCGCCCTTCGAGGTGAGCGAGCAGCAGGGCATCATGCAGGCCATGACCCTTCTGGGTGAGGGCATGACGCCGCCCCCGCCGCCGCCGGAGAAGGCCGCCATGCTGCGCCAGCTGCAGTCGGCCTCGGGCGCCGAATTCGACCGCATGTTCGTGATGGCGCAGACCCAGGGCCATCAGGAGGCGCTGAACGTCTACACCGCCATCTCGCAGAGCAGCGCCGCCCCGGCCGCCGACCGCGCCATTGCCCTTCTGGCAATCGACCGCATCCGCGAGCACCTGGCCTTCCTGCAGGCGATCAACTCGCGCGCCTGACCAATGAGGCGGAGCATGACCGGTCCCTTCCCGGTTGTGCTCCGCTACTCTTCCGCGAGGAGCCAACGCCCGCGCGAACTTCTGTGCCACGCTGCGGTGTCCCGACTTGCCGCATGTTGATGCCCTCTGGCGCATCCGGCGCCATTCATCCGCCTCGCCGGCCACAGCCGAGAGCGGGATGAACTGCGAAGAAACACCCTTTGAAATGGCTCTCCGGCGCGCGAGGGAGAGTGATGTCCGGCTCGCGCGGCAGCGCGCGCTGGTCGAGCGGATGGAGGCGATGCAGTTGAAGCATCTCCTGCCCGAAGCACGCCGATTGCTTGAAATGATGGAGAGCAACCAGCGGCTGTTCAGCCAGCAACTGCGGGCGATATTCGACCGGACCCGCTAGCCGCGCTCAACGCTTCCTGTCTCTCAGTGATTTTCTCCAGGCTGCCAGAGCGGGTCCTGCCCCATGTTCAGGCTGCGCGAGAGCACGAAGAGGTGGTCCGACAGCCGGTTGAGGTAGCGGATGGCATCGCTGTTCACCTTCTCGGCCGCGGCGAGCGCCACGACCGCCCGTTCGGCACGGCGCGAGAGGGCGCGGGCAAGATGGGCATGTGCGGCGGCGGGCGTGCCGCCGGGCAGCACGAAGGAGCGCAGCGGGGGTAGTTCGGCATTCATGCTGGCGAGCTCACGTTCCAGCCGCAAGCACTGTTCAGGCGAGACCCGCAGCCCGCCCCCTTCGCCCGGCACACTAAGATCGGCGCCGAGATCGAACAGGTCGTTCTGAATGCGGGCGAGCATCGCGTCCTCCTCCTGAGCGGTGTGCAGGCGAAGAAGGCCAATGGCGGTGTTCGCCTCGTCCACGGCGCCGAGCGCCTCGATCCGTGCAGCGTCCTTCGGCACGCGCGTACCATCGCCCAGCGAGGTTTGCCCGGAATCGCCCCCGCGCGTGGTGATCACGTCCAGCTTGACCATGGGTTCTCCTTTGCGGCGCGCGGGCCAGCCTGGATGACTAGTTCAGGTTGAACACGACACGGTAGTCCCGGCTGCCCCAGACGGGCACGCCGTCCCGCAGGGCCGGAACGAAGCGGCAGCGGCGGATGCCGCGCTGGGCCGCCTCGTCGAGGGCGAAGGAGCCGCTGGGCTCGACCAGCCGCGCCTCCACCACCCGTCCGTCATCCGAAATCCGCAGCCGGAACACGACCGCGCCGGTGATGCCACGCCTTCGCTCGTCCGGCGGATAGCCGATCACGTCTTGGCAGCCGGGCTGCGGGGCGCCGACCGCGCGGCTCTCGCCGGGCGCGCCGGTGGCCCCGGCCCCGAGCCGGATGGCGCCGGGGGCAATCGGCACCTCGACGGAGCGCATTGGCGCACCGGCCGTCGCGGGTGAGGCCGGTGGAGTTGATGCGGGGGCAGACGCTGCCGGGGCAGCCGGTGAGGGCGGAGCCGGACGCGGTGGCGGAGCGGGGGCTGGTGGGAGCGGCAGAGGCAATGGCTCCGCGGGCCGGGGCGGGGCGGGTTGCGCCGGCTGTGGCGCTGGCGGCGAGGGAACGGGGGGCGCAGGAGCCGGCGCGGAAGATGGCGGGGCCTCGGGAGTCGCTGGCGACGCTGGGGCGGGTGAAGCGGCAGCCTCGGCGGGCGCTGGCTCGGGCGCTGCTGGGCCGGCGGCGGGCGGCGCGGCCGTTGGCGGCAGTTCGGAGAGCGGGGGCGGCGGGGGTTCGGCCGGGGCGGAGGCGGCAGGTTCGGGTGCGGGCGGTGGGGCGGTGAGCTGGGGCGAGAGCGTCTCCGCCCCCTCCCCCGCGCCCACCAGTCCTTCCCAGACAAGCGGCGTGCCTTCGAGGACGAGCGGCTCGGACAGGTCCCGTGGCCCGAGATCGAGCAGGATGGCGGCCATCAAGGCCACATGCAGCAGCGCTGCAACCCACCAGGCCCAACGACGCGCCCGGGCGCGCCGGGCCCGCGGGCGCCAGGCCGGGGCGGCAACCGGGGCGAAGGGCCAAGCCGTGCCGGTCACCTCGCGATCGACGGCGCCGCTCACCGCCCGCCGCGCGTCAAAGCACCACCACCCCGCTATGCTTCGCCTTGCCCTCCGGTTCGACATGAATGGTGATGACGGCGCTGCCAAGGGTGGACTTCAGCGCCGCCTCAATGCGGTCGCAGATGTCATGCGCCTCGGAGACCGGCATGGCGCCGGGGACGACAAGGTGGAACTCGACAAAGGTGATCCGCCCGGCGCGGCGGGTGCGGAGGTCATGCGCCTCCAGTGCGCCGGTGGCCTCGGCGGAGAGGAGGCCACGGATCTGGCTTAATTCCTCCGGCCGCACCGCCTCGTCCATGAGGCCGCCGACGCTTTCGCGCAGCAGGCGAGCGCCGGAGAAGAGGATCATAATGGCGGTGGCGCCGGCCAGCACGGGATCGAGCCAGAGGAGGCCGGTCATCGCGACCAGGCCCACGCCGACGATCACCCCGGCCGAGGTCACCACATCCGACATGAGGTAATGCGAATCGGCCACCAGGGCGGGCGATCCCAGACGCTTGCCCCGCCTTCGCAGGATGGTGGCCCATGTGCCGTTGATGACGGTGGCAACGAAGGAGAGGGCAAGGCCCAGGGCCGGCTGGTCGGGCGCACGGAGGCGCCAGAGGGACTGGTACACCTCCTGCAGGATCATGGAGGCGGCGACGAGGATCAGCGTGCCTTCCAGCACCGCCGAGAAATACTCCACCTTGGCGTGGCCATAGGGGTGGTTGTCGTCCGCCGGTAGGGCCGAGTAGCGGACGGCGGCGAGCGCGGCCGAGGCGGCGGCGACATTCACCACTGTTTCCAGCATGTCGGCGAAGAGGGCCGTGCTGCCAGTCAGCCACCATGCCGCCCCCTTGAGGGCGAGCACGGTGAGGCCGACGCCAAGGCTGGTCCAGGCGGTGCGTTCGGTGGGACTCATCCGCCCCCGAATAGCCCGCCTGGGCCTAGACCGAGAAGTACTTCGCGCGCGGGTGGTGCAGCACGATCGCGGAGGTGGATTGCTCTGGATGCAGTTGCCACTCGTCCGAGATCGTGACTCCGATCCGGTCGGCCTTCAGCAGGCGCAGCAAGGGCTCCTGGTCCTCCAGCTTCGGGCAGGCGGGGTAGCCGAAGGAGTAGCGGCCGCCGCGATAGCCCTGGGAGAGCATTTTCTCCATGTCTCGCGCGTCCTCTCCGGCATAGCCGAGCTCGGCGCGGATGCGCTTGTGGACGTATTCGGCCATGCCCTCGGCCATCTCGACCGAGAGGCCGTGCAGGTACAGGTAGTCCTGGTAGCGGTTTTCCTCGAACCATTCCCGGGCCATGTCACTGGCCTTCTGGCCGACGGTGACGACCTGCAGGCCGATGACATCGCGTCCCTCCGGGCCATCATCGATGTCGCGCACGAAGTCGGCAATGCAGTCGCCATCCTCCTTGGGCTGGCGCGGCAGGGTAAAGCGGGTGACCTCGGTGACGCCGTCCTCCTCGAAGAGGATGAGGTCGTTGCCCTGACCGGCACATTTCCAATAGCCGTAGATGGCCTGCGGCTTGAGGATCTGCCCTTCGTCGGCGATGCCGAGCATCCGGCGCAGCACCGGGCGCAGTTCCTGCTTCGCCCAGCCCAGGAAATCGTCCAGGGAGCGGCCCTGCTTCCGGAAGCCCCACTGGAATTGGTAGAGGCTGCGCTCGTTGATGAAGGGGACGATGGCCTTGGTCGGGGCCTCGATCACCTTGGCGCCCCAGAAGGGCGGGGTCGGCACGGGCTCATCCGCCGTCATGCGATGGCGGCGTTCCTTCGCATAACCGATCTCGACTGGGGCGAAGCCGCGGGCATCCGCCGTGCCGAGGGTGCGGCGCTCGCTGCGGCCCTTGCCTGTCCGCTTGGCCTGGAGAGCGGCGAGGTAGTCGTCGAAGCCGTTGCCCATCACCCGGTCCATCAGGTGCAGGCCGTCGAAGGCATCGCGCGCATAGGCGACGCGGCCGGAGGCATAGGCCTTCACGCAGTCGTCCTCGACATAGTTGCGCGTCAGCGCGGCGCCGCCGAGCATGACCGGGATGTCCACGCCCTGACGGGACATTTCCTCCAGGTTCTCGCGCATCACGACCGTGGACTTCACCAGCAGGCCTGACATGCCGATGGCATGCGCCTTGTGCTCCTTGGCGGCGGTGACGATGTCGGCCAGCGGCACCTTGATGCCGAGATTGACAACCTTGTAGCCGTTGTTGGTCAGGATGATGTCGACCAGGTTCTTGCCGATGTCGTGCACGTCGCCCTTCACCGTGCCGAGCACGATCGTGCCCTTCTCCTGGCCCTCCACCTTGACCATGTGCGGCTCGAGATAGGCGACCGCGGCCTTCATGGTCTCGGCGGATTGGAGCACGAAGGGCAGCTGCATCTTGCCGGCGCCGAACAGCTCGCCCACCACCTTCATGCCGTCCAGCAGCACGTCGTTGATGATGGAGAGCGGGGCGATGCCCTTGGCGAGCGCGTCGGCCAGCTCATCATCCAGCCCCTTGCGGTCGCCGTCGACGATGCGGTCCTTCAGCCGGCCCTCCACGGTCTCGGCCTTGGCGCGCTTGGCGGTGTCGGCCGCCTTGCGGCCGGAGAAGACCTCCAGCAGCTTCTGCAGCGGGTCGTAGCCCTCGGCGCGACGGTCGAAGATCAAGTCCTCGGCAACCTGCACCTCCTCGGGCGGGATGAGGTGCAGCGGCTTGATCTTGGAGACGTGGACGATCGCGCCCGTCATCCCCGCCTTCACGGCGTGATCGAGGAAGACGCTGTTCAACACGTGGCGGGCGGCCGGGTTGAGGCCGAAGGAGATGTTGGACAGGCCGAGGATGATCTGGATGTCCGGGAACTTGTCCCGGATCATGCGGATGCCCTCCAGCGTCCACTGGCCGAGCTTGCGGTCGTCCTCGTTGCCCGTGGCGATGGTGAAGGTCAGCGGGTCGATCATCAGGTCGGATTGCGGCAGACCGTGCTTGGTGCAGGCGAAGTCCACGAGGCGCTCGGCGATGCGCAGCTTGTCCTCCGCAGTCTTCGCCATGCCCACCTCGTCGATGGTAAGCGCGATGACGGCGGCGCCGAACTTCTTGGCCAGCAGAAGGCGCTCATGCGCGTGCCCCTCGCCATCCTCGAAATTGATCGAGTTGATGATGGGCTTGCCGCCATGCAGCTTCAGCGCGGCCTCGATCACCGGGGTCTCGGTGGAATCGATCACGAGGGGCGCGTTCACGGAGGAGGTGAAGCGCGTGATCACCTCGTTCATCTCCGCGATCTCGTCGCGGCCGACGAAGGCGGTGCAGACGTCAAGCGAGTTGGAACCTTCGGCGACCTGCTCGCGCCCGATGGCGACGCAGCCGTCCCAGTCATGCGCTTCCTGCCGCTGGCGCCACACCTTCGAGCCATTGGCGTTACAGCGCTCGCCGATGGAGAAATACGCGTTCTCCTGCCGCAGCGCGACAGAGCCGTAGAGGCTGGCGACGGACGGGATCCAGACAGGCTTGCGCAGCACCGGCGCGGGGCGGTGGTTCGCGCCACCGAGCTTGCGCAGCATCCCGTCCAGCGCCTGGATATGCGGGATGGAGGTGCCGCAGCAGCCGCCGATGAGGTTCATCCCGTCCTCGAGGACGAAGCGCTCCATCCAGCTCGCCATCTCCTCGGCGCCGAGTGGGTAGTGCGTCGCGCCATCCACCAGTTCGGGCAGCCCGGCATTGGGCTGGCAGGAGATCATCCCGCGCCAGTTCTGCGACAGCCAGCGAACGTGCTCGGCCATCTCCTGCGGGCCAGTGGCGCAGTTGAGGCCGATCAGCGGGACGTCCAGGGAGTCGATCACCGTCGCGGCCGCGGCAATGTCGGGGCCGACGAGCAGCGTTCCGGTCGTCTCCACCGTCACCTGCACGAAGATGGGGATGTTCACCCCCGCTTCCGCGATGGCGCGCTTGGCGCCGTTCACGGCGGCCTTGATGAACAGCGTGTCCTGGTTCGTCTCGGTCAGGAGAGCATCGGCGCCGCCTTCGATCAGGCCGCGGCACTGCTCGGTGAGCGCATCCTCCAGCGTGTCGTAGGGGATGTGGCCAAGGCTCGGCAGGCGGGTGCCGGGGCCGATATCGCCGATCACCCAGCGGTGGCGGCTGTCGCCGAAGCTCTCGGCGGCCTCGCGCGCCAGCTCGACGGCGCGGCGATTGATCTCGCGCGTGCGGGCGGTCAGGTCGAACTCGCCGAGGGTGATGGGGCTGCCGCCGAAGGTGTTGGTCAGCACCATGTCGGCGCCGGCCTCGAAGTAGCCGCGATGGATCTCCCGCACGAGGTCGGGGCGCGAGAGGTTCAGCACCTCCGTGCAGTTCTCCTGGCCCCAGTAGTCCTTCTCGATATCGAGGGTCAGGGCCTGCACGCGGCTGCCCATGGCGCCGTCGCAGAGCAGCACGCGGTCGCGGAGGGCGTCGAGCAGATGCGGTCGGGACATTCTCACTCTCTCAGGCGGGCTGCACGGCGGTCGCGCGATGCGCGGACCACAGGCGGACATTCAGGGGGCCGGGCACGTCCACCGGCGGGGAGAGGGCGCAGCCGGTCTCGCCGAGCCAGCCGGCGATTTGCGCGTCGTCGAAGCCGGGCCAACGATGGGCGTGGCGCTCCATCAGCTCGGCGCGGGAATGGGGGGCGAGGTCCAGGATCAGCAGCGTGCCGTCGGGCGAGAGGACGCGCGCGGCCTCGGCCAAGGCCGCGGCAGGATCCTCGGCATAGTGCAGCACCATCTGCAGCGTGACGGCGTCGAAGCCCGCATCCGGGAAGGGCAGGCGGTACATGTCGGCCTGGCGCACGGCGCAGCGCGGGGCGAGGCCACGCTCGGCGAGGCGGCCGCGGGCGAGGGCCAGCATATCGCGGCTGGCATCCACGCCGAGGGCCGCGTCGCAGCGGTCGGCTACGAGTTCGAGAAGCTGGCCGGTGCCGGCACCAATATCCAGCAGGCGACCGATGCGGTCGGGCAACGCCTGCAGCAGCGCGGCCTCGATCGCGGCGGCAGGCAGGCCGAGGGCGCGCATCTCGTCCCAGTCGGCGCCGGCGCTGCGAAAGGCCTCGGAAGCGGCGCGGACACGTTCGGCGCCGAGACGGGCGGCGAGGCGGCGGTCGGCGGCGAGAAGCGGGTCATCCTCGGGCAGACGGGCGAGGATGGCGCGCGCCAAGTCGGCCCGGGCCGCGAGCGAGAAATAGACGTTGGATCCTTCGGGCATGCGTTCCAGAAGCCCGGCTTCCACCAGCAGCTTCAAGTGGCGCGACAGGCGCGGCTGGGACTGGCCGAGGGCGGCGCAGAGATCGGTGACACAATGGGCGCCGCGGGCGCAGAGCGCGAGCAGGCGGAGCCGCGTCGGCTCGGCGGCGGCACGAAGCTGGGCCAGGGTCTCGTCCATGGCTTGAACATGACATAACAATATCTTTATGTCTATTGGAAAGGAGCCCCCGCCCCATGCCCGTCTTTGCCGATGGCCGTATCCCCCTCTCCATCGTCGGGAGTGAGGCAGCGCTGGCCGCGAGCCTTGCCGGCGGTGCCAAGGTCGCCTTGCTGGCGGAGGAGCCCCCTGCCCTCCTCCCGCCCGGGATCGTCGCCAGCGCCGGGTTCGAGCCGGGCGCGGCGCATCCGGCGGCCTGCACCTGCTGCGTCGGGCGGGTTCCGATGGCGCAGGCGCTGGACGCGCTGTTCCTGGACCGGGTGAAGGGCGTTGTACCCTGGTTCGATCGGGTGGTCGCGCTGCTGCCCTCGCCCGACCGGCAGACGGAGCTGGACGTGATCCTGCACATGGACGGCGTGGTCTCGGCGCGATACCGGCCGGGCTGATCCGCGGCTTGCGGCGCGCCCGAGCTGCGTGCTGCATTTCCCTCTCGAGCGGGACGAACCTGCCGGGACTGGGAGGATTGGGTGAGACGACGCCCGTTGATAGCGGCCGCGCTCGGTGCGGCAGCCGGTTGGAGCACGGGGCGTCCTGCCCGGTCCCAGACATCGCTTCCGGGCTGGCCGAGCCGGCCGATGCGGATGATCGTGCCCTTCGCAGCGGGTGGCGCCACGGACATTCTCGCCCGTGCGCTGGCGAACCGCTTTCAGGCCGAGTGGCCGCAGCCCGTGGTGGTGGAGAACCGCACCGGGGCGGGCGGAACGATCGGGACCGAGGCGGTGGCGCGGTCGGCGCCCGACGGGCATGTGCTGCTGCTCGGTACCAGCGCGACCCAGGCGATCACGCCGCATCTCTATCCCAGCCTCTCCTACGACACGGTCCGGGATTTCGCGCCGGTCTCCATGGTGGCCACGGTGCCGATGGTGCTGGTGGTGCATCCCTCCGTCCCGGCGCGGGACGTGGCGGGGCTGGTCGCCCACGCGAAGGCTCGGCCGGGGCAGGTCACCTTCGCCTCCTCCGGACAGGGAGCGATTACGCATCTCGCCTCCGAGCTGTTCGCGGCGAAGGCGGGCATCCAGCTCACCCATGTGCCCTATCGGGGCAGCGCGCCGGCCATTGCGGACCTTCTGGCGGGGCGGGTGCTGATGATGATTGACCATGCGCCGACGGTGCTGCCGCATATCCGCGCGGGCGGGCTATTGGCGCTGGGAACGGCGGGGCCGGAGCGGACGCCGATGCTGCCGGAAGCGCCGACGCTGGCCTCTGCGGTGCCGGGGGTGGAGGTGACCTCCTGGTTCGGGCTGCTGGCGGCGGCGGGAACGCCCGCGCCCATCCTGGCCGCACTGAACGAGGCCACGCGGCGGGCGCTGACGGATGCGGAGGTGGTGGCGCGGCTGCGCGAGCAGGGCGCGGATGCCCGAGCGGGCACGCCGGAGGAGTTCGCCGCCTTCATCGCCGAGGACCGGACGCGCTGGGGCAGCGTGGTGCGCGGGGCGGGGGTGACCGCCGGCTAGAGTACGGCGCACCGCCCATGCTGCATGGCAGGGGCGGTGCGGCCTTTCACTCCGGGGTGCGCTGCGGCGCCGGGATGAAGCCGACCGGCGTCATCAGCTTGTTCTCCTGCGACAGCAGGTAGCCGGCATCGGCGCTCATCTGCAGATAGGCGGCCCAGGCGGGATCCGCCTGCATGGCGGCGCGGCGGCGGGCGCGGTCGGCGGCATCCTCGTACATCCAGATATGGACGTAGCTGTTCACGTCGCCGGTCTCGGTGGTGAGATAGGCGAGCGGCATGCCGAGATGGCGCTTCTGAACCGCCCAGCCATGCTCCTCATAGAGCGCGAGATGGCGCTTCAGCGTGCCCGGGCGGCAGATATAGGTGCGGTGGTCCAGGAGCATGCCCGTCCGTTTCTCCTCTTGGTCTGGCTGAGCCTGCCGGAGCCGGTTGGCCCCCGATTCAGGCGCAGGGGAGGAGCCCATATCCGCCGGGTGGCGTCAACGCGGCCAGGGATGCGGGCCGGTTAGGCCGGGGTGGAGCGGTCGCCCTCGCCGAGGGCCTTCTGCATGTAGACCACGTCCACCCAGCGGCCGAACTTCAGGCCGACGGCCTTGAGGATGCCGGCCTGCTTGAAGCCGAGGGAGAGGTGGAGGCCGATGGAGCCGACATTTTCCGAATCTCCGATCACCGCGACCATCTGGCGGAAGCCGGCCGCCTCGGCGCGGTCCAGCAGTTCCGCCACCAGCGCCTTGCCAACGCCCTGGCCGCGCACGTCGTCGCGGACATAGATGGAATCCTCCGCGGTGTGGCCCCAGGCCGAGCGGGGATGGAACTTGGCGAAATAGCCGTATCCGAGGACCCTGCCCTCCTCCTCCACCACGATCCAGGCAAGGCCGGCCTCCTGGATGCGGGCGATCCGGGCGGCGACCTCCTCCACCGCCGGCGGCTCCTCCTCGAAGGTGCCGGTGCCGTGCAGCACGTGATGCGCGTAGATCGCGGCGATGGCGGGGGCGTCGTCGGGGGTCGCGTCGCGGATCGGCATGGGGGATGCGTAGAGCAGATTCTGGGCGTGGGGAATCACCCGCGGATGAATACCCTGTGCCCGATCCGTCCTGCCGGACCCGCCTCAGACCGGAAGGCCGAGATGCGCCGCCACCCCCTCGGCGAGAGCCAGCAGCGCCCGGTCCCGCCCCGGGGCCGCGACGAAGGAGAGGCCGACGGGCAGGCCATCCACCTGGCCGGCCGGGATCGTGACCTCGGGTAGTCCGCCCATGCCGGCGATGGCGGTGACGCCGATCGTGGTCTCGCGGATCTGGAGCTGCTCCGTCGCCGAGGCGTTGAGCCGGGGCGCGACCAGCGGCGAGGTGGGGTAGACCATTACCGCCCCACCGCCGAGCAGCCCGGCCAGCCGGCGGCGGAAGCCCTGGCGGAAGCTGCGGCCGGCCTGGGCCTGGCCCGGCGGCAGGTCTCGCGCCAGGGTGAAGCGCTCGCCGACGCCGGGGCCGAAGGCCGGACCGGTGCTGGCCACCCAGGCGCCCAGCGTCGCCCAGGCCTCCTCGGCCTGGGTGCAGCGGAAATGCTCGTACAGCACGGGCAGGCCCTCGGGCACGATGCAGGCCGAAACGGCGGGGCCGAGCAGCCGGGTCACCTCCTCGAGCGCCGGCCCGAGGGCGGCGGCGACGTCGGGATGAGCGTTGATCCAGGCCTCCTCGATCCGCAGCACGGGGCCGAGAGGGGCGTCGCCGCCCTCGGGCAGGAGCACCTCGCCGGCGCGGCGCAGCACCGAGGCGCGGGCGGCGAACCAGCCGGCGGTGTCGTAGGAAGGTCCGAGAGGCCTGGCGCCGACGAGGGAAACGGCGCCCCAGCTCGGCCGGATGCCGTAAATGCCGCAATAGGAGGCAGGGATGCGGACGGAGCCGCCGGTGTCGGAGCCGAAGGCGATGTCCGCCTCGCTGGCCGCGACCACCGCGGCGCTGCCGCAGGAGGATCCGCCGGGGAAGCGGTCCGGCGCCGCGGGGTTGATGGGGGTACCGTACCAGACGTTCTCGCCGGTCAGACCGTAGGCGAGTTCGACCGTCTTGGTTTTGCCGACGAAGCGGGCCCCGGCCTCTGCGAGCGCGAGAACGGCCGGGGCGGTGGCGACCGCGACGGGATGGGTGCGCGCCCAGTCGGGATTGCCGTAGGTCGTGGGAGAACCGGCGACGTCGTAGAGATCCTTCGCCGCGAAGGTGAGGCCCAGGAGCGGTCCCTCCGGCGCCGCGGCAAGGGAGGCGCGCTCCCCGGGCATGAAGCCACTCTCGCGATCCGAATAGGCCATCGATCCGCCCCTGATTATGGGCGGATGCTGCGGCAGTGTCCTCACCCTGTCCATCCGGCCCCGCGGTTTCGTGCGGGGCCGGACGGGCACTTCAGCGCGCGCGCAGCAGCTCCGGCACGCGCAGCAGAACGATCTCGTTGTCATCAGCGCGGGTCAGGTGGCGGCCGGCGCTGAAGGGCAGGTTGTTGTCGTTGCCGAGGATGATGTGGTCGGCATCGACCATTGCCACGTTCTCGATGGTGAAGAAGGGGAAGGTGAAGCGGTCGCGAGGGGCGTCGGGGGCGATGTCGCCGCGCTGACGGGCAACAGCCTCGGGATCGCGGATCTGCATCAGGTCGATGTAGCCGAGCTTCTTCACAAACCCATCGGCATCCACCTCGCCAAGGTCGATCAGCGACACGCGCTTCACCCGGGCCGGGCTGTGGAAGCAGGCGGGCGGAGTCTGGCCAGCCGCGCAGGCGCGGGCCGGGTCGCCCTCGCCGTCGTCACGCTCGATCACCAGGGCGCGGCGGTCGTCGATCATGTTGAAGTCGCCGATGGATGTCGCGCCCTCGGCGAAGCGGAAGCGGAGATTGCGGCCGGTCCAGCCGCCGCGCGCCGCGTCCAGCTCGAGAATGCGAAGGAAGGCGCCCTCGGGCTGGCCCTGTGCCGTCAGCAGCGGCTTCTCGAGCATGGCGTAGAGGCGGCTGCCGTCGGGGCTGGCGGCCATACCCTCATAGCCGCCGCTGCGCTGCGACTCGAAGGCGACCGTGCCGGTGGGCAGGGTGGGGACGGAGAGATCGGGGTGGTCGGGGCTGCGGATGGCGCGGTTGTCGATGGTCGTCTCGACGACGCGCTGCACGCGGCCCTCGCCATCCACCTGGATGAGGAAGGGGCCGAACTCGTCGCCGATCCAGAAGCCGCCGTTCACGGGCTGGATGGACTCGATGTCGAAGTCGCTGCCGGTAAGGTAGCGGCGATCGGTGCCCTCATGCGCGATGCGGAAGGGGACGCGGCGCTCGGGGTCCGAGAGGAAGATGGTCTGCAGGACCTGAACGGTGCCGGCGCGGAAGTCCGGGCGGATCTTGTGAAGCATCAGCAGCGCGTCCGGGGAGTTGCGCTTGTTGCCGAAGCCGTTGTCGGTGAGCACCCAATAAGCGCCGGCCTCACCGGTGACCGGCTTGATACCGGAGAAGCCCTGCACGGCCTGACCTTGGAAGGGGAAGGAAAGGCCTGTCGCGCGGCCATTCGGCGCGGGTCCGGTGGTGCCGGGGATGCTGCCGGCCGCATCGACGCGGCGATTGCCGGAACCCGCGAACTTGCCAGAGATGCGCGCATCGGCCGGGGCATCGGCCGGGGGCTGGATCATGGTGTTGGCGGGGAGGATGGCGTGACCCTCCAGCACCGCCTCGAAGCGCTGCTCCTGCGCATCGGCCACGCCGGGCAGGAAGGCACCGGCCAAGGTGAGAAGGGCGGCGGAGGCCAGGAGGATGGCACGCATGATCGGAAGTCCCCGAGAGTGGCGGGCGGGGCTTACGGAGATCGCGTTGCGATGGTGCGACCGATAGATGACGAAGCCGTGTCGCTCATGGTGGTGGGCGGCACCCGGCCGGCGCGGGTCAGGCCGCGGCAGCGCCCAGCAGCAAGGATGCTGCGGCGCCAGTGGTCAGGCCCCAGCGCAGGCGCAGATAGGCTTGGGGAACGAGGCCCCGGCGCGCGGCCAGGGTTTCGACGACCGAGGTCGCCAGGATGATCGCGGCCACCGCCAGCAGCCCGCCCCGGACAGACAGCAGAAGCATCGCGGCCCAGGCCAGAAGCGCGGGTAGCACGCCCAGGCCCATCCGCGCCCAGGCTGCCCCTGCCTCCCCAGCCAGCGGGCGCAGCGCCAGACCCCAGTGCACGGCGCCAAGGAAGGAGGCGATGCAGACGCCATAGGCGAGCAGCATTGTCAGGGTCGGGGTGCGCCAGTCCGGCGAGAGAAGGGCGAGGCCGGCCAGCCCCATGAAGGGGATCAGCCCGGCGGGGCCGAGCAGGCGGGCGGGGGTGGGCAGCGCGTCATCCATGCGACCGCATTTCGTGCCGCGGCACGGGTCCGCAAGGCCGGTTGGGCTCAGCCGACCAGCCAGGGCAGCGGCGGTGCTTCCACCCGCGCGAGGGAGGTGCGGGGACGGCCCTCAAGGTCCCAGTTGGCGTCGCTCAGCCAAGCTTCGATCGCATCCCGACGCGCCGGCCACTCATCGGCCAGGATGGAGAACTGGGCGGTGTCCCGCAGCCGTCCCTTGATCACCTTGATGGCCCGCAGCGTACCCTCGTAGCGGAAGCCCAGCCGGGCGGCGGCGTTGCGCGAAGGCTGGTTCAGCGCGTGGCATTTCCAGACCAGGCGGCGGTAGCCGAGATCGTCCATGGCGTGGCGCATGAGGAGGAACATGGCCTCCGTCGCCGCGCGGCTGCGTTGGAGGCGCGGCGAGAACCAGATATGGCCGATCTCGATCGCGGAATCGGCAGGGGCGATCTCCATCAGAGTGAGCCAGCCATCGGCGGTGCCGGTGGCGTGCTGCCGGACGGCCCAGGCCATGGGATCGTGCTGCGCTGCGAAACCGGCGACGTGCCGGCGCATGGCAGCCTCATCGGTGAAGGGGCCGTAACCGAGATAGGCCCAGCCCGGCTCGGCGCCGGGGGACCCGGCGGCCCTCCAGAGCTCGGCGGCTTGGTCGGCATGGAGCGGCTCGAGCGTCACGCTCTCGCCCCGATGAGTGATGCGGGAGGGGAGCGGGCGGGGGGTCGGGTCAACTTCGGGGCCCAGCGGGGGCGGGTTCGGGGAATCGGACATGCGAGGATGCTGCGCCGGCCGGGCGCCCCCGTTCAAGGAGGGGTGAGGCACGCTGCATTGCACATGGCGCGCCCCGACCCCATACCGTCCGGCCATGCCGAACGACGCCTCCCCCTCCAAGACCGGCCCGGACCCGAAGCGGCCGGCCATGTCCGCCTTCCACGAAGCGGAGGTGCTGTCCGTCCGCCATTGGACCGACCGCCTCTTCTCCTTCACCTGCACGCGGGAACCGGGTTTCCGCTTCGCCGCCGGGCAGTTCGCGATGATCGGGCTGATGGTGGAAGGGAAGCCGCTGATGCGGGCCTATTCCGTCGCTTCCCCGCCCTGGGAGGAGACGCTGGAGTTCCTCTCGATCAAGGTGCAGGACGGGCCGCTCACCTCCCGGCTGCAGATGATCCAGCCGGGGGACGCCGTGCTGATCAACCGCAAGCCTGTCGGCACGCTGCTGCTCGACAACCTGATCCCCGGCAAGAACCTGTGGTTCCTCTCCACCGGCACGGGCCTCGCGCCCTTCATGTCGCTCATCCGCGAACCCGAATGCTACGACCGTTTCGAGAAGGTGGTGGTGACGCACACCGTGCGCGAGGTGGAGGAGCTGGCCTATCGCGACTACATCACGCAGGAGCTGATGGAGCACGAATTCCTGGGCGAGATGGTCCGGGACAAGCTGCTCTACTATCCCAGCGTGACGCGCGAGGAGTTCGTGAACCGCGGACGCATCACGGAGCTGCTGGACAGCGGGAAGATCTTCTCCGATCTCTGCCTGCCGCCGCTCTCAGCGGAGAATGACCGGGTGATGCTCTGCGGCTCGCCGGAGATGCTGGTGGACACCAAGGCGCGGCTGGAAGCGCTGGGAATGCGCGAGGGCAGCGCGCATGAGCCCGGGCATTTCGTGGTCGAGCGCGCCTTCGTAGACAAGTAGCGCGCCCTTTCGGCACCGGCCGCTCCCTTATCGGCCCAGCCGCGCGAGCCGGCCTTCACGCGCCGCCTGGATCGCGGCGTCGGCATCGGCCGGCAGCAACAGGCGCTCGGCGACCATCCGCGCCGTCGCGGCGCGCACCGCGGCGTCGTAGGCGTCCGGGGTCGGGTAGAGCGCTTCCAGGGACGGCCGCGGGTCGCGCGCCGCCTCCCGCTCCGCCTCGGTCGCAGCGAAGGGCAGCACGCTGCCGACCTGCGTGCAAAGCTCCTGTGGCCCGTCCGTATCCCGCTGGGCGTTCCAGCCGACATAGGTGGCGCGGGGCGCATCCAGCAACGGCAGGCGCAGGCCGGCGACCGCGTTGCCGTCCAGCCCGGCGCGCGGAAGGAAGAGCGGGTAGCTGCCGCGCACCGTCGGCAGCGGCGCGGTCCCCTCGATCAGCTCCGCCCGCACGTACTGGCCGCGATAGGCGAGGCCGGGGATGGCGGGATAGACCTGCGCGGCAGGGACCAAAGTGCCCTGCCCGCGCATGGGATAGCGGCTGGCGGGCGGCTCCGTGCCGTCCCGTAGCCAGGCCTCCATCGCGACCATCAGCGCGCGCAGCGCGGGGCCGCCGTTGATCGGGTTCAGCGGCAGCGTGCAGCTCGGGCTGGGACGCGCCACCGCATCCGCCGGATTACCGTGCGGCGCGCCGGAGAGAAGGAACAGCCGCACATCCGGCGGCATGTCGATGTGGTTCCCGCGCGTATCCGTGACGAGAAGGCTGGCCTGGGATCCCCAGAACTCGAACTCGGAGTCCATGTGGATGATCTTGGGGCAGGTGTTGTTCAGGCGGCAGCGCAGGAGGATCCCGTCGCGCCGCCCGCTCAGGCTGTCCTCCATCACCGGGTAGGTGAAGGGGAATTGCAGCACGGGGAACAGACGGTCGTACTGCGGCCCGGGGTTCCGGCCGGGCTGGGCGAAGCGGGCATTGGTGAAGCTGCGGCGGGCGCCGGGGATGATCGGCATCATCCCTTCGAAGACGATCCGCCCCGCCTCGTCCTCGTTCATGCCGAAATACAGCAGGTCGCGCAGTGCGCGGCCGGATTGCGAGATGCCCAGGCCAATGGCGTAGTCGATGCCGCTGCGGCCCTCGCTCGCCAGCGGGTTGGTAGGGCCGGTCTCGCGCCGGAGGAAGCTCGCCACGTCACGCATCGCGGCGAGGCCCATGCCGGAAAGCTTGGGATCACGCGCCTCGTAGGTGATCTCGTAGAGCGCGCCGGGAGCGGCGCCGGCAGGTCGGTCGATCTCGACCGTCGTGTCGTCGATGAAGCGGAGCGTGAGGGTCTCCGGCCGTGCACGCTCCATATCAGTGCGGTCGCGGACAGTGATGCGGGCGGAGGCGCGGTCGGCGGCCGGGTATGAGAGCGTGACCCGCTTCGGCGTGGCGGTGTCCGCGAAGGTGAACTCCTCGCGCGATGGGCCGGTGATGCCGGAACCCACGGGCACGTCGATGCGCAGCAGGTTGTCGCCGGCTGGCGCGTCGAGCTGCCACCCCGCCCAGACAAGCGTGTAGCCCTGTTCGAGGAGAAAGCCGTTGCCGGCATCCTCCGGCCGCTGCAGGCGGATCGCACCGTTGCCATCGGCGTCCTGCGCCCAGCCGGTGAGGAGCTTGCGGCCGCGATTCGGCACTTCCAGCACCATCGTGCCGCTCGGGCGCGCGGGGCGGAGGATGACCACGTCGGTCATCGCCTCCACACGCCCCTGCGCGTTGCGGGGCGCACGGCCAATATCGGCGATCACCGCGTTGCGCGGGTCCGTGGGATCGAGCGCGATCGTGGCGCGCGCCGTGATCTTCTCCGCCGCGCCGCGCGTGCCGAAATCGCGGCCACCCAGCGCCGAGGCCTCACGCGCGGTGATGTCGAACCGCGTGACCTCGGCCGCGGCAGGACAGGCCGACATTGCCAGGGCGAGGCATGCGAGCGAGCGCGCCACCAATCCTGCCGTCATGGCTCGTTTCCCGTTCCTTCTGCATTTGCGGAGCATGGGCGCCCTGTGCGGATCGTGCAAAATCCTTTCAGCAACGGGTTTCATTGTGCATTGCAATATTTCGGAAGACTAAGAAAAGCGGCTGGCGACCTCCCGTTTTCTTGTTCTAGCGTCGCAGGGATGGGCCAGCGCGGCGGCCCGTTCCCGCGCGCCCGCCACGGCCGTGCGAGGGGGAATAAAAGGCCGGGCATGTCGCGCCCCGGGGGGATAGCAGGACCAAGCAGCGCATGAGCGCCTATTCATCAACCGCCGTGGCGGCCGACCGAAACCGCCCGATGACGAAGGAGGAGAGGAAGGTCATCCTTGGCTCCTCCCTCGGTACGGTCTTCGAGTGGTATGACTTCTATCTGTACGGCAGCTTGGCCGGGCTGATCGGCACGCACTTCTTCAGCCAGTACCCCGAGGGCACGCGCAACATCTTCGCGCTGCTGACCTTCGCGGCCGGCTTCCTCGTGCGGCCCTTCGGCGCGATCTTCTTCGGGCGCATCGGCGACCTGGTGGGGCGGAAATACACATTCCTCGTCACCATCGTGATCATGGGCGCCTCCACCTTCATCGTCGGCCTCCTCCCGGGCTCCGACACGATCGGCATCCTGGCCCCGATCCTGCTCATCGTGCTGCGCTGCCTTCAGGGCCTGGCGTTGGGCGGCGAGTATGGCGGTGCGGCCACCTATGTCGCCGAGCACGCGCCGAATGGCCGGCGCGGGTTCTACACCTCCTTCATCCAGATCACCGCGACGGCGGGGCTGTTCCTGTCGCTGCTGGTCATCCTGGGCGTGCGCACCTGGACGGGCGAGGCGGATTTCGCCGCCTGGGGCTGGCGCGTGCCCTTCCTGCTCTCGATCCTACTGCTCGGCGTCTCGGTGTGGATTCGCTCCACGCTGCATGAGAGCCCGGCCTTCCAGAAAATGAAGACCGAGGGCACCGGCTCCAAGGCGCCGCTGTCGGAGGCCTTTGGCCAGTGGAAGAACGCCAAGTGGGCGCTGCTCGCGCTGCTCGGGCTGACGATGGGCCAGGCGGTGGTCTGGTACACCGGCCAGTTCTACGCGCTGTTCTTCCTCGGCTCGATCCTGAAGGTGGACGGGCCGACGACGAACCTGCTGATTGCCTGGGCGCTGCTGCTGGGCTCGGGCGGCTTCGTGCTGTTCGGCTGGCTGTCGGACAAGATCGGCCGCAAGCCGATCATTCTCGGCGGCTGCCTGCTCGCGGCCGTTACCTACTTCCCGCTGTTCAAGCTGCTGACGGCGGAGGCGAACCCGGCGCTGTACCAGGCGCAGCAGACCATCCCGGTGCAGGTGCTGACCAATCCGGCGAGCTGCTCGTTCCAGTTCAATCCGGTGGGTACGGCGCGCTTCACCCAGCCCTGCGACATCGCCAAGGCCGCCCTCGCGCGCGCCTCGGTGCAGTACTCGGTGACGCCGCTTCCCGATGGCGCGGCGGATGCGGACACCTCCGTCCGGATCAACAACGGCGCGCCGATCCGCGCGGCGGACCCGACCTTCGCGCAGCAGCTCTCGGCGGGGCTGACCGCTGCCGGCTACCCGGCGGCGTCGAACCCGACGGTGGTGAAGATGGCAGGGCCCTTCGATATCCTCCGCGAGCAGACGGCCGTGATCATCGGCGTGCTCACCCTGCTCGTGATCTACGTGACGATGGTCTACGGCCCGATCGCGGCGGCACTCGTGGAGTTGTTCCCCACGCGCATCCGCTACACCTCGATGTCGCTGCCCTACCATATCGGCAACGGGTGGTTCGGCGGGCTGCTGCCGGCGACATCGCTGGCGATGGTGGCCCAGACCGGCGACATCTATTACGGCCTCTGGTACCCGATCGTCATCGCGCTCGCGACGGTGGTGATCGGCGCGATCTTCATCCCCGAGACGAAGGACCGCGACATCTTCGAGGCCGAGGAATCGGGCACGAACGCACCGACGACCAGCGCGCGCGCCTGACCGGCCGCGCCTGACATGGGATGGGGGCGCCGGGAGGGATCCTGGCGCCCTTTCCTTTTCCACCCCTTGCATCGGCGCCGCCGCGCAAGCCAACCTCCCCGCCAGAACGGGAGAAACGGCCATGCCGGATGGCGCCACCGGGGTCGCGCCCCCTCTGCTCCGGCAGGATGACCGGGCCGTCGCCACCCTTACCCTCAATCGCCCGGCGGCGCGGAACGGGCTCTCCCTCGCGCTGCTCGATGCGCTGCGGGCGGCGCTGCGCGACATCGCGGCCGATCCCGCCATCCGTTGCGTGGTCATCCAGGCCGAGGGCCCGGCCTTCTGCGCCGGGCACGACCTCAAGGAGATCACGGCGCATTTCGCCGATGCTGATGGCGGACATGCCTTCTTCGCGGCTTCGATGGCGCGCTGCGCCGCGGTGATGCAGGCCATCCCCGCCCTGCCCCAGCCCGTGATCGCCGCCGTGCAGGGCCTAGCCACCGCCGCCGGCTGCCAGCTCGCCGCCGCCTGCGACATGGTGCTGGCGGCGGAAGGGGCGCGTTTCTGCACGCCGGGGGTAGAAATCGGGCTGTTCTGCTCCACCCCGGCCGTCGCCCTCTCCCGCGCCGTGCCACGGAAGGCCGCGATGGAGATGCTGCTGACGGCCGAGCCGGTGGATGCGGCGGAGGCGCGGCGGATCGGGCTGGTGAACCGCATCCTGCCCGTGGTCGAGCTGCGCGAGGCGGCGGCGGCGCTGGCGGCACGGATCGCGGGTCGGTCGGCGCTGGCCGTGCAGCTTGGCAAGCGCACATTCCATCGGCAGGCCGGGTTGCCGCTCGCGGAGGCCTATGAGGTGGCGGCGGCGGCCATGGTGGAGAACCTGCTGGCCGAGGACGCGGCCGAGGGCATCGGCGCCTTCCTCGCGAAGCGCGCGCCGGAATGGAGGCATCGCTGATGGACACCCACCCGCCCATGACGGCGAAGCAGGCCTATGATGCCCTGCCCCGCCTGCGTGCGAACCACAGCGCGCTGACGCCGCTGGGCTTCGTGGAACGGGCGGCAGCGGTGTTCCCCGACCGCGTCGCGGTGATCCACGGCGCGCTGCGCTTCACTTGGCGCGAGCACCGGGACCGCTGCGTGCGTCTGGCCTCGGTGCTTGCCGCGCGCGGCATCGGGCGCGGGGATACGGTGGCGGCGCTGCTGCCCAACACGCCCGCGATGATCGAGGCGCATAACGGCGTGCCGATGGCGGGCGCGGTGCTCAACACAATCAACATCCGGCTGGATGCGGACACCATCGCCTACATCCTCGACCATGGGGAGGCGCGCGCCATCCTGGTGGATCGCGAGTTCGCGCCGCTGCTCGGCCGCGCGCTGGAGATTGCGACCGTGCGGCCCCTGGTGATCGAGGTGGATGATCCGGAGGCGCCCTTCCCGCACACGCTCGGCGGTGAGAGTTACGAGGCCCTGCTCGCCTCGGGCGATCCGGCCTTTCCCTGGCAGCCGCCCGGCGACGAATGGGACGCCATTGCGCTCAACTATACCTCCGGCACCACCGGGCGGCCGAAGGGCGTGGTGTACCATCATCGTGGCGCCTATCTCGGCGCGGTGGGGGACCTGCTGGCCTGCGGCATCGGCCCGGCGCCGGTCATGCTCTGGACCCTGCCGATGTTTCACTGCAACGGCTGGTGCTTCCCCTGGGCCGTCGCCGCGGCCTCCGGCACGCATGTCTGCCTTCGCGCGGTACGCGGGCCGACGATGTGGGAGCAGATCAAGGCGCATGGCGTGACCCATATGTGCGGCGCGCCGATCGTGCTGCAGATGCTGGTGAACGATCCCGCGCGGATCTCCGGCACGGGGCTGGTCTTCGCCACCGCCGGTGCCTCGCCGCCCGAGGCCGTGCTGGCGGCGGCCGATGCCGCCGAGGTCACGGTGCGCCACATCTACGGGCTGACGGAATGCTACGGCCCCTCCGTCATCAACGAATGGCATCCCGAGCACGACGCCCTGCCCGCGCCGGATCGCGCGGCGCTGATGGCGCGCCAGGGCGTGCGCTACCCCACGCTGGACGCCTTCGACGTGCTCGATGCCACAGACACTCCCGTGCCGTCCGACGGGGCGACGATGGGCGAGGTCGTCATGCGCGGAAACACGGTAATGAAGGGCTATCTGAAGGACCCCGGCGCGACGGAGAAAGCCTTTGCCGGCGGCTGGTTCCGCACCGGCGACCTCGGGGTGAAGCACGCGGATGGCTATGTGCAGCTGAAGGACCGCGCGAAAGACATCATCATCTCCGGCGGGGAGAACATCTCCTCCATCGAGGTGGAGGATGCGCTGTACAAGCACCCCGCCGTCGCCGTCGCGGCCGTGGTCGCGGCACCGGACGAGCGATGGGGCGAGGTGCCCTGGGCCTTCATCGAGCTGAAGGCCGATGCCGAAGTGACCGAGGCCCAGCTGATCGCCCATGCCCGCGAGCGTCTGGCCGGCTTCAAGGTACCGAAGCGGGTGATTTTTCAGGAGGTGCCGAAGACCTCCACGGGCAAGCTGCAGAAAGTGCCGTTGCGCCGCGCGGTGCGGGAGGGAACCTTCACCTGACTGCCGCCCGTCTTCAACGCACCCAACCCCCACGCATGACGCAGCGATGACAGAGATCCGCGACAGCCGCCCCGAAGACGTCCCGGCCATTACCCGCATCTACGCCCATTGGGTGGAGCATGGCCGCGCCTCCTTCGAGCTGTCGCCGCCCGCCGGGGCGGAGATGGCCGCGCGGCGGGATTCCATCCTGGCCGGCGGCTACCCGCATCTCGTTGCCACTGGCGAGGGCGGCGTGGTGCTCGGCTACGCTTATGCCTCCGCCTACCGGCCCCGCCCGGCCTACCAGCACACCGTGGAGAACTCGGTCTATGTGGCGCCCTCCGCCACGCAATCCGGCACCGGCCGTGCCCTGCTCAAGGCCCTGATCGCGCGCTGCGAGGCAGCGGATTTCCGGCTCATGGTCGCGGTAATCGGGGATTCAGCGAATCTCCCCTCCATCCGCCTGCACGAGGCGCTGGGCTTCCGCCACGACGGGGTGATCCCGGCCATCGGCTGGAAGCACGAGCGCTGGCTGGACACGGTGCTGATGACCCGGCCCCTGGGCCCGGGCGCTTCGGTGGCACCCACACGTCCGTGACGTTCCCGCGGCGGCCGAACCAGCCGGTCGCCGCCGCGTTCTCCCGGGATACGAGGGGATAAACATAAGTCATGCCCGACCAGGCCATCTCGCCGCCCGTGGCCGGCCACGGGGCGTCGCAGCTGACCAGCGTGGTGCTGGACGCCTACAATGCCGAGCTGCGGGACAAGGAGGGCTTCATCGGGGACCGCGCGAGCAAGCGCGCCTTCCGCGCCATCCTGGAGGAGTGGCGCGAGCGGCTGCGCAAGCTGGGTGACGAGGACCCGTTAGGCGATGAGGAGACGGAGGCCGTTTCCAGCCGCCGCCTGGAAAAGCTGATGCATGACGAGCGGCCCGAGGCGGCCGCGCTGGTCCATGGCGTAATCGAGGAGTTCGCCCAGGAGCTGGCGGGCGTCACCCGTCGCTTCCTCAAGCTGAAAGGCTGGAAGGACACGCAGCGCATCGCGGTGGGTGGCGGGATGAGCGGCAGCCGGATCGGGCATCTGGCGATCGGGCGCGCCTCGCTGCTGCTCAAGGCCGATGGGCAGGGGGTGGAGCTGCGCCCCATCACCCATGAGCCGGACGAGGCCGCGCTGATCGGCGCCGCGCATCTGGCTCCCAGCTGGATCTTCGCCGGGCATGACAGCCTGCTGGCCGTGGATATTGGCGGCACCAACATCCGGGTTGGGCTTGTCGAGCTGAACCTGAAGAAGGCGCGCAATCTCTCCGAGGCCCGCGTCGTCGGGCTGGAGGTGTGGCGCCATCGCGGCGAAGAACCGACCCGCGAGGAGGCGGTGGAGCGGATCGCCACCATGCTGCGAGGAATGACGGCGCTGGCGAAGGCAAAGAAGCGCGCGCTCGCCCCCTTCATCGGCATCGGCTGCCCCGGGATCATCGAGGAGGACGGTTCCATCGATCGCGGCGGCCAGAACCTGCCGGGCAACTGGGAGAGCAGCCGCTTCCACCTGCCCAGCGCGATCGCCGCAGCCATCCCCGAGATCGGCGGGCATCCGACTGCTGTGCTGATGCACAACGACGCCGTGCTGCAGGGGCTGAGCGAGATCCCGAACATGCGGGACGTGGAGCGCTGGGGCATCCTGACGATCGGGACCGGGCTGGGGAATGCGCGGTTCACGAACCGGAAATCTGACTAGCGTCCCGCTCCGTCCGGCGAGGTTCTCGCTAGTCTCGTCCGGCATGGGTGGCGCGCGAGGGGAACCGGGACCACCGAACGCAGGACGCTGCTGAAAACCGCTGCCAACACGGCGCTCGTGGCCAGGCTCGAGGGGCTTGCCACCCCTGCCCTGTCGCAGGGTGCCAATGCGCGAAGCCTTCTTCGTGCCCTGGCGCGAGTGCCTGGTCGAGCTGGCCGACGAGCCCGCGGCGGGAGGCGCTGCGGGAGGAGTGGTTCGAGGCGAACGACGCCGAAACCGAGAAGCGCGTCGCCCGCGAGCTGCGGATGGCGGTGTGGGAGGAGGCACCCTTCGTGCGGCTGAGATTGCTGCGGCCGCAGCAAGCTATCGGCGCAGCATCACGGGAGTGCTGAAGGGCGGGCCGTCGCTGTTCTGGAACGTGCGGCGGGCCTGATGGCGCGCCCATGGCCTCCGAGAGGGAGAAGGAATTCTCCCTCTCGGGCTCTCCCTCATCTTTTTCTTTGGGACTGCCGTGGACGGCTCGACTGTCGGTTCGCCGAGGGTCGATACCCTCGGCGGGGAATATGGCCGTTCCTACTGCCGTTAATACTTCGCCCGCGGCCCCGTCCTTCAATCACCGTATCCGCGGCAGCCTGAACGCGGGGTCCGGGGAGCCCGTTGGCTCCCCGGTGGAGGGGGTCTGGGGGAGGCAGCGCCTCACCCAGGGGCCACCCAGGGCACCGGCACCGTGTCGCCTGCAATGTAGAGCGGATGGCCGGGCTGCCCGTCGGCCGTGACCTTCAGGGCGAGCGGCTGGGCGCCTGCCCTGGCCAGGATGGCGGCGAGTTCGGTCGCGCGGCGGCGCAGGGGCTTGGGCGGCAGGCCCCAGGCGACGACGAGGCGGTCAGCACGGGCGGCCCAATCGGCGATGGCCTGGTCGTTCCCGGGGCCAATCGGGTCCTCGACCTCCAGCAGCATGGTGGGCTTCGTCGCGCGCAGGGCGAAGGCGTTCAGCACCACCATGGCGCCGAAACCCCAGCGGCGGGTGAAGTCGCGGGCGCGGCGGACGGTGGGGTCGTCCACCTGCTCGTCCGCAGTGCTGGGGTTCATCATGATCCAGGCGCAGACGCCGGGGGAGCCGAAGGGCAACCCGTCCCAGCGGCGTTCGAGCACGGTGCGGTAGCGGCCGTCCTCGGAGAACTCGGCGCGGGAGACGACCTCGGCGCCGACCTTCAGGCGGATTTTGCCGCCGGGGTCATGGAGGTCCTGCGGGCGGGTCATCGGTTGCTGAGCCACCACAGAAAGGCGGCGACCAGCAGGGCGAAGATGGCGGACCAGACCACCAGCAGGCCGAGATGCCAGGGGCCGGCGGCGTCCATGGCGACCTGGCTGGGAGCGGTGGGGTTGTAGGCGATGCGGAGGGTCTCGCCGATGCGCGGGGCGTTGCGGTTGACCGGGCGCGGGCCGGAGAGCTCGGCGGTGATGGGCCCCGCCGGGCCGGTGAAGGTGACGAACAGGGTGCGGCTGTGGGTGCGGGCGGGGTTGCCGGGATCAACGGGGCGGGCCTCCGCGAGGACCCAGCCCCGCTGGCGGTGACGGGCGCGGAGGAGCGAGCCGAGCGCGAGGGCCGGCACGCCCAGCATGAAGCCCCAGAACAGGATCGCGACCGGGTTCACCGGCTACAGCGCGCTGGCGCTCGCCTCGGAGCGGGTGGCGCCGACGCGGCTGGCCAGGGCAGCGGCCATGAACTCGTCCAGGTCGCCATCAAGCACGGCGGCGGGGTTGCCCTTCTCCACGCCGGTGCGCAGGTCCTTCACCATCTGATAGGGCTGAAGGACGTAGGAGCGAATCTGGTGGCCCCAGCCGATATCGGTCTTGCCGGCCTCGGTGGCGGCGGAGACGGCTTCGCGCTTCTTGAGCTCCAGCTCGTACAAGCGCGCGCGCAGCATGTTCATCGCGATGACGCGGTTCTTGTGCTGGCTACGGTCCTGGGTAGAGGCCGCCACGATCCCGGTGGGGATATGGGTGAAGCGCACGCCCGATTCCGTCTTGTTCACGTGCTGGCCGCCGGCACCCGAGGCGCGGAAGGTGTCGGTGCGCAGGTCGGCCGGGTTGATGTCCACCTCGATCTTGTCGTCGATCACGGGGTAGACATAGACGGAGGCGAAGCTCGTCTGCCGCTTGTCGTTGCCGCCGAAGGGCGAAATGCGGACCAAGCGGTGAACGCCCATCTCGGTCTTCAGCCAGCCATAGGCATTGGGGCCGGAGACCTGGATGGTGGCGGACTTGATCCCGGCCTCGTCGCCCTCGCTCTGCTCGGTGATGGCGACCTTGTAGCCATGGGCCTCGGCCCAGCGGGTGTACATGCGGAGCATCATCTCCGCCCAGTCCTGGGCGTCGGTGCCGCCGGCGCCGGAATTCACCTCGACATAGGCGTCGTTGGCGTCGGCCTCTCCACTCAGCAGGCTCTCGATTTCGCGGCGCTTGGCCTCGGCGGCCAGGCGGTGAAGATCGGCGACGGCAGCGTCGGCCGTGCCGGCATCGCCCTCGGCCTCGGCGAGCTCCACCAGCTCCAGCGCGTCATTCACGTCCTGCTCGAGGCGGCGTACGCCGTCGATCTGGTCGGCGAGACGGGTGCGCTCGCGCATCAGCTTCTGGGCAGCGGCCGCGTCGTTCCAGAGGGAGGGATCCTCAGAACGGGCGTTCAGCTCGTGCAGCCGCACCACGGCGGCGTCCCAGTTCAGGTGGCGGCGCAGAAGGGCGACGCTGTCGGCGATCTGGGCCTTCAGGCCCTCGGCATCGGCACGCATGGTTCGGCGGGTCCTGTCGGATCATGCGGCGGCGTCCCGCGGCGATGCGCGGCGGCGCCGATCCGATCTCCTCGAATACGGATGGAACGCCCCGGAGATGGGGAGTCCGGGGCGGACCTAGTAGAGCCCGCCCAGGCTGCTGTCCACGGCCGAGGCCGTGGCGCCGCTGGAACCGCCACCGTAGGCGCCATCGCCACCACCGCCGCCACCGGAGCCGACATTGCCGCCCATGGGCGGGCGGGCCGCGGTCTCCGTTCCCGGCCGGAAGGGCTCGAGGATGGACTGGCCGTTGCTGGTGGAGACGCGGACGAGCGCGACGCCGGGCGGGGCGCGGAAGGGCACGGGCGGGCTGTCGGCCAGGGCTGCCGCGACCACCTCGTTGAAGATCGGCGCCGCGTTGCCGCCGCCCGTCTCGCCCTCACCAAGGGAGTGCGGGTCGTCGAAGCCGACCCAGACGGCAACCACGATGTCCGGCGTGAAGCCGACGAACCAGTTGTCGAAATAGTCGTTCGTCGTGCCGGTCTTGCCGGCCACGGGGCGGTTCAGCCCCTTGGCGGCGGCGACGCCGGTGCCGCGCGCGGTTACGCCCTGGAGGAGGGCGACCATCTGGTAGGCCGCGATCGGGTCCACTACCTGGCGACGCGCATCGGCGAGGCTGGGCGGGCCGGCCGAGACGTCGAGGTCGCAGCCCTGGCAGCGGCGGGCGTCGTTGCGCCACACCACATGGCCGAAACGGTCCTGCACGCTGTCGATCAGCGAGGGCTCCACCGCCTTGCCGCCATTGGCGAAAGCGGCGTAGCCCGCGGCCATCCGCATGACCGTCGTCTCGCCGGCGCCCAGCGCCATGGAGAGGACGCGCGGCATGTTCGGGATCACCCCGAAGCGGCGGGCGGTGTCGGCCACCTTGTCGATGCCGATCTCCTGGGCGAGGCGGACCGTCACCTGGTTCAGCGACTTCTCGATGGCGGTTCGCATGGTCACCCAGCCATTGGAGTTGCCGCTGTAATTGCCGGGGCGCCAAACGCCCTGGGGGGTGGCCATCTCGAAGGGTGCATCGAGCAGCTGCTGGTTGGGCGGGATGCCCTGCTCCAGCGCCGTGACATAGACGAAGGGCTTGAAGGACGATCCGGGCTGCCGCATCGCCTGGGTGGCGCGGTTGAACCAGGAGCGGTCGAAGTTGAAGCCGCCGGACATGGCGAGCACGCGGCCCGTGGCGGGATCGAGCGCGACGACCGCGCCCTCCACCTGCGGGATCTGGCGGAGCGCCAGCCGCTCGCCGCGGGCGGGGGTGCGGCCCTGGGCGGCGGAGGCGGCGACGGTTTCCACCATCACCACGTCGCCGGGGGTGACGAGATCGGCCATGCGGCGGGCGGCAACCATGCGGTTGCCTTCGCGCTGCAGGCGGGACCAGGGCACATCCTCCATCGCCAGACGGCCCTCGCGGGGCTGGGCGGGGGTGCGGGTGTTCGGGCGCTCGGCCCAGCCGAGCCGGGCCTCGCGGGCGCCCACTTCGAGCACCACGGCCAGGCGCCATTCCGGTAGCATGCCGGACACGCGGGGCACGCCTTCCAGCGCCGGCATCCACTCGGCGGCCGAGGCGGAGACCTTCGTCACGGCCCCGCGCCAGCCGCCGCGGCGGCGGTCATAAGCCATGAGGTGGTTGCGCAACGACGCCTCGGTGGCGGCCTGCAGCTTGGGGTCCATGGAGGTGCGGACCACGAGGCCGCCCATGGTCGTCTGCTCCGGCCCGAAGCGGGAGTTCAGCTCGCGCCGGACCTCCTCGGTGAAATACTGGCCAACCGCGACCATGTCCGGCCGGGCGCGGCCGCGATACTGGATCGGCTCCTGCTTGGCGGCATCGGCCTCCTCCCGCGTGATGGCGCGGTCCTCGACCATGCGGTCCAGCACCCAGTCGCGGCGCTCCTTGGCGCGCTCGGGGTAGCGCGCGGGATTGTAGTTGTTGGGCGCCTTGGGCAGCACGGCGAGAAAGGCGGTCTCGCCGATCGTCAGCTCGTCCAGGCCCTTGTTGAAGTAGTTCTGCGCGGCGGCAGCCACGCCATAGGCCTGGGCGCCCAGGAAGATCTCGTTCAGGTAGATCTCGAGGATGCGCTCCTTGCTCATCGCGGCCTCGAGCCGCGCGGCCAGGATAGCTTCCCGCACCTTGCGCATGATGGTGCGGTCCGCGCCCACCAGCATGTTCTTGGCCACCTGCTGCGTGATGGTGGAGGCGCCGCCAGCGCGGCGGCCCGTGCCCATCTGCTCCAGGTTGTTGATGGCAGCGCGCATGATGCCGATGGGATCGACGCCATGGTGCTCCCAGAAACGCTGGTCCTCGGCGGAGACGAAGGCCTGCTGCACACGGCGAGGGATGGCGCCGATGGGCACGAAGACGCGCCGCTCCAGCGCCATCTCGGCCATCAGCCGGCTGTCGGCGGCGAAGATGCGGGACATCTGCGGGGGCTGATAGTCGGCCAGCCAGGCATGGTCGGGTAGGTCGGCCGTCGCGGTGCGCCACAGCCCGTAGCCGGCGATGCCGCCCACCACCACGCCGATGGCGCCCACCGACAGGACAAAACCAACCGTGCGGCGCAGCCAGATGGCGCGGCGCGGACGGGGTTTGCCGTTGCCCGCCGGGGGAACCGGCGGGATGTCCATCGCGTCGGACGGCTCCGCGGGCGCGGCCCCGTCCCGGGGGCGGCGCTCGCCCACCAGGGGCCGTTCGGCGCGGAGATCTCTCGAAGTCATCCTGTACCCTCAACGGCCGCCCGCAGGGGCGGCCCTAACACGTCGCACGCATCGTCCCGGGCCCTGTTCCGGGGCCCTTCCTCAACTGGCGTCGGCACCCGGCCGGTGGCAAGCCCGCCACGGTCCCTGCCCTGACCAAACCCCGAACCAGCGCGGAGGCACCCTTCCGGCGGGGTGCTCCAAGGCCCGTAACCCAACCTCGTCCAGCCTGGTTGCGCGTTGCGGCATCTCCGCCGCGCGCTGTGGCCTCGTTGCAATGGCAGATGCCCGGCCGGGCCCTCAACCACGATCAACCGGCAGGGGCGACGCCCAGCCCGGGCCGTTGCAGGTAATCCTCCACCGCGCCAGCCAGGGCGGAGGCCACCAGCGCACGGTGTTCCGGCTGACGCAACTGCGCCTCGTCCTGCCGGCTGGAGAGGAAGCCGATTTCCACCAGCACCGAAGGGATGTCGGGCGCTTTCAGCACGGCGAAGGCGGCTTGCCGGTGGGTGTTCGGTAGCAGCGGCACCCGGGGCCGCAGCGCCCCCACGGTCATGTTGGCCAGGCGCACCGAGCCCTGTCGCGTCTCCTGCCGGACAAGGCTGAGGAGGATGCGTTGCACCTCCGGCGGAACGGGGGGCAGGTTCAGCCCGCCCGCGGAATCCGCGGCATTCTCCCGCCGGGCCAGCGCGGCCGAGAGCGCGTCGGAGGCGGTTTCCGACAAGGTGTAGACGGACGCACCCCGCGCGCCGGGCGCAGAGTCCGCATGAATGGAAACGAAGAGAGCGGCGCGGTTGCGGCGCGCAAAATCCACCCGCCCGGCCAGGGGAACGAACACGTCGCGCGAGCGAGTCATGACCACCCGGCACCGCCCGCCGGCTTCCAGCCGCCGCTTCATCTCCTGCGCGGCGGCCAGGACGATGCGCTTCTCCTGGGTGCCGGTGGCGCCGATCGCGCCGGGGTCCTTGCCGCCATGGCCGGGGTCCAGCACCACGACCGGGCGGGGGCCGCCGCTGCTGGCCGTCCCCTGGGCGATCGGTCGGCCCGGTCCGGCCAGGCGCGCGAAGCCGGCCGGGGTGCCCGGGCGGATGGAGAGCACGAGGGACCCACCCTCCCGCGCCGCATCCGGGGCGTCCACGGGGCCGTGCAGGTCGATCACCAGCTGCCGCGCGCGGGCGTTCCAGCGGGCCGCGCGGACGGGGCCGGCCCCGGGGAGGCTCGTCGGGCCGTCCCAACCATGGCGCGGCAGGCTGAGCACGAGCCTCGCCGGGCGCGACTGGGCGGTGAGGCGCCAGGGACCGGTCGCGGCGCCGGGAAGCACCAGTCGGGCGCTGTCGCCCTCGCCACGCAGGCTCGCTCCCTCCGCGGCGGCCGGGTGCGGCGCGGCGAGGGCGGCCAGCGCCGCGGCCAAAAGCCCGCGGCGTCGCAGATCCTGTCCCATCTCCCCCTTGGTCTCCCCCTCAACATGTTTGGCAGGATCGCCGGGCATCCCCCTGCCCGGCCTCGCCAATCCACCAATTCTTAGCACCGGCATCACGGTGCATGGGTGTTCAAAGCGTGGTCGAAGCGTGACGGAGGGCAACAGGGGGAACCCAAGGAGGGCCGGTAAGGGCGCTTCCGGGCGGAGTGTGGCACAGGGCACACAGCGCCTTGCTCCCTCGGGGCCCCCTGCGTATGGTGCATTGCCCCGGCGGCACGCCGCCGGTGGAGGGTTCACGGGCGCGGCCGATTCAAGGCGGCCGCCGGTCCAATCGTTGGATGCCCGACCCCGCATCGCCCCGGAAGGGGCCGCCGCCCGCGCCGGTTCCCGGCCAGGCGAGCCGGCCCGCCATCAAGGGCAGGTGGGGAGAGCACCCTCCCCCGGCGCGCGCCATGCGGCGCGGCGGGCCAGTCGTCCCCACCTGTGGGGCCTAAAGGACCGCAACGCGCCAGTCGCCGGCCCGCCCGCGCGCGCCCTCCTCCCGATGAGAGGGGCGCTGCGCCTAGGGGTTCGCGAGGGCAGGCGACGTCACCGGGCACGCAGTGCCCATGAATCGAACCGGGCACCCGCGTGCCCATGACCGCATCAGGGCACCCCGCCGGGGCCGCCCTTCACGGGAGAAAGGACGGATGACGGCGATGCATCGCTCTGCCCCGGCCCAGTCCCCTCCCGGCCCACCAACCCTCACCGCCGCCGGCCGCCCTGTGCCCCGCGCGGCGCGGAGTCCCGCCTTCCATGACCAAGCGCATGCTGATCGATGCATCCCATCCCGAAGAGACGCGGGTGGTGGTGCTGGACGGCAACCGTCTTGAGGATTTCGACCTCGAGACCCAGAACCGGCGCCCGCTGAAGGGCAACATCTACCTCGCCAAGATCGTCCGCGTGGAGCCGAGCCTCCAGGCCGCCTTCGTCGAGTACGGCGGCAACCGCCACGGCTTCCTCGCCTTCGGCGAGATCCATCCCGACTACTACCAGATCCCCGTCGCCGACCGGCAGCGCCTGCTCGAAGCCCAGGCCCGCGAGGCCGAGGAGGACGAGTACCCCGAGGACGAGATCGAGACCGCCGCCGAGCGCCTCGCCCCCAATGACGACGCCGACCTGATCGGACGCGAGGAGGAGCGGCGCGGCGCGCAGGCCGAGGCCTCCTCCGACGAGAACGGTTCGTCCGAGACTGTCTCGCCCGAGACTGTCGCGCCCCAGCCTGGCGAGACCCTCGACGAGTCCGGCGCCACCGCCGACACCACGACCGAGACCCCCGACCACCCCGCGGCCGGCGAGACCGCCGGCACCGCGCCGGATGGCGAGACGGGCGGCGAGGACGGCGCCCCCGGCTCCACCCCACGTGCCCAGCCGATGACCATGCATGTGGACCGGGTGAGCGAGGGCGACCCGGTGGCCGAGCCCGGTTACGAGCGCGGCTCGGACCGGGGTTCGAACGATGACTCCGACAGCGGCGTCGAGACCGTCACCGAGGCCGCTCCCCCGCCCGAGACGATCGGCGGCGAGGAGCGGAACGGCGACGAAGGCTCCGACGAGGAGCGCCGCGAGCGCCGCATCCCCTCCAAGTTCCTGCGCCACTACAAGATCCAGGAGGTGATGCGCCGCCGCCAGATCATCCTGGTGCAGGTCGTCAAGGAGGAGCGCGGCAACAAGGGCGCCGCGCTGACCACCTATATCTCCCTGCCCGGCCGCTTCTCCGTGCTGATGCCGAACTCGCCCAAGGGTGGCGGCGTGTCGCGCAAGATCACCTCGGCGGGCGATCGCAAGCGGCTTCGCGAGGTGATTGACGACCTGAACCTGCCGCGCGGCATGGGCATGATCGTCCGCACCGCGGGTGCCCAGCGCCCCAAGCCGGAGATCCGGCGCGACGGCGAGTACCTGCTGCGCCTGTGGGACGACATCCGCACGCGCACCATGTCCTCCACCGCGCCCGCGCTGGTCTATGAGGAGGCCGACCTCCTCAAGCGCTCGATCCGCGACAACTTCGCGAAGGAGATCGAGGAGATCCAGATCGAGGGCGAGGAAGCCTTCCGCCAGGCCCGCGACTTCACGCGCATGCTGATGCCGCAGAACGAGCGCAAGATTAAGCTCTACCGCGAGCCCGGCATGCCGTTGTTCGTGCGCGCCGGCGTGGAGCAGCAGCTCGATGCGATGATGTCGCCCACCGTGCAGCTCCGCTCTGGCGGCTACATCGTCATCAACCAGACCGAGGCGCTTGTCTCCATCGACGTGAACTCGGGCCGCGCCACGCGCGACCGGCACATCGAAGACACGGCGCTGCGCACGAACCTGGAAGCGGCGGACGAGATCGCCCGCCAGCTGCGCCTGCGCGACCTCGCCGGCCTCATCGTGATCGACTTCATCGACATGGAGAGCAACCGGAACGACGCGATGGTGGAGCGCCGCCTGAAGGAGGCGCTGCGCTTCGACCGTGCGCGTATCCAGGTCGGCCGCATCAGCCATTTCGGTCTGATGGAGATGTCGCGCCAGCGGCTGCGCCCGTCGCTGACCGAGCACTCCTTCGTCACCTGCCCGCACTGCCAGGGACTGGGCATCGTCCGCTCGGACGAGAGCTCGGCGCTGCACGTGCTGCGCGCCATCGAGGAGGAGGGCGCCAAGCGCCGCGCCGCCGAGATCGTCGTGCACTGCTCGCCGGCGGTGGCCATGCACATCCTCAACCGCAAGCGCGAGCGCCTGGCCGCGGTCGAGCAGCGCCACGACATGTGCGTGGTGTTCGAGCCCGACGCGACGCTGACCGCTGCCCAGAACCGCATCGACCGCACCCGCCCGCAGACCCAGCCGGCGCCCTCCATCGGCGCGCCCGCGCTGCGGATGGATTACGCGCCGGAGCCGGTCTTCGTGGCCGGTGGTGGTGGCGACGAGGAGGAGGATGCCGTCTCCGCCGCCATGGCCGATGAGGACGCGGGCGAGGAGGGTGTCTCCGCCGAGTCCGGCGAGGCGAAGGACGAGAACGGGGAGCGCGGCCGTCGCCGCCGCCGGCGCCGTCGTGGCGGCCGCCGCGAGGAGGGTGCCGCCCCCGAGGCCGGCACCGGGACGTATGAGGCCGGAGCAGACGAGGCGGGCGCCGACGAGGCCCTGCTTCTCGGTGGCGGCGCTGCCGACAGCCGGGATCTCGGCGCCGGGATTGCCGGGAACGGCGACGCGACGAGCGAGGACGCGCTGGCCCAGGACGGTGCCGCTGATGGCACGGGCGCCGCGCCCGTGGCCGAGGAGCGGCCGGAGGGCGATGCCCGCCGCCGCCGTGGCCGCCGCGGCGGTGGCCGCTTCCGCCGCGATGAGGCCGCCCGCCCCGGCGACGAGGCGCCCGCGCCCGCCGCCGAGGAGGCCGCGCCCCGCTATGCCGGCCCCACCCCCGCCGATCCCTTCGCCGGCACCTATGACGCGCTGATGGATGCGATGGACGCGGCCGAGGCGGCCGCGACCGCCGATGCTCCGCGCGTGGTGCGCGAGATCCCGATCGCCGAGGCGCCGATGGCGACGAGCCCGGAGCCGGTGGCGCCGGAACCCGCTGCCGAGTTCACGGCGCCTGAAACACCGCCGGCCGCGATGCCGGAGGCCTCGGCTCCCACGGAGGCGGCTCCTGCGTCCCAGGCTGTGGACGTCCAGCCCCCTGCCGAGCCGGCATCCGCGCCGGCCGCAGAGCCCGCAGCGGCGGAACCCGTCGTCGGCGCGGTGGTGCAGCCCGTGGTGCTCGGGGCGGATGCCCCCGAGGCGCCGGCCAAGAAGGGCTGGTGGCGGCGCTGACCCGGCGCCCCGGCCCGGACGAGGGCTGAGGTGCCCGACGCCACTTTCGCGCCGCTCCACACACAGGGGCGCGCGGGGGCGCTGACCCTCCGCGCCCTGCGCGCGGAGGATGCGGCCCAGCTGCACCGGCTGGTGAATGACTGGGAGGTCGCGCGCATGCTGGCGCGCGTCCCCTTCCCCTATCCGCACGAGCTGGCCAGCGAGTGGATCGCCTCCACCCGCGCCCAGATCGAGGCGGGTACGGCCTGGCATCTTGCCATCACCCGGGACGAGGCCCTGGTCGGCTGCGTCGGCCTCACCACCGCGCGCGACGCGCCGCGCCATGCCGAGCTCGGCTACTGGGTCGGCCGGCGGCACTGGGGCCAGGGGGTCGGGCCCGAGGCGGCGGGGCGGCTGGCGCGCTGGGCGCTCGCCAATCTCGACATCGACGTAATCCATGCCTCGGTACTGCCGGAGAACAAGCGCTCCGCCGCCGTGCTCACGCGGATCGGCTTCATCGAGGACGGGATGGCGGAGCAGGACTTCACCGCCCGCAACGCCCGCCTGCCCGTGCGCCGGTACCGCATCGGGCGCGCCGATCTCTCCACCCCGGCCGAGACCCCGATGCCTGCCGCGGACGGCACCCCTGCCCCGGCCGATGCGCCGGCGGCGGCGCCTGGGGCGAATATACTGCTCGTCGCAGCCTGCGCGCTGATCGATCCGGACGGCCGTGTGCTTCTCGCCCGTCGCCCGGAAGGCAAGCCGATGGCGGGGCTGTGGGAGTTCCCGGGCGGCAAGCTTGCCGCCGGCGAGACGCCGGAGGAGGCGCTGATCCGCGAGTTGCGGGAGGAGCTGGGGATCGATGTCTCGGCCGCCTGCCTCGCGCCCTTCGCCTTCGCCTCCCATCCGCTGGAGGGGCGGCATCTGCTGATGCCGCTTTATCTCTGCCGCCGCTGGACCGGGACGGTCGAGGGGCGCGAGGGGCAGGCGCTGGCCTGGGTGCGGCCGATGAAGCTGGGCGACTACGCGATGCCGCCGGCGGACAAGCCGCTGGTGGCACTGCTGCGGGACTTTCTCTGATCGGGAGCAAAGACCGGGGGAGGTGAACTCCCCCGGACCCCCTCCTTTTTCTGAGGGGTTTGCCCGCGCGTTGGCGGGGCTGGCTTGACGTCCTCCGCGAAGACGCGACCTTTCCCGCGACGCCCGAGAGAGAACGCCCATGACGAATCCCACTGCCGCCCTGCTCATCATCGGGAACGAGGTGCTTTCGGGGCGCACCCAGGATGCGAACCTCAAGTTCATCGCCACGCGGCTGGGCGAGCTGGGGATTCCGCTGCGCGAGGTGCGCGTCATCCCCGACGTGCCGGAGACAATCATCGGCACCGTCAACGAGATCCGCGTGAAGTTCACCTATGTGTTCACGACCGGCGGCATCGGGCCGACGCATGACGACATCACAAGCGAGTGCATCGCCGGGGCTTTCGGCGTGCCCTGGGAGGTGCATGAGGAGTCGCGCGCGATCATGGAGGCCGACTACGCCCGCCGCACGCCGCCCGTCTCGATGAACCCGGCGCGGCTGCGCATGGCCACCCTGCCCCGCGGCGCCACGCCGATCCTGTGCTCGGAGACCTCGGCGCCGGGCTTCGTCATGGGCAATGTCCATGTCATGGCCGGTGTGCCGCGCATCATGCGCAGCATGTTCGAGGTGGTGGCGCCGACTCTGCAGGGCGGCACGCCCGTGAAGTCTCGCGCGCTGCACGCGCACGGGCTGCTGGAAGGGCAGATCGCCGAGGCGCTGACGGCCATCCAGGCACATTTCCCGATGCTCGATATTGGATCCTACCCGTATTACCGCGCGGGCGGGAACGGGGTGGCACTGGTGGCCAAGGGCACGGACGAGGCGGCGCTGGAAGCCGCCGCGGCCGAGATCGCGGCCCTCATCCGCGCCGACGGGAAGGAGCCGGTGGAGGGCGAGCCCGCGCCGGCCTGAGCCTTCAGGGACCGCCGCCGGTCCAGCAGGGCGCGGAGACGCTCACGCGCTCCTCCGGGCGCGGCGGCGGCTCGCGCAGCCAGCCGGACAGGGTTGGCTCCGGCCAGGGCGCGAGGTAGTGCGCCCATTCCGTCGTGTGCGCGAAGACAGATTGCCGCGCGGCCTCGAGGAAGGAGCAGGTCGCGCTGGCGCGCCAAGCGGGCTTGGTCAGCAGGCTGGCCTCCATGCCGGCGCCCATCATGGCGAGCACGGCGCAGGCCATCAGCACCCGCCGGGCGATGCGCTGGCCGCGCGACACCGCCGGTGCCAGCAGCGCGGCGGCCGTCATCACCGCCAGCACGGCCAGCGGCGCCATGCCGCCGCGCGCCGTCATCTCGTTACCCGGGCCGAAGACGTAGCCGGGGATTTCGCAGAGAATGGCGACCGCCACCCAGGCGATGCGGCCGCGCACCAGCATGCCCGCCGGGATCGCCCAGCACAGGATCTCCAGCAGCAGGAACAGGGCCCAGACCAGGAGGGCCTTCACCGGCGGGTTCAGGACGAAGACGAAGCCGTGCGGGACGGCCGCGGAACCGGCGACGAGGTAGACGCAGATCGGCAGCGCGAAGACGACGGCGAGCAGGTTGCCCGGCGTCACCGCCCGCCAGACAGCGCCGATCCCGCGGCTCAGCAGCGCCGCGCCGGCCAGAACGGCGGCGCCGGCGCTGGCCAGCGGGCTCCAGAAGGCACCCGCGGCGAAGGGCAGCGCGATGCCGCGCGCGAAATACGGGTTGCGCCCGTGCCGCAGCACCACCAGCGCCAGCAGCCAAGCCGGCATGGCGTGGTTGGGCGCCCAGAGGATGGCGGTGACATGGCCGGAGTACTGAAACAGGCGCGGCCACCACTCCCCGCCCCTCTCCCAGCTGGCGAAAGGACCGGTGCCGAAATTCCAGTCGAGCCAGATGTTGGGCAGGATATCCAGCCCGTGGAACAGGATGAACACGCCTGCCATCACGGCAAAGCCCCGCCCGGGCCGCGTGGGCGCGACCGCGCGCGCCAGCAGGGCAAGCAGCATCAGCACCAGCGCGAAGCCCAGCCCCGTCCAGGCCCAGAGAGCGACCTGGGAGGCCGCGAAGCCCGCAACGCGCCCGACCAGCCCGGCCGGGATGTAGAAGCCGAGCGGCGCGCGCAGCAGCCACTCCACCCCGCGATCAGCGTCGAAATAGGCCACCGGCCAGGCTTCCGTGCCGAGGTCGTGCAGCACAGCGTCCCGGATCTGCCAGTCGGCCGAACTGTAGACGAGGTGGTGCGAGCCCGTGGCGCCCGCCCAGAGCAGGCCGAGGGCAAGGCAGAGCAGGGTCATGCGCGCCGAGAGCGGCCATGCGCCTCGCCAGCCCGGCGCAAGCGCGAGGGAAGCAAGGCCCGCCAGGCAGGCCAGCCCGCCCGCCCAGGGCACCGCCCAGGCACCGAGGAACAGCAGGCCGGGCAGGGTGAGATAGGCGAGCAGCAGCGCCGTCAGCCGGTCCGGCCCGGCCTCGCCGAAGACCCGGTCGAGGTCGAGCCGTGTCGGCCGGGGGCCGTCCGATGGAGGAATCATTCCAGGACCGCCTGCCCCGCCAGCCATGCCGTAATTCGCCCCCGTATCACGCGGAAATCACGCTGGACAGGGCGGCCCGGCACCGCTCAACCCCGGCGTGCAAGGCGCACCGCCACATGCCCGCGCATCACCCGAGGGCTGGGCATCACCAGCATGCAGTCGTCATGCGGCGTGCGGATCTCGGCCTGCCCGTCGCGGGCGATGAGGGTGCCCGCCCGGGGGATCACCGCGCCGCCGCGCACTGGCCCGGTGAAGGCAAAATGGCGGGATGCGGCGGTGACGCAGTGCGAGACCGTCCAGACCGCGGGAGCGGCCGCCGGCTCTGGCAAGGGCAGCATCGGCGCAGGCCGGGCCATCCCCAGCGCATGCAGCAGGCCGGCGGCGCAGGCTTCCGCCATCGCCTCGGTCTCCGGTTCCCAATGCGGGCCAGCCTCGGCCAGCAGGGCGACGCGATGCGTGCCGGGTTCGGTGAAGGGCGGATGGTCGATGAGCCGGGGCCCCTCGGGCCGTTCCGTGTCGGCCACGATAACAGGCGGCGAGCCGATCGCGCGGGCGAGGGACAGTGCCGCCAGGGACCGGCCGGCCAGCATCACCGGGTCCGAGGGCCAGAGCATGGAGTGCAGGTCCAGCAGCACATCGGCTGCCTCCACCACCGGGCGCAGCGCCCGGGCGCGGCGGAGCTCCGCGCTGTCCCTGGAGCCTTCGAGAATGGAGGGGTGCCAGAGGCGGTTCAGGTCCTCGTCAACGTAGCGGGAGAGTGTGGGGTCGGCGGGATCGAAGCGGGCGAAGGCGTCTAAATTGGCGAAGACAAGGCTCAGCACCCCGCGCGCCGGCCGAAGCCCCGCGCGCAGCCAGCGCGCCAGCACCGTGGCCCCCGCGAACTCATTGCCATGAACGAGGCAGGTGATGACGGCATGAGGGCCCGCCTGGCCGGAATCCAGGCGCCAGACCCCGGGAATGCCGGTATTGCCGCACGCCGCCTCCCAGAGGTCGGGCACCGGCACGCGGACGGCGAAGGCTTCATCCATGCGGGGTCATCGCCCGTCCGGCATGGGCCGGGACGGGGCGGTGCGCGTCGCTCGGCAGCGCCATCGCCTGGCGGCCTCTCGCCATTCCCGCTCTCCTTCCCCCACTCTATAGGCCGGCCCCGCGGCGACAATGCGGCGCCCCACCGGAGCCCCCTGTGCTGGACCTGCGCGCCCATTTCTCCCGCTTCCTCCTGGCCGAGCCCGGGCGGCTGCATTTCGCCGCCCACAGCCACCACCCCTGGCCCGACGTGACGCGGGAGGCCCAGCTGCGTGCCTGGGACGATGCGGCGCGGCTGCAGGACGGGAAGTGGGACGAGGTGCTGGGGCCCGTGGCGGAGGCCTGCCGCGCGCATGTGGCGCGGCACCTGAACCTGCCCGATCCGGCCAGCCTCGCCTTTGCGCCCAACACGCATGACTTCGTGCGCCGCATCCTGAGCAGCCTGCCCACCGGCCGGCCGCCGCGCGTGCTGACCACGGATGGCGAGTTCCACTCCTTCGCCCGCCAGGCGGCGCGGCTGGAGGAGGAGGGGCTGATCGCGGTGACGCGCATTCCGTCCGAGCCCGGTGGCGACTGCGTCGCCCGGCTGGTGGAGGCGGCGCGGGGCGGGTTCGACCTGATCTGGGTGAGTGAGGTGTTCTTCCATTCCGGCTTCGCGCTGGACGGGCTGGAGGCGCTGGCCGAGGTGGCGGGCAAGGCCGTGCTGGTGATCGACGGCTACCACGCCTTCATGGCGCGGCCGGTCGATCTCTCGCGGGTGGCGGGGCGGGCCTTCTACACGGCGGGCGGGTATAAGTACGCGATGGCGGGGGAAGGGTGCTGCTTCCTGCACTGCCCGCCGGGCTGGCTGCCGCGGCCGCGCGACACGGGCTGGTTTGCGGCCTTCGGGGCGCTGGCCGCCAGCGACGGCAAGGTGGGCTACGCGCCCGACGGCAACCGGTTCCTCGGCGCCACCTTCGATCCCTCGGGCCTGTACCGGCTGGATGCCGCGATGCGATGGCTGGATGGGCTGGGCGTGACGGTGGAGGCCATCCACGCCCATGCCCATGCGCTGCAGGAGAGGTTCTGCGCGGGGCTGGCGGGCACGGGGCTGGACCCGGCACGGCTGGCGGTGCCGCTCGGCGAGGCGAGGCGGGGCAACTTCCTGGCCTTCGATCTGGACGACGCGGAGGAATGGCAGGCGCGGCTGGCGGAGGCGCGCATTGTCACCGACCGGCGCGGGCGGCGGTTGCGCTTCGGCTTTGGCCTGTACCAGACGGGCGAAGAGGTGGACGAGGCGTTGCGGCGGATCCGCGGGCTCTGACGGCGATGATGCAGCTTTTCACGATCGCCATTCTCTATACGCAGCTTCTCGTCGGGCAGCCGGGCAGCGCCGGGATCGGCCTGCTTTGGAGCGATGCGGAGGTGGCGCAGGGCTTCGCCTGGGACCCGGAGCTCGTCGGCTTCGGCGTGCCGGACCATGACGGGGATTGCCTTGTTGCCGTGGAGACGGAGCGCGCTGGGCCCTTCGTGCCGGAGGAGGACGCGCTCTGGGCCGTCTCGGTGCCCTTCGTGGCGCGGGGAGCGGTGGTGGAGGTCGGGACGGTGCTGCAGGATGCGCGACGCTTCCCGATCCGGCCTGGCTCGTACCAGCTGGTGTTCCAGGCGCGGCCGGGCGGGGCGGGGCACGCCTACCGGCTGGAGGTGATCTTCATCCGCGACGGGGCGCCGGGCTTTTCCGTGCTGAAGCAGGGGGAGCTGGAGAGCGGCGCGGTGCTCAGCAGGCGGGCTCGGCGGGCCTGAACCGTCAGGCCGCGAAGCCGTCCATTGGAATCGGGGGCGCTCGCCCCGCCAGCAGGTCCGCCACCACCCGGGCCGAGCCCATGGCCAGGGTAAAGCCCAGCGCGCCGTGGCCGATGTTCATGTGCAGGCCGCCCAGCCCGGGCACGGGGCCGAGGATGGGCAGGGCCGTGGGGGTGGCGGGGCGCAGGCCGGCCCAGGGGTTCAGGGTTTTCCAGTCGGCGGCGCCAGGGAAGGCCTCGCGCGCCTGGCGGACCAGCAGGTCGAGGCGGGAGAGGTCGAAGCCGGTGTCGTAGCCGACCAGGTCCGCCATGCCCGCCACGCGGAGCGTGTTGCCGAGGCGGGCATAGACGACCTTCTTCGCGAAATCCGTCACGCTGATCTTCGGCGCCACGCTGTCGGCGGCGATGGGCAGGGTGAGGCTGTAGCCCTTCAGCGGATAGACGGGCGGCCGAAGGCCGAGCGGCGCGAGGAGCCGCGTGCTGCCGGCGCCCATGGCCATGACGGTGGCGTCGGCCTCCTCCACGCCCGATGAGGTCTGCACGCCGATGACGCGGCCGCCGACCGCGAGGATCTGCCGGACATCCGTGCCGAAGCGGAAGGTGACGCCGAGATTGCCGGATCGCATCGCGGCTTCCAGCCCGGCGCAGAACAGGCGGCATTCCGCCGCATCCTCGCCGCGCGTGAGGATGCCGCCGGCGAGGCGATGCGCGATGCCGGCGAGCGAGGGTTCGGCCGCGAGGCATTCCTCGCGCGAGAGGGCCTCCTGCTCGCTGCCCAGGCTGCGCTGGAGGTCGAGCAGGCGGCGTGCGGCGTCGAAGCCGGCGGGGTCGGAATGCACGACCAGCTTGCCGGCGTGGCGGAAGGCGCAGTCGATCGCCTCCTCCGCGATCGTGGTGCGGGTGAGGTCGCGGGAGAGGTAGGAGAGGAGGAGAAGGCGGCGCGTGGTGCGGTCCGCCGTGGCGGCGTTGCAGGCGGCGAGGAACTTCGCGCCCCAGACCCATTGCGCGGGATCGAGACGTGGGGTGAAGCGGATGGGGCTGTCGCGGTCGAGCAGCCAGCCCGGCAGCTTGCCGATCACGCCCGGCCCCGCGAGCGGCGCGACATAGGAATAGGAGAGTTGCCCGCCATTGGCGTGGCTGCTTTCCAGCGCGACGCCGCTGCGGCGTTCCAGCACCGTCACCGCATGGCCGTCGCGCGCGAGGAGATAGGCGGCGGCCAGACCCGTGACGCCGGCGCCGAGGACGAGAACCTTCATGCCGGCATCATCGCTTGCGCCACGCCGCGCGGCTACAGCCGGCCGCGCACCGTCCACAGCTCCGGGAAGAAGCGGCGTTCCAGCGCGCGGCGCAGATAGGCCACGCCGGCGGAACCGCCCGTGCCGGTGCGCATGCCGATGATGCGCTCCACCGTGGTGACGTGGCGGAAGCGCCATTGCTGGAAGGCGTCTTCCAGATCCACCAGCTCCTCGGCCAGCTCGTAGAGATCGAAATACTTGACGCTGTTGCGATAGACCGTCGCCCAGGCCTCGATCACGCCCTCATCCTCGGCGTGTGGCGTGGTGGGGTCGCGGTTCAGCACGGCCTCCGGCACGGGGATGCCGCGCTTGGCGACCAGCCGGAGGGCTTCCTGGTACAGCGAGGGGGAATCGAAGGCGGCGCGCAGCCGGGCCGTCAGCGCCTCGTCATGCGCGTGAGGCTTCAGCATGAACTCGTCCCGCGCGCCGAGCAGGATCTCCATCAGCCGATACTGCCAGGACTGGAAGCCGGAGGAATGGCCGAGCACGTCGCGGAAGGCCAGGTAGTCGGCCGGGGTCATGGTGGAGAGCACGTCCCAGGCCTCCACCAGCTGGCGCTGGATGCGCGAAACGCGGGCCAGGCCCTTGAAGGCCGGGCGCAGGTCGTCCACGCGCACGCAGGCGGTCGCCACCTCCAGCTCGCGGATGATCAGCTTCATCCACAGTTCCTGGACATGGTGGATGACGATGAAGAGCAGCTCGTCATGCTTCTCCGAGATGGGATTCTGCGCGGAGAGCAGCGTGTCGAGGTTCAGGTATCCGCCATAGGACATGGTCCGGGAGAAGTCGGTGGCGAGGCCCCTCCCCTCCTCCTTTGCATGGGCCGGCGCCTCGCCGGCGGGCGCATGCTCCGGCGCGTCAGCCACGGCGGCGGGCTTCCGCCACGAGCCGCTCCAGCTCGGGCAGTTCCACCGCGCCGGGCACCAGCGCGTCGCCGATCACCAGGGCGGGGGTTCCCTCCAGCTGCAGCGTCTGGGCGAGGGCGATGTTGGCCTGCAGGCGGGCCTGGATGGCCGGGTCGTCCATGTCGCGACGCAGGCGGGGCCAGTCGATGCCGGCGCGCTGCGCCTCGGCCTGGATCACCTGCTCCGTCGGCTCCACGCGGAGGCGCAACAGCGCGTCGTAGAGCGGCTCGTACTTGCCCTGCTTCTGAGCGGCCAGCAGGGCGCGGCTGGCCAGCACGCTGTTGGGGCCGAGAATGGGCAGGTCCTTCATCACCACGCGGATGTTGCGGTCCCGCTGCAGGAGCTGCTGCATGTTGGGGTGCAGCGCCTTGCAGTAGGTGCAACGCGCATCGAAGAACTCGACGATCGTCACGTCGCCGCGCGGGTTGCCCTTCATCGGGTCCCGCGCGTCGTTGAACAGCGCGTCGCGGCTGGCGGCCAGCGCGTTGCGGCGGGCGTTCTCCTGCTCCGTCCGCTGGGCCTCCTGCATCGCGGTGATGGCCTCGCGCAGGATGGTGGGGTCGGTCCGCAGCGCCTCGCGCAGGATGGAGACGATCTCCCCCCGCTGCTCGGGCGAGAAGCCTGCCGGCGCCGGGGCACCCGTCGGGCCTCCGGTCTGGGCCAGCGCCGTGCCGAGGCCCAGCGCCAGCGCCGCGCCCGCCATCAAGATCCGCCTCATCGATTTCTGTCCCTTCGCCGGAGGTCGTCCTCCGCCTGTCGCTCGTCGCGGTTGAGGTTATCACGGCGCACGGCGTTCCGCAGGTCGGTCGCGCGCAGGCGTGCGGGGCCGGCGGGCAGGCCGCGCTCGGCCCGCGCGGCGCGGAAGCGGGCTTCGGCCGTGTCGCCCTCCGCCATCGCCTTCTCAGCCAGGGCCAGTTCGGCATTGGGGATGTCCTCCAGCCGGGCATAGGCGTTGGCGAGCTGGGCCCAGGTGAAGGCGTTGTCCCGGTCCTGCCGGGCGGCGGCCTGCAACTCCGCCACCGCGCGGCGGAGCGATCCGGGATCCCCGCCGCCCTCCAGCAGGGCGCGGCCGAAGGCGGCGCGGATGAGCGGCTCGTTCGGCTCAAGCCGCACCGCGGCGGCCAGAGGCGCGATTGCCTCCCGCGGGCGCCCGCCCTCGAACAGGACCTGGCCCTTGAACTCCAGCAGATAGGGGTTGGCCGGCTGCTCCCGGATCACCGGCTCCAGGATCTCCAGGGCGGCGTCGGTGCGGCCGGACCGGTACTGGGCGATGGCGCGGGCATAGCGGGATGGGGCCGTGTCGTCGTTCAGGTAGCGGCGCCAGCTCGAGGCGGGAGCATCCACGAAGCCGTTCAGCTTGGCACGCACCATGGCGAATCGGGTTTCCAGTGCCGCCGGTATCCCGCTGCCCGCCGAGCGGCCGCGAGCCATCTCCTCGCGCACGAAATCCAGCCGGTCGCGCGAGAGGGGGTGGGTGCGGAAATACGGGTCCTGCCGACCGACGGCCAGCAGCTCCTGGTCCAGCAACCGGCGTAGCAGACGTTCCAGCCCCGCGCCGGACCAGCCCAGCCGGGCCATCAGGGCCAGCCCGGCCTGATCCGCCGCCTGCTCCTGGGTGCGGGTGAAGGCGAGGAACTGGCCCATGGCGCTGCTCTGCCCGCCCATCATCAGCCCCATCGCGGCATCCGAGGAGCGCGCGGCCAGCCCGGCACCGGCGCCGAGCAGCATGGCCGCGACCGAGCGCAGCATGGCCAGGCGCATTTCCTCCGGCAGTCGGGCGAGGTGGCCGCCGGCGATATGCCCGACCTCATGCGCGATCACCCCTGCGAGTTCGCCGGCCGAATCCGCCTGCTGGATCAGCCCGGTATGAATGAACAGCCGGTTGCCCTGGGCAACGAAGGCGTTGATCGCCCGGTTCTGGATCAGGGTCAGCTCGACAAGACGCCGGTCCACCCCGGCCGCGGCCAGGAGCGGGTCCAGGAAGGCGCGGATGAGGGTTTCCGTCTCGGCATCGCGGATGGTGGAGATGGGGGAACGCTCCCCGGCTCCGCCCCGTGGCGGCGCCCCCCCTTGCGCCTGGGCGGCCCAGGGTGCCAGGAACGCGGCCATGACGAAGATGGCAGGGATGGCCCAGGGAATGGCCCAGCGAATGGTCCCGAACGGGATGGCGAGCGCGAGCGGCTTCCGCATGGGCAGCACCCTATTCCGGGCGGGCCGCCCGCGGCCAGCCGGGCGCCCGGCCATGGCGGCTGTCGCGCTGTCACTGGCGGCGCTGACGGGATGCTCCACCATCGACCGCGTCGGCACTGCGCTGACCGGCGGGCCCTCCGTCCAGCCGGGACAGCAGGGTTATGTCCGTGGCTTCCTGGGAAATGTCGCAGCCGAGGAGCCCCGTGCGGCGCTGGTCGCGCGCGACATTCTCTCGGCCGGCGGCTCGGCGGCGGATGCGGCTGTCGCGGCGGGCTTTGCCCTGGCCGTCACGCTGCCCTCCCGCGCCGGGCTCGGCGGCGGCGGTGCCTGCCTGGGCTATGACCCGCGCCGGAACGAAGTGGAGGCTTTCCTGTTCCAGCCCGGCGCTCGCGCCGGCGTGCCGCGCGGCGCCGACCGGCCGGCCGCAATCCCGATGATGGCGCGCGGGCTGTTCGCGCTCCACGCCCGCCAGGGCCGCCTGCCCTTCGAGCGCGCCATCTCGCCCGCCGAGGGGCTGGCCCGCTTTGGCGCGCCGGTTTCGCGGGCGCTTGCGAGCGATCTCGCGGCCGTCTCCGGCCCGCTGCTCGCAGATCCCGTTACCCGCGCGGTGTTCGCGCCGGGCGGGGTGCCGGCGGGCGAAGGCGTTACCGTGACGCAGCAGGACTTGGCCAGCACCCTCGGCAGCCTTCGCACGGCGGGGGTCGGCGATTTCCACCAGGGTGGACTGGCCCGCCGGGTCGAGGAGGGCAGCGCGGCTGCGGGCGGCGGGCTTACCGTCGCCGAGATGCGCAATGCCGTGCCCCAGGCCGTACCGCCCGCGCAGGAGCGGCTGGGCTCCGACATTCTCGCCACCCTCCCCGCGCAGGTGGATGGCGGCGCGACCATGGCGGCCTTCCGGGCGGCAGGCGCCGGCCAGTCGCCCGCGCCGATGGGCGGCAGCTTCGGTGCCAGCACCGCGCTGGTGGTGCAGGACCGCGATGGCGGGGCAGTGGCCTGCGCCTTCACCATGAACAACCTGTTCGGCACCGGGCGCACCATGCCGGGCATGGGCTTCCTGCTCGCGGCCGCGCCGGGGATGGGCGGGGTCCAGCCGCCGCCGCTGGGCGCGATCCTGCTCGCCAACCTCAACGTGAAGGCGATGCGCTATGCGGGCGCCGGCTCGGGCCAGGGCGCGGCTCCGGCCGCGGCGGGCGGCCCGGCCGGGCTGCATCTGCTGCGCCGCGCGGCGCTGGGCCAGGCGGTGACATCCGGCGCGCCGGAGCCGGGGCGTGCGGTGGCCATCACCTGCCAGGGCAGCGTGTCGGCCTCGAACTGCTCCGCCGTCGCCGATCCGCGCGGCTCCGGGCTGGCGACCGGGAACAACTGATGTGCCTGGGTTGCCGTCCGGGCTGCCATCCGGGTTGAAGGTGGGCAGGGGCGCCCACGCCCCCGCCTTCCTGGTGATGGACGTGATCGCGGCGGCCAATGCGCGCGCCGCCGCCATCCCACCGGGGCAACCGGGCATTCTGCGCATGGAGGTGGGGCAGCCCGGAACCGGGGCGCCACGCGGTGCCGCCGAGGCGGCGATCCGCGCCCTGCAGGACGGCCATCCGATGGGCTACACCGAGGCCTTCGGGCTGCGCTCGCTGCGCGAGCGGATCGCGGCGCGCTATGCCGGGCATTACGGCGCCGCCGTGCCGGCCGAGCGGATCGCGGTGACGGTGGGTGCCTCGGGCGCCTTTCCCCTCGCCTTCCTCGCGGCATTCGACACGGGTGACCGCGTGGCGATGGCAGCGCCCTACTACCCGCCCTATGCCAACATCCTGACGGCGCTGGGCATGGTGCCGCAGCTGCTGGCCTGCGACGCCTCCACTCGCTACCAGCCGACGGTCGCCATGCTGGAGGCGCTGGACCCGCGCCCGGCGGGGCTGATTGTCGCCAGCCCCTGCAATCCCGCGGGCACGATGCTGGCGCCCGAGGAGCTGGCGGCGATCGCGCGCTGGTGTGACGCGAACGGCGTGCGGCTGATCTCGGACGAGATCTATCACGGGCTGTCCTATGCCATGCCCGAGGCGACGGCGGCGGCGCACTCGCCCAGCGCCATCGTGGTGAACAGCTTCTCCAAGTATTTCAGCATGACGGGCTGGCGCATCGGCTGGCTGGTGTTGCCGGAGGAGCTGGTGCGCCCGGTGGAGCGGCTGGCGCAGAACATGTTCATCTCCGCGCCCCATGTCGCCCAGGTGGCGGCCGAGGCGGCCTTCGACTGCATCCCGGAGCTGGAGGCGAACCGCGCCGCCTATCGCCGCTCCCGCGACCTGCTGCTGGCGGGGCTGCCGGGGGCCGGGTTCGACCGGATCGCTCAGGCGGATGGCGCCTTCTACATCTGGGCGGATGTCGGCCATCTGACGAATGACAGCCCGGAATTCTGCGCGCGCATGCTGGCCGAGGCCGGGATCGCCGCGACCCCCGGCGTCGATTTCGACCGGGATCGCGGCGCGCGCTATGTGCGCTTCAGCTATTGCGGGCCCGAAGCGGACATGGCCGAGGCACCGGACCGCCTGAGGCGCTGGCTGGCGGGCTGACCCGCCAGGGGTGAGGTCACCACGCCTTGCCGGGCATCAGCCCGGGCGTCCGGGACCGCCGGCGAGGGACTCCACCCGCCGCGCCACGGCGGCCAGACGCGGGCCGATCTCCCGGATCAAACGATCGCGGTCGAGCATGAAGGCCGGGGCGCCGCAGTTCAGCGCCATCACCTCCCCGCCCGGCAGGACAACCGCGGCGCCGGCGGCGTGGACGGTGGGGTTCCAGTCGCCAGGCGAGATGGTGAAGCCGTGGGCCGCGTGCATCGCCAAGGCTTCCTCCAGTCCGTCGTGGATGCGCGGCCAGTCTGCGGGGTCGCGCGCCTCCAGCTCAGCCTCGATGGCGGCGCGCTCGGCCTCGGAGATGGCGGCGTGGTGGGCGCGGCCCATGGCGGTGACGCCGATCGGCACGCGCGAGCCGATCTCGAGTTGCAGCGCGACTGCCGTGCGCGGCGAGACGTGCTCGACATACAGCATGAACAGCCCGTCCCGCCGGCCGAGGGAGACGGAGGCGTTCGTCTCCTCCGCGAGTTGGCGCATCAGGGGCGATGCCAGACGACGGATGCCCATATTGGCCAGGGCGAGCTGGCCGAGAGGCACCGCGCCCAGGCCAAGCTGGTATTTCCCGTAGCGCGGCAAGTAGGCGAGGTAGCCCAGCCGAGTGAGCGTGTGGGTGAGGCGGGAGACGGTGGCGCGCGGCAGGCCGGTACGCTCGGCGAGTTCCTGATTGCCGAGGATCGGGTCCTCCGCCCGGAAGGCGTGCAGGATGTCGAAGCCGCGGGCGATGGCGGCGACGAACTGCCGGTCGTCTTCCGGCGCCGTGGCAGGTGCCGTCGCGCGCTTTCGCATCCCGTCCCTCTCGCGCTTGACCGGTGGCAGCCCCTGTCCGATATCTGGGGCCAAGACGGCAGAACATATTTCCGCATTGCGGAAATTGAAAGAACGTCCTTCTGCCTTTGGGAGAGGCGCCATGGTGTCCGCGCTGGCGGCATCCACGACAGGCAAGACGGATCGCCCCTGGCTGGCCTCCTATCCGGAGGGCTGCCGCTGGGACGCGCCGCTCGAGGCCGGCACGCTGGGCGGGCTGCTGGACCGCGCCGTGGTCCGCTGGTCCGGCCGGCCGGCGCTGGAGTATCGCGGGCGCCGCATCACCTATTCCGAACTGGGCGCGATGGTGGACCGGCTCGCGGCCGGGCTGCTGCAGCACGGCGTCTCGCGCGGGCAGGCGGTAGGGCTGCTGCTGCCGAACACGCCCTGGCATCCCGTGTGTTTCCTGGCGCTGGCGCGGATCGGGGCGCGGGTGGTGCATCTCAGCCCGCTCGATGCTAAGCGCGTGCTGCACCACAAGCTGACCGATAGCGGCGCCCGACTGGTGATCGTGACCGATCTCGGCGGCCTGCTGCCGACGGCGCTGGAGCTGATCGAGGCCGGCGTGGTGGACGAGGTGCTGCTGGGCGAGGATGCGGCCTGGGGTGGCGAGGCGGTGGCCGCCCCCGATGCGCGGCTGCGGCCACTCTCGGCCATCTCGGCCGATCCGCCCGCCACCTGGCCTGCCGTGGCGCCGGAAGATGTCGCGCTGCTGCAATACACGGGCGGCACGACGGGCATGCCCAAGGGCGCGATGCTGACCCATGCCAACCTGACCGCGGTCGTCAGCATTTATCAGAGCTGGCAGGATGGCGGGGTGTTGGTGCCCGGCGAGCAGCGCGTACTCGGCGTGCTGCCGCTGTTCCATATCTACGCGCTCTCCTCCGTGCTGCTGCGCCACCTGGCGGACGGTAACGAGATCCTGCTGCGCCCGCGCTTCGACGCGGAGGCGGTGCTGCGGGACATCGAGACGCTGCGCGTGACCGTGCTCTCCGGCGTGCCGACGATCTGGATCGCGCTGCTGAACCATCCCGGTGCGTCCTCGCACGACCTCTCCTCGCTGCGCGCCTGCATCTCCGGCGGCGCGCCATTGCCCTTCGAGGTGGCGGCGCGGGTGGAAGCGCTGCTCGGGCAGCGGCTGCGGATCGGCTGGGGGATGACGGAAACGGGCCCTGCAGGCACGCGCGTGCCGGTGGCCGCCAACCCGCGCCCCGGAATCATCGGCCTGCCACTGCCGAGGCTGGACCTGCGGATCGTCTCGCTGGATGACCCCACCCGCGCGCTGTCGCCGGGCGAAGTGGGCGAGATGGCGATCCGCGGGCCGACGGTCTTCGCCGGCTACTGGAACCAGCCCGAGGAAACGGCGAAGGCCTTCCGCGACGGCTGGTTCCTCACCGGCGATGTCGGGCGGATGGAGGCGGACGGGATGTTCTTCCTCATGGACCGGCGGAAGAACATGATCATTTCAGGCGGGTTCAACGTGTATCCGGCGGCGATCGAGGGCGCGATCCACGAGCATCCGGACGTGGCCGAGGTGATCGTGATCGGCATCCCCGACCCCTATCGCGGGCAGTCCGCCAAGGCCTTCGTCACGCTGCGATCCGGCGCGCCGGAGCTGACGCTCGACACGCTCCGCGTCTTCCTGCGCGACCGTCTCGGCCGGCACGAGATGCCGGTGGCGCTGGAACTGCGTGACTCCCTTCCCCGCTCGCCCGCCGGCAAGCTGCTGGCCAGCGCCCTCATTGCCGAGGAGCGCGCGCGCAACCCACAGGAAACCGACGCATCATGACCGACGCCGTCATCGTCTCCACCGCGCGCACGCCGATCGGCCGCGCGCATCGCGGCGCGCTGAACGCGACGCATGGCGCCGACATGGCCGCCCACGCCATCGGCGCCGCCATAGGGCGCATCGGGCTCGAGGGCGAGGCGGTGGAGGAGGTCATCCTCGGCTGCGGCTATCCCGAGGGGGCGACGGGCGGCAACGTGGCGCGCCACGCCGCCATCCGCGCGGGCATCCCCGTCACCTCCTCCGGCCAGACCGTCAGCCGCTTCTGCGCCTCGGGGCTGGAGGCGATCGCGGCGGCCGCCAAGCGCATCATCGTGGACAAGGTGCCGGTCGCCGTAGCGGGCGGGGTGGAATCCATCTCCCTCGTGCAGCCGACGGTGAACCGGAACCAATACCGGAACGCCTGGCTGGAGGCGAACAAACCCAGCATCTACGACACCATGATCGACACGGCCGATCTGGTGGCCGAGCGCTACGGCATCTCGCGCGAGGCGCAGGACACGTTCGCGCTGGAGAGCCAGCGCCGCACCGCCACCGCCCAGCAGGCGCGGCGCTTCGACGACGAGATCGTGCCGATCACCGCCGTGATGAACGTGACGGACAAGGCGACCGGCGAGGTCCGGCGTGAGGAGGTGACGCTCTCCAAGGACGAGGGCAACCGGCCCGACACCTCGCTCGAGGGGCTGCTGAAGCTGAAGCCGGTGAAGGAGGGCAGGTTCGTCACCGCCGGCAATGCCAGCCAGCTCTCGGATGGCGCCAGCGCCTCCGTGCTGATGTCGGCCGAGGAAGCCGCCCGCCGTGGCCTCGCGCCGCTCGGCATCTTCCGCGGCCTGGCCACCGCGGGCTGCGAGCCGGAGGAGATGGGCATCGGCCCGGTCTTCGCCGTGCCCCGCCTCCTCGCGCGCCACGGGCTGACGGTGGACGATATCGACCTGTGGGAGCTGAACGAGGCCTTCGCCTCGCAGTCCATCTACTGCCGGGACAAGCTGGGCATCGACCCGGAGAAGGTGAACGTGAACGGCGGCGCCATTTCCATCGGCCATCCCTTCGGCATGAGCGGCGCGCGGCTGGTCGGCCATGCGCTGCTGGAAGGGCGCCGCCGCAAGGCGCGCTACGCCGTTGTCACCATGTGCGTCGCGGGCGGCCAGGGTGCGGCCGGCCTGATCGAGATCGCGTAAGGAGACCGAGGATGGACCTGCGCTTCACGCCCGAGGAGATCGCCTTCCGCGACGATCTCCGCCGCTTCTTCCGCGAGAAGGTGCCCGCCGAGATCCGCCGCAAGGTGGCCGAGGGGCGGCACTTGGACAAGGAGGACATCGTCACCTCCCAGCGCATCCTGAACGAGGCCGGCCTTGCCACGCCGAACTGGCCGGTGGCCTGGGGCGGCAAGGACTGGACGCCGGTGCAGCGCTACATCTTCACCGAGGAGATGCAGCGCGCCGCCGTGCCGCTGCCGCTGCAGTTCAACGTCTTCATGGTCGGCCCCGTCATTGCCGCCTTCGGGTCGGAGGAGCAGAAGCGCAAGTTCCTGCCTGCCACCGCCAATCTCGACATCTGGTGGTGCCAGGGCTTCTCCGAGCCCGGCGCGGGATCGGACCTCGCCTCGCTCCGCACCACGGCGGAGAAGCGGGACGGGAAGTATGTGGTCTCCGGCCAGAAGGCCTGGACCACGCTCGGCCAGCACGCCGACTGGATCTTCTGCCTCGTCCGCACGGACAAGGAGGCGAAGAAGCAGCGCGGCATCTCCTTCCTGCTGATCGACATGAAGACGCCGGGCATCACCGTGCGCCCCGTCATCACCATCGACGGTGCGCATGAGGTGAACGAGGTGTTCTTCGACGATGTCGAGGTGCCTGCGGAGAACCTGGTGGGCGAGGAGAACAAGGGCTGGGACTACGCCAAGTTCCTCCTCGCCAACGAGCGCACGGGCATCGCGCGCATCGGCCTGTCCAAGCAGCGCCTGGCGCGTGCCAAGCGCCTCGCGCGCGAGACGGATTCCGGCGACGGCACGCTGTGGGACGACAACGACTTCCGCCGCCGCGTGGCGGAGATCGAAGTGGGGCTGAAGGCGCTGGAGATCACGCAGATGCGCGTGGTGGCCAACCAGCGCCACCGCGATGCGGACAAGCCGGACCCGGCCTCATCCATCCTGAAGATCAAGGGATCGGAGCTGCAGCAGGCCACCACCGAGCTGCTGCTGGAAGTGGCCGGTCCCTACGCCCTGCCTGCGCCGGATCACGACCAGCCCGAGGGTTGGAACGAGCCCGCCGTCTCGCCGGCCTGGGCGGATGCCGCGGCCCCGGCCTATTTCAACTACCGCAAGGTCTCGATCTACGGCGGCTCGAACGAGATCCAGCGCAACATCATCGCGAAGGCCTTCCTGGGCCTCTGAGGGGAAGCGGAGCGTGGATTTCGACCTGACTGAGGAACAGCGCCTCCTCAAGGAGAGCGTGGACCGCTTCGCCGCGGACAATGCGCGCGATCCGGGCGCGCACGGCGCGAAGCCGGACGATGCGGCGCTGTGGAGTTCCATCGCGGAACTCGGCCTGCTCGCGGTGCCCTTCTCCGAGGAGGAGGGCGGCATCGGTGGCGGGCCGGTGGAGACGATGATCGTGATGGAAGCGCTCGGCCGCGGCCTGATCACGGCGCCCTACATCCCCACCGTCGTGCTCGGCGGCGGCTTCCTGCGCCTGGGCGGCACGGAGGCGCAGCGGGCAGAGTTCATCCCGCAGGTGGTGGACGGCTCCCTCACGATGGCCTTTGCGCAGCTCGAGCGGCAGTCGCGCTACGACCTGTATGACGTGGCAACCACCGCGAAGCGGGACGGGGACGGCTATGTGCTGGAGGGCCGCAAGGGCGTGGTGCTCGGCGGCGACACGGCGGGGCTTCTCGTCGTCACCGCCCGCACATCCGGCGCGCGCCGTGACCGCGACGGCATCACGCTTTTCCTCGTGGATGCCGATGCGCCCGGCGTCACCCGCCGCGGCATGCTCACCCAGGACGGGCAGCGCGTCGCCGAGATCGCTTTTGATGGCGTGCGCATCCCTGCGGACCGTGTCCTCGGCGAGGTCGATGGCGGGTTTTCGCTCGCCGAGCGCGTGGTGGATGTGGCGCTGGCCGCCATCTGTGCCGACAGCCTCGGCGCGATGGAGGAGCTGCACCGCATGACGGTGGACTACCTCAAGACCCGCCAGCAGTTCGGCGTGGCCATCGCCTCCTTCCAGGCCCTGCAACACCGCGCCGCCGACATGCTGGTGGCAGTGGAGCAGGCGCGGTCGATGGCGATGTACGCCGCGATGATGGCGGAGGAGGTGGACGCAAAGGAGCGTCGGCCGGCCATCGCCGCCGCAAAGGCGCAGGTGAACCGCTCCGGCCGCCTTGTCGGGCAGGAGGCGGTGCAGCTGCATGGCGGCATCGCCATGACCTGGGAATACAAGGCCGGGCACCTCTTCAAGCGGCTGACCGCGAACGACATGCTGTTCGGCGACACCGACCACCATCTGCGCGCCGTGATGGAAGATGGCGGGCTGGTGCACGAGGTCTGACGGTTCCGCACCGATCATCCGGCGCGTTGCGCGCCGGCACATGACATGACAGGCCGAATGGCCGAGTTACGGAGAGACGATCCATGACCACCTCCCACCTGCCGCGGCGCGGTGCGCTGAGCCTCGGCCTGGGTGCCGGCATCGCGGCCCTCGCGCGCCCTGCCCTGGCACAGGGCCGGTACCCTGATCGGCCGATCCGCATGGTCGTGCCCTGGTCGCCGGGCGGCGCGAGCGACATCCTGATGCGCTCGCTCTCGGACGCTGCGGGCAAGCGGCTGGGCCAGACGGTGGTGGTAGAGAACCGCTCAGGCGCCGGCGGCATCCTGGGCGCGCAGATGGTCGCGACCGCTCGGCCGGACGGCTATCTCCTCACCCAGACGCCGATCTCGATCTTCCGCTACCCGCAGATGGTCGCGCGCCCGCCCTTCGATCCGATGAAGGACCTGACCTATGTCGCGCAGATCACGGGCTATCTGTTCGGTGTCGCCGTGCGCGCGGATGCGCCCTGGAAGGATTTCCGCGAGCTGATCGCCTATGCCAAGGCGAACCCCGGCAAGATCAACTACGGCACGCCGGGCTCGGGCACCTCGCTGCACATCACCATGGAGCAGATCGCGGCGGCCGAAGGCGTGGAGTGGACGCAGGTGCCCTTCCGCGGCGCATCCGAGAACATGCAGTCCCTGCTGGCCGGCAACACCCAGGTCTGCGCCGAGACGAGCGCCTGGGCGGAGCTGGTGCAGAGCGGGCAGTTCCGCCTCCTTTGCGTCTGGAGCGGAGAGCGGGCCAAGCGCTTCCCTGATGTGCCGACGCTGAAGGAGATCGGCATCGACATCGTTTCCACCTCCCCTTACGGCATCGGCGCGCCGGCGGGGCTGGACCCGGCCGTGCTCCGCACTCTGGAGGAGGCGTTCCGCGACGCCGCGCAGGACCCCGCCCATGTCGCGCTGCTCGAGCGCTATGACATGGCGCCGGCCGTGCTCGGCAGCGCGGACTACACTGTGGCGGCGCGTAAGCAGTATGAGGAGGACGGCGCGATGATCCGCCGCCTCGGCCTCAAGGCGAGCTGAGCGCACCCGTCGCGCGGGCGAGCAGGGCGGCAGGTTCGGACCCGTCGCCCGCCCATGTCACGAACTGATCCGGGCGGACAAGAATGGTGTTCGCCTCGTAGGCCTTCCTGGCCTCATCGCCCATCAGCACAACCTCGAGCGGAATGCCGCGTTGCGCGGCTTCCCGGCGGAACTTCGCAGCGGAAGCTGAATCCGGTGCGGTGCTGAGAAGCGTGAATCCGCTGCCGAGAGATTCGAACACGTTGCGGCCGGAGGGCAGCGGCTGCGGCGCCAGGTGGTGCCCGGCCCGCGCCGCGAAGAGATGGGATCCCATCGCACTCGGCGAACCACCCGCGCCCGCCACGATAGGTGAGCCCTCGTAGTTCGGCTCGAAGGACGCGACCTCGGATTTGGCGCCCGACTGCCGCGCGGTCCATTCGGCCTCGAACGCCGCCCGGTCGCGCGCGGGGTCGAAGGCGGCGAGGAAGTCGCGATCGGCGTTGATTGAGCGCTCGATGAAGTCGCCCGCGGTGGAGGCGAAGACCGGGCGCCGCTCGGCATCGTAGGAATCGAGCAGCTCGGGCCCGCCCCAGCCCTGCAGCACCGCCGCCAGTTTCCAGGCGAGGTTCGCCGCGTCCTCCAGCCCCGTGTTGATGCCGTAGCCGCCATAGGGAGGGTGGCTGTGCGCAGCATCGCCGGCGACGAACAGGCGGCCTTGGCGGTAGCTGTCGGCGATGGCGAAGCGGAGATCCCAGAAGCCGATATGCTCGAACTCCACCTCGAACTCCGCGCCCGCCGCACGGTGCAGCAGGGCGCGAAAGTCGGTGTTGTCTTTCGTCGTGCCGGCGGGAACCGGCGCATGGAAGAACCAGGTGGCGCCGAGGTCCACGCGCCCGAAGAACTGCCAGTAGCCGGCCAGATCCGGGTGCAGCACGTTGTAGTAGGACTTGCCGGGGAACCGGGACAGCAGCTCGTGCAGCCCGGTGGAGCGGAAGACCAGCAGCACCATCAGCCGATCATGGTCCGACCGGGTCTGCGTGATCCCCGCCGCCTCACGCAGCGTCGAGCGGCTGCCGTCGCAGCCTACGGCATAATCCGCGCGCAATATGCGCCGGCCCGGTCCGTTGCGCTCGGCGATGGTGACGCGGACGCCGTTCGCGTCCTGCTCGACCGCTTCGGCTGACCAGCCATAGACGGTCGTCACCGCCGGCAGCTCAGCCGCGCGGGCGCGCAGCACGGCTTCCGTCGCGTATTGGGGCAGGCGCTCGTTGTCGGTGAAGTAGTAGGGGCGCACCAGCTCGCGCTGCAGCCAGTCGTAATGGTAGTCGCCGAGCAGCGTGCCATAGGCCGTCATCCCGCCAATTCCGTAGGATTTCGGGATGGTGCGCGCGGCGCGCAGCGCGGTCTCCGCGCCCCAGAGATGCATGTGCTCCATCGTCCGCTGGGTGAGGTTCTGGCCCTTGGGGATGGGCTGCGGGCTGACATGGCGTTCGACCAGCGTGCAGGCAATTCCGCGCTGGCCGAGAGCGATGGCGAGCCCCATGCCGACGGGGCCGCCGCCGATAATGGCGACCTGCGTGCGATCCGGGTCGTTGGCGGTCATCTCTGGGCGTTTCCGGTGCTTCGTTGCATCCGGCCACGCGTCATACGCCGCCGAAGCGGCAGAGCGCGCGGTCGTCTGGCCGACGATCATGGCGCGCCCCGCTGCACATCGCCACCCGGGCGGTGCACGACTTGCCGCCGGTCAGGCCACCCGCGCGCCGGAGCGGCGCGCTCAGTCCACCCGTGCGCCGAAGCGGCGCGCTCAATCCACCCGTGCGCCGGAGCGGCGCGCTCAATCCACCCGTGCGCCGGAGCGGCGCACGATGTCGCCCCAGCGCTGGATGTCGCGCTCATGCACCTGGCGGAAGGCTTCGGGGCCGGGATCCGCGGGCGGGGTGATGCCCTGGTTCTCCTTCAGCCAGGCGACGAAATCTGGCTCGCCGATGATGCGCGCCACCTCCTGCGCCATGCGCTGCTGGATGGCGGCGGGGAGGCGCGGCGGGGCGAGCAGCCCGTACCAGGTGCTGCTCTCGAAGCCTGGCAGCGCGCAGGCCTCTTCGATAGTGGGCACATCCGGCAGGGCGGAAAGGCGCGCGCGCGTGGTCACGCCCAGGGCGCGTAGCTGCCCCTGCCGCACGGGCCCGATGCTCGGCCCGCTCTGGTTGAAGAAGAAGGCCGTCTCCCCGCCCAGCAGCGAGACCATTGCCGGCCCCTGGCCGCGATAAGGCACGTGCAGCGTGTCGATCCCCGCCGCCATGGAGAACTGCACCCCCGCGAGATGGGTGGAGGCGCCGTTGCCGGTGGAGGCATAGGCGAGCGCGCCGGGCTTCGCCTTCGCCGCAGCGATGAGGTCCCGGCAGGTATTGATCTCCGGCGAGTGCTGCGGGCTGACGAGCAGCACGTTCGGCACATCGCCCAGCAGCGCGATATGAGTCACGTCGCGCAGCGGGTCGAAGGGCAGGCTGCTGTAGAGCGAAGCATTGATGGCGTGCGTGCCGGCGGTGGCGAGGAGGAAGGTGTATCCATCCGGCCGGGCGCGAGCGACGTATTCGGATGCAATGTTGCCGCCCGCCCCTGTCCGGTTGTCCACCACGACGGGTACGCCAAGGACGCGTGTGAGGGGTTCCGCGAGCTTGCGGGCGTAGATGTCCACGCCCGAGCCGTTGGGAAAGCCGCCCATGATGGTGATGGGGCGGTTGGGCCAGGGGCCGTCCTGGGCCCTGGCCGCCGCGGGCAGGGCAAGCACGGCGAGCGCCGCGAGGCGGAGGGCGGTTCTACGGAGCACGGCGTCATCCTCTGCGCGTTCGGGGCCGCCCGGGCCTCGGGCGAGAGGACGGAGTATGGCGGCGGGCGACTGCGCTTGAGAATACCGCCGCGCCACTGGATCGGGCCCACTGCGACCGCCCCTGCCCAGGATTGCGCCAGCCCCGGCGCGGCCTGACCAGGAAACGGGCTGCGGGCCGCGCCGTAACCCCTGCCAGCGCTGGCACATGGCTTGCCCTTTGAGGCTACGCTTCGGCGATCGACCATCTCGGAAGCCCGCCACAATGCCCGACTCCCAGGAAACGCCCCTCGTCGCCGGCCTGTTCCACATTGCCATCAAGACAGGCGATCTCGCCGCCACCCTCCGCTTCTACAAGGGCGTGATGGGGCTTACCGACACCCGCCGCCCGGATTTCGGCTATCCGGGCGCCTGGCTTGCCGTTCCGCTGCCGGGCGGGCAGGCGCTGATGCACATCTATGCCGGCGGCCCTGCCCTCGGCCCCGAGGGCATCGCGCCGCAGGGCACCGCCGCAATCGACCACGTCTCCCTCGCCTGCCGCGGCTACCACGCCTTCATCGCCCGCTTCCGCGAGGCGGGGCTGGAGTGGCGCGAGTTCCTCGTGCCCGGCACCAGCCTTTGGCAGCTCTTCGTCTACGACCCCTCCGGGGTGCAGCTTGAGCTGACCTTCGATGGCAGCACCGAAACCGGTGCGCCGCCCGACATGTCGGAGGGCCGCCGCTACGTCGCGGGCCTCTCCTTCTTCGATCCCGTCACCTATTCGAAGCTCTCCTGAGGGCCCACGCATGAACCGTCGCAGCCTGCTCGCCGCCACGCTCGCCACGCCTTTTCTCCCCCGCGCGGCGCTGGCGGCGGATGCGGTGAAGATCGCCGTCTTCAACGTCTCCTCTGCCCTGCCCTTCTATGTCGCGCGCGAGCGCGGCTTATTTGCCGAGGCGGGGATCGCGACAGAGGCGGTGCCGCTGCAGGCCGCGCCACTGATCGTGCAGGCGATGGTTTCGGGCGATGTGGACGGCGCCTCCAACCTCGTCACGCTGGAGGGCGCGAACATCAACTCCCGGCGTGCCAACACCGCGGTCTACATCCAGCTGGGCGGGCAGAATGCCCAGTACCAGATGGAGCAGTTCATCGTCCGCCCGGGCTTCAGCGCGACAAGCATCAGGGAATTGAAGGGCGCGCGCATCCTCTCCGCTCCTGGACCGGCCAACATGTCCGCTGCCCGCGCCGTGCTGGCCGCGAACGGCCTGCAGGAAGGGCGCGACTACACGCTGAGCGAGCAGCAGATGGGCGTGCATGTCGGGGCGCTCGCGGCCGGCACCTTCGATGCCGCCTACACGCTGGAGCCCCAGGCCAGCATCGCCGAGCGCCAGGGTGCCGCGCGGCGGCTGGAGGCTGGGGTGATCGCGCGCTATCTGATTGGCCGGGAGGGCGCGCAGGCCTGGGCTGCTGGCGGCGCGCTCACCGGCAAGTTCCTGCAGGAGAGGCCAGAGGTTGCCGGGCGGTTTGCGGGTGCCTGGGCGAAGGCCTGCGCCACCATCAGGAGTGACCCCTCCGTGCGCGACCTGCTGGTGCGGTTCATGAACACCTCGGCCGAGCTCGCGCCCACCGTCCCGCTGGTGAACTTCGCCATGGTGAAGGACCTGACCTCGCAGGACGTCGCGGATTTCCAGAAGTTTGTCGATCTCGCCGTCACCCAGGGCGTGGTGCGCAGCGCGATCGACGTGAAGACCTTCCTGCGCCCGCTGTGACGGCCATTTCCCCCCGGGACGCCGCGGTTTCCGTCCGCGGCCTCTCCAAGGCCTATCGTGGCCAGCCCGTGCATGCCGGATTGGACCTCGATCTTCGCCGCGGCAACATCCTCTCGATCTTCGGGCCGAACGGATGCGGCAAGTCCACCCTCATCAACATGATGGCGGGGCTGCTGGAAGCGGATTCCGGCACGGTGCTGTTCGATGGCCGCACGGTGGGCGAGGCCCGCATCGGCTATGTCTTCCAGAACTACCGCGAGGCCCTGCTGCCCTGGCGCCGTGCCGCCGACAATATCCGCTATCCGCTAAAGCTGATGGGCAAGCCTCGCGCCGAGGTGGAGCAGCGGCTGGAGGCGCTCGTGGCCTCCTTCGAGGTGCGCTTCGACCTCAACCGCTACCCCTATGAGATGTCGGGCGGTCAGCAGCAGCTCGTCTCCGTCATGCGCGCTCTGGCCATGGAGCCCGAGGTGCTGTTTCTCGACGAACCCTTCTCCGCCCTGGATTACGAGACGACGCTGTCTCTGCGCGAGCTGCTCGGACGCGTGCTGAAAGAGCACCGCATCACCGCCATGCTCGTCTCCCACGACCTCGAGGAATCCATCGCGCTCGCCGATCGGGTGCTGATGCTGACCCGCCGCCCGGCCAGAATCGTGGACGACGTGCCTGTTCCCCTCGCCTGGCCACGCGACGCCGCGACCCTCTCCTCCCCGGACTTCGTCGCCATCAAGAAGCGCTGCCTCGATGTCTTCACCGCCTCCGTGCGCGCACGGCCGGAAGCGGCCTGATGCGCGGCCTGGTTCCGCCTCTTCTCGGCGCCGCCGGCTTCATCGCTCTCTGGCAGATCGCGGTGCTGCTGCGCGTGGCCGACCCCGTGCTGCTCCCCTCCCCCGCCGAGACCGCGCGCGACACCTGGGGCGCTCTCCAGACCGGCACGCTGGGGCATGACGTGCTGCGGACGGTGTGGCGCACCCTGCTCTCCTTCCTTATTGCCTCCGCCATCGGCGTGCCGCTGGGCGTGGCTCTGGGCGCGCGGGAGCGGCTGTATCGCGCGGTGGAGTTCGTGGTGGACTTCTTCCGTTCCACCCCCGCCTCCGCTCTCTTCCCGCTCTTCCTCGTCCTGTTCGGCACGGGGGAAGCGACGAAGATCGCGGTGGCGGCTTTCGGTGCCGCGCTGGTGATCCTGTTCAACGCCGCCTATGGCGTGATGAACGCCCGCCGCACCCGCGTGCTGGCCGCGCGCGTGATGGGCGCCGGCCCCATGCGCGTGCTGACGGATGTGCTGGTGTGGGAGGCCTTGCCGCAAATCCTGGTCGGCATGCGCCAGGGCGTCTCGCTCGCGCTCGTCATCGTGGTGGTGGCGGAGATGTTCATCGGCTCCACCGACGGTATCGGCCAACGTGTGATCAATGCGCAGATGCTATTCGAGAGCGGGCTGATGTACGGCGCCATCTTCGTCGCCGGTGCGCTGGGCTACGCGCTGAACCTGCTCTTCCTGCTGATCGAGAAGCGCTTCGTCCACTGGTCCGGCAAGTAGTGGGGCGCCTAGTACGCCCCGTGCCGGGCCAGATGCGCGGCGAGAGTCGGCACGCGCTCCGAGAGCAGGATATTCTGCAGCGGGCTCCGCACCTCGCTCACTTCGATCTGCATGCTGTCGTCAATCATCGGCGGCGAGACCCGCATCTCGATCAGACCGAGGCGCAGAAGGGCGATGTAGCACTGGCGGGAGGCGCGCAGGACGTTCTGCAGGTCGCCCAGTACCCAGACATTCTCCATCAGGTTCTGGGCCTGCACGATCGGCTTCACCGCTTCCACCCCGCGGGTCAGCGCGGCGCGTGCCTGGTCCGGCTTTCCGAGCATATGGGCCAGGACACCTTCGGCGAAGGCGCAGATGACGAAGTTCAGCGCCGAGACCTTGGCATAGCCGACGAGATGCGTGTGGCGCGTCGCAAGCTCGAAGAAGGACAGCGCCTGCTCGTAGGACTCGTCGTAGAGCGAGAGATGGGCGGCGACGGTGGCGAGCGAGACTGTCCAGCGCACATGCCGCCAGTCGACCCTGGCACCCGACGACTCTGCCGCGCGGACGAGGGCGGAGCCTTCCTCCACCACCGGCCCTGCCTCGCGCAGGATCCAGGCGACACGCGCCGTCTCCTCGGGGGAGAGCGAGTCGGCCGGCTTCTCAAGGTAGCGATGGCTGAGAATGGTCAGCGCAGCGGCCCGGAGGACGAATTCAGCGCCTGGATTGTTCAGGTAGAAGCTATGCGCCGCCAGCTCCAGCAGATGCCGCGAGCGAAAGCGGGAGTGGTGCAGCTGGACCTTGTCCAGGAATTCGCCCGGCGAGACCCGGAGGGCGTCGAAGAACAGGCCGTGCAGGACTGCGCCGCCCGCGATGTCCGTGCCGGCATCGTCGGTGATCCGCACGGCATAATCCTCGGCCGTGCGGAACGACGTCACGTCGAGGGTGGCGCGGGCGCGGGCGCAATCATCGAGAGGGAACCAGGCCAGCTCCCGGCTGCCAAGGCGCAGGCAGGCCTGGCGCCCGGCCCAATCGGCAGGGGCGCGCACCGTCAGTGCGAGGGAAAGCGGACCTTTGGCTTCCTCCGGGGATGCCTCGATCTCGATGCTAGACCTGCTCATTTGTATCCGAAACAATTCGCCCACTTCATGCCCGGGGCATCTCCGCGCGTCAAATACCCTTCATAAACCCCGCCCGGGGCCCGTGCGAAACGGGCGGCGTCACGCCCGCCCGTGGCAGTGCTTGTACTTCTTGCCCGAGCCGCAAGGGCACGGCGCGTTGCGCGGCGTGCGGTCCCAGGTGGACGGATCGTTCGGATCCACCCCTTCCGCGACGCGCGCGGTGGCCAGCGGCGCCGCCGTGCCGTACTCGCCGGCCACCGCGTCGTAGCCCAGCAGCGGATCGCCAGACTCGGGCGTGGGGTGGCGGGCGTCGATGAAGCCGATCGGTTCCGGGCTCGGCATCGGCATCTCGGGCGAGAGATTCACCTGCATCAGCCAGCGCGTCGTCTCTTCGCGCATCTCGCCGAGCATGGCGTTGAACAAGTTGAAGGCCTCAGACTTGTACTCGTTCAAAGGGTCGCGCTGGCCATAGGCGCGCAGCCCGATGCCCTGGCGAAGGTGATCGAGCGAGAGGAGGTGATCCTTCCACACCTTGTCGAAGACCATCAGCAGAATGGACTTTTCGGCGTCGCGCACGCGCTCGATGCCGGCATTGGCGGCGCGGGCGGCATAGGCGCTATCGGCCGCCTCCTGGATGCGCTCGCGGATCTGGGTCTCGTCGATCCCCTCCTCGCGGCCCCATTCCACGACCGGCAGGTCGAGGCCGAGCACGTCCAGCACGCGGGTCTGGAGCGTCTCCGTCTCCCACTGCTCGGCATAGGCGTTCTCGGGGATAGCGGCGGCGACCATGTCGTCGATCACCTCGCGGCGCATCTCGGCCACCGTCTCCTGCACGTCGGCGGCCTGCATGAAGGACTTGCGCTGGGCATAAACCTCCTTGCGCTGGTCGTTCATGACGTCGTCGTATTTCAGCAGGTTCTTGCGCGTGTCGAAGTTCCGCGCTTCGACCTTCTTCTGCGCCTTCTCCAGCGCCTTGTTGATCCAGGGGTGGACGATCGCCTCCCCTTCCTTCAGCCCGAGCTTCTGCAGCATCCCGCCCATGCGGTCGCTGCCGAAGATCCGCATCAGGTCGTCCTCGAGCGAGAGGAAGAAGCGGGACGCGCCCGGGTCGCCCTGGCGGCCCGAACGGCCGCGCAACTGGTTGTCGATGCGCCGGCTCTCATGCCGCTCGGTGCCGATAACGAAGAGGCCGCCCGAGGCCTTCACCTTGGCCGCGCTCTCCGCAACCTCGCGGCGGATCTCGGCCAGCCGCGCCTCGAATTCCGGCCCGTCCGGCTCGCCGGGGAAGGTGGCGCGGGCCAGCATCTCGGCATTGCCGCCGAGTTTGATGTCGGTGCCGCGGCCAGCCATGTTGGTCGCGATCGTCACGGCGCCGGGGCGGCCGGCCTGGGAGATGATCGCCGCTTCCTGCTCGTGGTAGCGCGCGTTCAGCACCTGGTGCGGCACGCCCTTGCGCTTCAGCAGCTCGGCGATCAGCTCGGACTTTTCGATGCTGGTGGTGCCCACAAGGCAGGGCTGCCCGCGCTCGCGGGCCTCCTGCACGAGGGTAGCCACGGCCTCGTACTTCTCCATCGCCGACCGATAGACCTCGTCATCGGAATCGAGGCGGGTAACGGGCAGGTTGGTGGGGATCTCCACCACCTCCAGCTTGTAGATCTCGGCGAACTCGTCGGCCTCGGTGGCCGCCGTGCCGGTCATGCCGGCCAGCTTGGGGTAAAGGCGGAAGTAATTCTGGAAGGTGATGCTCGCCAGCGTCTGGTTCTCGGGCTGGACGGTCACGCCCTCCTTCGCCTCGAGCGCCTGGTGCAGCCCGTCGGAGTAGCGGCGGCCCTCCATCATGCGGCCGGTGAACTCGTCGATGATGACGATCTTGTCCTGACGCTCGATGTAGTCGACGTCGCGCGTGAACAGCGTGTGCGCGCGAAGGCTCTGGTTCACGTGATGGACGAGGGTGACGTTGTGGAAGTCGTAGAGGTCGCCCTCCTCCAGCATCCCGGCCTCGGTCAGCGCCGCCGAGACCGCCTCGTTGCCCGCCTCGGTGAGGGAGACGGTCTTGTTCTTCTCGTCCTTCTCGAAGTTCTCCGGGGTCTGCGCGATCACGCGCACCACGGCATTCACGCGGTTGTACAGCTCGGAGGTATCGTCGGTCGGGCCAGAGATGATGAGCGGCGTGCGCGCCTCATCCACCAGGATGCTGTCCACCTCGTCCACGATGGCGAAGGCGAAGGGGCGCTGGACCATCTCGCCCAGGCTGTACTTCATGTTGTCGCGCAAGTAGTCGAAGCCGAACTCGTTGTTCGTGCCGTAGGTGATGTCGCAGGCATAGGCCTCGCGGCGCTGGGTGTCGGTCTTGCCATAGACGATGGTGTCCACCGTCAGGCCGAGCCAGTTGTAGAGCCGCCCCATCTCCTCGGCGTCGCGGGACGCCAGGTAGTCGTTCACCGTCACCACATGCACGCCGTTGCCGGTCAGGCCATTCAGGTACACGGGAAGGGTGGCGACCAGGGTCTTGCCCTCGCCGGTCTTCATCTCGGCGATGCGGCCCTCATGCAGCACCATGCCGCCGATCAGCTGCACGTCGAAATGGCGCATCCCCAGCACCCGCTTGCTGGCCTCGCGGCAGACCGCGAAGGCCTCCGGCAACAGGCTGTCCAGCGTCTCGCCGCGGGCCAGGCGCTCGCGGAACTCGGGGGTCTTGGCCTGCAACGCCTCGTCGGAAAGGGCGGAGATGTCAGGCTCCAGCGCGTTGATGGCCGGCACCCGCGCCCGGTACGCTTTGAGGGCGCGGTCGTTCGAGGTGCCGAGGATGGCGCGGGCGAGGCGGGCGAACATGGGGGCAGGCGATCTCCGGGGCATCGCAGAGGGGAGCCGCCACCGAAGGGCCGCGGCGCGGCCGGCAGGAGGGGGGCCACACCGGGCCCTGCGTGCAAGGGGGAGAGATAGGGAAGGGGGAACGGCCGGTCAACGAAGGCCGCAACCAACCCGGCGCCTCCACCCCTGCCCGGGGCCCGGGCTTAAGCCGCAGAGACCGCGCCGCATGGCCTGCCCGGCCGTTACGGGTCTTATCCAGCGCCGGAGCACGCCGCGCCATTCAAGGCAGCGACGTGCCGGCCGGAGCCGGTACGGCTCCGATCCAGGCTTGTGATCGAGTCCCCTGGGATGGCCGCCTTGTGACGGAACGACCGCTCGGCCATGTTGCGCCCCCTTCCGCCAAGGCTTCCCCCATGCGCCGCCCGCTTCTCGCCTCCGCCCTAATCCCGACCTGCCTGCTCTCGGTCGGCCTTGCCTTCGCCCAGGCACCCGCCCCGGCCCCGGCGACCCCTGCTCCGGCAAGCCCGGCTCCGGCGACCGCTGCCCCGGCCACCCCTGCCCCGGCAGCGGCTGCGGCCGATCCCGTGGTGGCGCGGGTCGAAGGCCAGGAGATCCGCCTTTCTGACGTCCGCGACGCCGCCGGCGAGCTGCCGGACGAGCTGAAGAGCGCGCCGCCCGCTATGCTCTACCCGCTGATCGTGGACCAGCTCGTGGCGCAGAAGGCCCTGGTGGCCCGCGCCCGCGCCGAGGGCTTGCAGAACGATCCGGAGGTTCAGCGCCGCGTTGCCCGCGCCACCGACCAGGAACTGCAGCAGGCCCTGCTGCGCCGCGAGGTGGCCCCGGCCCTGACCGAGGAGGCCCTCCGCGCTCGCTATACGCGCGATTCCGCCAACCGCCAGGGTGAGGAGGAGGTGCATGCCCGCCATATCCTCGTCCCGACCGAGGCGGCGGCCCGCGAGGCTCTCGAGGAGGTTCGCCGCCCCGGCGCCGACTTCGCCGAGATCGCCAAGCGCCGCTCCACCGGCCCCGGCGCCGAGCAGGGCGGCGATCTCGGCTTCTTCAAGAAATCCGACATGATCCCGGAATTCGCCGAGGCCGCCTTCGGCCTCCAGCCCGGCCAGATCAGCCCCAACCCGATCCAGACCCCCTTCGGCTGGCATGTGATCAAGGTAGAGGGGCGCCGTACCGCACCCGCCGCCAGCTTCGAGGACAGCCAGGAGGCCCTGCGCCAAGCCGCCTTCGAGGAAACGGTGAACGCCGCCGTGGAGCGCATTCGCGGCGCCGCGCGCGTCGAGCGCTTCAACCTGGACGGCACGCCCCAGCGCGCGCCGAGCCTGCTGGACGGCGCCGCGCCCCCGGCCGCGGCCCCTGCCCCGGCCCAGCGGCGCTAAGGAAGCCGGGCATGGCGAAGGACCTTCCCGTTTCTCCCCTGCGCGTTGAGCTGCCGCCCCTCCCCGCGCTGAAGGGCGTGCGGCTGGGCGTGGCGGCCGCCGGCCTGCGCTACCAGGGTCGGCCGGACCTGATGATGATGGAGTTCGTCCCCGGCACGACGGTCGCGGGCGTCTTCACCAGCAACAAATGCCCCGGCGCGCCCGTGGACTGGTGCCGCAAGGCGCTGAAGGGCGAGGCCGCGCGCGCGCTGGTGGTGAATGCCGGCAACGCGAATGTCTTCACCGGCCGCGCGGGCGTGGAGACGGTGGAGGCGACCGCCGCCGCCGCCGCCGCCCTGGTCGGCGCGAAGCCGGCCGAGGTGTTCCTCGCCAGCACGGGCGTGATCGGCCAGGTGCTGCCGCATGAGAAGCTGACCGCGGCGCTGCCCGCGCTGCACGCCACACTGGCCGAGGCCGGCTGGGCCGATGCCGCGCGCGGCATCATGACCACCGATACCTTCCCCAAGGCCAGCACGCGCACGGCAACCATTCATGGCACGACGGTGACGATCGTCGGCATCGCCAAGGGAAGCGGCATGGTCGCGCCGGACATGGCAACGATGCTCTCCTTCATCGCCACCGACGCCGCCATCCCCGCCGCCGCGCTGCAGGCCGCGCTGCGCAAGGGCGTGGAGGCCAGCTTCAACCGCACGACGGTCGATAGTGATACCTCCACCTCCGACACCGTGCTGCTCTTCGCCACCGGCCAGGCCGGGCATGACCGCGTGGGCGCGCTCGCCACCGAGGCGCTGGCCGATTTCCAGTCGCAGCTCGATGCCGTGCTGCTCGACCTCGCCCTGCAGGTGGTGCGCGATGGCGAGGGCGCGCAGAAGCTGGTGAAGGTGGAGGTGCGAGGCGCCGTCTCCGACAGCTCGGCCAAGCGTGTCGCCATGGCGATCGCCAATTCTCCGCTCGTGAAGACCGCCATCGCCGGCGAGGACGCGAACTGGGGCCGCATCGTCATGGCTGTGGGCAAGGCCGGGGAGCCGGCGGACCGGGACCGTCTCTCCGTCGCCGTCGGCGGCGTCTGGATGGCCAGGGATGGCGGCGTGGTCGAGGGCTATGACGAGGGCCCGGTGGTCGCCCATATGAAGGGCCGCGAGATCGACATCGAGGTCGACCTCAACCTTGGGAAGGGCGAGTCCACCGTTTGGACCTGCGACCTCACCCACGGCTATATCGACATCAACGGTTCCTACCGGTCCTGAGACCCGTCAGGGGCGGTCGAAAAGATCGCCCCTGGACTGGAACGGCGACGACCGGTGCAGGAAGTATCGATCGAACCGCTCATGCCCGCTGCGGTCAGGAAGCGGGTCCGGGGTTGGTGCGCAGCCAGCCAGCCCCGGCCCGGACATGCCGATGAGAAGCGCGGCGATGATCCGTACCAGCATGTTTCTCCGGCCTGGCTGAAGATCCATGCGGAAAACGCCGCAACCGCGCCCCCGTGTGCATTCACCAAGGGCGGAATGGCTCCCGCACCGCCTTGCAGCCCTTGGCCGATGGGCCTTCAATTCCCGAAAAGCCGGCCTACGGGCACGGCGGAACGGGAGGTCGCCATGACGCGCTTCGCAGCAGCCAGCTTGCTCGCCACCCTCGCCCTGGGGGGCGTTTTCGGCTCGCCCGCGATGGCGCAGACAGATGAGGTCGCTCGCCAGATCGCCGCGGCGCGGGAAGCGGCCGGCACCGATCTCACTCCCTACATGCAGATGTGCCGCAGCGCGGACCCGGCTGCAGCTCCCGCCGCACCATCGATCGAGGCCCGCCTCCGCCAGCCGCGCCCGCCCGCTGGCCGCGCCTTCGACAACCTGATCTTCCTGGGCAACCACTGGACCACCGCCTGGGCGCTGACGACCTCCGAGGGGATCATCATCCTCGACGCCATGGACAATGACGAGGATGCCGAGCAGGGCATCGAGGCCGGGCTGCGCCGCTTCGGGCTGGACCCCGCGAACATCCGCTACGTTATCGTCTCCCACGGCCATGGCGACCACTATGGCGGTGCCAACCGCCTGAAGCGCCTCTATGGCGCCCGCATCGTGATGAGCGAGACGGACTGGCGCATGCTGGAAACGAAGCTCGAATTCGACCGGCCCGACTGGGGCCGCCCGCCCGCGCGTGACATCAGCGTCTCCGATGGGGATCGCATCACCCTCGGCGACACCACGGTCGAGCTGCTGATGACCCCCGGCCATACCATGGGCACGCTCTCGCCGATGTTCACCGTGCGCTATGGCGGGACGAGCCACCGCGCGATGATATGGGGCGGCACCTCCTTCAACTTCGGCCGCCAGCCGCCGCGGCTGCAGGCCTATATCGAAGGAACCGAGAGGGCGCGCGAGGTGGCGCGGACACAAAACGTGGACGTCTTCCTCTCCAATCACGCCTTCAACGACGAGGCCATTCCGCGCACCGCCGCGCTGGCCGCCAACCCCGGCATGGCCAATCCCCTCGTTATCGGTCAGGCCGGCGTGCAGCGCGCGATCGGCGTGCTGAATCACTGCGCCCGCGCCACCATGGCTTCCTGGAGATAGGCAGATCCCTTGGGCAGGACCCGGTTTTCCACAATCCTGCCTCCCGTATAAAATTCAATCATTGAAGCACAGAGCGCAGAGGCCCATATCCAGGGGGTCAATCTCGTTAGGTTCGGCCTGCTCTCTCTGCTCTTCACTGAGCGCCGAGCCCGGTGTCCGTCTCTCCTCGACGCTTGATCCGCCCCGCGCTGTTGCGGGAACGGTACTCATTCCTGAACGGAACACCCACCATGCCCATCGGCACCGTGAAGTGGTTCAACGCCACCAAGGGCTTCGGCTTCATCCAGCCGGAGGACGGCTCCAAGGACGTGTTCGTCCACATTTCCGACGTCCAGCGCGCCGGCATCCAGGAGCCCCGCGAGGGCGATCGCCTGGAGTATGAGCTGCAGCGCGGCCAGCAGGGCAAGGTCTCGGCCGCGAACCTCAAGGCGGTCTGAGCCGCAACGCCGTCGTGGCAGGAGAGGCCCGTCCCTCCTGCCCGGCCCTCCCTTTCGGGGGAGGGCGCGGCACTCCGGGCCGGCTTCACGTCACAACCCGCGAGGACACGCCATGCAGCGCCACAGCTTCGAAGTCGGCCAGAGCATCGAACTCATCGCGGGCATGCTGACGCCTCCGGGAGTCACCGGGAACTACACTGTCGTTCGGCTGCTGCCGAACGATGCCGCGGACCGCGAGTACCGCGTCCGCAGCGAGCGCGACGGGCATGAGCGTGTCGTTCGCGAAAGCCAGATGCGAAGCGGGCCCCTCGCCGCGCTCGGCCGGAACTGGCCTGTCGCTGGCTGACGCCGCGGCTACCCTTTCCCATCCATCCGGGTCCCTCAGGGGCCCGCAGACCATTGCTGCAGAACATCACCGGGGGCCATCGTGGCGCAAAGCAAGACCAAATCCGAGGCAGCCGGCGCGGCTGAACCCGCGGGCCTCGAAGAGACCATCGCCTACCTCGCCAAGCGTCATAAGGTTTCGCAGGCCATTGTGCGCGAGATCGCGCGCAAGCTCGGCTCGGCCGACCGTATCGCGATCGAGCGTGACATCGAGCGCGGCAAGGCCCGGCGCTAAGCCGCGCGCGACACCGCACGGGCAACCGTGACCAACGCCAGCACCCTCGACCGCGCGGTGGGCGAGCGACGTGCCGATGCCGCCATGCACGGCATCGGCCTCCCGGCCGCCCTGGTCGGATGCGCCGTGCTGCTCGCCCAGATGCCCGACAGCCCGGGCGCGCGGGCCGCGGTCGCCTGTTACGCGATCGGGCTGGTCGCCACCTTCGGCTTCTCGGCCGCCTACAACCTTTCTCCGCCCGGACCGCGTCGCGCGCTTCTGCGGCGCTTCGACCATGCCGCCATCTTCCTGATGATTGCGGGCACCTATGCGCCGGTGTCGCTGCTCGGCATTGGCGGAGTGCTGGGGGCGGTGCTGCTCGGCCTCGTCGGCGCGGGAGCATTGGTTGGCGCGGCTGTGAAGCTCCTCGCTCCAGGGCGGTTCGAACGAACGGCCATTGCGGCCTATCTCGCCCTGGGCTGGGTCGGCGTCGTGGCGGCGGTGCCGCTGGCGCGAACCCTACCCGGTTGGCAGTTCGCGGCACTTGTGCTGGGCGGGCTGCTCTACAGCATTGGCGTCATCGCCCATGTCTCCACCCGGCTGCCTTACAACATGGCCATCTGGCACGGCTTCGTCCTGCTGGCCGCAGGTTGTCACTACGCCCTGGTGCTCGGCCTGCTCGCGGGCTGAACTGGCGGGGGGACAACCTTCCGGCGCCGGGGATGTTATTATGCTGCGGCGCAGCAAGGGCGGGATGCGCTGCCCGCTCCGAAGGATCCCACATGACTGACCACCGGCTCGACCTCTCGGCGCTTCTGCGCATGCAGAAGCAGCGCCGCAACGCGACCGAAGCCTCGGCGCGCCGCGCAGGCGGCGACGGACGTCTGGTTGAGGTGTCAGGTTTTGGCTCCGATCCCGGGTCGCTTCGGATGCTGACGCATGTGCCGGAGGGCTTGGCGCCCGGCGCGCCCCTCGTCGTCGCGCTGCATGGCTGCACCCAGACTGCGGCGGGCTATGATGAGGGCACGGGCTGGTCGGCCATGGCCGATCGCCTGGGCTTCGCGCTGCTGCTACCCGAGCAGCGTCGTGCGAACAACGCCCATCTCTGCTTCAACTGGTTCGAGCCGGGCGACACGGTACGCGACTCCGGCGAGGCGCTCTCCATTCGTCAGATGATCGCGTCCATGATCCGGACCCATGGGCTGGACCCGTCCCGCGTCTTCGTCACTGGCCTCTCGGCGGGCGGCGGCATGACATCGGTGATGCTGGCCACCTATCCCGAGGTCTTCGCCGGCGGCGCCATCGTCGCAGGCCTGCCCTATGGCGCGGCAACAGGTGTTTCCGAGGCGCTGCGGGCCATGTCCCGCCCCACCACCATGCCGGCGGCCACGCGCGCGGCGGCGGTGCGGGCCGCCTCGAGCCATGCCGGCCCCTGGCCGCGCGTGGCGGTGTGGCACGGCGATGCCGACACCACGGTGAGCCCTGCCAATGCCGAGGAGAGCGTGAAGCAGTGGCTTCACCTGCACCGGATTGATGAGGCAGCCCCGGGGACCGAGCGTCGGGCGGGTGTCCACACGCAGCGCGACTGGACCGGGCCGGATGGCACCGTCCGCGTCGTCTCTCACCGCATCGCCGGCCTGTCGCATGGCGTGCCCATCCACCCCGGGGAGGATGAGGGGCAGTGCGGCATGGCGGGCGCCTACATGCTCGATGTCGGCGTATCCTCCACTCACGGGATCCTGGCCTTCTGGGGCCTGGAGCAGGCGCAGGCCACGGTAGCGGCCCGCGCCCCGATCACCCGGCCCGAGCGCCCGTCCGAGCCCGAGCGCCCCCGTGCCGCTCCTGCCAACGATCAGGACCGTGTGCGTCGGCCCGTTGCGGCCCGTGTGGCCGAAGTGATCCAGGACGCCATGGCCGTCGCTCGTCCCGTTTCGGGGACCCGGCCCGGCCCCTCTGCCCGGCCGGCTACCCCCTTCATCGATCCGGGCCGGGTGATCACGGCGGCACTGCGGAAAGCCGGACTGATGTAACGGGCGCGGGTGGCCGCTGAAGGGAACAATCTCCCGCCAGCGGCCATCCTGCTTTTCTACATGGGCCGAGCCGCGCTTCTGCCTTAACGCCCGTAGATGCGGTCCAGAACTTCGGCAACGGTGACCAGGGACTCCGCCCCGGGGTCGAACCGCGCCCCACCGGCAAGCCGGCTCGCCCAATCCGCCGCAGCACGCCCGCCCCACTCGTCGGGCGGGATGGCCAGCGGCTCGCGCGCGGTGCCGCGGAACCGCTCCGCCGTAAAGTCGTAGAAGGAGCCGTTGACGTTGCGCAACGCGGCGCCCCCGGATGCCCCGTGGAATTCGGCTGCGATCACCGCGTCCTGCCCCGCATGCAGGTTCCAGGAGCAAGCCAGGCGCAGCACCGTGCCGTCATTCAGCTCGATGGTGGCGACTGCATAGTCCTCCACGCGATCGGTGCGACCACCCAGCGGCTCGCCGCCGGCGAAGAGATGGCCGGTGACCTGCGCCACCTCCGGAAAATTCAGCGCCCAGAGCGCCAGGTCCACCAGGTGCACGCCGAGATCCATGACGCAGCCTCCGCCCGAGAGCGCGGGGTCACGGAACCACGGCTTATCCGGGCCATAGGCGTTGTGGAAAACAAGGTCGGCGGCGTGGACGCGGCCAAGCCCGCCCTCGGAAATCACCGCGCGGATGCGGCGCATGCCCTCGGTGTACCGATAGGAGAGATCAACCCCTAGCAGCCGGTCGGCGCGACGCGCGGCCTCAACCGCCTCCCGCACCTCGGCGGCGGTGCGGCCGAGGGGCTTCTGGCAGAACACGGCCGCGCCAGCCTGCAGCGCCTGGATCGTCTGCGCGGCGTGCAAGGCGCTCGGCGTGGCGATCACCACCCCGTCCAGCCCGAGGGCGAGCATCTCCTCCATCCCGCCGACCACGGCGGCCCCGGGCGCCAGGCGCTGGGCCTCCGCCACCATCTCGGGCGAGGGATCGGCGATGGCGGCGGCTTCCACCGCGCCCGTGGCCAGGATGGCCTGCATGCGGTGCCGGCCGATCCAGCCGACGCCGAGGAAGCCGAGGCGCGGGCGGCTCATTCGAAGCGCACCAGGGCCTTGAGGAAACCATCGGGCCGGTCCCGCGTGGCGTCGAGCGCCTCGCCCAAGCGGTCGAGCCCGAACTCATGCGTCATCAGCGGCCGCGGATCGATCCGCCCGGCCGCGACGGCCTCCACCGCCTCCCGAATGCCCTGCATGTAGACCTTCGGGTCGCGCTCATGCGCGTTGATGACGTCGAGGCCACGCCAGTTCCACAGCCACATGTTCACTTGCCGCGGCCCGTCCTGGTGATACCCCGCGACGATGAGGCGCCCGCGCTCCTTCGTCAGTTCCGCGGCGAGGTCGAGCGGCCACTGCTTGCCCACTGCCTCGATCACCACGTCGCAGAAGGTGCCGTCCGTCAGCTCCTTCACGCGGGCGATGATGCCGTTGTGGTCCTCCATCGGAATGGTCTCGACCGCGCCCATGTCCCGCGCCAGGTCGAGCGAGAAAGGACGGCGGGAGATGGCGATCACACGCGCCCCCGCATCCGTAGCCAGCTTCGTCAGGATCGCGCCGAGAAAGCCGATGCCGAGGATGGCGACGGTCTGCCCCGCCTTGATCTCGCTGCGGCGGAAGATGTTCATCGCGCAGCCTAGCGGCTCGCCTGGGAAGGGCTGGCCGGCGAGGCTGTCGGGCAGGCGCACAACATTCTCCGCATCGGCCAGGTCGTATTCGGCATAGCCGCGATAGGAGAGCGCAGCCACGCGGTCGCCCACGGAGAGGCCCTGTACCCCCTCTCCCACCGCATCGATCGTCCCCCAGGCCTCATGGCCAAGATCGCCGGGCTCGGTCGGAAACTTCATCCAATCCGGGCCCGACCAGGGCGTGAGGTTGGAGGCGCAGACGCCGCAGCCCTCCAGGCGCAGCCGGACCTGGTCTTTGCCGGGTTCAGGGCGGGCGATGCTCTGCACCTCGATCTGGCCGGGGCCTGTGAGGATGGCGGCGCGCATGGTGGCACTCATTGGGGTGGTCCCTGGAAGCAAGGTTGGGGGAGATGAACTCCCCCAAGCCCCCTCCTTCTTTTGGCTTGTTTGCTGGGGCGCCATTGGCCCTTGGCCCGCGACAGCCCGATAGAAAAAGATGAGGGGTCCGGAGAGAATTCCTTCTCCCAGGCCTTTCTACTCCGCGGCGATCGTCGCCTTGGCCGGCGCATACCGCCGGATCATCGAGGCGCAGAACTCCGCGAACTCCTCCGGCACCTGCGGCGGGCTGGTGTGGTGGGGCGCGATGCCGCGATGCTCCGGCGTGAAGCAGAAGGTGACGGTCACGTCGAAATCCGCGAGCGCCTCCATCTGCCGGTCGAACCAATCGAGCGCGTTGGGGCGGAAGCTGTCGGCCCAGGACAGGCCGGTGCGGAGATAGGTGACGCCGAGGCGCTTCATCCAGGCCACCGCGTCGTCCAGCCGATGATCCTCGTAATGGAACCACTGGCACAGGCCCATATGGGGCGTGTGCTTGGCGAAGTGGTCGATGGAGGGCTTGGGCGACCCGTCCTCGCGCAGCAGGCCCATGTAGAAATGGCGGTAGTAGGAGGAGCCCTCGGCCTCGCGGTGGCGCGTGGTGGCGCCCCATGCCTGGGGCAGGTCGTACAGGCTGTACCAGTGGATGCGCGGGGCCTTGCCGATCAGGAGCTCGGCGGTGCGATCCACGCCCCAGGCCTGCACCTCCTCGGCGCCGAAGGTGGAGATGCCGACCTCGCTGACCCAGATGGGCTTGTCGGTGACGGCGCGGATCTCGTCAATCTTCGCGGGCCACTCGCCGATCTTCCAGAGATTCCAGTCGAGCGGAAAGCCGTGCACGGCCACCACGTCGATCTCCTCCATGGCGCCCCGATGGGCCATGTTCTGGATGAAGGTGGGATCGATGGGCGAGATGCCGCCGAGGACACGCGGGATGTCCGGATTGGCCTGCTTGATCGCGCGGCCGGCAAGCTTCACCGTCTCGGCGAAGATCGCCCAGCCCGGATCGATCTCGGGGTCCCAATGGGACTTGTTGTTGGGCTCGTTCCAGATCATCGCGGCTTCGATCACGCGCGCGGCTCCTTGACTGGATAGGCGGCACCGGCACCCCAGGGGGCCTCCACGCGCCGGCAGAGATAAACCTCCTGCTCCGGGTGCTCGAGCACGGCAAAGCCGGCGGAGCGCAGCATGGCTTCCGCGGCCGACGCGTTCGGCGCCCACCAGTTGGAGGGGTCTTGCGAGTAGCGGTGCTCGATGAAGTGCAGCTTCGGCCAGGCCGGATCATCGAACACCGCGGTCTCGGTGAACGGGTAGTCGTGCGCGGGCGCCATCGCCTCGGTCGCACCGCGCTGCATGGATTGGAACAGCATCAGGTCGCCCGCGACATGCTCGTGGATAAGGTCCAGCGCGAGCAGCGGGTGGCGCAGGTGGTAGAGCACGCCCATGAAGATCACGAGGTCGAACCGCTCGCCGAGCGCGCCGACCTCATACACAGAAAGGTTGCGGAACTCCGCTTTCAGCCCTGTCACCTCGGAGGCGAGGCGGGCCTGGGCGAGGTAGCGGTCGTCGCTGTCGATGCCAAGCACGCGGGCGGCACCGCGGCGGGACATCTCCAGGCTGTAGAAGCCGGCATTGCAGCCGATATCAAGCACCGTCTTTCCCGTCAGGTCGGCGGGGATGACATGCGCGAAATGCTTGAATTTGTTCTCGGGATAGCCCCAGAGAAAGTGGTTCGGCGCGGTGCGGACGCCGCCCAGGTCCATGTCATGGAACCAGTCACCGAGCGCCTCGACGCGCTGGCGAATCTCGTCCTGCGTCATCGCCGTCACGCCGCATGCTCCGCAGGGCCGAGGCGCCGGGTGGGGGCGGCATCGAGCTGGCGGAGGATGCCAAGCAACTCGTCCACGCGATGCGCGCAGCTGTGCCGCGCGCGGATCGTCTCGAGGCCGTGCTGGACCAGGGAGTGGCGCAGCGCCGGATCGCCGCGGAGAGCGGTGAGGTGCCGGGTCATCTCCACTTCGTCCGCTGCGGTAAGGAAGTCGGTACCAGGGCGGAAGAGATGCTCGGAATCCTCCCAGGGCGCGGAGACGAGCGGGATGCCGCAGGCCAGCGCCTCGAAGACACGGATGGTTGGGATGCCCGGCAGCATCTGCACGTAGAAGCGGCGGGGCACGTGCACGGTGGCCAGGTGGTTGGCGAAGATCTCGGGCGCCCGCGCGTTGGGCAGCCAGCCCCGGTAGTGCACGCCGTAGCGGCGCAGGGTCTCCAACGCCTCGTCCGGGTAGCGCACGCCGTAAATATCCAGCGGCAGGCCCACGGTCTGCGCCGGGCGGAACAGGAAGCTCTCCAGCTCCGCGCTGCGCTCGCCATCGCCCCAGTTGCCAATCCAGACCAGCCCTTCGCGCGGCCCCTCCTGCGCGGGCGGGTGGAACAAGCGGAGATCGGCGGCCTCGTGCCAGGTGAAGACGCGGTCGCCCCAGCCCCAGCGCCGGTACACTTCGGACAGGGTAGCGCCGAAGGCGAGCACGCCGTCATAGCCGTCCAGGTCGAAGGTGCGGATCGCCTCGGGGTCGGAGACAGCGCGGTGATGGGTGTCGTGGAACAGCAGGGTGAATCGCGCACCGTTGCGACGCAGGCGACCGATGGCGGCGACCAGCGCGGGTTCGTTCCACTCATGTACGATGACGACATCGGCGTCGGAGACGGCGGCCTCCACCTCCTCCGTGCCGGCGACGATGCGCGCGTTCAGTTCGGGGTAGTTCGTCCGATAGGCGTAGAGCCCGGCCTCGCCATGGTCACGCAGCAGGTTCTCCAGGCTCCAGGCACCCTGGGGCTCCAGCGCCAGCACCTCGTGCCCGCGATGAACCAGGTCCCGCAACACGCCGCGCAGGAAGTGCGCGTTGCCGTGGTTCCAGCAGGAGGCGAGTGAATGGGTGAGATAGACAAGTTTCACGCGGCGGCGGTCCCCTGCATCAGAACGCCCCGATACACTGCAAGGGTGGCCTCCGTCATCGCCTCCACCGTGTAGCGGGCGGCGCGAGCCCGGGCAGCGGCGCCGAGCCGGGCACGCTCCTCGGGGCTCTCGGCAAGCTTGTTGAGCGCGGCAGCGACGGCCGCCTCGTCGCGCGCGGGGACGAAAAGGGCGGCGCCGTCCCACAGCTCCCGGAAGGTGGGAATGTCGGAGAGCACCAGTGGGCATCCGCACTGGGCCGCTTCGGTCACGGCCAGCCCAAAAGGTTCGTAGAGCGCAAGGGAGACGAGGATCGGCTTGCGAGCAAGCAGCGCCACGAGTGCGGGCTCGTCGAGATTGCCGAGCGGACGGATATGGTTGAGCTTCGCACGTGTACCGTCGGGCCCATTGATCGGACCGGCCGCCAACACGGGCAGTTGCACCCGGGCGGCAACGCGATCCAGGAGATCGAGGCCCTTGCCCGTGTCCCACAGCCGCCCGACCGTCAGGGCAAACAGATCAGGCACCTCCGCTCCCCCACCAGGGGCCACCAGTGGCCTGCGGCCGTTATGCACGGCCACGGGCGGGCGCGGCAGCGTGTAACGCCGGGCAGTCGCTTCGGCAAAGGCATGGCTGGGTGTGATCACGGCATCGGCCGCAAGCAGCCCCCGACGCAGCAGCGCGGCGCGCCAGGCAAAGTCCTCCGGCAGATCGCCACCGCGCACTGCGTCCCACCAGGTGGCCGTGCAGGAATGGGAGACGGCGACAACCGGCACCGGGAACGCCGCGCCGGCCGCGTGGGCCGGGCTGTTCAGATGCACGAGGTCCGCGCCCGTCTCCCGCGCCAGCGCCGCGAGCGACCCGGCGGCGGCAAGCACCGGCTCCGGCCCCTCGGCCAGCCAGTCCAGCGGCAGGTCCGTCAGCCGAAGCTGCAGCCCGGGCACAGCCTCGGCCTGCGCGCGCTGCCCGTCATTTGGCGCCGGGCCGAGCACGGCGAGGGTGGTGATGACACCACGGGCCGCAAGCCCGCCCGCGAGGTCGAGCGCATAGGTCCAGACCCCGCCGGCGGCATCGGCCGTCATCAGCAGGCGCGTCGACTCCCGCCTGGGGCTCACGCGCTGGCGGGCTCCGGCGCGGCGCGCTCCTGCCGGAGCCATTGTGCGAGGGCCGCGACGCCCTCGCGCCACGGGCGGGCGGGGCCCAGCCCGAGCTCGCGCGTCGCGCGGGTGGTGTCGGAGACGTAGTAGCGCTGGTCCCCAGCGCGCCAATCGGCGTAGCGCGTATCGACGACGCGGTTCGTCAGGTCGCCGATATGCGCGAGGAGCTGGCGCAGGCTCACCGCATTAACCGGCCCGCCGCCGAGGTTGAAGGCGCGCCCCGAGATGGCATTGATGCCCTTCCAGGCGGCCATATAAGCCGCGACGGCATCGCCTACATCCAGCACGTCCCGCACTTGGCAGCCGTCGCCATAAATGCTGATCGGCTCGCCGCGCAGTGCGCGCAGCACGAAATGCGCGACCCAGCCCTGGTCCTCCGTGCCCATCTGCCGCTGCCCGTAGATGCAGCTCATGCGCAGAACGGCAGTCGGCACGCCGAAGGAGCGGCCGAAATCCAGCACATACTGGTCCGCCGCGCCCTTGGAGCAGCCATAGGGCGTGTGGAAATCGAGCGGCCGGTCCTCGCCGATGCCCTTCGCACGGATCGCTGGATCGACGGGCGCATAGGCCTCGCCATCCAGCGCCAACTCCACATCGGCCAGATCGCCATACACCTTGTTGGTGCTGGCGAAGACGACAGGCACATGGCCACCGCGCTGGCGCAGCGCATCGAGCAGCGCGAAGCTGGCGCCGAGATTGATGTCAAAATCTGCGCGCGGGTCGGTGAGGCTTGTGGTCACCGCGACCTGCGCCGCGAGATGGAACACCGCCGAGGCCTCCTGCGCCGCAGAGGCGAGCGAGGCCGTGTCGCGCACATCGGCGACGGTGGCGGAGATGCGCCGGGGATGCCGCCGCTTCAGCCATTCGAGATTGGTCTCGACCCCCGGCCGCGTCAGCGCGTCATAGATGAGGACGTCATGCCCTTCGGAGGCCAGCCGGTCGGCAAGGTTGGAGCCGATGAAGCCCGCGCCGCCCGTGACGAGGACGGGCTGCTTTCCCGTGATGGCCGGAGCCGCCATCTCGTTCACGCCACCAGTCCCCGCAGCTCCAGCTCGTTCCGCGCCTGGCTCACGCGGTCTTGCGACTGCTGCCGCGCGACCCATTCGGCCAGTTCCGCGAGATCCGCGGTGAAATCGAGATGCCGGGTGACGTAGCCCAGCTCCTCGCGGGCCTTGGTGATGTCGGGGATATTGTGGCGGATGTCGCCGGCGCGGGTCTTGCCCGCGATCTCCGGCAGCAGGCCAGTGCGACCCATGGCGGTGGCCAGATCGGCCGCCACCTCCGTCACCGTGCGGTCCACGCCGCTGCCGATGTTGAACACGCCGCCCGCGGCCTGCGGCCGGTCGAGCGCGAGGAGGAAGGCGTTCGCCACGTCCTCCACATGCACGAAGTCGCGGCGCTGCTGCCCGTCCTCGAAGATCATCGGCGGCTGGCCGTTCTGCAACCGCGCAGCGAAGATCGCCAGCACGCCCGTATAGGGGTTCGAGAGCGCCTGGCCCGCGCCATAGACATTCCACAGCCGCAGTGCGACGCCTTCCATCCCGTAGGTGGGCGCGACGGTAAGCGTCAGCCGCTCCTGCACGAACTTGCTGATGGCATAGACGGAGGCGAGATTAGTGCGCTTCCACTCCGGCGTCGGCACAGGCACCATCGGGCGGCCCTTGGCGTCCAGCGGGTCCCAGGGCGCATCGGGGCCGCTGCGCGGGCGGCGCACGGCGTCCTCCACCAGGTTGCCGTCCGCATCGCGGTACAACCCCTCGCCATAGACGCTCATGGAAGAGGCCACGACGACGCGCTTCACCGGCTGGTCGATGAGTTGCTGAAACAGTACGGCCGTGCCGTGATCGTTGACCGAGACGTAGCGGTCGATCGCGTACATGCTTTGCCCGACGCCGACCTCGGCCGCGAGATGGACCACCTTGTCCACGCCCTTCAGCGCACGGGCCACCGCATCGGGGTCGCGCACGTCGCCGCGCACCACCTCCACCTCGGAATCGAGCCCGTCGGCGCCGCGATCCGCATGCACCTGCTCGATGAAGCTATCCAGCACGCGGACATGATCGCCGCGATCGAGCAACGCACGCGACACGTAGCGCCCGATGAAGCCGGCGCCACCGGTGATCAGGATCGATTCAGCCAAACCCTCGCCCTCCGGCCTGCCATCGATTGCGGCGCAAGGCGCGGAAGACGATGATTTTCGACTCCGCTCACCGGAACGCCGTGGTGGCCTCTGAGTCTTTACCCCCTACGCCCCCCGAACAGAAGGCGTGTGAAGGTAAGAAGAAGGCCAGGAATGGGATCACATTTTCTTGTGACAAGCCGGCGGCAGCAATGGGTTGCGGCCGAGAGATTGATCCTTCACGACGCGCGAAGCTAAGTTGATGCAGCGCCCGGCACATGGCCGACAGGCGCGGGAATAGGAATTCTGATCTCTTGATGCCCGGGTCGTCCCGCCTCCTGGCCGCTTGGCCGCGCAACCTGCTCCGACCCGCACGTGGAGGCATTTCCCTGTGAGGCGCGCACTCCGCGTTGCCGTTGTCGGCGTGGGCAACTGCGCTTCCTCCTTCGTGCAGGGCATCACCTACTACCGCGACGCCGTCTCGAACGAGCCCGTCCCGGGGCTCATGAATGTCGAGCTCGGCGGCTATCATGTTGGTGACATCGAGATCTCGGCCGCATTCGACGTGAACGCCGAGAAGGTCGGGCGCGACGTGGCCGATGCGATCGGGGCCTCGCCGAACAACACCCATGTCTTTGCTAAGGTGGCGCCGACCGGCGTGACCGTGCAGCGCGGCGCCACGCTGGACGGAATCGGCCGCTACATCAGCGCTGAGATCACGGAATCCGATGCGCCCGTGGCCGATGTGGCCAAGGTGCTCGAGGAATCGCGCACTGATGTGGTGGTCTCCTACCTCCCGGTCGGCTCGCAGAAGGCCACCGAGTTTTACGCGGAGCAGGCACTCAAGGCGGGCTGTGCCTTCGTGAACTGCATTCCCGTCTTCATTGCCTCCGATCCGGAATGGCAGAAGCGGTTCGAGGCGCGCGGCCTGCCGATCATTGGCGACGACATCAAGAGCCAGGTCGGCGCGACCATCGTGCACCGCGTGCTGGCCAACCTGTTCAAGGACCGCGGCGTGCGGCTGGATCGCACCTACCAGCTCAACTTCGGTGGCAATGCCGACTTCCTGAACATGCTAGAGCGCGAGCGGCTGGAATCGAAGAAGATCTCCAAGACCCAGGCCGTCACCAGCCAGTTCGACGTGCCACTCCCGGCCGGCGACGTGCATGTCGGCCCCAGCGATCATGTGCCCTGGCTGACCGACCGGAAGTGGGCGCAGATCCGGCTGGAAGGCACGGGCTTCGGCGGCATGCCGCTGAACCTGGAGCTGAAGCTGGAGGTGTGGGATTCGCCCAACTCGGCCGGCGTGGTGATCGATGCGGTGCGCTGCGCCAAGATCGGGCTGGACCGCGGGATCGGCGGCGCGCTGGTGGGGCCCTCCAGCTACTTCATGAAGTCGCCGCCGCAGCAGTTCCAGGACAACGAGGCGCGCGAGCGCGTGCTCCGCTTCGTGGCCGGCGAGGGCTAGCTGGCCGGTGGCCGCCACGATCTTCCTTATTCGCCATGCCGCGCATGATCGCGTGGGCAGCACGCTCTGCGGCCGGATGGCCGGCGTGACGCTCGGCGATCACGGGCGGCGGCAGGCATCCGCATTGGCGGCACGGCTGGCGGGCGAGGCGATCGAGGCGGTGTATTCCAGCCCGCTAGAGCGCGCACGGGAGACCTCGGCGCCGATCGCGGCGAGGCTGGGCCTGGTGCCGCGGGACCTGGCGGCCATGGCCGAGATCGACTTCGGCGACTGGACAGGCCGGACTTTCGAGTCTTTGGACGGCGACCCGGACTGGACGCGCTGGAACGCGGCGCGCGCCATCTCGCGCGCTCCGGGCGGCGAGAGCATGGCGGAGGCGCAGGCGCGCGCCGTGGATGCCGTGCAAGGTCTGTGCAGCGCCCACCCCGAAGGCCGCGTCGCCGTGGTCAGCCATTGCGACGTGATCAAGGCCGTGCTGGCCCATGTGCTGGCGATATCGCTGGATGGGCTTCAGAGATTTGAGATTTCGCCCGCCTCCGTCAGCACGCTGGCGGTGTGGGATGGTGGAGCAAAGGTGCTGGGCATGAATGAGGCGGTGGCGGCATGAAGATCGCCTTCTACGGATCGAGCCTTCTTTCCTCCTACTGGAACGGTGCAGCAACCTATTACCGGGGCATGCTGCGCGACCTCGCCGCGCGCGGGCACACCATCACCTTCTACGAGCCGGACGCCTTCGACCGGCAGAAGAACCGCGACATCGATCCGCCTGATTGGGCCGAGGTCCGCGTCTATGACGCGACCGAGGACGCTCTGCGCGACGTGATGGCGGAAGCGGGCCTGGCCGATGTGGTGGTGAAGGCCAGCGGCGTCGGCGTCTTCGACAACGAACTGATCGAGGGTGTGATGAAGGCCGCGCGGCCGGATGCCATCCGCATCTTCTGGGATGTGGACGCGCCCGCGACGCTCGCCGAGATCACCCCCGCGCCGGACCACGCGCTCCGCCGCACCCTTCCCCTTCTGGACCTCGTGCTGACCTATGGCGGCGGCCCGCCCGTCATCGCGGCCTATGAGGGGTTGGGCGCCCGGCGCTGCATCCCGATCTACAACGCGCTCGACCCCGAGACGCACCATCCCGTCCCCGCCGATCCGCGGTACGCGGGCGACCTGAACTTCCTGGCGAACCGCCTGCCGGATCGCGAGGCGCGGGTGGAGGAGTTCTTCCTCAAGGCCGCCGCGCAACTGCCGGACAAGGCCTTCCTGCTCGGCGGCAATGGCTGGGACGGCAAGCCGATGCCGGAAAACGTCCGCCGCATTGGCCATCTCGGCACGCGCGACCACAACGCCTTCAACACCTCCTCGCTCGCCGTGCTGAACGTGGCGCGGGACAGCATGGCGGCGGTGGGCTTCTCACCCGCCACCCGGGTGTTTGAGGCCGCAGGCGCCGGCGCCTGCCTCATTACCGATGCCTGGGTTGGGCTGGAGCTGTTCCTGAAGGAGGGCGAGGAGGTTCTCGTCGCCCGTGATGGCGCGGATGTTGCCGAGCACATGCGCCGCCTCACGCCCGAGCGCGCGAAGGCGATCGGCAAAGCGGCGCGGGCCCGCATCCTTGCCGGGCACACCTACACGCGCCGCGGCGCCGAGGTGGACGCGTTGCTGAAGGCCGAAGCCGTTCGCGTGCGCGCACGGGGCGTGGCGGCGTGAGTGCGGGCGCGCCGCTGCGGGTGGTGGTGCTGGGTCTGAGCCTGTCCTCCTCCTGGGGGAACGGCCACGCCACCACCTATCGCGCGCTGCTGCGGGCCTTCGCCGCGCGGGGTCACGACGTGCTGTTCCTGGAGCGCGACGTGCCCTGGTACGCGCAGCACCGCGACCTCCCCTCCCCCGACTTCTGCCGGCTGGAGCTGTACCCGGACCTCGCCGCACTCGAGGGCTGGCGCGCCGCCATGGCGGGCGCGGATGCCGTGATCGTCGGCTCCTATGTGCCCGAAGGCGTTGCGGTCGGGCGCATGGTGCAGGCGGTGGCCGCAGGCGCGACCGCCTTCTACGACATCGACACCCCCGTCACCCTGGCCAAGCTCGAACGTGGCGACGAGGAATATCTCTCCCCCGCCCTTATCCCGGGCTACGATGTCTATCTCTCCTTTACCGGCGGCCCGACGCTGGACCGGCTGGAGGGGCAGTACGGCTCCCCTGCCGCCCGCCAGCTCTACTGCTCGGTGGACGAGGGCGCCTATCGCCCGCTCGACCTGCCGCCCCGTTGGGACCTCAGCTATCTCGGCACCTACAGCCCCGACCGCCAGCCGACGCTGGAGCGCCTGCTGATCGAACCCGCGCGCCGCGCCCCGGAGCTGCGTTTCGCCGTTGCCGGCCCGCAATACCCCGGGGATATCGATTGGCCCGCCAATGTCGAGCGGATCGAGCACGTTCCCCCAGCTGAACACCCTGCCTTTTACGCTAGCAGCCGGTACACGCTGAATGTCACCCGCGCCGACATGATCCGCGCCGGCCACAGCCCGAGCGTGCGGCTGTTCGAGGCCGGCGCCTGCGGCATCCCCATCATCTCGGATCGCTGGGACGGCATCGATACCCTGCTGCGGCCTGGCGAGGAGATCATCCTCGCGGACAGCCCGGAAGAGGTGCTGACCGCGCTGCGCGACATGCCTGAGGAGCGCCGCCAGGCCATGTCGCGCGCTCTTCGCACCCGCGTCCTCGCTGAGCACACGGCAGCCCACCGCGCGGCGGAGCTGGACGGCCATCTGCGCGAGGCAATGGCCCGCCGGGCAGCACTGGGCGAGGCGGAGGCGCGGGTCGCTTCCTGACAAGCGCCGCGTGAGGCCCGCCCGATGATCGTCTATGGCGACGTCCCGCGCCGGGCAGACCCGCACGCTGTCCTGGACGCGCTAGAAACGTCTCTGCGCTCCCTGTCGCAGCGCCCCCTGGGCCTGGAACGTCACGCGGCCTTGGTCTCCGCCCTGATCGAGGCCGGGGAGCTGGCCCAGGGGCTGGCGGATGTGGATTTCGCTGCCCGCGGGTTGGATGCAGCCTCTCCCGCCGCCGATGCGGCCATGGCGCTGCTCACGCGGATCGCAGAGGCCGTCCATCTCTCCTGGGCCTCCGGTTTCACCGACGTCCCACCTCTGCCCGAGGCGGAGGTCGCGGCGCTGAAGGCCTGCCCCCTCCCGCCCTCGATCCAACCGAGGCGCGCCGAGGGCTTCGCCCATTACGCTCTCTACCCTGAGGCCTATGCCGAGGCTGCCGCGGCCCTGCCGCCAGGGCCGCTGCGCGTCATCGGCCTGCGCTCTATCGGCACGGCCCTGTCCGCGATGGTGGCGGCCGCACGGGGCGCCCCGGTGCCGCGCAGCCTGCGCCCGACCGGCCACCCTTTCCGGCGCGAACTGGCCCTGGACCCTGCCTTAGCCGCATCCCTGCTGGACGACCCCACCGCCCACTACGCCGTGGTCGACGAGGGCCCCGGCCTGTCCGGCAGCAGCTTCGGTGCCGCGATGGATTTCCTCCAGGCCCGCGGCGTTGGACTGCACCGCATCCATCTCCTCCCCGGCCATGGCGGTGAGCCCGGCCCGGAAGCCGGGGAGGCCGCCCGCGCCCGCTGGGCCGCGGTCTCCCGCCACCCCGCCCTGTTCGACGAGTTGCCCACTCATCTGGGGCGCTGGGCCGCCGAGCGGCTCGGCCTCGCCACGGCGCCGCTGCAGGAGATATCGGCCGGTGCCTGGCGATCCCAGCGCTTCACGACCGAGGGCGAGTGGCCGCCGATCCACCCCTACCTTGAACGCCGCAAGTTCCTCCACCGCACCGCGCAGGTGTGGCTCCTGAAGTTTGCCGGCCTCGGCGCCCATGGCGAGGCGGCTGCCAGCAGGGCGCGCCAGCTCCACGCCGCCGGCTTCACGCCGGAACCGGCCGGGCTGCTGCACGGCTTCCTGGCCGAGCGCTGGATGGAGGACTCACGGCCGCTCGACCCGAACAGGATCGACCGGACTGCGCTGGTCGCCCATCTCGGCCGCTATCTCGGCTTTCGCGCGCGCGAGATGCCGGCCGGGCCGGAGACGGGCGCCTCGGCGGCCGCGCTGCTCGAGATGGCGCGCACCAACTCGCGCGAGGCTCTGGACGAGCGTGCCGCCGCCCGGCTGGACCACTGGCAGGACCAACTGCCTGCCCTCGATGCCGCCATGCGCCGCGCCTGGACCGACAACCGCCTGCACCCCTGGGAATGGCTGGTCCTGCCGGACGGCCGGCTGCTGAAGGCCGATGCCGTGGACCACGCCGCGGCACATGACCTGATCGGCTGCCAGGACATTGCCTGGGATGTCGCTGGCGCGGTGGCGGAGCTGAGCTTCTCGGAGGAGGAGCGGGACGCCCTCCTCACCGCCCTGGCACGGGAGACGGGCCGCCCGGTGAACCCGGCGCTGCTGGGCTTTCTCACCCCCTGCTACCTCGCCTTCCAGCTCGGCCTGCACAGCATGGCGGCGGATGCCGCCAGCTGGAACGCGCCGGAGGCCGCGCGGGCCCGTGCTGCGGCAGAGCGTTACGCAGGGGATTTGCGGCGGGTGCTGGGTACGGAATAATGTTGCGTCCGCGGACCGGCCAAGGCCGCCCGCCGGAACCCGGATCGCGCGAAAGCGTTGGTCTCACGAAACCGAGCGAGGACAACCGCCCATGATCGCCCCCAGCAACGGCTTCCGCTTCGCCGCCCTTCTGGCAGCCGGCAGCCTCGTCGTCGCCGGCTGCGCGCCGGTGCCGGTCGGCCCTGGCCCCTATCAACAGCAGGCGAGCAACGCCGCCTACGCCTGCAACCAGGGCATCCGCGAGGCCTGCTATGATTATCAGGCGCTCGCGCCCGCCGCGAATGCCGAAGCGTATCAGGCGGACCAGCAGGCGCAGCAGAACGCCGTGGTCGGCACCGCGGTCGCAGCCGGGCTGGTGGGTGCCGTGGCCGGCGCCGCCATCGCCGGCAGCAGCTCCCGCGGCCGCTCCTACAACCGCGGGCGCTACTATCACCGCGGTGGCTACGACCGCGGCTACCGTCGCGGCTACTACCGCTGAGGCTGACGTCCCGGGCGCCAGAGGTGCCCGGGCCCGGCGGGCTCAGACCAGCCCTGTCCGCCCCATTTCCAGGAACTTCTCACGCCGGCGGGCCCGCAGCGTGGCACCGTCCAGCGTCATCAGAGGGTTGAGGCAGGCCTCGATCCGGTCGCCGACCGTGTCCACCATCGCCGCCGCTTCGCGATGCGCCCCGCCCATCGGCTCGGGCACGACGCTGTCCACAAGGTTCAAGCGCTTCAGGTCCTCGGCGGTCAGGCGCAGCGCCTCGGCCGCAGTCGCCGCCTGGGTGGAATCCCGCCACAGAATGCTGGCGCAGCCCTCGGGAGAGATCACGCTGTAGATTGAGTGCTCCAGCATCAGCACGCGGTCCGCCGAGGCGATGGCGATGGCGCCACCCGAGCCGCCCTCGCCGATGATGGTGGCGATGAAGGGCACCGGCGCGTCCAGCCCCGCCTCGATCGAGCGCGCGATGGCCTCGGCTTGTCCGCGTGCCTCGGCCTCTACGCCCGGGAAGGCGCCGGCGGTGTCCACGAAGGACAGGATGGGCAGGTTGAAACGTCCGGCCAGCTCCATCAGGCGCCGCGCCTTGCGGTAGCCCTCCGGCCGCGGGCTGCCGAAATTGTGCTTGATGCGGCTCTCGGTGTCCGAACCCTTCTCGATGCCCAGCACCATCACGGAATGGCCGCGGAACCGGCCCAGCCCACCCACCATGGCCTGGTCATCCGCAAAGGCGCGGTCGCCGGCCAGGGGGGTGAAGTCCTCGATCAGCCCGGCGATATAGGCCAGGCATTTCGGCCGGTCGGGGTGCCGCGCCACCTGGGCCTTCTGCCAGGGGGTGAGCTTGGCATAGGTGGCGGCCAGCAGCTTCTCGGCCTTGTCCTGCAGGCGCCCGACCTCGTCGGCCACATCGATGCCGCCCGCATCGGTGGTGCGGCGCAGCTCCTCGATCTGGCCTTCCAGCTCGGCGATCGGCTTCTCGAAATCCAGGAAGTGACGCATCCAAAAGTCCGGTCCGGGGGCGCGGGGGGATTAGCGCAGGGTGGGCCCAGGGGAAAGAGCGGGGGGTGAAGGGCCGGGCCTCGCCTGCCGGAACCTCTCCTCCTCCCTGACCGGACGCGGGAGGCCGGGCCTGCCTCACTTCGGCATCAGCCCGCAGAAACCCTGTTCCTGCGCGCCCCGGATGGCCTCTACGCTCCCCTGCAATCGCCCGGGAACACGGGCGAATGACACGGAGGATCCCCATGCCGCCCTTTCGCCGCCGTTCCATTCTGCTCGGCGCCGCCCTTGTCCCGGCCGCCCTCTCCCGCCCGGCCTTTGCCCAGGGCGCGGGCAGCTACCCCGACCGCCCGATCCGTGTCGTGGTCCCCTTCTCGGCCGGCGGCACCACGGACATGCTCGCCCGCCTGTTTGCCCAGCGCATGACCGAGGGGATGGGCCAGGCCGTGGTGGTGGAGAACCGGGCAGGCGCCGGCGGGTCCATCGGGGCCGATGTGGTCGCCAAGGCCGCGCCGGATGGGTACACCCTGCTGTTCCACAATCTCACCTTCACCTCGACCACCACGGCGCTGCAGCTCGCGGGTCGTTCGCCGCATGACATCGAGCGGGATTTCGCGCCCGTCTCGCTCGCCGCCAACGTGCCGATGCTCCTCGTTGCCTCCGCCTCCGTACCGGCGCGGGACCTCCGCGAATTCGTGGCGCATGCGAAGGCGCAGGGCCAGGCCGGGCTGTTCTATGGCTCCACCGGGCCGGGCAGCATCATGAACCTGGCCGGCGAGGTGCTGAAGCGCGATGCCGGCATCAGCATGGAGCACATCCCCTTCCGCGGCGCCGCGCCCCTTGTGCAGGAGATGGTGGCCGGCCGCGTGCAGTTCGGCGGGGACCAGCTCTCCACTGCCCTTGGCCATGTGCGCTCGGGCACGCTGAAGCCGATGGCGACGCTGGCCGCCCAGCGCTCCGCCGCATTACCCGACGTGCCCACGGTGCGCGAGCAGGGGTTCCCGAACATGGAGCTGCGCGGCTGGAACGGCTTCTTCGCCCCGGCCAACACGCCCCAGCCCGTGATCGACCGCCTGCAACGCGAGATCGCCGCCGCCGCCGCTAACCCGGATGTCCGCCGCCGCATGGCCGAGGTGGGCGCCGAGCCCGTAGGCTCCTCTCCGGCCGAGCTGCGACAGGCGGTGTCCGAACAGGTCGCGCAGGTTCGGCCGCTGGTGGCCGAGCTTCGTCTGCAGGTGGAATAAACAGCATGGGAGTGGTGGTGATCACGGGTTCGGGCCGCGGCATCGGTGCCGCCGCCGCCCGGCTCGCGGCACGGCGCGGCCATGCCGTGCTGATCAATTATGCGGAGCGGGAGGACCGTGCCCGGGAGGTTGCGGAGGAGATCCGCACCGGTGGCGGCCGCGCCGCCCTCGCCCGCGCCGACGTGTCGCGGGAGGAGGAGGTGGAGGCGATGTTCGCCACAGCCGACCGCGAGCTGGGACCGATGACGGGGCTGGTGAACAATGCCGGTATCACCGGCCCCGCCACCCGCACCGAGGACTACGACGCGGCGACCATCCGCCGCATCCTCGATGTGAACGTCACCGGCACCTTCCTCTGCACCCAGGCAGCGGTGCGGCGGATGTCCACGAAGCGCGGCGGGGCGGGCGGGGCGATCGTGAACCTCTCCTCCGTCGCCGCCACCATCGGCGGCGGGGGCCAGTGGACGGCCTATGCCGCAGCCAAGGGCGCGGTGAACAGCCTGACGGTGGGCCTCTCGAAGGAACTGGCGCCGGAGGGCATCCGGGTGAACGCCATCCTGCCCGGGCTGATCGACACTGAGATCCATGCCGCCGCCGGTCTCGGCGATCGGCTGGCGAAGATCGGCCCGACCATCCCCATGGGCCGGGTCGGTACGGCGGAGGAATGCGCGGAAGCCATCCTGTGGCTCCTCTCGGGTGAGGCCGCCTACATGACCGGCGCGCTCATCCCGATAACCGGGGGCCGCTAAGGGCGCGCGCTCAGCCCTCGCGCCCGGCCGAGAGCGGGTGGTGCGCCTCCACCAGGCCGCGCAGCCGCTCCTCCAGCACCTGGGTGTAGATCTGGGTGGTGGTGATATCGGCATGGCCGAGCAGCACTTGCAGACTGCGAAGATCCGCCCCCCGCCCTAACAGATGCGAGGCGAAGGAATGCCGCAACACATGCGGCGAAACCCGCTCGGGGTCGATGCCTGCCCCCAGCGCGGCCTCGCGCAGCAAGTTGTTCAGGGTCTGCCGGGTGAGGTGCCCCGAGGACCCGCGGGAGGGGAACAGCCAGCGTGACCGCTCATGCCCCACAGCCGTCTTCCGCGCGGCGAGTGCGGCCTTGCGGGCGCGGGCGCTGATCGGGACCAGCCGCTCCTTCGCCCCCTTTCCGCGCACGACCACCAGGGGGGAATCCTCCCGCATGGCGGTGGCCGGCAGCTCCACCAGCTCGCTCGCCCGCAGGCCGGAACAGTAGAGAAGCTCGCAGACCGCGACCGCCAGCGGCGCCCGGCGCTCGGGCAGGCTCCCGGCGGCAGCGATCAGCGCTTCAACCTCGGCCTCACGCAGCGGGCGGGGCAGCGGCGGCGGGCGGCGGGGGCTATCCAGCGTCTCGGTCGGGTCGTCGGCCCGTACGCCCTCCCGCGCCAGGAAGCGGTGGAACTGGCGCAGGGCCGAGAGGCGGCGCGCGGCGGTGCGGGGGGACAGGCCGGCATCGGTGAGGCTGGCAACGTAGCGGCTGAGCGTCCCCGCGCTCATCGCCTCCGGGGCCTCGCCCGCGCGGCGGGAGGCGAAGCCGGACGCGTCCTCCAGATCGGCGCGATAGGCGGCCAGCGTGTTCCGGGCGGCGCCGCGCTCGGCCGCCAGCATCTCCAGGAAGGCCTCGAGATGCCGGTTCAAGGCAGACGTATCAGCCGGTGCGGATCAGCGCGGGCCGAAGCGATCGTTCGGCAGGGTTCGCTCGACGGGCTGCTGCGTCACGCCCGGCGGAAAGGCGCCGACGACGAGCAGGGCCGCGATGATCGCGCCCACCAGCAGCAAGACCAGCAGCAGCAAGGGGCGTCGGAACATCGGGCGACAGGTATCCCAGAACTCGGCTCCCCGGAAACGGGGTCCGCCCGGACGACGTGGCGGCGGGGCTGTGCTAGCGTCGCGCGCCGTGTCACGCAACCTCGCCGATCCCCTCCCCGCGCATCCGGACGCTTCGCCCCAACTGGGAGGCCAGCCGGGAAGCCAGCCCGGCCACCTCTCCTGGCCCGAGGCCGGGCCGGAGGCAGGCGCAATGCCCGAGGCAGCCCCGGACGCCGCGCCTCTTCCTCGGGAGCCCCGCCCCGCCCCGGAACGCAGCGTCGTGCTCGTGGGCATGCCCGGCGCCGGCAAGTCCGCGATCGGCCGCCGCCTGGCCGCGCGCCTGGGCCTGCCCTTCCTGGATGCCGACACGGAAATTGAGAACGCCGCGGGCATGTCGGTTGCCGAGATCTTCGCCCGCTACGGCGAGGCGCATTTCCGCGACGGCGAGCGCCGCGTCATCTCCCGCATCGCCGCCGGTCCGCCCGTGGTGCTAGCCACCGGCGGCGGCGCCTATGCCGATGCCCGCACCCGCCGCGCCCTGCGGGATGCAGGCGCCCTCACCCTCTGGCTGCGCGCCGAAATCCCCGTGCTGAAGCGCCGCATCGCCGGTCGCAGCAATCGTCCGCTCTTCATCGGGCGGGACCCGGAGGAGGTGCTGCGCGGCCTGATGGCAGCCCGTAACCCCTTCTATGCCGAGGCCGACCTGTCGCTCGACTGCGGCGAGGACACGCCGGAGGTGACGACCGTGCGCGCCGAACGCGCCATCGCCGGCTGGCGCCGCCCGGCCCGCCTGCCCGTCGCTCTTTCGGCCAATCCCTATGAGGTGGTGGTGGGCAGCGGGTTGCTGGCACGCGCGGGCGGGCTTCTGTCCGCGCATCTGCCCTCCCGCCGCGTCGCCATCGTTTCGGACAGTGTGGTCGCCGCGCTGCACGGCCCCCGGCTGCGCGCTGGGCTGGAGGAGGGCGGCTTTGAGATCCGGGCCGAGCTCGCGGTGCCGCCCGGCGAGGGGTCCAAGCGCCTTTCCATGCTGGAAACGGTGCTGGAAGGCCTGCTGGCGGCCGGTACGGATCGCGGCACCGCCGTCATCGCCCTCGGCGGTGGGGTGGTGGGAGACCTTGCCGGCTTTGCCGCCGCGGTGGCGCTGCGCGGCCTTCCCTTCGTGCAGATGCCGACCACGCTGCTGGCCCAGGTGGACAGCTCGGTCGGCGGCAAGACCGGGGTGAACCTCGCCGCCGGCAAGAACCTGGCCGGGGCCTTCCACCAGCCGCGCATCGTGCTGGCCGATACCGACACCCTCCTCACCCTTCCCGCGCGGGAGCTGCGCGCCGGTTGGGGAGAGGTGGCGAAGCACGGCCTGCTCCAGGGCCCGCTCTGGGAGTGGTGCGAGGCGAACGGCCCCGCCGCCATGGCCGGCGACCCGGACGCACTTCGCCATGCGGTGCTGGAATCCTGCCGGTTGAAGGCCTCCGTGGTGGTCGCCGACGAGCGGGAGGAGGCGCCCGAGGGCGGCCGGGCCCTGCTCAATCTGGGCCACACCTTTGCTCATGCGCTGGAGGCCGAGTGCGGCTATGACGGCACGCTGCTGCATGGCGAAGCGGTGGCCGTGGGGCTGGGCCTCGCGGCGTCCCTCTCCGCGCGCCTTGGCCATTGCGCCCAGGAATGGCCGGGGCGGGTGATGGAGCATCTGCAGGCCGTGGGCCTGCCCGCGCGGATCGGGGACCTGCCGCGGGGCTTCTCGGCCGAGGCGTTGATCGGGCGGATGCGCAAGGACAAGAAGGTGCGGGACGGCGCGATGCGCTTCGTGCTGCTCTGCGGCGCCGGTGGAGCCTTCACCACCGCCGACGTGCCGCCCGCCGCCGTTGAGGCGCTGCTGCGGGACGAAGGGGCAGTTTGAGACGGCGCTGGCCCAAGCGGGCCGCGCGCCCTATCTTGCACCGCACCATGCCGCTCTCCCCTCCCGCCTCCCGGGAAACCCTCCACCGGCGCCTCATCGACATGCACGGCTATCGCCGCGCGGACGGGCTGTTCGACATCGAGGGCCACCTTGAGGACACGAAGACCTACCCCTTCGGGAATCTCGACCGCGGCACGATCGAGCCGGGTGTCCCCCTGCACGGCATGTGGCTGCGCCTGACGGTGGACGAGGACCTGGTGATCGTGGCCTGCGAGGCCGCGACCGACTTCTCCCCCTATTCCATCTGCCCCCAGGCCGCACCGAACTTCTCGGCGCTGGAAGGGGTACGCATCGGCCCCGGCTTCACCCGCGCGGTGAAGGAGCGCGTCGGCGGCGTGCACGGCTGCACGCATCTGCGCGAGATGCTGGCCCAGATGGCCACGGTCGCCTTCCAGACGATCTATCCCGTCCGTCGCAAGAAGGAGGCGGAGGATCCCGCCGCCGCCGAGGCCGCGCGCAACCGCATGGTGGGCACCTGCCTCGCCTATGCGCCGGACAGCCCGATCGTGACCGAGCGCTGGGGCCGCGCCGAACCGGGCTGACGCCTAGCGCCCCCGCAGCGCCTTGATCCAGCCCGGGACGATGCGGCTGGCCCTGCCCTCCTCCTGCTGCGCCCGGCGCAAACCCTCCTCCGCCTCCACCCCGCCGCCGAGCTGCTGGGCGGCGGCATAGGCCTGCGCCGCCTGGGCGAAGCGGCCCAGCACCATCAGCGCCGCAGCCCATTGCAGCCGGGCCGCCGGATCGGAGGGCCGTAGCCGCGCCCCCTCCCGCCCTGCCGCTTCGCCGCCCGCCTTGTCCCCGGCCCGCAGCCGGGCCAGCGAAAGGCCGACCCAGGCCCAGCCCTCTCCCGGATCCAGCGTCACCGCCATTTCCAGCGCGGCGCGGCCGCTCTCCAGCTGGCCCTCCACCAGGCGGAGATGCCCGAGTTGGACCAGCAGCACCGCCTGCGGGCCGACCGCGGCGAGGCCGGCCTCGGCCACCGCCAGCGCCTCCCGCCGATGACCGGCGGCGGCCATCTGGTTGCACAGGTCGGTCCAGGCCCCGGCATCCAGCCCGCCGAGCGCGGCGAGCGGGCCCAGCACCGCCTCGGTCGCCGAGGGCTTCGCGCGCATCGCCTCCGCCAGCGCCTCGGCGACATGGGTGGGCCGCAACCCGGCCGCCACGGCGCGGCCGAGCAGCACGGTCCCCGGCCCCTGCCGCCCGCGCGTGACGAGCGCGGCGCCGAAGCCGGCCTGCCAGAAGGGGGAGGCATGGCGCCGGTCCCGCAGCACCCGGCGAAGCGGCGCGGCATCGTCCGTCAGCACGGAGCGCAGCGCGGTCTCCATCACCACCCGGTCGTTCAGGAGCTGGATGGGATTGTGGTTCATCCAGGGCGTGTGGATCACCCTCGCGCCCAGCACCTCCATCAGCCGCGCATGGGCGGAGTCCTCGGGGTGATGCATGTCGGCCAGGATCCAGGACCGCGTCGGCGCGTCACCCGCCCGCACCATCATGTCGGCATCCCGTGCCGGGTCATGATAGGCGCGGAACCTGGAATCCCAGGGCACGTCGGCCGGCAGGATCGAGACCTGGGGCGAGACCGCGAATGCGTTGTCCAGCCCCAGCATTCGGCCGTGCCGCAGCACCGCATGCGCGCCCATGCTGTAGCCATAGCCGATGGCCGCGCCATCAGGCGGACGCATCGCCTCCAACCTCGCGCGCACCACTCCCGCCGCGGCCTCGACGGATGGCGCCGGGAACCAGTTCGGACGCCGCGCCACGAAGCCGATCGCGGGCCAGCCCATGGCGGTAGCCAGGGCAGACGCCCAGAAGCCCGGCTCCTCCGGCCGATTTGCCAGATGCCCGAAGCTGACGAGCACGGGCATGCCGGGCTGGCCGGGTTGGGCGCGGACGACCATCTCGGCGTCCTCGAACAGGGTCTCGGTGCCCATCAGCCCCTACCCCCTACGCGATGCGCGGCGGCTCACGCCTCGCCGGGGGCGCGAAGTTCCAGCGCCAGTGCGTGCAGGCCGCCACCGAACTCCTCGGCCAGTGCGGCATGGACGGCGCGGGACCGCGCGAGCCGCGTCATCCCCGCGAAGCCCGGTGCGACAACGCGCACGGTGTAATGTGTCTCGCCGCCCGGCCGGGCGCCGGAATGGCCGGCATGAAGCCCGCTGTCGTCCCGCACCTCCACCACCCCGCCGGGGAAGGCGTGGAGAAGTGTGGCGCGGAGCCGGCCGGCGCGCGTGGTCAGATCGGGTGCGTCCATATCAAGAGGCTTTTCCATGTGTTGCGGGCAGGTGTGAAGGGACGTTTCGTGCCTTGCCGCCGGCGGCGCGTGCGATCATAAGGTCCACACCATGGCCCGACGCGGCGCAACACCCCTCCGATCCACCGTCCCCCCCGGCAGCTCCATGCGGACCTGCGAGGCCCCCGGCTGCGAAGCCCCCGGCGAGTTCCGGGCGCCGCGCGACCGCTCGCGCCTCAGGGACTACTATCATTTCTGCCTGGAACATGTTCGGGCCTACAACCAGGCCTGGGATTTCTACCGCGGCATGACCCCGGAAGAGATCGAGCAGAACCTGCGCGAGGACTCTGTCGGGCAGCGCCCAACCTGGCCCCTGGGCAGGTTGGGTGGGCAGGCCCATATCGGTCCTGAAGGGCTGCGCGACCCGCTCGGCCTCTTCGCCGATACCAAGCCGACCCCGAAGAAGACCGCAAGGGAGGCGCCGCCGGAGTTGCGCGCCGCCCTCGATGTCCTCGGCCTCGGCTGGCCCATCGACGAGGACGGGCTTCGCGCCCGCTACAAGGATCTCGCCAAGCGCTACCACCCGGATGCGAATGGCGGGGACAAATCCTCGGAGGAGCGGTTGAAGGACATCAACCGCGCCTACAGCCTTATCCGCAAGCGTCTCGCGACGCTGTCGCAGCAGCAGAAGGCGGCCTGACCCCGAGAGGTACGCCGCCCCAACACCTCTTCACGGAACCGGACCCGCCCATGAACAAGGTCGCCAGCATCGCCGAGAGCCGCCCCGCCATGACCTCGGCCATCGACCAGCCCGATGTGCAGATTTCTGTTCGCGAGGCCTTCGGCATCGAGAGCGACATGACGGTGCCCGGCTTCTCGGTTCGCACCGAGCATGTGCCGGAGGTGGACAGCACCTATCGCTTCGACCGCGACACCACACTCGCCATTCTCGCCGGCTTCGCCTTCAACCGCCGCGTGATGGTCCAGGGCTATCATGGCACGGGCAAGTCCACGCATATCGAGCAGGTCGCCGCCCGCCTGAACTGGCCCTGCCTTCGCGTGAACCTCGACAGCCACATCAGCCGCATCGACCTGGTGGGCAAGGACGCCATCGTCCTCAAGGAAGGCAAGCAGATCACCGAGTTCAAGGAAGGCATCCTTCCCTGGGCGCTGCAGCACCCCTGCGCCATGGTGTTCGACGAGTACGACGCCGGCCGCCCGGACGTGATGTTCGTGATCCAGCGCGTGCTCGAGGTGGAGGGCAAGCTGACGCTGCTCGACCAGAACCGCGTGATCCGCCCGCACCCCGCCTTCCGCCTCTTCGCCACCGCCAACACGGTGGGCCTCGGCGACACGACCGGCCTCTATCACGGCACCCAGCAGATCAATCAGGGCCAGATGGACCGCTGGAACATCGTGGCCACCCTGAACTATCTGCCGCACGCGCAGGAGACCGGGATCGTGGCTGCCAAGATGGGCATCGCCGACAGCGACACAAAGGCGCGCAAGCAGATCGAGGCGATGGTCGCGCTCGCCGACCTGACCCGCGCGGGTTTCATTGCCGGCGACATCTCCACCGTCATGTCGCCGCGCACGGTCATCACCTGGGCCGAGAACGCGAAGATTTTCGGCGATGTCGGCTTCGCCTTCCGTCTCTCCTTCCTCAACAAGTGCGACGAGGCGGAGCGGTCCACGGTGGCCGAGTACTACCAGCGCTGCTTCAACGAGGAGATCCCGACGGGTCTCTACGTGAAGCGCTGATCCGCGAGAGCGGTAGCCCAATCAGAGAGGTCGCCCAGGCATGACGGCGCGCTTCCTTCTCCACCACGCGCCGGGCACCCGCTCCGCTGGCAGCCTCTGGCTGCTGGAGGAGGCAGGGGCGGACTACGAACTGGCCTGGCACAATCCCGAAGCCGGCACGCATAAGGCGGCCGACTACCTGGCGCTCAACCCGGCCGGGAAGCTGCCCGCCCTGGTCGATCGCGGCCCTTCCGGCGACTGGACGGGCGTGGTGGTGACGGAGGCCGCGGCGATCGCCGCCTATGTCGCCGACACCCTGCCCGAAGCGCAGCTTGCCCCTCCGGTCGGCACCCCTGCCCGGGCAGCCTACGCCTTTTGGATGGCCTACGGCCCGGGCGTGCTGGAGCCTGCAATGGCCGATTTGGCCTTCCCGCGCGCCAAGGAGGCCCCGGCCCGCGCCATCGGCTGGCCGAGCTTTCCAGATGCGGTCGCGCGCGTGGAATCCGCGCTCGGCAACGCCCCCTGGCTGACCGGCGCGCAGTTCACCGCGGCCGACGTCACTGTCGGCGGGCTGATCGCCTATATCGTGGGCTGGGGCATGCTCCAGCCCGGCCCGAACACCGCCCGCCTTCTCGCCGCCATCGAGGCCCGCCCCGCCCGGCAGGCCGCCATCCGCAAGGGAGCCGCAGCAGCATGAGCGGCAGCAACAAGGACACCACCCGGCAGGAGGAGTTCAAGCGCGCCACCGCCGGCACGCTGCGCGCCATGGCGCGCTCCTCCGACGTGCAGGTCGCCTTCCAGCCCGGCCCCTCGGGCCTTGCCGGGAAGCGCGCACGCCTGCCGCTGCCCACCCGCGCCCTGCCGCCCGCCGAGATGGCGAAGCTGCGCGGCGCCGCCGATTCAGTGGCACTGAAGCTGCGCCACCATGACGAGGCGACGCATGCCGCCCGCACCCCCGGCCGGCGCGAAGCCAAGGAGGTGTTCGACGCGCTGGAGCAGGCCCGCGTGGAGGCCGTTGGCGGCCGCCACATGGCGGGCGTCGCCGCCAATCTTCGTGCCCGGCAGAGCGAGCAGGCCGAGGCGGAGGGTTATGATCGCATGACCCGCAAGGACCAGCTGCCGCTCACCGCGGCGCTGTCCCTGCTCGCGCGCGAGCGCCTGACCGGCGAGCCCGTGCCCGACGCCGCGCGCCGCGTGGTGGACCTGTGGCGCGATACGCTCGGCCCCCGCGCCGACGACGCGTTGGCCGAGATGGCGACCAATGCCGGGGACCAGGACGCCTTCGGCCGCGCCTCCCGCAAGCTGCTGGCCGCGCTGGACCTGGCCGAGGCCGAGGTGGAGGCGGAATCGGAGGAGTCCCAGGACCAGGAGGACGAGGGAAGCGAGACCTCCGGCGCCCAGGACCAGCAGGGCGAGGGCGAGAGCAAGCCCCAGGAATCCGAGAGCCTGATGGGCGCCCAGCCCGAGCAGACCGAGGGCCAGGCCGGCGACGAGGAAGCCGGTGAGGACGAGGAGGATGACGGCGCCGCCGCCGAGGGCGAGGACCGCCCGGGCGGCCCGCAGCAGCGGAAGGAGGTGCCCGTCACGGACGACGCCTCCGCCTACCGCGCCTATATTCGCCAGTTCGACGAGGAGATCTCGGCCGACGACCTCTGCGACGCGGAGGAGCTGTCCCGCCTGCGCCAGCAGCTGGACCAGCAGCTCTCCCACTTGCAGGGCGTCGTCTCCAAGCTCGCCAACCGCCTGCAGCGCCGGCTGCTGGCGCAGCAGCAGCGCGCCTGGGAGTTTGACCTGGAGGAGGGCACGCTGGACGCCGCCCGGCTGGCGCGCATCGTGGTCAACCCGATGCTCTCGCTCTCCTACAAGCGCGAGCGCGAGGCCGACTTCCGTGACACCGTCGTGACGCTGCTGATCGACAATTCCGGTTCCATGCGCGGGCGCCCGATCACGGTGGCCGCCATGTGCTGCGACATTCTCGCTCGCACGCTGGAGCGCTGCGCGGTGAAAGTGGAGATCCTGGGCTTCACCACCCGCGCCTGGAAGGGCGGCCAGTCGCGCGAGCGCTGGGTTCAGGATGGCAAGCCGCGCAACCCCGGCCGGCTGAACGATCTGCGCCACGTCGTCTACAAGTCTGCCGACGCCCCCTGGCGCCGCGCGCGCAAGAATCTCGGGCTGATGCTGCGCGAGGGTCTCCTGAAGGAGAACATCGACGGCGAGGCGCTGGAATGGGCCTATCGCCGCCTGCTCTCGCGCCCCGAGAAGCGGCGCATCATGATGGTGATCTCCGACGGCGCGCCGGTGGATGATTCCACCCTGTCGGTGAACCCGGGCAACTACCTGGAGCGCCATCTGCGCAAGGTCATCACCGATATCGAGGGGCGCGACATCGTCGAGCTGATTGCCATCGGCATCGGCCATGACGTCACCCGCTACTACCGCCGAGCCGTCACCATCGTGGATGCCGAGGAGCTGGGTGGCACGATGATGAAGAAGCTCGCCGAGCTGTTCGACGAGGACGCGGCCATGGCCTGGCAGCGCGCCGCCTCGGAGCGGGCGCCGGTGATGGTGTGAGGCCAGCGGGTGCGCGGCCGGGGGCGGTCATGGTCCTCGCATCGCGCGCCCGGCCTTCTCTTCCACGCGCGTGAAAGGCCTGCGCCGCCGCAGCCTGGGTCGGCGCGCGGCCTTCGCCACGCTCCTGGGCGCCACCGCCTGCCAGCGCCCGGGCCCACTTGCCCTGCCGGTGTCGATGCCGGAATTGCCTGCTGCGCCGCTGTCCGGCGGCACGGCGCTTCGCCCGCTCGGGGTGCTCGAGATCGACACCGCCCGCTTTGGGGCGGATGGCCTCTCGGGCCTGCATATCGCGCACGACCTGACCCTCACCGCTATTTCCGACCGCGGCCGCTGGGGCCAGGCAAGGCTCGTCCTGGCGCCGGATGGCACGCCGCTTGGGCTGGAACCGCTCCGCGCCGGCACGCTGTGTGATCCCGTCGGCCGTCCCCTGCCGCGCAATCTTGTCAGTGATGCCGAATCCCTCGCGCGGCAGACCGACGGTTCCTGGCTTATCGGCTTCGAGCGCAACCACAGGATCTGGCGCTACCCCACGCTGGACGCCCCCGCAGAGCCCGTCATCGCTCCGGCGGAACTGGCACTGGCACCGGGCAATGGCGGGCTGGAATCCTTGGCCGTGCTGGCGGATGGGCGCTGGCTTGCCATCGCGGAAAGCCAACGGCCGGCGGGTGAGCCGGCCGCACGGATAGCTTGGCTTCGCGGCCCGTCCGGTTGGCGCCGACTGGCCTATCAGCCGGCGCCAGGGTTCGACCCGAGTGACCTCTGCCCCCTGCCGGATGGCGGTGCTCTGGTGCTGGAGCGGCATTTCACGCTGCTGGGCGGCTTCGCGTCCCGGATCGTCCGGCTGCCGCCCATTGCCCAGGACGCCACGCGGCTGGCCGGCAAGGAAGTGGCCCGGCTAGCCCCGCCCCTGCCCACCGACAACTGGGAGGGGATCAGCGCCTTCGGCCATGGCGGCCGCGGGCTGGTGGCCGTGGTGTCTGACGACAACCAGCTCATCCTTCAGCGCACGCTGCTGATGATCCTCGGCGAGGTTGAGCCCGAGGCAGTTCAGGCCGCCAGCTGATCCTCCAGCACCCGCGCGCGGGGCAGGGTGAGCCAGGTGCGGGCGCCAATGCCAGGCACCGCCTCCAGCGTCAGCTCGCCACCATGCGCACGGATCAGTTCCCGCGCTGCCGACAGGCCGAGGGAGAGGCCGCGGGTGCCCTCCCCGCCCGCGAGATCGCCGCCGGGCAGGCCAGCGCCGTCATCCTCGATGACCAGGGCCACGGTTTCGGCCGCGCGGACAATCCGGAGGGCAATTCGGTCGCCCCCCCGCGTCTCGCGGGCTGCCCGGGCGAGGGATTGGGCCAGCACGCGGCAGAGCGCACGGCGGTCGGCCACGAGGACCAACGCCTCGGCCTCCGGCGAGACCTGCCAGTGGCGTGCCCCCTCCCCCATGGGCAGGGCGACACTGCCGATCGCCTCCCGCAGCAGGGGGCCGAGGGGGACGCGCTCCTCCTTCAGGGCGCGGGGGCCGGGATGGGTGGTGACATGGTCCGCAACCTCATCGGCGAGGGTGAGCAGCCGGCGCCCCTCCAACTCGATGCCGGAGGCGAGATCCGCGGGCAGGCGCGATGCAAGGCCGAGCAGGCCAAGGCCGGGCGTTTCGAGTTCCCGCACCACTAGTCCGAGGGATCGCGACTGGGCGCCGAGCCGCAGCTCGGCCTGCGCCGCGCGGGCTTCGGCTGTCTCAGCACGCTCCCGCTGCCACCAAGCGGCCAGGGCGAGGAAGGCAGCCGACGCGGTGGCGACCACGGTGGCGGGGATGAGGAGGGAAATCTCCATCCGCGCAAACTGACAGCTCCAGGCTGCCGAAAGGTGAATGCGCAGCGCCCAAACATGACGATGGCGCGAGGAGAGGCTCCTCGCGCCATCAAAATCCGGTCTGCCCCGGGGGCAGAGGCGGTTGGGGTGCCCTCAGGCGGCCGCCTTCTTCGCCTGCGCCTTCTCGATCCGGCGCTTCAGCACCTTCGCCTCAATCGTCAGGGCGCGGTCGGGGGTGCCGAGCAGAAAGGAGTCGAGGCCGCCATTGTGCTCCACGGTGCGGATGCCGCGGGTGGAAAGGCGGAGCTGGATCGAGGAACCGAGCACGTCCGAGAAGAAGGAGGTGTGCTGGAGGTTCGGCAGGAAGCGCCGGCGGGTCTTGTTGTTGGCGTGGCTGACGTTGTTGCCCGTCAGGACGCCCTTGCCGGTGATGCCGCAGCGGCGGGCCATGGTGGAAACCCCTGGGTGGTTCGGCCGCGCGTCCACGCCCCTTCTGGGGCCCCTTCCGGGAAGGATCGTCGCGGGCACGGGTTGCTGGTCTGATAGGAAGCGCGGCGTATGGCGTCCGCGCCGCCCGGAGTCAAGCGGGAGAGGGGTGCGGCAGGCCCTTCCGGCGCGTCAGGACGGGCGAGGCGGCTCGACCGGCTGGCGCCGCATCTCGTCCAGCTCACCGTTCTCCACCGAGGAGAGGGCGCTGCGGAGGACGCGGGCGATGGACTCGTCATCCATGCTGCGCGCCATCAGGGCCAGCGCGCCGCCCAGAAAGGCGGAGGCGATGGAAATGGGCGCGATGCCCTGCTCGGTCATGTACTCGATCGCCTTGTCGGTCACCGAGCCGGCATGGCTCAGGTCGTCCGGGGCGGCGCCTTGCGGGTCCAGGGACATTCCCAGGGCCTCCTCTCTTTGAAGAACGGCAGAAAATCCTGACCCCAGATGGTCAGGCCGGAGCGGTAGCGGAAGCCCCCCGGGCAGCGGCGCCATCCAGCGCCTCCTGCGGCAGGGTGGCATCCGAGGTTCCGTCGGGGGCCGGAGCCGTGCTCGTGCCCGGCAGCGGCGAGATGTCCCGCGCCGCCGCAGCGGCCTCGGCCAGCGCCACGGCCTGGGCCTGGCGGCGCCACATGCTGGCATAGATGCCCTCGGCGGCCACCAGTTCGGCATGGGTGCCGCGCTCGGCGATGTTGCCGTCCGCCAGCACGATAATCTCGTCCGCCTCCACCACGGTGGAGAGTCGGTGCGCGATCACCAACGTCGTCCGCCCGCGGGAAACACCGCGGAGCGCGGACTGGATTTCCTGCTCGGTGCGGGTGTCCAGCGCGCTCGTCGCCTCATCCAGGATGAGGATGCGCGGGTCCTTCAGGATGGTGCGCGCGATCGCCACGCGCTGCTTCTCGCCGCCCGAGAGCTTGAGGCCGCGCTCGCCGACGCGGGTCTTGTAGCCCTCCGGCAGGCGCATCACGAAGTCATGCACCTGGGCGAGCTTGGAGGCCTGGATCACCTCCTCCTCGGAGGCGTCGGGGCGGCCATAGGCGATGTTGTAGAGGATGGTGTCGTTGAACAGCACCGTGTCCTGCGGCACCACGCCGATGGCGGCGCGCACGCTCTCCTGCGTCACGTCGCGGATATCGGCGCCGTCGATCCGCACCCGCCCGTCCCACACGTCGTAGAAGCGGAACATCAGGCGGGAGATGGTGGACTTGCCCGCGCCCGTCGGACCGACGATGGCGAGCATCTTTCCGGGCGGCACGGCGAAGGAGACGCCGTGCAGGATCTCCCGGTTGCGACCATAGCCGAAGCGCACATTCTCGAAGGCAACCGCGCCGGGGCCGGCGGGCAGCGCCGGTGCGCCGGGCTTGTCCGCCACCTCGCGCGATTCGCGCATGAGGGTGAACATTGCCTCCATATCCACCAGCCCCTGCTTCATCTCGCGATAGACGAAGCCCAGGAAGTTCAGCGGCAGGTAGAGCTGGATGAGATAGGTGTTCACCAGCACGAAGTCGCCGACCGTCATCCGGCCCGCGGCCACGCCCTGGGCCGCCATCAGCATCACCACCGTCAGCCCCGCCGCGATAATCGCGGCCTGGCCCATGTTGAGGAAGTTCAGCGACACCTCGGACTGGGTGTAGGCGCGCTCATACCGCTCGAGCGAGTTGTCGTAGCGACGCTCCTCGTGCCGCTCATTGCCGAAATACTTGACAGTCTCGTAATTCAGCAGGCTGTCGATCGCCTTGGTGTTCGCCTCCTGGTCGGTGTCGTTCATCTGGCGGCGGAAGCGCAGGCGCCAGTTGGTGAAGACGAGGGTGAAGGCGACGTAGAGCGCGATGGTGCCGAGCGTGACCAGCGCGAAGGACAGGCTGAACATCCGCCACAGGATCACCGCGACCAGCAGGATCTCGAAGATGGTCGGGATGATGTTGAACAGCATGAAGTCGAGGACGAAGTTGATCCCCCGCGTACCCCGCTCGATGATTCGGGACACGCCGCCGGTCTGGCGATCAAGGTGGAAGCGCAGGGACAGCGCGTGCAGATGGGTGAAGACCTGCAGCGCGATCCGGCGCGCGGCGCGGGCCTGCACCTTGGTGAAGACCGCGTCGCGCAGCTCCCCGAAGGCCGAGGAGGCGACGCGCAGCAGGCCGTAGCCGACCACCAGCGCCACTGGCACCATCAGCACAGCCGCGGCAGAACCGGCGCCCTCCCCCAGCCGCGGGGTCAGCGCATCGACGGCGCGGGCATAGGCAACGGGCACCAGCACATTGGCGATCTTGGCCGCGACGAGGAACAGCAGCGCGATGACGACGCGGACGCGCAGCCCCGTCTCGCCCTTCGGCCAAAGATAGGGGGCGAGGCTCCGCAGCGTGGCGAAGGTGCCGCGGGGCGCCGCCGGGATGGCACCGGGTTGGTCGCCGGATGGGGCGCCGGCTTGGGCATTGGGTTGGGCGGGGGGCACGCGGGAACTCCGGGGCAGGGCCCGCGCATCCGTGCGCGGGACCCAGAGGGCCGGCGCCGGGGCGGGTCCGGAATGGGAATGCCGCCCGGGCGGGCGGCGCGCCACCCCGGTCGGGGCAGCCTCAGGTTGCCAGATGGGGCCTTTGCGGCCCTGGCGCCACCCGGGCCGCCGCATGGCCGGGATGCTGCGGCGCACAAGCCATGAAACCGCTTGGCCGGGGGTGTCGCGCGCCGCGCAGCGGGGCAGGATAGGCACATGAATCCCTTCGCCCGGCACATCGCCGCTTGCAACAACCTTCCCTCCCCCGCCGGCTACCTGCCCTTCCGAATCGGGGCTGACCAAGTGGGTTGGCTCGAGCCCGACGCCGCCCGCGCCCTCACCTTCCTGCCGCGTGTCGTGCATTTCGGCCCGGAGGGCGTGTCGCTGGCCACCAGCCTGCGCGGCCCCGCGGCCCGTGGCGCGGCGATGGCCGAGATCGCCCGCGCCCTCGCCCGGGCCGGGTTTGGCCGCATCCGGGGCGAGGAGTTCGACATCCGCGCGACGCCGGAGGGCCCCGTCCTCGCCACCGTGGACCGCGGCGTGCTGCCGGCGCTGGGCATCATGAGCCAGGGCGTGCACTTGAACGGCCTCGTCCGCAGGCCCCCGGGACCGGATGGCGGGCTACATCTCTGGGTGGGCTGGCGCGCGAAGGACAAGGCGGTCGCGCCCGGGCAGATGGATAACGTGGTCGCCGGCGGCATCCCCGCCGGGCTGACGCCCGAGCGCTGCCTGGCCAAGGAGGCGGAGGAGGAGGCCTCCCTCCCCGCCACCCTGGCGCTGAAGGCCCGCCCGGTCGGTCGCGTCTCCTACATCATGAAGACAGAGGAGGGGATGCGGCGAGACCTGCTGCATCTCTACGATCTCGACATGCCCGAGGACGTCATCCCCCGCCCGAATGATGACGAGGTGGAGCGCTTTGAACTTTGGCCGATTGCCCGCGTGCTGGAGGCGGTGCGGGATTCGGAGACGGTGAAGTTCAACGTCAACCTCGTGCTGCTCGACCTCTTCCTGCGCGAAGGGCTGGTCGAGGACCCCGACGGCTCGCTGCGGGCCGGGCTGGAACAGCTGGCGTGACGCTGGAACTGGACCACCTCGTCATCACCGCGCCGAGCCTGGTGGAGGGGGTGGCCCATGTGCGGGACAGCTTGGGGCTGGAGATGGGCCCGGGTGGCGCACATCCCGAGATGGGCACTCATAACCGCCTGCTGCGTCTGGGCGATGGCGCCTTCCTGGAAGTGATCGCCGTCGGCCCGGCGGCTCCCTCCCCCGCGCGGCCGCGCTGGTTCGGGCTGGACGATGAGGAGGCGCTGCGGGCGGATTGGGCGACGGGGCGGCGGATGCGGGCCTGGGTGGCGCGAACGGGGGATCTCGGGACGCTGCTGGAACGGCATGGGGCGCTGCTGGGCGAGGCGGCCTCGGTCTCGCGAGGCGACCGGCGCTGGCACTTCGCCGTGCGGCCCGATGGTTTGCCGCCGGCGGGGGGTGCCGTGCCTTGCGTGATCGACTGGGGCCCGCGGGGCTGCCCGGCACCGGCCATGCCGGAATCAGACGCGCGGCTGGCCTCCTTCACCGTGGAGCATCCCGATGCCGAAGCGATCGGCAGCCTGTTCCGGCAGATCGGACTGGTTGACCCGCCGACCCTGCGCACCGGCCCCGTCCCGCGGCTCGAGGCCGTGATCGACACACCCTCGGGGCCGCGGGTGCTGCGCTAGCCGGCTCAGCCCGTACCGGATTCGGTGGTCTTGTCGCTCTCGGCGAGCTTGCGCAACTCGTCCGAGGTGAGGCCGGCGGGGATGGAGCCGCTCAGCGAGCCGTCGCCCGCATCCTCATGCGCCTTGTCGGTGGGGGCACCGCCCTCGGTATGGGACGCGTCGCCGGCCGAGGGTTCAGGGCCTGGCTTGGTCTTGTCGGTGTCGCTCATCATGAACCTCCTGCGCCTGCGATGCTTCAGCAACGCGTGGGGCCGCGGGAGGTGTCCGGCCCGCCCTCACCTCGTCAGACGTGCTGGCCGCCATTGATGTGGATTTCCGCCCCGTTCACGTAGGAGGACGCGCCCGAGCAGAGGAAAAGGATGGTCTCCGCCACCTCCTCTGCCGTGCCGAGCCGGCGCATCGGGATCTGGCGTTCCACGATGTCCTCGGTGCCCGGGGAGAGAATGGCGGTGTCGATCTCCCCCGGAGCAATGGCGTTCACCCGCACCCCGTGCGCGCCGAACTCAAAGGCCAGTTCCCGCGTCAGCGCGGCCAGCGCCGCTTTGGAGCAGGCATAGGCCGCACCCGCGAAGGGATGCACGCGCGAGCCGACGATAGAGGTGACGTTCACGATGCTGCCGCTACCCGCGCGCAACTCAGCGAACAGCCCGCGTGCGAGGGCGGCGGTGGAGAACAGGTTCACGTTGAACACCGAGGTCCAGACGGCGTGGTCGGTCTCCAGCGCGCCGAGGCGGCCGCCCTCCTCGCCCTTGGGGGAGATCCCGGCATTGTTCACCAGCGCGTGCAGCCGCCCCTCCGGCAGCCGATCCCGCACCTCGGCGATCATGGCCTCTACCTGAGCCGGGTCGGAGAGATCGGACTGGATGTGGCCCCAGCGCGCCCCGGGCCAGCGGCATTCCTCGGAGAAGGGCTGGCGGGAGACGGTGAGGATGCGCCAGCCCTCACCCTGGAACCGCTTCACCGTCGCGTGGCCGATTCCCCGGCTGGCGCCTGTCAGCAGCATGATTCGGGGGCTGGCGCTCATCTCGGACCTCGGAGGGGTTCCGTGGCCCACATGCCGCGATGCGGCATCGCGGCGCAAGCCGGCGCAACGGGCGGAGGGCGGCGGGCCGCCCGCCTCGGGCAGCCTGGGTGCGATCACGGAGATGCCCCATGTCGCAACCACGACGAGGCCTGTTCAACCTTTCCCTCTCCAACCTCGCTGCCCAGGCCTCGGAACAGGTGGCGCTGGCGGCGGCGCCTCTCATCGCCGTTCTCGCGCTCGGCGCCGGCGCGACGGAGACGGGATGGCTGCAGGCGGCGCAGGCCCTTCCCTTTCTCCTCCTCGCCCTGCCGGCCGGGGTGCTGGCGGACCGCGTTTCCCGCACCCGGCTGATGATCGGGGCGGAGGCGCTGCGGGCGGCGGCGCTGCTCGCGGTGCTCGGCCTCGCGGCAACGGGGCGGCTGAATTTGGCGGGGCTGGCGGCGCTGGGCTTCGTCGGCGCCGCGGGCACGGTGGCGCAGGCGGTCGCGGCGCCGGCGTTGCTGCCGGCCATCGTTCCGCGCGAGGGGCTGGCGGCAGGGAACCGGCTAATCGAGCTGGGGCGCAGCCTGTCCTTCACGGCCGGCCCTGCGCTGGGCGGGGCGCTGATCGGATGGGCAGGGGCCGGGCCGGCCTATGGGCTGGCGATCGGCCTGTCCCTTCTCTCGGCGGCGCTGCTGGCCGGTCTGCACGAGCCGGCGCGCGCCACCCCGCCGCGCCGGCATCCCGGGCGGGAGCTGCGGGAGGGCATGCAGTTCGTCCTCCGGCACCCGCTGTTGCGGCCCATCCTGACGACGGCGGTGCTGTTCAACACGGCCTGGTTCGTGCTGCAGGCCGGGTATGTCGTCCATGCCGTGCGCGATCTCGGCCTGTCGGCGACCGAGGTGGGAATCACGCTGGGGCTTTGCGGGGCGGGGATGGTGGCGGGGGCTTTGGCCTCACCCTGGCTGGCGCGTCGCTGGCCGCTGGGCGCGCTGATCGCGGTGGGACCCTGCGTCGCGGCACTGGCCGCGCTGCTGATGCTGGCGACGGCGGTCTGGCCCGTCCCGGTGTTGGCGGGGGCTGCGCTGTTCCTCTTTGGCGCGGGGCCGATCCTCTGGACCATCCACACCACCACGCTGCGCCAGGCGGTGACGCCAGGGGCCATGCTCGGACGGGTTTCCGCCACAGTGCTGACGGCCACCTTCGGCGCGCGGCCGCTGGGGGCCGCTACCGGCGCGCTGCTGGCGGCGCAGTATGGCGTGAAAGCCTGTCTGATCGCTTCTGCGGCCGGGTTCCTGGCCCAGATGGCAATGATCCTCGCCTCTCCGGCCGTTCGGCTGCGGGGCCTGCCGGCCATGGAGCGCGCCGCAACAAGCGCCATCGAGCCGCAAGGCGCGGCATAGGGGCGACGGCGGGCGCGAAAGGCGGCACTCTCGGTGCACCCGAGAGGAGCACCCGATGCCCAGACCCGCCCGCCGCCTTCCCTCGCCCCGCGCCATGATCGTGGCGCCGCAGCCCGAGGCGGTGGAGGCCGGCGAGGCCATCCTGCGCGCAGGCGGCAACGCGCTCGATGCCGTGCTGGCCTGCGCGTTGGCCCAGGGCGTGGTCGACCCGATGATGAGCGGCATCGGCGGCCTGGGCGTGCTCCAGCTGCTGGACCCGCGCAGCGGCACGCACGTGATTCTGGACGGCCTCTCCGCCGCGCCTCGCGCCTGCACCGATGACATGTGGGCGGACCGCTATGTCGGGGAATGTCCGGATGGCTTTGGGTACATCGTGCGGGACCACCTGAACGAGATCGGCCATCGCGCCGTGACCACGCCGGGCATCCTGCGCGTGTTCGGCATGGCGCATGCCCGCTTCGGCCGCGCGGATTGGGCGGATCTGTTCCAGCCCGCCATCGGCCTCGCCGAGGAGGGCTGGCTGGTGCGCCCCCATGTCGCGACGATGTTCCACCTGGACGAGAAGGCCTATGGCCGCCTCTCCTACGCCGCCAAGCTCGGCCTAACTGAGGACGGGCGCCGCATCTACATGGGCGAGGACGGCGCGCCGAAGCGGCTGGGCAACACCGTGCGCAACCCCGACCTTGCCGCGACCTTGCGGCTGGTCGCGCAGGAAGGCGCGGAAACCCTCTACACGGGGGAACTCGCCCGTCGCGTGGTGGCCGACATGCAGGCGCATGACGGGCTGCTCTCGGCGGAGGACCTGGCGGGCTTCATGCCGGCCTGGCGCGAGCCGCTGCGCGTGGATTACCGCGGTTACGGCATTGCCGTGCCGCCGCCACCCGCGGGCGGCGTGGTGGTCGCGGAGATCCTGCGCATCATCGAGCGCTTCGACCTCCCCGCCCTGGGCCATAACGCGCCCGAATACATCCGTGTGCTGGCCGAGGCGATGAAGACCGCCATGCGCGACAAGGACCGCCATATCGGCGATCCCGACTTCATCCCGCCCCCGCTCGCCCGCCTGCTCTCCGATGCCTATGCGGATGAGTGCGCGGCCTCGATCCGCGCGGGCGAGAAGGTGCCGCTGCCGCGCATCGGGGCGGATGCGAAGCACACCACCACCGTCTCCTGCGTGGATGCGGACGGGATGGTGGTGACGCTGACCCACACGCTCGGCCTGCCCTCCGGCGTTATTCCTCCGGGCACGGGCTTCATGCTGAACGGCGGCATGAACAACTACGACCCGCGGCCAGGCCGCGCCGGGTCCCTCGCGCCGGGCAAGCGGCGCTTCTCCACCATGTCTCCCACCATCGTCTTCGACGGGAAGACGCCGGTTGCCACCCTCGGCGCGCCGGGCGGGGCCTGGATCGCGGTGGCGATCCTGCAGGTACTGTCCAATGTGCTGGACTGGGGGATGACGATGCAAGAGGCGGTGATGGCGCCGCGCTTCTCCTCAACTTCGGACGCCATCGACATCTCAAACCGCATTCCGCGCGCGACGCAGAAGGCGCTGGAAAAGATGGGTTACGAGGTGCGCCGCAACCCCACCAGCTACCCCTTCGCTGCCGTGCACGGGATCACGATGTGGGAGGGCGCGTTGGAGGGCGGCGCGGACCCGCAGCGGGACGGACTCGCGGCCGGCATCGCGTGACGCCGGCCGGATCGGGATTTAGCGCAGCGTCTCGCGCGTGACGCTTCCGCTCGGCGCGGGCTGCATCTGCATCATGCCCGGCTGGCCCGGAGGAGCGCCCATCGGGGCGCCGCCGCCCGGGCCCTCTCCTCCACGGGTGCCGAGGCGCATCAGCGTGGCGCGGAGCGGGTCGGCCGCCGGGTTATGGGCCTGCATGTCCAGCACGATCTGCCGCGTGGAAACGGAGCGACCGTAATAGCCGGTGTTGAAGTCGTTGCGGCTGGAAAGCAGCGAACCCTCGAGCGAGATGCCGGCATACAGGCCGCGGGCACGGGCGAAGCTGACGATATCGGCCCCCACCGCCGTCGTCGTGGCGCCCGCGATGCCCGTGCCGAGGGTGGCGATCGAGGCCGAGGCATCGGCCCCCAGCTTGATCTGGCTGTCCATCACCGCGCTCAGGCCGCGGTTGGTCATGATGAACATCATGACCTGCATGTCCTGGATGCCGATCTGCAGCCCGAAGCTGGCCGAACCAATGGTGTAGAAGGCCGGTGAGGACCAGGAGCCCGCCCCGTCCCGCGCCGTCATCACGCAGTCGCCGCCCTGGCCGCCGAAGATGAAGCCTGCGCGGAAGATGCGCGGGCAGATGATGACGGCCCGTGCCTGGGCGAGGGTACGGTTGGATTCCCGTACGGCGGCCGGGTCCCCGTCGTTCAGCATGTCCTGCACGGTGAGGGTGGCGCGGTCCACCAGCGTCTGCTGCTCAGCTTGGGTCTGGGCCACGCCCGGCGCGGACATGGCCGCCACCATGCCGAGCACCCCGAGCAGCATCATCCTGTGTCGCATGAAGTTCTTCCCCCAACCCCTTGCCCCGGCGGGGAGTTTAGCGACTCGATCGTGGCGAGGCCAGGGCAGGTCCTGGCCGTTCCGGTGGCGGGGTTTCAGTCCTGCGGGGGCTCCTCGTTCACCGCGTGCACGCGCCAGTGGCCCTCATCCCGCTCCAGCCGGGTCAAGGACAGGTTCTTCACGCTGAACTGAAGGGCCTGATAGGGCGTCAGCGCGCAGGCATGGGCCAGGGCCGCCCGGATCGAGCCGCCATGGGCGATGATCACGGCATCCCCGCCTGCATTCTCGTCCGCCACCGCCTCCAGCGTCGGTCCCACCCGCGCGACCACATCCGAGAGGCTCTCGCCCCCGGGCGGCCGCTCATCGGCGCCGTGGTTCCAGAAGGGATGCGGCGGGTCGCGAAGCACGGCGGTGAAGGCCTCATGCGTCAGCCCCTGCCAGTCGCCCAGGTGCTGCTCCACGAAGTGAGGCAGGTCAGTCAGTTCGGCCTCCGGATAGCCGGCGGCGAAGATGGCCATGGCAGTGGCGCGGGTGCGGGCCAGCGGGGTGCAGTACCAGCGGGCCTCGCGCGGGATGCGGGTGCCGAGCCAGGCATGGGCCGGCCGCTCGCGCGTCAGCGTGTCCTGGCACAGCGCGACGTCCATCGAGCCATAGGCGGTGAGCCGCGCGGAGGCCTCCACGAGGGCGTGGCGGATCAGGAAGATTCGGGTCGGGTCCGGCATGGCCGCCCCATACGACACCCGGCCGTGGCGGGCGAGGGGCGCCTTGGGCGCCAGCACTGTCGCCCCCGGGCGTCGACGCCTGATGTTGCCACCCGCGCCCTCACTCCCCGATCGTCAGCAGCGCCCCGCGTTCCCGCGCTCGGCGGAACTGCCCCATGAACAGCCAGGCCATGGCCGCAAGCCAGAGCAGGTCCAGCGCGAATCCCGCACCCAGATGCCCCCAGGCGATGCGCCCCTCGAGCAGGGCCGCGCGCATCCCCTCGAAGACATGGGCGGCAGGGATGGCCAGGGCCACGGGCTGCAGCCAGCCCGGCAGCACCGAGACGGGGTAGAACACGGCCGCGAAGGGCGTCAGCCCGAACAGAACCGACCAGGCCAGCGCCTCCGCCCCGGCGCCGTGGCGAAGGATGAGGCTGGTGACGCCGAGCGCCACCGCCCATCCCATCATCATCAGCAGCGCGAAGAACAGCACCACCACAGGGCCGAGGGCGAAGAGCCCGAAGCCGTAGAGCAGCCAGGCCAGCAGCACCGCCGGCAGCACGCCGGTGAGCATTCGAATCGTGCTCATCCCCACCAGCGCCGCCACCAGCTCCCAGGGGCGCAGCGGGGAGACGAAGACATGGCCGAGGTTGCGGGACCAGATCTCCTCGAGAAAGGAGATGGCGAAGCCCATCTGGCTGCGCAGCGCCACTTCCCAGAGCAGCACGCCGCCGAGCAGGGCGCCGGCGGCAAGGCTGGCCGTGTTGCTCTGCACGCCGGCGATGTAGGCAGTGACGAAGCCCCAGACGATCATCTGGAGAACCGGCCAGTACATCAGCTCCAGCACCCGCGGCCAGGAGCGCCGGAACAGAGCAAGGTGGCGGTACATCATCCCCCAGATGCGCCGCGCCGAGGCCAGGGCCGGCCCGTGTCCCCCGCGTGTCGCCACGACCTGTCCTGCCACGCCGCCCCCCACCCTCTCCGCACGCCCAAGATAGGGTGAAGTGCCCCTCCCGCCACTGTCCGGCCGCGCGGCACACCCCATATCCAGGACCGGATGAACGGCCCCCCGCCCACCCTGCTCGACATCGCCCGGATCTACCTCGAACCCGCTGTGGAATCCCATGCGCGCGGACGGGAGATCCTGGCCCGCTTCCCGGACGCCGAGCGCATCCTCGTCGTTTCCCACTGGCGCATCCCGGAACTGCGGGAGAGTGATCCGGGCGATTACCTGCGGGCCAAGCGGGGGTCGCTGGTGCTCGGCGTGAAGAAGGGGCTGACCATCAGGCCGAACGGGCGCAGCGCGGATTTCATCGCGCCCTCCTCCTCCAATGGCTGCGCCATGGCCTGTGCCTACTGCTACGTCGCCCGGCGGAAGGGGCACTCCAATCCCATCTCCATCTTCGTCAACATCGAGGAGATCGCGGCGGCCACCGCGCGCCATGCCGCACGCCAGGGGCCGAAGATGGAGCCCAACCAGGTCGATGCGCGCGACTGGGTCTATGACCTCGGCGAGAACGGCGATCTCTCGGTCGACGCGCTCATCTCCGACAACGTCCGCGACCTCGTCGCCCTGTTCCGCGGCATCCCCAACGCCAAGGGCAGCTTCGCGACCAAATGGGTGAACCCTGGCCTGCTGGATTACGACCCGCAGCACCGCACGCGCATCCGCATGTCGCTGATGCCGGCAGGCATGGCGAAGTTGCTGGATGTCCGCACCTCCCCTGTGGCCGAGCGCATCGCGGCCATCCCCGAGCTGCATCGTGCGGGCTACGAGGTTCATCTGAACTTCTCCCCTGTCGTCCTGCGGGAGGGATGGGAGGCGGAGTGGAGCGAGTTGTTCGCGGAACTGGATAATGTCCTGCCCGCCGCCGTGAAGGAACAGCTAGCCGCCGAGATCATCATGCTCACCCACAACGAGGGGCTGCACGAGATCAACCTCGCCTGGCATCCGAAGGCGGAAGAGCTGCTCTGGCGGCCGGATATCCAGGAGGAGAAGCGGTCGGAGAGCGGCGGCGTGAACCTGCGCTACCGCACGGGGTGGAAGGGCCGCTGGCTCGGCCGCTTCCAGGATCTGCTGGCGGCGCGCATGCCCTATTGCCGGGTGCGGTATGCCTTCTGACACCGTGCTGGAAGCTCCCGCCCGCGCGCATCCGCTGTGGAAGCCGAAGCGCGTGCTGGTCACGCCCTCCGCCCTCACCTGGCCGCAGGGCGCGGCGATGGTGGAGCGCGCGGCGGCGCTGGGCAGCGAGGTGATCCGGCTGAAGGCCGATCGCCTCACCGGCCTGCCGGACAACTACAGGGACGCCAAGACCACCATGGCCGTGGTCGTCGCCTCACCTAGCCGCCGCAAGCCGCAGCCCATTCCGCCCAGCGCGGACTGGCGCTTCGACCTTGCCGAGGGCTGCCCGGCCCATTGCAGCTACTGCTATCTCGCGGGCTCGCTCGCCGGGCCGCCCATTATCCGCGCCTATGCCAACCTGCCGGAGATCCTGGCCGCGCTGCCGCCGCTGCTCGGCCAGGGGCAGGTGACGTCGCGCAACGCCGCCCGTGCCGCGGAGGGCACGACCTTCGAAGGGTCCTGCTACACCGATCCACTGGGCATCGAGCACATCACGGGCAGCCTCGCCGAGACCATCCGCTTCTTCGGTGCCTGGGAGGCAGAGGCGCAGCTGCGCTTCACCACCAAGTACGATGCGATCGGGCCGCTGCTGGACCTGCCGCACAACCGCCGCACACGCATCCGCTTCTCCGTCAACGCGCGGGGCGCCGAGCGCTTCGAGGGCGGAGCGCCGCGCGTGGCAAAGCGGCTGGCGGCGATGCGACAGGCGGCGATGGCGGGATACCGCATTGGGCTGACCGTGGCACCCATCATCCCGGTGCCGGACTGGCAGGAAGCCTATGACGAGTTGCTGGCCCATTGCGCCGAGGCGCTGAAGGACGCGCCCGATCCCGACCTGACGGTGGAGCTGATCACCCACCGCTTCACCGACGGATCGCAGAAGGTGCTGCAGGGCTGGTATCCCGGCAGCGGGCTGGAGATGGACCCCGCACAGCGCACGCGAAAGCTGACGAAGTTCGGCACGGGCAAGTACGTCTTCACCCGCGAGAGAATGAGCGACCTGCGCGCCTCACTCGAGGCCAGCGTTGCGCGCCGGCTGCCGCGGGCGCGCGTGCTGTACTGGACCTGATCGCCCTCGCCTTGCCGATGCGCGGCGCCTCTCGCATGGTGGCCGCGAACCATCGGAGGACACCATCCATGACGAGAGAGATCATCAAGTCCCCGCGCGTGACGCCGCTGCGCTCGGCCAGCTCGCACGCGGTGAAGGCGGGCGGCTTCGTCTTTGTCACCGGCACCACGCCCTTCAAGGGCGGCGAGCGCGAATCCGCCACCATCGCCAAGGGCGACCTGGCGGCGCAGGTGCATCAGGTCATGCAGAACATCCAGGCCATCCTCGAGGAGGCAGGCACCACCCTCGACCGTGCGGTGAAGATGAACGTCGCGATGACGGACCTGACCCGCTACCACGAGATGGACGCGATCTACCGGACCTATTTCACGCCGGGCAACTACCCCTCGCGCCAGACCACCGAGTCACCGCGCCTCGCGCATCCGGACTTCCTCGTCTCGATCGATTGCATCGCCGAGGTCTGACCTAATCCTGCGTCAGCCCGATCTCGGCGACGAGCTGGCCCAGCCGCTCGTTGTCGCGACGGATCTGCGCCGTCAGATCCGCGGGGCCGAGCAGGAAGGGTGAGACGCCGACCGGAAGGTGCTCCGCAAAGGCGGGGGTGGTGATCGTGTCCTCGATCTCGCGCGCCGTCCGCTCCACCACCGGCTGCGGCACGCCGCGCGGGAAGAACAGGCCGGACCAGGCATTGAGCATCGGCACCTCGGGCGCCGCCTCGGCGAAGGTGGGAACGTCGGGAAAGGCGGGATCGCGCCTCGTGCCATTGTAGGCGAGCGGCCGCAGCGCACCGGATTGCAGATGCGGCAGGGTGACGCTGACGGAATCCATCGTCACCTGCACGCGGTTCGCCAGCAGGTCCGTGTTCCCGGCGGCGCTGCTGCGGTAGGGCACGTGCTGCATCGGGAAATCCAGCGCGCGCCGTAGCGTCTCCAGGTTCAAATGCGGCACGGTGGCATTGCCGGGGGAGTAGTAGAACAGGGGGCTCGCCTCCGGCCGGGACCGGGCATAGGCGACGAGCTCCGCGAGGTTACGAACTGGCAGCGCGGCATTCACCGCGAGGAAGGCGCTGGAGACCGAGACGCCGGCGACCGGCAGCAGATCCGTGAACGGGTCGTAGCGCGCGGGCCTGGCCAGATGCGGGGCGATGGCCAGCGCCGCGACGGAGACGATGCCGAGCGTGCCGCCATCGGCCGGGGCCCGGATCAGGTTCAGCGTGCCCAGCATGCCCCCCGCGCCGGGCTGGTTGTCCACCACCAGCCGCCGTCCTGACCGCTGACCCAACGCATCCACGAAGACCCGCGCCACCTGGTCCGTGATGTTGCCGGCGCCATAGGGCACGATCAGGCGGGACGGGCCGCGATCCGCCTGCCCGGTGGCCGTGCCCGTCCGCTGGATCAGCCCGGCGGCCGTGGCCGAGAGGAGAAGGTGGCGACGCTGCATTCCGGGGCCTGACAATTCCGTTCGGGTGCCGAGCCTAGGCGCGCCCTCCCCGGAGCAACAAGCGCGCCACCCCTAACCGAGCAGCGACAGCCAGACCATCACCAACCCCACCATCGCCGCGCCCCACACCACCGAGCGCAGATACGGCACGCCCGCGGCATAGAGCGGCACATAGACCACCCGCGCCCAGAAATAGATCAGCGCGCCCCAGCCGGTCAGCTCGCCGTTCCGCCCGGCCAGATGCGCGGCCAGCACGGCGGCGGCGAAGAGAGGGAAGGTCTCCAGGAAGTTGTCCCGCGCGCGGGTCAGCCGGCCCGCCACGCCGGTGGGCGGTGGCTGCGGCTCGTCCCGCGCGCCGGCGGACCATTGCAGCCCGTTCGGGCGCTGCACCGAGGTGGCGCCGGCTGCGAGCATGATCTGAACGAGGCCGAGAAGGACGCTCCAGGCGAGCCAGCGCAGTTCGGGGGTCATGGGCAATCCTTTCCGTGTCGCTGGCACAACGCCGCTGCACGTCCTGAGTGCACCTCTTCTAAGCCGGCCCCCGCCGCGCTACATCCAGATGTCCACGTTTCGTTCCTGATCGGGCATCCCTTGGCCAAAGCCACCCACCGCTTCGTTTGCCAGTCCTGCGGCACCGTCCACCCGAAATGGCAGGGCAAGTGCGAGGGCTGCGGCGAATGGAACACCCTGGCCGAGGAGGTGGTGGAGGCCCGCGTCCCCGGCCCGGCCAAGACGGCCATTGGCGGCCGGAAGGTCGAGTTCGTTCCTCTCAAGGGCCATTCCGCCCCCCCTCCCCGCACCCGCACCGGTATGGCGGAACTGGACCGAGTGCTGGGCGGCGGCTTCGTCCCGGGCTCGGTGGTGCTGGTCGGCGGCGATCCCGGCATCGGCAAGTCCACCATCCTGCTGCAGGCCGCGGCCCGGGTGGCAGATGCCGGCAAGCGCACCCTCTACATCTCGGGCGAGGAGGCGATCGAGCAGGTGCGGCTGCGCGCCCTTCGCCTGGGCGTCGCCAATTCTCCACTCGGATTGGCCGCCGCCTCCTCACTGCGGGACATCCTGGCGAGCCTGGAACAGGAGCGGGATGTCGGGCTGGTCATCATGGACTCGATCCAGACCGTTTGGCTGGACAGCCTTGATTCAGCTCCCGGCACCGTCTCCCAGGTCCGCGCCTGCGCGGCGGAGCTCGGCCGGCTGGCCAAGGCGCGCGGCTTCGCTCTCGTGCTGGTGGGCCACGTCACGAAGGAGGGGACGCTCGCCGGCCCCCGCGTGCTCGAGCACATGGTGGACGCCACCCTCTATTTCGAAGGGGATCGCGGGCATCAGTTCCGCATCCTGCGCGCCACCAAGAACCGCTTCGGCGCCACCGACGAGATCGGCGTCTTCGAGATGACCGAACAGGGCCTGGCCGAGGTCCCCAACCCCTCCGCCCTGTTCCTGGCCGAGCGGCGCGGCAACATCTCCGGCTCCGCCGTCTTCGCGGGGCTGGAGGGGACGCGGCCGGTATTGGTGGAGATCCAGGCCCTGCTCTCCCCCGCCACGGGCGGCAGCCCCCGGCGGCAGGTGGTGGGGTGGGACTCGGGGCGGCTCTCGATGCTGCTGGCCGTGCTGGAGAGCCGCTGCCGGATGAGCCTCGGGCAGAACGACGTGTACCTAAACGTGGCGGGCGGGCTGCGGATCAACGAGCCGGCGGCGGATCTGGCCGTCGCCGCCGCCCTGGTCAGCGCCGCCACCGATCGCTCCTGCCCGCCCGACGCAGTTTTTTTCGGCGAGGTCGGCCTGTCCGGCGAGATCCGCCAGGTCGCACAGACCGAACTGCGCCTGCGGGAGGCTGCCAAGCTCGGATTTGCGGCCGCCACCCTGCCCCGGCGCGTGGCCCGCGGCGGCCGGGCGCTCTCGGCCCCGGATGGGCTGCGCCTGACGGAAACCGGGCATCTCGCCGATCTCGTGGCTCCCTTCGCGGCAGCCGGCGCAGCCAGGAAGCCCGCGAGGGACAAGGCCCCGAAGGACAGTGAGAGGGAGAAGGCCAGGCCGGAGGCGGCCGAGGCGGACTGAACCACCCCATGGGCGCGCAACATGCCTCCCCCGCAGCCGCCGGGGCGGCTTCCGGGTGACGCCGCGCCACCGCATCGCTATATCCCGCCGCAATGACCTGGGTTGATGCCGTCTTCCTCGCCGTGATCGCCGTCTCCGGCATCATCGGCTACATGCGCGGCCTCGTCCGGGAGGTCCTGGGCGTGGGCGCGTGGGTCGGCGCCATTCTCTTCGCCTTCTACATGCTGGACGGCACGCGCGGCCTGTTCATCGGGATGGTGCCCGAGAACCAGGCCTGGATGGCGGATGTCGCGGCGCTCGCGGCCGTCTTCGTCGTCACCCTCATCATTCTGAAGATCCTGATCGCCTTTCTGGCGAACGGCGTACGGAACTCCGTGCTGGGGGGCGTGGACCGGGCGCTGGGCATCGTCTTCGGCCTCGGGCGGGGTTTTGTGGTGATCCTGGTTGCCTATATCGCGGCTGGCGCCTTCGTTCCGAACACGGATCTCTGGCCCGCCCCTGTCCGCGGGGCGCGCTTCCTCCCCGTCATCGCCGATGGCGCCGCTTGGCTGAACGACCAGCTTCCCGCCGCCTACCGACCCCGCCTGCCCGACCCGCCGACCGGCCGGGCGCCCACCGCCGAGGAACTGTTGCGGCCCCCTGCGCGCAACCGGATCTGACCCCATGACCGAGATGACGACCCACCCGTTCGCTGCCGCCACCGACGACGCAGACGATGCCTTCCATGAGGAATGCGGCGTCTTCGGTGTCTGGAACTCCCCGGACGCGGCGGCCCTCACGGCGCTGGGCCTGCACGCCCTGCAGCACCGGGGGCAGGAGGCGTCCGGCATCGTCTCCCTCGGCGAGAAGGGGTTCCGCAGCCATAAGGGCCTCGGGCTCGTGGGCGACATCTTCGGCGATGCGCGAGTGATGGCCAGCCTGCCCGGCCGCGCGGCGGTGGGCCACAACCGCTACGCCACCGCCGGCGAGACGGCGCTTCGCAACGTCCAGCCGCTTTATGCGGACTTCGCCTTCGGCGGCTTCGCCGTCGCCCATAACGGCAACCTGACCAATGCACTGGCACTCCGCCGCCAGCTCGTCCGCCGCGGCTGCCTGTTCCAGTCCTCCACGGATTCCGAGGTGTTCGTCCACCTCATCGCCATCTCGCTCTACGCCACCGTGCTCGACCGGTTGATCGACGCGTTGAAGCAGGTGGACGGCGCCTACTCCCTCGTCGCGCTGCATGACGGTGCGCTGATGGGCGTGCGGGACCCGCTGGGCGTGCGCCCGCTGGTGCTCGGCCGCCTCGGACCGGACCAGAACAATGCCTGGGTGCTGGCCAGCGAGACCTGCGCGCTCGACATCGTCGGCGCCGACTTCGTGCGCGACGTGGAACCGGGCGAAATCGTCCTCATCGACGATGACGGCGTGCGCAGCGTGAAGCCCTTCGCCAACACCGCCAGCCGCTTCTGCATCTTCGAGTACATCTACTTCGCCCGGCCCGATTCCGTGGTCGAGGGCACGCCGGTCTACGAGGCGCGCAAGGGGATCGGCCGGGAGCTGGCGCTGGAAAGCGGCGTGGATGCCGATGTGGTGGTTCCGGTGCCGGATTCCGGCGTTCCCTCCGCCATGGGCTATGCCGCCGAGGCCGGTATTCCCTTCGAGCTGGGTATCATCCGCAACCACTATGTCGGCCGTACCTTCATCGAGCCGACGGACACGATCCGCCATCTCGGTGTGAAGCTGAAGCACTCGGCCAACCGGGCCGTGCTCGAGGGCAAGCGGGTGATCCTGGTGGACGATTCCATCGTTCGCGGCACCACCTCGAAGAAGATCGTCGAGATGGTCCGCCAAGCCGGCGCGGCGGAGGTGCATATGCGCATCTCCTCGCCGCCGACGACCCATTCCTGCTTCTACGGCATCGACACGCCCGAGCGGGACAAGCTGCTGGCCGCCAACCACGACGTGGAGGAGATGGCGCGCATCATCGGCGCCGACAGCCTCGCCTTCATCTCGCTGGACGGGCTGTACCGTGCTCTCGGCCGCAAGGGCCGGGACGCGAAGGACCCGGGCTACTGCGACGCCTGCTTCACCGGCGACTACGCGATCCCGCTGACCGACCTCACCGGCCATCCCGAGCGCACGCCCGCGCTGCTGGCGCTGAACGGCGTATGAGCGGGCCGCTCGCGGGGCGCGTCGCCCTCGTCACCGGGGCCTCGCGCGGCATCGGCGCGGCGACGGCCATCGAGCTCGCCCGCCTCGGCGCGCATTGCGTGCTGACGGCGCGCAGCCAGGGCGGGCTGGAGGAGACCGACGACGCCATCCGCGCGCTCGGCGGCAGCGCCACCCTCCTGCCCTTCGACCTGCAGAAGGACGCCGACAAGCTCGACCCGCTCGGCCCCTCGATCTACGAGCGCTTCGGGCGCCTGGACATCCTAGTGCATGCCGCCGGTGTGCTGGGCACTCTCACCCCCGTGGCCCACATCACGCCGAAGGATTGGGCCGAGGTGGTCGCGGTGAACATGACCGCTGCCTGGCGCCTAATCCGCACGCTGGACCCGCCGCTACGCGCGTCCGACGCCGGGCGGGCCGTGATCCTCACCACCGACCGTGCGGGCGCGCCGAAGCCCTATTGGGGCGCCTACGGGGCCAGCAAGGCGGGGCTCGAGCATCTCGTCGGCACCTGGGCCGCCGAGGTGGAGGCCACGCCGCTGCGGGTGAACCTGTACGATCCCGGCCCGGTGGCGACAGGCCTCCGTGCCAAAGCCATGCCGGGCGAGGACCCCGCCAGCATCGCCCGCCCGGCCGATGTGGCGCCCCGCATTGCCGCCCTCTGCCTGCCGGACGAGGCACGCAGCGGCGAGGTCGTGCGGGCCGCCTGACCGGCCTCACATTCGTGCGCCGGGCACGCCACGGCTGAAAACCGACCACGCCGCATCTCGCGAAGCTGCGGTGGGTCACGGCGCCACACAGTACTGCCTGCAATCACCGTATCCGCGGCAGCCATGCCGCTGGTGTCCGGAGACCCCTCGGGTCCCCGATGGGGTGCAGGTGGCTAGCCCCCTGAGTGCCGCGCGAGCCGCCCGCCGCTAACAGGAAGGCCTTAGCCCTCATCCTCCGCGAAGGGATTCTCGGTCCCCCGCAGATTCAGCCGGATCGGCACGCCCGGCATGTCGAAGGCGTCGCGGAAGGAGTTCACGAGGTAGCGCCGGTAGTCCTCCGGCATCATCTCCGCCCGCGTGCCGAACACGGCCAGGGTCGGCGGCCGCGCCTTGGGCATGGTGACGTAGCGCAGCTTCAGCCGCTTGCCCGCGACGAGAGGCGGCGCGTGGCGCTCCAGCGCCTTCTCGAACCAGCGGTTCAGCGCACCGGTGGGAATGCGGCGGTTCCAGGTCTCATAGGCCTCGCGCACGGTGGGCATCAGCTTCTCCACCCCTTGACCCGTGGCGGCCGAGAGCGGGACGACGAGGATGCCCTTCAGCTGAGCGAGGGAGGCGAGCAGCACGTCCTCCACCTTGCGACGGGCGGCGTTGCGGTCCTCCACCGCGTCCCACTTGTTGAAGGCGAGGACGATGGCGCGGCCCTCGCGCTCCGCTAGGCGGGCGATGCGCAGGTCCTGCTCGTCCATGCCCTGCACGGCATCCACCACCAGCACCGCGATCTCGCATTCCTTCAGCGCCGCGATCGTGGCGGCTGTGGACATCTGCTCGAGCGCCTGGGTGATCTTGGCGCGGCGGCGCAGGCCGGCCGTGTCCACCAGCCGCACGGGCCGGCCCGTCTCGTCCGTCCACTGCACGGCCACCGAATCGCGGGTCAGACCGGGCTCAGGGCCGGTGATCATCCGCTCCTCGCCCAGCAGGGCGTTCAGCAGGGTGGACTTGCCGGCATTCGGGCGGCCGACAATGGCCAGGCGCAGCGGGCGCTTGTCGTCCGCGACCTCCTCGCCCTCTTCCGGAGGCTCGGGGGGCAGCGCGTCGCGAATCTCGTCATGCAGCTCGCCCATGCCGTCGCCGTGCTCACCCGAGACGAGAAGGGGGGCGCCCAGGCCGAGTTCATAGGCCTCCAGCGCGCGGGCGGAGCCCTCCCGGCCCTCGGCCTTGTTCGCCAGCAGCAGCACGGGCTTGCTCTGCCGGCGCAGCCACTGAGCGAAGGCGCGGTCGGAAGCGGTCAGCCCGGTGCGGACATCCACCACGAACAGGATGAGGTCGGCGGTGCGCAGCGCGGCCTCGGAGCTGGCGCGCATGCGGCCGGGGATGGTGTCGGGCGACGCCTCCTCGAGGCCGGCGGTGTCCACCAGCAGAACGTCGCGCCCGGCGATGCGGGCGACGGTTTCCTTGCGGTCGCGGGTCACGCCGGGCGTGTCGTCCACGATGGCGATACGGCGCCCGGCCAGGCGGTTGAAGAGGGTGGACTTGCCCACATTGGGGCGGCCCATCACGGCGATACGGGGAAGCATGGGGGGCAAGAGCACCCCCCGTGCCGCCGGGTCAAGTGAATCGGTGGCGGGCGGCGTGGCGGGGCGGCCCGCCGCGCCGGCTCAGGCGCCGCGCAGCGCCACCAGCGTGCCGTCGTCGGTGACGAGATAGACTGTCCCGGCCACCGCGATCGCGGGCAGGGTGACGCCGCCCGGCAGGCGGATGCGGGAGGCGATCCCGCCCTCGGCCGGATCGACTAGCACGGCCTCCCCGAGCGAGGAGGGCACCATGATCCGCCCGCCCACGACGAGAGGGCCGCCGAAGCTGACGGGGTTGCGCCGGCGGTCGCGCGCGGAGCGCTCGTCCAGCGCGGTGAGCCAGCGCACCCGGCCATCGGCACGGCCCATGGCGACGAGCTGGTTCTCGGGCGTGACCGCGAAAATCCAATCCCCTGCCACGGCCGGGGAGCGGGCGCTGCCTACATCGCGCTCCCACAGCCGGCGGCCGGAGCGGAGATCGACCATCAGCGCGGTGCCGGCCTGGCCGACCGCGACCACGCGGCCTTCGGTGATCACCGGCAGCCCGGCGACGCCCGCGAGCTCGGCCAAGCCGCCGCGGCGGGCCGCCTGGCCACCGGAGGAGAGGCTCTCGGTCCAGACCACCCGGCCATCGGTCACGCGGAGGGCGGCCAGCTCGCCCGAGGGGAAACCGGCCACCACCGTCTCGCCCTCGATGGCCGGGGCGGGCAGGCCCAGCGGCACGGCCGAGACCGGACTGCCGCGATAGATCCAGAGGCGACGCCCGTCCTCGGTGGACAGTGCGAGGAGCTGGTTCTCGACGGTGGGGACGAAGATGCGCCCGGCGGAGACGGTTATGCCGCCCCGCGTGGGCGCCGGGACGGAGGCGCGCCAGCGGATCTCGCCCGTGCCGGGGTCCATTGCCAGCACCTCGGCCATGCCGGTGGCGGCATAGAGAACGCCGTCCGCGAAGGCGAGGCCGGCGCCGATCGCGCCCACATCGTCCTTCTCCGGCGTCGTTTCGCGGGTCCAGCGGCGGCCGCCGGTATTGGCATCGAAGGCCGAGACGGTGCCGAAGGCATCGGTGGTGAAAACGGTGCCGTTCGCCAGGATCGGGCCCGCGGTGATGCGGCGGCGATAGGAGGAGCCGGTGCCGATGCTCGCACGCCAGGCCTCGCGCAGCCCCTCGCCGGCCGAAGCATGGCCGGGATCATGGGCCAGGTTGCCGCCGGCCTGCGGCCAGTCGGCCAGGGCGGTGGGCGCGGGCAGGGTGACGGGGCGGCCGGCGAGGGCGGGGTCGATCTCCACCCGGCGATCGGCCTGAATCACCGGCAGGCGCTCGCCCGGCAGGGGCGTCTTGCTCTCGCCGAAGATGCCGTCGATCGTCTCGCAACCGGCCAGGGCCAGGGCGGCGCCACCCAGAAGAAGGGCACGGCGGCGGGAGGGATTCGTCATCGCGTCGCGGGTCCTCTCAAGCATTCGGAAGCTGCGCGAGCACGCGGGTGGCGCGGTCTCGAAGAGCCTGGGGCGCGGCCTGGTCGGCGATCAACCCCTCCAGCGTCCGCCGCGCCTCGGCGGTGTTGCCCTGGCGAATGGCCACCAGCGCCTGCAGCTCACGGGCGGAGGCCCGCCAGGGGCTGCCCTCGCCGGCCAGGGGCGCGATGCGGCCGGCCAGCGCCGCCGGGTCCTGGCTGTCCAGCCCGTGCAGCACCCAGTTGAGGGTGGCCAGCTCGCGGTAGAGCGGATCGGCCGCGCGGTCATTCGCCACGGCATCCCATTCGGCCAGCGCGCCGGGCAGGTCGCCCGTTTCGGACTTCAGGGCGGCGGCGCGGAGGCGGGCGAGGATGCGGTAGCCATCCGGGGCGCGGCTGGCGATGTCGTCGAACCGCGCGGCGGAGGCCTTGAGGTCGGCGCCCTGCAGCTCGGTCTCGCGATGGACCACCAGGAAGGCATTGGCGGCCGATTCGGCCTCGCGGGTCTCGTACCAGCGCCAGCCCTGCCAGCCGGCGACGCCGAGGATTGCGATGAGCGCGAGCGCGGCCAGGGCCCCGCCATAACGCATCCCGAGCTGCCGGGCGCGCTCGGCGCGCAGATCCTCCTGCACCTCGTCGAAGATATCGGGCAAGCGGGTTCCTTCCCCCCTGGGCCGCCGGGATGGGCAATAAGGGCGGGGGTATAGCGGGACCGTCACGGGGCGTTAAGCCCGGGGCGCGTTTGATGAGGGGATGCGCCGCCATGCCCTCCTCGTCCCGTTCCTCCTGGCGCTCGCAGGCTGTGAGGCGGCGGGGCCGCTGGTGGCCGTGAACGGGGTGTCGCTGATGCTTACGGGGCGGGCGGTGCCCGACCTCGTCTATTCCGGGGTGACGGGGCGGGACTGCTCGATCGCCTATCTGGATGGCGGGGAACGCTACTGCCGGGCGGTGCCCGAGCCGGTGGAGCAGCCCTACTGCACCCGCAGCCTGGGCCGGGTGGATTGCTGGACAGGGCCGGTTCCGGGCAACCCGCCGCCGCGGGATGTCGGGCAGTACCGCCCTGGTACGCCGGTACCGCCCTGGCCGGAGCGGCTGCTCTAGGGGTCAGGCCTCAAGGATGCAGAGAGGCACCCTTGGTCGCCTTGTCCACGTCCTTCTTCGGGCCGCGCAGGACCAGGCCCACCAGATCGGGCGCCTCGGCATTCTCCGCCCGGAACGCCTCCCGGTTCGCCGCGTCATGCCCGGTGGAGAACATGGCGCGGACATAGGCGGCCCGGGTCAGGCCGCGCTCGATCCCCATTCGCCAGGCACGCTGCAAGGTTTCCGGCCCGGCGGCGAAGACCAGCATGGGCTGGCCAAGCAGCCGGGCATGGAGGCGGCCCGCCGCGTCCTCATAGGGCTCGCCCATCGCCTCGGGTGCCGCGCCCGCGATACCGGTAGCCAGGAAGGCCGTCACGTTCAGCTTCTGCCAGACCGCCAGGTCATCCAGCACCAGGATGGCCACCTTCGTATCGAACACCATGATCCCGCCCCACTCGCCGCGTCGTCCGGCGGGCATCTCAGGCGCGGGCGGCGGCCCGGTCTGGAACATCCGTGCACAGCGCGCGGTAGGCGGCCGGCGCCAGCCCATAGGCCCGGCGGAAGCGGCGGCCGAGATGGCTCTGGTCCGCGAAGCCGCATTCCACCGCCACCGCTGCCGGACGTTCCCCGGCCGCCAGCAGGGTGCGGGCGCGCAGCAGGCGGATCTGCACGAGATAGGCGTGCGGGGAAGTGCCGTAGGCTGCTCGGAAGGCGCGGGCGAGCTGGAACCGGTCCGCCGCGCCCGCCGCACGGGCGAGGGCGTCGGCGCCGGGATCGGCCGCCATGTCGTCGTGCAGCCGCTCCCGCGCCCGCCTTGCCACACGGGCATCGCCCCGGGCCGGTATGGCGCGCCTCGGTCGCCCGAGATGCGGGCGCAGCCGATCCAGCACCGTGTCCAGCGCCGCATCCCACGCCAGCCGCTCTGTCGGGCGGGCCAGGGCGATGCAGGCGGCACGGATGGCCGCGCCGAGCGGCGGGTCGTCGCAGAGGCTGGCTGCGAAGCCCGGATCGCTCGTCGCGCCACCCAGCCCGGCCCGCAGCCACGGGCGCGGCAGATAGAGCATGTGATAGGCGAAGCCGCCCTCGGCGCCGGCCTGCCCGTCATGCGCCTCCTGCGGCTCGATCAGGATCACCCGGCCGGCGGTGCTGCGCCGGCGAGCGCCGCGGCAGAGGAAGTCCTGCACGCCACGGTCCGTAACGCCGACAAGCCACTCGTCATGCCGGTGCAGGTCGTAGGCATGAGCGGCGAAGCGGGCTCGGATCGCCTCGACGCCGCTCGCGCCGTCATGCACCAGGCGCACCTCGTCGGGCGGGGCCGGCAAGGTGGGGGACCCTACCCCGCCCGCGTGCCGTCGAAGCGCACGGGCTCGCCGGCGGGCGCGCCGAGCACCTCGTCCTCCCGCATCACGGCCTGGCCGCGGATCACGGTCATCACGGGCCATCCTTGGCAGGTGGCGCCGATGAAGGGGCTCCAGCCGCAGGGGGAGACGAGCCAGTCGGCCTCGATGGTGCGGGACTTGCCCATATCCACCAGGGTGAAGTCGGCATCGTAGCCGGCGGCGATCCGGCCCTTGGCAATCGCGCCATAGACCCGCGCTGGCCCCGCCGCCATCAGCTCCGCCAGGCGGGAGAGCGACAGGCGCCCGGCCGAGACGTGGTTCAGCATCAGCGGCACGATGGTCTGCACGCCGGTGAGGCCGGCAGCGGTGGCGGGCCAGGGGCGTTCCTTGGCCTCCTTGGAATGCGGCGCATGGTCGCTGCCCACCGTGTCCACCGTGCCATCCGCCACCGCAGCCCAGGCGGCGTCGTAGTGGCGCTTGTCGCGGATGGGCGGGTTCATCACCGCATAGCCGCCGAGCGCGTCATAGGCATCCGGCGCCCATTGGGTGAGGTGGTTCAGCAGCACCTCTACCGTGCCGACATCGCGGAACTCCTTCATGTATTCCAGCTCCTCCGCGGTGGAGACGTGGAGGATGTGGGCGGGGCGGTTCGTCTTGCGGGCGAGCGCCATCAGGCGGCGCGTGCCCAGGAAGGCGGCCTCCACGTCGCGCCATTCCGCGTGCAGCTTGTGCGGCCCACCGGCCGCGAACATCGGCTTCCGCCCCTGCAGCCGGTACTCGTCCTCGGAGTGGTAGGCGATGCGGCGGGTGCCGCCGCGCATCACGCGCTCCAGCGTCTCGTCATCCTCGATCATCAGGTCGCCGGTCGAAGATCCCGCGAAGACCTTGATGGCGCAGACATTCGGCTCGCGCTCCAGCGTGCCCAGCTCCGCCACGTTGCTGCGGGCACCCCCGACATACATGCCGACATCGCAGTAGGCAGTCTCGTGGATGTGGCCGCGCTTCCAATCCAGCTTCTCCGCCGAGGTGATGGAGGGCTGGGTGTTGGGCATGTCGAACACCGCCGTCAGGCCGCCGAGCACCGCGCCCTTGGTGCCGGTGGCCATGGTCTCGACATTCGGGGCGCCGGGGTCGCGCAGATGCACATGCGGGTCGATCAGCCCGGGCAGCACATGCAGGCCGGCGCAGCCGATCACCTCGGCCGCTTCGGCCGTGCGCAGGTCGCCAATGGTGGCGATGCGGCCATTGCGGACGGCCACGTCCGCCGCCCTCTCGCCCCAGGGCAGCACGAGCGTGCCGCCGCGCAGGATCAGGTCGTAGCTCGCCATGTCGTCGCCCTAGGTCTCGATGGAGGCCGCGGTGATAACCCAGGCGGCGAGGGTGCGGGAGGGGCCCGGCTGGACCTCCCCTCCCCCATCGCTATCCTGCTGCGGCGCACTCCCCTGCGAATTCCTGGAAAGGAGGCCCCGGCATGCCGTCCGACCTCGCGCGGCTGCCGGCACCGGCACAGTGGCTCCTGCTCGCCGGCTTCGCGGTCCTGTTCACGGCGGTGTTCCGGCTGCTGGGCATCCCCGCCTCTCAGCTTCTCGGCCCGATGGCGGCCAGCGTCCTGCTCAGCCTCGGCGGGCTGGCGGTGCGGCTGCCGCGCGGGATCTACGTCGTGGCCCAGGCGCTGGTGGGCTGCCTGATTGCCACCGTGGTGACGCCGGGGATCCTGCACACCTTCCTCGACGACTGGCCTCTCATCCTCGGCGCCGTCCTCTCCACCCTGGCGGCCAGCAACCTGCTGGGCTGGCTGATGAGCCGGATGGGGGTGCTGCCCGGCACCACGGCCATCTGGGGCACCGCGCCCGGCGGCGCCTCGGCCATGGTGGTCATGGCCGAGGACTTCGGGGCGGATGCCCGGATCGTGGCGCTGATGCAGTACCTCCGCGTGGTACTCGTGGCGGGAGCGGCGGCGCTGGTCTCGCATTTCATGGCGCCCGCCGCGCCAGTCCTTCCCGCGCCCTGGTTCCCGCCCCTCCAGCCCCTGGCCTTCGCCTCTGCCGTGGCCCTGGCCGCCGCCGGTGCCTGGCTGGGGCGGCGCCTGCGGATCCCGGCCGGGGCGATGCTGGTGCCGATGGTCCTGGGCGCCACGCTGCACTCGGCCGGGCTGATCGAGCTGCAACTGCCGCCAACCTTGATGGCGCTTGTCTATGGCGCGATCGGCTGCAGCATCGGGCTCGGCTTCACGCGGCAGGTGCTGGCCCGCGCCGCCTCGGCCCTGCCGGTGATCCTTGTCTCCATCTTCGTGCTGATGGGGCTGTGCGGGCTGATGTCGTTGGGGCTGGTCTGGCTTCTCGGGCTCGATCCGCTGACGGCCTATCTCGCAATGAGCCCGGGGGGCATGGATTCCGTGGCGGTGATTGGCGCCGCGAGCCAGGCGGACATGTCCTTCGTCATGGCCCTGCAGACGATGCGGCTGGTGGCCGTGGTGCTGCTCGGGCCGCCTCTCGCCCGGGCGCTGGCGCGGACGTTGCGACCCGCTGCCCCGGAGACCAAGCCGGAGTAAGACGCCGCTTGCGCACATAAGAGACTTAAAGATATCCTTATGACGCGTTGGTCCCGCGCGAGCGGGTGAAAAGGGAACGCCGTGCGGCCTGACCCCCATCCCGGGGTGAGGGCCAAGTCGGCGGCTGCCCCCGCAACTGTCAGCGGCGAGCCGCGCGTCCATCCGCCCCCGACAGGGCGGGGCCACTGGGGAAACCCGGGAAGGCAGGGCGTGCGGTGGTGACCCGCGAGCCAGGAGACCTGCCAGCGCATCAACCTCTTTCAGCCGGCGCGGGGCGCGTCCGGTGGAGAAGAACGATGCGCGTCATCCCCCCGGGCGATCCCCCGCCACCCCGTTCGGCCCCGGCCACCCTTCGCCGCTGACCCCCTGCCATGACGGACGCCCCGGTGGGCGCCCTTCCCTCTCCTTGCGTGCGGCTCTGCGCGCTGGATGGGGACGGGATGTGCCGCGGCTGCTTTCGCCTCCTCGACGAGATCGCCGCCTGGCCACTCGCCGATGACGTGGAGCGGCGCGCCATCCTGCTGCGCTGCACCCTGCGCCGTCACATCCGAACGGACGACGAAACATGACTGCTACGAATCTCGGCTTTCCCCGCATCGGCCTGCGGCGCGAGTTGAAGACCGCCCTCGAATCCTTCTGGGCGGGTAAAACGCCAGAGTCGGATCTGCGCGCCACGGCCGAGGCGCTGCGCCTGCGCCACTGGACCCTGCAACGCGATGCCGGGATCGACTGCCTGCCCGTCGGCGACTTCTCCCTCTACGACCATGTGCTCGACACCGCCTGCGCCGTGGGTGCCATCCCCGATGGCTATGGCTGGGCGAAAGGCGGGCCGGTCTCGCTCGAAACCTACTTCACCCTCGCGCGCGGCGAGCGCGGTACGGTTGAGGCGTGCGGGCACGCGCATGGCAACACTGCCAAGGGCGCGCCCGCGCTCGAGATGACGAAGTGGTTCGACACGAACTACCACTATCTCGTCCCCCTCCTCCGCCGCGGGCAGGAATTCGCGCCCACCGCCTTCCCCGCCGTGGAGGCCTATGAGGCGGCGAAGCAGGCGGGCTTCAACGCGCGCCCCGTGCTGCTCGGCCCCGTCTCCTTCCTGCTGCTGTCCAAGATGGCGGAGGGAGAGGGCGATCCGCTCGATCTGCTGCCGGGGCTGCTTCCGGTCTATGCCGAGACGCTCAGGCGCCTAGCCGCCGCCGGCGCGCGCTGGGTGCAGGTCGACGAGCCCTGCCTCGTACTCGACCTGCAGGACAAGACGCGACTGGCCTTCGCCACCGCCTATGCCACGCTGGCCGGCGTCGCGGCGCCGCTCTCAGTGATGCTCACCACCTATTTCGGCGGGCTGCGCGACAATCTGGAACTGGCGCTGGCGCTGCCCGTGCAGGGGCTGCATCTCGACCTGGTGCGGGCGCCGGAGCAGCTCGCCACCGCGATCGGCAAGGCGCCGCCGCGCATGGCGCTATCGCTCGGTCTGGTGAACGGGCGCAACGTGTGGCGCACCGACCTGCGCGCCGCCTTCGGGCTGCTGCGCGAGGCGGCAAGCGAGCGGCGCGCGGAGACGCTGATGGTGGCGCCCTCCTGCTCCCTGCTGCACAGCCCGATCGACCTGGATGGCGAGACCGCGCTCGACCCGGAGCTGCGGGGCTGGATGGCCTTCGCCAAGCAGAAGCTGGGCGAGGTGGCGATCCTGGCGCGCGGCCTGCGGGACGGCGCACTTGCCATTGAGGCCGAGCTGGCCAAGAGCGACGCGATCCAGGCCGCCCGCCGCGCCTCCGCCAGGCTGAACGACCCGGCCGTTGCCGCGCGCCTCGCCGCCGGCACGCCGGAGGATGCGCGCCGCGCCTCCCCCTACTCCGCTCGCCAGGTAGCGCAGCGCGAGCGGCTGAACCTGCCCGCCTTCCCCACCACCACCATCGGCTCCTTCCCGCAGACCGCCGAAGTGCGGGCTGCCCGCGCCGCCCGCAAGCGCGGCGAGACGACGCAGGAGGAGTACGAGGCCTATCTGCGCGCGCAAATCGCGAACTCCGTGCGCTGGCAGGAGGAGGCGGGCATCGACATGCTCGTCCATGGGGAGTTCGAGCGGAACGACATGGTCGAGCACTTCGCCGAGTTCCTGGAGGGTTATGCCTTCACGAAGAACGGCTGGGTGCAGTCCTACGGCTCGCGCTGCGTGAAGCCGCCGGTGATCTTCGGCGACGTCTCGCGCCTCACGCCCATGACGGTGCGCTGGAGCGCCTATGCGCAATCCCTCACCAGCCGCCCGATGAAGGGCATGCTCACCGGCCCGGTGACCATGATGCAATGGGCCTTCGTGCGGGACGACGTGCCCGCCGCCACCGTGCGCCGCCAGCTTGCCTACGCGCTGCGCGACGAGGTGGCCGATCTGGAAGCGGCCGGCATCGCCGCCGTGCAGATCGACGAGCCCGCCATCCGCGAGGGCCTGCCGCTGCGCGCAGCCGACCGCGCGAGCTACCTGGGGGATGCCGTGGAGTGCTTCCGCATCGCGGCTTCCGCGGTGCGCGACGCGACGCAGATCCACACCCACATGTGCTACTCGGAGTTCAACGACATCATCGCCTCCATCGCGGACATGGATGCCGATGTCATCTCCATCGAGACCGCACGATCCCGCATGGAGCTGCTGGAGGCCTTCGCGGTGTTCAGCTACCCGAACGAGATCGGCCCGGGCGTGTGGGACATCCATGCGCCGCGCGTGCCCGAAGCCGAGGAGATGCGCGGCCTGCTGCAGGTTGCAGCGCAGCGCATTCCCGCGGAACGGCTGTGGGTGAACCCGGATTGCGGGCTGAAGACGCGCGGCTGGGCGGAGGTTCGGCCGGCCATCGCGAATATGGTGGCGGCGGCGCGCGGGCTGCGGGCGCAGGCGGCGGAGTGAAGCAAGGCTGGGGGGAGATATCCCCCCAGACCCCTTTCTATTTTTGCCTTGTAGCGCTCGTGCGCCATCGGCACCGGTCCGACGACAAACTCGGAGAAAAAGGAGGGGTCCGGGGGAGTTCCTCTCTCCCGGCCTTCCTTCACCAGGTCAGCTCAGCGACGCTGATCCGGTTCTCCGCCAGTGGCCAACCGCGCGCCACCACGCGCTCCTCGTTGAACACGCCCACGACAGGCCGCCCGATCTCCGCGACGGGCAGCCGCGCAACCACGGTGGACCCGGCCGGCACGCCGCGCGGCACCTCCGTAGGCTCGCGCCCGTCCAACAGCACGACATCGCGCGGAATGCCGAAATAGCCGCGCGGGCGGTTGAAGCGCACCACCGCGCCCGCGCCCTGGTCCGCGGCGGCCGGCGGTGCGGCCGGGCGCAGGTTCACCACGTCGGAGGAGCGGGGAAAGGGGCTGCGGTAGATATGCGTGATGGGATGGTCCGGCGCCGCCACAACGAATTCGAGCAGCCAGTGCGGGCCGACCTGCAACGGGCCCCAGCGCCCGTCCTCGCCGGTCATCTTCGCGTGGATCGGGCCCCGCCTGCGCTCGCCGGTACCGGGCTCCACGCGATAGACCTCCACCATCGCGCCAGCCACCGGCCGGTTGGTTTGCACGCCGCCGGGGGTGCCGGTGACGCGGCCATTCAGCACCACGCGATCCTCCGGTACCACGTCCAGCCGGTCGGGCTCGCGGCCGGCGATAAAGCGGTACATCTCGCGGAAGGCGCGGGCGGAATAGGCCGTCTCGCGGTGATCGACACCGGGGAGGACGAGGTTGGTCGCGCCGCGCAGCTCCGGGCTGTCGTAGCCGACGCCGGTGGGCACGCCGGGGCGACCGGCATAGCGGCCGTCGGGTTGCGCGTAGAGATCGTTGGCATCCGAACGCAAGGTGAGAAAGGCAGTGCCGGGCACCACCTGACTCTCGCCGCCGTTCAGCCTTTGCAGCAGGTCGGAGCGCCGGTTGAACTCGCGGTTTCGGCCGGGCTCCCAGTCATAGATGCCGTTGTTCGGCGTCCCGCAGGTAATGACATGGGACACCTCGGACCCACCGCCATGCCACTGCACATGGTTGCGGATCGGGTAGCCGCCGCGGGAGTTCCCAACCAGCGCCACGCGTGCCGCGCCGGTACGGCCCCGCAGCGCAGCAATCTCCTCAGCCAGCTCGCCCCATGCCTGGTCCGAGGAAGAGCGGCGGGGCTGGGGTACGGCATCGTCGTCCCGTGCCAGCGGGTCGGTGAAGTCCAGCGCGCGCAAGCGGTCGCGCGGCCATGCGTTGCTCTCGAAACGCCACAGCATCGTCATCCACAGCGCCGAATGGTCGCCATTGCCGTGCACGAACAGGATCGGGGTCAGGGCGGCCTCCTGGGCATGGGCATGGGTCCGGACGACTTCTGGCAGCAACGGGGCAAGCGCCAGGGCGCCCAGCAGGGTGCGGCGGTGCGATGTCATGAACGGCCTCCCGAGGTCTCTGGCGGCACCCTAGCCGCACCGCGCGGGATGGGAACCCAAGGGTGTCTCGCTTCGTCGCGCACTCCAGGAACTCTGGGCAGAGCTGAAAATATCGCTCTTCGCGCATCTGGTCTCGACCCCGGTCAGTACAAAGTAAGAAAGGCCCCTTACAGGGGAGGGAATACCATGCTTGATGCGTCTTCCTCGCCCGGGTGCCGCACTGAGGTCCCCTTGTGCGGTGTCACCTATGTTAGCGAGAGCCTAATCTTCGGATCCGAGGCTGGCTGGGCGGCGGAGATCGAGCAGATCCTGCACTCCTCCTGTCGATGGAATGCGGGAATGGGCATCACCGGTGCCCTGCTGATGACGGAGAACCGCTTCGTGCAGGTGCTGGAGGGTGCGGCCCCTGCCATCCTCCTTTCCATGGACCGGATCAGCAGCGACCCGCGCCACCGTATTCTGCGCATGGAGAAGCGGCAGTTGGACCGCCGGCGCTTCGCCGCCTGGTCCGTGGCCTTTCTCGGCCGCGATGACGAGGTACCCGCCCTTCTTGCCCCCGCCAGGTCCTTCGCCTCTGGGCAGGATGCCGCCCCGGTGCTGGCGCTGATGCACTACCTGGTGCGCGAACCAGCGACGGGCTGAAGGCCCCGCTACCGCGCCGAGAGGGCCTCGAACACGCCGCCCTCCATGCGCCTGTTCTCCACATGCCGGGCGTGCCACAGCGCCCAGAACAGCAGGTGCCAGGCGGCGAAGCCTTCGCGCTTGCCGGCGGCGGCGCGGAACAGGGGCAGGATGCGGTCGGGCCGCGCGATCTCGGCCACGCCGGGCTGAGCAGCCACCAGCGGGGCGAGCCGCTCGGCGGCGCCGGCGATCCAGGCGCCCACGGGCACGGTGAAGCCCTGCTTTCTCGAGAACGGATCGGCGGCCGGGAACTCCCGCGCCAGCCATTGCCGCAACAGCCACTTGCCGCGGCCGTCGCGCACCTTCATCGCGTCCGGCAGGCGCCAGCAGGCCCGCGCCACGCCCTCGTCCAGGAAGGGCACGCGTCCCTCCACACCATGGGCCATCAGGCAGCGGTCGAGCTTCGTGAGCAGGTCATTCGGCAGCCAGTCCGCGATATCCAGCGCCTGCGCGGCCTGAAGACGGGTGCGGCCCGGCATGGCGGCGGCGACCTCGGCAGCGGCCAGCCCGTCGCGCCAGGCGCGCGGGGCCTCACGCAGCACATCCAACCGGTCGAAGGCGCCATGGGCGCGCATCGCCTTGCCGCCGAGCCACCAGGGCCGCATCGCGGCGCGGTGGCGGCCATAGCCGGCCAGCAGCTCGTCCCCGCCCTCGCCCGAGAGCACCACCTTCACCTCCTGCCGCGCCCGCCGCGCCAGGAACCAGGTGGGGATGATGGCGTAGTCGGCCGCTGGATCGTCCATGGCGCCGACGATGTCGGGCAGGTGGCGCCAGACCTCGGCCTCATTCACCGTGATTGTCTCGTGCCGGGCGCCGGCCGCGCGCGCGACATGCGCGGCGCGCTCGCGCTCGTCCGCGGCGCCTCCCTTCTGGGAGTTGGGGACATCGAAGCCGGCGGTATAGGCCAGCACGGGGCGGTCGTTCAGCCGGGCCATCATCGCCAGCACCGCCGCGCTGTCCACGCCACCCGAGAGGAACATGCCGTAGGGCACGTCGCTGCGCTGGTGCAGGTCCACGCTCCCCTGGAAGGCGGTACCGAAGCGATCCAGCGCCTCGGCCTCCGTGATCGCCTCCGGCCCGCCCTCCGGCAGGGCATTGCGGCGCGCGCGCTCCAGCACCGCGCCATCGCCCAGCACCACTGTCTCCCCGGGCAGGACGCGGCGGATGCCCTCGAAGATCGTCTCGGCGCCGGTGGTGAACTGGAGCTGCATCAGCTCCTCCCGCGCCTCCGTGCGGATGCGCGGCTGGATCAGCCCGGTCGCAAGGATGGCCGCGGGCTCGGAGGCAAAGGCGATGCCGTTCGACACCTGCGCGACATAGAGAGGCTTGATGCCGAAGGGATCGCGCGCCAGCACCACGCGCCGTGCCGCGCGGTCATGGATGCCGAAGGCATACATGCCGCGCAGTGCGTCAGTGAAGCGCAGCCCGTCGCGGCGCCAGAGATGCAGTGGCGGCTCGCAATCCGATCCCGTGCTGCAGATCAGCGCGTTTTCGGTGCGCAGCTCGCGGTAGTTGTACACCTCGCCATTGCCGATCAGGGCCGCGGCGCCGGCGAAGAGCGGCTGGTCGCCACCGGCCAGGTCGATGATGGCCAGGCGCGTGTGCGACAGCGCGACGCCGCCTGACACATGATGCCCGTGCCCGTCCGGCCCGCGATGGGCCAGCGCGCCCGTCATGCGGTCCAGCACCGAGAGGTCGGGTGACTGGCCGGCCTTGAGGACGATCCCTCCGATCCCGCACATGCCTTCAGCCCCCCGATTTGTGCGGCTGCAGCGTGGGTAGCAGCGCGCGCCAGCGCGCCAGCACCGGCGCCTCCGCGTGGTGCAGCTCGAAAACCGCACGGCCGCCCTCGGCCAGCGCCGCCGCGCGGTCCGGGTCGGCGATCAGGTCCTTCACGGCATGGGCAAGGGAGTCCGGGTCGTCCACCGGCACGATCAGCCCGGTCTCGCCATCCGCGATCAGTTCCTGCGGGCCCGGTGTGGCGGTGGCGATCACCGGGACGCCTGCCGAGAAGGCCTCCAGCACCACATTTCCTAGCGGCTCCTGGCGGGAGGAGAGGACGAAGAGGTCGCAGGCGGCCAGCAGCGCGCCCGTGTCCTCGCGCCATCCCAGCAGCGCCAGCCGATTCTGCACTCCAAGCGAATGTGCAAGCCCTTCCAGCGCCGCGCGCTCCGGCCCGTCCCCTGCGATCGAGAGATGCGCCTCCGGCACCAGGGCAAGGGCCCGGATCAGCGTGTCGAACCCCTTGTTCTTGTGCAGCCGGCCCATGGCAAGCAGCTTCACCTGCCCGGGCGACGCGGGCAGGGCGGCCGGTGCCGCCTCCGAGAAGTCCGGTGCGAAGTTCGGCAGGTGATGGACCCGCGCCGCATCCCAGCCCTGGGCGATAATCCAGCGCACCAGGTCCCGCGTGTTCGCCACCAGATGGTCGCAGCGACGATAGTAGGAGAGGTCGTAATACCCTCCCAGCCGCCCGACCAGCACCCAGGACCCGGGATAGGCGAAGCGCGCGGCGCGGTTCATCCAGGCCACCGCGACGTCCGGGCGGAAGTCGTGCAGCGCCTTGTCCAACTGCGGTGCGGTGAACAGGTCGAAGGGCCCGCCGAAGCGCAACTCCACGGGCTCGAGCCCGCCGGCGCGCAGCCGCGCGGCACGGCCGGGATCGCGTCTCATCACAGGCAGCACCGTCTCGCCCGCGCCGTGCAGGGCGATGGAGACGCGCTCGTAGAAGGTCTCGGCGCCGCCCATCGGGGCGCCGGCCATGATCTGGGCGATTCTCAGCGGGCAGTCCTCATTCCGGCCGGTGCCTGTCCGGCTCCAGCCTGGCCTTCAGATGCGACAGCAGCGGGAACAGGCCCGTGCAGAAGGCCAGGAGCACGCCCCAGCCCCCTTCCCGCCAGCCGCCCTGCCCCAGAAGCGAGCCGAAGAAGCGGCCAGGAAAGGCGAGGAGATGGCCCGGCAGAGAGCCAATCCGGCGGTTGGCCAGCAGGTCGGTTGCCTGATCGGCGGAAAGCCGGTCCAACCGGCGCAACAGGCCGGAGATGTCGGGGGCCAGCGTGTGGTGGAGACCGTGGGCGGTGAGCCACTCGCCTTCCGTGCCCGTCCAGTCCTGGCCGGGATTCAGGCGCTGCGACTGCCAGCGCTTCGCGCCGCGGCGGAACAGGATGGGCTTCAGCGTGGCGCCGAAGCCGCCGGCCCAACCGCGGCGGATCAGGCGATCGCCCAGATGGTTGTCGACCCTTACGGGGTGGAAGGCGTGGGGGGATGCCTCGGTCACGCGCCGGATCTCCGCCCACAGCTCGGGCGACACGCGCTCGTCGGCATCGACTTCCAGCACCCAGTCGCCGCTGCAGGCTTCGATGCCGGCGTTGCGGCGGTCCCCCTCCAGCGGCCAGTTTCCCTCGATCACGCGATGGGCGCGCTTCCAGGCGATGGCCAGGCTCTCATCCGTGCTGCGGTCCAGCACCACCACGATCTCGTCAGCTGGCGCCAGGCTCTCGAGGCAGGCGGGCAGCCGGGCCTCCTCGTTGCGGGCAACCACCAGGGCCGAGATGCGGGTCATGCGGCCTTCCTGACTCGTAGGACAGGCATGGTCACGCCGAGACCGGCGTGGGCAGCAGCGCGCGGGCGGCATCCAGCGCCTGCTCCACGCCCAGCCCCTCCATCCTGCCATCGGCCGCCACAACGGCGCGGGCGGCGCGGCCGACCGGAGCGTACTCCCCCGCCGGCGTCGGGCCGAACAGGCCGAGCGTGGGCGCCCCCGTTGCGGCGGAAAGGTGCATCAAGCCGGAATCATTGCCGATGAACAGGCGGGACCGCGCGAGCAGCGCCGCCGCTTCCGGCAGGGCGAGCCGCCCGACCAGGTCCAGCGCCTGCGGCAGGGCGGCGATTACGGGGGCGGCCATGGCGCGCTCCGCGTCACCCGGGCCGCCGAGCAGCACGGGCCGCGCACCCGCCAGTGGGGCATCAGGGGCAGTCAGCGCTTCGGCCAGGGCCACGAAGCGCCCGGCCGGCCAGACCTTGCCGCCCCAGTTGGCGGTGGGCCCCAGGGCCAGGATGGGGCGGTCATCGCCCAGCAAGGCGCGCACCCGCGCGGTGTCCTCGGGCGCGAACCAGGCCACGGGCGGGGGCGGCGGGTCCAGCCGCAGCACGCCCGCGATATGCCCGATGCGGTGCCCGGGCCGCCGGCCGCCGCGCATCACCGCCCGCCGCCGCGCCGGTACCAGCCAGCCCAGCGCCGAGCCGCGCAGGTCCACCACCAGGTCCCAGAGGGTGGTCGAGACCTGGGACCAGAGGTCCAGCCAGTGCAGCGAGAGCCGGCGCTTGGTCACCACAATGGTGCGCTCCCGCCCGGGCATGCGCGCGAAGACACCCTCGGCCACTGGGCCGCAGGCAATGGTGATCCGCGCCCCCGGATTGGTGCGGATCAGGTGGTCCAGCAGGCCGGTGGAGAGCACGGCGTCGCCGATCCGGGTGGAGGTGACAAAGAGGATCCGCATGGGCTGGGCCTGTGTAGCACGTCCGGCGCCGGGATGGGCCAGCCGCGAGGCCGGCCCCCGCCCGGTTCAGCCGCCCGACGCGCCGCGAAGCGCCAGCAGCGGCACCAGCGCCGCCAGGGCCACGAGCACGGACCAGTATTCCATCCGGATCCAGAACAGCTTGTGCAGCCGGTGGAGCAGCACGCGCTCCCCAGTCGCCGGATCCACCAACTCCCGCGGCGGTCGGCTGTTCATCCGCCGCCCGACCACCCAGTTCACTGCCGCTGCCGCGAACAGGCCGATGCTGAAGGAGACGAAGGCCAGGTCCGGGCGGCCGATGGCCTGCAGCAGCCATTGCACCAGCGCGCCGACGGCGACAGCGGTACCGAGCACGACGGGGACGACGAGGATGCCCCAGCCCGACCAGATGACAATCAAAGGGGTCTCTCCCGCAGTTGGGCAGGACTGACCACGCCGCGTCGCCGCCGGCAACCGTCACGGCTTGCGCCGGAGGGCGCGGCGCCCGATCTGCCGGGCATGCCCAGCGCCCCCCTCCCCGACCGCGGCCTGCTCGAGATCGCCGGCCCCGACCGCGCCACCTTCCTCCAGGGCCTCGTCTCCAACGACGTTGCGATCTTGGGGACTGGCATGGCCCCTGAGATGGTGTGGGCGGCGCTGCTCTCGCCGCAGGGCAAATGGATCAGCGACTTCCTGGCCTTTGAGGCCCCCGCCCTGGCCCCCGATGCCATCCTGCTGGACCTGCCCCGGGCCGATGCGGCCATGGTGGCCGAACGCCTTTCCCGCTTCCGCCTGCGCTCGAAGGTGACGCTGACGGATCGCTCGGGCGAAGTGCCGGTCGGCGCCGTTTGGGGTGAGGAGCCGCCCATGGCCGCCCTCGTCCGCCGGGACCCGCGGCTGGAAGCGGCGGGCTGGCGGATCTACGGCACGGCGCTGGAGGGCGATCCCACCGACTATGACCGCCATCGCCTGGAACTCGGCCTGCCCGACGGCACCCGGGACCTGGACCGCGACAAGACCGTGCTGCTGGAGGCCGGCTTCGACGAGCTGCACGGCATCGCCTGGGAGAAAGGCTGCTACATGGGGCAGGAGCTGACGGCCCGTACTCGCTACCGCGGGTTGCTCAAGCGCCGGCTGGTGCCGGTAGCGGTGGAGGGCCCGCTGCCGCCGCGCGACGCGCCGGTGACGCGGGACGGCGCGGTGGTGGGCGAGATGCGCTCCGGCCTTGATGGCCTCGGCCTCGTGCTGCTGCGGCTGGAGGCGGCGCGCGCCGATGCGCTGGCCTGCGGGGACGCTGTGCTGCGCCCCAGCCTTCCCGCCTGGATGCGGCTGCCCGCCCCCGCGGCCTGATCCGGCGGCTGGCTGCTCCCCCGGGATCTGCCGCGAGCGACGGTTCAGCCGCCCCGCGCCCTTCGCGGGCCGCCGGATCCGCCGCGGCCGGGGCCCTTCCCCGGCGCCCCACCTCCCCAGCTCCTCCGCGGCCCTCCACGGCTGCGCGATGGCATCTCTCCGCCGCCAGACACCGCGCGCACCCGCCCGGAGGGGCTGGCGGCGAGCACGGCCTCAATCCACTCGTTGAGCCGCCGGCTCTCCTCCATCGCGCCGTCGATGTCGCGATAGGTGTCTGGGTAGCGCAGCGCCATCCAGCGCCAGGCGACGAGGCGGCGGTGCACCTTCTCGGCCAGCTGCAGCGCATCCTGCCCCGCGCGGTCCGGCGGCGGCAGCTTGCCGGCGCGGGGCGGCGGCACGGCCAAGCCCAGCCCCTGCTCCACCGCCCAGTCCGCCAGCCGCTGGATGCCGTCGTCCCGCTCGTCCACGGGGCACAGCGCGTAGGTCCAGCGGTCCATCAGCGACAGCTCGCGCACGCCATCCACCTCGGAGGCGATGGCCAGCTGGGTCGAAAGGTCGCCGAGGCGGTAGTTCGGGTCATCGCGCCGGAGCACCGCGCGCTCGATCCGGCGAAGGGTGCCGAACAGGCTCTCGGTCCCGATCTCGGCCGCCACCGCGGCGATGATCTCCGCATCGGGCGCGACCGGGGGGCGCAGGTCGGTCGGCGGTTCCGGCGCGGCGCGCAGGGCGCGGGCGATGTCCTTCGGGTCCCCGCCCCCCGCGAGCACGGCGACCACCCCCTCCGCATGCGCGCCGCCGAAGCGACCGGCGCGGCCGCCGATCTGCTTGATCTCCTGCACCGTGAGCGGGCGGTCCTCTTTTCCGTCGTATTTGGTCAGGGCCGAGAACACCACGCGCCGGAGCGGGCCGATATTCAGCCCCATGCCGATCGCGTCCGTCGCCACCAGCACCTCCGCCTCGCCTTCGCGAAAGCGCCGGGCCTCCGCGCGCCGGACCGTAGGGCCGAGCGCACCATAGACCACCGCCACGCTCCGCCCGCGCCGCAGCAGCTCGGCACGAAGGGCGAAGACCTCGCGGCGGGAGAAGGCGATCACGGCATCGCCGCGGCCGATCTCGGCCAGCGGCACGGGCGCGGTGGCCGCGGTCAGCGGGCCCATGCGTTCGAGCCGGATCTCCTCCACGGGGTCACCGCACAGCTTGGCAATGCGGTGGATCATCGGCGCGGCATCGGGTGCGCCGAGCAGAATCACCTGCCGCGCGGGCACGCCCATGATGGCCGCGGTCCAGGCCGGCCCGCGATCCGGGTCGGCCAGCATCTGCACCTCGTCGATCACGGCGACGTCCACCGGGTTCTGGAAGGGGCACATCTCCACGGTTGCCGCGGTGTGGCGGCTGCCGGCGACGCGGATGCGCTCCTCGCCGGTGGACAGCGCCGTCGGGATGCCGCGCGCCTCCAGCGCCTCCCGGTACTCATGCGCCAGAAGCCGCAGCGGGCCGAGGGCAATGCCGCTCTCCGCCTCCGCCAGCCGGCTCAGGCCGAAATAGGTCTTTCCCGAATTGGTCGGGCCCAGGCAGGCGATGATCCGGCGATTGAGCGCGCGAGCGGTCGCGAAATGGGCAGCGTAGCGGTCCAGCCCGGCGATGCGGGCAACGGCCGCGTTGCTCGCCCGGCGGGTCTCGGTCCAGGTGCCGCGCTCGGCGCCGGGGCGGTTCCCGGCATCGGCTTCCCGCCAGCCCGGCACCTCCGGCCGCAGCGCCTCCAGCGCGGCGGGGTCGAACTCGGCCTCGCGGAAGGTGCGGCCGCCGCGGCGGGCCTCCACCCGGCGGGCCACGGGCACCAGCCCGGCGCGGATCCAGCGCTCGGCTTCCTCCCGCGTGCAGTCCAGCATGCTCGGCACCGCCTCCGGCCCGACGAGGGAGCTCTCCCAGGTCTTGAGGCGCCGCTCCTCCTCGGCCCGGGTCTCGCGCGCCGCCCGCGAGGCCGCGCGCCGCTCGTCCCGGCGCAGGCGTTCCTCGGCCTCGGCACGGCGGGCGAAGGCGGCGGCGTCGGCCTCGTTCATGCCGAAGGCCTCGGCGACGAGAACGGCGCAATGGGCGACCGTCTCCAGCGAGGGCTCGCGCGACGGCCCCTTCGGCAAGTCCTCGAGCGCCGCCGCGAGCGCGGCTTTCGGGGTGCGGTAGCCGCCCAGCCGCATCACCACGGCCCGGCGCAGGGCCGAGAGCAGTTCCGCCTCACTTGCCTCGGGCTGGTCCACGCCGCTGACGGCCACGTCCAGATCGTCGGCACGCACGGGAAGGGCTTCGACCCGCCTGGTCAACGCGCCCAGCCGCTTGCGCCAGCTGGGGCGGCGGATCTCGATCAGCGCCCGGCGCAGCACCTCCTCCGGCACCGGCGCGGTGCTGCCCACGGCTTCCAGCAGGGCGCGCATCTCCTGCGGCTGCACCGTCAATCCGGCGGCCTGCGCGGCGCTGCGAACCGCCTCGCCTTCGTCATCCGCAACGCGCTGGTGCTGGTCCATGGGGTCTCCGACACAGGCGATCAGGGCATCACGGGCCCGGATCAGGAGGTAAACGCGCGCTTCGGAGCCATGGTTCGGCAGCTTGCGCGAAGGCCCGACGGTCAACTTCGCCGGGGCCGGACAGGTCTAGCCGGTTGCGGGGCTCTGCCCAACTGCCATAGCGTCAGACAGTGCCTCATCCCCTGCCCCCGCTCGTCCTGGACGACACGCCTTCCCTTGCCGACCGTGCCTATGAGCGGCTTCGCGAGGCGATCGTGGACGGCACCTTGCCAGCTGGTCGCAAGCTGTCCGAGCGCAGTCTGGCGGCGGCACTCGCCATCTCCGCACAGCCCATCCGGGAGGCGCTGCGCCGACTGGAGGGCGAGGGGCTGGTCGAGAGCCGTCCGCGCAGCGGCACCTTTGTCGCGGCCCTCGATGACGGGCGGCTGATCGAGATGGGGCGCATCCGCGCGGCGCTGGAAGGGGTGGCCGCCGGCTTCGCCGCCCGCCAGGCGACGCCGGAGGCGCTGGCCGCCCTGCGCGCCCGGCTGGAGGCGATCCGCGCCGCGACCACCCTCGGCGATCCCGCCCGGCTGGCGGAGGCGAACGACGCCTTCCATCTCGCGCTCCATGCCATCACCGGCAACGCGCTGCTGTCCCGCACCCTGCAGGCGCTGCGGGCCTACCACCACATGAGCCGCACCCGTGTCCTCTCCACCCGCGACCAGCGGGACCGGGCGCTGGAGGAGCATGGCGCCGTCCTCGCCCGTATTGAGGCCGGGGATGCGACAGGGGCCGAGGCGCTGATGCGCGCCCATGCCCTGCGCTCCCTCGCGGTCGCCTACCCCGAGGCCGGCGCGGGCTGACCCGGCTGGCCCCTGCTCCCGATCGCGGGCAGGATCGCGCCAAGCCCCTCGGGGCACCAACGGCCATAGGGGTGGGATGTGAGCGCAGCGGGCAGAGACCAGGGTTTGAGGGGCGTGCTGATCGCCCGGCGCGTGCCGGAGGCGGTGGCGGCGCGCGCGCAAAAGGAGTTTGGCGCGGTCATTGCCGATCACGACATGGACGCGGAGGAGGCCCTGGCCGTGGCGGCCGAGCACGGGCTCGCCGCTCTCGTCACCGGCCCGAAGGTGCGGCTGACGGCCGCCCATGCCGCGAAGCTGCCGCCCTGCCTGAAGATCGTTGCCAACACCAGCGTCGGCTACGACCACATGGATGCCGCGGCCTGCAAGGCGGCCGGTGTGCTGGTGACGAACACCCCCGACGTGCTGACGGACTGCACCGCGGACCTCGCCTTCATGCTGCTGCTGAATGCCAGCCGCCGCGCCTATGAGTACGAGGGGATCATGCGCGCGGGCTGGCGCAAGCCCCTTGGCATGCCCGACATGCTCGGGCGCCAGCCCAGCGGCCGCACACTCGGCATCATCGGCATGGGGCGGATCGGCCAGGCCATGGCGCGGCGCGCGCGCGGCTTCGGCATGAAGATCATCTACCACAACCGCAGCCGCCTCTCGCCTGAGCAGGAGGAGGGCGCGGAGTATGTGGCCGACCTGTCTGCCATGCTGCCGCGCTGCGAGTACCTCTCCCTGCATCTGCCGGGCGGCGCGGCCGGCACGCTGATGACCGCCGAGACCTTCGCCCAGCTGCCCCGCGGTGCGATCTTCGTGAACACGGCGCGCGGGTCGCTGGTGGATGAGGACGCGCTGATCGACGCGCTGAAGTCCGGCCAGCTTTTCGCCGCCGGGCTGGACGTGTTCCGCCGCGAGCCGGACTTCGACACCCGGCTGGCGGAGCTGCCGAACGTGTTCCTGACGCCGCACATGGCCAGTGCGACGCTGGAGACGCGGGACGCGATGGGGTTCAAGGCGCTGGACAATGTCGCGGCCGTGTTTGCCGGGCGGGGCCCGTTGGACCCGGTGTGAGAGAGGCTCGGGGGGGAGTTCTCCCGTCGAACGTATAGGTTCGACCCCTTCCTCCATTCCTTCAAGTTTGTCGTCGCGCGGGTGCTGTTGGCACGCCAACGCGACTGACGAAAACCGAAAGGGGTCCGGGGGACACCTCCCCCGGCCTTCCCCTCAGGCGAAGCGGCGGCGCATCGGCGGCCGGCGCGGCGGCGGCTTCGGGCCCATCACCTCGTCGATCTCGGCCTTGGCCTGGTTCACCAAATCGATGAGCAGTGCGGAGCCCTCCGCGGGCTCGACCAGCCGCGGGCGGCCGAGCCGTGCCGGCGGGTGGACCACCACGGAACAGCTGCCATTGCCGCGTTCCTCGATCTCGAGGACGTGCTGGCGGTAGTCGCGGGTGGAGACGACGGTGAGGCGGGCCATGACCCGTGGCTAACGCAAGATACGGGCCGGCGGAAGCGCGGAGTGCGTCATGCCGCCCCTCCGGTCCACGCGCGGCGGCACTCCCAACCCTAGGGGCGCGGCGTCAGAGACGCCGCTCCTCGATCGGCGGCAGGAAGGCGTCGGTGTAGATGTCCTCTACCTTCAGCCGCGGCGTCAGGCCGTAGGCATTCTCCACCGCCGTGATCGCCGTCTGGAAGCGCGCGCGGTCGGGGTTGGAGAGGCCGTTCCGGTTGACGTGGTCGGAAATGACCTGCTCGTCCATGCTGAGGGCCTGGCGCTGGGTCTCGATCGCCACATCCGTCAGCGGCTCCACGCGCTTGAGCATGGCGATGCTCTCGTCGCGGTTCTTGTTCGCGTAGATGAGCGAGCGGAACAGCGCCCGCTGGGCGTTGCGCACCAGCTCCGGGTTGCGCTCGGCAAAAGCCTTGGTGGTGATGAAGGCGGTGCCAAGCAGATCCAGCCCGTGGTCGCGGTAGTACATCACGCGCTGCTGCGGGAAATCGAGGCCGAGCGCCTTCAGCGACATGCCGGCCGAGGTGATGGCGCCGGTGATGCCGTCCACGCGCCGCTGCGCCAGCATCGGCTCGCGCAGCTCCGGGCTCACCGTCATCCAGTTCACCTTCGAGGCATCCACCCCCGCGGCCCGCGCGAAGGCGGGGAAGAGCTGACGGCCGGCATCCGACTCCGGGGCGGCCAGGGTACGGCCCTCCAGGTCCTTGGGCGTGCGCACCGGCCCGTCGGCGCGGGAGATCGCGCAGAGAAGCGAACGGTCGCCCCACATGGCGGTGGCGATCAGCCCCGCATTCGGATTCTCGGCCATGAACTTGATGACCGGGTTGATGTCCGCCTGGCCCATCTCATAGGCGCCGCTCGCGATATCCACCGGCGTGCGGCCGGAGCCGAAGCCACGATCCACCGTGGCGTCGATCCCGACCTCGCGAAAGAAGCCCTTCTCGCGCCCCATGATGGCGTAAGCGTTCGGTCCCTGCTTCGCCCAGTCGAGCGCGAAGCGCAGCTTCTGCAGGGGCTGGGCGCGCGCCAGGTTCGGCATGGCCAGCCCCGCGCCGAGCAGGGCGGCGCCCCCAGCGAAGATGCGCCGGCGAGACAGGTGCTGAGCCAGGTTCTGAGACAGCTGCGGCGCCATCGGAAATCCCTTCATGCCGGGATCGGATGCCCGGCCCTTCGATCCCGGCAGCAAAAAGGGTGCCGGGACCCTTTTGGCAAGCCCCTTCGGCGGTCCCCCTCCCTGCCCGGGTCTTGCATGGCATGATCGATGCGGGGCCGCCGGGCCCGCGCCGAAGAAGAGGCCCGTCCCATCGATCCCTGCACACTCACAGCCGAAGGCATGGTCCGGCTCTACCATCGCGGCGCCCTCTCTCCCGTGGAGGCCACCCGCGCCGTCCTCGCGCGCATCGCGCGGCTAAACCCCGAGCTGAATGCCATCATCACGGCCGATCCGGCCGGCGCGCTGGAAGCGGCGCGGCGCAGCGAGGCGCGCTGGCGGGAAGGTCGCCCCGCCGGCCCGCTGGATGGCGTGCCGCTGACGGTGAAGGACAACATCGCAGTCGCCGGCCTTCGCTGTTGCTGGGGCAGCGCGGCCTATCGGGACCACGTCCCCCCCAGGGACGAGCTGCCCGTGGCGCGACTTCGCGCGGGCGGCGCCGTGATCCTGGGCAAGACGAACGTCCCCGAATTCACCCTGGAGGGCTACACGGACAATGCCGTCTTTGGCCCCACCCGCAATCCCTGGGACCCGAGCCTGACCCCAGGCGGGTCCAGCGGCGGGGCGGTGGCGGCGGTGGCCTCCGGCATGGGCCCGCTGGCACTCGGCACGGATGGTGGCGGCTCCATCAGAAGGCCGGCCTCCCATGCCGGGCTGGTGGGGCTGAAGCCCACCCCAGGCCGCGTGCCGCGCGCGGATGGGTTGCCTCCCATCCTGCTCGACCTCGAGGTGATCGGCCCGATCGCGCGAACGGTGACGGATGCAGCGGCGCTGTTGGGTGCGATTGCCACGCCAGCCCCCGTGCAGGACCCGGCCTCGCGCGGAATGCCGCCCTTCGCGCCGCCCACCCATGTCCCGCGCCTCCGCATCCGCTACGTCCCACGTTTCGGGGACCACCCCGTCGATCCCGGGATCGCTGCTTCCGTGGCGCGCGCGGCCGCGCGGCTGGCAGGTCTCGGCCATCAGGTGGAAGAGGGCCCGGTGCCCTTCGCGGTGGAGGAGGTGCTGCCGCTTTTCTCCACCATTGCCGGCGCCGGCCTTGCCTGGCTGCTGGGCAGCCTGCCCGGGAAGCCGGCGCCCGCCTCCCCTGCCCTGGTTGCGATGGCCGCGGCCGGGCAGGCCATGCCGGCCTCCACCCTGATGGCAGCGCTGGAGGCGATGGCTGCCTTCCGCCGCGCCATGGCCGCCTTCCTGACCACAGGGTGCGACGCCGTCCTCACCCCTGCCGCCGCCGCCCTGCCCTGGCCGGCCACGGACTCCCACCCGCCCCGGATTGACGGGCGGGAGGTCGGGCCGCGCGGTCATGCCGTGTTCACCAGTTTTGCCAATCTTGGTGCCCTGCCGGCGATCGCCCTGCCCTGTGACCTGGTGGCGGGCCTGCCTGTCGGCTTCCAGCTTGTCGCCGCGCCGGGGGCGGATGCCGTGCTGCTGGCCGTGGGCGCGGAATACGAGGCCGCGCATCCCTGGACCGACCGCTGGCCCGGTCTTTGCCCCTGATCCAACCCCCCGGAGGCGCGCCTTGCCGAGACTGACTATCCATCGCCTGTCCATGGCGCATCCGGGCGACGTCAGCGCGCTTCAGGGACTGATCGAGCGCGGCAGTCTGCCCGCCAGCCAAATCCGCGCCGTGATCGGCAAAACCGAAGGCAATGGTGGGTTGAACGACTTCACCCGCGGCTATTTCACCCAGTCGCTGATGCATCTCCTCTCCCGCGCCACCGGCGAGCGCGCAGAGGAGCTGGCGGAGCGCATCCCCTGCGTGCTCTCGGGCGGCACCGAGGGCGTGCTCTCGCCCCACTACATGGTCTTCGCCGTCGATTTCGCGGCGGAGGGTGCGGAAGGGCTGGCCATCGGCACCGCCTTCGGCCCGCCCGTCGCGGCCGGGGATGTGGGGAACGACACCCAGATCGCGCGCGTGGCCAGGGCCGTGCGCGCGGCAATGGCGGATGCAGGGATCACGGCGCCCGACCAGGTCGCGCTCGTGCAGGTGAAGTCGCCGGCGGGCGGACCGGGGCTGCTGCTGCGCTCCGTCGCGGGCGGCGCCATGGGCGCGGCGCTGGCGCTGGGCGACGTGGCGGCCGACCGCGCGCTCAGCGACGCCCTGCTGGAACGGCCGGAGCTGTTCTCCTCCCGCGTCAGTGCCTCCGCCGGGGTGGAGGTGATGCGCGACGAGGTGGTGGTGTTCGGCACCGCGCCGGGCTGGGCGCCGGGGCTGCGCATGGCCGTGCGCCCCATGGCGGATGCGTTGGACCTCGCGGCCGTGCAGGCTGCCTTCCGCGCCGCCGGGCTCAGCACGGAGCCCGACGTGCCCGCCGCGCAGCGCGCGCGCATTCGCGCCGTGCTGGCCAAGGGCGAGCCAGACCGCCGGCACCATCTGCGCGGCCAGCGGCACACCATGCTGGGCGATACGGATCTGGACGCGCAGCGGCATCTACGCGGAGCTCTCGGCGCCGTCATCGCGGCGGTGGCAGGGGATGGACGCATCTTCGTCTCGGGCGGGGCTGCGCATCAGGGGCCGCCCGGTGGCGGTTTGGTCGCGGTGATCGCGGAGGAGGCTTGATGCGGATCGGGATCATCGGCAGCGGCGTTGCGGGATCGCTTCTTGCCGAAGGGCTGCGCGGCGCGCCCGGCCATGAGGTGACGGTGTTCGAGCGCGCGGCCACCGGCGAGCATGCGGAGGCAGGAACCGGCCTCAACCTTGGCCCCAACGCGCTGAAGGCGCTGCGCCTGCACAACCCCGCGCGGTACGGCGCGCTGCGCGCCGCCTCCCTGCCCTGGCGCCGCTGGACGGTGGACCTGGCCGACGGCACGCGCCTTCTCGACCTCGACATGCTCGACGTGGCCGAGGAACCAGGCGTGCGTGTCCGCTGGTCCGAGCTGTACCGCGTGCTGCGCGAACCGCTTCAGGACATCACGCGCCAGGGCCATGCGATGGAGGGATTGGAGGAGGATGCGGCCGGGCGGCTCGTGCCTGTTTTCCGGTTGTCCGACGGCACGCTGGTCCGCGATGGCGGCTTCGACCTGCTGGTAGGCGGCGACGGTCGCTACAGCCGACTTCGCGCGCTCACATCAGGCGACCCGCCCGTGGAGCAATTCGGCATCTGCATCTGGCGCATGCTGGTGAGCAATGCAGACGATTGCCCCTTCGACGATTACGGCCAGTGGTTCGAGGGCTCCAACCGCCTCCTCGCCTTCCGGGTGCCGGGGAATGCCGTCTACATCGCGGGTGCCTTCCGCCTGACCGATGGCGCGGAAATCCCGGATTACGCGCGCCGCGCCTCCTACCAGCGCGCGCTGTTCACCCCATCATCCGGCATCCCGAGCCCGGAGGTGGCCTGGATGCTCGGCCGCATCGAGGCGCAGTTCGAGGAGATCCACTGGGCCCGCATGCAGGACGCCCCGGTGCTGCGCCATGCGGCCGGCGGCCGCGCCCTGTTCCTGGGCGATGCCGCGCAGGCGATGATCCCCACGCTCGGCCAGGGCGCGACCATGGCAATGGAGGACGGGGTGCTGGCCGCGGCCGTGCTGCGCGCGGGTGGCGATGCGGCGGCGGTAGCCGCGCTGCGGGATCCCCGTGTGGACTTCGTGCGGGCCCTGTCGCGCGAAGCAAGCGACACGGTCCTCGGTGCCGATCCCATTACAGGCACGCGGAAGAAGGGGGAGCCGCCTTTCCTCGATGCGCTTCGGCGCCTTTACACGGAGGTGCCGGAAACGGTGTGAACGGCAGGGAGAATGCGTCCTCCCCTGCCTTCCTAAACCCGGATCAACCCCGAGACGGGCCGGACCGGCGTCGTATCCGGGAACACATCGGCCACCGCCTGTGCGGGGAAGTGCAGGTGGTCCACCATGACCCCAGCCAGCACCGCGCGCAGGTCGGTAGTGGGGCGCAGGTCGCGATTCTCGTACAGCTCGTGCGGTGCAAGGCCTGGCCAGTCCGCCAGCACGCGCCCGCCATTCAACCGCCCGCCCAGCAGCAGCGCGGCCGTGGCCATGCCGTGATCCGTGCCGCCCGTGCCGTTCAGCCGCGCGGTGCGGCCAAATTCCGTGACGACGGCCACCACCGTGTCTGACCACACCGGACCCAGCCCCGTCCGCAGTGCGTCCAGCGCATCGTCCAGCGCGCCCAGCCGGTTCGCCAGCCCACCCCGTGCGGTGCCCTGGGTCGAGTGAGTGTCCCAGCCCTTCAATCCCAGAACCGCCACGCGCGGCCCGTTCGGCTGCACCATGATGCGTGCAGCGGCCGCGGTCTCGGTGGTGAAATCCGGGCGGCCCGGAACGCGCTGTGTGCCCGGAGCGCCGGGCGCCGTGTCCTGCATCATCGTGTCCAGCTGCGCGCCACCCCGCAGCGCCTCGGCCAGCTTGGGATCACGCGCCTCGTAGAGGTCGAGCAGGCGGGCCACGAGCTCCTCGTCGGCGTAGTGGAAGCGCTGGAGCTGCCAGGTCTCAACTGGAGCGGGACCCTGCATGATCACCGGAATCACTGGCGCGATCGCCAGTCCCTTCGCCGGCGCCACGCGTTCCCCGCGGGGAAGTGCCGTCAGCGCCCGGTTCAACCAGCCCGTCCGCTCACCGGTGGTCACGCGCGGCAGCCCGCTCTCCAGCACGTCCTGCCCGTCGAAGTGGGAGCGGCCGCGATAGGGCGTGTGGGCGGCGTGAAGCGCGATCGCCTCCTTTGCCTGGAACATGGCCAGCAGCTTCGGCATGTTGGCGTGCAGCCCGAACATGCCGTCCAGCGCCACCGTCTGGCCCGAATCCGCCCCACGCAGCGCAGAAAAGGCCGGATCGCCCACGGGCTGCAGCATAGAGATGCCGTCCAGTCCGCCGCGCAGGATCACCACGAGCAGCCGCGGGTCGCGCCCCGCCGCGCGGGCCAGCCGCGGCGCGTAGGGCCAAGCGAACAGAGCACCGAGGCCGCCGAGGACGGCGCGGCGCATCACGGGATGGGTCATCGCCTCTGGAACTCCGGGGAGAGAAGGAGAAGAGTCAGCGCCTGCCGGCCATCCGCGGCCCGCTCCACGGCGCGTCGTGTCTCCGGGCTGGCAGCGGGGCCGAAGGCAGCATCGAGAAGGGCGCGCGCATCGGTGCGGGGCGGAACCCGGGCAGCCAGTTCGGACGCCCAGTCGAGCCGGGTCTTGATCGAGTCCGGCGCGGCCCAGGCATCGTCCTCGTTCGGCCACCCCTTGGGCGAGGGTGCCTGCCACAGCGGCTGGCCCATGGCGCCCAGGGCGCGCCCGGGCTCGGAGCGCGCGGGGAGCCCACCAAGAAGGCGCGCGCTGGCCAGCATCAGCTCGATGGGCGGGCGCACCTTTCGCGGCGGCACCCAGGCCTCGCTATCCGCGACAAGCGCGCGGGTGACCGCACCGAGGTCGCCATCGGTACGGCGGAACACCGCCGCCATGCGCTCCTCCAGACCCGCCAGCCCGTTGCCGACGAAGTGCCGGACCATGCGGCGGGTGACATGGCGCGCGGTGGAGGGATGGCGGGCCAGGTCCGTCAGCGCGGCGATCGCCTGGTCCGCTCCCTCCTGCGGGTAGGTCTTGCCCAGCAGCGTCTGTGGCCCGGGCTCGTGGCGCTCGGGGAAGAAGCCCACGCGCTCCGGCCGGGTCGGGTTGGGGGCGAGATCGATCGTCCAGCCCGTCAGGATCTTGGCCAGGGCGATCACGTCGTCCTGCGTGTAACCACCATCGACGCCGAGCGTATGCAGTTCCAGCAGCTCGCGCCCCAGGTTCTCGTTCAGCCCGCCACGGCGGCGCCCGCGGCGGTTCACTGGGGCGTTCGGGCCGGTCGAGCTGCGATTGTCCAAATAGAACAGCATGGCCGGATGCAGCGCAGCGGCGACCAGCAGGTCACTGAACTTGCCCAGCATGTGCGGACGGACCGCATCCCTGTCCATGCCACCGCCAAGAAAGCCGATATAGGCGCCGGCTGTCGTGAAATGGTCGGACCAGTAAAGGGAGAGGCGCTCGATCAGCGGCGTCGTGGTGCGGGTGGCAGTCTCGATTGCCACCTTCAGCTCTCCTGCCGCCACCGTGCCGGGCCGGGTGAAGGAGGTGCCGGGATCCGCGCCGCCGCGCGAAACGACGGCGTTGCGCTCGTCCAGGATGCGCCGGCGCTCGACCAAGAGGGTGAGGCCTTGGGTGGTGTTCGGGGGCAGATCTTCGCCCGAAACGGGGGCCGTGACCGGCTGCATGAGCTGGGCCGCCACGCGGCCGCGCGGGTCCGACCGTGCGGCCGCGAGCTCGCCAGGGGCGGCGCCGAGGCCGAACCGGTTGACGCTCAGCAGGATGTCGGACTCTGCCAAGGCCATGCTCCGTGGTAGAAGGCGTGGGCAGGAAAATGCCCTGAGGACAAGATGGTCCGGGCGACGCATCCACCAGCCCTCTCAGGCCTGCCTTGGTGTGGGAACCTTCGGGGTGGGATGCAAGGCGCGGGCCCGTACGGCAAGGATCACGAAAGGTATCCGCCCTCTCCCACCCTGCCCTGGCAGAGCGAGGGTGGGAGGCCCGGCGATGTGATCCGTCCCGCGCCCGATCGCGGTTTACAAGCCCTTCATGCTCCGTGCATGTTCCGGTCAGTGATGGTCCGGGGCCGGTGATGTCTGCATCGGCTGCGTCCTCGTGATCACTTCGCACGGGAACGACGTATGCTCGATGAATCCACGATCCATGGGCCGGCCGCGGGCCTGACCACGGCCGGGCTGGCCATGGAGGATGTGGCGGGCCGCACCTTCTTCCTCATCGGCAACAACGACAGCTGGGTTCGCAGCATGCGCTTCGCCTTCAAGGCGGACGGATCGGTGCTGGGACATCAGAGCCGCGACATGTTCCGCTGGCGAGTCGAGGGTGACGGTATCGCCTTCCTCAACCGCAAGGGCCAGGTGACGGCCACGTTCCGCCGCACCAGCGCCGATGGTGAGCCGCTCGCCTTTCGGGGGATGATGCGATTCACTGCAAAACCGGCCGAGTACCGGATGGAGGAGCAGGTTTCCTCTTCCCGTCGGATCGCGGCCCTGCCGGAGGTGCTGCGCTTCGACGGCGAGTTCGGGGAGGAGGTGAACAGCTTCATCCCCTACGTCCACTGGCTGCACCAGACCGGGCAAATGACGGGCCGGCGGATCGATACCTATGCGGGCATGGAACCCTTCTACTTTTTCCTGAACGCGGACCAGATCAACGTCTCGGCACGCAAAAGGGGCATGGTGCGGCCGAACACGGCGCCGGCGCATTTCCTCTATCCAAGCGGGCTGTATGCGCATCAGGCGGGCATGGAATGGGCGCCCAACTACCGCGGCCGCTACAAAACTGACTTCGGCTTTGGAAAGCCCATCCTTGTCGTCCACAACAAGTACACGGTCGAGTGGGGCGGCGTGCCGCACAACTTTCTCAACCCCGAGACGCTCGAGCAGATCTTCTCCCGGTACAAGAACGACTACCAGATCGTGTTCTTCGAGGCGGCCCGGGCCTCCCATAGTGCCCGCGGCTACTCCGTAGACCGCCAGCACCTGCTTACCTACAGCGATGTCGAGATCGCGGAGAAGCACCCGGAGGTCATCATCTTCGGCGACATGCTCGAGAAGTCGGGAAGTGCCTACAACCTGCTAAAGCTCAAGATCTTCAGCAGTGCTCACCATTTCATCACTGTACAGGGCGGCAACGCGCATATGTGCGCGCTCTTCCCCGGGTCACTGGTGGCTATTCAGCACATCCGCGGCGTCGAGACGCGCCACGCCTACCAGAACGGCATCTTCCAGTTTCTGGCCAATCCCCGGCCGCTCTACCTCGTGGGCAAGAACCCCGACCAGCTCGGCGATATTCTGGACGCCTTTGAGGATTGCCGGAAAATCGGAGACCGCGTGCATCTCGGGCCGAAGGGCCTCGACCTCTACGAGCGCTACTACCCGGCCCCTGTCCGGCCCTGGTAGCAGCATCCGCTCCTCGCCTACTCAGGCGAGGATGGTGCGCGCCAGTTCCTGCTTCCTGGTGCGGATACCCACCTCGTCGATCATCGGCGCAGGCATCGTGCCAAAGTCCAGCGTGGCCGGATCCGTCTCAAAGAAGGACGGCCAGTTCGATCCGAGCTTGGCGACGGAGCCGTGCTTGATATCGTAATAGCCCGCGGATCCCGAGATATAGCTGCCCTTCACCCCAGCGCGAGACGCCAGCAAATGGCAGTGGAAGCGCGTGCTGATGCAAAAGTCCCCCGGCCGGAAGGGCAACCCGTCCTCGAAGATCAGGTCCTTGTCGTAAATGGCCGCATCCGCCACCGCCTTGCGGAGGACATTCACGAACTGCATGTCGTGCTTCTGGAAAAAATTCAGGTAGCGCACCGAGGAAAAGTGGCCCCGGTTGGCCTCCATGACGGTCATGATCCCGTCCAGCAGGGACTGATGGCGACCCGCTAGCTTCATGTCCTTCTGGACGTTGATGTAGAGCGCCGGCGAGCGGTCCGGCTCACGCGAGGTCTTCACTTCCGAGATGAAGGTGTCGTCCACCCCGAAAATCACATTCGCCTCGGGCGACTCCGCCTTCACGAACTCGAAGCTCTGATGATCCCGCGTCTCAATCAAGGTGAACTGGCCGAACAGCTCGGCCAGGCCCGGCGTGTCACGCTGAAGCGGCAGCAGACCCAGACCGGTCCCGTAGAGCGGCACGCCCAGGCGCTTGGCCAGCGTCGCCATCATGCTGACCGCGGCAAAGGAGAAGCGGAAATGATCGTTCAGGAAGCCACCGCCACAAACATGGAAGGCGCTGATCCGCGAGAGGGTGCTGCGCCAAGCGGTGTTGTTCTCCAGCATATGTTCCGCTGCCTCGATGCCAGCACGGATGCAGCCCGCGACACCGAGCGCCTCGGCCCCCTCCTTCGCCCGCACGACGAAGGCCTTGCTCGTCCCCGCGAGGAAGTCGTTAAAGAAGACCGGGTCGTCCATGTGATAGGCCTGCATCCAGGCCGCACCGCAATTGGCGATCAGCTTCTTGGATGGGGCGTTATCGAGGGCGAAGCGGATCCACTGATCGAGGATGTAGTCGTCACCAAAGTTCCTGTTGCCACCGTAGCAGTAGAACACGTGAATGGATGCTGCCACGACAGTCGCTCCTCGAATCACCGCCACAGTCCACCACGCAGCGCGCCTGACGAACCCCCTGTTCTTAGACCAGCTCTCGTCCGCGTGGAATCACCGTAACGGGCGCGGGCTCGGCGGGAACTGGAGGGACGGAGATGTCTCGGAGATGCCCTGAGCTTGTTTTGAATATGTCACAGGCCGATGCAGCCGAGCGAACGGGAACGCATCCCGTTCGCTCGGCCAGGGATATCAGCCGCGCTCGGCCAGGAACCGCCGGACGCCGGCCAGCGACTGATTGATGACCTGGTCCATGTCCAGATACTGGTAGGTTCCGCAGCGCCCGATGAAGCTCATCCGGTCCAGCTTGGTCGCCAGCGCGGCGTACTCCTTGTACTTCTCCTGGTACCGCCCGTCCGAGGTCTTCACGGGGTAGTACCGCTCCTCGTTGTTGTCGCGGTAGTCGCAGGGCTCTTCCACCGTGATCGTGCGGCGGCCTGTGTCCTCGACGCGGTGATGCGGCAGCAGGTCCCAGTGCGTCTCGCGCGTGAAGGGGCCGGTGTCGGTGTAGTTCGTCACCGTCCAGTTCATATCGGCCGGCGCCGGCTTGTCCTCGGTGCGCTGGTGGAAGCGGATGGAGCGGTAGGGAAGCTCGCCCAGGCAGCGGTCAAAATACTCGTCGATCGCCATGCTGTTGAAGCAGTGCGTGTAGTCGTTCTCCATCCCCTTCTCGTAGTGCACGCCCGTCTCAACACGGATGTTCGGGTGGTCGAAGATGGAGCGGAAAATGGCGGTGTAACCGTCCTGCGGCATCATCTGATGGCGGTCACCGGGGAAGTAGCGATCCTCGCGGTCGGTCCGCAGTGGGATGCGCTTCACCACCGAGGCGTCCATCTCCTCGAGGTCCAGGGCCCACATCTTCTTCGTGTAGGGGCGGAAGAAGAGGTCGGTCAGTTCCTTGCCGATCTTCGAGTTCAGGTGCTCGGCCGCGTTTTGCGGATTGGGGATGTCCACGGCCACTTCGGCCAGCGCGGCCTGCATCGCGGCCTCGTCCGGCAGCGGACGGTGCAGCACGGCCTCCACCGTGTCGGCATTCACCGGCAGCGGCACCAGGCGGCCGTCCGGCAGCAGCGCGCGCACGCGGTGCTGGTAATCCACGAAGGTGCCAAAGCGCTTGATCCACTCCACGACAGCGTCATTATTTGTGTGGAACAGGTGCGGGCCGTAGCGATGGACGCGCACGCCATTGGCGTCCACCTCGTCATAGGCGTTGCCGGCGATGTGGTCGCGGCGGTCGATAACGCGCACATCCCATCCGGCCTCGGCCAGGGTGCGGGCGTAGACGGCGCCGGCGAAGCCGGCCCCGACGATCAGGGCCGTCGATCGGGCCATCTCAATACCTCATGCTTGCGCGACACGACCCGGTGGAAACCGGGGCTGCCGCTCGATACGGGGGAACTCAGGAAGCCGCGGCGGCCTTCTGGCGCTGCTCGGCCTCCTGCAAGGAGGCATAAGCCTTGTCAAGCATTTCGCCGCCATAACCCTGGTCACGAAAGTAATCCAGATCCTTGAGGAAGGACGGAATAATCTTCCACTTGACCGCAATCGCGGACATCTTGCCGAGATATTGCCGGAAATCGAGCACGGGGTGTAGCAACTCGGAGGTGACCGGCAGCCGCCTCTCGTGGTTCAGCACCCGGCCCTCGCGCGTGTTGAAGGAAGCCTTCTCCACGCTACCCGGCATGACCTCGTTCAGCGGCAAGCAGCGGAAATGCCCCGCCGCCTCCAGCGCGGAGGACACAAAATACTCGCAGTACACGCTCTGCTGGCCGTCGCTGAGCTTCGGCTGTGAGGCCTCTGCCACGCGCTCACGGTACAGGTGGATGAGCGCCCGCCGGGACAGGCCGATGATGGGGAAGATGCTCTTCCAGGCCTGCGGAAAGCGGTGCGGCCGCTTGTCCCGCCCGGGGCCGAGCTTGCGGTGGTTCGTGGCGACGAGGTCGAGATCCGCCATCTCATCCGAGCGCAGCCGCGCGGCGAGGCGCTGGAAGTAGTCGCCGTCCTTGTCCGCCGGGCCCACGTCGTACTCAATCATCAGATAGAAGTCGTAATCCGGGATCTGCGGCATCGTCGCGTAGAAAGGATAGTCGCCCAGGTACGCCATCGCCCGCGGATGCTGCGTCGACAGCCCGAGCGCCTGGCAGGAGGCGATCGAGTGCGGCACCTTCCGGAAGGGTGCCACATCGATCTCGCCCCGCGTCTCGTCGAGCGCAAAGAACACGTCCCAATCCGGCACGGCCGAAAGCTGGGCAACGAGTTCCATCGCCTTGGCCGACTGCTTCAGGTGGCTGCGGAGCAGGACGGCCACCCGACGAGGCTCCCCGGGAGCCCGGCCGGGCCGGGTTTCCGGCAACTCATCCGGTCGTGTCACCATCCATCCTTTCCGGCCCATACGGGCTGGCCTCCTCTGATCCCTGAAAAATGCCGGGACAATGCGGTTCTATTGGTAGTGATGTCGCAGAAAAGGGGCGTCGCGTCGTCCGCAGAAATCCAGTTCCGGCTTCAACTTCTTCGTCAGTTGCTCAACCGTCTCCGGCTGCAGGTCGCCCCGGAAGCGCCCGGGCGTGACATCCGAGCCCTTCCAGGTGCCACCCACCTTCACCCAGTCCGGGTTAGCGAACAGGTTCTCCGGCCGCTCGATGCGCAGCGCATCCGCCACCTGCGACGGCGCGCGGTTGAAGGCGCGGCAGAGATTGTCGACCATGTAATCGAAGGCGCAGCAGAGCTGGTTGTAGGAGGTCCAGGTTACTGCATCGCCCAGCGGTCCGTCCGAGAGGTCGGTCAGCATCTGATAGCTGGCCTTGTTGTTGCGGCCGAGCACGTAGCGGTCGATCCCGCCCTCCTCGACCTTCCGGCGCTTCTCCTCGGCCACCTCGGGCGTGTCATGCGTGTTGGGGTGCTGCAGCGCCCACCAGTACTGGTTACAGGCCAAGTCCCGCGGGTCGCGGTAATGCGCGATCATGCGGAAGGGCGATACGTCGAGCGTCGAATCCCAGTGCCGCGGTCCGCGGAACCAGTAGAGGACGTTGGGCGCCTTTGAATCGAGGAAAGTCGCGCCCTCCTTCTTCTCCAGCGAGGCCGGCCCGCTCGCCGCCTTCAGCCGCAGCGATGGCCCGCCGATGGTGTGCAGAATCCGCAGCATGGACGCGGTACCCGAGGTGGGCGTGCAGATGAACACATAGGCCATGGTGGCTATTCCTTGCCCCGCAGCCGCCACAGCTCGGCCGCGATGATGAAATCCTCCTCCCAGTCCACATCCACCGTCTTGTCCTTGGCGATGGCGTAGAGCAGGGGCGTCGCGCCGATCCGGTCGCCATGCGCGCGGTACACATCCGCATTGGCGATGAAGATCGCGCTGTTCACCTCGTATAGAGGGGTCAGCGTCTGGGTGCGCGGCCACTTCTCCGCGGTCCGGTCGTAGTTCACAGAGGTGGTCGCGTTCCAGATGAAGGTGCGCAGCTCCGTCACGCCCAGCAGGCTGTCATGCGAGCCCGCACTACGCGCCGCACGATAGGTCGCGATCGCCGCGGAATACTCGGCCGCACCGAAGAAGGGACTGGTCACATGCGTCCACACCACATCCCCTTCCGGGATGATGCTGGGCACATAGGCGATCACCTCGTCCGTGCTGGTCGAGGAGGAGCAGAGATGATCCGGCCGATGGTCGATCCGCAGCTTGCCGTCCGAGCGCGCGACATAGGGGGCCGCGATCTCCTCCACTGCCGGGTCGTTGGTGGAGAGCACCACGGCATCCAGCGCCTGGCAGGACAGCAGCTGCTCCAGCTTGATTCCCAGCAGCCCGTCCTGCCGATCGGCGAAAGGGCGGGTGTTCTTGCGCGGCACGCGCTGGCTGCCGGCGCGACAGGGAAGGAAGGCAGTGACGGGCATGGAGATCCGTTCAGGCGTCGAGAAGGGCGGGCAGGCCGCGCAGGTCGCGGATGACGGGAAAGCCGTGCTCGGCCGCGAGCGCGCGCATGCGCGACTTGGCCGTGGAGAAGTGGTCGGCATAGGCGAAGCGCGCGCCCACTGCCTCGGCCGCCGTGAAGTCGGCCTCGGCATCGCCCACGAACCAAACATCTCGCAGCGGCAGGTCGCGCCCAAGCTCCCCCGCCACCAGCTTCAGGTTCTCCGCCTTGGTCGCGGGCGAGCCATGGATGGCGCGGAACCGCCCGGCCAGGCCGCGCTCGGCGAACACCTCGCGCAGCTCGGCACCGTCCGACCCGGAAACGACGAAGAGCGGCAGACCGCGCGCCGACAGCCCGTCCAGCACCTCGCGCATGGCGGGGGTGGAGGCACAGCGCGTGTAGCGGCCGCGCAGAAGCTGTGCATAGGTGCTCACAAGCACGTCCCGGTCCACGCCCGCGGGCCGGGTCTTCAGATCATCCCAGGTCAGGAAGTGCTCGAACAGCCGGTAGCGGGATGTACCGAAGTTGGCGGTCTGGTAGCGGGAGAACCGGGCGATGTCCTCGGGATGGAACCCGTGCTCCGCCAGCGCCTCGCGGAACACCTGGACCTTGAGCGTGTTGGAGACGAGCAGGACGCCGTCGCAGTCGAATACGACAGCGGCCACTGCTTTCCGGTTCATCGCGGGAGTCCTGCGCGTTTCGGGCCTCAGGCGACTTCCGCGATCAGCCCGTGGATCGAACCCTGCTTCACGCGGTAGCGCGTGGGGGTAAGGCTGGACAGCTCCGCCCCGCCCGGATGCGCCGCGAAGCTGTCGAGCACGGACTGCACCTCGCGCGACAGCTCCTGCTCGGCCGCGGATGCCATGGTGTAGCCGTCGAAGCCCACCAGGAAGCAGCGGCGCGCGCCGAGGCCGAGCGCGGTGCCCAGCGCCAGCGCCAGAGGCGAGTTGTCGGAAACCGGGCCGAGATGCGCCTCGTCCGTCTCGAAGGGATTGGCCTGCACCACCGGAATGGTCAGCCCCTCCGGCACGCAGCCCGGCACGCGCGGCGGTGCGGGGACCACGGCGGCAGCCACGCGGGCCATCGCCTCGGCCGGCGCGCGGAATGCGTCATGCCCGGGCAGGCATAGAAGCTGACGACCGCCGATCTGGGACGCGATATCGAGATGGCGCGAGGAGGAGAAGACCACTGCCGGATCGTGCTGCGCGACCAGCCGCGCGATAGCATCGGCATGGCGCCTTACCGAGGGACCGCCGCCGACCAGCAGCACGTCACCCGACTTCATCCCGAGCGTGGCCACATCCGGATAGACCGACTGATCCACGTCCTGCCCGCCCTGGCGCTGCAGCGCCTGCACGATCGACATGACGGAGTAGCGGTTCTTCGCCAGCCAATCCATCACGTCCTTCTGGGGCAGGTTATTTGCGCCCGAGATCATGTAGGGCAGGTTCGTGCCCCAGCCCTGCTCGCGCTGCATCACCTCGAAAGGCGCGACGACGGCGGACAGCGCCTGATGATCGAGCGGCGCGTTCAGCCCCTCGCGCGCGAGCTGGATGAGGATGGTCTCGGTCTTCGCATTGCCGGCGCCGCGGCCCATGCCGGTGAAGGTGCCGTCCACGATATCCGCGCCCGCCTCGATGGCGGCGAGGGTGTTGGCGAAGGCCAGGCACATGTTGTCATGGCCGTGGAAGCCGATGGCGAAGCCCGGCATCCGCTCCCGCAGCTCGCGGAACAGGCGGGACACCTCGGTCGGCGTCACGCCGCCATAGGAGTCGACCAGGGACAGCGCGTCATAGGCATCCTGGCTCTCGATCGCGAGCCGGATGTGATCCAGGTTGTCCTTGAAGGTGGACAGGTACATCACGTTGAAGCCCACCTGCAGGCCGAGCTTCTTCAGCTCCCGCGCCAGCGACAGGCCGTGCGACAGATGTGCCGGCGCGCAGGCGATCCGCACCATGTCGAGAATGCCGGCGAGCGGGCCGAACAGCGCGGGCACGCGCTCCGGCTCCACCGCCTTGGCGTCGATCATCACCATCATCTTCTGCTCGGGGCGCAGGCGCGCGCGAAGCGCACGCAGCTTGTCGGCCGTCAGGAAGAAGTATTCGCCGTAATAACCGGACAGCTTATCATTGACGTAGCCGACCTCGACATGGTCGATCGGCAGGCGCGACACGCTGTCCATATAGGTATCGACGAGCTTGGGGTCGAAATCCCAGGATGTGTAGTAGCCGCCATCGCGGAAGGTGCAGTCCAGGACCTGAACCATGGCTCTCTCTCCACTCGGCATGCGGCACCGCACAATGCGGAACCTAGCCATGCACCGGCGGGCGGGCAATGTTCAATCTCGGAAGGCAGCACGCCCCTGAGAACTGGCCTGACCTCCCGAAAACGTGAGCTAACTGAGCGCCCGGATCTTTATGGTAGCGCATCCAGCACACTCGGGTGAAAGAGGTCTTCCGGCGTGATCTCCCGAGCGGCCAGCCCGTCCGCTACGGCGAATCGGACCATTGCCCCCACCTCCTCCCGGTTCCGCCGGAAGCCGTAGGGCCAGGGATCACCCCCCATGATCCGGGTCTGCGCTTCCGCTTCCGCCGCGATCCAGGGCAGCGAGGCGCGGAGCACGTTCACAAGTGACAGATCGGCGACGGCCATGGCGCGCGCGCGGGCGAAGGCACGGAACAATTCGACCGGCAGCCAGGGATGCGCGGCGGCAAGCTCCTTGCGAAGGGCGACGCAGTGCATGATCGGGAAGAAGCCGGTTGCGCGGAAATAGGCTTCCTCTTCCGTCCGGTAATCCGGGTAAAGCCGGTCCACCGGCGCCGAGCGTGCGACGAAGCAGGAGGGCGGGCGCGGCCCGACCACCGCGTCCAGCTCGCCCGAAGCCAGCAGCCCGTTCAGCGTCTCCGTCGGCCCGATCGCGGCCACGTCCATTCCGGGCGGCAGGGTGAGCGCCACCCGCTCGCTGCCTCCGATCTCCTCCATCCCGCCGGTGCGCCAGGCGATGCCCATGGTGTCCACGCCGTAATGCTCGCGCAGGATGCCGCGCACCCAGAGAGCGGCCGTCTGCTGGTACTCCGGCAGCCCGATCCGCTTCCCCGCCAGATCCGCCGCCGACCGGATCCCGCGATCCGTCCGCACATAGATTGCCGAGTGCCGGAAGGCGCGGGAGGGAAAGACGGGGATGCCGATATAGGGCGCGTCCCCCCGCGACGTGGTGACGATGTGGCTGCCCATGGACAGCTCCGTCACGTCGAAGGCGCGGTCGCGGAGTGCGCGGCGGAAGATGTCCTCCGGCTCCCCGGGCAGCACGGTCAGGGTCACGCCCGGCACCGTCACGCGCCCATCCAGGATGGGGCGCGTGCGGTCCGAGCTGGTGCAGGCGAGGGTCAGGCGAAGCGTCTCGGGCAAGGCGTTCATTCCATCCTGTCAGGCCATCCGGGCGGCATTGGCGTAGGGGCGGCTCAATCCAGCGCGATCCGCGCCAGGCGCACGTAGTTGCGCTGCGTCTCCACATCCTTCCGGAGGAAGGCGTCGAACTCGGCCTGCGACATCGCCATGGGCTGCGCGCCCTGCTTTGCCATCGCCTCCCGCGTCTGCGGGCGGTTCAGCCAGGCATTCACTGCGCCGTTCAGCCTCTCGACGATCGGGCGCGGCACCTGCGCCGGCGCCATCAGCCCGAGCCAGATCGAGGCCTCGTAGCCTGGAAGGCCGGATTCCGCGACGGTGGGCAGCTCCGGCAGCAGCGGGTCACGCTGCGGACCTGTCGTGGCCAGCGCCCTGGCACGCCCGCCTGCCACATGCGGCTGCATCGTTGGGATCGCATCGAACATCATCGGCACCGTGCCGGAAATCAGCGCCGTACGCGCCTCCCCCGAGGAGCGGAAGGGAATGTGCTGGATCTCGATCCCGGCCATCGAGCGGAACACCTCGCCCGCGATGTGATAGGGCGTGCCGGGACCGGAGGAGGCGTAGTCGATCCGGCCGGGCTCCGCCTTCGCCTTCGCGATCAGCTCCGCGACGCTGCTCACGCCGAGCGAGGGATGCACGGCCAGGACGTGATGCGCCACATTCACCGAGGCCGCCGCGGCGAGGTCTCGCATCAGCGCGTAGGGCCTGTTCGGGATCAGCGTCTCGTTCGCGGTGTGCGTGTTGGACATCATCAGCAGGGTGTAGCCATCGGGCACCGCCTTCGCGACGACATCCGTGCCGATCACCGCCCCCGCACCGGGCCGGTTCTCCACTACGAAAGGCTGGCCGAGGCCCTGGGTCAGCGCCTCCGCCACGTTGCGGGCGGCGATATCGGCCGATCCGCCGGCGCCGAAGGGCACGATGATGCGCACCGCGCGGCTCGGCCAGCCCGCCTCCTGCGCCCGGGCCGAGCGGATCGCAGGCACCGCCAAGCCGCCCGCAGCCAGTGCGGCAAACCCCCTGCGCGTGATGATACCACCCATTCCCTCGTTCCTCCCGAGCGTTCTGCCGGGCCGGTTCGGCCTCTGGCACGCGAAGCCTAGTCCACCTTGCCGATCCGCTGCACGGCGCGCACCAGCCGCGCGCTGTCCTCGCGAAAGAAGCGCTCGAACTCCGCCCCGTCCTGGTAGGCGATCGGGCTGCCCGCCGTGTCGAGCGCGCGCTTCAGCCCCTCATCCGTCACGCAGACCTGCCGCAGCGCCGTCCGCAGCCGGTCCTGCACCGGCGCGGGCGTCGCCACCGGCACGAACACGCCCGACCAGATGTAGAACTCCACCTCCGGATGACCCAGCTCGATGAAGGTCGGCACCGTCTCGAAACCGGGAATGCGCTCGCGCCCCCAGCTCGCCAGCGCGCGCAACCTCCCCTCGCGCACATGCGCCAGCGCCGGGCCGGGACCGGAGGCCAGGGTGTCCAGCGTACCGGAGAGCAGCGCCGTCAGCGCCGGCCCGCCGCCCTGGAAGGGCACATGAAGCAGGTCCAGATCCGCCGCCCCGGTGAACATCGCCATCGCGACATGCAGCGTGGAGTAGTTGCCGGCCGAGCCGAAGGTGATCGCACCCGGCCGCTTCTTCGCATCGGCGATGAATTCCTGGATCGTGCGCCAGGGCGAATTCCCTGACACCAGGAAGACGGTCGGGTCGGCGGTGATGCGCGCGATGGGCGCGAAGCCCTCCACCGTATAGGCCGGGGTGCGGCCCTGGATGCGCTCGCTCTCCGGCAGCATGGCATGGGAGGAGAGCGCCATCAGTGTCGTGTAACCATCCGGCGCTGCGCGCGCGACGCTCGCCGTGCCCACGATGCCGCCCGCCCCCGGCCGATTGACCACCGGCACCGCCTGGCCCAGCACACGCTCCACCGCCGCGGCCGTGGGGCGCGCGGAGGTGTCGGCCTGCCCGCCCGGCGGGAAAGGCACGATCATCTGGATGGCACGGCTGGGCCAGGCCGAGGCCGAGGCCGAGGCCGAGGCCGAGGCCGAGGCCGCGGATTGCGACAGGGCGCCGGCCGGGACCAGCCCCGTCGCCCCGAGCGCCGCCATCAGATCACGACGATGCAGCACGTCTCAAACCTCCTCCGGGCAGCTGACACGCCGCCGCTTATTCTTGCGCGGGGGCAGAACCCCGCGCCGCCTCGTCAGGTCGCGCTGCGGAGCGCGGCCACGTCCACCTTGCGCAGCGTGTTGCGAATGCGCCCGATCCCCTCGATCGCGCATTCCACGACATCTCCGTCCCGCAGGAAGCGCGGCGGTTTGAAACCGATGCCCACGCCCTCCGGCGTGCCGGTGGCGATCACGTCGCCCGGGAGCAGCGCCATGCTGAGCGAGATGGTCTCGATCAGCGTCGGGATGTCGAAGATTAGGTCGTTCGTGACGGCGTCCTGCCGCTTCTCACCATTCACCGTGCAGCTCACGCGCAGGGCGTCGTGCTGGAGCTCGTCCGCGGTGACGATCCAGGGGCCCATCGGGCAGAAACCGTCGATGCCTTTGCCCAGCAGCCACTGCTTGTGCACGCCCTGCAGGTCCCGGGCGGTCACGTCGTTCACCACCGTGTAGCCGAACACATGCTCCATCGCCTGGGCTTTCGGGATCGCGCGACCGCCTCGCCCGATCACCACGGCCAGCTCCGCCTCGTAATCCAGCTCGGCATCCAGCCCCGGCACCATCGGGATGTCGGCCCAGGGGCCGGAGACGGAGGTGAAGGGTTTGGTGAAGATGATCGGCGCCTTCGGCACCGCATCCGCCGCGCTGGTGGAGGAGGAATCATACCCGCTGCTGGCAAATTCCCGCGCATGCGCATGGTAGTTCTTGCCCACGCAGAAGATGTTGCGCGGCGGATGCGGCAGGGGCGCCAGCAGCATCGCCTCGTCCAGTGCCTCACCCTCGCCCGCGGGTTCCGGCAGCGTGGCACCGCCCGAGAGCACGCCGATCAGCGCCGTCATCTCGGTCGGCAGGCCGGGGGCCAGCGTCTCCACCGGCCAGTACCGCCGGCCCGCATCATCCACCCGCACCAGGCGCGCCGCACCGCCTTTCCTTACCATCGCAAGCTTCATCAGCCCAATCCCTATACCAATCCAGCTTCAAACGGATCCAATCCGGTGATAAGGTTCGCTGATTGGTTGAACCGGTCAAGACCCTGGATCGATGACAGCGCAGCATGACGAGAGCCTTAACAATCGCCTCGGCGCCGTCGATCTCCGCGCGGCCCTGGCCCAGGACCTCCAGTCCGGCCGCTGGCAGCCCGGCGAGAAGCTGCCGACCGAGCGCGAGTTTGGCCTCCATTACGGCGTGGCCCGCAACACCGTGCGCCGCGCGCTGGACGCCCTCGAATCCGAGGGGTTGATCCTCCGCCATGTCGGCCGTGGCACCTTCCGCGCCACCCTCGCCACACCCTCCGCTCCGGAGGACGCGCTCAGCCCTTCCGACGTTCTCGAATGCCGCCTGATCTTCGAGCCAGAGATGATCTCCCTCGCTGTCGCCCGCGCCAGCCGCGCCGATCTCGACCGCATGGCCGAATGCCTGCGCGGCACGGACGAGGCCGCCGATCTCGCGACCTTCGAGCACTGGGACGCCGCCCTGCACGATGCCTTCGCGCAGGGCACGCACAACGCCGCGGTCATCGCCATGTCCCGCGCCCTGGCCCGTGTGCGCGAGAGGACGGATTGGGGCCAGCTTAAGGCCCGCGGCAACACGCCCGGCCACCGCGCCACCCTGCAGGCGCAGCACCACGCGATGCTCGATGCGCTACGCCGGCGGGACCGTGCGGAGGCGCGCCGCGTGATGCGCGAGCACATCCTCTTCGTGCAGGGCTACATGTTCGGCGAGTGATCGGCCGCCCTGCCCCCTTCATCTGTCGGAGGGCGGCGATCCAGGTTACCAGGGCACCCCGGCGCGTACGCACCGGGCACTCACGTATGAAGGACGCGCCATGACCCGCTCTGCGCTTCTCGCCCTACCCCTCCTCCTCCTTGCGGCACCGCTCCATGCCCAGGCACCCGCACAGGGGCCGGCCGCGTCGCCACGCCCGGCAACGATGTGGGAGGACGTGGATCAGCCGATGAGCGCGCTGCTGAACGGCGGGCATCGCATCATCTCCGCCTTCGGCCCGAGCTTCACGCTCGAGCGGAATGGCAAATACGTTGCCTGCGAGGTCCGTCCGGCCGGTGGGATGCGCGGCGCGCGCGAGACCACCTCGGAGTGCCACCGCCTGAACTAGCGGGCGATCCTGCGGGCATGCCGGCGCTAACCGCCGGGATGCCGCCCCGCCGCCCGCCCCAGCGCGGAGGCCAGGCGCAGCGCCCAGTCCTCGATTCCACCGGCATCGCCCAGCAGGTCCTGCCGCACCTCGATCAGCGCCGCGTCCAGCCCACGCGCGTCGCCATGCACCGGTACCGTGTAGTCATGCAGCCCGGGCTCAATCCTGTAAGGCTCGTTCTCCCCTACGACGAGATCACTGCCCTCGCCGATCGCCGCCGCCAGCGCCTTGCCGAACACCTCAGCCCGATCGAACAGCACTCCGGCGTGCCAGGGCCGGTCCACGCCGCGGTAGCGCGGCGTGAAGCTGTGCACGCCCACCACCACCGCCGGCTGCCCCGCCGCGTGGCGCCGGTCCAGCAGCGCGGTGACGGCGTCGTGGAAGGGATGGAACCACGCCACCTCCCGCGCCGCACGCTCCTCCGTACCCAGGCCCAGATTGCCAGGGATCGCCGTGTCCTCGCTCTGCTCCGGCATGCTGTCGGGGACGCCGGGCGGCCGGTTCAGGTCGATCAGCAGCCGCGACGCACCGGCGAGGAACAGCGGCGCGTCCAGCAGCGCCGAGAGCCGGCGCGCAAGTTCCGCCGCGCCGATGTCCCAGGCGATGTGCCGCGTCAGCTCCGCCTCGGCCACACCCAGCGCGCCGTAGCGCGAGGGGATGTGGTTGGAGGCGTGCTCGCACAGCAGTACGAAGGGCGAGGCGCCCTCCGCATTCAGCACCGTGACGGGCGCGGGGTCGCTCACGCCGCCTGCGCCTCGTCCGCCACCACGTTGAAGCCCGACAGGTTGCAGCGGCCGAAGGTGGTGGTGATCGCCACATCCGCCGCGTCGCGCCCGCGCGCCATCAGGATGCGGCCGATGCGCGGAAAGTTGTGCCGCGCGTCGAAGGTGTACCACTGCCCGCCGAGGTAGGCCTCGAACCACGCGGAGAAGTCCATCGCGGCATCCGAGTACGGCACGCCGAAATCGCCGAGATAGCCAGTGCAGTAGCGCGCCGGGATGTTCATGCAGCGGCATAGCGCGACGGCGAGATGGGCGTAGTCCCGGCACACGCCCACGCGGTCGTTGTTGCCGCTGAAGGCGGTGCGATACACGTCGGCATGCTCGTAACCGAAGCGGATGCGCTGATGCGCGTAATCGCAGATGGCCTGCACCCGCGCCCAACCGGGCTCCGTCCCGCCGAACAGCGACCATGCGAGGTCCGAGAGCCGGTCCGTCTCGCAGTAGCGGCTGGCAAGGAGGAAGACGAGCGCGTCGTCCGGCAGTTCCTCCACAGGCACCTGCCGTGCATACGGCACCACCAAATCGGGCAGCCCGGAATCAATGATATCAAAGCGGGCGGAAATCGTCGTCCGGCCTGTGGGCGCAAGGATGCGGTGGCAGATATTGCCGAACATGTCCCGGTACTCGGTCGCGGCAACCGGCGGATCGAACATGATCTGATGCGGCCCGACCAGATCCGGCATGCGCGAGGGATGCACGCTCAAGGCCAGGATCATCGGCGTGGGCTGCGGACAGTCATAAGTGATGTCGTAGCCGGCATGGATCTTCACGTCGGGAGGCTCCGGTTAGAGGGAAGGCAGATGATTGGCAGGAACGGCGTGCGTCATGCGCCAGGCAGAGCGGGCATGCGGCGGGATCCGGGTGTGGGCACCTCGGCCGTGACCTGGACGGAGACATCCATGCCCAGGCTGTCGTCGGGAAAGCCCTTCCAGCTGCCGTGCAGCGGCACCGCCTGGTCGGGGTCGCGCGCCACGGCCACGCGGATCAGGTCGCGGTTGCCGACGATGCCGTTGGTGGGGTCGAACTCCACCCAGCCCGCGCCGGGCAGGTAGACGCGCACCCAGGCATGGGTGGAGCCGCCGCCGACGCGCGCGGGCCCTTCTCGCCCGCGGCCGTCGAGCCCGGGCGAGTAGATGTAGCCGGACACGAACCGGGCCGCGAGGCCGAGGGAGCGCACAGCCTCCATCATCAGCAGCGCGAAATCGCGGCATGTGCCGCTGCCCAGCTCCAACGTGCGCACCGGCTCCTGAATGCCGCGGATGGCGCGGGGGATGTATGTAAAGTCGCGCTTCACTGCGCGCGTCATCGCGGCCAACAGGTCCAGCGTCCCAGTCGGCCCGCTCTCCCGCAGGAAGCCGCGCGCCCAACGATCGACCGCGCGCTCGGGATCGGCGTGGTGTCGCTCGATGGAGCGCGCCAGGTCCGGCATTTCCTCGACAGAGTAGGAAAAGGGCAGGCTGCGCGCATGCTCCTCCAGACGGAAGTCGAGATCCTCCACCGGGCTGTGGTCGAGCCGCATGGTGCTCTCGAAACGAAGCTCCCGCGCTCGAGCGCTGAAGGAGGCTACGCCCACGCTGTTGCCGAACACGTCATGCACCCACCAGAAGGCTTTGGGCCGGGGTGTGACCTCGATCCGCGCATCCAGCAGCCGCTGGTCGTGCCCGTCCCGCGGCCGCAGCATCATCCGGTGCTCCCCGAAGGAGACGGGCTGCCGGTACTTGTAGGTCGTAACGTGTCGGACGGTGAGGATCGGCATGGTCACCCTGTCGCGGCCCAGAGGGCCTGAGCACCATGGGGGTAAGCAAAGGGCAGGCCGCACGCGGGGAGAGTTGCCCTCCACGGTCCTGGCCCGCCTATCACATGTTATTCATCGTAGCGCGGGTTGCTCCCCGCAGTTTCACCTTTCGCCCGATTTCCGCCTTTCCCGCTCCATCCGCAGCGCCTGGTTGATCAACGCCATATGGGTAAAGCCCTGCGGGAAGTTCCCGCGCTGCTCCCCGGTGGCCGCGTCGATCTCCTCCGCGAACAGGCCCAGGTCGTTGCCGCGCGCGACCAGTCCCTCGAACAGCATGCGGGCTGCCTCGCCCTTCCCCGCCAGGGCGAGGCAGCCGACCCTCCATAAGGCGCAGGCGGTGAAGGTGCCCTCCTCTCCCTGCATCCCGTCCTCCGTGCGGTAGCGGTAGACAAGGTCGCCCTCGCCCAGTTCCCGTGTGATGGTGTCGAAGGTCGCGTGCAGGCGCGGGTCATGCGCATCGAAGGCCTCGAACAGCACGGTTCGCAGCACCGCCGCGTCCAGCGCGTCGGACCCGTAGGCGCCGGTATAGGCACCGCGCGCCGGGTTCCAGCCGTGCTCATGGTACTCCGCCCGCACCTCGCCGGCGGCCCGCTCCCAGTCGGTGATGCGCGCCTCCTCCACCCCGCCCACGCGGCGTGCCAGCCGCGCGGCCCGGTCCAGCGCCACCCAGATCAGCGCCTTGGTGTGCACCATGTGCCGCTTCGGCTGGCGCGGTTCCCAGATGCCGTGGTCGGGCTCGTCCCTCGCCGCCATGGCGCAGGCCGCAAGATTGGAGAGCGCCTCGGGCAGGTGATCGTTCACCTTGTGTGGCGGGTCGAAATCGACCGCCTCCAGGAAGGCATCCAGGGCCAGCAGGTGCTCGCCATAGATGTCGTGCTGCGTCTGGCCGGCCGCACCATTGCCGATCCGTACGGGGCCCACCCCGCGCCAGCCCGGAAGATGCGGCAGCTCCTCCTCCTCCGGCACCGGCCCGTCGATGCCGTAGAGCAGGCGGAGGCCCTTCCCATGCGTCGGGTCGGCGGCTCGCAGGAAGCGCAAGTACTCCGCCGCCTCCCGCACATAGCCGAGCATGACGAAGGAGGTAACGGTGAAGCTCGCATCCCGAAGCCAGGCATAGCGGTAGTCGTAGTTGCGGTTGCCCGGCACGGCCTCGGGCAGGCCGATGGTGGGCGCGGCGATGATCGCCCCGGTCGGCGCATAGGTCAGCAGCTTGAGGCAGAGCACGGACCGCAGCACCGCTTCCCGGTAGGGCCCGCGATAGGTGCAACGCCCGCTCCATTCCTCCCAGTAGTCCCGCGTGGCCTCCAGCCGCGCGATCGCTTCAGCGATCCCGCCCGCCGGCCCCGCATCCTCGCCCAGCAGCAGTGCGGCACACTCTCCGAGCGCGAGCTCGAAGGCAGAAGTCACCGCCCCACCCTCAATGCCGGGCCGCCCGGGTATTCCATCCACCCGCAGCGGCTGCGCCCCTGCCTCGAACAGCACGGACCCATCCGCCCGTATCACCGGCTGGCAGGCCGCACGCCCGTAATCCGGCGTGGCCAGCACGGTGAAGCGGCCGGAGATGCGCCCCTCCTCGCAGCGGAGCAGCCGCACCAGCCGGCCCTCCGCCTCCCCGTCCGGCCCCTCCGCGGGCACCTCCATCGGTCGGCGCAGCGCCATGAAGTCGTGCAGCACCGCCCGCCCCGTGGCGGTGGTGAAGACCGTCTCCAGGATGTTGGTGCCAGGCAAGTAGCGGCGGCTGGTGCCGATCAGCCGGTCGAAGGCGATCCCGCAGGCCCCGCCCTTCTTCTCGTCCAGCAGCCGCAGGAACAGGGCCGGGCTGTCATGCCGCGGCCAGCACATCCACTCGATGGAGCCGTCGCGCGCGATAAGCGCGGAACGGCAGGTGTCGCCGATCAGCGCGTAATCGGCGATGGGCTTCGACATCGGGCGGGATTCTCCGGCAGGGCTCGCCGCAGATGCGCCCGATTCGCGCGGAAGAAAGCCGCCGGACGCGCGCTCGTGATCGGGAGGCGCTAGAACAGCCCCTCGATCTGCCCCTCAGCATCCAGCCCGATTGTCTCCGCCGCCGGATGGCGCGGCAGGCCGGGCATGGTCATCACATCGCCGCAGATCGCCACCACGAAGCCCGCCCCGGCCGAGAGCCGCACCTCCCGCACCGGCAGCACATGCCCCGTGGGCGCCCCCAGCAGCGCGGGGTTGGCGGAAAAGGAATACTGCGTCTTCGCGATGCAGACCGGCGCGTTGCCGAACCCGGCCTCCTCGAACTTCCGCAGCCGCGCGGCCAGCGCCGGCGGCAGCGCAATGTCGGACGCCCGGTAGATCTCCCGGGCGATGGTGCCGATCTTCTCCGCCAGCCCCATCCCTGTGGGATAGATCGGCTGGAACCGCGCCGTGCCGCCGGCAATCAGCCCCTGCACCGCCCGCGCCAGTTCGGCCGCCCCCGCCGCGCCGTCGCCCCAGTGCGTGCAGAGGATCGCGCGCGTGCCGAGCGCCGCCATCGCCTCCTGCACCGCCGCGATCTCGGCATCGGTGTCGCCCGTGAAGCGGTTCAGCGCCACCACCACGGGCAGGCCGAACTTGCCCATGTTCTCCACATGCCGCTCGAGGTTGGACAAGCCGCGCCGCACCGCGTTCATATCCTCGGTGCCCAGCGCCGACTTCGCCACGCCGCCATGCATCTTCAGCGCGCGCACGGTGGCCACCACCACGCAGGCGGAGGGCGAGAGCCCGGCCATGCGGCACTTGATGTCCAGGAACTTCTCCGCGCCCAGATCGGCGCCGAAGCCCGCTTCCGTCACCACCACATCGGCCAGCCGCAGCCCCAGCCTCGTCGCGATCACGCTGTTGCAGCCATGGGCGATGTTGGCGAAAGGCCCGCCATGCACCAGCGCCGGGCTGCCCTCCAGAGTCTGGACCAGATTGGGCATCAGCGCGTCGCGCAGCAGCGCGGCCATGGCGCCATCCGCCTTCAGCTCATGCGCCGTCACCGCCCGCCCGTCTCGCGCCTGGCCGATGATGATGCGCCCAAGCCGCGCGCGCAGGTCGTCCAGGTCCTTGGCCAGGCAGAAGATCGCCATCACCTCGGACGCGACGGTGATGTCGAACCCATCCTCGCGCGGGAAGCCGTTCGCCACGCCACCCAGCCCCACTGCGGCCAGCCGCAGGGCGCGGTCGTTCATGTCCACCGCGCGCTTCCAACCGATGCGCCGCGCATCGAGATCCAGCGCGTTGCCCCAGTAGATGTGGTTGTCGATCATCGCCGACAGCAGGTTGTTCGCGGAGGTGATCGCGTGGAAGTCGCCGGTGAAGTGGAGGTTGATCTCCTCCATCGGCGCCACCTGCGCCCGCCCGCCCCCTGTGGCCCCGCCCTTCACCCCGAAGCACGGCCCCAGGGAGGGCTCGCGCAGCGCGATCATCGTCCGCGTGCCCAGTGCGTTCAGCGCATCGCCCAGCCCGATGGTGGTGGTGGTCTTGCCCTCGCCGGCGGCAGTGGGGCTGATGCCGGTGACCAGCACCAGCGCGCCCTCCCGCCGTCCCTCCTGGGCGCGGACGAAATCCATGCCGATCTTGGCCTTGTACCGCCCATGCGGCTCCAGGGCGTCGAGGGGGATCCCGGCTCGCGCGGCAATCTCGGCGATGGGGCGCAGCGTGGCGGCCCGCGCGATCTCCAGATCCGTCGTCATTCCTAGTCCCTGCGGCTGGTCTCCCCGGGGTTACGGCAGGCCCGCCCGCACGGCAAGCCGAAGCGCTTGGCGGGGCCCGCCCCCAATGCCAAGCTTCCCGCAACGAAAAATACCGGAGGAACACGCCCCATGACCGAACGCCCCAAAGATGCCAGGCCGGGCGCGCCCCGCCGGGCCCTGCTCGTCGCCCCCGTCCTGCTGGCGGCGCCGGTCCTGCTCCGGCCCCGCGCGGCAGTCGCCCAAGTCGCCGAATGGCCCTCCCGCCCCGTCACCGTCATGGTTCCCTTTGTCGCCGGCGGCCCGTCGGACATCGTCGCCCGCGCCGCCGCCAACCGCATGACCCAGATGGTCGGCCAGCCCGTGGTGGTCGAGAACCGCCCGGGCGCGAATGGCGAGGTCGCCGCCCGCGCCGCCATGCGTTCGGCGCCCGATGGCCACACGATGATGGTCGGCTCCATCGGCGTCTGGGCCATCAACGCCGCGCTGCGCCCTAATCTCGGCTACGATCCCGTGCGTGACTTCACGCCGCTGGTGCTGGCCGCCACCACCCCGAATGTCCTCGTGGTGAACGAGAAGCACCCGGCCCGTGACATGCCCGGACTCATCGCCTGGCTGAAGGAGCGCAACGGCCGCGCCTCCTACTCCACCTCCGGCGTCGGCTCCTCGGACCAGATGACGACCGAGTTGTTCAAGATCCGCACCGGCACGCAGATCACCCACATTCCCTATACCGGCGGCGCCGCGGCCGCGACCGATCTGATCGCCGGCAATGTGGACCTCTCCTTCCAGAATCTCGGCACGGTGGCCGCCCATATCGCCGGCGGCCGGCTGCGTGCCCTGATGGTGACCAGCGCCCAGCCGCATCCTGTGCTGCCCGGCGTGCCCACCTCGCAGCAATCGGGGCTGGAGGACTTCGTCGTCACCTCCTGGCAGTCCTTCATGGCGCCCGCCGGCATGGCCACGCCCCTGCGGGACCGCCTGGCCGGCGCGCTGCGCGACGCGCTCCTCCACCCCGAAGTGAAGCCGCGGCTGGAGCAGATCGGCTTCGACGTGGTGCCCACCACCCCCGAGGATTACAGCCGCTTCCAGCAGGCCGAGATCGAGCGCTGGCGCGGCGTGGTGCGCGCCGCCAATATCACCGCGAGCTGACGCCTCCCCCTCGCTGACGGGGATGAACGCCCGCGCCACGGCACGAGCGTTACCCTCTTGCCCATCACGGGAGCGTTTGACCTGCGTTAGCGCGCTTTTCCTTGCCCCGTGACAGGGTAATCTGGAGGAAATCCGATCGGGGTGGCCGCGTGGCAGGGAAATGGCTCGGCGGGCTTTCGCGCGCAGCAATGGCGCCGCTGCATCTGGCGGCGCTCGCCACCTCCTCGCGCTCCTTCGCGCATAATCCCTTCCTCGGCAGCGCGAGGCTGAACCGCTGGGGCCTGCATGCCCGCCGCGTGGCCCTCGCCCAGCGGATGGCGCAGTTCCGCCGCGCCCGCTTGGCCCCCACCCTCTCAGCCGAGGACCGCGCCACCTTCGAGCGCGACGGCATCGTGGTGAAGCCCGATGTCCTGCCACCCGAGGCCTTCGCCCGCCTGCGCGCCGAGATCGAGGCCTTGCGCGCGCCCGCCCGCGAGATGAAGCAAGGAGACGCCGTCACCCGCCTCATGCCCCTCTCGCCCGATGTGCTGAAGCGCCTGCCCGAAACCCGCGCGCTGGTGAATTCCGGCTTCTGGCGCGGCCTGCTGAACTACGTCGCCAGCACCCGCATCGGCCCGATCCTGTTCATCCAGACCATCCACAGCCACGCCGCCGTCGGCGAGGACGACCCGCAGACCGAGCTGCACAGCGACACCTTCTACCCCAGCATGAAGTGCTGGCTGTACCTGCACGACGTTCCCGCCGAGGACGGCCCCTTCGTCTATGTCCCCGGCTCCCACCGCGCGACGCCGCGCCGCCTGTGGTGGGAACGCGAGCGCAGCCTCACCTGGCAGGAGGGCAACGGCCACCACCGGCGCGGCTCGCTGCGCGTCTCGGAGGAGATGGTGCGCCGGCTCGGCTACGGACCGCCCATCACCTATGCCGTGCGCGCCAATACCCTTGTCGTTGCCGACACCTACGGCTTTCACGCCCGTGGCCCGAGCACGCGCCCCTCCACCCGCGTCGCCCTCTGGGCTCAGGCGCGGCGCAACCCCTTCCTACCCTGGGCCGGCCTCTCGCCGACCAACCTGGACGCAGTGCGGGACCGGCAGGTGGTGGTGTTCTGGAGGCTGGCGGATCGGCTCGCCCGCTGGGGCCTGATGCGGCAGACCTGGCACGCAGCCGGGGCCGTCGGGCCGATGGACCCGCCCGTAATCAAGTGAGGGCGGGGGAGATATCCGCCCGGGCCACCCTCTATGCTTAGGAAGGGCTTTGGAGCGCCAGCGGCACGGGCGTGACGAAAAACTCGAACAAATAAGGAGGGAGCCCGGGGGAGTTCACCTCCCCCGGCCTTCAGGCCGCCCGCCGTCCCACGCCCAGCTCCTCCAACGCCCCGCCAATCGCCTCCACCGCGGAGCGCATGTCGTCCGGCGTCACCGCCCCGATGCAGCCGATCCGCACCGTGGGCACCTGCGTCGTGAAATAGCTGCTGATCATGAAACCACGCCGCTTCATCGCTTCCGTGAAGCCATGCAGCGTGAAGCCCGGCTCCTCTGGCTGGTAGAGCGTCAGGATGATCGGCCCCTGCTGCGCCTCCTCGACATAGGGGCGCATTCCCAGCCTCACCACGCCCTCGCGCAGCACGCGCATGTTCTCGGCGTAGCGCGCCAGCCGCGCGGCCCGGCCACCCTCCGCCTCAAAGAGGTTGAGGGCCACCGCGAAGGCGTGCAGCACCTGCACCGGCGGCGTGAAGCGGAAGGAGCCCCAGCCCGACTTCTCCGCATGAACCAGCACATCCGCCAGGTCGAAGGACCAGGACCCCGCCTGTCCCACCAGGGACCGCGTGCGCTCCATCGGGCAGACCGCGAAGCCGATGCCCGGCATTCCCTCGATGCACTTGTTGGAGGTGAAAATCAGCGCATCAACCTCCGGCTGCGCCTTCATGTCGAAGGGCAGCGCCCCGAAGGCGGACACGGCATCGGTGATCAGCCGCCGCCCGGCCGCGCGCACGACGGCACCGATCTCGGCGGGGTCGTTGATGATGCCGCTTCCCGTCTCGGAATAGACCATGCCCACATGCGAAATGGTCGGGTCGGCCGCCAGCGCCGCCGCCACCTCCTCACCCCGCACGCCGCGCGTGTCCGGCACCGGCATCACCACGGGATCGCGCCCGGCCTCCCGCGCCAGCCGGGCCATACGCTCGCCATAGGCGCCGTTGCAGGGCAGCAGAATCCGGCCGCCGGCAGGCACAAAGGTCCGGATCGCGGCCTCTACCACGAAATGCCCGGCGCCCTGCAGCGGCAGCGTCGCATGCACCCCGGCCACGCCGCCCGCGATGTCCCGCACGCGGTCGCGGATGCCCTCGTATTCCGGCGCGAAGTCGCGGTCCCACGGCGCGATGTCCACGGCCATGGCCGCCCGGGTCTCGGGACGGGTCTGCACGGGGCCGGGAGTGAGCAGAAGCATGGGGCGGAAACCTCGTCCGGACTGATGGCCGGCGAAACTGCACCCCTGAAAAGCGCGGGACAACCCGTCCCGCGCCCCGTCAGGCCTTTGATGTCAGGAGCCGAAGATCAGCAACCGGCTTGGCGCGGCACCCGCTCCACCTCCAGCCCGAACAGGGGCCGGAGCCGCGTGCCCAGCACGTTGCCGAAGAAGGCGGCCACCATCCACACCCAGCCATGCAGGCTGCCCGAGGCGATGCCGGAGAAATAGGCGCCGATGTTGCAGCCATAGGCCAGCCGCGCCCCGTAGCCGAGCACCACGCCGCCCACCACGGCCGCAACCGCCGAGCGCAGCGGAAGCCGCCAGTTCGGCGAGAACCGCCCGGCCAGCGCCGCCGCCAGCAGCGCGCCGACCATGATGCCGACATCCATCACCGAGGTGACATCGCCCAACACGCTGCCATGCAGCAACGCCTGCTGCCCGGGCGAGGCCCAGTACGGCCAGGCGTTCACGTCGAAGCCCAGCGCCAGCGCCGCCTTGGACCCCCACAGCGCGAAAGCCGAGGTGATGCCCCAGGGCCGCCCGGCCAGGGCCAGGGTCACGAAGTTCAGCACCGCCAAGGCAAGGGCGCCCGCCACGATCGGCCAGGGCCCACGCAGCAGCCGCGGCAGCCCGGCGCGCGCGGGCATCACGGCATGCACCAGCCGCCCATGCCGCCGCCGCTCCAGCAGCACTGTCACGCCAGCGATCCCTGCGAAGACTGCAAGGTTCAGCACCAGCGCCGGCACCACCCCGAAGCTGGCCACCAGCGAGATCGGCGGCAGATGCGGCAGCGCCGACCACCAGTGCAGATGCGCCGCCCCCATAGCCGATCCCGCCACGAAGGAGAGCAGCGTCAGCACCATCCGCACCGAGCCGCCGCCGACGGTGTACAGCGTGCCAGAGGCGCAGCCGCCGCCGAGCTGCATCCCGATCCCGAAGATGAAGGCCCCGAAGATCACGGAGACACCGACGGGCGCCACAAGCCCCTGCACCGGTTGCCCGAACACACTGCCCGCGGCCAGCACGGGAAAGAACAGCAGCACCGCAAGCGCCAGCATCAGCATCTGCGCCCGCAGCCCCTCGCCGCGCCGGTCCGCGATGAAGACCCGCCAGGCCGAGGTGAAGCCGAAGGCCGCGTGATAGAGCACCAGCCCCAGCACCGCACCCAGCAGGTACAGCGCCGCCTGCCGGGCGCTCACCACCTGTCCCAGCACCGCCATTCCCGCGATCAGCAGCGCCGCCGCGCCAATGGCGGCGGTGGCCTGCACGCTCGGCGGCTGTGGTACCGGTGAGACATCGGTCATCGTGGTGGCGGACATGCAGGCACTCCCCTGGGACGCGGCGCCGGGCCAGCGCGATCGGTCAGGAGATGGAGCACGTCCGGGAGAATTTCACTGCACCAAAAGATGCCTTGCGCGCATTCCACGCCCGCAGCCGCTAATTAAGCGGTCAGGGCTCCGCGCAGTTCACGCAGCAGCTTACGCCGGATCGCCTGGGCGAAGTCGGCGTAGTCCGAACACTCCATCACGAAGGCCCCCGGCCCGCCGATCACCTGCGCGGCGTAATGCGCGGGCAGATCCGGCTCCTCGTTCACCACGGCCAGCGCGTTGATCACCACCCCCGCCGCCACCGCCGCGTCCCGCACGGGGGCGGATGGGATGCCGGCATTCCCCGCGCCGTCTCCGGAGACGTCCACCACCTGCCGTGCGGCATTGCCTGGAAACTCGGCCAGCAGCCGTAACGCGGCCGTCAGCCCCTCGCCCAACGCGGTGGCTCCGGGAGGAACCAGCCGCGGGCAGAGATCCACCGCCTCCGCCAGGGCCGCCGCGCCCTCGGCATCGGCCAGCCGCATCCAAGGCACCGCCGCCGCCTGCGCCCCGGGGCCCGACCACAGCAGCAGCGCCACAGCAGCCGCCCCGCGCGGCCCGCCCCGGGCCGCCTCCACAACGGAGGGGTCGCGAAAGGCCTCGGCCAGGCCGCCCATCATCAGCCCGAACTCGTCGTGATCGACGGATGAGGAGGCGTCCACGGCCAGGCACAGCGCGATGTCCACGTCCCGCATCCCCCGCAGGTAGGGCCGCGCCCGCCCGGCACAAAGGGCACTTCTCTCGGCCGCGTCCCGGCAGCCGCCCACACAGCCATGCGTGGCGGAAGGAAAGGCCGGGAACGGCGCCCTCGCACCCAATGGCTGCTTCATCGGGTTCGACAGCTTGCGGATCGGGGAACAGAGCGGGGGGTGGCGGTATGGCCCTGCCGCCGCGCTCCCCTGCCTTGAAGCCGACATGCCGCGACGGCATCTTCGCCACCGGGCTGCCTCGGCGTGGCTGCCCGGGCATCCGGGGCAGGACGGGTCATCCTCCGTGCCCTCTGCGTGTCGTCCCCATGGCCCAGGCCCCGAGCAGAGACGGAAACCGATGGACGGCACGATCGCCACGCCCCTGCCCGCCCCCGCCCAGGACCCGGCCGGGACGGGAGTGCACGAAGCCGCCCCGATCTCCCGCATCGTCGCCGAGGTGGCGGCCACCTTCCCGGGTGAGCGGATCAGCCTCGGCGAAATGGCAGAGGCCTTCGGGGACCGCGCCTTCGGCCTGCTGATCCTGCTGCTGCTACTGCCTTCGCTCCTTCCAGGCATGGCCAGCGTCTTCGGCCTGCCTATGCTGGTGCTTGGCATGCAGATGGGCCTCGGCCGGCGCGTGCCGAAGCTGCCCGGCTTCATGGCCCGCCAGTCGATCAAGCGGACGGACCTGCTGCGACTGGCCGGCGCTTCCTCGAAATGGCTGAAGCGGATCGAGTGCTATGTCCGCCCCCGCCCCGGCCCTTTCACTACCCCGTTCGGCGATCGGCTGTTCGGCTGGCTCACCGTCTATGTGGCCGTGATGCTGATCCTGCCCGGGCCGGGCACGAACGGACCGCCCGCCTTCGGCAATATCGTCATGGCCCTCGGCCTGGTGGAGCACGACAGCAAGACCATGGGCTGGGGCGTCGCCCTCACCGTCCTGGGCTGCGCCTTCGCCACCGCGGTGCTGGCTGCACTGGGTTGGATGGGCGTCAAAGCGCTGGGCTTCGTATTCTAGGCGTCGCGTGACACTGCGTGTTCCAGGGAACACACTTGGCCGCCGACCCGTGCTCAAGGCGCCTCAGCGCCTCCCACCGCGCTCTCGATCGCGTTACACGCCCCGCCATGCGCCGGTGGCCCGAAAGGGCTGAAACGGGAATGCGCGACGTGCCCTGGCCCGGGAAAGGCCGCGGCGCCCATCCGCAGCTGCCCTCGCAACTGTAGGCGGCCAATGCGCCCCCATCGCCATTGCGGCCCGACCAGGCTGTGAGAAGGCGGGGGCGCTCCTCGAAGGAGGGGGCCGCGAGCCAGGAGACCGGCCGGCGCAGAGCTGTCTCGCGCGTGCCGGGCGAGGTGCACCGGCGCAACGGACCTTTGGACAGGGGGCGGACATGCCCCTTCCGCAGGCGAGAACCGCGTCCACCGTCGCGTGCCCTCCTCCCGGGTGGCGCGCGGCAGATCGTGACCGCTCGGCTTGGGATCCCCCGATGCGCCGCATTGCTCTGCTCGCCTTCACCGCCCTCTCCATGCCTGCCCTCGCGCAGGTCTCGCCCTCGGTCACGACCACTGGCACGCCCCCCCTCGCCCAGCCCAGCGCGGCCATCGCCGAAACCGTCGTCACCGCCACCCGTATCCCTACCCCGATCGAGCGCGTGCCGGGCTCGGTGACCGTGATCGACCGCCAGACCATCGAGGAGCGCGGCTACCAGACCCTCGCCGAGGCGCTGGTCAGCGTCCCCGGCTTCGCCCTGATCCAGTCCGGCGGCCTCGGCCAGCCCGCCTCCGCCTTCATCCGCGGCACCGCCTCCCGCCACGCCTTGGTGCTGCTGGACGGCGTGCCCGTAAACGACGCCTCCGAGCCCAATGGCGCCTTCAACTTCGGCAACGACCTGCTGGGGATGGAGGTGGAGCGCATCGAAGTGCTGCGCGGCCCCGCCTCCTCCCTTTACGGTTCCGGCGCCATCGGCGGCGTGGTGAACATCGTCACCCGCCGCGCGCCCCCCGACCGCACCATTGCCCCCTTCGGTGAGGTCGCCGGCGGCTCCAACCGCACGCTGCGCGGCTCGGGCGGGATCGCCGGCACGGTCGGCGAGTTCGACTACCTCCTCTCCCTCCGCAGCCTGTCCACGCGCGGCTCGGATGCCACCCCCTCCCGCTTCAACCGCGACACGCGCGAGCGCGACGGCTTCCGCAGCACCGGTGCCACCGTTCGCCTGGGCTGGACGCCGAGCGAGCGCTTCCGCCTGGAAGGCCTCGCCAATTGGCGCGAGAACCATGGCGGGCTGGACAACGTGCCGGACGACGACCCCAACTACTCCTTCGAGGACCGCCGCTACACCGGCCAGATCCGCGCCGAGGGCAAGCCCTTCGAGGCCTGGACGACGGGCTTCCGCATCGCCCAGACGGTGGATCGCCGCCGCTACTCCAACCCCGCCGACAGCCTCTCCCTCTCCACCACCGAGGACCTGTTCCGCGGCGAGCGCACGATCTTCGACTGGGGCAATCAGATCCGCCTGCCCGATGCCGGGATCTTCGACCAGAGCCAGCTCTCCTTCGGCGTGACGCATGAGCGGGAGGACGTCCGCCAGGCCTCCGGCAGCGCCTTCTTCCGCACCACCGTGGATGCGAACGCCTCGAACACCGCCGGCCACGCCGGCTATCAGGTCCGCGTCTTCCGCCGGCTCGACCTCACCGCCGGTTTCCGCAACGACTCCTCGGACGACTACGGCGACCACGCCACCTACCGCCTTGGCGCCGTGCTGGCCGTGCCGGAGATCGGCGCGCGCATCCGCACCGCATATGGCACCGCCTTTAAGGCGCCCTCGCTCTACCAGCGCTACGGCGTCATCTCCGGCTTCTTCCAGGGCAACCCGGACCTGCGCCCCGAGTCCTCGCGTGGCTGGGAAGCCGGGGTGGAGTTCGACATCCCGCTCGCGCGGCAGCGCGACTTCGCGACCGTCGGCGCCACCTATTTCGAGAACCGCATCCGCAACCTGATCAACTTCGACGCTTTCTTCTCCTCTCTCGAGAACGTCGATCGCGCGCGCATCAAGGGCGCCGAGTTCACCGCCACCCTGCGCCCCGCGCGCTGGCTGACGGCGACCGCCGCCTACACGATCACCGACGCGCGCGACGCCCGCACCGACGAGCGCCTAGCCCGCCGCCCCGAGCAGCAGCTGGCGCTCAACGCCAGCATCCGCCCGCTGGACAACGTGACCATCGCGCCGGAGCTGATCATCTACGGCCGCTCGCGCGAGGGTGCCTTCGCCTCCTACTCCAACAGCGGCAACGCCATCACCACCGCCCGCGACAACAAGGCCGGCACCATCTTCAACCTGACCGCGACCTGGCAGGTGACGGAGCCGGTGGCGCTCTTCGTCGAGGGCCGCAACCTGACGGACAGCGACTTCGAGCCCGCCAACGGCTTCGTCATCGCCGGCCGCACGGTGCTGGCGGGAACGCGCTTCCGCTTCTGATCGGGGACCGGGCAGCGTTCCGGGCCGGCGGGCGTTCATCCATGCGACGCCATGGAGAACGCCCGATGAGCCAGATGACGCTGCCCGACCTGTCCAAGAGGATGGCCGATATTGACTTCGCCATGCTCTCCACCCGCGCGGAGAACGGCCACATCGCCGCCCGTCCGATGAGCAACAACGGCGAGGTCGAGTATGCGGGCGATTCCTACTTCTTCGCCCTGGAGAGCACGCACACCGTCGGCGAGATCCGCCGCGATCCAAAGGTCGGCCTCACCTTCAGCGCCGGCAAGAGCCTTCTCGGCAAGCCCGGCATCTTCATCGCCGTCGAGGGCACGGCCGAGCTGATCCAGGACAAGGCCGCCTTCCGGGAGCACTGGACGACGGACCTGGACCGCTGGTTCGAGCAGGGCGCCGACACCCCCGGCCTCACCCTTATCAAGGTCCACGCCACCCGCATCCACTACTGGGACGGCGAGGAGGAGGGCGAGGTCCCCGTCCGGTGAACGCCGGGCCGGTCCTGCTGGCCGGCGGCACGGGCGACCTCGGGGGGCGGATCGCGAAAGCGCTTCTAGCCCGGGGCGCCACGGTCCGCGCCGTCCTCCGCCCCGGCACGGCGGCAGACAAGGTGGTCGCCCTACGCCATCTCGGCGCCGAGGTGGCGCTGGTGAACTTCGATGACGCGGCGGCGCTCGCCGAATCCTGCGCCGGCGCGGGCTGCGTCGTTTCCGCGCTCAGCGGGCTGCGCGGCACCATCCTGCAGAGCCAGGGCGCGCTGCTGGATGCGGCGGTGCGCGCGGGCGTGCCGCGCTTCATTCCCTCCGATTTCGGCATGGACTTGTTCAAGATACCGCCGGGCCGGAACCGCAATTTCGACCTGCGCCGCGAGTTCCACGCGCGGCTGACCCGCGCGCCGATCGCCGCCACCTCCATCCTCAGCGGCGCCTTCGCGGACATGCTGGGCGGGGAGGCGCCGCTCATCCTCTTCGGCCTGCGCCGGGTGCTCTACTGGTCCAACCCGGACCAGCCGCTGGATTTCACCACGAAGGACAACGTGGCCGAGTTCACCGCCGCCGCTGCGCTGGATCCGACCACCCCGCCCGTGCTGCGCATCGCGGGAGATGTGGCCAGCGCGCGCCAACTGGCGACGATCGCGGCCGAGGTGACCGGCATGCCCTTCGGCCTACTTCCCGCGGGCGGGCTGGGCCTGCTGCGCGGCATGATCGCGGTCACCCGCAAGCTGATGCCGCGGGATGGCGAGGTCTTCCCGCCCTGGCAGGGCATGCAGTACGTCGAGAACATGTTCGACGGCCGCGGCAAGCTCGAGTCACTGGACAATGATCGCTACCCGGAAATCCGTTGGACCGGGCTGCGGGAGGTGCTCGCCTCCCGCGCCTAGGCCACGCGCTACAGCGTCTCGAGCAGCCCGACGATGACCTGCCCGCGCGGCGCGAGGTCGCGCCACAGGATGTGCTCATTCGGCGCATGGGCGCCGGCGCCGGTGCAGCCCAGCCCGTCCAGCGTCGGGATTCCCATGGCGGCGGTGAAGTTGCCGTCCGAACCGCCGCCGCGATGCTGCTTCGGCAGCTCGTAGCCGGCCTCCCGCGCCAGGGTCCGGGCGCGCTCGTACAGGTTCAGGATGTCCGGGTTCTCGGCAAAGGAGGGTCGGTTCATGCCGCCGGTAATGGTGATGGTGATGCCATCCTCCGTCCCGGCCAGCGCCATGATCTCGCGCTCCATCCGCTCGCCGTCCTCGGCAGTGGCGACGCGCAGATCGATCTCGCAGCCGGCCTCGGGCGGGATGACATTGGGCCGTGTGCCGCCCCAAACAGGCGCGACATTGGTGGTGGTGCCGCCAGCCAGATCCACCATCGCATGCACCTTCTGGATGAGCCCGGCGAGCGCCACCACCGCGCTGCGCCCCTCCGACCAGTTGCCGCCGGCATGGGACGACACGCCCTCAATCTTCACGACGAACCGGCCCACGCCCTTGCGCGCTGTGACGCAGGCGCCGCCCGGGTTGCCGGCGGGCTCGGGGATCAGCACGGCGCTGGCCCCTGCCGCCTCACGCTCGATGATCTCGCGGGATGTCGGGCTGCCCACCTCCTCGTCGGGGGTGAGCAGAAGGGTGATCGGGCTGTGGGTCTCGATCTTCTGGCGCAGGATCTCGCGCAGTGCGTGGAAGGCGAGGAAGGACCCCGCCTTCATGTCGTAGATGCCGGGGCCGAAGGCCTTCTCACCCTCCACCTTCCAGGGCATCGAGGAGGCGAGCGTGCCGTTGTCCCACACCGTGTCCAGATGGCCCGCGATCAGCACGGGCTTGCGGTTGCCGGTGCTGGGGGAGGCCGGGGTACGGGCGATCAGGTTGTCGCCATAACCGTCCCGCCCGGGGATGCGCGTCACCTCGGCGCCGGCGGCGCGCAGCTCGGCCTCGGCCCGGTCCATCAGCCCGTTCACCGCGGCGGAGTCCGTCGTCGGCGTCTCATGCAGCACCCAGCCGCGCAGTTCCTCCAGCAGGGTCTCGCTGGTACCGATCCTGGTGCGGGGCATGGGTGCGTCCTCTTCCGTGGGGCCCCGGTTCTCGCGCCGGGGTCCCGGGTTGTCCATGCCCAGGGAGACCCCGGGAAGGCCTGGTCCCGGTGGGGTGATCGGGCGCTGGCTGGAACGTGGCGTGCTGCGATGCCACATTCGGCCCATGAGCATTGAAATGAAGAAGGTCTGCGTCTTCTGCGGCGCCAACCCGGGCAGCGATCCCGCCTTCGCCGAGGCGGCGCGGGACCTGGGCCGGGCCATCGCGGAACGGGGCCTCGGCCTGGTCTATGGCGGGGGCAAGGTGGGGCTGATGGGCGTGGTGGCCAATGCCGCGCTCGAGCACGGCGCCGAGGTGGACGGGGTGATCCCCGAGCACCTGATGCAGCGGGAACTGGGCCACGGCTCCGTCACGCGGCTGCATGTCGTTTCCTCCATGCATGAGCGGAAGGCGCTGATGGCGAAGCTGTGCGACGGCTTCGTTGTGCTGCCCGGCGGCTTCGGGACTCTCGAGGAGGCCTTCGAGGTCCTCACCTGGTCGCAGCTCGGCCTCCACCGGAAGGGGACGGTGTTCCTGGACGTGAATGGCTACTGGAGCCGGCTGAACGCCATGCTGGACGGCATGGTGGACGCAGGCTTCGTCCGGCCGGAGCACCGGGCGCTGTCCCTGACCGCCCGCGAGCCGGCGCAGGCGCTCGACCTGCTCGCCGAATTCCGTCCGCCGGAGGTGACCCGCTGGATGGAGCGGGTGGCGCAGGCCTGAGGTGACCTGCCGGGTCTGGACCGACTGGCGCGGACTGCCCGAGGCAGCGCGCGGCGGCACTGTGGCGCTGGGCAACCTTGACGGGGTGCATCTTGGCCATCGCGCCGTGCTGGCCGCGGCCCATGGTGCGCGGCCGGACCTGCCGCTCGCCGCCCTGACCTTCGAGCCGCATCCCCGCGAGCATTTCCGCCCCCAGGACCCGCCCTTCCGCCTGACCCTGCTGCCCGCCAAGGCCGCGGCGCTGGCCGGGGCCGGCTGTGCCCATGTGCATGCCGTGCCCTTCGATGCCCCGCTGGCCGCAATGGAGGCCGAAGCCTTTCTCGACGCCGTGCTGCTGGATGGGGTCGGAGCGCGCCATCTGGCCTGCGGGGCGGATTTCGCCTTTGGGCATCGGCGCGGCGGCGATGTCGGGTTCCTGTCCCGCTGGGCGGAGCAGCACGGGATCGGGCTGACGGTGGTACCGCCGGTATCCGACGTGGCGGGCCCGGTGAGCAGCACGCGCATTCGGCGGGCGCTGCAGGACGGGTATCCCGACCGCGCGGCCGCCCTTCTCGGCCGGGACTGGGAGGTGCGCGGGACGGTGTTCCAGGGCGACCGGCTCGGGCGGGAACTGGGGTGGCGGACGGCCAATATCTGGCTTGGGCGTCATCTGGAGCCGGCGCGCGGGGTGTACGCGGTGTGGGCGGCCCTGCCGGATGGAAGCGTTGTGCCGGGGGTGGCGAATGTGGGGCGCCGGCCGACGCTGGGCGGTGATCCCGAGACGCGGCTGGAGACGCATCTGTTCGACTGGTCTGGCGATCTCTACGGGCAGGAGATCGGGGTGCGTCTGCATCGCTTCCTGCGGGAGGACGCGGTGTTCACCGGGCTCGATGAGCTGAAGGCAGCCATCGCGGCGGACGCGGTGCAGGCGCGGGCAGTGCTCGGGCTGGTTTAAGCAGCCGAGGTATCGCAGCGGGGGAAAGACGGAACGCTTACTTTCCCCAAACCCATCATCTTTATAACTGTTTGGGATGCTCCGCTGACGGAGTGCCTCGCGCTCACGAGCCGAGGCGACTGAAGGTTCCAAACCCAATCCGCGGCAGCCAGATGGGGGTCCAGGGGCCTCAGGCCCTTGGCGGGTGAGGTTCGGAGAGGGCAGCGCCCTCTCCGACGCCGCCTCACATACGCAGGCCCATGCGGCGGATCATCGCGGATTCCTCCTCTACCGACTTGCGGGCGAAGGCGGTGTAGGCCTCTGGCCCCATATGCATCGCGGGCATGTCGAACTTGTCGAGCACCGCGACATGGGCGGGGTCGGCGACGGCGTCCCTGAAAGCGGCATCCAGCGTGCGGACCACGGCCGGGTCCATGCCTTTCGGGCCAGCAACGCCGTAAGGAGAGGTGGAGATGATATCGAGGCCCAGTTCCTTCAGCGTGGGGACATTGGGATAGCGCTTGGCGCGCTCGGGGCCCCAGGTGACGAGAAGGCGAAGGCGGCCGTCCTCGACGAGGGGGCCCCAGCCGGAGCTGTCGGCGGTGGCGTGGATCTGGCCGCCCAGCAGGGCCTGCATATTCTCGGACACACCGCGGAAGGGGACGTGGACCCAATTGATGTCCTTCGTGCCGGCGATCTGCTCCATGGTGATGTGGAGCGAGGTGGCGACGCCGGGGGTGCCATAGTTGAACTTGCCGGGATTGGCCTTCGCGTCGGCAAGAAAGGCGTTGAAGTCGGCCCAGGGGGCATCGGCCTTTACCACCACGCCGAAGAGGTAGCCGGTGAGGTGGGAGACGTAGGTGAAGTCCGCCAGCGGGTCGAAGGGCGGGCGCTGGGCCATGAAGGGCACGCGGAAGACGCTGATAGGCATCTGGGCGAGAGTGTAGCCGTCCGGCCGCTCGCTCAGCAGGGCCTGGGCGCCGAGGATCCCGCCGGCACCGGCCTTGTTCTCCACCACCACGGGCTGGCCGAGGCGGCGGCTGGCCTGCTCGGAGAAAACGCGCATCTGGACGTCGGTAGTGCCGCCGGGGGCCCAGGGGACGAGCATGCGGATAGGCTTGTCAGGGAAGCTTCGTTGCGCGAGCGCCCGGGGCGAGAAGGACGGGGTGGCGAGCGCAGCGGCGCCCAGGCCGAGCGCGTGGCGGCGGGTGACGGGCATGCGGGATGTTTCCCTGGACGGTTTCCTCGGCAAGAGTATCGGGACGGTTTAGAACAAAAGGGAAGGATGATCGGTGCCCCCCCCCGCTTAGGGATGGGCGCCGAAGGTGACGGATCGGGCGGGGCTGGTTCCGTGGGTGGGCCTGGCCAATCGGGGCGTTGACCTCCTGAAGGACCAGTTGGAAGCGCATCGACACTTGCTCGGCCTCGGCGAGAACGATGTTGCGCTCCTCTGCAGGGAGGGCCGCGAGAAGGGCGTTGGCTTGGCGGGGCTGGCTGAACGATCCGGGCGTTTGCATCTCCGTCCAGATGCTTGTCCTGCCTGCCTGGCCGGCTGTCCCCTCCCTGGGTTAGGCCCCGGCCAGATCGTTTCCTCTGTCGGCAACCCAGGTTCCGGAGGGGGTGCCGTGCCCGCGCTCCTGGCCGTCTCAGCTAGATGAGTGAGGCGCGGAGAACGAGCATCCGGGCGGCGCCATGCGGCCGGTCAGCCAGGGATTCCCACCCCTCCAGGGCCGGGACGGCTTCGTCCCGCCCGATCTCGAGGCAGGCGAGGGCGCCGGGGGCGATCCAACCGGCGGATCTCAGCGCCGCGAGGGCCTGGGGGGTGAGGTCCCGGGCATAGGGCGGGTCTAGGAACAGAAGAGTGGCGGGGGTTCCGACACGCGGGGGACGGAGGGCGTCCCCGGCGAGGATGCGGGTGAGCGGCTCGGCCTTCAGGGCGGCGATGTTGGCACGGAGGGAAGCGAGGGCGGCGCGGTCCTGCTCGATGAAGGTGGCGTGGGCAGCGCCGCGGGAGAGGGCTTCGAGGCCGAGGGCGCCGGTACCGGCGAAGACGTCGAGGACCGTTGCGCCCTGGAGGTGATCGCGGCCGGCCCAGGGGGCATGGCTAAGACTGTCGAAAAGGGCCTGACGAACGCGGTCCGCCGTGGGGCGGGTGGTGGCGCCGGGCGGGGCCTGGAGGGCTCGGCCGCGCCACTGGCCGGCGACGATCCTCATCGCGCGTGCCTCGTTGATTGGCACCCCAGGACGGCCACGCGCCTCACTCGGTGTGCGGCTTCGCGCCCCAGGGCGTCCGGTGCGGGTCGCCGGCGCGGCGGGCGCGCGGGGGGCGGCTGCGGGGCGGGGTGGCCTCGTCGGGGGGAAGTTCGGTGCGCTCGGTACCGCGCTGGATGCGGGGAGCGGCAGTGGCAATGCCGAGCTGTTCGCGCATGGTGCGGGCGTTGACCTCCTCCACCGCGCCGGCGGGAAGGGTACCGAGCTGGAAGGGGCCGTAGGCGACGCGGATGAGGCGGGTCACGTGCAGTTCGAGATGCTGCATGACGCGGCGGATCTCGCGGTTCTTGCCTTCCTGCAGGGAGACGGTGAGCCAGGCATTGGTGCCCTGGCGGCTGTCGAGCCCGGCCTGGATGGGGCCGTATTTCACGTCGTCCACGGTGATGCCGCGGGCGAGCCAGGCCAGCGCTCCCTCGTTGACGCGGCCGTGGACGCGGACGCGGTAGCGGCGGAGCCAGCCGTTGGAGGGAAGCTCCAGCCGGCGGGCCAAGGCGCCGTCATTGGTGAGGAGCAGGAGGCCTTCCGAGGTAAGGTCGAGGCGGCCGACGGAGACGAGGCGCGGGAGGCCGGCAGGGAGCTTCTCGAAAACGGTGGGGCGGCCCTGGGGGTCCTTGTGCGTCGTCACCAGGCCGTCCGGTTTGTGGTAGCGGAACAGGCGGGTGGGTTCGGCCGTGCCGACGCGCTGCCCGCGGACGAGGACGGCGTCCCCCTCCGCGATGAAGGTCGCGGGGCTCTGGACGGGCTTGCCGTTGAGGGTGACGACACCCTGGGCGATGAGGGCCTCGGCATCGCGGCGGCTGGCGACACCCGCGCGGGCGAGCCACTTGGCGATGCGCTCGCCGCGCTCCGGGTTGCCCGCGTCGTCGGCGGTCTCGGGGGTATCGTCGCTCATGCTGCGGCAGGGCCTGTGCTGGAGGGCGACGTGCCGGACAGCCCGTTGGGGGAGCGGGCGGCAGGGGTTTGGCGGGCGGCGTCCACGAAGGCGTCGAGAATGGCGTGGTCGCGCGGATCCACCGTGTATTCGGGGTGCCACTGCACGCCCAGGCAGAAGCGGTAGCCCGGGTGCTCCAGGCCTTCCACCACGCCGTCGGGCGCGCGGGCGTTGACAATAGCGCCGTCGCCCGGCCGGTCCACGGCCTGGTGGTGGGCCGAGTTCACGGCCATGGCAGGTGCGCCGACGATGCGGGAAAGCAGGGTGCCGGGGGTGAGCTCGACCTCGTGGCCGGGCTCGGTGCGTGGGTTGGGCTGCTCGTGGGCCAGGGGGGAATCCGGCACGGCGTCGGGAATATGCTGGATGAGGGTGCCGCCGAGCGCGACGGCGAGGAGCTGCTCCCCCCCGCAGATTCCCAGCACGGGGATGTCGCGGCGCAGCGCCCCGCGGAGGATGGCGATCTCGAAGGCGGTGCGGCCCTGCTTGAGGACCACCGTGTCGTGGCGGGGGCCGCCGCCATACATCGCCGGGTCCACGTCGAAGGCACCACCGGTGACGAGGAGGCCGTCGAGGCGGTCCAGGTAGTCGTCGGCCAGCGCGGGGTCGTGCGGGAGGGCGATGGGGAGGCCACCAGCGGCGGTGATGGCGTCGAAGTAGTTCTGGCGCAGGGCGTACCAGGGCAGCTTGGAGTAGCTGCCAGGCTCCTCGGCATCGAGGGTGAGGCCGATCAGGGGGCGCGCATTGAGGGGTTGGGCGGTCATGAGTGGGTTGGTAGAGCCTGGGAGGGCGCGGCCACAAGCGTCAGGGGCGGGTTGATGCCGGATGGATTGCGGGATGGAGGACCGATGGCGCTCGCGCTGGAGGAGGCGCGGGCAGCGAGTGGCCGGGACGAGGTGCCGGTCGGGGCGGTGGTGACGGACACCGCCGGCCTGGTCTTGGCACGCGCGGGAAACGAGGTTGAGGCGCGGTTCGACCCCTCCGCGCATGCGGAGATGCTGGCCCTGCGGGCCGCGGCGGCTGTGCGAGGGGCGAAGCGGCTGTCGGATTGCACGCTGTGGGTGACCCTGGAGCCCTGCCCGATGTGCGCCCAGGCGGCGAGCCTGTTCCGGGTGCGGCGGGTGATCTTCGGGGCCTATGACCCCAAAGGCGGCGGCGTTGAGCACGGGGCGCGTATTTTCACCTCCTCGTCCTGCCATCACGCGCCGGAGGTGGTGGGCGGTGTGCGGGAGACGGAGTCGGCGGCGCTGCTTCGGGGCTTCTTCGCGGGGAAGCGCTGAGGCTTCCCCTTCGCTGGTTCAGCGCAGGCTGAGCTCGGTGAGGCGCATGGAAAAGGGCTGGACCGGGCAGAAAAGGATAACGCGGCAGGATTGCGCCGCGGGGCCGTCCCCATTGTCGTTGAACTCGATCACGTGGAAGGCGGGCTCGGGGCCGAGCTCGACGGGACGGCCGGGGAGGTCGGCCGTGGAACCGTCGGCGCCAATGCGCCGGAGGAGGCTGGTGAGGGGCAGGCGGTCGGTGGAACTGCCGCGGAGGAAGAGGGTGGCGCGGCGCTTCTCGCGCAGCACGGCCGGGTCCCATTCCATCTCAATGGTGACCCAGCCGCTGGAGGTGCGCTGAAGGAGGGCGATCTCGAGAGCGCCGTCCGGGGTGGGGCGGAGATGCAGATCCGGCTTGGCGCCCTTGCGGAAGCCGATGGTGAGACCGGGCGCGATCTCCTCATAGGGCTGCGAGAGGGGCTGGGCGCCGAGGGCGCCGGGCGCGGCAAGGTGAGCGGCGTAGTTGGGCGAGGAGGCCTCGACGCGGTGCCCGGCCTCGGCCATCTCGCGCTTGAGCGTCAGGACCATGTCCAGGACGTCGTCGAGCCGTTCGGTGATCCGGCGGGTCATGGTCGCTCCGGTATGCTGCATTGCGGCAGAGGATGTGGCGGGCAGTGTTCCTGCTGCAATGCACAAATTGGTTTACGCCCGGCCGGTGAGCTGGGGAGAAGCCGCCGTGAGGGCATGGCCGGGGCGGCCGGTCCCTGACACATTCGGTGCCCGGGATGGGCGGAGGAGAGCGAATTCATGCGGCTGCTGGGTCTGGACGCCTCGCTCGCGCGCGCCTCGGCGGCGCTGTGGGAGGACGGGGTGGTGCTGGCCGAGGCGCGGCGCGACGGGGCGCGGGGGCAGCCGGCGGCACTCCCGGGGTTGGCGGATGGAGTGTTGCAGGCGGCCCCGGGTGCGCCCGACGCTGTCGCGGCCTCAGTGGGCCCGGGCGGGTTCACGGGGCTCCGGGCAGCGCTCGCCCTGGGCCGCGGCTTGGCAGACGGCTGGGGCGTGAAAATCGTCGGGGTGACAACGGGACAGGCGCTGGCCGAAGCCCTTCCGGCGGCGCAGGTGGCCGGGCGGGCGGTCTGGTCGGTGACCGTGGCCGGGCGGGGCGGGCTCGTGCTGGAGCGGGTGGGCGAGGCGCCGGTGCTGCTGGACGAGGCGGGCCTCCCCTCCCCCTCCGGGCCGGTGGTGCTGGTGGGGGACGCAGCGCCCATCGCTGCGGCGCGGCTGCGGGCACGCGGGGCGAATGCCCTGCTCTCCGATGCGCGGCTGCCTGAGGCCGCGGGGGTGGCGGCCGCTGCGGCGCGCGGGTTGCGGGACGGGACGGGGCTGCGGGAGGCGGTGCCGCTCTATGCCGAGCCGCTGGCGCTGCGGGTGCCTGGCGGGGGCTGAGCCGTGACAGAGACAGCAGTGCGGGCCGTCGAGGCCGGGGAGTTGACCGGGCTGGCAGCGCTGCACGCGCGGGCCTTTCCGCCAGACCAGCACTGGGGGGTGGTGGCGCTCGGGACCATGCTGGCGCTGGAGGGCGGTTTCGGGCTGGTGACCGGCGGAGAGGAGCCGGCGGGCTTCGTTCTGGCCCGGGCAGTGGCGGGGGAGGCGGAAATCATGACGCTGGCGGTGGACCCCGCCTCGCACCGGCGAGGCCTGGGGCGGCAACTGCTGGAAGCGGCGCTGGCGGAGGCGGCGCGGCGGGGGGCCGGGGTGCTGTTCCTGGAGGTGTCCGAGGCGAATCTGGCGGCGCGGGCGCTATATGCCGGGGCCGGGGCGGCGGAGGTGGGGCGGCGCCGACGCTACTACAGCGACGGCAGCGACGCGCTGGTACTGCGCTTCAGCCCGCCTTCCTGATCCAGAGCCGGGTGTCGCCCGCCGCGTCCTCATCCTGGGCGAGGACCTGATGGCCCTGTTCCGTGGCCGTGCGGGGGACGTTGCGACGAGGCTCCTCGCCGCGAAGGGTAACCAGGAGAACCTCGCCGGGCGCCATCCGGTCGAGCGCCAGGCGGGTGCGGACGAAGGTCATCGGGCAGGTGTCGCGAGTGATGTCGAGGCGGCAAGTCTCGTCAGGCATGTCCGCGTGTCCTTCGGGAGGGTTTTCGGGCGTCAGTTCTTTGGACATTTGCGCTGCACCTCTACTCTTCTCTGTTGTTGCCAGGGCCGAGGATGTAAATCAGTTGCGAATCGCGTACGCAGCAAGTGCCGGGGGTCGCGGGTGTCTTTCATTCGACGAAACTGGCGGGGATGGCGTGGCGTGTCGGGCAGTGGCGAGGCCGAGGGGATCCGGGGATGGCGGAGAGCGTGACGATGGTGCGGGATTCCGCGGATGGAAGCGTACTGGGGCTGACGGCGCAGATCGTGGCCGCGCATGTCTCGAACAACCCTGTGCCCGTGGCAGAGCTCTCCGGGCTGATCGAGAATGTCCATCGCACGCTGGCTGGACTGGGCCGACCGGCCGAGATGGCGGCGCCGATCCGGCCGGAGCCAGCGGTGCCCGTGAAGAAGAGCGTGACGCCCGAGTACCTGATCTGCCTCGAGGACGGCAAGAAGTTGAAGATGCTGAAGCGCCACCTCAAGACAGCCTACAACATGACGCCGGAGCAGTACCGGGAGCGCTGGGGCCTGCCGCCGGATTATCCGATGGTGGCGCCGGCCTATGCCTCGCACCGCTCGTCGCTGGCCAAGAAAATCGGGCTCGGGACGCGGCCGCGGACGACGCGCCGCGCGCGCGGCGCGAAGGACTGAGTGGGCAAGGCGCCTCACCGGTGAGGCGCCTGCCCCGCGGGGCAGGCTCCGGGGGCGGGTGCCGGCGGCGAGGAGCCGGATGCGGTGCCGGGCGCCCTGCCGGATGGTCCGTTGGGCGAAACGCCGAACGGGCTGCTGGACGGGCTATTCGAAGGGCCATTCGACGGGGCGTTTGGCGTCGGGGCTGCGGCGGGCTAACAGTCTCCGCCCGAACGGGATGAACATGGACCACGCCACCCACACCCATAAGGCGCCACAGGGCGCGGACGCGACCCGGATCGAGCGGCTCTGCGTCGAACGCGGCCTGAAGATGACCGGGCAACGCCGGCTGATCGCGCGCGTGCTGTCCGAGGCCGAGGACCACCCCGACGTGGAGGAGCTGTACCGGCGCGCCATCGCGCTCGACAGCAAGGTCTCCATCGCCACGGTGTACCGCACCGTGCGGCTGCTGGAGGAGAAGGGCATCCTTGAGCGGCGCGACTTCGGCGGCGGGCGGTCCCGCTACGACCCGGCCGATCGCGGGCAGCACCACCACCTGATCGACGTGGACACGGGCACCGTCATCGAGTTCGAGGACGAGGAGCACGAGCGGCTCGTGCAGTCGATCGCGGCGCGCTACGGCTTCACGCTGGTGCAGCAGCGGCTGGAACTGTTCGGCAAGAAGGTGGCGGCCCCCCTCCCCGCCTCGGCGGATCGGCGGCGCGCGGGCGGGCCGGGGACGAAGAAGGACGCGGGGTGACGTGCCGGAGATGACGGGGCCCGGGACGAGGATTACGGGAGCGGGGACGACGGGAGCGGGGGTGTTCGGGTCCGGCATGATGGGCGCACCCTCCGGCTTTGGGGAGATCCGCAACGGCAGCCTGGGCGTGCGGATCGCGGAGAGCGCGGCGGAGGTGGAGGCCGCGCAGGCGTTGCGCTGGCGGGTTTTCTACCAGGAAATGGGCGCGCATGCCGATGCCGCCACCGACGCGGCCCGGCTCGACGCTGATGCCTACGATCCCGTAGCCGACCACCTGTTGGTGCTGGACCATGACCGCGGCGAGGGAGCTGCGGCGGTGGTGGGCACCTATCGCCTGATCCGCCGCCCGGCCGCGGACCGGGTGGGCGGCTTTTACTCGGCCTCTGAATATGATCTCACGCCCATCCTGGCGCTGGAGGGCGGGCTGCTGGAACTCGGGCGGTCATGCGTCGATGAGGGCTATCGCACGCGCGGCACCCTGCAGCTGCTGTGGCAGGGCATCGCGGCCTATGTGTTCCAGCACCGGATTGCGCTGATGTTCGGTTGCGCCTCCCTGCCCGGCACCGATCCGGACGCGCTGGCGGAGCCGCTGACCTATCTCTACGCGAGCCATCTGGCGCCGCCTGCGCTGCGGCCGCGGGCGCTGCCCGAGCTGTATGTGCCGATGAACCGGATGGATGCGGGCTCGATCGATTCTCGGCGCGTGCTGGCGGACCTGCCGCCCCTGGTGAAGGGGTATCTGCGGCTCGGCGGCTTTGTCGGCGACGGGGCCGTGGTGGACCGGCAATTCAACACCACCGATGTCTGCGTGGTGGTGAAGACGGACCAGGTGACGGCGAAGTACCTGAAGCACTACGAGCGCCGGATCGGCGGCGCGGGCGAGTAGCCGCGCCGGCCGCACGGTCCGGGGCCGTTCACGCCCGGGGCTGATCAGTCCACGGGCAGTGCCATGCCGTCCCGCTGCGGGTCGGCGCCGCCTTCCAGCCGGTCGCCCGCGATGCCGATGCCGTGGAGCGCGGCGAAGGCGTAGCTCATCGGGCTGCGCTTGATGTCGTAGCCCTGGGCAGCCAGCGTATCCGTCACGTCGCGGCGGATGCGGTTGGAGACGTCGATGGAATCCGACACCGCGACGATGCGCGGGGCGGCGACCGCATCCGACATGGACATGCCGAAATCGAGCACGTTGCTGATGCCCTGCGCCACCGCGGGCGCGATGTAGCTGCCGCCGGGCGCGCCGATAACGATGCGCGGCCGGTCACCCTGGAAGACGATGGTGGGGGCGGAGGAGGAGGCGCGGCGCTTGCCGGGGGCGATGGAGCCGGCGCGGCCCGGGCGCGGGTCGAAGCGGCTCATCGAGCCGTTGTACATGAAGCCCAGCCCCTCGGTGATGGCGCCGGACGGGCTGCCGAGGGTGTGGGTCATCGTCACGCAGTTGCCCTCGCGGTCCATCACGGAGACATGGGTGGTGTCGCGCTCGGTTTTCCGTTCGAGGCGGGTCACGCGCAGGCGGTCGGCGCGGCGGATGCCCTCGGCCACGTTTGCTGTGTAGGCGGGCGAGAGGAGCTGGTCCGTCGGCACGGGCACGAAGGCCGGGTCCGACATGTTGCGGTCCTTGTCGATGGTCATGCGCTTCATGGCCTCGGTCAGGATGCGGATATGCTCGGTGCCGGAATGGGTGAGCGCGCCGATGTCGAAATGCTCGAGGATGTGCAGCACCTGCAGCATGGCGAAGCCGCTGCTTGGGGGCGGGTTGGTGGCAATACGATGACTACGGTATTCGCCCCAGATCGGGTCGGCGAGGCTGGGACGATAGGCGCGCAGGTCCTCCATGCCGATCAGCCCGCCATGCGCCTTGAAGTCGGCGGCGATCTCCTCGGCCATTTCGCCGGTGTAGAACAGCTCAGGGCCGCCCTCGGCGAGGCGTTCAAGGCTGCGGGCCATGTCGGGGTTGTGGATGGTGTCGCCGAGGCGCTTGAGCGTGCCGTCCTCGCGGAAGTAGACGCGGCGTCCCGTCGCGGTCATGCGCAGCTTGTCGATGGTGTTGACCTGGCCGCTGGCGGACTGGTCCTGCGACCAGAACCAGTGGACATGCGGGCGCACCATCCAGCCCTGGCGGGCCTGGGCGATGGCGGGCTGGAACACGTCCCGCCACTCCATGCTGCCCCAGAGGCGGAGCGCTTCCGCGTAGCCCGCGACATTGCCGGGGGTGCAGACGGCGAGGTGCCCGGCCTCGCTGATGCCGCCTTCCAGCAGGAAGGCAAAGCCATCGCGCGACTGGCCGAGGAGCTTGGATTCCCACATGTCCGGCGTGGCGGCGAGCGGGGCGCGGGAGAAGAACTCCAGCACCTTGTGCACGCCGCGGCCGGGCAGGAAGACCTGCATGGAGCCGAAGCCGCCGATGCCGACCATCTGCGGGTCCACCACGCCCTGCACGAGGCCGCAGGCGATGGCAGCGTCCACCGCATTGCCGCCGCGCTCGAGCACGCGGGCGCCGGCTTCCACCGCTTCCGGCTGCGGCGCCACGATCATCCCGGGCATGTCAGGCGCGCTTCGTCTTGAGGAGGCCGGCGAGGAAATCCTGCACGCGGTCGATGACGAGCATCCGGCTGTGGGCGACGCCGGGGACAAGGTCGAAGCGCACGGTCACGCCGGCGGCCTCGAAAGAGGCCTGCAGAGCCTTCAGGCGTTCGGGGCGCGTGCGGCCGGCATCGTTGGCGCCCTCCATCCAGTAGGTGCCGCCGGGCTTGTGGGTGATCTCCCAGGTCTCGAGATCGGCGTCGCCGACGAGCATCTGCACGGGAACCCTCGCCAGCGCATCGCGGTCGAAGGCGATGCCGAAGACCTGTTCCAGGTTGCGGATGCCGACCCACCAGTCGCGATCGGCGTCGAGCAGGGTGACGGAGCCGGAGGCGCCGATGCTGGCGGCCCAGAGCTTGCGGGGATGCAGGATGGCGAAGCGATGGGTGAAGTGGCCGCCGCCGGAGAAGCCGAACAGGGCGAAGTTCTGCCAGTCGCGGCCGTAGCGCTGCGCGACCTCCTCCACCATGCCGAGCAGGACGCGGTCGTAGCGGATGTCGCCTTCCTGCATGTATTTGTAGCCGCTGCGCGCGCCATCCCCGAGCGGGCCAATTGGGAAGATGGGGCAGAGGATGACGCAGTTGTTCCAGCGCCCGAACTCGGCAAAGCCGTCGCGGAAGTCGAGGAAGCTGGTGCGCGAGGTGCCGTGCACGCAGACCACCAGCTCGGTGTCTGGGCCGATCTGCGGCGGGACGTAGAGGCAGTACTGGAAGCGCGGATCGACCTTCGCGGAATAGATGGCGGTCTTGCCGGTGTCGTAGGTGGCGCGCAGCAGCTTGGCCTGCGTGTCTTCGGTGGTGGTGGACACGGGGATCAGGATTCCTTCGTGACGCCGTTGGCGAGCGTGTACTGGTCGGCGCGGGTGACGTAGCCGATGCCCTTCTTCGCGGCCCAGACCGAAACCTCGTGGTGCAGCGGGATGAGGGCCACCTCGCGGAAGGCGATGCCGCTGGCTTCCGCCAGCAGGGCGTTGCGGGCTGTGTCGTCCATGGTGCGGAGCGCCTCCTTCAGGCGGCGGTCCACCTCCGGGTTGGAGTAGCGGCCACCGTTGGAGATGCCGTAGCCGGCCGGCTTGTCCTCGGTGGCGACGAGGGCGCCCATGGGGTTGCTCGTCTCGCCCGTGTTCACGCCCCAGGCGCCGAGGAAGCAGGAGAGCTCGGTGCGAGCGTTGTTGCGGCCGGCATAGGTGGACCAGGGCATCACCTCCGCGCGGCACTCGATGCCGATGCGGGTGAACATCTGTGCGACGGCCTGCACGATCTTGGCGTCGTTGATATAGCGGTCGTTCGGGCCGTGGACGGTGAGGCGGAAGCCGCGGGGGTAGCCAGCCTCGGCGAGCAGCGCGCGGGCGCGGTTCGGGTCGAAGGGGGCGGGCTCCAGCGTCGGGTCGGTGCCAGGGCCACCCTTGGGCAGGAACTGGGTGGCAACCACGGCCTGGCCCTCCATCGTGCGGTCCACGATGGCCTGACGGTTGATAGCCATGGAAAGCGCCTGGCGGACGCGGAGGTCCTTGAACGGGTTGCGGTCGAGCGGCCGGCCGTCGGTGCCGGTGACGAAGGGGGAGACATCGTTCACCTGGTCGGTGGCAAGATAGACGAACCGGGAGGAGATGCCGCTGATCAGGTGCAGGCGCGGGTCGGCCCGCACGCGCTCGGTGTTGCCGGACGCGACGGCCTCCACGATGTCGAGGTCGCCGGCCAGGAGGCCCGCGAGGCGGGCGGCGTCGTCGGTGACGACGCGCAGCTCCACCCGCTCCCAGGGCGTGGCGCCGCCCCACCAGGCCGCGTTGCGCTCGAGGGTGATGCGGTTGCTGGGAATGTAGTCGCGCAGGATGTAGGGGCCGGTGCCGATGGCGGCGCGGCCGGCGTTGAACTCGGCGCTGGGGGCGTCCTTGAACCGGGCGCTGATGATGCGGACGCGGCCGATGGCGTTCAGCAGCAGCGGGTCGGGCGCGCGGGTCTCTACCAGCAGGGTGCGGGGATCGGGCGCGGACATGGCCTTGATGCTGCGCGTGTAGGTGCGGAAGGACGCCGCGCTGGGGATGTCCGTCGCGCGCTGGATGGAGACGATCGCGTCCTCGGCGGTGAAGGGCGTGCCGTCGGTGAAGCGCGTGTCGCGAAGGCGGAAGGTCCAGTGAGTGTCGTCCGTGCGCGTCCAGCTTTCGGCAAGGCCGGGGACGGAGCGCGAGGCGTGATCGTTGACGATCAGGCTGTCGAACAGATGGGTGGCGACGGCGTTGTTCGGGGCGTTGCTGAGCAGGTGCGGGTCGAGGGTGGTGTTGGGTGCGGCCATGCCGATCCGCAGGGTGCTGCCGCCCGGCGTCTGGGCCCGGGCGGAGGCGAGCCAGCCCGGTGCGGCCCATCCCGCCCCTGTGGCCAGGGCCAGGCTGAGGAGGTCGCGTCGCTGGGTCATGGCCGTGTCGTCTCTGGGGGGTGCCGGGAGACTAGGTCCGGTCTCCCGGGCGGTCCAGGCGGGCTCGTCACGCCGGTGTCACCAGCGCGCCATGGACGTGTCCCGGGCCTGGGAGTAACCCGGCTGAATGGACGCCGCCATCCGCGACCCTGCCGAGGCCCTGACCCCACCGAGCCGCCTGCGCCGGCGCACGCCGCTGCGCTTCCGGCGCGCCGTTCCGGGCGGGCGCTTCTTCGATGTGATGGACGACCGGCCGCTGGGCGGGCGGCTTCGGGCGGTCCGTCGGCTGGCAAGCGTGCTGCTGTGGACGCTTCTGGCCATTCCCGTGCAGGCCGTGCTGCTGCTGGTTCCCGGGCCGGGGAAGGTTGCTTTCGCGCGGGTGTACTGGCGGGTGGTCTGCTTCCTGATCGGGATGCGGATCCGGGTGGTGGGCGAGCGGCGGGCGGCGCCGCGCACGCTGTTCCTGGCCAATCATTCCTCCTGGCTCGACATCCTCGTGCTGGGCGGCACGCTGGATGCCGCCTTTGTCTCCAAGGCCGAGGTGGGGCAGTGGCCGCTGGTCGGGCTGGTGGCGCGGCTGGGGCGGACGGTGTTCGTCTCCCGCGCCCGCGGCCGCACCGGTAACGAGGCCCGCGAGATGCGGGACCGGCTGGGCCGGGGCGACAGCCTGATTCTGTTCCCCGAGGGCACGAGCTCGGACGGGACGCGGGTACTGCCCTTCCGCTCCTCCTTCCTCTCGGTGGCCGATGCGGCGGAGGTGATCCAGCCGGTGTCGGTGGCCTATGACCGGCTGGGCGGGCTGCCGGCCTGCCGGCGGGACCGGCCGCTATTCGCATGGTACGGCGATATGTCGATCGGCCCGCATGCCTGGCGGCTGTGCCGGCATGCCGGGCTGCGCGCGACCATCCTGCTGCACGACCCGCTGGACCCCGGGACCATCCCGAACCGCAAGGCGCTCTCCGCTGCGGCCGAGGCGACGGTGGCCGAAGGGGCGGCGATGCTGCGGCAGAACCGCGAGCCGCGGCCGCTTCCGGTGCGGCCCGTTTCGATCCCGGTGGCCTGACGCGCTTGACGGGAATCGAACGCTTCCGCAACGCTCGGGGCATGGACATGCCGTGCCCGCCGCGCGGGGCCTTCACTCCGGGCTTTTCTTGACCTGGAAGGCCCTGCGCCGCACATCCCCCCGGCCCGGGGCCCCCTGCAGACGGGGCCGCGGTACGAGAGGGTCTTCTTCCGCATGAGCAGTTCCACCGGCCCCGTCCTGACTGGTTCCCCGGTTGCCTCCCTGGCAGCCTCCGAGACGGGCACCAGGCCCGCGCGCAAGCTCCTGATCCGTACCTGGGGCTGCCAGATGAACGTGTATGACAGCGGGCGTATGGCCGACATCCTGGCGCCGCTGGGCTATGCCCCGACCGAGAGCGCGGAGGAGGCCGATATGGTCATCCTCAACACCTGCCATATCCGCGAGAAGGCGAGCGAGAAGGTCTTCTCGGACCTCGGGCGGCTGCGGGACACGAAGAAGGCGCGCGCGGCCGAGGGCCGGCAGACCGTGATCGCGGTAGCGGGCTGCGTGGCGCAGGCGGAGGGGGCGGAAATCACGGCCCGGGCGCCCTGGGTGGATATCGTGCTGGGGCCGCAGACCTATCACCGGCTGCCGGAGATGGTGGCCCGCGCGAGCCGCGCGGCCGGCGCCGTGATCGAGACGGACTTCCCGGCCGAGGACAAGTTCGACCACCTGCCCGAGGCCCGCGCGGCGCAGGGGCCTGTGGCCTTCCTGACGATCCAGGAGGGCTGCGACAAGTTCTGCTCCTTCTGCGTGGTGCCCTACACGCGCGGGGCCGAGTTTTCCCGACCCGCCGTGGCAATCCTCACGGAGGCGCGGCAGCTCGCGGCCGGCGGGGCGCGGGAGATCGCGCTGCTCGGGCAGAACGTGAACGCCTGGGTGGGGGAGGCGCCAGGCGGCGGATCCTGGCGGCTGGCGCGGCTGCTGCGGGAACTGGCGGAAATCCCCGGCGTTGCTCGTCTGCGCTACACGACGAGCCACCCGCGCGACATGGATGACGACCTCATCGCGGCTCATGGGGAGATCCCCGCCCTGATGCCCTATCTGCACCTCCCCGTGCAGAGCGGGTCGGACAAGGTGCTGGCCGCGATGAACCGGGGGCATAAGGCGGCTCTCTACCTGCGACTGGCCGACCGGCTGCGCGAGGCGCGGCCGGACATCGCGCTGACCTCGGATTTCATTGTCGGGCATCCCGGCGAGACGGCGGCGGACTTCGAGGCGACGATGCGGCTTGTCGAGCGGGTGGGCTTCGCCGGCGCCTATTCCTTCAAGTACTCGGCGCGCCCCGGCACGCCCGCCGCCTCCATGGCCGGGCTGGTGCCCGAGGCGGAGAAGGACAGCCGTCTCCAGACCCTGCAGGCGGTGCTGCGGCACCAGCAGGATGCCTTCAACCACGCCTGTGTCGGGCGCGTGGTGGATGTGCTGATCACCGGCCTGGGGCGGCATCCCGGGCAGGTGGCGGGACGCAGCCCGTGGCTGCAGCCGGTCCATGCAACCGGTGCAGCCCCGGTTGGCGCCGTGGTGCCGATGCAATTGCGCGCCGCGCTCCCCAATTCCCTTTCCGCAACCATGGTGCTGACCGAGGAGTCCGCCGCCGCTTGACCCAGATCGCCGCCCCCGCCGGGGGGATCTCCCTTCGGCCCGATGCCCGTCCGATCAGCCGCCCCGGTTTCCAGCCGGACGTGCCGCGGACCATTAATCTGACCTTCGACGACAACGCCCTGCTGGCGCTGCTGTACGGAGAGCACGACCGGCATCTCTCGCGCATCGAGCAGCGGCTGGGGGTACGGATCGCCTCGCGGGGGAACCGCGTGACGATCTCGGGAGGGGCTGAGGCGACTGGGCTGGCGGAATCGGTGCTGCGCTCACTGTGGCAGCGACTGGAGAAAGGGGACGCGACGGGCATGGCGGAGGTTGAGGCCGCGCTGCGCATGGCCGACGGGCCCGTGGAGGATCCGCGGCTGCCGTTGGCGGATATGCCGGCGATCCGGACACGCAAGGGCGCCATCGCGCCGCGCAGCCGGACACAGGCGGGCTACATGGACATGCTGCAGCGCCAGGAGATGGTGTTCGGCGTCGGGCCCGCGGGCACGGGCAAGACCTATCTGGCGGTCGCGCAGGGCGTGGCGCTGCTGATGGCCGGGCGCGTGGACCGGATCATCCTCTCCCGCCCCGCGGTGGAGGCCGGGGAGCGGCTGGGCTTCCTGCCGGGCGACATGAAGGAGAAGGTCGATCCCTATCTCCGCCCCCTGTATGACGCGCTGCACGACATGATGCCGGCGGACCAGGTGGCGCGCCGGATCGTCTCGGGCGAGATCGAGATCGCGCCGCTGGCCTTCATGCGCGGGCGCACGCTGGCCCATGCCTATGCCATCCTGGACGAGGCGCAGAACACGACACCCGCGCAGATGAAGATGTTCCTCACCCGCATGGGCGAGGGGTCCCGCATGGTGGTGACGGGCGATCCCTCCCAGGTGGACCTGCCGGCGGGACAGAAGTCCGGGCTGGTGGAGGCGCTTTCCATCCTGGACGGGGTGGATGGCATCGGGGTGACGCGCTTCGGTGAGGCGGATGTGGTAAGGCACCCGCTGGTCGGGCGGATCGTCTCGGCCTATGGCCGTGCCGAGGCCGATGGGCGGATCGCGCCCACCGATGGGCGCGGGCCGCCGCGCGGCAGGATCAGGGAGTAAGGCAGAGGTGGGCAGTCGCCCGCCCGGTGGTGAAGCCACCGGGCTTTTCATGAAAGGGGCCGGCGGCGATGCCGCCGCGCTCCTCCTGGGAGCCGGCCAGGCGGCCGGATTCCCCGTCGGCCGGGCCGGCCGCGATTCGGGCGGGCACTGGCCTGCCGGCGACGGCGATGAGGCCGGGCTGGATGACGAACCGCCCGGCGGGGACTGGGATTTCGATATCGAGGTGGTGGTCGAGGACCCGGCCTGGCGCTCCGCTGTGCCGAGGGTGGAGGAAGTTGCGCGGCGTGCCGCGGCGGCCGCCTTCGCCGAGGGCGGGCCCGCGCCGGAATGCGGAGCCGTGACGGTGCTGCTGACCGGGGACCTGCAGGTGAAGCGCCTGAATGGCGACCACCGGGGCAAGGTGAAGCCGACCAACGTGCTGTCCTTCCCTCCCCTGCATCCCGGGATGCCCGGTGACGTGGCGTTGGCGCTCGGCGTGGTCCGGCGCGAGGCGCGGGCGGCGGGGCGCAGCGTGATGGCGCATCTCTCGCACCTCGTGGCCCATGGGGTGCTGCACCTGCTCGGCCATGACCACCTGCGCGCGGGCGAGGCGCGGCGGATGGAGCGGGCGGAGGCGCGGATCATGCGCCGGCTGGCGCTCCCCAACCCCTGGAGGGGCGTGGCATGAGCGAGCGGAACGGGCCCGATCGCAAGGGCATTCTGTGGAAGTTCCACGGGCTGCTGCAGCGGCGCGAGGCCGAGAGCGTGCGCGACCAGGTGGAGGCACTGGTCGAGGGTGAGGCCGAGGAGGGCAGCATCCCCGAGGCGGATGCGCTTGACGCAAACGAGCGCGTTATCCTCGGCAATGTCCTCAAGCTCCGCCACAAGACGGCGGTGGATGTGATGCTGCCCCGCGCCGACATCGTGGGTATGCCCTGCGACCTGACGCTGGACGAATCCATCCGGCTGATCCAGCGCGAGGGCCACAGCCGCTTTCCCGTCTACCGCAACGACCTGGATGACATCCGGGGCATGGTGCACATCAAGGACGTGTTCGCCGCGGTCGGGCGGGACGAGGAGCCCTTCTCGCTGGAGAAGGTTCTGCGGCCGCTGCTGTTCGTGGTGCCACAGGTGCCGGTGCTCGACCTGCTGCTGCAGATGCGCGAGGCGCGGACGCATATGGCGCTCGTCGTGGACGAGTATGGCGGCATCGACGGGTTGGTGACGATCGAGGACCTGGTCGAGACCATCGTCGGCGACATCTCGGACGAGCATGACGAGGACGTGGCGCCCCAGGTGACGGAGCGGCCGGATGGCAGCCTGGACCTGGATGCCCGGCTGAAGATCGAGGATTTCGAGGCCCGGATGGGGGTGGTGCTGACGGGCGAGGAGCGCCTGCAGGACATCGACACGGTGGGCGGGCTGGTCTTCACCCTGGCCGGGCGCGTGCCGGCGCGGGGGGAACTGGTCTCCCACTCCTCCGGCCTGGAGTTCCGGGTGCTGGAGAGCGATCCCAGACGGATCCGCCGCGTGCGGGTGCGGCGGGCGGTGCCGGCCGGTGGGGTTCAGGGCGCCGATTCCGGCATGGCGGGCGGGCCTGAAGGTGCGCCCGAGGGCCAGATCGGAGGGATCACCGGGGTCGCGTCCCGGGCGGCCGAGTAGCGCGGCGGGTTTTTTGGGGGCGGGGTTCGTGCAGCGGTTCATCCTGTATCTGGAGTCGCGCGCCGGCTGGCGCGCCCTGGCCGCTGCCTTCGGATTGGGGGGGCTGGCCGCGCTGGCCATGCCGCCGCTGTTCCTGATCCCGCTGCTGCTGCTGGCCCTCCCGGGGCTGGTGATGCTTCTGGGCCGGGCCACGAGCTGGCGCCGGGCGGCGCTGATTGGATGGGCCTTCGCCTGGGGGCATCACGTCGTCGGGCTTTACTGGATCACCTACTCCATCCTGACCGAGGCGGAGCGGCTGTGGTGGCTTGTGCCGCTCGCTGTGCCTCTTTTGGCGCTGTGGATGGGGCTGTACGGCGCCATCCCCGCGGTTCTGGCCTGGCTCGCGCGGCCGGGCTGGCCGCGGGTGCTGGTGCTGGCCTGCGGCTGGGTACTGGCGGAGTTCGTGCGGGGCTGGGCTTTCACGGGGTTTCCCTGGAACCTGCTAGGCTCGGTCTGGGCCTTTGCCGCGCTGCCAGTTCAGGGCGCAGCCTGGATCGGCACCCACGGCCTTTCCCTCGTGACGGTTCTGCTGGCCTGCACGCCGCTGCTCGGGCGGCGGGCGATGGCGGGCGGCGTCGTGGTTTTGCTGGCCTTTGCCGCGTTCGGGGCGGTGCGGCTCGCCCCGGCGGAGCCGTCGGCGCTGCCGGTCACCCTCGTGCTGGTGCAGGGAAATGTGGCGCAGGAGGCGAAGTGGCGGGCGGAGACGCGGGTGCCGATCTTCCGCCGCTACCTGGAGCTAAGCCGCGAGGGGGCAGAGGCAGCAGCGCGGGCGGCACCGGGAACCCGGCCGGTAATCATCTGGCCCGAGACAGCCAGTCCCTTCCTGCTGGCGGATGATGCCGAGGCGCGCCGGGTGGCCGCGGAGTCACTGCCGCCGAGCGGTCTTCTGCTGGCCGGCACCGTGCGGGGGGAGTGGGGGCCGGACGGGCGGCCAACAAAGCTGTTCAACAGCCTGGTCGCAATGGGGCCGGACGGGGTGATCTCGGCGACCTACGACAAGTCCCATCTGGTGCCCTTCGGCGAGTACATGCCGCTCTCGGGGCTGCTGCCGATCCGGGTAATCCGGGGAGGCGTGGACTTCGGTGCGGGGCCGGGGCCGGTCGCACTGGCGCTGCCGGGGCTACCGCCGGCGGGGCCGCTGATCTGCTACGAGGTGATCTTTCCGGGAGCCGTGGTGGGAGCGGAGCGGCCGGGGTGGCTACTGAACATCACGAACGACGCTTGGTTCGGGATCTCGGCCGGACCGCATCAGCACTTGGCGGCTGCGCGGCTGCGGGCGGTGGAGGAAGGGCTGCCGCTTGCACGGGCGGCGCAGACAGGTATTTCGGCCAGCTTCGATTCGCGGGGGCGAGAGATCGCGCGTCTGGGGTTGGGGGAGACAGGCTTCGTGTTATCGCCCCTGCCGGCAGCCGGAGAGCCGACGCCCTTCTCACGATTTGGTTTACTGATCCCTGCTTTGCTTGCCGCAGCCGTTCTACTGGCAGGGTTGCTGAATCGCCCAAAGGGGTAAAAAAGGCTTACCTGTTGCCCATATGAGGGATCCGGAGGCTGTGTGCCGGGCAGGAATGTCCAGTTTTTTAGAATTCTCGAAAGAGTTGACATTTCCTTACCGTCCCCCCAGTCTCTTTTGCATCGTTGCAGGGTTCTATGAGGGTTGCTGCCTCGGCTGCGCCTTCATGGTGTGCAGGACGTGCGCCGCTCCCCTGCCGTCTTTTGAACGAAGGAGTGGCGCCGATGTCGAGTGAGGAGGCGCTTGAGCGCACCGAGCGCGTCGAACATCGCCCGAGCCCGATCGACGTGCATGTCGGTAGCCGTGTGCGTTTGCGCCGTACCCTTTTGGGGATGAGCCAGGAGAAGCTGGGGGAGGCCCTCGGCCTTACCTTCCAGCAGGTGCAGAAGTACGAGCGCGGCGTGAACCGGATCGGCGCCAGCCGCCTGTTCGACCTGGCCCGCGTGCTGGATGTGCCGATCGGGTTCTTTTTCGACGATATGCCCGACAGCATGGGCGGTAGCGCCTCCGGCGGCTTCCGCTCGCGCCTTGCCGGGTTCGCCGAGACCCAGGAGGGGTTCGAGGACGATACGCTGCACAAGCGTGAAACGCTTGAACTGGTGCGGGCCTATTACCGCATCAACGAGCCGGCGGTGCGCAAGCGGGTGTTCGACCTCATCAAGAGCCTCGCCCCGACCGAGTAATCCGTCAGCCCCTCGTCTGGGGATTGTCGAAAACCGGGTTGCGATAGTCGCGCAGGGCCTTGCTTAGGGCCTGCGCGAGGCTTGTCTTGTCGTCCTCCCCAAGAAAGTGGCCGATCTCGGTGGAACGGCCGCGAGCGGCCAGTCGCAGCTCGCTCACCCGGCCAGGACGGGGAGTCAGGACCACACGGGCCCAGTAGGCCTCGAAGGACAGGGCACCGCGCCGGCCGCGGCGATCCGTCCGCTCCACGCGCAGGTGGCCCTCGGCCAGGATAATCCGCTCGGCCAGCCGGTCCGACCAGCGCCGGTGGGCCCGGAGCAGGCCTAGTACCAGCACCACCTCGCCGCCCATGAAGCCCGCCACCGGCCAGGCGCCGAGCGACCAGAACAGCGCCGTGAGCCCGGCGGAGCCGCCCAGCACCAGCCCGGCGATGATGCGCAGTCCGGCCGGCGTGCCGGACTGATGCGGCACGCTTAGCGCTTCAAAGCGGAGCGGCTCAACCGCCAGAGGAGCGGGGTCGAGGCCGGGCGTATCGGGCGATCCGGTCACGAACATGAAATTCAGTCGTCGCCGGCCGTGTTCAAGGCCCGATTCGCCCGGAGCGGCGATTCGGCCGTAAAGGCGATGGCGTGACACGCCCTCCCTCCCCTCCCCTGCATGGCACGGCCCGCCAGCCTCGACGCGCGCGACGCATGGCGGCCGCGCAGGCTGCCAACTTCATCCGCGCACTGGCCGAGGCGAATCCGGCGCCCCGGCCGGAGCTGGACTACCAGGATCCCTTCACCCTTCTCGTCGCCGTCGTGCTCTCGGCACAGACGACGGACCTGGCGGTCAACAAGGCGACCGCCACCCTGTTCGCCGCGGCACCGGACGCGGCCTCCATGGCAGCGCTGGGGGTGGAAGGAATCGCGCCGCATATACGCCGGATCGGTCTGTGGCAGGCCAAGGCGAAGAATGTGGCGGCACTGGCCGGGCTTCTGCTGGAGAGGCACGGGGGCGAGGTGCCGCGGGAGCGTGAGGCGCTGGAGGCCCTGCCGGGCGTTGGGCGGAAGACCGCGAATGTCGTGCTGAACGTCGCCTTCGGCGAGAACGCGATGGCGGTGGACACCCACATCTTCCGCCTGGGCAACCGAACCGGGCTGGCGCCGGGGGATACGCCGCGGAAGGTGGAGGACGGGCTGGTCAAGCGCTGCCCGCCGGAGCTGCTGCGGGACGCGCATCACTGGCTCATCCTGCACGGGCGCTACGTGTGCAAAGCGCGGCGGCCGGAGTGCTGGCACTGCGTGGCGCGGGCCTGGTGCAACTACCCGGACAAGGTGGCGGGGCCGAGCGACTAGGGCCCGGGGATCAGGCTGCGGCGTCCTCCTCCGCCATGGCTCTCAGCTGCGACAGGCTGACGACCCGGTTCCGGCCGCGTCGCTTCGCCGCGTAGAGCGCACGGTCCGCCTCGCTGACCAGGAACTTCGCGCCGCCGGGCAACCCGGAGGTGGGCCGCAGCGTGGCACAGCCCAGGCTCGCGGTGACGATGCCGACCTCGCTCCCCTCATGGGTCAGGCCGAGCCGCTCGATGGCGGAGCGGAGGCGTTCGGCGATGTGCCGCGCGCCCTCGGCCTCGGTGTTCGGAAGGAGCACCGCGATCTCCTCGCCGCCATAGCGTGCGGCGAGGTCGATGTGGCGCTGCACCGCGCGGGAGACGGCTGCCGCGACTGCCCGCAAGCACTCGTCGCCCGCCGGGTGCCCATAGCGATCGTTGAAGGCCTTGAACCGGTCCACGTCGAGCAGAAGCAGCGAGATCGGCAGATCCTCGCGCAGGGCGCGGCCCCATTCACGGTCCAGCGCGGCATCCAGGGAACGACGGTTGGCCAGGCCGGTGAGGGCATCGGTGTGGGCGGCGGCCAGCATGGCCTGTTCTGCGGCCGCGCGCCGGGCCATCTCGCGCCGCAGCAGGACCGCCAGGAGCAGGATGAGGGCGTTCAGCACGGCGAGGATGCCGCCGGTGATGAAGGCCTTGGCGCGCCAGTCCGCGAAGATGTCCTCCACCGCCGTCGCGACGCTGACGACCAGGGGCAGGTTTCCGATGCGGCGGAAGGTGTATAGCCGCGCCACTCCGTCCAGCCCGCCATGCCCGACGAAGCTGCCGGAATCCTCGGCCATGTAGCGCTGCACGGTGTCGGCGCCGCTCAGGTCGCGGTCGATCTCCACGGGCCGGAACGGGTGACGGACCAGCAGCCGGCCGTCGCGGCGAAAGAGGCTTACGGCGCCGTCCCGGCCGACATCCAGGGTGCCGAAACGGTCCTGGAAATAGGCGAGGCGCAGGGTGCCGACCACCACGCCGGCGAAGCCGCCGGCCGCGTTGTGCAGCCGGCGGCTGATGGCGATGCTCGGGTCGCCGCCGCGCAGGCGGCTGCGGAACGGGCGGCTGATGAAGAGGCCGGCATCCGGCCTGTCCCGGTGAACCGTGAAGTAGTCCCGGTCGGACAGGTTCAGGCTGAGCGGGGTCGTCGAGATCGAGGAGGCGGTTGGGCGCCCATCGGGCCCGATGACGAGAATGGAACCGAGATACTCCGCCGTCGCGGCACGGTCGAACAGGGCGAGTTGGCGGAGCTCGGGACTCGCGCTCTCGATCTCCGGCAGTTGCAGGGCCGCGATCGTGCCCTGGATCGAGAGATCGTAGAGGCCGATGTTCCGCTCGATATCGTGCTCCAGCGCGCGCACGAGGTTCGCCGAGGCCAAGCGGGCGTGCTTCCAGGCATCGTTCCTCCCATCGACGAGCACCCAGGCGCCGAGGCCGATCACGCCGAACGCCACGGCAAGGCCGAGGCCGCGAAGGGCCGAGGTAAGGCGGGCCGGTCGTCCAGCCGCCGGGCCGGGCATGGATTGGGCGGCTTCCTGGCGCATCACCTTCCCTGGCCGCGGTCTGCGGCTTCGGGGGCAGTAAGGGCCGGAAAGGGTTAACGCGAGCCTAGGAGGCGGGCAGTGCTCAGGCCGGCGGCTCGGCCCCTACCTGATCCACGATGCGCCGGTAATGCTCGGGGCGGCGGTGGGCGGCGAAGTTGAACATCTTCTCTTTGCCCTGGCGCGTGAGGTCGAGGTCGCAATCGGCGACCAGTACCTCGTCGCCGAGCGTCTTTGCCTGGGCGACGACAACACCGTTGGGGTTCACGATGACGGAACCTCCGATGAGGCCGGAGCCGTCCTCGTTGCCGGCCTTGGCCACGGAAACGGCCCAGGTGGCGTTCATATAGGCGTTGGACTGGGCGGCGAGCGTCGAGTGGAAGGTGCGGATCTCCTCGTTCTCCGTGCTGCCGCCGTTCGGGTCGTAGGCGGCGGAGTTGTAGCCCATGACCATCAGTTCGACGCCCTGCAGGGCATAGACGCGCCAGGCCTCGGGCCAGCGGCGGTCGTTGCAAACCAGCATGCCCATGACGGGGGCGCCCCAGTCGGCCGGGCCGCGGAAGGCGGGGAAGCCGAGATCGCCGTATTCGAAGTAGCGCTTCTCCAGCTGCTGGAAGCGGTCGCCGGCGCGGGGCTCGACGGAGCCGGGGAGATGCACCTTGCGGTACTTGCCGAGGATGGTGCCGTCGGGCGCGGTGGAGATGGCGGAGTTGAAGCGCTGGCCGTCCTCGGTGAGCTCGGCGTAGCCGACGTAGAAGCCGACGCCGAGCGCGCGCGCGCGGTCGAACAGCGGCTGCACGCGCGGGTTAGGCATGGCGCGCTCATAATAGGCGTCCAGCTCCGCGCCCTCGATCAGCCAGCGCGGGAAGAAGGTGGTGAAGGCGAGTTCGGGGAAGACGACGAACTTCGCGCCCTGGGCCGCGGCGTCCTCAAGAAGCACGATCATGCGGGCGAGGACGGCCTCGCGGCTGTCGGCGCGCTGGTTCGGGCCCATCTGGGCGGCGGCGAGGCGGAGGATGCGGGGCATGGGCGGGAACCTCTGCACAACGGCGGACGATGGCCCTTCATGCCGCAGCCAGGGGGCGGGGGGCAATCGGCCGCAGGCGGGAAAGCGCGGCGCGGCTTGACTTCGGGAACGGCCATGTCCAAAAGTGTTATATGGCAGCGAATGTTTCCGAAACACGCAACCGCCCGGGCCGGCCGCGCGAGTTCGACGCCGACGTGGCGCTGGACACGGCGATCGGCGTGTTCAGCCGCAGCGGCTACAGCGGGACTTCCATCACCGACCTGACAGAGGCGCTGGGGCTGACATCGGGCAGCCTCTACAAGGCCTTCGGCGACAAGCGCGGGCTCTTCCGTGCGGCGCTGGAGCGCTATGTGCAGCGGCGCGACGAGGCGCTGGCGGAGCGGCTTGCCGGCGCGAAGACCGGGCGCCAGCGGGTGGAAGCGTTGCTGGCCTTCTACGCCGCCGCCAGCCATGGCGAGGCGGGACGGACGGGATGCTTGGTGGTGGGCAGCGCGGTGGAGTTCGCCTCTTCCGATCCGGAGCTGGGGCGACAAGTGGCGTCGCTTCTCGCCGCGCGCGAAGCGCGGTTGTGCCGCCTGATCCAGGAGGGCCAGCGGGACGGCTCGATCGGGCGGCACGTGGACGCGGTCGCGACGGGGCGGCTTCTCCTATGCTTGGTGCAGGGGATGCGAGTGGTCGGGAAGACCGGCCGGGCTCGGGCTGAGATGGGCACCGTCGTGGCCACAGCGTTGCGGCTGCTCGATTAGGGTTTGCCGAATTTGGCAATGATCATTTCCCAATTAGGTCAGCATGACGGACAGCCTTGCCGCGCCGATGGATTTCACGGACCGCACGCGTTTCCGGGGAAGCTTCCGCCATGGGACGGCGGCGGTGGGGGATGTGCGCCTCCACTATGTCGAGGGCGGCACGGGGTCGCCGGTGCTGTTGATCCCGGGATGGCCGCAGAGCTGGTACGCCTGGCGGCAGGTGATGCCACGGCTGGTGGCGGCGGGGCAGCGCGTGGTGGCTGTGGACCCGCGGGGCATGGGGGATTCGGATCGGCCGCCGGGGGACTACGACCTGGCCACGGTGGCGGCGGAAATCTGGGGGTTGGCGCTGGCGCTCGGGCTGCTAGAGGCGGGGCCGGTCGATGTCGCCGGGCATGATGTGGGCAGCTGGATCGGGCATGCGCTGGCGGCGGACTGGCCCGGCGATGTCAGGCGGCTGGCGGTGCTGGATGCGCTGGTGCCGGGGCTGTCCTCGCCGCGCACGGACCTGCCGCCAGAGGAGGCCAATCTGCGCAGCTGGCATTTCGGCTTCAACCGGCTGGACGACCTGCCGGAGATGCTGATCGCAGGGCGGGAGCGGGCCTTCCTCACCTGGCTGTTCCGCGCCAAGGCGGCCCGGCCCTGGGCGATCGGGGCGGAGGATATCGAGGAGTATGCGCGCCAGCTTGCCGCGCCCGGCGCGGTGCGCGCGGCGACGGGGTACTACAAGGCGGCCTTCTCGGCGGAAGGGCTGGCGGCGAGCCGCGCCCGGGCCGCGCGGCCGCTCGCGATGCCCGTGCTGGCGCTGGGGGCGGAGCGCGGCGTGGGGGAGACGATCGTGGATGCCATGCGAATGGTGGCGTCCGATGTGCGCGGTGGGGTGGTGGCGGGCTGCGGGCACTATATGCCCGAGGAGGATCCGGAGCGGGTGTCGGGGGAGCTGATCCGCTTCTTCGGGGCGGAGGCGCCGCGGTGAGCGCCTTTCACTTCGGCCTGGCGGTTCTCGCGGGCGCGATGCTGCCCTTGCAGGCGGTGGTGAATGCGCGGCTGGCGCGCGCGGTGGGCGGGCCGGTCTGGGCGGCGGCGATCTCGGCGCTGGTGGTCGCGGTGGTGCTCGCGGCGGTGGCGGGCGTGATGGGGCGCACGGGGCCGCGGCCGGGGGGCCTGTCGGGGCTTCCCTGGTGGGCCGGGACGGGCGGGCTGTGCGGGGCGGTGGTGCTGTCGGCGACGACGGCGGTGGCGCCGCAGATCGGCGCGGCGAGCATGATCGCCCTGGTGATGGCCGGGCAGGTATTGGCGGCCATGGCGCTCGATGGCGCGGGGTGGTTCGGCATGCCGGTGCAGCCGCTCGGCGCGCAGCGCGTGGTGGCGGCGGGCTTGCTGATCCTGGGCGCGGCGCTGATGGCGGTGCGGCTGGACCGGCCGTGACGGGTTGCCGGTGAGAGGTCGGACCCGGGCGCGGCCGGGCCCGACCTCCGGCTGTCAGTGCGGGGCGTTGTCGCCCATGCCGTGCACCACCTGCACCGGGTCCCGCCGGCCGATGCCGAGGAGCTGGTAGAGGCCGATGGCGGCGATGGTGGCGGTGCCGATGCCGGCGATGGAGAAGCCGCCGATCGTCACCGTGAAGTTGCCGGCGCCGAGAACGAGCGCGGTGCCGACGGTGATGAGGTTGCGCGCGTCCGAGAAGTCCACGCGGTTGTCGACCCAGAGGCGGATCATGGCGGCGGCGATCAGCCCGAACACCACCACCGCGAGACCGCCGAGAACGGGGCCGGGGATGGTGCGGAGAAGCGCGCCGAATTTCGGCGAGAAGCCGAGCGCGATCGCGCAGAGGGCGGCGACGACGAAGAGGAGCGTCGAGAACACGCGGGTGACGGCCATGACGCCCATGTTCTCGACATAGGTGGTGACGCCCGTGCCGCCGCCGAAGCCGGAGACCATCGTGGCGATGCCATCGCCGAGGAAGCCGCGGCCGATATAGGGGTCGAGGTTGCGCGCGGTCATCGCGCCGATGGCTTTGATGTGGCCGAGGTTCTCCGCGACCAGGATGAAGGCGACAGGGGCGATGAGGGCCATGGCGCCGGCATCGAAGCTGGGCGCGCGGAAGGCGGGCATGCCGAACCAGGGGGCGGCGGAGAGCTCGGCGAAGGAAATGGGGGGCAGCAGGCCCATGACGTTCGCCATGACGAGGTACAGCACGTAGCCGCAGGCGATGCCGGCGAGGATGGAGATGCGGCGGATGGCGAGCGGCGCGTAGACGGCGATCAGCGCCGTGGCGATCAGCGTGGCGAGCGCGACGATGACATGCGGGCCGGTGCCCTCGATGCCCTTCACCGCCACGGGGGCCAGGTTGAGGCCGATGGCGGCGCCGACCGCGCCGGTGACGGCGGGGGGCATCAGCCGCTCGACCCAGTTGGAGCCGGTGAACATCACCAGCACGCCGATCGCGGCATAGAGGGCGCCGGCCGCGATGATGCCGCCGAGCGCGGGGCCGATATTCGGGTTGGGGCCCGATCCCGCATAGCCGGTCACGGCAATGACGACGGCGATGAAGGAGAAGGAGGAGCCCAGGTAGCTCGGCACTCGCCCGCCGACGAGCAGGAAGAAGATGAGCGTGCCGATGCCGGAGAAGAGGATGGCGAGGTTCGGGTCGAAGCCCATCAGCAGCGGGCCCAGGATGGTGGAACCGGACATGGCCACCAGGTGCTGGATACCGAGCAGGCCGGTGGTGCCCCAGGGCAGGCGCTCGTCGGGGGCGACGACCGGGCTGCGGGCGAGCGGCCAGCTGGGGAAGAGGGACATGGACTCGGGGCCTCGTGACGGATTGGTGACCCATGCTGTCGCATGCGGCGGCGCGGCCCAAGCGGTGCCGCGGATGTTCGGGAGTTCCGTCGCGGGGTGATGCGCCGGGGTGACGCTGGCCAAGGCCTCAAACGGGTTAGGACTGCGCCTTGCCCTTCCGGCGGTGTCGCTCGGCATGGTCGATCAGCGCGCGCAGCTTGGGGTCCACGCTCCGGCGGCTGGGATAGTAGAGGTAGAAGCCCGCGAAAGGGGCGCTGAAGTCCTGCAGCACGGGCACGAGCTCGCCGGTCTCGAGGAAGCGGCGGAAGGTGTCGGCCATGCCGAAGGTGATCCCGGCGCCGCTGAGGGCCATGCGGATCATCAAGCCCATGTCGTTGGTCGTCACCTCGGGCGCGACGTCGACGCTGAATTCCCGCCCGGCTTCCGCGAACTCCCAGCGATAGGGCGGGCGATGCGGCGCCGGGCGCCAGCCGATGCAGCGATGTGTGGCCAGGTCGCGCGGGTGCTCGGGCCGGCCGCGCTCGGCGAGATAGGCCGGCGAGCAGACGGCGAGCTGGTGCTGATCGTCCGAGACGGCGACGGCGATCATGTCCCGCTCGATCACCTCGCCCAGCCGCACGCCCGCGTCGAAGCCCATCGCGACGATGTCGCCCTCCTCATCGGTGACGAGAATGTCGAGCTGCACCTCCGGGAAGGTCCGGCAGAAACCGGCGAGGAGGGGGCCGGACAGGAAGCTCTCCGCGATGGAGGAGACTGCGATGCGGAGCTGGCCGCGCGGCGGGCCGGCCAGGCCGCGCACGCCTTCCATGGCGGCGTGCATCTCGGCGATGGCGGGGGCGATGGTGGCGCGCAGGTGTTCGCCGGCTTCGGTCAGCGCGACGCTCCGCGTGGTCCGGCGCAGCACGGCGGCGCCGAGGGATTCCTCCAGCCGGCGGATCGACTGGCTGACGGCCGAACGCGTGACGCCCAGCCGGTCCGCGGCGGCGCGGAAGCTGCGTGTCTCGGCAACGGTCGCGAAGACGGCGAGGGCGTTCAGATCCGGGCGCATTGTCCAGTTATACTAACCAAGGCGTTGCCGGGAAGGCGGATTATCCGGCCAGTCCCGGACCCCTAACTTCTCCCCACCGGCCGATGCCGTGTCCCTGCCGGGGCGCGGAGCGGGGCCGGGAGGATGGGAGAAGCCGCCATGGCTCTTGAGAAGGTTGTTCTTGTTACCGGCGCCTCCAGCGGCATCGGGCTCGGCATCAGTAGGGAACTCGCGGCGGCCGGGGCGACGCTGATGCTCGGCGCCCGCCGCACGGAGCGGCTGGAGGCGCTGGCCGAGGAACTTCGCAGCACCGGTGCCCACGTTGCGACGCGCCATCTCGACGTGACCGATCGCGCCAGCGTGGAAGCTTTCGCGCAGGCGGGGCGGGATGAGTTCGGCCGCGTGGACGCGATCGTCAACAACGCGGGGATCATGCCGCTCTCGCTCATGGCCTCGATGAAGGTCGAGGAGTGGGAGCGGATGGTCGATGTGAATATCAAGGGCGTCCTCTACGGCATCGCTGCCGTGCTGCCCGAGATGACGGCGCGCGGTTCGGGCCATGTCATCAACATCGCCTCTGTGGGCGCGCTCAGCGTGGTGCCCACGGCGGCGGTGTACTGCGCGACCAAGTTCGCGGTGCGTGCCATCTCGGACGGCCTGCGGCAGGAACGGCAGGACATTCGCGTCACGTGCATCCATCCCGGCGTGGTGGAGAGCGAGCTCGCCGGCACGATCACCGATCCCGCAGCGGCGGAGGCCATGAAGGGCTATCGCGCGATTGCGCTGCGGCCGGATGCCATCGGGCGCGCCGTGCGTTTCGCGCTGGAGCAGCCGGAGGATGTGGACGTCAACGAGATCGTGGTGCGCCCCACGCGGACGGTGCAGTGATGCGCCGGTTCAGCCTGGCCGCAACGGGGCTCGCCATGGCGCTCGCCAGCCCTGCCGCGGCAGAACAGGGCGCGGCGCGCCCGGCGCATCCCTATGTCGGCATGTGGGTCACCGATGACGGGCGTGTTCGGCACGAGTTGCTGCCGGACGGCCGCTACGACGAGGCGCGGGGCAGGCGCGAGAGCGCGTATCGCGGGCGCTACGAGGTGACCGGCAACCACATCGAGTACTGGGACGACACCGGCTTCACCGCCGATGGCGACTTCGTCGATGCCGATACCCTGCATCACGGCGGGATGGTGTTGCGCCGGCGGCCGGCCGGTGCATCGCCGCAGCCGTGACCCTGCGCCGCGCGAGGCGGATCGTGCCGCCACGCCTGCAAGTTCCAACAGCAAGAGGAATGATACCGTGTCCCTGACACCCTGGATGTCCTGGCGCATGATGGCGCGCCGCCGCCTGCCCGCGGCCTTGGCGCTCGCGCTCGCCGCGGCGCCCCTGGCGGCCAGCGCCGCGCCGGCCGAAGCGCCCATGCTGATGCGCAACGAGGAGATCGTCCGCCGCGCCTTCGACGGATGGGCAGCGGGGCGGAGCGCCTTTACTGAGTTGCTCTCGCCCGACGTGGTCTGGACGATCCACGGTTCCGGCCCTGTCGCGGGAACCTACCGGAGCCGTGCGGACTTCATCGAGCGCGCCTCGCGTCCCCTCATCAACCGTCTGGCGACACCGCTCGTCCCGAAGGTCCACCACATCTGGGCCACGGGCGACACGGTGATCATCCGCTTCGAGGCGTCGGCCACGACCAACTCTGGCGCCGCCTACACCAACCAGTTCGTGTGGATCTTCCGCATGAGGGACGGCTCGGTTGTCGAGGCCGAGGCGTTCCTCGACCTCGTCGCCTACCAGCGGGCCGTCGAGGGCAGCGAGCCGCGACGGCCGTAGGCAGGGCGGGGCCTCGATCCCCTCCCTGCCTTTCAGGGCCTAGGCCGCCTGCCGCACCGCGGGCACGCCACGCAGGCGTCCACCCGGCGTGCCGCCCGGCACCCTGGCGGCCAGATCTGCCGCCGCGAGCAGGCGGTCGAAGTCGATGCCGGTCTTCACGCCCATGCGGCGGAACAGCCAGGCCACGTCCTCGGTCGCGACATTGCCCGTCGCGCCCGGTGCGAAGGGGCAGCCACCGAGGCCGCCCGCGGCGGAATCGAAGACGCGCACGCCCGCTTCCCATGCCGCGGAGACATTGGCGACGCCCATGCCGTAGGTGTCGTGGCCGTGGAAGGCGAAGCGCTCGCCCCAGGAGGCATGGGCGCTCTCGAACAGGCGGCGAACCTGGTCGGGGGCGGCGTTGCCGGTGGTGTCGGCCAGCGCGATCTCGATGGAGGGGTCCACCGCGGTGACGCGCTCGATCCAGTCCAGCGCCTCGGTGGCCGGCACCACGCCCTCGAAGGGGCAGTGGAAGACGGTGGAGAGGTTCCAGCGCACCAGAAGGCCGGCGTCGCGGGCCTCTCGCGCAATCGCCGCGAGGTCGGTGAAGGACTGCTCGCGCGAGCGGTTGAGGTTCGCCTGGTTGTGGCTCTCGGTCACCGACATGAACAGGCCGAGGCGCTGGGCGCCCGAGGTGGCGGCAAGCTCGTAGCCGCGGCGGTTGGGCACGAGGACGGTGCATTCCAGCCCGGGCATCTGCAGGGCAGCGCGCAGCACCTCGGCCGTGTCCGCCATCTGCGGGATGGCCTTGGGCGAGACGAAGGAACCGATCTCCATGCGGCGGATGCCGGCATCGTAGATCGCGCGGGTGATGGCGATCTTGGTCTCGGTCGGCACAAAGGGGCCGATGGATTGCAGGCCGTCGCGCGGGGCGACGTCGCTGATGATCGCCGTGTCGGGCGGAATGTCGTTCATGGGGTGTCCTCCTTCAGCAGCGTGCCGAAGACGTGGTCGTTGTGCTGGCCGATAGCGGGGCCTGGCCAGCGGATCATGTCACGAGGGGGAACGCCCTCGAAGCGGAAGGGCGCGGCGGGGTGGGGCACCACGGTGCCGACCAGCGGGTCCGGCACCTCCAGCATCATGTCGCGGGCCTGGAAATGCGGGTCCTCCGCGCAGTCGCGCATGTCGTAGAGGCGCGAGCACGGGACCTGCACGGCTTCCAGGGCTTCCTGCGCATCCTTGGCGGAGAGGGTGCGGGTCCAGGCGGCAATGGCCTCGTCCAGCTCGCCCGCGTTGGCGCAGCGGCCGGAGTTGCTGGCCATGCGCGGGTCCGCTGCCAGGTCCTCGCGGCCGATGCGGGTCATCAGGCGGCGGTAGATGAGATCGGAGTTGCCGGCGACCGCCAGCCATTTGCCGTCGGCGCAGGGATAGGTGTTGGTCGGCGCGGCACTGGGGAGGGCGGCGCCCATCGGCTGGCGGATGCGGTCGAGCAACCCGTATTCCGGCAGCATCCCCTCCATTAGGGAGAAGACGGAGGAGACGAGGTCGAGGTCGATCGTCGTTCCCTTGCCGTCCGGGTTGCGGTCGCGGCCCCAGCAGGCGGAGACGAGCGCCAGCGCAGCATACATGCCGGCGAGGTCGTCGCTGATGGAAACGCCGCAGCGCGGGGGCGGCAGGTCGGCCTGGCCGGGATTGGCTGTGAGGTGACGGAGGCCGCCCATCGCCTCGCCGATGGCGCCGAAGGCGGGCTTGTCGCGATACGGGCCATCCTGGCCGTAGCCGGAGACGCGGGCAATCACGAGGCGAGGGTTCTCGGCGCGCAGGATATCCGGGCCGAGGCCGATGCGCTCGAGATAGCCAGGGCGGAAATTCTCCACCAGCGCGTCGGCGCGGGCGCAGAGGGCGCGCAGGCGCCGCTGACCCTCCTCCGACTTCAGGTCGAGCGTGACGGAGAGCTTGTTGCGGCCATGGACGGAGAACCACACGGCATGGTCGTTCACGCGGGCGCCCCAGTCGCGATGCGGGTCGCCCTCGGGCGGCTCCACCTTGATCACCTCGGCCCCGAGATCGGCCAGCAGGCGGGTGGCAAAGGGAGCAGCGATGTAGTGGCCGAGCTCCACGACGCGGAGCCCGGTGAGGGGAAGGCGGGGGTCCTCGGGCGGTGGATTGGGGCCCGTCGGGTCCGGCATGGGCGGTTCACTCCTGCGTTGGGGCGATGTTCCCCGGCCGGGCGGCGGTGGCAAGGGGGGATCGCCGCGCCCGGCCCCGCGCAGGCTATCCGGCGGCGCGAGCGAGGCAGATCTGGTTAAGGCTGCCCGGGCCGAGGGGATTGCGCGCGAAGTCCCCGTGGCGCGCCACCAGTTCCAGCCCCGCGGCGCGGAGTAGCAGGGGCAGCTCCCTCGGGAAGAACTGGCGCAGCACCAGCGGGGCCATGGCCTGCTCGGGCTGGCCGGCGCGGCGGATGCGCCAGCGGGAGGTGCGGAGCTGGGTGACGGGGTCATAGCTCGACACCTCCTCAGCCTCGATCGCGGAGGAGGGGTTCGGGCCGAGGTCGAGCCGCCGCGGCCCCTGCTCCGGCCGGGAGAGGGCGCCGAGATCGGGCTGCATCACGTCGAAGGCCAGGGTGCCGCCCGGGGCAAGGTGGCGGCATGTGGCGGAGAGACAGGCGAGGATGTCCTCCGGCTCGCTCAAATGGGCGAGCGAGTTGCAGGAGATGACGATGAGGGCAAAGCGGCGGCCGAGCTCGAAATTCCGCATGTCGCCCTGGAGGAAGCTGGCCCCGATCCCGCCTTCCCGGGCCTTGCGCCGGGCCGCTTCCAGCATGGGGCGGGAGGAATCCAGCCCGACCACCGCATGGCCGTCGCGCGCGAGCGGAAGGGTGAGGCGGCCCGTGCCGCAGGCGAGTTCCAGCACCGGCCCATCCGCGCCGCGGGCCTCCTCGCGGTAGAAGTTCTCGCAGGGTCCGGGCTGGACGATCGCGTCGTAAAGATCCGCAGCGGCGTAGAGCGAGGGCGCCTCGACGCCCGTGTACGTGAAAGCGTTCAACCGAAACCTCCGACCATGTGACCGGAGGCGCAGGAAACACCGATCCCGAGCTCACTGAACCGACATATCCGGGAGTAGCTCGGGATTCGGGGGCGCGTGCCCCCTGCCCCGCTCAGCCGGCCGCATCTCAGCCAGTCGTGTTTCAGCCAGGCGTGCGCGCGGTGGCCATCGGTTCCAGCCCCGTGCGGGCGAGGACCGGGGCGGCTTCGGCAGAGGCGAGGAACCGGATGAGCGCGCGCGCCGCCTCCGGGTCCCGCGCATTCGTCGCGATGCCCGCGCAGAAGATTGTGGGCTGCTGCACGGCCTCGGGGATGGTGCCGACGTAGTCGATACCCTCGATCGGCAGCAGCTCGCTCACCTGCTGGAAGCCGATCTCGGCATCGCCGCGCGCCACCACCGTGCCCACGCGCTCGCTGAGGATGCGGCGGCTCTTGGGCATGACCTGATCGTGGATGCCGAGGCGGCGGTACATCTCGGTCTCGATATAGACCCCGCTGGCGCTGGCCGAATAGGCGATAGACCCCGCGTTCAGAAGCACCTGGCGGAAGGCTTCCACCGAGGAGATGTCCGGCTTCGGCGCACCCTTGCGAACGGCCATGCCGATGAGGGAGCGCGCGATGTCCACGCGGCTGCCGGGCTGCGCTAGGCCGCGGGCGATCAGCGCCTCCAGCCCGTCGGCCGCGAGAAGGAGGACGTCGGCGGGCTCGTTGCGGGCGAGGCGCTGGGGGATGGCGTCAGGCGCCTGGCCCATGGAGGCGCCCTGGACGGTTTGCAGCGTGTGGCCGGTGGCGGACTGGAAGGCTGGGATGAGCAGCCGGTAGCCGGCGGTGAGGCCGCCGGAGGCCATCACCTGGATCTCCGCCGCGGCCGCGCGGCGCGCGAGCAGTGGCAGGGCGGCGGCGGCCAGGAGCAGGGCGCGGCGGCTGGTTCCGTGATGGGGCATGGCGTTGTTCCTCCGGTTGCTGGGGAGGGTAGCGGGCATTCCGGGGAATGGCCTAGGGGCGCGAGGGGATGGCCGCTTGACGTCCTCGATACCGGCAGGAAATGATGCCGGCGTGATCCATCGCTGCGCCAAGCCCGTTCCGTCGAAGAAGTGCCCCTCGCGGGGCGCCCTGGATCGTCGCGCGCGGTAAGCCACAGCGCCACAGGATCAGGTTGGACCCCGCCGGTTGGACGGGGTCACCTTCAGGTCCCGTCTCCGGCACAGGAGGAGACGGACAGCATGGAAACGAACCACCCGACACCCGGCGGCTTATGGCTGCCGCTCGTCACGCCGTTCCGCGATGGCGTGCTCGACGAGGCGTCGTCGCGGCGGCTCGTGCGGCATTATGCCGGCGAACCGATCGACGGGCTGATTCTTGCGGCCACGACGGGTGAGGGCCTGACCCTCGACGAGGAGGAGGTCGGGCGCCTTGTCCGGCTCACGGGCGAGGAGCTTGCGGTGGCCGGGCGGCGGATGCCGGTGTTCCTGGGGCTTTCCGGGAGCGACACGCGGAAGCTGGTTGCTGCATTGGGGCGCAGCGCGGCGTGGCCGATCGATGGCTACCTCATCACCTGCCCCTACTACACGCGGCCTTCGCAGGAGGGGATGGCCCGGCACTTCACCGTGCTCGCCGGGAGCACCGCGCGGCCGATCATGATCTACAACATCCCGTATCGGACGGGCGTGAATCTCGGCAACGCGGCGATGCTGGAGCTGGCCGCCTTGCCGAACGTCGTGGGCGTGAAGGACTGCTCGGCGGACGTGGCGCAGTCCTTCGAGCTGCTGCGCCGCAAGCCGGGCGACTTCGCGGTGCTGACGGGGGAGGATGCGCTGTTCCACCCGATGCTCAGCCAGGGCGCCGAGGGTGGCATCATTGCCTCCGCGCATGTAGAGACGCGCGCCTTCGCTTCCGTGCGCTCCTTACTGCGCGATGGCGACGCGGCGGGGGCGCTGGCGGCCTGGCGAGCGATCTGCGAGCTGCCGCGGCTGCTGTTCGCGGAGCCCAGCCCCGCGCCAATCAAGCACTGGCTCTGGCGCGCAGGGCTGATCGACAGCCCGGAGGTGCGGCTGCCAATGATCGCGGTAAGCGACGGGCTCGCTGCGCGGATCGGAATAGAGATGGAGCGGCGTTCGGTGACGGCCACCGCGCCCGAGGCGGTGAAGCGCGTCGTCGTGGTGTAGGGCCGGACCCGGTGTTGGGCGTCAGCCGCGCCGGTCTCAGCCGCGCCGGATCGCCACCGCGAGACCCAGCGCGCTGAGGACGAGGCCCGCCAGGAAGACCGGCGGATGCTGCTCCCCAACCGTCGCGAAGAGCCAGGCGAGAGCGTAGCCGGTCCCTGCCTGGGCCGCGGCATAGACGGCGGTGGCGCGGGCCCAAGCGCGGCCGGTGCCGGCGCCCGTGATGGCGCGCAACCGGCCGAGGGCAACAGCGGATATACCGACCCCGGAGAAGCCGGAGAGCAGGGCCGCGAGCGGGATGGCAGCGGGATGGGGCAGGAGCGCGACGGTGAGGGCCGCGACCTGGACGCCCATCCAGAGCGGCATGGCCCAGCGCCCCAGGCGGTCCACGGCGCGGCCGCCGCCGATAGTGCCGGCGACAGCCCCAACGCCGAACAGCGCCCAGACCAGGCCGCCGCCGGCCAGTCCCATACCGTGGCCGCGCACGGCGAGGTCCGCGAGATAGACCATGGGCGGCGTCATGCCGGCTGCGGAAAGGCCGTAGGCGAGAGTGACGGCGCGGACGGGGGTGGGCGCGGCAGTTCCGGCGACGGCCGGGGTGGCGGAGACGACCGGGCGGAGCGGGTTGGGCCAGCGAGGATAGGCGAAGGCCCAGAGGGCAGCGGAGGCGAGGCCGAGCCCGGCCCAGGCAAGGGCGGGGCCGCCGTGCAGCAGCGCGGGCAGGAGGAGGGCGGCGGCGATAACGCCGGCGCCGACGCCCGCAATGACGATTCCGCCCGCCTGGCCGCGCCGCCCCTCGGGCGTGACAGCCTGGACGGCGGGGCCGGCCAGCGAGATCGCGATGCCGCCGGCAACGCCCGCCACCCCGCGCCAGGGGGCCAGCCAAGCAAATCCGCTCCAGGGAAGCAGTTCCGTCACCGCGCAGGCGAGGAAGGCTAGTGTGGCCAGCGCCATGGCGAGGTCCAGCGCGCGGCGTATGCCAAGGCGGGCGCCGAGGATCGGGGCTGTGAGCGCGCCGACGAGGTGTCCAGCGAAGGTGGTGGCGCCGAGAGCCCCCGCCTCCCCTCCCCCTACCCAGCCGGCAGCAACGAGGGCGGGGAAGAGGGGAACGTAGCCGAAGCGGGCAAGGCCAATGGTTGTGCAGAGGGCAGCGGAGCCGGCGAGGGCAGCGGCGACCGGCGATGCCACCTTCGGGAGAGGCGGCGGGCCAGTACTCATGGCTGAGAGCGGGCCCTCCCCGGCGGTGCTGCGAGAGATCACGGGGTGGTCGGCCCGGGGCCGGGCAGGGCATCGGCGGCGGGAGCGGTGCGGGCAGGAATTGGGCCGGGCGGGGCCGGATGGGCGGGGGATGCGGCGCCCGGCACGGCATCGGGGAAGCCGGGGTCGAGGGTGATGGTAGCGGCGAGGCCGGGCGGAATTCGGCCGGGTCTGGCATCGGCAAGAACCAGTTCGCCACCATGCAGCCCGGCCACCGCGCGGACGAGGGACAGGCCGAGGCCGTAGCCGGGGGTATGGCGGGCGGCCTCCGCGCGGAAGAAGCGCTCGCCGGCGCGGGCGCGGTCGGCATCGGGCAGGCCGGGACCCTCATCCTCCACCGTGATGCGGACGGTACCGGATGCGGCCTCGGCAAGGAGGCGGATGCGGCCACCGGCGGGGGAGAACTTCACCGCATTGTCCAGCAGGTTCGCCACAGCCTGCAGGAGGAGGTCGCGGTCGCCTGTCAGCGGCATGGCGGGCGGCAGGGTGGTTTCCAGCGTGACGGCGCGGGATTCGGCGATGGCCTCGTAGAGCTCGGCGGCATCGGCGAGGAGCGCGGTGAGGTCCAGCGGCGCGAAGGCGGCGCGGCGGGCGCCCGCTTCCGCTTCGGTGATGCGGAGCACGGCGTGAAAGATGCGGATCATGCCGTCGAGGTCGGCGATGCCTTGCTCGACGGCGCGGTGCATGGCCTCGGGCTCCGCGTCCAGCGCCTCCTCCAGCCTTCCGCGGGCGCGGGCGACGGGGGTGCGGAGGTCGTGGGCGATGGCGTCCGACACGCCGCGGATGCCGGCCATGAGGGTGCCGATGCGGTCCAGCATGGCGTTCAGCGTGCGGCCCAGCCGATCGAACTCGTCCTCGCGGCCCGAGAGGGGGACGCGCTGGGTGAGGTCGCCGGCGGCAATGGCCGTGACGGTGTCCGATGCCGGGCGGAGCATGTTCTGCAGGGCGCGGCGCAGCAGCAGGGCACCGATAAGGGCGATGAGGCCGGAGGCGCTGGCGGCCCAGCCGATGCCGCGGGCCAGGAGCTCGCGCAGGTGCAGGCGCTCCTCCACGTCGCGGCCGACGAGCAGGCGGTCCCCGTTCGGCAGGTCAGCGCGGTAGAGGCGGGCCTCGGTGACGATGCCGTCGCGCACCAGGGGGGCGCGGAGCCAGCGGAGGGATTCACCCTCGGGCGGCGGGCCGTCCAACTCGTCCGGCGTGGTGTCGAGGTTGCCGGCGAGGAAGCGGCCGTCGCGGTCGGTGAAGCGGTAGAGGTCCTGGTCGTCGCCGTCCCGCGCCAGGCGGAATGCGATGGCTTCCAGCACCCCCGTGCGGCCGGTCTCGCGGTAGCGGGCGGTAAGGGCGGCGATATCGGCGCGGATAGCGTTGTCGGTCTGCCGGTCCAGCCCGCCCGCGGTGTTCCACCAGACGATGCCGGCGAAGGCGATGCCGCCGAGCAGGAACATGGTGGCGAAGAAGACGGCGAAGCGGAAGCCGGCGCTCTCCACCAGGCGCGGCACGGGGGCGCGGCGGAGTTCCTCGGTGGGCATCGCGGCTAAGGCGCGTTCTTTGTCAGCATGACCGGCGCCCTAGGCCGCCTCCTCCGCGCGGATCATGTAGCCGGCGTTGCGGACGGTATGGATCAGCGGTTTGTCGAAGCCGCGGTCCAGCTTTTGGCGAAGCCGGGAGACATGGACGTCGATGACGTTGGTCTGGGGGTCGAAATGGTAGTCCCACACCTTCTCCAGCAGCATCGTCCGCGTGACCACCTGGCCGGCATGGCGCATCAGATGCTCGAGCAGGCGGAACTCGCGGGGCTGGACGTCGATCTTCTTGCCCGCGCGGGTGACGGTGCGGGAGAGGAGGTCCAGCTCCAGATCCGCAACGCGGAGCTTCGTGGCGGGCACCTCGGCGGCGGGGCGGCGGCCGAGCGCTTCGACGCGGGCCAGGAGCTCGGCGAAGGCGAAGGGCTTGGTGAGGTAGTCGTCACCGCCCGCCTTCAGGCCGCGCACGCGCTCATCCACCGCGGTCAGCGCCGTGAGGAAGAGGACGGGGGTGCGATTCTCCTGGGCGCGGAGGGTCTCAACAAGGCGAAGGCCATCCACGCCGCCGGGCAGCATCCGGTCCAGCACGAGGAGGTCGAAGGGTTCGCCGGCGGCGGCAAAAAGGCCGTCCCGGCCATTGTCGCGGTGCTCGACGCTATGGCCGGCCTCGGTGAGGCCGCGGCGGACGAATCGGGCGACCTCGGGGTCGTCCTCGACGAGGAGGATTCGCACAATACTTCCCTGGTTCTCATCTGCGCGGCGCCCGCGGCGCCGCACCACTGCCCCATAGCGTCACGCAAGGGAGCAGGGCGCAAGATGCGCTATTTCTGGCCCATCGCCCGCAGATCCGCCAGACGCGCCGCGTAGCTGCGGGCAAGGCACCCCTCCTGCCCGGGGCCGGCCCGGCCGCAGCTGCGGTTCCGTTCGGCGAGCCAGGCGCGCTGGCCGGCGGCGACACCGGGGAGGCCACCGACGCGCAGATAGGCCGCGCCCAGGTCCCGATCGAGGGTGGAGAGCGCGTCCGACCCGCAGATCGTCTGCTCGACCGAGGTGGTGGCCGCCGCGCAGTCGAAGGAGGGCTGTGCGGCGGCGATGCCGGGCAGGAGCAGGGCGGCAATCAGGGGAAGGATGCGCCTCATTGCTGCGGCGTCGTCGAGGTTCCCGTCCCCGGCGGGCGGCGTCCGACCTGGACGTTGATGTCCTGGCTGCGGCCGTCCCGCGTCAGGGAGAGGCGCACGCTCTGCCCGGGAGTGACGCCTGCAATGGTGCGGATGAGGGCGCGAGACGTCTCGACGCGCTCTCCGTTCAGGGCAGTGACGAGGTCGCCCTGCCGCAGGCCCGCGCGGGCGGCGGGGGAGTTCCGCTCCACGCCCTGGATCTGCACGCCGCGGCGGCCGCGCGGCGCGTCGGCACCCGCATCCTGCACGGCGACGCCGAGCCAGCCACGCTCCACCCTTCCATCGCGCCGGAGCTGGTCGATCACGCTGCGGGCCAGATCGGAGGGCGTGGCGAAGCCGATGCCGGCGGAGGCGCCGGAGGGGGAGTAGATGGCGGTGTTGATGCCGATCACCTCGCCGGCCGTGTTGAACAGCGGGCCGCCGGAGTTGCCGGGGTTGATGGCGGCGTCGGTCTGGATGAAGTCGTCGAAGGGGCCGGCGCCGATCTCGCGGCCGCGGGCGGAGACGATGCCTGTCGTAACGGTGCCGCCGAGGCCGAAGGGGTTGCCGGCCGCCATCACCCATTGCCCGACACGGACGGGGTTGCTGCCCCAGGGCACGGCGGTGAGCGGCACGCGGGATTCGATGCGCAGCAGGGCGAGGTCCGTCAGCTCATCCGTGCCGACGACGCGGGCCGGGTGCTCGCTGCCGTCCTGGAGGGAGACGACGACGCGGGCGGCGGAGCCGACAACGTGGTTGTTGGTGACCACGAAGCCAGCGGAATCGATGATGAAGCCCGAACCCGCGCCCTGCACCTGCTGGCGGCCGCCATTGCCGCCGCGGGGGCCGCGAAAGTAGCGCTCGAAGGGGGTGCCGCGCAGCTCGGGGGGAATCTGCTGCTCGCCGGTCACCGCGATGTTCACGACGGCTGGCAGGACCGCTGCGGCGAGGTCCGCGAAGTCCGGCACCACGGTGAAGCGGGTGCCGGGGGCGGCGGTCTGGGCCTGGGCGTCGAGCGGGGTGCAGCCGGGCGCGGCGGCGAGGGCCGCGATGCCGAGCAGGGCGGCACGGCGTGGCATGGGCTGGCGCATGGGGGCGGGAGGTTCTCCGGCGATCGGGCGGGGCAGGCTTCTCCTCTCATAGAGAGGGAATGATGCGGGCCCGTTCAAGGCGTCATGCCGTCCGGGAAGGGTCTTCCGGCCAGTCGTGGCGCGGATACCGCCCCCGCATCTCCCGCCGGACCTCGGCCCAGCTGCCGCGCCAGAAGCCGGCAAGGTCCGAGGTGACGGCGATCGGCCGGCCGGCGGGGGAGAGGAGCGAGACCTGCAGGGGGATGCGGCCACCCATGAGGCTGGGCGGATTGGCCAGGCCGAACAGGTGCTGGGCGCGGGCTTCCAGCGCTGGAACCTCGCGATCGTAGTCGATGGCGGCGGAGCGACCGGCGGGCAGGTCCAGTCGCGCGGGCAGCTCGGCATCCAGGCGGCGTTGCAGGGCCCAGGGGGCGAGGCCGCGCAGGATGGCGGCGGCGTCCAGGGTCCGCAGCTCGGACAGCTTGGTCAGGCCGTGGAGATGGGGGGCGAGCCATTCCGCGGCGGTGGCGGCCAGGGCGGCGTCGGAGACGTCGGGCCAGGGGTCGCCCTCCGTCGCGTGGGCCCAGCGAAGGCGGGCGCGGGTCGCGGTCGCGCCCTTCGTCCAGTCGAGGTCGCGGAAGGCGCGGCTGGCGGCGGCACGGGCCAGGGCCTCCGCCACCTGGGCGGGGTCGGCATGGGGAAGGGTCGATTCCTCCAGCACCAGAGGGCCGAAGCGGAGGCGGCGGCGGGAGACGACGGCGTTGGTGCGGGTGTCGAACTCCGTCACCTCCTCGCGCACCAGGCGCTCGGGGAAGCGGGCCTCGAGGGTAGCGCGGTCCAGCGGAGCGGCCATGCGGATGCGGGCCTCGGTGCCGGCGAGCTCCATGGCGGCGACGGCCAGGAGGGGGGATTTGCGGAGGGGGTCGGTGGCAGAGAGCCGGGCGCCCTGGCCGGAGGCGAGGCGGTAGGCGCCCTCCATCGTGCCGCGGCGGGCGGCGATGCGGTCGGGGAAGCCGGCGGCAAGGAGGGCGCCGGGGTCGCCGTCCGGCTGAGTCCGCTCGGGGACGGAGAGGCGGCGGCGGTGGAGCTGGGCGGTGCGGCGGATGCGCTGAACGGCGGCGCGGTCGGCCTCCGGGTGGTCGCCGCCCTGGAGGAGATCGAGGCGCATCGTGAGGTCGCAGGGGGCCTCGCGGTTGCGGATGGGGTCGCGTTCCTCGAGCAGGGCGGCGAGATCGGCGGCGAGCGCCCCCTCCCCCGGCGTGCGGGTTTCGACCATCACGCGGGCCAGGCGGGGATGGGCGCCGAGGCGGGCCATGTGGCGTCCGGTGGCGGTGATGCGGCCTTCCCCATCCAGCGCGTCGAGGTCGTGGAGAAGGGTGCGGGCCGCGGCGAGGGCGCCTTCGGGCGGCGCATCCAGGAACGGAAGTGCGCGCGGGTCGGCGCCCCAAGCAGCGCAGTCGAGGGCGAGGCCGGAGAGCTCCGCCTCCAAGATTTCCGGGCGGTCGGCGAGCGGCAGGCCGCGATGCAGGGCCTCGGTCCAGAGGCGGATGGCAACGCCGGGCTCGGTGCGGCCGGCGCGGCCGGCGCGCTGCTCGGCAGCGGCGCGGGAGATGCGGACGGTGGCGAGGCGGGTGAGGCCGGTGGCGGCATCGAGCCGCGGGGCGCGGCGGTAGCCGCCGTCCACCACAATGCGGACGCCGGGGACGGTGAGGCTCGTCTCGGCGATAGAGGTGGCCAGCACCACTTTACGGCGGCCGGTGGGGTGGGGGTTGAGGGCGCGGTCCTGCTCGGCGGGCGGCATCTCGCCGTGGAGCGGCAGGATCTCGGCGTTGATGCCGGAGAGGCGGTCGGCGGTGCGGCGGATCTCGCCCCAGCCCGGCAGGAAGGCGAGCACGTCGCCGGGGTGTTCGCGCAGCGCGTCGCGGATCGCGGCTGCCATGGCCTCCGGGAGGTCGCGGGGTTCCTTGATGTCACGCGGGCGGTGGTGGACCGCGACGGGGTAGGCACGGCCGGCACTCTCGATCACCGGAGCGTCCAGCAGGGTGCCGAAGCCGGCGGCGTCGAGCGTCGCGGACATGGCCAGCAGGCGCAGCTCGGGGCGGAGGGCGCGCTGCATGTCCAGGCAGAGGGCGAGGCCGAGATCGGTGTCGAGATGGCGCTCATGCGCCTCGTCGAACAGCACGGCGGAGACGCCCTGCAGGTCCGGGTCGGATTGCAGGCGGCGGACGAGCAGGCCCTCGGTGATCACCTCGACGCGGGTGCGGTCGGAAACCGCGCGGTCGAGGCGGGTGGAGAGGCCGACGAGGCCGCCCGGGGCCCCCTCCCCCGCCAGATCGGCCATGCGGCGGGCGGCGGCGCGGGCGGCGACGCGGCGGGGTTCCAGCACCAGAATCTTGCCGGTGGCCCAGGGCTCGTCGAGCAGGGTGAGCGGGGCGATGGTGGTCTTGCCGGCGCCGGGAGGGGCGACGAGGACAGCGTTGGGGCCGTCCCGCAGGGACGCCAGGAGCGCGGGAAGGGCCTCGGAGACCGGAAGTACGGGGAGCTGCATCGCGGTGCCGGTCTCGGGGGCGGGGGGCGGCTTGTCAAACGGCGGTGTCCAGCCACCGCTGCCGCCGCGAGGCCCGGCTCAGGTCACGGCGGTCGGGACGATGCGGGCCGGCGCGGCCGTGCCGCGGGTTTCGGGCATGGCAGCCCAGAACAGCAGCCCGCCCAGGGCGGCGATGGAGGCCAGGGCGAAGAAGGCGGTGTCGTAGCCGTACCTCACGACGAGAAGGCCGGAGAGCACCATGCTGAGCACGCCGCCGATGCCGTGCACCGTGCCCACCACGCCCTGCGCGGCCGCAAAATGCCCGCTGCCGCGCGTGAGGTCCGCGACGATGACGGGGAACAGCGCGCCGATCAGCCCCGCGCCGACGCCATCGAGCAGCTGCACGGTGATGAGCCAGGGCGTGCTGTCGGACAGGGTGTAGAGCATGCCACGCAGCGCGAGGGCGACGAAGGCGGCGAGCAGCAGCGGCTTGCGCCCCCAGGCATCCGCCCGCGCGCCGGCAAGGGCGGCTACCGGCACCATCACCGATTGCGCCGCGATGGCCGAGGCCGCGGTGAGGGTGATGCCCTGGCCGAGATTCGCCAGCGCCAGCTTCTGCGAGACCAGGCCGAGCATGGAGGCGTTGGCCAGGTGGAACAGGGCGCCGCAGCCCGCGAAGATCATCAGGGGCCGAGATTCCAGCAGCACGCGCCAGGCGGAGGGGCGGACGCCATGCGCCGTGTCGCCGGGCAGCAGGCCGCGGGCGACGTCATGGTTGATCGAGCCGGCGGGGACGGCTGCGGCGGCGGCCAGGCTGGCCAGCAGGGTGAAACCCATGCTCCAGAACAGCACCTGGCTGCCGAAAAGCGGGGCGGTGAGCAGGATGACGAGGCTGATGGTGCCGTCCCCGAGATGGAACAGGGATTCGTTGCGCCCGGCCCGGCGCGCGAAGCGCTCGGGCCCGACCATGCCGAGGGCGATAGCGGAGAGGGTGGGGCCGATGGTGACCCCGGCCAGCGCGCCGATCAGCCCCGCCGCCGCGACCGGCCAGAACTGCGGAAAAAGGGGAATGGCAAGGCAGGTGGCTGTGACGATCGTGACCGCGATGGCGATCAGCGCGCGCTTGGCTCGCACCGCATCCACCAGCGCCCCCATCGGTGCCTGGGACACGAGGCCGGTGAGGCCGCCGAGGGAGAGAGCGGCGCCGATGCTCGCCGCGTCCCAGCCATGCTCGGTCATCAAGTAGACGCCGAGGAAGGCGCCCAGCCCGTAGCGGGCATCGGAGATGAAGAAGCTGAGCGCATCGAGGGCGCGCTCGGCGCGGGGCGCCTGCTGCATGGAAACGCTTCCATCCTGGGGCCCCGCCCTTGGATGTGGGGCCCGCGTTTGTAACAGGGCCTGCGGAATCGCGGTTCAGGAAATCGGGATGGCCACCCCCCGTCCGGCGCGCCCCCTGGGCAGGCCGTGTCCGGCTGCCCAATTGCGGCTCACACCTTTCAGGACCATCCCATGCAGAAGCGCGCACTCGGCCGATCCGGCCTGGAGATCGCTCCCCTTGTCTTCGGGGGCAATGTCTTTGGTTGGACGGTGGATGAGCGGACCAGCTTTTCGCTGCTGGATGGCTTCGTGGATGCCGGGCTGGGCGCGATCGACACGGCGGATGTCTATTCCCGCTGGGCGCCCGGGCATGTGGGCGGGGAATCCGAGACCATCATCGGCAACTGGCTGCGCACCAATCCTGGCAAGCGGGAGAAGGTGCTGATCCTCACCAAGGTGGGATCCGATATGGGCCAGGGGCATAAGGACCTGTCGGCCAAGTGGATCGAGCGCGCGGTGGAGGATTCCCTGCGCCGTCTGAACACCGATGTGATCGACCTGTACCAGTCGCATTGGCCGGACCCGAACACCCCCCATGAGGAGACGCTGCGGGCCTATGAGGCGTTGATCCGCGCGGGCAAGGTCCGGGCGATCGGGACCTCCAACTACGACGCCGCGCTGCTCTCGGATTCGCTTTCGGTGGCGAAGGAGAAGGGGCTGCCGCGCTACGAGAGCCTGCAGCCGAAATACAACCTGTATGACCGCGCGGAATTCGATGGCGCGCTGCAGGAGCTGGTGGTGCGCGAGGATATCGGAGTCATCAGCTATTACGGGCTGGCCTCGGGCTTCCTCTCCGGCAAGTACCGGTCAAAGGAGGATCTCTCGAAGAGCAAGCGTGGCGCGGGGATCGAGAAGTATCTCGATGCGCGCGGCATGCGGATCCTGGGCGCGCTGGACGAGGTTTCCGGCCGGCTCGGGGCGAAGCCGGCCGAGGTGGCGCTGGCCTGGGTGATGGCGCGTAAGGGCGTAACGGCGCCGATCGCCAGTGCGACGAGCCTGGAGCAGCTCGCCAGCCTCGTGCGGGCCGTGCATCTGACGCTGGGTGCGGAGGATGTGGCGGCGCTGGATGCCGCGAGCGCGTAAAGCCGGCCTGGGGGACGGGCGGGCGCCGCGCTTCCGCCTGCCCCTGGCCCTTCCTTGCCTTGCCCGAGGCCCCGGCCCTATGCCCCCCTCATGCGCGCCCTGATCCTCCTCCTCCTGGCGATCCTCCTCGCCCCTGCCCTGGCGCAGGCCGTGGAGAGCGATGCGGTGGAGACGCCGCGCGCGCGGGTGACCCTGGTGGCGGAGATGGCTGCGGTGGCACCGGGGCAGCCCTTCCGCCTAGCGTTGCGGCAGGTGCTGGCGCCGGGCTGGCACAGCTACTGGACCAATCCGGGCGATGCCGGAGAGCCACCGGCGCTGGATCTTTCCCTGCCGGATGGTGGCGAGGCGGGGACGATGACGTTTCCGGCGCCGCAGCGCATCCCTTTTGGGCCGCTGGTGAATTTCGGCTATCTCGGCGAGGCAGTGTTCCCGCTGGTTGTGACGCCGCCGAAGGATCCCGCGCCCGGGCGGCTATTCACCATCGAGGGCACCGGGCGCTGGCTGGTCTGCGCGGATGTCTGCATCCCCGAGGAGGGGAGCTTCCGGCTGGACCTGCCGGTGGAGGCGGCGCCGCGCCCTGACCCTGCCGCAGCCGGCCTGTTCCGCGCTGCCGAAGCCGCCCTGCCCCGCCCTTCTGCCTTCGCCGTCCGCGCGGGGTTCGAAGGGGCGAAAGGGGCGATCGAGCTGTCCGGGACAGGTATCGGGCCCGGGGCGGTGCGGGAAGCCTACTTCTTTCCCGAAAGCGCCGGGGTGGTCGAGAGCGCGGCGCCGCAGATGCTGTCCCTGCGGGACGGGGCGCTGGTGCTGACGCTGACGCGCGGGACGTCGCCGGTGCCGGAGGCACTCTCGGGGGTGGTGGCCATCACCGATGCGGCGGGGGTGCGAAGCGCCTATGCGGTTTCGGCCGTACCCGGGGCGGTGCCGGCGACGGCCGGCACGGGGGCGGGCTTTCTTGTTGTCGTGGGCTGGGCGCTGCTGGGCGGATTGGTGCTGAACCTGATGCCCTGCGTTTTCCCTGTGCTGGCGATGAAGGCCATGGGGCTGGCGCGCCTATCCGGCGCTTCGCGCGGGGCGGTGCGGGGGGAGGCGCTGGCCTATGTGGCCGGGGTGGTCGTCGCGTTCCTGGCGCTGGGCGGGGCGCTGGTGGCGGCGCGAGCGGCGGGGATGGCGGCGGGCTGGGGGGTGCAGTTCACCTCGCCCGTGCTGGTGGCCTGCATGGCCTGGCTGATGCTGGGAGTGGGGCTGAACCTGTCCGGCGTGTTCGCGGTGCATGGGCCGGCGCTGGGCGGCGGAACTCTCGGACGCGGGGCGCGCGGGGGCAGTTTCGGGACGGGGGTGCTGGCCGTCGCGGTGGCGACCCCCTGCACGGCGCCCTTCATGGCGGCGGCTCTCGGGGCAGCGATGGCCATGCCGGCGGGGCCAGCCCTGGCGGTGTTCGGCGCGATGGGGTTGGGCATGGCGCTGCCACATCTGGTGCTGGCAGTTGTTCCGTCCCTTGCCGGGCTGCTGCCGCGGCCGGGGGCCTGGATGGAGCGGCTGCGGCAGGCCTTGGCCTTCCCGATGTATGCGGCGGCGGCTTGGCTGGCCTGGGTGGTCTCTGTGCAAGCGGGGCCGGATGGGCTGGTGCCGGTGCTGGGCGGTGCAGTGCTGGTCGGGTTTGGGGCCTGGGCGCTGGGGGTGTCGCAAGCGACGCCGCGCCGGGGGTGGATCGGGCGCGGGCTCGCGGTCGTGTCGGTGCTGGGGGCGCTGGCGCTGCTGCCGCGGCTGTCGGACGCGGCGGGGCCAGGTGTGGTGGCGGAGACTTCCGGGGAGGCCTGGTCCTCGGCCCGGGTGGCGGCGCTGCGGGCGGAAGGGCGGCCCGTTTTCGTGAACCTGACCGCGGCGTGGTGCATCACCTGCCGGGTGAACGAGCGGATGGCGCTGGAGACTGAGGCGACGCGGGCCGCCTTCGCGAAAGCGGGGGTGGCGGTGCTGACGGGGGATTGGACGCGGGGCGACGCGGCAATCTCCGCCCTCCTCCGGGAGCAGGGGCGGGAGGGCGTGCCGCTCTACCTGCTGTACCCGGCCGGGGGCGGGGCGCCAGTGGTGCTGCCACAGATCCTGACGGAGCGGATGGTGATCGAGGCGGTGACGGCTGCGCGGGAGGCGATGCGCCCAGCAGCGTGAGGCCGGCGTGACGGGCGGCGGCGGGGCGCTATGCTACCACTGCCGGTTCGGAGCCCCCCTTGGCGGAACGGTAGACGCAGGCGACTTAAAATCGCTCACCCGTTGGGTGTGCCGGTTCGAATCCGGCAGGGGGGACCACCATCTGCATGCAGCCCTGTCTACGGGGCAGCCCGACCGGCAGCCCGACCGGCAACCCGCGTGCCGCGCCGGTGGTTAACGCCCCTCCCGAGCAAGGAATGCCAGCATGCCGGCCGCACGGATCGCGAAGGCCTTGATGCAAGGCGCACTGCGCCGCCTGCAGTACCGCGCGCTCGGTTCCATTGGGCTGCGGGGATGGAAGATGGACCTGTTCCGGGTGGTCCGGGACATGGTCGCGGCGCGAGGGCGGACCACGCGGCCGGGCCGGCGTGATCCGCTTTGAGGGGACGGATGGTATCTGCGGCCGTGGGGCGGGGCTTTGCGGTCCTGTTGCTCGGGGCGGGCCTGTACGCCTGCACTGCACCACAGGGCGAGGCTGTGGATGGTCTTCGCGCTGACGAGGGTCTCTATGAGGCCCAGGTCCGCGATCATGTGGAGGCTATGCAGGAGGGGATGGCACGCGCCCGCCTGGAGCTCGCGCGACGGGCTATCCGCAGGATGATGCAGGGGCCCGGCTAGGGCGCCTACGCTCCCTTGCGCAGGTTCTCCGGCCACGTCTCGACACTTCGCACCCTTTGCTACGGCCCGGTCCGGCTGCGGGGAGGCTCCGTCCGACGCGCATGGAAGAGATGTCGGGAGCAGATGAACCAAGACGCGGCGGAAAGCGAATACCCGCCTTCACACCCGTGGATGCGAGACCGCTGCCGGACTGTGCCTCGGCGGGCTTGCTGAGGCCCCGGCGTTGTCAGGCGCCGGGGCAGCTCTGCGAGGCTATTGCGCGGCCGAGGCGAGCGTGCCGGAGACCGGGGTTGTCGCAGCCGGTGTGCTGGACGCCATCGTGCCGGACTGGGGGCCGGCGACGCTCCGATGCACCCAACCCTCGGGCGCGGATTCGCCCACCTGGTACCAGCCGCCCGGGGCTGTGCCGTAGATATTCAGCACCGCGCCGCTGCGCGCGACGCGCAGCACCGAGCCGCCGCCATTTGGCGAGGAGCGAATGTTGCCGCTCTGGCGCATCGTCACTGTGCCGCTCGGGGTACCGGGTGCGGAGGCAGCAACGGCGGAGAGAAGGTCGGGCGTCTTCGGAGGCTCCGGCGTGGCCTGATCGAGGATGGGCAGGCCGTTGGGGAGCGGCGGCGTCTGCTGTGCCACCGGGGTGCCGCCGGCGCGGGAGACCGGCCCGCCACCATCGAAGCAACGACCGACGAGTTCGACATAGACCCGCGTCGCCTCAATGTTCGTGCGGGCAAGGTGCTGTTCCACCTCCATCGTGGAGGCGTTCACGACGGAGACGAAGGGCAAGAACACCGTGTCGTTGGTCAGCGTCGCTTGGCCGCAAACGGCATAGGTGTTGGCCATCGCCTGCCGGTGCGTCTCCACGGCGCGGAAGCGCAGCGCGCTGCCGTCCCGCGCGACGGTGCGCAGGCGTTCCTCCGCCGCGGCGCGCACACGGCTCGCCGTCTCTTCCGTGCGGCCGGCGCTGTTGTTAGCGGCTTGGCCCTTCGGGGCATCCTCGAAGCAGCCGCCCAGTGCCAGCAGCCCGGCGAGCAGAAATCCCTTGCGCATCATCCTGTTCCACCGGGTTGTTATGACCTCCCTCAAACGCAACCGGGGCCCAAGGTGCCGGTTCACGATGCCGTGGACTCGGCGGATACCTTCACCTGTGTTGATGTTCCTACCGCGATGGTGGGGTGGAGGGTTGCGTGACGGAGTTGCTGGTGGCGGTGGATACGGTCTGCCCGTGGTGCTGGGTCGGCAAGCGGCGGCTGGATGCGGCATTGGCGATGCTGGCGGAGGAGGACATCAATCTCTCGGTCCGGTGGCATCCGTTCCAGTTGAACCCTGACATGCCCGCCGGCGGGATGCCCCGCGCCGAGTATCGGGCGCGGAAGTTCGGCAGTGTGGAGCGCGGGCGGGAGCTGGATGCGCGGCTGGCGGCGGAAGGCGCGAAGGACGGGCTGCTTTTCGATTTCGATCGTATCGCGCGCACCCCCAACTCGCTCGACAGCCATCGGCTGATCCGGCTGGCGATGTTGGAGGGCGGGTCGGCGCTGGCGGATCGCGTGGCCGAGGGGGTGTTCTCCGCTTACTTCGCCGAGGGACGCGACATCGGGGACGCCGCGGTTCTTGCGGCGATCGGCGACGCGACCGGGCTACCACCAGGGCGAAGCGCGGCGATGCTTGCAGGCGAGGAAGGGCGGGCCGAGGTCGCGGAGGATGCCGCACAGGCCCAGGGGCTGGGCGGCGTGCCGGCGGTGATCCTGGGACGGCAGCTGGTCATCTCCGGGGCGCAGCCGGCGGCGGCGATGGTGGAGGCAATTCGGGCTGGGCTGCGGGCGCCGGCTTGAAGGGGTGTGCTGCTGGCCCGCAGGGGCTTGCCTCCTATCCCCACCGGGGACCTAGCGGCGGGCTGCCGCGGATCCGATGATTGCGGGTAGCGCCTCCTCGATGGGCTCCATTGGCGCTTGATGCTCTGTTGAGCGTCGAGATTCGTGGAGCCTCGACGACTCGTCTGCCGGGCATTCCGCGGCAGCCCCTCAGAAAGAAATGAGGGAGGTCCAGGAGGGAGAATTGCTTCTCCCTCCTGGGGCGGCCATCACCCCAGTGCCTTAGCGGCGCGGCGGCCGGAGCGGATCGCGGCGTCGATAGTGGCGGGCAGAGTAGGCTCCATCCAGTCGCCGGCCAGGGACAGGTTGGGCAGGATGAGGACGGGGGGCGGCTTCGGGTCGCCCGGGCGGTGGCGCGGGGTGGCGCGGCGTTCCTTCACGGCGCGGCAGGCGGGCGGGGTCTCGGGCCAGTTGCCGGGCAGGGAGAAAGCGCGGGCCAGGGCGCGGATCTCGGACCAGGCGCGGGGGGCGAGGTCGGTGGTGGCTTCGCGTGCCTCGGCGTCAGCGGCACTGACGGTGACGGCCACGGCGCCGGGGCGGACCAGAACCCATTGGCAGAGGCCGCCGAGCAGGCCGAGGAAGCGTACCGGGCCGGGCGTTTCATGGGCGAAGTGCAGGTTGAGGATCGGCGCGTGCTCCGCTGGCACGGGGATGCCGGGGAGTAGGCGGGCGGCTTCCCAGGGCGGAAGGGCGAGGATCACCTTGTCGAAGGGGCTCAGGACGAGGGTCTCGTCACCGAATTCGAGGGCGTCGACGCGTTCCTCCCCGTTGAGGCGGAGGGATTTCAGCCGGGCGTTGTGACGAATGGTGGCGCCACGGGCGCGGAGGGCGGCCAGAGCGGGTTCGACCAGGTCCGGGCCGAGGCCGCGGCGGGCGACGAGCAGGCGGGCGGCGCCCGGGGCGCCGACGCGGCGGAGCACGGCGGCGAGGCGGCGGGAGGAGGCCTCGGCGACTGGGGTGTTGAGGGCGGCGATCACCAGGGGTTCGACGAAGCCGCGCAGGAATTGCGGGTGGGCGGCGAGCGCGGGGCCGACGGCGCGGTCGCCGGGGCCCGCGAGGCGCGCGAGGGCCATGAGGGCGCGCGGCGTGAGGCCGTCCGGCCGGTTGGCGGCGCGGAGCCAGCCGAGAGGGGAGAGGGCGACGCGGCGGGCGGTGCCGTCGGCCATGTCCAGCACGGGGAGGCCTTCGGGCTCGGGTTCCACCCAGTGCTCGAGGGCGCCGAGGTCGCGAAGGAAGGCCAGGGCGGTGCGGTTGGCGCCGAGCAGGGCGTGGGTACCGTTGTCCGTGCCATCAGGCAGGGCGCGGGCGCGGCCGCCAGCGCCGGGCGCGGATTCATGCACCACCACGGGGCCGCGGGTCGCGAGCGCGGCGGCGAGGCCGGCGAGGCCGGCGCCGATGACGTGGGTGGTCATGGGGCCAAGCGTGTGGCCGGGTGCGCGCTGCGCCGCATCAGGGCAGCGGCCCCGTGCGGAACAGGGTGACGCGCAGGCCGCCATGGGGGACGGGCGGGCCGGGCGGCAGGAAGGGCAGCCGCGTCTCCTGCGCCAGGCGGGATTCGTTGGCGATGAGGCCGACGCGCCAGCCGCTGAAGCGCGTCGTCAGCACCTGGCCGAGGGCGCGGTAGAGGGGCGCCAGTTCCTTCTTGTCGCTGATGCGGGTGCCGTAGGGCGGGTTGATGATGACGAGGCCGGGCGGACCCGGGGGCGGCATCAGTTCGCTGATCGTGGCCTGACGGAATTCCGTGAGCTCGGCGAGGCCGGCGCGCTCGGCATTGGCACGGCTTATGCTGATGGCGCCGGCGTCGCGGTCGCTGCCGTGGTGGCGCAGCGTGGTCCCGCCCTGGCGCTTGACGGCGCGCATGCGCTGCCAGGCCTCCTCGTCGAAGCTGGCGAGCTGTTCGAAGGCGAAGTGGCGGTTGCGGCCGGGGTTGAGGCGGGCGGCGATCTCGGCCGCCTCGATGACGAAGGTGCCGGAGCCGCACATCGGGTCCACCACCGGCTCGGTGCCGGTGTAGCCGCATTCCTGCAGAAACAGGGACGCCATGGTTTCGCGCATCGGAGCCGCGTTCACGGCTTCCTTGTAGCCGCGCTTGTGCAGCGGCTCGCCCGAGGTATCGATGCTGATGGTGCAGAGGTCGTTCTCGATGCGGGCCATCACGACGATTTCGGCGTCCGGCGAATGCGGCGCGCGGAGGCTTTCGCGGATGGCGGTCTCGATCCGCTGGGCGGCAGCGCCGCTGTGGTAGATCTTCGACTTGGCGCAGCTCGCCTCGACGCGGAAGGGCACGTCCTTGCGGAGGATCTCGGCCCAGGGCACGCGGCGGGCGCGGTCGTCCAGCTGGGCAAGATGGGTGACGCGGAAGCTGTCGATGCGGGCCAGCACGCGCCCGGCGCCGCGGATCCAGAGATTGGCGCGCCAGACATCGGGCCAGCCGCCCGAGGTGACGACGCCGCCGGGAACGGTCTTCGGGTGCTTGAAGCCCTTGCCGCGCATCTCCGCCAGCAGGGCGGGTTCCAGGCCGGGCGGGGCAGCGAGGAAGATCTCGAAGGTGTCCGGCGCCGTCTCGCCGGTGGTGCGAGGAGAGGTCACCAGCCCAGCGCCATGGCGGCGAGGCGGGCCTTCTCCGCCGGGCTCAGCCGCGGGCGGATGCGCGGGGGCTGGAAGCCGCGGGCGGCGAGGCGGTTCAGGATGCGGTGATAGGCCCACATCATGACGCGGGCGGGGCGCAGGGCACGGGCATTGGCGCCTTTGGCGAGTTCGGCCTCGGCGGCGGCGAAGCCCTCCTCGGCGCGGGTGAGGAGGCGGTGGCAGGCCTCGTGCAGGTCGCGGCGCGAGAGGAGCTCCTCCGGGTCGGCATCGGGGCCGAGCCAGGAGAGGGGGATGTAGACGCGGTTGCGCACCGCATCCTCGTCGATGTCGCGGAGGATGTTGACGAGCTGCAGGGTGCGGCCGAGGGCGAGGCCGAAGGCCTCGGCTTCCGGCGCGCCGAAGATGCGGACCGACATGGCGCCGACGCTGCCGGCGACGCGGCGGCAGTAGAGGTCGAGCGCGGCTTCGTCTGGGATGCGGAGGCTTGCGGTGGAGTCCGTCTCCATCCCGGCGATCATGGCCTCGCATTCGGACTTGGGCAGGTCGAAGGCCTGACGGGCGCGGGCGAGTTCGCGGGAGACGGCGCAGTCGGGCGCGTCCAGCTTCATGCGCCACTCGGCGAGGAAGGCGCGCTTCTCGGTCTCCGGCGCAGCGCCGTCGGCGATGTCGTCCACGGCGCGGCAGAAGGCGTAGACGGCATAGAGGGCGCGGCGGCGCTCGCCGCGGAGGGACGCCATGCCCTTGGAGAAGGAGGAGCCGGCGCGGCTGACGCGGGCGCGGACGAGGGCGGCGTCATCCGGGCCGTTGGTGGGGGCCTCGAGCAGGGCGGCGATCACATCCGCCTTGGTCAGCGCCACGCGGCCGGCCATGGGATCGGCGTTGCGGAGGCGGGCGAGGAGGCGGCGGGCGCAGCCGATGGTGGTGGCGGACTGGAAGGCCAGGCGCCGGCTTTTCAACAGGCGCGGCAAGGCGGCGGCTTCGTCCAGCAGCGTGTCGGTGCGGTCCAGAAGCGCGTCGAGCACGGCGCGGCGGGGGGCGGGCTGGGTGAAGACGGCGTCCTCTCCGCCGACCTCGGCCGTCCAGGAGCGGGGGAGGTAGACGCGGCCGATGGTGTCGCGGTCCACGCCGATGTCCTGGAGGTGGTTCAGCACCTGGAGCGAGGTGCAGAGGGCGTCGGCGGCCGCGTAGGCCGCCGGATCGGTCTCGCCGTGGATGCGGAGGAGGTACCGGCCGACCGGGTCCGCGGAATGGGCGCAGTAATCGGCCAGCGCGTTCCAGTCGGCACAGGGCTCGTTGCGGGAGTCTCGGCGGAAGGCGGTGAGCATCAGCCGCGCCTCCTCGATGCCGGCGCCGCTCTCGCGCAGGGCGGTGGCTTCCGGCACGCCGGGGGCGCCTTCGAGCGCGGCCTCGATCAGGTCGAGGCGCCGGAGCTTCTCGGCGGGATCGAGATCGGGGCTGTCGGCGATGTCGTCGGCCATGCGGACGACGCGGTAGAAGGCGAGGACCTTCGCGCGCACGGCGGGCGCCAGCAGGCGGGAGGCGACGGGGAAGTTCTCGGAGTTCGGCCCGCGCGTGGCGGGGCCGGCGGCAATGCTTGCACTCATGACGGGTCGCTTATGCTCCATCCGCGGCCGAGTAGGCGCGTCCTTTCCAGCCGGCGGGGCGGCCGAGGGCGGAGCGGGCAAGAGCGGTCCACTGGATGGCGAGGGCGGTGACGACGGTCGCGGGGTGCAGGGGGATGGTCCAGCTGGGTTCGCCCGCGCGCCAGGTGATGGCGGCACGGGTGAGAAGGGTGAGGATCAGTGCGGCGGCGGCCAGCGGCGAGGGCAGCAGCAGCCAGGGCAGGAGATGGCCACCGGCGAGGAGGAGAGTCCAGATCGGCAGGGCGACGGGGGTGGCCATACCCTCGCGGGCGTTCTTGATGAAGCCGTTCCATGCCTCACGGAAGCCGCCATACATCCGGCACTCGGCGAGGGGGGCGCCGTTCACCACCTCGGTGCGATGGCCGGCGCGCCTGATGTTGCGGGACAGGTGCAGGCCGTCATGCAGCAGGTTGCGGAAGGCAGAGTGGCCACCGACGGCCTCATACGCGCCGCGCTCGACGAGGATGAGCTGGCCGCAGGCGGCGGCCATCTCCGGGCGCTCGGTGAAGGCGCGGCCGGCGGCGGGGAGGTAGGCGAGCATCAGCAGGTTGATGGCGGGGACGGTCAGGCCCTCGCCGATCGTGCCCATGCGCTGCCGGGGGACGCCGGTGACGAGGGCGATGTTCTGCGACTGGGCGTGGGCGGCCATTTTCGCGGCCGCATCGGGGGCGAGGCGGACATCGGCGTCGATGAACAGCAGATGCGTGCCGCGTCCGGCCTCGGCGAGGCGGGCGCAGGCATGGACCTTGCCGGTCCAACCGGGTGGCAGGGGCGGTGCCTGGAGGAGGCGGAGGCGCGGATCCTGCGCGGCGCGGGCGGCGACGATGGCGGGGGTGGCGTCGCGGGAGGCGTCGTCCATGACCAGCACCTCGATGGCGACGCCGGTGCTGGCCAGCGCGGCGTCGAGGCAGGCGGCGATGTTGGCGGCCTCGTCGCGGGCGGGGATGAGGATGGAGACGAGCGTTCCGGGGGCGGGCGCGCCCCCTGCCCTGCCGAGCAGGAACAGGTTGGCGGCCGCCATGCCGGCGGGGAAGGCGGCGAGGGCGAGGGCGAGCGCGTCCAGCATCATGCGCCGGTCCCCTGACATGTCCGGTTTGTCACCTGGGCAGTCTAGCCGGATTTGGTGCCGTGGGCATGGCGGGGGTCAAAGCGGGTGCCGCGGGCCAGGGCGGCGAGGCGGCGCCAGAGGTCGTAGATGCCGCCCATGCCCTCACGGCCCGTGGTGAGGGTGGTGAAACGGGCGGGGTCGCGGGTGATGGCGTCCTCGGCCAGGCGGTCCATGGTGGCGGTCAGCGCCTCGCGGATGCGGGTCTCACGGGCGTCGCGGTCCAGGGCCAGGAGGTCGGCGGCGGGGATGGGCGGGCCGAAGGCGGCGAGCATCTCGGGGCGGCGCTCGGTCCAGAGGACGTAGTCGAGGGCGAGCGGGATCACCACAGCGTCGGGCGCGATCTCGGGCAGGCGGGTGACGCCGGGGGCGATGATGACGGGGCGCTCGCGCACGTCCTGGAATTGGCCGGGGGCATTCATCCAGAGCATGGCGGGGGGCGCGGCGAGCACCTCCTTCGCGGTGCGGAGGAAGGCGACGGCGCCGCGCGGGCCGGGCTCGATCCCGAAGACGCCGAGGCGGCGCATGAAGCGGTACTTGGCCAGCGCCGCGGCTTCCATGGGGATGTAGACGTGGCGCCTGGGGAACAGGCGCGTGGGCAGCAGCATGAAGGCCACGCCGTCCCACCAGGACGGGTGGTTGGCGAGGACGATCAGCGGCCTGCCCTCCGGGTCCTGCGGCAGACCCCAGGGGGGAATACGAAGCGCGCCCATATGGCGGCGGAAGAAGCGCGCGAAGATGAAGTGGTAGAAGCGGAAGAGCGCCGCGTGGCGGAGTTTAAGCGGCGACTCTTCCATCGGTACTTATTCGGCGGCTTGCGGGAGCAGCGCGTCGCGGGTGCCGGCGAGGCGGGCGGCATCGTTCATGCCCTTGCCGCCCATGTCCTGGTCCATCGCGTCGGCAGCGATCCAGCCGGACATCATCACCATGGGCATGCCCGGGCCGGGATGTGCGGCGCCGCCGGCGAGGTAGAGGCCCTTCACCGCCTTGGAGCGGTTGCCGGGCTTGAAGGCGCCGGTCCAGGCGCCGTGGGAGGCGAGGCCGTAGATGGCGCCGTCCAGCACCTTGTAGCGGTCGTGGATGTCCTGGGGCGTGAGGGCCCGCTCGACCACGATGCGGCTCTCGATGTCCTCCATCCCCGCGGTGCGCTTCAGCTTGTCGAGGATGACCTGGCGATAGGCCGGGAACATCTTCGACCAGTCCTGGCCGGGGCGGAGATGCGGGGTGTGGACGAGGACGTAGAGGGCTTCGCCGCCGTCCGGGGCCACGCTCGGGTCGGTGGAGGACGGGGCGGCGAGATAGGCGGTGGGATCGGGGGCGGGGATGCCCTTCTTGTAGATGGCGTCGAACTCCTCCTCCGCATCGCGGGAGAAGACGAAGTCGTGGTGGGCGAGGTGGTCGTAGCGCTTATTCAGGCCGAGATAGAGCACGACGCCGGAGCAGGCGGGCTCGAAGCCCTTCTTCTCGTATTTGCGGCCGGTCTTGCCGCCCACCAGCTCCTTGTAGGTGCGGATGGCGTCCATGTTGGAGATGACGGCGTCGAAGGGGATGGTCTCGCCCTTGGCGACCACGCCGGCGACGCGGGTGCCGTTGTCGCGCAGGTCGAGGCCGGTAACCTCCGTGTTGGGGCGCAGGTCGGCGCCGAGGGATTCCGCGAGTTTCGCGAGGCCTTCAGCCACGGCGCGGGTGCCGCCGACCGGGTACCAGATACCCTCGCTCGCCTGCATGTCGCCGATGGAGCAGAGCACGGCCGGCGCGAGATAGGGCGAGGAGCCGACATACTGGCAGTAGTGGTCCAGCATCTGCGCGAGCCGCGCATCGGGCACATGGCCGCGGATGACCTTGGCGACGCGCTTGCCCATGCCGAGCGCCATCACGTCCTTCAACGTGTTGGCCTGCATGTTGGCGCGGAAGTCCATCGTGTCGGTGATGCCCTCCACGGACTTCCAGAAGAAGAAGCCCTCGGAGATGCGGTGCAGGTTCTCCGACATCTTCTGGAAGTCGCGGTAGCCGGCGCCGTTGCCGGGCGCGAACTCGTCCATGTCGCGCGCCATGGCGTCCACGTTCTCGCGCAGGTCGATCCGCGTGCCGTCGTCGAAGAAGCAGCGCCATTGCGGGTCGAGGCGGATGAGCGGCAGGTCGCGGGCCTGCTCGCGGCCGGCCTCGGCGAAGATGCGGCGCAGCACGCGGGGCACGGTGAGGATCGTCGGGCCCATGTCGAAGCGGAAGCTGCCGCCGTTGCGGCCGCCGGGCTCGTGCGGGGCGTCGAGGTTCAGCACGGCGGCCTTGCCGCCCAGCCACTCGTTCTTGTCGAACAGTGTGACCTCGTGCCCGCGCGCCTGGGCGACGCAGGCGGCGGCAAGGCCGCCGAGGCCGCCGCCGATGATCGCTACCTTCGCCATGCTCAGATCCTCGTGGAGACGGGTGCGCGGCCGAGATCGCGCAGCAGCAGGTTGGCGCTGATCCGCGCGCCCTCGTAGATCACCGGCAGGCCGGAACCGGGATGGGTGCCGCCGCCGACGAGATACAGGCCTTGCGTGTCGCCGAAGCGGTTACCGGGGCGGAACATGAGCATCTGGCGGAGATCATGCGCCAGGTTGAAGGTGGCGCCATAACCCACGGCGTAGTCGTCCCGCCAGTCGCGGGGGGTGACAACCTTCTCGTAGCGGATGCGGGATTCGATGTCGGGCACGCCCAGAGTCCGTAGGCGGTCGAGCGCCAGCTTGCGGTAGCGGGCGGTGTCGGCCTCGGTCCATTCCTGGCCGTGGGTCATGTTGGGCACGGGCACCAGCAGATAGAGGCTGGAATGGCCAGGGGGCGCCATCGTCGGGTCGGTGACGGCGGGATTGTGCAGGTAGAGCGAGGGGACCTCGGGCACGATGCCCTCCTCGATTTCCTGGATGTTCCGCTGGTATTCCTGGGACAGCAGGATCGAGTGATGGGCGAGGTCCGGAAAGGTGCCCTCCACGCCGAGATAGAGCATGAAGGTGGAGCAGGAATAGCGCGCCTTGCCGATGCGCTTGTCCGACCATTTGCGGCGGATGGCATCGGGGACCAGCCGCGGCATGGCATGGGCGAAATCGGCGTTCATCACCACCGCATCGGCCTCGATCCGCGCACCGGCCGCCTCGACCGCGGTCGCGCGGTTGCCGTCGAAATGGATCTTCTCGACCGGGGTATCGAAGCGGAACTCCACGCCGAGATCGGCCGCCACGCGCGCCATCGCGGTCGCGACGGAGCCGCAGCCGCCGCGCGGGTGGAACACGCCGTGCTCGTATTCGAGGAAGGAGAGGATGGTGAAGAGGCTGGGGCAGCGGAACGGGCTCATCCCCAGGTATTTCGACTGGAAGGAGAAGGCCAGGCGGGAGCGCGGGTCGCGGAAGTGGCGGCGCAGGTCGGAATCCACCGAGCGGCCGGGCTTCAGCATCGGCAGTGCGCGCAGCATGTCCGGCGCCATCAGGTCCGCCGCCTTGCTGAAGGCGCGTTCCAGCACGGGGCGGAAAGCGGCGAGCTTGCGCCGGTTCTCCTCCATGAAGGGACGCACGCCGGCGGCGTCGCGCGGGTCGATCTTGGCGACCTGCTCCTCCATCCGGGCAAGGTCCGGGGTGGCGTCGAGCGTAATGTGGCCCGCGGCATCCTCGAAGATCAGGCGGTACTGCGGGTCGAGGCGGATCAGCTCCACCTCCTCCTCCAGCACGGCGCCGCATTCCTTGAAGATTTCAGCGAGGATGCGGGGATAGAGGAAGAAGGTCGGGCCGAGGTCGAAGCGGTAGCCGCCCTCCCCTTCTACCGTGCGGCTTCGGCCGCCGATGACGCGGTCCTTCTCCAGCACAGTCACGCGCAATCCGCGGGCAGCGAGCAGCATGGCGGAGGCAAGACCGCCGGGACCGGCCCCGATCACCACGGCATGGGGCCGTTCGGGAGGTAAGGCGGGGCGGCTTAGGGCGTTCACTCGGGCTCCGGCGATCAAGGTGGGTCAGGATGTTTGGCGGGATGGCAAAGGCGCAAGGTGTTCCCGCGTGCAGACCATGCGGTCTTGCGAAGGCGTGAACCGCGGCCGGCGGGTCAGGTCGGTGCCAGGGCTTCGGCCAGCCTGGCCCCCGCGCGGGGCAGGAGGCGGTTGAGAAAGAAGGCGGCATCCCCGGCCAGGGCGGGCTCCACCACCGCAACGCGGGCGATCCAGGCGCCGCCGAGGACCCAGCCGGCGGCATCGAGGAAGGGAACGGCGGCGGCGCCCGCGGCCTCTGGCGAGGCGGTGGCGAGGTGTTCGGCGGCCTCGGCCAGCGCCTTTGCCGGGGCGTCCAGCGCGGGGTGGGCGGCGGCGGCTTCGCGCGTGAGGGCGAGGAAGGCGGGCAGGTCGCGCGGCAACTTGCGGGCGACAAGGTCCATGGCCTGGATACCGTTGGTGCCCTCGTAGATCGGGGCGATGCGGGCGTCGCGCCAGATCTGGGCGGCCCCGGTCTCCTCCACGAAGCCGGCGCCGCCATGGACCTGGATGCCGAGCGAGGCGATCTCCACCCCGCGATCGGTGCACCAGGCCTTGGCGATGGGGGTAAGGAGGGCGAGGCGGGTTTCTGCCTCCGGCTCCCCTGCCCTGCCCCGGTCGAGGGAGACGGCGCAATCCAGGGCGAGGAGGCGGGCAGCTGTCGTGGTGGCGCGCATCTCGGCCAGCATCCGGGCCACATCCGGATGCTCGGCGATGGGGCGGCCGCCCTGGACGCGATCGGCGGCATAGGCTTCGGCGAGCCGGGTGGCGCGGGCGCATTGGCCGACGCCCTCCACCCCCACCGCGAGGCGGGCGGCGTTCATCATGGCGAACATGGCGGGCAGGCCGCGATGAGGGGTGCCGATCAGCTCGGCCTCGGCCTCCTCGAACAGCATGGTGCAGGTGGGCGAGGCGTGGATGCCCGGCTTGCGCTCGATGCCGCCGCAGCGGACGCCGTTGCGGCGGCCATCCGGCAGGATCTTCGGGCAGGCGAGGAGGGAGATGCCGCGGGACCCCGCGGGGGCGTCCGGCAGGCGGGCGAGGACGAGGTGGAGGGTGTTCTCCGCCAGGTCGTTCTCGCCCCAGGTGATGTAGATTTTCTGGCCGGTGATGCGGTAGCCGCCCCTCTCATCCGGTGTGGCGCGGGTGCGGATGGCGGAAAGATCGCTGCCGGCCTGGGGCTCGGTCAGCGCCATGGTACCGTTCCACGCGGCCGAGATCAGGGGCGGCAGGTACCGCGAGGCCTGGTCCGGGGTGGCGTGATGGGCGAGCAGCTCGATCGCGCCGGCCGTCAGCATCGGCATCAGCGCGAAGGCCATGTCGGCGGAGGAGGCGAGTTCGAACACCGCAGCCCAGAGCGCGTGGGGCAGGTTCTGGCCGCCATGCTCGGCGGGGGCGGCGATGCCCTGCCAGCCGGCTTCCTGCCAATCCTTCAACAGAACGGCATAGGCGGGCGGGGTGCGGACGCGGCCGTTCTCGAGCGTGCAGCCGGCCCGGTCGGCCTCCAGCCGGCCCGGGGCGATGCGGGTTTCTGCGAAGCGGGCGGCTTCCTCAAGGATCGCGGTCACGTCCTGCTCGGCCAGAGGGGTTCCGAGACGGGTGGCAAGGGCAGGCAGGCCGTGCAGGCGGTTGAGGGCGAGGGCGAGGGTTTCGGCCGTGCTCGGGGCGGGGATCATGCGGCGACGTCCGTGCCCGCGGACTCGCCCGCGGCCCAGGCCGGGAGGGCGGCCATGCGGGTGGGATCCTCGAGCGCCTCGGCGACGGCGCGGCCGAGAACGGGGCCGAATTTGAAGCCGTGTCCGGAGAAGCCGCTCATCACCACGCAGCACTCCGACAGGGGTTCGACCACGAAGCGCTCCGCGGGCTCGACATCGTAGTAGCAGGCGCGGGCCTCGGTGACGCGATAGGATTCGGCGCCGGCAAGGCGCGGCAAGGCGAGGGCGAGGATGGCGTCGCGCTCCTCAGCACTGGCAGCACGGGGGTCGTCGGGGTCTCCGGCGAGGGAGAAACGGTGGTCGCCGATTTTCAAGCCGGTGCCGGCGACGGGAGGGACAGCGTAGAAACCGCCGCCTCCGGAGAGGTCCAGCACCATCGGGGCTTGCGCCCAGGCTTCCCGGTGCTCGGGCGGGGGGTCGAGATAGACAACGATCTGGCGGGAAGGAGTGACGCGGGCGGCAAGGCCAGGCAGCAGGCGGGGCGCCCAGGGACCGGCGGCGATGACGAGCTGGTCGCCCTCCATCACCCGGCCATCGGCGAGGGTGAGGCGGGCGCGGGCAGGGTCCACCGAGCTGGCGCGGCCCTGGAGAAAGTGGACGCCGCGGGTTTCGAGATGGCGGGCGAGGCCTGTGACGATCTGCCGGGCCATCAGCACGCCGCCCCGGGGGGCGAGGAAGGCGTCGGACAGGCCGTCGGGGCGGAGCCAGGGAAAGCGGCGCGCCAGATGGTCGGGGGAGAAGTCCTCGAGCGTGTGGGAATGGGCGCGAAGGCCGCGGCGGCTGGCGGCAAACCAGTCGGCGGCGTGGCCCCCCGAGGCGGAAACTGGCCCGCCGGCGAGGGCGAGGACCCCGGTCTCGGCATAGGGGCGCTCGCCGATTTCTTCGAACAGGAGGTCCCAGGAATCGTAGGCCGCGTCGACCATCCGCATGTAGCCGGCGGCGGCACCATAGGCGTGGCGGATCAGGCGGTGGTCGTCCACCGAGGAGCCGCGCGGGTTCGGAATCGGATCCGCCTCGATCACCGTGACCCCGTGGCCGGCGCGATCCAACGCCCAGGCGGTGGAGAGGCCCATGATCCCGGCCCCGAGGACGAGAACGTCTCCCATCCCCCTATTCTGCGCCAGGGCGGGGCCGGGTGGAACCCGGGGTGGGGTCAGTGGGCCTTCGCGGCCGCGTGGTCGGGCTTCAGGGGATCGTGGCCCCAGTTCATCAGGCTGTAGCGCCAGCGGGTGTGCTCGATGTCGCCATCTGGGCGCTGGGCCATGTGGCGGTGCACGTAGCCGACCACCTTGCGCATATGGGCGAGGTCCTCGGCGGAGGGGTGGGACAGGCCACCATCGAGCAGGCGGAGAATGTGGCGGCCGCTCTCATGACCGACGGCCTCCGTCTCGCCCTCATGGGTGATGCCGACCGAACGGCTCTCCTCGGTCTCCAGCCACTTGCGAAGAGCGGCGGGGGTCATGTTCACCGCCTCGCGGAAGTCGCGCAGGGTCTCCTTCGGATCGGGCTGGCTCACCGGGTGCTTCCCTTCTTTGGGGCCGGCTTGGCCGGGGTCCTCTTCGCGGCGGGCTTGGCCGTGCGCTTCGCCGCCGGGGTGGCGGCGGCAGCAGCGCGGGCGGGCGCCTTGCGAGGAGCGGCGGGCTTGCGGGAGGCGGTGGGTCGCTTGGCGGGCGCGGCGCGTTTCGCGGCTGCCGGAGTGCTGCGCTTCGGGGCGGTGCTCGCGGCGCGCTTCGGGGCGGCCTTGCTCTTCGGTGCCGCGGCTGTCGCCCGCTTGCTAGGGGCGCGCTTCGCGGCCGTCGCCGCGGTGCTGCGCTTCGGTGTCGTGCTCGCGCTGCGCTTCGGGCTCGCCGCGGCGGCGCGCTTCGGGGTTGCTGAAGCGGCGCGCTTCGGTGCGGCAGGCTTTTTCGTGGCTGTGACCGCACGCTTCGGGGCAGCCTTCTTCGGCGCGGCATGGCCGGTGTCGCGCGCCTTGGCGGTCTTGCGCGCCACGTCCCCCGGCTGGCGGGAGAACTGCTTGCCCTTCGCAGTGTCGCGGCGCTTGGCGGCGGTGGTGCGGGCGTATTCCCCATCACTCAGGGATTCGCGGGCCTTCTTCGGCAGGTAGCGCTCGCCGGTCTCGCCGCTTTCCTTACCGGACTTCGTGCCCCACTCCTCCTCCGTCCACTGGTGGAGGTGGTTATCCTCGGTCTTCTTGCCCTCGTAGCCACCGCCGGCCTTCTTGTATTCCTGCACGGCCATTTGCGCCTTGCGCGCCGACCATTCGCCGGCGTCCCCGCCCTTGCTGCCTTTGGTGACGCGGTTTTTCACCTTCTGCCAGAGCTTCTCGTCGGTGCGCTTCGCAGTGGCGGCCATGGGGCGCGGTTCCCGTTCTGATCCGTGGGCGAACGCGCGGGGATTCAGCGCGGTTGCGTCAGGACGGGAAGAGGATGACGCGACCGGTGAGCGAAGCGCCGTTCGCGAGAGCGCGCATGGGGCCGAGAGGGGCGAGGTCCGGGCGGTTGGCGGCGTCGGGGATGTGGCTGACAGGTTCGGCGCAGATGATGGTCGCACCGACTGGCGCGAAAACCTGAATGTTGCGGGACCAGGATTCCTCCCCGCGCAGGATGAAGGCCTGCTCGCCGAGGGCGAGGCGCGCGGTGCCGTCCCAGCCGGTGAAGTGGGTGTCGAGCCCGGAGAAGGCGTCCTCGCCGCCGTCGATGCCGGACGAGGCGACGGATTCGACGGGCAGGTTGCGCGCATCGCGCGTCAGCAGGCCGGCCGCGTGGAAGGCCAGGCGCGTGGCGGCGGGGCGGGTGAAGAAGGGGTGCCAGCCCGTGCCGAAGGGCGTGCCATCCGCGCCCGTGTTGGTGACGGTGAGAGTGAGGGCGAAGGAGTCCGTGAGCGCCAGCTCCATGCGCGCGTCGTAGCGGTAGGGGCCTTCCGCGCTGGATTGGGTAAGGACGGCGCGGTCGGCCGCGTGGTGCTCCACGGCCCAGGGATGTTCGCGGGAAAGGCCGTGCAGCGCGGTGCGCTCGGCCACGCGGTTGCAGGGGAAGTGGTGGACGCCGCCGGGATAGGGAAGACGGCCCGCATCCAACCGGTTGGTCCAGGGCAGCATGACGAAGGCGCCGGCCCAGCTGTCGTTGGGGTCGGCGCCGTCGGGCAGCGGATGCAGCACGTCCCGGCCGCCATGGGTGAGGCTGGCCAGGGCGCCACCGCGCGCGGGCAAGAGCGTGGCGCGCCAGGCGCCGCCCGCGATCTCGATCATCGGTGGTGTCAGTCGAGCGAGAACTGATCCTTCGGCGAGGGCTTGGCCCGCGTATAGTCCATCGCGGTGTAGCCGCCGCCCTGGTAGCGCTCGGTGACAGGATCGCCGGAGAGCTTGCCGCCGACCTTATCCTGGAAGACGTCGGCGCTGTCCTGCGGCTCCCAGCCGATGCGGTCGCGGTGGTCCTTGCCCCAGTAGGTCGCCTGGTTCTTGGACGCCCCCCAGACCACGGCATGGCCAATGCGCGGCGCCTGCAAGAACTTTTCCATGAGGCGGGAGAGATCGGCATAGGAGAGCCAGGTGGAGAGCATCCGCGCATCCGCCGGCTCGGGGAAGGAGGAGCCGATGCGAAGGTTGAGGTTCTCCACCCCGTGCTTGTCCCAATACATCCGGCCCATCAGCTCGCCATAGGCCTTGGACAGGCCGTAGAAGCTGTCGGGGCGGAAGGCGCAATCGGCGTCGAGCAGCTCGCCGTTCCCCGCCGGGCGCTCGTGGAAGCCGATGGCGTGGTTGCTGCTGGCAAAGAGGACGCGGATCTTCTCGCGGCGGGCGGCCTCGTAGATATGGTAGAGGCCGCGGATGTTCGGGCCGAGCACGACCTCAAAGGGGTGCTCCGTGCTGATGCCGCCGAAATGCAGGATGGCCTGGCAGCCCTCGGCGAGGCGGAGGATGGTGGGGCCGTCGTTCAGGTCGGCCTTGGTGAAGCTGGAACCCTGCGGAACCTCGTCCGGGAAGGGGGCGATATCGGTCAGGCGCAGGGTGTAGCCGGCCTTCGCCAGGGCGGAGGCCAGGGCGCGGCCGAGATTGCCGGACGCCCCGGTGAGCAGGACGGGGCGGGTCTTGTCGGTCATTCGGGCCTCGGAAGGGGTTCGCGGTGCGGGCCAACATCGCCCGCCCGCAAGGTCAGTGGAAGAGGGAGGGCAGCCAGAGCGAGACCGCGGGGATGTAGGTCACGATCATCAACACGATGAAGCTGGCGAGGTAGAAGGGCCCACTGGTCTTCGTCGCGTCCCACATCGAGACCTTGCCCACGGCGCAGGCCACGAAGAGCAGCGGGCCGACAGGCGGGGTGATGAGGCCGATGCCGAGATTGAGGATCAGCACGATGCCGAACTGCACGGGGTCCATCCCGGCCGCGATCGCAACGGGCAGGAAGACGGGCGTGCCGATCATGATCAGCGGCGCCATGTCCATGAAGGTGCCCAGCACCAGAAGCACGACGTTGATCAGCAGCAGCATCATCAGCGGATCCGACGTGATCTGCTTCATCATCGCGACGGCCGCGACCGGCACCTGCATCAGCGCCATCAGCCAGCCGAAGGCCGAGGCCGTGCCAATGATGAGCAGCACCATGCCGGTGGTGCGGCAGGCACCCAGCACGGCTTCCTTGAAGCCATCCAGGGTGAGGCTGCGGTAGACGAGGCCGATCACCAGCATCGCGTAGATCACGGCGACGACGGCGCTTTCCGTTGCGGTGAAAATGCCCGAGCGGACGCCGGCGAAGATGATGACGATAAGCATGAGGCCGGGAATGGCGCCGAAGGCCAGGCGCAGCAGCGCGCCCCAGCCCGGGAACTTCTCCCTGGGGTAGCCGCGGCGAACCGCGACGATCCAGGCGGCGAACATGATGGCCAGCATAAGCAGCAGGCCGGGGATGAGGCCGGCGGTGAAGAGATCCGCCACCGAGATCGCGCCGCCGGCGGCGATCACATAAAGAATCATGTTGTGGCTGGGCGGGATTAGCAGGTCGATCAGCGCCGCATTGGCGGTGACGTTCACCGCGTAATCCGGCGCGTAGCCGCGGGCGCGCATCTGCGGGATCATCACGCCGCCGACCGCGGAGGCATCGGCCACCGCCGAGCCGGAGACGCCGCCGAAGAGGGTGGCGGCGACGACGTTCACCTGCCCCAGCCCGCCGCGGAGATGCCCGACCATGGCGGAGGCGAGGGCGACGAGGCGGTCAGCGATTTGGCCGCGCATCATCAGGTCGCCGGCGAAGATGAAGAATGGGATCGCCAGCATGGAGAAGATGTTCATGCCGGAGGCGATCTGCTGGAAGACCACGATGGCCGGCAGGTCCATCCAGAGCACGGTGATGAAGGCGGCGATGCCGAGCGCGAACGCAACCGGCGTGCCGATCAGCAGCAGCAGCGTGAAGCTGCCGAGCAGGACCGCAATATCCATCGATAAGGCCTTTGGGGCGCGCTCAGGCGTCAGTGAGGATGGGAGTGGGGTGCAGGTCGGCCGGGGCCTGGCGGCCAGCGGCATGCGCGACCAGCCGTTCGATCCCGAAGAGGGCGATGAGCACGCCGCCCAGCATCAGCGGCATGTACTCGACCGCGCCGTTGAGGCCGAGCGTGGGCAGGGTGGTATCCGCCACCGCGATCGCCAGCTCGCCGGTGAACCAGGCCATGCCGAGGCCGAAGGCAGTGATGCAGAGGTCGGAGAGAAGGTCGAAGAAGCGGCCGACAGGTGCGGGCAGCACGGTTTTCAGCACGTCGAAGCCCATATGGAAGCCCTCGCGCACGCCGACGGCGGCGGCTCCCATGATGGTCCAGGCCATCAGCAGCATGGCCGCCGATTCGGCCCAGGCGGGCGTGTCGTTCAGGACGAAGCGCCCGAAGACCGCGTAGCTCACCACCCCCGTCATCGCGAGCAGGGCGAAGCCCGCGACGAAGAGGGCGACGCGGCAGATGGCGTCCAGCACGTTGGAAAAACCGCGCTGGGCCGTATGCAGACGGCCGCTCTCCGCGCCAGTGATCATGATCAGGTGGTTTCCCGGATGCGCGAGACGATGCCCTTCATGCGGGCATCGCGCACGAACTGGTCGTAAACCGGGCCCATCGCCTGCTCGAAGGGCGCCTTGTTCAGCGTGTTGATCTGCGAGCCGGCGGCGATGACGGCGGCCTTCGCCTCGTCGCTGCGGGCCTGCCACAGGCGGCGCATCTCGGGCACGCTGTCCTTGGCGGCCTGGCGCAGCAGATCCTGCAGTTCCTTGGGCAGGCGGTCATGGCTGCGCTTGGAGATGACGAGGATCTCGGGCGCCATCGAGTGCTCGGAGACGGAGTAGAACTTCGCCACCTCGAAGTGCCGGAAGGACTGGTAGGAGGGGTAGTTATTCTCCGCGCCGTCCACCACGCCGGTCTGCAGGGCCGAGTAGACCTCGCCGGTGGGCAGCGGCGTCGGGTTGGCGCCGAAGCCGCGCATCATCGCCACCCACATGTCGGAGGCCTGCACGCGGATCTTCTGGCCGCGCAGGTCGCCGGGCTCGTTGATGGGCTTGGTACGGGTGTAGAAGCTGCGCGCGCCGCTGTCGTAATAGGCGAGCGGGATGAGGTTGTGGCGCACGGCGCCCGAGACGATGTCGTCGCCGATCTGGCCGTCCAGCACCCGGTGCATGTGATCTTCGCTGCGGAACAGGAAGGGCAGGCCGGGAATCACCGTCTCCGGAATTAGGCTGTTCAGGCTGGCGGAGTTCACGCGGTTCAGATCGATGACGCCGAAGCGGGTCTGCTCGAGCGTGTCCTTCTCCTCGCCGAGCTGGCGGGAGCCGAAGACCTGTACGCGCAGGCGGCCGTTCGTCTTCTCCTCGAGCTGCTTGCCCATGAACCGCACGGCCTCGACCGTCGGGTAGCCGTCCGGATGGACGTCGGCGGAACGCAGCGTAATGGTCTGGGCGGAGGCGCGGCCGGCGAGGAACGGCGTGGCGAGCGCGCCGAGCAGCACGGCCCGGCGCGGGGCGTGAATGGTCATGGACTCTCTCCCGAGATTTGGGTTTTTCCTTGAGAGGCCCGACGCACGGTAACCCCTTGGTTATTCGCAAGTTGCTTTGTCGGCTGGCGGACTGTCAACTGCTATTGCATTGCCGGGTCGTCACCTTGGCCGCATCCTCCGACGCATGAGAACGCTCGACGATGCTGCCCAGGCTCTGGCCAGCGGCGCAACCACCTCCGTGCAGCTCGTGCAGGAGGCGTTATCCCGGATCGGGGATCCTACAGGGGAAGGCGCGCGCGCCTTCGTGGCGGTGCAGGCCGAGGCGGCACTCGCGGCAGCCGGGGCGATGGATGCGCTGCGCCGCGTCGGGCGGGCGCCCAGCCCTTATGCGGGCATCCCGATCAGCATCAAGGACCTGTTCGACCAGGCAGGGGTGGTGACAGCCGCCGGATCCCGCGCGCGGCACGACGCGGCGCCGGCCGCTGCGACGGCGCCGGCCATCGCGCGTCTGGAGCGGGCCGGATTCGTCGTGCTCGGGCGGACGAACATGGTGGAGTTCGCCTTCTCCGGCACAGGGCTGAACCCCCATTATGGCACGCCGCGCGCGCCCTTCGGGCGGGACACGGGGCACGCGCCGGGCGGCTCCTCCTCCGGCGCCGGCGTAGCGGTGGCGGACGGGATGGGGTTCGGCGCGATCGGGTCCGACACCGGCGGGTCCTGCCGCGTGCCGGCGGCGCTGTGCGGCATCACCGGTTACAAGCCGACCGCGCGGCGCGTGCCGCTGGCGGGCGCCTTCCCGCTCTCGACCTCGCTCGACAGCATCGGGCCTCTGGCGCCGAGCGTGGCCTGCTGCGCCGTGCTGGATGCGGTGATGGCCGGCGCGGAGGATGACGCTGCTCCCCCTGCCCTGCCGCTGGAAGGCCTGCGGCTCGGGCTGCCGAGCGCGACCTATCTGTTCGACGGGCTTGCCCCGGCCGTGATCGCGGCCTTCGACTTGGCGCTGCGGCGGCTGGAGGCGGCGGGTGCGCGGCTGATCGACGTGGCCTTGCCGGAGGTGGCGGAGATCCCGGCGGCGAATGCGACGGGCGGCTTCGCGGCGGCGGAAGCCTGGGCGCTGCACCGCGAGCTGATCGGGCGCGCGCGGGAGATGTACGATCCGCTGATCCTCGCCCGCATCGAGCGCGGCGCGACGATGACGGCGGCGGAGCTGATCCAGTTGATGGCGGAGCGGGCGCGGATCATCGCGGCGATCGCGCCGCGCACGGCGCCCTTCGATGCGATCATCGCGCCCACCTGCCCGCTGACGCCGCCGGCGATCTCAGACCTGGAGACGGCGGAGGCCTTCAACCGCATCAACATGCTGCTGCTGCGGAACACGGCGGTGGGGAACTTCCTCGACCGCTGTTCGATCAGCATCCCCTGTCACGGGGAGGGCGAGGCGCCGGTGGGGCTGATGCTGACCGGCGAGCATATGGGCGATGCGCGGTTGTTCGCGGTGGCGCGGGCGGTGGAGGGCGCGCTGCGGGCTGTGTGATCCCGATCTGTGGAACCAGGGAGAGGAAGAAGGAATTCTTCCTCTCCCCGACCCCCTCACCATCATCTTTTTCTATCGGTTGGGATCGATCAGCTGACGGTGCGCCTCGGGTCGCGGACCCAAGGCGACTGGCGGGGCAGGACCGCGGTAGCCAGATGGGGGTCCAGAAGCCTCAGGCTCCTGGCCGGTGAGGTCCGGAGAGGGCGGAGCCCTCTCCGGGGCCGGTTCAGCTACCGGGGTTCGCGAGGTAGCCGACGATGTCGCGCCGGTCGGCCTCGTTCGTCACGCGGATGGGCTGGCGCGTGCCGCGCACCTTGCCCTGCGGGTCGGACAGGAAGGAGTCCAGCTCCTCCACGCTCCAGGTCAGGCCGGAGGCCTTTAGCGCGGGGGAGTAGTTGAAACCTTCCGCGCTGGCGGCCGGGCGGCCAACCACGCCCTGCAGATACGGGCCGGTGCCGTTGCGGGCGGCGGCCACCTGGTGACAGACGCTGCATTGGCGCTGGAACAGCGTCCGGCCCCGGGCGGGGTCGGGCGCGCCCTGGGCCAGGGCGGGCACGGCAAGTGTGGCGAGCGCCAGGGCGGCGAAGACAACCTTCATCGACAAGACCTTCACGAGGAACCCAGCCGGGCCTTGGAGAGGGGCAGGCTGCGGATGCGCTGGCCGGTGAGAGCCGCCACCGCATTCGCCACCGCGGGCGGCACGCCGGGCACGCCCGGTTCGCCAACGCCACCCAGCGCCGCGCCGCTCTCTACGATCTTCACATGAATCCGTGGCATGCGGGACAGCGGCAGGATGGAATAGGCGTCGTAGTTGCGCTGCTGGGGCACGCCGGCCTCATAAGTGATCTCCTCCAGCAGGGAGGAGGAGAGACCGATGGCGGCGGCGGACTGCACCTGCGCCTCGATGATCGCGGGGTTCACGGCATGGCCGGGATCGATCGCGATCCACAGGTCGTGCACGCGGATCTCGCCCTCGGTGATCGAGACCTCGGCGATGGTCGCCACCTCGGAGCCGAAGGGAGAGGCCATGGCGACGCCGCGGGCGCGGCGGGTGCCCTCCACCTCGAACGGCCCGCGCTTCCAGCCGCCGGAGAGCTCGGCGACGGCGCGCAGCAGCGTCGCGTGGCGCGGCTTGTCGGCCAGCATGGCCAGCCGCATCTCGTACGGGTCCTTGTTCCCGGCGGCTGCCAACTCGTCGAGGAAGGACTCGTAGAAGAAGTCGTTCATCGAATGGCCGACGGAGCGCCAGAAGGAGATGATCGGCGGCTGGCGCAGCTTCACGCAGTCCACGCGCTTGGCGGCGATGTTGTAGGGCTTGCCGGCGATGCCCTCGACCATCGAGGAATCGACGGGCTGGTTCGGCGTGAAGTAGCGGCCAATCGGGCCTTCGCCGATGGCGGCGCCGTGCAGCGCGACGGGCATGCCGTCCGCGCCGACCGCACCCTTGAAGCGCACGAAGCCCATGGGGCGGAGGCCGTCGCGCAGGAACTCCTCCTCGCGCGTCCAGAGCACCTTCACGGGCCGGTTCACGGCCTTGGCGAGAGCGATGGCCTGCGGATACGGCGCGGCCGCGTCGTACAGGAAGTGCCGGCCGAAGAAGCCGCCGAGGATTGGAGAGTGGATGCGGATCTTGCCCGGCTCCATCCCCGCGATGCGGGCGGCGGTGGCCTGGAACATCTCGGGCGCCTGGTTCGGCACCCAGAGGTCGAGCGTGCCGTCCTCATTGAAGCGCGCGATGGCGGAGGGCGGCTCGATCTGCGCGTGGGCGAGATAGGGCGCGTCGTACTCCGCCTCGATGGTCTTGGCGGCACCGGCAAAGGCGGCGTCGAGGTTGCCGTTCTCCTCGGCGGGGCTGCCGGCACCGCGCTCGGCGCGCAGCGCCGCGAGCATGCCGGCGGAGGAGAAGTCGGCCGGCATCGCGCGGTCGTTCCTGCCGTCCTTCCAGGTGACGGTCAGCGCCTCGACGGCCTTCCGGGCGCGGTACCAGCTGTCAGCCAGCACGGCGACGGCACCGGGCAGGCGCTGGACGGAGTGGACGCCGGGCATGGCGCGCACCTCGGCCTCGTTGGCGAAGCTGTCGGGCTCCTGGCCAAGGCGCGGCGCATGGGCCACCGCGGCCTGCAGCATGTTCTCGACCTTGAGGTCAATCGCGTATTGCGCGCGGCCCGTGGACTTATCGCGGATGTCGATGCGCGGGACGGGCTTGCCGATGTAACGGAAGCTCGCAGGATCGCGCAGGGCCGCGACCTCGCTCGGCTGCAGCTTCCAGGCGGCCTCGACCAGCTCGGCATAAGTCGCGCGGCGGTTGGAGCCGCGGTGCAGGACGACGCCGTCCTCTGTGGTCAGCTCGGCCTCCGGCACGTCCAGGCGGGCGGCGGCGGCGCGGACCATCAGGTTGCGGGCGGTGGCACCGAGCTGGCGCATGGTGGCGTAGCTGGAGCGCACCGAGTAGCTGCCGCCGGTCAGGCGACGGCCGTTCACCACGAGGTAGTCGGCGCCGGGAGGGGCGCAATCCACGGTGAAGCGGGCCGGATTCACGTCCAGCTCCTCGCCGACGATCTGCGCCATGGCGGTGGCGATGCCCTGGCCGCCCTCAACGAACGGCGAGAGCAGACGAACGGTGCCGTCCGCGCGGATCTCGAGGAAGGCGGGCACCTGGGTGCCGGGGCGCGGGGCTGCGGCGGCCATGCCTTCGCCCTGGGCGCGGGCGGGGCGGCCCTTGATCATCGTGCCCAGCAGCAGCGCGCCGGTGGCGGCGCCGAGGATGCCGCGGCGGGAGAGATTGGCGACGCCCGTCTCAGGAATCACCACTTCGGCCGGGAGGGAGCCGGGGGGAAGCATGCCGTCCATGTGCGTGCTCCCGCTCAGGCCGTCGCGGCCTGCCGCACGGCGGCGGCGATCGCGTTGTAGGTGCCGCAGCGGCAGAGATTGGTCATCGCGGCCGCGATGTCCTCGTCCGTCGGCTTGGGGGTCTGCTGCAGCAGGGCCGTCGCGGCCATCACCTGGCCGGACTGGCAGTAGCCGCATTGCGCGACCTGCCGCTCCACCCAGGCCGCGACCACCTTTGCGCCCACCGGATCCCGCTCGACCGCCTCAATGGTGGTGACCTTGGCACCGACCACGCTCTCAGCGGGCGTGACGCAGGAGCGCGTCGCGTTGCCATCTACCAGCACCGTGCAGGCGCCGCATTGCGCGATGCCGCAGCCATACTTCGTGCCGGTCATGCCGAGCGTGTCGCGCAGCACCCAGAGCAGGGGGGTGTCACCCTCGGCATCCACCTGCCGGGTTTCGCCGTTGATCGAGAGTTCCAGCATTGTCGCCTCCGTCTCTGCCCGGAACGGGCGTTCCCCGGAGGCTAGTCCAAGGGTTGCCGGACTGTCACCCGCGACGGTTGCGGGGGAGCATCACGGAACGAAGACGGCCCGGCCCCTTGCGGAAGCCGGGCCGTTCGGGGCCGCATCGAATTCTAAGGCGCAAGTCAGCCGCTGGTTAGCGGCCGGTCATGATCCGCCCTACCAGCTCCTTTACCGTCGGGATGAACCCGTTGGAGTAGAAGGGATCCTGGCCGAAGCGGAAGGCGTTGTGGCCGGCGAACATGAGGTTGTGCTCGGGATCGCCGCCATGGCCGATTTCCTGCAGAGTCTTCTGGATGCAGAAGCTGCGCGGATCGGCCTTCTTGCCGTTCGAGTGGTCGTCCGTGTGCTGCGCCCAGTTCGAGAACCGGCACTGGGAGAGGCAGCCCATGCAGGCCACCTGGTCGGCCAAGATGTTGCGGCTGGTCTCCGGGGTCACGAAGATCAGCGTGTCGTCCGGCGTGCGCAGCGCCTCGGTGTGGCCCTCGGCCTCCCACTGGCGGACATGCTGCAGGTCGCCCGGCACGAGATAGACAGGGCGCTTGCGCGGCCCGACACCGTACATGGCCGAGTGCTCGCCGATCGGCTCGCTCGTATAAGCCACCTGGCGGTGACTGCGGCCCTCCAGCTCACGCAAGAAGTCATTGCGGACAGCGCTGCTGTAGAAGCCGGTGGGGGAGAAGTTCTGCAGCGACACGTCGCCGGGCTTCAGCGTCAGCAGGCGCTGCTTCCAGGCATCCGGGATCGGGCTCTCGCGCGTCACCAGCGGGCGGGTGCCGAACTGGAAAGCTATGGGGCCGAGCTCAGGATTGTCGATCCAATCCTCCCACTCCTCGAGCCACCAGACACCGCCGGCCATGATGATCGGCACGTCGCCAAGGCCGAACTCGCGCATCTGCTGGCGCAGCTTCAGCACGCGGGGGAACGGGTCCTCCGGCACGCGAGGGTTCTCGGAGTTGGAGAGGCCGTTATGGCCACCGGCCAGCCAGGGGTCCTCGTACACCACGCCGCCCAGCCACTCGGACGCCTTGGAATAGGCTCGCTTCCACAGCGCCGCGAAGGCGCGGGAGGAGGAGACGATGGGGTAGATGTGAACGCGGTATTCCCTGGCGATATCCGCCAGGCGGTAGGGCATGCCGGCGCCGCAGGTGATGCCGTGGATCAGGCCCTTGGCCCCTTCCAGCATCCCGCGCGCGACACGCTCCGCCCCGCCCATCTCCCACAGGATGTTGGCGTGGACGCGGCCCTGGCCGTTGGAGCGCTCATAGGCCTCGCGCGCCTGGGCGATGCCGCCAGCGATGCCGTAGGCGACCAGCTCCTCGTGGCGCTCGCGCCGGGTCTTGCCGAAGTATTCCTGGGGGATGATCCGCCCCTGGGCGTCGTAGCTATCCGCGTTCACGGCGGAGAAGGTGCCGACCGCGCCCTCTGCTGCCCAGTTTCCGCAGGAGGCTCCGTTGGAGGCGGACACGCCTTTGCCACCCTCGACGAGGGGCAGGACGTCGGCACCGCCCATGCGGATGGTGTTGATCGCCTTCAAGGCAGCTCTTCCCTGGAACGGGACGGTCACAGGACCGTCGCTAGGGCCGGATATGGTCCGGGGCGGTGGAATGGAACAGACCCCGCCCCGGCATAACTTTTGTTTCCAGCCATTTGCCTGCAGGCCGGGGGTCGGAAGGGGCCGCGACGGATCGCAGCCCCTTCCGGGTCGCTCAGTCGCGGCGGGGGCGAAAATCGCCGCGCTCGCCGCCACGCTCGCGGCGGGGGCCGCGGTCACGGTCGCCACGATCGCCGCGGGGCTCCTCGGCCTCACCCTCGGCCCGGGGGCGCTTGGCGCCCACCTGGTCGGTGATGTCGGCGCCCGTGGCCTGGTCGACCACGCGCATCGAGAGCTTCACCTTGCCGCGGTCGTCGAAGCCGATGACCTTCACCTTCACCTTGTCACCGACGGAGACGACGTCGGCGGTGCGGTTCACCCGCTCCTGGCCGAGCTCGCTGATATGCACCAGCCCGTCCTTGGCGCCGAGGAAGTTCACGAAGGCGCCGAAATCGGCGACCTTCACGACGGTGCCGTTGTAGATCGCGCCCACCTCGGCCTCGGCGGTGATGCCGCGGATGCGGTCGATGGCGGCCTGGGTCGCCTCAACGCTCGAGGACGCGATCTTGATCGTGCCGTCATCCTCGATGTCGATCTTCGTGCCGGTCTGCTCGACGATCTCGCGGATCACCTTGCCGCCCGTGCCGATGACTTCGCGGATCTTGTCCTTCGGAACCTGGATCACGGTGATGCGGGGGGCAGTGGCCGCCACCTCGCCACGGCTGCCGGACAGACCCTTGGCCATCTCGCCGAGGATGTGCATGCGGCCGTCCTTCGCCTGATCGAGCGCGATGCGCATGATCTCGAAGGTGATCGAGGTGATCTTGATGTCCATCTGCAGCGCGGTGATGCCCTGCTCGGACCCGGCCACCTTGAAGTCCATGTCGCCGAGATGGTCCTCGTCGCCCAGGATGTCGGAGAGGACCGCGAAGCCCTTGTCCTCCTTGATCAGGCCCATGGCGATGCCGGCGCAGGGGCGCTTCAGCGGCGCGCCCGCATCCATCAGCGCCAGCGAGGTGCCGCAGACGGTCGCCATCGAGGAGGAGCCGTTGGACTCCGTGATCTCGGAGACGACACGGATCGTGTAGGGGAACTTGTCCTTGTCCGGCAGCAGCGGGTGCATCGCGCGCCAGGCCAGCTTGCCGTGCCCGACCTCGCGGCGGCCCGGGGAGCCCATGCGGCCGGTCTCGCCCACCGAGTAGGGCGGGAAGTTGTAGTGCAGCATGAAGTCCTCGCGGTACTCGCCCGCGAGGGCGTCGATGATCTGCTCGTCCTGGCCGGTGCCCAGCGTCGCCACGCAGAAGGCCTGCGTCTCGCCACGGGTAAAGAGCGAGGAGCCGTGGGCACGCGGCAGGATGCCGACCTCGGCCACGATCGGGCGCACGGTCTTGGTATCGCGGCCGTCGATGCGGATGCCGGTGTCGAGGATGGTGTTGCGCACCACGTCGGCTTCCAGGCCCTTCATCAGGCCCTTGGCGGCGGCGGGGTCGAGGCCCTCGGCCTCCAGCTTCTCGACGATCGCCTTCTTCACCGCGCCGACCTTGGCGTAGCGAGCCTGCTTGACCGTCTCCTTATAGGCCTCGGTCATGTCGGCGGTGCCGAGCTCGGCGATGCGGGCCTTCAGCGCGCGCTCGGCGTCGGAAGCCTCGGTCAGCGGCCAGGGCTCCTTGGCGCAGCGCTCGGCTAGCTCGATGATGCCCTGGATGACCGGCTGGAAGGCCTTGTGGCCGAACTCCACGGCACCGAGCATCACGGCCTCGGACAGCTCCTTGGCCTCGGACTCCACCATCAGCACGCCTTCGGCGGTGCCGGCGACGAAGAGGTCGAGCTCGCTCGTCTTCACCTGCTCCATCGTCGGATTGAGGATGTACTCACCCGCCGCATAGCCGATGCGGGCGCCGGCGATGGGGCCGAAGAAGGGGATGCCCGAGATCGTCAGGGCGGCGGAGCAGCCGACCATGGCGACCACGTCCGGGTTGTTCTCGAGGTCATGCGACATGACCGTCGCGACGACCTGCACCTCATTCCGGAAACCCTCCGGGAACAGCGGGCGGATCGGGCGGTCGATGAGGCGGGAGACGAGCACCTCGTTCTCGGAGGGACGGCCCTCGCGCTTGAAGAAGCCGCCCGGGATCTTGCCGGCCGCGAAGGCCTTTTCCTGGTAGTTGACCGTGAGGGGGAAGAAGTCCTGGCCCGGCTTCACGTTGCGGGCACCCACCACGGTGCAGAGGACGATGGTGTCGCCCAGGCGGGCCATCACGGCGCCGTCGGCCTGACGGGCGATCTTACCGGTCTCGAGGGTGAGCGTCTTGCCGCCCCACTCGATATCCTTGCGGAAGTAGCTGTCGAACATGCGTGCGTCCTGTCGCCCCCGCCAGGCCGGATTGCCGGGCGGGGCGCCCCTTCGGGCAATGGTTGCGACACGGGTGGGATGAAGGGTCTCTGCGCCGGCCCCGCCCCCATGAAGATCATGGCTTCGGGCGAGGGGTGCCCGGCGTCTCGGGCTGCATGGGACCCGCGCGCGTTTCCGCGAAGCGGTCCGACGCGCTCTCACGCGACGGGGTCCATGTGGCCGGAAACGCCGCGCCGTGGCCGTTCCTGTCAGCCCACCGCGTGCGCGGAGGGCGGGCGGAACCCAAAGGTTTCGCCCGGTGGGCGGCCTTATGACGGCTTCGGCCTCCAAAGGCCAGGGAAAAGGCACCCCAGGGGCGGCTGGGTTGCAATCCCTTCATGCGACGCCCACATCTTGAAGGCCAGTGCTGGCCCAGACCGTCCGCCGATCCGACCAGGACGCCGGGCCGCCAGTTGCCGGTTCCCTGTCCCCTGTCGCGGCCCTCGTGCCCGGCAAGGGGCAACCCCTGCGAGAGATATGCGATCGATGCCGACCGGAACCGTGAAGTGGTTCAACACGACCAAGGGCTACGGCTTCATCCAGCCGGATGATGGCTCCAAGGACGTGTTCGTCCACATTTCCGATGTTACTCGTGCGGGCCTCCGCGGCCTGAACGAGGGCGACAAGCTGTCCTTTGAGGTCCAGAAGGATCCGAAGGGCAAGATGTCCGCCTCCAACCTGCAGATGGGCTGATCCGGCCATCTGCTGATCCGGGCGGGTTACCGCCGGAGGACTGGGGGAATTGGCGACCCGGTCCAATGAACAGGCGGGCGCCGTGGCCGGGATGGCCGCCGGCGCCCGTGTTATCTTGGTCCGTTGCTTTTGGATGTGGCGTTTGCGGCTCTGGCGGAGATGGTGGCTCAGTTGCGGCACACCCTCTCACCCGGCGTAGAGGCGCAGCAGGATTAAACGGAAGCCGCTTTGACCGGCCAGTCCGCCCAGCGCTGCCTGTGGTCACCGCAGGAAGAGCGGAAAGGCGAGCCTCCGAAGGCCGCGCATGTTCTCCAGGACGGCTTCGGTGCTGCCGCAGTGGCTCCCGAGCGTTCGGCGGCTGTTTCGGCCCTGGTCCGCATCTGGCCTGCATGGCTATCCCGTTTGCCTGTGCCCCAGGGCAAGGTGGAGCCGGCGCAGCTTCGCGAAGGTGGCGGGCGCTGCGGAAGTAGCTTCTCTAGCCAGACGTTGCCGCTCCCTGCGTCGGACAGGTTAAGGCGGCGGTAAAGGGCCTGCTAAGCTCCTGCTGCCACACTGGCAGGTGGAACATCACCGGATTGCCATGGATCCGTCCCGCCCCTGCCCTATCCAGGGCCAAGGCTGCAGCATTCCACGACCGCCACGCACGCGCGGCCGCGACCATCGAATACAGACCAGGAAGACCCGTGCAGAAGCATCTGCCCGGGCCCATTCGAAAAACGAAGACAAGGAAAGACTTCAAACCATGCAAACCACGCACATCGTTACCATGCACCGGCCTCAGCAGAGCCATCCGCTTCCCGGCACCGCTGCCGCGCCGTCCGGCACGCTGAGCGCGGCGGAGATCCGCGAGATCATCCGCGAGACCTTGGGCTGATCCCCGGGCGCTAAAATGGGAGCGCCGGAGCTGGCGCCCTTGATACCGGGACGAGGGGCGTGAACGGGGCCGTGATCGGCGCCGGCTTGCCGCAGACCCGCCCGGCCCCCATCCAGGGGTGATGACCGACACTCATCTTTTCGGCGATGGCGCGCTCCGCGCCACTGTCTCGGCTGCCGGCGCCGAGCTGCACGGGATCCAGGACGCGGCAGGGCGGGAATGGCTCTGGCAGGCTGGGGCGGCTTGGCCGCGGCGGGCACCGATCCTGTTCCCCATCGTCGGGCGGCTGCCGGGGGACGTGTTGCGCCATGCCGGTCGGGCGCATCGGATGACCCAGCACGGCTTTGCCCGCGACCGTGCCTTCGCCTGGCTGCGCCGAGATGCGGCTGGATGCGCCCTGCGCCTGACCGACGATGCGGCGACGCGGGAGGTCTATCCCTTCCCCTTCGCGCTGGATGTGGGATGGGCAATAGCGGGTGGGGTCCTGTCCTGCGCGATCACCGTCCGCAATCCCGGGCCGGGGTTACTTCCTTTCGGGCTTGGAGCGCATCCCGCCTTCGCTTGGCCGCTCCCCGGGGCAGCCTCCGCGGATGGGCATTCGGTGACCTTCCCAGGAGTGGAAGTGTTGGCCGCGCGGCGGCTGACGGACGGGCTGCTGGACGGCTCGGAGACCATTCCGCTGCGTGACGGAACGCTGGCGCTGCATCCCCAGCTGTTCGAGCAGGACGCGGTGGTGCTGCCGGACTTTCCCGGCCGGAGGCTGCGATTTGAGGCCCCAACGGGAGCGGCGCTGGAAATGGAATGGGAGGGCTTCGGCGATCTCGGGCTCTGGTCGAAGCCGGGAGCGCCCTTTCTATGCCTGGAACCCTGGTGCGGCACCGCCGCGCCGTCGGGATGGGATGGGGAATTCGCGGAGCGCCCGGGGATCACGCGGCTGGAGCCTGGCGCAATCCGCCGGTTCCTGTGGAAGATAAAGCCCGTCTCAGCTTAGGGATTTGATTTGGGAGTTCCCATCCGCGAAACAGCCGGGACAATAGTCGCCAGAACGGCCGGTATTCTCTTTGAAGACAATCCCGGCTTTTCCGGCATAGGCCGGCATTTATCTCGCCAGGATGTTCCTCGAGAGGTCCGGGGCGGCACCGCCGCCCGGGACAGGAAAATCAGATGCGAAACTCTTCGCGCTTGCGACCTTGGGCCTCCATTGCGGAAAGCCACTTCGGCATGCGGCCGCGGCCGCTCCAGGTCTCGCCATTCGGTCCGCGGAAGCGGGCAGCGACGGAGCCGCCAGCATCGCGGCGGGTGCGGCGCGCGGGCGGACCGGACGGGGCATTATGGCTGCCGGGAAGGAGGGCCTCCAACTCCAGGCCGAGCTCGGCGGCCTTGGAGCGGAATTCCTCGACCAGTGCATTACGCGCCTCGTCCTGCTTCTCGGCACGCTTTGCCTGCGCGGCCTCGATCAGCGAGTTTAGTTCCTGCGCGCTCATGGCATCGAGGTCGAAAGTGGGCTTGCGCTTACCGGAGGTTTCGGCGGTATCGGCCATGCTCGGTTGTCCCTTGATCAAGTCGAAATGGAAACGCCTTATCGTCCTATCACTCGGGAGCGAAGGATGGGTCGGCAGTTCCTGCAGCGGATATCGTGATCTGGGACATAGTGTCGAGAGAAGACAGACGTTTTTCATTCGGAATACCGCATTCCGAATGACGTAATCCTCGTCTCCGCCGGATTACCTGAGCGGAGTAACCGCGGCGATACGCGCGTTTCCAAAAGGCGGAAGACGGCCGAGGCGGTTTTCTATCACCGCGAAAATCGTCGGCTCACGCGGGCCGCGGGGCAGCAGATGACCAGCAGCGTCCACAGGATAGAGGGTGAGGGTCACGGCATCGGCAATGTTGCCACCCACGGCCTCGGCCGCGCCGGAAGTGGTGCGGATCACCAGGTCGCAATGCATCGGACGGAACTGGCCGGTCTCGGGCAGGCGGTCGCGCCAGGATATCAAGGGGCGGCGCGAGCGGTCGGCGCAGATAAGATCGCCGGGCTCCGGCGCACGCGCGGCGGCATCATGCGGGAGGAAAGGTGCCTGGGCCGGGAACTCGGCGGCGTCCCGCAGGATAGCATCCAGGTAGAAGGCATGGGCGGCGGAGGAGTGGAACTCCCGCTCGTCCACCCCCGCGCTTCGCATGACATAGGAGACGAAAGCGGCGGACCAGGCCGGATCGGACCAGACGCCGGGACCGGGCACCCCCGCCAGCCGGCCGGACCAGAGGGTGCGGTTGCGCGCGATGGTAGCGGTGGCCTCGGCCTCCGGCACGGCGCGCCAATAGGCGAGGACTCTGGGGAAGGAGTCGGTCGCGCCCTCGGCACCGGGCTGCGGGCGCGGCAGGCCGGGGCCGACGGTGATTCGGCCCCATTCCGCCCATTCCGTCTCGGCAATGCGCAGGATCCGGTCGCGGATGGAGGGTGGATAGGCGACCGGCGCCTCCCGTACAGGCGCGATCGTGGGCGGAGCGGTGGCGCAGCCGGCGAGAAGGGCGAGGAGGGCCGCCGCGGCGAGGCCCTTCAAGCGGCGACCCCGCCCATCGAGAGCGCGACCTCGTCCGGGGAAAGGACGGCAAGGAGAAGGGCGGCAGTGCCGGGGGCGTTGGGCTCCGCCGAGGCGCCGGAAAGCACTTCGAGCCGGTCGTCTCTTGCGCGCAGCCGGGCGGAGAGGAGACCGAGGCAGGCATCGCGCACCTCGGCCGAGCGGGCGAGGGTCTCGCCATCCAGGGACAGGCGGCCGGCGGCGGCCAGGTGCTCCGCAGCGCGGAGCCCGCGCAGCAGGGCGGCGAGGGACTCGGTCGAAGGTTCGCCTGTCCCGGCGGGGAAGCCGGCCAGGGTCGGTCCGCCAGGGTCAAGCGCCAGCACCGCGCGGCGCAGCGCGTCCGTCACCCAGGGCTCACTGATGAGGGTCGCGGCGCGGGCCAGGGCGAGGATCGCGGCGCCATGGGTGGCCAGGTTGCTGCCGATCGCGCCCTCCGGCGAGGCGGAGGCGGCGAGCTGGCCCAGAAGCTGGCGCAGGCGGCGGCGCTCCCGTGGCAGCCCGCCGGCGCGCCAGGCAGCATCCAGCGCAAGGGCAAGCAGGGCAAGTTCGGAAACCGAAAGGGCGGCCTCTTCCTCCTCCGGCAAGGCGGCGAGTTGACGATCAAGCGCCTCGCGCAGACGGGTCAGGCGCTCCCGTGGGAGAGGAGGATCGAAGGCGGGGGCGTTCAGCACGATGGAGGCCAGAGCGGCCAGGGGCGCGCCGATGCCGGCCTGGCCGGGGTCGCGGCCGGCCAGGGAGTCCGGGGCGCGTAACAGGCGCAGCGCAGCCTCGGCCGTACCAGGGGCGATGCCGCGGGCGAGCAACCGGTCCTCACGCAAGATGGCGGTGCCGCCGCGGGGCAGGTCGGGCAGGCTGTGGCGCAGGACGAGCCAGTGAGGGACTCCGGCGCGGGACTGGGCGCGGATGCTGTAGACCTGGTCCGGCGCGCGAGGGCGGATATGCAGCGCCAGCGCCTCCTCCTCCGGCCCGCCGGTCAGCAGGTGGAGGGCATCCACTGCGCCCTCGGCGAGCAGCTCATCGGCGGCAAAGGGGCCGGCGGGGCGGCGGGTCTGGGTACCTCCGCGGCCGACCAGCACATGGGCCGGGGTCGCCTTGCCCTCGGAGAGGGCGTCCAGCCCGGTGGTCAGGCGCAGGCCCGTCAGGCCGGCCCGGCTGCCGGCGCGGAGGGTGACGGTGAGGCGCAGCACCGGGTCGGTGGCCGAGGCGCGGTACTCGTAGCGGACGGTGCCGACGAGAAGGCGCAGTCCGGGAATGGGGCGGAGCGTGAGGGCGCTCTCATGCCACATCACCACGGCCGTGCCCTCAGTCTGCACGCCCTGGGCGGAGATCGCGTCCTCCACGTCCAGGGTGCGGGCGCGGAGGGAGAGGCGGCCGAGCAGGCCGGGTACGCCGCCCTGGAAGCGGAAGCGCACCATGTTGCCGGTGTGCAGGATCTCCCCGCTCTCCCCGTCCCCGCGCATGCGCTGGCGCAGCACGCCATGGGCGAGGTCGCCGGTGAATTCGTGCCAGGGGGTGAGGACGCGGAAATCGTGCGGATCGGCGCGCCGTATCTCGGCCCGCGGAGCAGCAGGAGGCAGGGCGCCGCGTGGCGGCGGACCGGCCTCCTCCGTCATGGCCAGCAGGAAGCCGAGCAGGGCATCGGCCAGGGCGGGCTCTGCGGTGCGGAGGGCGGGGATGGCCATCAGCTCGGCGGCCCGGGCGTTGTCCCGCGTCAGAATCGGGGCATCTGGGGCAGAGGAGTGGGCGAGGCCGGACAGGGGCTGGCCGTCCAGGTTCACCGGACGCAGCAGCCCTCGCAGGGAGGCGAGAAGGCGGTCACGTTCCTGGACGTGCAGCAGGTCGGGCATTCGGCTGCGGCCTCGGCTGGATCGGAGTCAGGACGGGCACTGTAAATCGGATCGGCGGCGGCTGAAATCGGCGGGCACGATGAAATCGTGCCGCTCGTCGTTTGCGGCGCTAGCGGATCTCCTCACCGGGCATGGCGCCGAAGAACTCCGTGCGGCGAAGATAGCCGCGGTGCTCGCCCACCTGCACCTCGCACCAGTCCTGTCCGGTCTCGCAGAGGCGGATACGGCCGAGGACGCCGGGCTTGAGCCGGGCGACGACATTGGCCGATTCCTCGGGCCGGCGACGCAGGACACGCTCCTCCCCCGTAATGGCGAAGCTGCGGCGGCCGGTGAGGTTGGACTGGTGGACCCAGCCCTCGGTGCCGTCCATGTCGCGAATGCGCCGCCACAGCTCGAATTCGCGGACGATCTCCACCGGCAAATCCCGGCGCTGGTAGGTCCATTCGATGGGGTATCGGGTGCCCGGCCCGGCGCGCATGTTCACCTCCTCCGCGCGGAGGGCGGCGAAGCGCGGCAGGGGAAGGCTGGTGACCGGGCCGATGGTCGGCTGCGGCTCCGGCGGCGGGGTCGGGGCGGGCTGCGGGGCAGGCGCTGCGGCAGCACCGGCGGCCGCCCCCGCGGCCGCTCCGGCCGCGGCGCCGGCGGCACGGCGCCGGTTGGACTGGCGGTTCGGCTGGTTGCCGGGCTGGTTACCCGACTGGGCCTGGGGCGACCCAGGGCGCGCTGCCCCGGGACGGGTGGCGGGGCGGGCCGGTTCACCCGTGGCGGGCGCCCGGGCGGCCGGGTTGGCCGTTGCATTGGCCGCGGGCGCCTGGCGCCGCCGGGCCTCGGGCGTGCCGGAGGATGCCGCGGCGGGCGGTGTCGCGGCGGCCGGGGGCTGGAGCGTCTGCGGCGCGGGCGCAGCGCCGCGCGGCACGGGCGGGGGCAGGCTGCCGGCGGCCTGCCCCCAGGCCGGGCTGGAGACCGGGGCGGCGGGCGCGAGAAGCAGGAGCGGGAGGAGGAGCAGTCGTCTCATCAGGGGCCGATCACGCGCGGAGGAGGCCCGCGGGGTCAAGGTGCCGCGCCTTCCCAGGAACGGCAATCATAGGGACAGCAATTGGCCGCCCGAGGCAGCCTCGAGGAAGGTGACGACACCGGCGATCTCGATACCATCCGCGAGGGCCGCGGGCGGGATGTCCTCGGCGTGGAGGCCGGCGTCGCAGGCGATCAGGCGAATGCCGAGCTCGCCCGCAGCCTCCCACAGGGTCTCGATCCCGGCGACGCCCCGCGCGGCAAGCTCCGCCTCGCGCGGGTCGGCCAAGAGGGGGGCTTCGCGGCGGAACAGGACCAGGCCGGCACTGGTGGCGAAAAGGGCGACGGGACGGCCGATCGCCGCCGCCGCTGTGGCCAGGACCAGGGCATAATGGGCGGGTTCGTGGCCGGCACCGCGGAGGAGGATGCCCAGGGGCGGCTTGGTCATGCCCCCTGCCCTGCCGCGCCACCGGTCCCGCACAGGGCGCAGGCAGGGTCGCGGCGCAGGCGAATGGTGCGGAAGCGGGTGTCCAGCGCGTCCCAGAGGAGAAGGCGGCCGGACATGCTCTCGCCGATGCCGAGAATCTCCTTCAACACCTCGGTCGCCTGCAGTGTGCCCATCACGCCCGTGACGGCGCCGAGCACGCCCGCCTCGCTGCAGGAGGGGACGAGGCCGTCGGGCGGCATCTCCGGGTGCAGGCAGCGGTGGCAGGGATGCGGGGCACCGAGATGCGACTTGAAGGTGGAGAGCTGGCCCTCAAAGCGCAGCACCGCCGCCGAGACCAAGGGGCGGGCGAGGTGGTGGCAGAGGTCGCCGAGGAGGAAGCGGGTGGGGAAGTTGTCGGTGCCGTCGCAGATGAGGTCGTAGCGGGGGATGAGGTCGCGGGCGGCGGTCTCGTCCAGGCGGCGGAGATGGGGCTCGACCGCCGTCAGCGGGTTCAGGGCGCGCAGCGCGGTCGCCATGCTCTCGACCTTGGGCTGGCCGACGCGGTCCGTCGTGTGGGCGACCTGGCGCTGGAGGTTGGAGAGCTCGAGCGTGTCGTGGTCGATCAGGCCGATGGTGCCGATGCCCGCAGCGGCCAGATAGAGGGCGAGCGGGGAGCCGAGCCCGCCGGCGCCGACCACCAGCACCCGGGCCTGGCGAAGGTGGGCCTGCCCGACCGCGCCCACCTCACCGAGGAGGATGTGGCGCGAGTAGCGGTGGAGTTCGTCCTCGGTGAAGTCGAGCGCGGGCAGGGCATCCATGGCGACCATGTTGTCGGCGGCGGCGTCGGCGGCAAGCGCCGGACCCCGCGCGCATGCCAGAGCGGCGGCCAGAGCGGCCGTTAGAGCGGCTTCAGGCGCTGTTCCTCGAGCTGGGCGAGGAAGCGGTCCCGGTTGGCCTCGGCATCGGTGACCTGGGACTCGCAGCCCGTCTCGCCGCATCCCCGGCGGATGGTGGCAACCCGCTCGTCGCTGGCCTGGCGAATCTTCGCGGCGCGGGTGGTGAAGTAGGCCGCCCTTGCCTCGGCGGTGGGGAAAGCGGCGGGAACGAGGGTGAGCTGCACGCTGTCAGGGTATTTCGACATCGCGCCGGTGCTGGCATCCACGACGAGGCCGACCACCCCGCCAAGGAGAATGTTGCCCAGCACCACCGGCTGGAACTCCGGCGAGAGCACGGCCTGGGCGGGCAAATGGCCCTCCCGCGTGCAGCTCACCGTCGTTTCGCGGGTGGACTTGCCGATGCGGGCGGTGCCGGGGGTGGGGTTCACAGTGGCGACGTGCCGTCCGTTCCGCTGGATGTCGCAGGTGGCGCCCGCCGGCTCGGTCAGGACGGAGAGGTTCTGGCTAGGGCTGGTGGTGATGGTGGCGCAGGCGGAAAGGAAGGCGAGGCCGATCAGGCCGAGGACGCGCAGCAGCACGGAAGTCGTTCCCTGTTCAATCTTACGGAACGGGAATAACGAAACCGTGAGCCAGCAGCAATCCTAGCCCGGATGTTTTACGCCGGTGCTGCCGAAGCCGCCCCCGCCGCGCGCGGTGTCCGGAAGTTCGTGCACCTCCTCGAACCCCGCGCGGGTCACGGGGGCGAGGACGGCCTGGGCGATGCGCATGCCGCGCTCGACCGTGAAGGGTTCGGTGCCGGCGTTAAGGAGGATGACGCCGACCTCGCCGCGATAGTCCTCGTCGATGGTCCCGGGGGAGTTGGGCAGGACGATGCCGTTCTTGAGCGCGAGGCCGGAGCGGGGGCGGATCTGCCACTCATGGCCGGGCGGCAGGGCGACGCGCAGGCCGGTGGGAATGAGGGCGCGGCCGTTGGGGGGGATGATGACGGGCGCGTCCACCGCGGCCAGCAGATCCATCGCAGCGGCGCCCTCGGTGGCGTAGCTCGGCAGGGGCAGGTCGGCGGCATGGGGCAGGCGGAGGACCTGGATGGTGGCGGCGGTCATCGGGTCAGGGCCTCGGCAATGCGGTCGGCGAGCCGGGCGGCGACTTCCGCCTTGGGCAGGCGAGGCCAGTCCTCGACGCCTGACGCGGTGACGAGGTGGACGGTGTTCTCGGCGCCGCCCATGGCATCGCCTGACACGTCGTTGGCGACGATCCAGTCGCAGCCCTTGCGGGCCAGCTTGGCCTGGGCGTGCTCGACCACCCGCTCGGTCTCGGCGGCGAAGCCGATGACGAGGCGCGGGCGGCTCGGGTGGCGAGAGAGGGTGGCGAGGATGTCGGGGTTGGGGATGAGGGCCAGCGGCGGGGCGGCGTCGTCGGCCGGCTTCTTCATCTTCTGCGTGGCGGCCTCGGCGGGGCGCCAGTCGGCGACGGCGGCGGCGAAGATGGCGGCATCGGCCGGCAGCGCGGCCTCGCAGGCCGCCAGCATCTCGCGGGCGGTCTCGATGTGCTTCACCTCGACGCCCGCCGGGTCCGGGATGGTGACGGGGCCGGAGACGAGGGTGACACGGGCGCCCAGCGCGGCGAGGGCTTGGGCGATGGCATGGCCCTGCTTCCCGGAGGAGCGGTTGGCGAGGTAGCGCACAGGGTCCAGCGGCTCATGCGTCGGGCCTGACGTGACAAGGACGTGGCGGCCGGTCAGTGGCAGGTCGCCGGGTTCGGTGCCGGCCACGGCGTGCGGCGCGGGGCCGGGGGTGGAGGCGCGGGAGGCGGAGAAGGTGGACGGGGCGCTCTCCACGGCGTCTGCTTGGTGGTCAATTTCCTGGGGCAGGCCGTCGGTGAAGCTGGAAGGGCTCGCGGTGCGGCGCGCGGGGGCCGGGTGGCCTTCCTGCGCGGCGATGGCGGCGTCGAGCGCGTCCTCCAACTCGGCATCGGGCGCGCCATGGGCTGGGTCGGACAGGATGGCGGCGATGGCGGCGAGAATGGCAGCAGGTTCAGAGAGGCGGCCGGTGCCGCTCTCGGCCTCGGCCATCGGGCCGTCCTCGGGGCCGATGAACGTCACGCCGCGGGCCATGAGAGTGGCGACATTCGCCCCCGTGGCGGGGTGGGACCACATGGTCGGGTTCATGGCCGGGGCCACCAGCACCGGGCCGTTCCAGGCGAGGAGAGCGGCGCCGGCGAGATCATCCGCCAGGCCCGTGGCCATGCGGGCAATGCGGTCGGCGGAGGCGGGGGCGACGACCACGAGGTCGGTCTCGCGCGCGAGGCGGATATGTCCGCGGGCGGACTCCTCGGCCAGCGACCAGAGGTCCTCGGCCAGGGGGCGGCCGGTGATGGCTTGCAGCGCGTGCGGGGTGACGAAGCGAGCACCGCCAGCGGTCAGCAGGCCGGTGACGGACGCGCCGGCCTTGCCGAGAAGGCGGGCGAGTTCCAGCACCTTGTAGGCAGCCACCGAGCCGGAAACGATGAGGAGGACGCGCTTCCCCGTCAGCATCACAGGCGCCAGCCCGAATGGATGGCGACGATGCCGCCCGAGAGGTTGCGGTGGGTCACGTTCTCCAGCCCCGCCGCGCGGAACATGGCGGAGAGCTGTTCCTGGTCCGGCATCATGCGGATGCTCTCGGCGAGGTAGCGGTAGGACTCGGAGTCCTGGGCCACGCGTTGGCCGATGGCTGGCAAGGCCTTGAAGCTCCAGGCGTCGTAGAGCGGGTCGAGCGCCGCGACCTGCAGGCGGGAGAATTCAAGGACGAGGAAGCGGCCGCCGGGGCGCAGGACGCGGCGGACCTCCCGCAGCACCGCATCCTTGTCTGTGCAGTTGCGGAGGCCGAAGGCCATGGAGACACGCTCCACCGAGCGGTCCGGGAAGGGCAGGCGCTCGGCGTCGCAGCAGACGAAATCGAGGCCGGAGGCGAGACCGCGGGTGAGCGCCCTGCCCTGCCCCACTTCCAGCATGGCGTGGTTGATATCGGCGAGGATGACGCGGCCGGCGCCGCGTTCGCGCGCCAGGAAGCCAACGTCGCCGGTGCCGGCGGCCAGATCCAGCAAGGTGTCGCGCGGGCCGGCGCCAATGGCATTGACGAAGATGCGCTTCCAGACCCGGTGCAGGCCGAGCGACATCAGGTCGTTCATCACGTCGTATTTCGGCGCCACGCTGTCGAAGACCTGGCGGACAAGGCCCGCTTTGCGGTCCCGGGGGACGGGGGTGAAGCCGAAATCGATGGTGTCGGGCCCGGGGCCGGGCTGGGGGTCGTTCTGGGCCATGGGAGGAAGATAGGCCCGGGCGGCGGCGGCGTCACGGCCGCGCCCGTCGGTCGGCGCGGTTCAGGTCGTGGCGGTCGTCTGAATGTTGCCGAAAGCGTCGTAGGTGATGCTGTAGGTAGTCCAGGGCTGGGTGTCGGCCAGGTCGTAGTCGGTGGCGATGGTGCGGCCGTCATTCAGGTGCTGGACGAGGTAGTCGATCCGACCGGTGGCCGCCTCGTAATCCACATCGCTGCGGTTGGCGAAGAAATCGCGGACCGTCGCGTAATCCAGCCGGCCCTGGGTGTCGTAGATAAGAGTGCGGGACTCCCCGGGCAGGGACAGCGGAGCGGGACCGTAATCCTGCTCGGTCACAACGCGGTGGCCGTCATCGTACTGGATGGTCATGTTGGGGATGGCCTCGGTCGGGCGGCGCGGATTGCCAGTCAACTTGTAGGAGACGGTGACGGATGACCAATCGAAGGCGCCGGTGAGGTCATAATCCGTGGCCACCACGCGGCCGCCCAGGCTGGAGTTCACGGCGTAGTCCAGCCTCCCGGTCGCGGCGTCCAGGTCTTCCGAAAGGGTCGAGCCGTCGGCATAGGTCGTCACGGCGTAGTCGAGCCGCCCCAGCGCATCGTAATCGCGCGCGACAATGCGGCCGTTGGTGTAGGAGGTGACGCCGTAATCGGCCAGTCCGGTCGCGGCGTTGTAGTCGACGCTCTCGCGGATCCCGTTCGTGAAACTGGTCGTCACATAGTCCAGCTTGCCCGTCTCCACGCTGTAGTCCTGCATGCGCAGGACGAAGAGGTCATTCAAGGACTGCCCGGGTTCCGGAAGGGGCGCGCCGTTTGCCTCGGTGATGTGATCGAGACGCCCCTGCGCGTCAGTGACAACGGTGCGCTGTCCCGTCGGCACGACGTACACAGAAGAAGAGGTCAGGTTTCCGAACAGGTTTGTCACGGTGACGGTGGAGCCGTCGTCCATGACTGCGATCGTGTCGGTGATGTAGTCGCTGTAGAGCGTGGCAGCGCGGTGGATGGTGTAGGAGTACCAGGGCGACGCGTTTGTCAGGTCGTAGTCCGTGGCGGCCGAGACATAGGTTCCGAACGAGACCGTCTCCGTGGTGAACTGGTAGTCGATACGGCCGTTCGCGGGGGCATAGTCCGTGGTTGTCGTCATGCCATCGAGATCCGAGACGATGTCCGTCAGAACGCGGCCCTGGGCATCGTAGAAGCGGGTCGATTCTCCGGTCGAAGGTTGGCCGGGACCGGGGGCAATCTGGGTCACCCCGGTTCGTCCGTCCTCGTAGGAGGTGGTGACGAGAAACGCGGTCCCGATGGGATTCGCGGGGTCACCTGTGAGGTTAAGCCTCGAGACCTGCGTGGTCCAAGGCCGCTGGTTGTCCTGGTCCAGGTCCGTTCTGACGACGTAGCCGTCCGCGACCTCCATCGTATAATCGAGGAGGTAGGAGGTCCCAACTTTACCCTCGCGCACGATGAAGTAGTTCTCCCGGTCACCCGGGCGGCCCAGATCCAGGGTTCCGTCGTATGATGTTCCGCTCATCGAAGTTCCCGTCCCATCGCCGCGTGCAATCTCGCCGGAGCCTACCCGGGCGCCTATATCGTTGCCATGCCTGAACTGCCCGAAGTCGAGACCGTGATGCGCGGCCTCTCCGCCGTGCTTACCGGCCGCACCATTGGCCGCGCCGAGACCCGCCGCGCCGGATTACGCTGGCCCTTCCCAGAGGGGCTGGCCTATCGACTATCCGGGCGTCGGGTGGAGGGGTTTCGGCGGCGGGGGAAGTACATGCTGATGCGGCTCTCCGAGGGGGAGTCGATGCTGATCCATCTCGGCATGTCCGGGCGGATGGTCGCGCGGCCGCCGGGAGCGGAACCGGTCCCGCGGGAGGGGCCGCAGGGCGCGTTCTCCGATGCACGCGGGGCCGGGGACGGGCTGGCGCATGAGCATCTGCTGCTGGAAACGGGGGATGGCTGGCGCGTGGGCTTCCAGGACCCGCGGCGCTTCGGCTGCGTCGATCTGATGCCGACCGATCAGGAGGACCGCCACAAGCTGCTGGCCGGGATGGGGCCGGAGCCGCTGGAGGCGGGGTTCACCCCGGCGGTACTGTCGCGGTCGCTGGCGGGAAAGGCCACACCGATCAAGGCGGCGCTGCTGGACCAGGGCGTGGTGGCCGGGCTGGGGAACATCTACGTGGCGGAAGCGCTGTTCCGGGCGGGGATCTCGCCGCGGCGCTTGGCGGGCACGGTGCCGGGCGCGCGGGCAGCGCGGCTGGTGCCGGCGATCAGGGCGGTGCTGACCGACGCCATCGAGGCCGGGGGATCGTCCCTGCGGGATTACGTGCGCAGCGATGGGGAGCTCGGGCGGTTCCAGGACCGGTTCGAGGTGTATGACCGGATGGGCCATCCTTGCCCCCGCTGCCCGGGGCCGCCGACTTGTGCGGGGGTGGCGCGGATCGTCCAGGCCGGGCGCAGCAGCTTCTTCTGCCCGCGGACGCAGCGCTGAACGCGGAGGGCACTCCGTGCTTGCAGCGGGATCGTTGGGTGCCCTACGGTTTCGCCCAGGCGCGCGTTTAATGACGCGCCAGGAGGAGGCATCGTCGCATGGCACAGCCATCGCGGACGAACCGATCAGACGGCGGCACGCCGGCCGGGGTTCCTGAACCGCCCGCGGCGCCGGCGAAAGCCGGAGGTTCGCCCGGTTCCCGTCGCGGGCCGTCGATACGCGCGTCGCCCGGGGACCCGGATGCCGTGCGGCTCGGGCTGCTGGACAACACGCTCGGCTTCCATCTGCGCCTGGCGCAGGAGGCCTCCTTCGCCGCCTTCGCGCGCCGCGCGGGCACCGAAGGGCTGAAGCCCGGGCATTTCGCCACACTGGTGGTCATCCATGAGAATGCCGGGTTGTCGCAAACGGCTTTGGGCGCAGCTGTCGGGCGCGACAAATCCACGCTCACGCCGCGGCTGGCGGAGCTGGAGGCGCGCGGGCTGATCCGGCGCGACCGGGCGGCCGCGGACCGTCGAAGCTACGCGCTCAGTCTCACCCCGGCCGGGGAGGACGCGCTGGCGGTGCTGACGGCCCATGCGGCCGCGCATGACCGCGTCCTGGACCGGTTGGTGGGCGTGGAGAACCGCGATGCCCTTTGCCAGGCGCTACGCCGGCTGACAGCCGGGTTGGAAACGGAGGAGACATGACGGACAGCGCCCACACGCGCATGACGGTGCGCGAGGCGACCTTCGCGCTGCTGCGCGATCTCGGCATGACGACGGTGTTCGGAAATCCCGGCTCGACGGAACTGCCCTTCCTCGACCGCTGGCCGTCGGATTTCCGCTACGTACTAGGGCTGCAGGAAGCGAGCGTGCTGGGCATGGCGGATGGCTATGCCCGCGCGAGCGGGCGCTGCGCCTTCGTGAATCTGCATTCGGCAGCGGGCGTGGGGCATGCGCTGGGCAACCTGTTCACGAGCTATCGCAACGCGACGCCCCTCGTGGTGACGGCGGGGCAGCAGACGCGGTCGCTGCTGCCGAACCTGCCCTTCCTGGGTGCCACTGACGCCGCGCAGTTCCCCAGGCCCTATGTGAAGTTCAGCATCGAGCCGGCGCGGGCCGAGGATGTGCCGGCGGCAATTGCACAAGCGCATCGAATCGCGATGCAACGGCCCTTTGGCCCGACCTTCGTCTCCATCCCTTCGGATGACTGGTCGGCGGCCTGCCAGCCCGTGCGGTCGCGCGCGTGGTTCCCCGATGCGGGACCCGATCCGGCGGCGCTGGAGGAGGCGGCGCGCGCCATCGGCGCGGCGCGCCGGCCCGTGCTGGTGGTGGGGCCGGAGGTGGATGCGGAGGGGGCGGGGCCGGCGCTGGTGGCCTTGGCGGAGCGGATCGGGACACCGGTCTGGACCAGCCCCTTCTCCTCGCGCCTTTCCTTCCCCGAGGATCACGCGCTGTTCGCGGGGCATCTGCCGGCGGCGCCGCAGGCGGTGTCGGACGCGCTGATCGCGCATGACCTGGTGCTGGTGGTGGGGGCGCCGGTCTTCACCTTCCATGTGCCGGGCGATTGCGCGCTGTTCCGCTCGGGCGTGCCGATCATCCAGATGACGACGGATGCGGAGGCGGCGTCCTCCGCGCCGGCGGGCATGTCGATCCTGGGCGCGCTGCGGCTCGGGCTTCCGGCACTGGCGGCGCTGTTGCCGGCGGATGCGCGCGCCCTGCCAGCGCCGCGGCCGCGGGCTGCGGTGCCGGAGGCGGGCACGCCTGTCAGTGCGGCCTATGCGCTGCACCGGCTGCACGCAGCCATGCCACGCAATGCCGTACTGGTGGAGGAGGCACCATCGCATCGCCCGGCGATGCAGGCGCAGATGCCGATCCGCAACTGGGGCGGCTTCTTCACCATGGCGAGCGGCGGGCTGGGTTACGGGCTGCCAGCGGCGGTGGGCGTTGCGCTGGCGCATCCCGGGCGGCGTGTGGTGTGCCTGATCGGGGACGGGTCGTTCATGTACTCGCCCCAGGCGCTGTGGACGGCGGTGCAGGAGCGCCTGCCGCTGGCGGTCATCGTGATGAACAATTCCGGCTATGGCGCGATGCGCTCCTTCTCCCGCGTGCTGCAGGTGCGCGACGCGCCAGGGATCGACCTGCCGGGGATCGACTTCGTTTCCATCGCGCGCGGCATGGGATGCCCGGCGCGCGCCGTGGACTCGCCGGAGGCGCTGGATGCCGCGCTGGCCGAGGCGATGGCGGCGGATGGGCCGATGCTGGTGGAAGTGGCGCTCGATAGCGCCGTGGCCTCGCTCTACGACAAGCACTGAGAAAGGGAGGGAACAGGATCATGCTCGACGTGCCCCTGATCATCGGCGAGGGCGAGCGCCCCGCGACCGGCGCCGCCACCTTCGAACGGCGCAACCCCGTGACCGGCGAGGTGGCGACACGTGCCGCCGCCGCGACGGTGGCCGATGCGGAAGCCGCCTGCGACGCGGCCGCCGCGGCCTTTCCCGCATGGTCCGCGATGGGGCCGAGCGCGCGGCGCGCCATCCTGCTGAAGGCGGCGGATGCGCTGGCCGCCAAGGCGCCCGATTTCATCCGACTGATGGCCGAGGAGATCGGCGCGACCGCCGGCTGGGCCGGGTTCAATGTGCATCTCGCGGCCGGCATGCTGCGCGAGGCGGCGGCGATGACGACGCAGACCACGGGCGAGGTGATCCCGTCCGACAAGCCGGGCTGCCTGGCCATGTCGATCCGCGCGCCCGTGGGCGTGGTGCTGGGCATGGCGCCGTGGAACGCGCCGGTGATCCTGGGCGTGCGCGCGCTGGCCCTGCCGCTGGCCTGCGGCAACACCGTGGTGCTGAAGGCAAGCGAAACCTGCCCGGGCACGCACAGCCTGATCGCGCAGGCGCTGCGTGAGGGGGGCGTGCCAGCGGGTGTGGTAAATGTGGTGACGCATTCGGCGGAGGATGCGCCCGCGGTGGTCGAGGCAATGATCGCGCACCGGGCGATCAGGCGGATCAACTTCACTGGGTCCACCAAGGTCGGGCGGATCGTCGCGATGCATGCCGCGCGGCACCTGAAGCCCGTGCTGCTGGAGCTGGGCGGCAAGGCGCCGATGATCGTGCTGGAGGATGCGGATCTGGAGGAGGCTGTGAAGGCCGCGGCCTTCGGCGCCTTCATGAACCAGGGGCAGATCTGCATGTCCACCGAGCGTCTGGTGGTGGTGGAGAGCGTGGCGGACGAGTTCGTGCGGAAGCTGGCCGATTTTGTCGGCACCCTGCCGGTGGGCGATCCGCGCGGGGGCAACGTGTTCCTGGGTTCGGTGGTGGATGAGGCCTCGGCGGTAAAGGTCGAGGGGCTCGTCGCAGATGCGGTGGGCAAGGGCGCCGTGCTGCATGGCGGCGCGGCGCGGACGGGCACGATCATGCCCGCGGCCATTGTGGACCGCGTAGTGCCGGGCATGGCGCTGTACGCGGAGGAGTCCTTCGGGCCGGTGGTGGCCATGATCCGCGTGGCGGATGCGGAGGAGGCGGTGCGCGTCGCCAATGATACGGAATACGGGCTGTCGGCAGCTATCTTCACGCGCGACGTCGCGCGCGGAATCGCGCTGGCGCAGCGGATCGAGAGCGGCATATGCCATGTGAACGGGCCGACCGTGCATGACGAGGCGCAGATGCCCTTCGGCGGCATGAAGGGCAGCGGCTACGGCCGCTTCGGCGGGCGCGCGGGCATTGCGGAGTTCACGGAGCTTCGCTGGATCACGGTGGAGACCCGGCCCGGGCAGTACCCCTTCCCGCCCTCGGCCAAGGCGCCGCCGCCGGCGACGCCCGGCGCGCATTAGGCGCGGCACGTCGGATTAGGAAGGGAACGCAAGACATGCGCATCACCATCACCCGCCGCGCGGCGCTGGCGGCCATTCCGGCGGTCCTGGTGGCGCCCGCGCTGCGCGCGCAGGGCACGGGATACCCTACCAAGCCCGTGCGCATCGTGGTTCCCTTCCCGCCGGGCGGGCTGGTGGACACGCTGGCGCGCTCGGTTTCCCAGTCGCTTGCCGCGAAATTCGGGCAGCCCTTCTTGGTGGACAACCGCACCGGGGCGGGCGGCAATATCGGCGCCGATCTCGTCGCCAAGGCGGCGCCGGATGGCTACACCCTGCTCGCCTCCTCCATGGGGCCGCTGGCGGTGAACCAGTTCATTTATCCGGCCATGCCCTACGACACCAACACGGCTTTCGCGCCCATCACCCTGTTGGCGACGACGCCGAAGGTGGTGTGCGTGGCGAATGCGCGGCCCTGGCGCAACCTGGGCGCGCTGGTGGCTGCGGCCAAGGACCGGCCGGGGCAACTCACCGCCGGTTCCGCGGGCGCGGGCAGCAGCCTCCACTTGGCGCTGGAGCTGTTCAAGGGCGCGACGGGGACGGAGATCCAGCACGTGCCGTATCGTGGTGCGGCGCCGGCGGTGACCGACCTCGTCTCGGGGAACATCGACCTGGTGATCGACAACGTGCCGAACATCCTCGGCCAGATCCGCGGCAATTCCGTGCGGCCGCTCGCTGTGGCCACGGAGAATCGCCTGCCGCAGTTGCCGGATGTGCCCACCACCGCCGAAGCCGGGGTGCCCGGCTTCGTCTTCGGCACCTCCTTCGGCATGGCGGCGCCGGCGGGGACGCCCGATCAGGTGATCGCGACGGTCGCGGAGGCGGTCGCGGCCGCGTTGCGCGACCCCGCGATCGGCGGGCGGCTGGCCGAGCAGGGCACGATCCTGGGCGGCCAGGGCCCGCAGGCCTTTGCGGCCCTGGTGGATGCCGAGAAGCGGACGCTGGAGCCAGTGATCCGGCGCGCCAACATCCGGGCGGATTAGCCGGCTCTACCCCCCGAGTTCGGCGGGTGTGAGGCGCCAGCCCGTCTCGCCGACGGGTGGCTCGACCAGCAGCGGCAGGGCGTTGGGGGTACGGATATTCGCCTCCAGCCCCGCCGCCCAGCGGAAGGCGCGCCAGAGGGCGCCATGGGCCACCACCAGCATCGGGCCGGGATGGGCGGTGGCGCGGTTGATGGCGCGCACGGCCCGCTCGCGCAGAACGGCGAAGGGCTCGGCACCCTCGGGGGTGGCGGTACCGTCGATCCAATCCTGGAACCAGCCGGACATCTCCTGCCCTTCCTGCACCCCGAAGGCGCATTCCTGCAGCTCGTCATCGAGAGTGATGGGAAGCTGCAGCCGGGCGGCCACGATCTCGGCGGTGACGCGGGCGCGGGTGAGCGTGCTGGCATGGATGGCGCGGATGCCCTTCCCCACCAGCGCATCCGCCGCGCGCGCGGCCTGGGCGAGGCCGACCTCGTTCAGCGGGATGTCCACCTGGCCCTGGGAGAGCATTCGGGCGTTCCAGTCCGTCTCGCCGTGACGAAGGAACCAGAAGGGGACGGGGTTGGGTTCGGTCATGGGCCGTTGAAAAGGCCGGGCCGGCCGGATGCTGGGCATCCGCCGGACCCGGCCCCTTTCCTATCTCGGGGTTAGGGACGCGCGCGGGTGGATCAGGCGGCCAGGCCTTCCTGCTCCAGCGTGCGCTTCACGGCCGGGCGCTCCAGCATCGCCTTGAAATGGCGGTCCAGCTTCGGCGGCAGGGTCTGGCCGACGCGGCGGACATGCCAGTACTCGACGAAGAACAGCGCGGTATCGGCGATGGAGAAGCCGTGCGGCAGGGCCCAGGTGTCGCCGGCCCAGTTCTGCTCCACGAGGCCGAAGAACTTTTCCGCATTGGCGCGGGCCTGCTCGACGGCCTTCGGATAGTCCTCCTCCCGCTGGGAGAAGTTGTAGGGACGGAACTGGCGCGTGAAGGCGTGCGGGTGGACGGTCCCGGTGATGTAGTCCACCGCCTCGAGCGCGCGGGCCTGGCCGATCGGATCCTTCGGGGCGAGATTCGCCTCGGGGAAGGCATTGGCGAGGTAGGTGGCGATGGCCGGGAACTCGGTGAGCACGGGGCCGCCATCGCCGAGATCCAGCGCCGGGACCTTCGACTTAGGGTTCACCGCCACGAATTCGGGCTTGCTCTGGGCGCCGTTCTTCAGGTCGACGAGGGACAGCTCGTAGGGCTTGCCGATCTCCTCGAGCAGGATGTGGATGCCGACGGAGCAGGCGGCGGGCGAGTAGTAGAGCTTCATGGCGGATTCCTCGGCCGTGCTGGGCAGATGGGGCGGGACAGGCGGGCGGAGGGTGGCCGGAAACGGGCCGGGGTTGAAGGGGTGGCGGGCGGTTATCTCAGGGTTCCGGCCAGGGGCAGGCGCGCTGGGCTCAGAGGACCGTCTCCAGGCTGCTGAAGCGGACAGGGATGATCTCACGGGCCTGGATCTCGCCGCCGGCATCCTTGTCGATCACCGTCAGCTTCTGTGCCTCTGCCGGGCCGACGGGCAGGACCATGCGACCGCCGGGCCGAAGCTGGTCCAGGAGGACGGAAGGCACGCGCTCCGGCGCGGCAGTCAGCATGATCCGGTCGTAGGGGGCGTGCTCGGCCCAGCCGCGGGATCCGTCACCCACTCGGAAACCGAGATTGGCGTAGCCGAGCTCGTTCAGCAGCGTCTCGGCCTGGGTGGAGAACTCCTCGACAATCTCCACGGTCCAGACCTCTTTAGAGAGTTCCGCCAGAAGCGCCGTCTGGTAGCCGAGGCCGGTGCCGATCTCGAGCACGACATCATCGTGGCCGGGGGCCAGGAGATCGGTCATCACGGCGCAGATGAAGGGCTGCGAGATCGTCTTGTCGAAACCGATGGGCAGGGGCGTGTCCTGATAGGCGACGGCCGCGAGCGCCGGGGGCACGAAGAGGTGGCGGGGCACGCGCTGCATGGCGGCCAGCACCCTGACATCGAGAGAGGGCTTGCCGATCTCCTCGTCCAGCACCTCGGCATGTACCGAGATCAGCTCCACCATGTGCCGGCGCAGCACGGCCAGGTGCCTGTCGGTCAGCGGCTTCATCGCGATGGCCTCCTCTGTTCGGTCCGCCCCGCTTGCGCGACGCAAGCGGGGCGGACCGGGGATCACGCCTTCGGGCCGGTCATCTCCTCGGCGCGCACCCACGCGTCGAACTGCTCGCCCGTGACATGGCCGAGCTTCAGTGCCGCCTCGCGCAGCGTCGTCTCGTCGCGATAGGCGGTCATCGCGATCTTGGCCGAATTCTCGTAGCCGATATGCGGGTTGAGGGCGGTAACGAGCATCAGCGAGTTCTCCAGATGCTCGCGGATGCGGCCCTCGTTCGGCTCGATGCCCCCGGCGCAGTGCTCGTCGAAGGCGCGGCAGGCATCGGCGATCAGCTCGGCCGATTCCAGCACGTTGTGCACCATGACGGGCTTGTAGACGTTGAGCTGGAAGTTGCCCTGGCTGCCGGCAAAGGCCACTGCGGCGTCGTTGCCGAAGACCTGCACGGCGACCATCGTCATCGCCTCGCTCTGCGTCGGGTTCACCTTGCCGGGCATGATGGAGGAGCCGGGCTCGTTCTCGGGGATGCGCAGCTCGGCGAAGCCGGCGCGCGGGCCGCAGGCGTACCAGCGCACGTCGTTGGCGATCTTCATGAGCGCGCCGGCGAGAGTGCGGAGCGAGGCGCTGGCGTTCACCAGATCATCATGCGCGGAGAGCGCCGCGAACTTGTTCGGCGCGGAGACGAAGGGACGGCCCGTCTCCCTTGCGATGTAGCCCGCCGCGGTGTCGCCGAAGGCGGGATGCGCGTTCAGCCCGGTGCCCACCGCGGTGCCGCCGATGGCCAGCTTGTACAGGCCGCTCAGCGCGTGCTCGACGGTTGCGATGCAGTCGTCCAGCTGCGCGACCCAGCCGCCGATCACCTGGCCCAGCGTCACCGGCGTCGCGTCCTGCAGATGGGTACGGCCGACCATCACCACATGGCCGAACCGGCGGGCCTTTGCGTCCAGCGTGTCGCGCAGCTGGCGCACGGCGGGCACCGTGACCTCAGCCATCACCTCCACCGCCGCGATGTGCATGGCGGTGGGAAAGGTGTCGTTCGAGGACTGGCTGTGGTTCACGTCATCGTTCGGATGCACCGGCTTCTTGGAGCCGAGCTGGCCGCCCGCGATCTGGATCGCGCGGTTCGCGATCACCTCGTTGGCGTTCATGTTGGTCTGAGTGCCGGAGCCGGTCTGGAAGACCACCAGGGGGAACTCGGCATCCCATTTGCCCTCGATCACCTCCTGCGCCGCGCGGACGATGAGGTCGGCCCGGTCCCGGGGCAGCTGGCCGAGCTCGGCATTCGCCTGGGCCGCGGCCTTTTTCAGGATGCCGAGCGCGCGGATCACCGGCCGGCCGAAGCGGAAGCGATCGACGCCGATGGGGAAGTTCACGCGGGAACGCTGGGTCTGGGCGCCCCAGAGGCGATCGGCGGGGACCTGGACCTCGCCCATGGAGTCCGTTTCGGTCCGGTACCCCGCCGCCGGGCTGTTCTCTTGCGCCATCCTGTCCTCCGCTGGGGGCCGGGAGCCCGATGGGGCGCCCGATCCTATCGGACGGATAGCTGGCCCGGCCCGGCCCGGCGCTCAACAGCCGGAGCGGTGATCGGGGATCACGACCCGATGATGCAGGCGGCCATGAGCCGTGAGGCCTAGCGGCCGGGGGCGTCTTTCACCACCCGCACGAGATTGCCGATCAGCCCCGGCATCTCCACGGCCTTGGCCGGCAGCCGATCCGCCTCCAGGGTCATGCCGTCCAGGAACCGTCCCCCCGCGGTGTAGAGCGACATTTCCAGCCCCTCGCCGATGATCTCCAGGCGGCAGACGACCTCCTCTTCCCCGGCCTCGCGCCGTGCCCTGGCCACGAGGTCCACGATGTCCTCGATCCCGCCGGTCTGCGCCCCGGCCTCGTCGAGGAATTCAGCGATCTCGGCCTCCACCTCGGTCGGGGGTACCAGGGCTAGGGGCACGCAGCCCCCGCTCGCCTCGAAAACCGCGCCCCGCCAGCCGTCGAAGAGCGCGGCGGCGCGCGCCTCCTCCGGCGTGTCGCCTTCATCGTCCTCGTCCGGGGCGGGAAGGCCGCCCTGCGCGGCGATCTCCTCCCAGACCGGAATGTCCCAGTCGATCTGCAGGCCGAGAAGCACACCGAAGCCGCGCCTTGCCAGTTCCTCGGCATCGCCCGGCGGCAGGTCGCGCGGCTCAGCGCCGGCGAGCATGTCCAGGAGCACGCGCCGGAAGGCACCGGGTGACAGGCCGGCAAGGGCTTCGGGGGAGCGCCAGCCGGCCAGGAACCGGACCTCGAGCGTCTCCTCGACCGCGCCGGACGCGACCAGGCCTTTCCCGATGGAGGCCGCGTCCGGCAGCTGCCCGGGCGGGAGGGCAACAGGAAGGGCGACCAGCTCGGCCCAGCCGGAGGGCCCTACAGCGCCCCCCGCCCCGATCGATGCCAGCGCCTCGGCGATCTCGTCCGCGTTCTGCTCCCCGTGCCGCTCGGCGGCCTTCCGGACCGCGAGGTCGAGAACGTCGTCCCGTCCTGCGGAGAGGAGGTCCTGGGCAAGCGCGTCGAGCTCGCCATCCTCGCCCGCGACAAATGCGGCGAGAAGCCTGTCCGCCGTGGGGCCGGGGGATGTGTCGAAGCGGGGGGCAGGGCGAGGCGAACCCGCCGGCCGGAGGCCGAGCAGCTTCAGGGCCGCCTCACCCCGGAGCAGGCGCTCGCGGTCGATCCAGGCGCGACGGTTCTCCGGCGTTTCCGCCCGTCCCTGCATCCAGCGCCGGAAGGCGCCCCTGTCGGCCCGCTGCACGAATACCTCGACACCCCCGTCGATCATCTCGGCCGCGACGGCCCTGTTCACGGCCAGGCTGGTGTCGATGTCGGTCTCGCCAGGTCGCAGCGTGTCGAGCGTCTCCGCATCGGCGAAATGGGTGAGGAGCACGGCGTCGAGATCCCCCGCGACATCCGCGGCCAGCTCCGCCGCCGTATCGACGATGGCGTCCATTTGGTCCGGCATGGCAGATGTCCCGAGATAAGCCAGGGGTTATGCCCCCCGCAGCGCCTGCCCTCAATCGCGCCGCGAGCTACGGGGCGGGCGCGCCTGCGTGAATGGCCGCGTATCCGGGCCCACTTCGCCACCCCCTCCCCCGGGCCAGAGGCCTCTTGCGCTCAGGCGCACGACCTGGGATTTCCCGCGTCCACATTAACTGCACGTAATCGAAGAGGACGCCTTGCAGGAAGCATTACTGGCGAAGGACGCCGCCCCTGATCTGCGTGCGCGCGTTGCCCGGATGGTCGTGTCGCCCAGGTTTCAGCGGACCGTGACGGCGCTCATCCTGCTCAATGCCGTCACCCTGGGGCTGGAGACCTCCGCCACCGCCATGGCATCCTTCGGGCCGGTGCTGGAATTCGTCGACAGCACCCTGCTCTGGCTGTTCTCGGCCGAGCTGGCTCTGCGGATCTTTGCCTTCCGCAGTCGCTTTTTCCGCGACCCATGGGGGCTCTTCGACCTGGCCATCATCGGCATCTCATGGGCACCTTCGGGCGGTGACCTGGCCGTTCTCCGGTCACTGCGCGTGCTGCGGGTGCTCCGCCTGCTCTCGGTCGTTCCGTCCTTGCGCAACGTCGTCGAGGCGATGCTGGCGGCGCTTCCGGGAATGGGCAGCATCGTGCTGCTTATGGGCCTGATGTTCTACGTCTCGGGCGTGATGACGACCAAGCTGTTCGGCGAGGTCATGCCGGAAAAATTCGGAACCCTCGGCGCCTCCGTCTTCACCCTGTTCCAGCTGATGACCCTGGAAGGCTGGGTCGAGGACATCGTGAAGCCCGCGATGGAGCATCACGCCCTGGCGCTGCTGTTCTTCATCCCCTTCATTGTCATCTCCACCTTCGTGGTGCTGAACCTGTTTCTCGGCGTCATCGTCGAGAGCATTCAGACGCTGCGGGAAACGCGCGAGAGCGCCGATGCCGAGGCGGCGCAGGCCGCCACGGACGCCGCCGCATCGGCCGCCCATGCCGACAGCCAGATGCTCATGTCCGAGCTGCGCGCGCTTCGGACGGAAATCGCGGCACTGCGGGCCGGGCGAGACTAGGGAGATCCCCGGCACGAGCGCCGGGGCCTCCTCCGCCCAGCGTCATTCGGCCGCGAGCGCCACCGTCTCCTCCGCCCGCATCCAGACGGCCGTGTCGTGGAAGACAGCACCGCCCGCGGGCAAGGCGGCATCGTCGCTGGTCAGCACGTTGATTCCGTGGCCCGCCCCACCGAAGGAGGCCGCGGGCCAGATGCTCTCGACCACCACCGTTCCGGGGGTTTGGCCGGGCACGTGACGGGCGTGCAGCACCACCTCGCCACGCGCGTTGCCGAGGCGCATGAGCGCACCGTCGGCGATGCCATAGCGGGCGGCGTCCTCGGGAGCGATCAACGCCTGCGGGCGTCCCTCCCGTTTGCGGGCGTTCGGCGTCTCGGTGAAGGTCGAGTTCAGGAACTGGCGCGCAGGGGCCGCGACGAGGCGCATGGGCCGCTCCTCCGTCGCCAGGTCCACCAGCGGCACCCAGTCCGGCAACCCGGGCAGCTTCCCCTCGATGTCGCCCAGCGCGCGCCAGTCCGCACGGAAGCGAAAGCGCCCGTCGGGATGGCCGAAGCCGTCGAGGAAATGCGCGCGCTCGAATGGGGGCTGCACGTCCAGCCAGCGGCGCTCCGTCATCTCCGCGGCGCCTGGATAGCCGGAGGCGCGCAGCGTCGCGTCGGCCAGCTCCAGCCCGGACATGCGAAAGCTGTGGTCGTCCAGCCCGAGGCGCTGCGCGAGGGCGCAGACGAGGTCGTGGTTGGAACGCGCCTCGCCCGGCGGCTCGATCACCTGCCGCCCGATCTGGACGTGGCTGTGCCCGCCGGCCTGGTAGATATCGTCATGCTCCAGGAAGGTGGTGGCGGGCAGCAGGATGTCGGCATAGCGGGCCGTCTCCGTCATGAACTGCTCGTGCACCACGGTGAACAGGTCCTCGCGCAGGAGCCCGTCGCGCACGCGGTTGCTGTCGGGGCAGACCGAGGCGGGATTGCCGCTCTGGACCAGCAGTGCGTGGACGGGCGGGCCGCCATGCAGCGCCTCCGGGTCGTTCGTGAGGATGCTGGCGATACGGCTCATATCCAGCTCGCGCACGGCGGTATCGCGCCAGCCCGAGCCCTCGATCAGGGACTTGTCCCAGGCAAAGATGCCGCGGTTGTTCCACAGTGCACCCCCGCCCTCGTGCTGCCACTTGCCGGTGACGGTCGGCATGCAGGTGACCGCGTGCATGGAGACGGCGCCGTTGCGCCCGCGGGTGAAGCCGAAGCCCGCGCGGATATAGGCCCGCGGCGTGCCGTTGTAGAGCGCGGCGAACTCCTCAATCGACTGCACCGTCAGCCCCGTGATTGGCGCGGCCCATTCCGGCCCTCGCGTGGCCAGATGAGCTTCCAGCGCCGCCGGGTCGTCCGCGAGGCGCGCCATGTAGTCGCGATCGGCGTACCCGTCGCGGAAGGCGCAGTGCATCACGGCGCAGGCGAGCGCCGCATCGGTGCCCGGCCGGAGTGCGAGGTGCATGTCGGCCGCGGCCGCGGAGCCTGTGCGGTAGGGGTCGATCACCACCAGCTTCGCCCCCCGCTCCTTCCGGGCACGGGTGACATGGGTCATGACGTTGACCTGGGTGGACACCGGATTGGTGCCCCAGAGGACGTTCAGGTCGGCCCGCGCCATCTCCCGCGGGTCCACGCCCGTCACCCGGCCGCACCCTGCCGTCCAGCCCGCGGCGGCAATGGTGGAGCAGATGGTGCCTTTGCGGCCGGACCATCGCATGGCGTGGCGCAGGCGGAAGATCCCATCCCGGTTCACCAGCCCCATGGTGCCTGCCGAGGAGTAGGGCCACACCGCCTGCGTGCCGTGGCGGGCCGCCACCTCGGTGACACTGGCGACGATGCGGTCCAGCGCCTCGTCCCAGGTGATGCGGCGGAACAGGCCGCTGCCCTTCGGGCCGTCCCGCAGCATGGGGTACAGCACGCGGTCGGGGTGATGCACGCGCTCGGCGTAGCGCATCACCTTGTTGCAGATGACGCCCGCCGTGTACGGGTTGTCCGCCCCGCGCACGGTGCCGATAGTGTGCCGATCCAGCACCTCCACCTCCAGGGCGCAGGTGCTCGGGCAGTCGTGCGGGCAGACGGATGCGCGGGTCTCAGGCATGCATCGCTCCCATGAGCTGGCTCATTCGCGTCGTCGGGTAACCAGCGTGGCGGTGGGCTGAACCATCCTCCTAGGCCGAGGAGCCAGTTGGATGCCAGTACAATCCCGCCCGCGCCGGAGGCACGTTGCCCAGCACGAATGCAAGCCGTGTGCCTTGAAGCCCAAATATTCTTGCGCGGCCCCTTCCTTGTGCACCGCATCGACGTCTAGCCTCGCACGAACCAGACGGAGTTGACGCGATGGGCCTGACGCGCCGCAATCTCCTTTCGGGAGCCGCTTCCGCCCCCGTTCTTCTCAGCGCATCCCAGGCGCTCGCCCAGGGCATCCAGCCCCGGCGGGGCGGCATCCTCAACGTCATCCTGAACCCCGAGCCGCCCGTCCTGCAGATCGGCGTCAACAATCAGACGCCAACCCTGATCCAGGGCACCAAGATCACGCAGGGCCTGCTGAAGTTCTCGCCGACCCTGGAGCCGATGCCCGAGCTGGCGAAGAGCTGGACGGTCAGCCCGGACGGGCTGGAATACGTGTTCCGGCTGCAGGAGAACGTGAAATGGCATGACGGTCGCCCCTTCACCGCCGCCGATGTCATCTACTCCGTCATGACCTTCAACCGGGAGGTTGCGCCCCGGCTGCGCGGCGTCCTCTCCGGCATCGCGGAGGCGACGGCGCCCGACGCGCATACGGTGCGCTTCGTCCTGAAGCAGCCCTTCCAGCCTTTTCTGCTGTGCTTCGACGCGACCGCCCTGCCGATCGTCGCAAAGCACGTCTATGACGGCAGCGACATCCGGGCGAACCCCGCCAATGCCAGGCCCATCGGCACCGGCCCGTTCCGCTTCGTCGAGTGGCAGCGCGGCAACTTCGTCCGGATGGAGCGGTACGAGGAGTACTGGAAGCCCGGCCAGCCCTATCTCGACGGCATTCTCTGGCGTGTGGTGCCGGACGGGCAGAGCCGCCGTGTCGCGCTGACGGGTGGGCAGGTGCAGATGTCGACCGCCACCGATATCGAGCCCTTCGACATCCCTGCCCTCCGCCAGGCATCGAACCTGGAGGTAACGACCAAGGGCTGGGAGTACTTCTCTCCCATGTTCTGGTACGAGCCGAACCATCGGGTGAAGCCCTTCGACGACAAGCGCGTGCGTCAGGCGATGAGCCTGGCGCTGGACCGCAACTTCATCGTCAACCGCCTCTGGTTCGGGCTGGGCAAGGCCGCCACCGGCCCCGTCTCCTCCACCACCCGCTTCTACGATGGCAGCGCCCGGGTCGGAGCCTTCGACCTGGCCACGGCCCGCGCCCTGCTGGACGAGGCCGGGCTGCGCCCCAACGCCCAGGGCATCCGCGGCTCCTTCAAACATGTCATCCCGCCCTATGGCGAGATCTGGAACCGCATGGGCGAGTACTTCCGCCAAGCCATGCGCCAGATCGGCTTCGAGGTGACGCTGGAATCCACCGATGCCGGAACCTGGGGTTCGCGCGTCGCGAACTGGGATTTCGAGACGACCTCCAACGTCCTCTATCAGTTCGGCGACCCGACGCTCGGGGTGGAGCGCAGCTACGTCACCTCCAACATCCAAAAGATCCTCTTCACCAACACCTCCGGCTACTCCAATCCTCGGGTGGACGAGCTCTTCCTCAAGGGCCGCACCTCCGGCACCGAAGAGGAACGGCGCGCCGCCTTCTCGGAGGCGCAGAAGCTGCTTGTCGAGGACATGCCGTTGCTCTGGGTGGTGGAGGTGAACTACCCGACCGTGACGGACCGGCGGCTGCGCAACGCCGTGCAGCTCGGCACCGGCAATCACGCCTCCTACGACGACGTCTTCCTCGCCTCCTGACGCCGGCCCATGGAATGGTCGCGCCTGCCCGGCTTCCTACTGCGCCGGGCACTGAAGTCGGTCGCGGTCATCCTCGCGATCGTGGTCTGCAACTTCCTCCTGATCCATGCGGCGCCGGGTGATCCGGCGACCGTCATGGCCGGGCAGTCCGGTGCGGCGGACCCGCAATACATGGAGCAGCTCCGCCGCCAGTTCGGCCTGGACCAGCCGCTGACGACGCAGCTCTGGATCTATCTCAAGGGCGTGCTGCAGCTCGACCTGGGCTTCAGCCACCGCCAGCAGACACCCGTTGCCGCCCTGATCGCGGATCGGCTTCCCGCGACGCTTATCCTCACCGGTGCCGCCTTCCTCGTCGCCATTGCGGGCGGCGTCGCCATGGGAGCGCTGGCCGCGCGGCGCGTCGGAACCTGGGCCGACAGCGTCATCACCGTCGTCGCGCTCGCCTTCTATGCCACTCCCCTCTTCTGGGTCGGGCTGATGCTCGTGCTGCTGTTCAGCGTCACGCTGAACTGGCTGCCGGGCTTCGGGATGAGTGACCCGGGGCTGAACGCCACCGGGCTCGCCCTCGCGCTCGATGTGGCGCGGCACCTTATCCTGCCCTCGCTGACGCTCGGCCTCTTCTATCTCGCGGTTTATGCCCGGCTGACGCGGGCGACGATGCTGGAGGTGGCGGACCAGGACTTCGTGAAAACCGCCCGCGCCAAGGGCGTGCCGGAGGGCCGCGTGCTACGCTCCCACATCCTCCGCAATGCCCTGCTGCCGGTTATTACCTTCGCGGGGATTCAGGCCGGGCAGCTCGTGGGCGGCTCTATCCTCGTCGAGACGGTCTTCGCCTGGCCCGGCATCGGGCGACTGGCCTTCGAGGCGCTGCTGGCCCGCGACTATCAGGTTCTCATGGGCGTCTTCTTCGTCACCTCCGTCGTCGTGGTGGCCTTCAACGTCCTGACTGACCTGCTCTACGCCATTGTCGATCCGCGCGTGGAGATGGCGTGATGAACCTCCTCCGTCGGTTCGCGCGCCACCCTGGCGCGGTGGTCGGCGCCGTGGTGCTGGCCGCCGTGATCGCGGTCGCGCTGCTCGCCCCCATTCTGTTTCCCGGCTCGCCCTGGGACATGGCGGGCGCGCCGTTCTCTCCACCCGGGGAGGACGGCATGCTGCTCGGTTCGGACAGCCTGGGACGCGATGTCGCGGCCGGGATCGCCTATGGCGCGCGGGTCTCGCTGCTGGTGGGCGTGGTGGCAACCGCCGTCTCCATCCTGTTCGGCGTCGCTCTCGGCGCGGCCGCCGGTTACCTGGGCGGCGTCGTGGACGACCTGGTGATGCGCTTCACCGAGTTCTTCCAGACCATCCCGTCCTTCGTGCTAGCCATCCTGCTTGTGGCCATCTTCACGCCCTCCATCACCTCCATCGTCGCGGCCATCGCCATCGTCTCCTGGCCGCCCGTGGCGCGGGTGGTAAGGGCGGAGTTCCTGTCCCTTCGCGGGCGGGAGTTCGTGCAGGCGGCGGAAGTGCTGGGCAAGGGGCCGCTCTCGATTGCGGTCACGGACATCCTGCCCAACGCCCTCTCGCCGATCATCGTGCTCGCCTCCCTCAACACGGCCAGCGCCATCCTGCTGGAGAGCTCGCTCTCCTTCCTCGGGCTGGGGGACCCCAACCTCATGTCCTGGGGCTTCCTCATCGGCTCGGGCCGCTCCGTGCTCCAGCTGGCCTGGTGGATGAGCGTCTTTCCGGGCATCGCCATCTTTCTCACCGTCCTCGCACTGAACCTGATCGGAGAGGGCCTGTCCGATGCAATGAACCCAAGGCTGCGGAAGCGGGGCACCCGATGAGTTCCCCTGGGAGCCTGCTCTCCGTCGAGGGCCTCACGATCGGCCTTCCTCCCGGCGGCGACCGCCCCCACGCCATCGAGGGCATCACCCTCGCCGTCGCGCCGGGCGAGATCCTCTGCGTGGTGGGGGAGAGCGGCTCGGGCAAGTCGATGACGGCCAACGCCGCCATGGGGCTGCTGCCACCGGGCCTGCCGGTGCAATCGGGGCGCATCCTGTTCGAGGGCCAGGACCTGCTGAAGGCCTCGCCCGAGGCAATGCGGCGCCTGCGCGGCTCGCGTGTTGCCATGATCTTCCAGGAGCCGATGACCGCGCTGAACCCTCTGATGCGGGTGGGAGACCAGATCGCGGAGGTGCTGCGCGTGCACGGCGCCGGCGCCGATGCGGCGCGGCGCGTGCCGGAGCTTCTGGCGGCCGTGAACCTGCCGGACCCCGCGCGCCTGGCGCGGTCCTACCCCTTCCGCCTCTCCGGCGGGCAGCGCCAGCGCGTGATGATCGCCATGGCGCTGGCGCTGGAGCCTGCCCTGCTGATCGCGGACGAGCCGACCACCGCGCTCGACGTGACAACGCAGATGCAGATCCTCCGCCTGATCCGCGAGGTGCAGACCCGTCGCGGCACGGGCGTGATGTTCATCACCCATGATTTCGGCGTGGTGGCGGAAATCGCCGATCGGGTGGCGGTGATGCAGCATGGCCGCATCGTCGAGAGCGGCACGGCCGACCAGGTGCTGAACGCGCCGCGGCACGACTACACCCGCTCGCTCATCGCCGCCGTGCCGAAGGGAACGGCGCCGGTGCGGAAGTTGGCGGAACCGGGCGCACCGATCCTGACGCTGAAGGGGGTCCGCAAGACCTATCACCGCGGCGGCGGCCTGTTCGGCAAGGGACAGTCCTTCCCCGCTGTGCAGGATGCCGACCTCGCCCTCCATCGCGGGGAGACGCTAGGGATCGTGGGCGAGAGCGGCTCGGGCAAGTCCACCCTGGCGCGCATGCTGGTCCGGCTGGTGCGGCCCGAGGAGGGCGAGATCCTCTTTCACGGCACCGATCTGCGCCCGCTGAGCCGCACGGGCTGGAAGCCCTTCCGCCACCGCATCCAGATGGTCTTTCAAGACCCGTACGCCTCGCTCAACCCGCGCCGTTCGGTCGGTGACGCGATCGCGGAAGGGCCCGTCACCCACGGCGTCTCGCGTGCCGTGGCGCTGGGGCGTGCGCGGGACCTGCTGCGCCTGGTGCAGCTCGATCCCGGCGTGATGGACCGGTACCCGCACGAGTTCTCGGGCGGGCAGCGGCAGCGCATCGGCCTGGCCCGTGCCCTGGCGATGGAGCCGGAGCTGCTGATCGCGGACGAGCCCGTCTCGGCACTGGACGTGTCCGTGCAGGCGCAGGTGCTGGAGCTTCTGGCCGACATCCGTAAGCGCCTTGGCCTGACAATGCTCTTCATCACGCACGACTTGCGCGTGGCGGCGGAGATCTGCGACCGGGTGGCCGTGATGCAGCGCGGCACGATCGTGGAGCAGGGACCAACCGGGCAGGTCTTTCAGGCGCCCGCCCACGCCTACACCCGGACCTTGCTGGACAGCATACCGGGGCGTGGCTGGATGCCGCGGGCAACCGGGCAGATATGACGTAGCCCGTCCCCTTGGCACGGTCCGCCCTGGCCCGGATCCTGGCGGGCGGGACGACAAGGAGGCGATGGTTGATGGAAGACAGAAGCGCCGACCCTCCGACCACGACGCGCTTTGACCCCCGCGCGCACCGGATGGTGGCGGAGCAGCGCTGGTTCGACGACTTCCGGCTCGGCGAGCGCTTCCCGTTGCCGAGCCGCACCATGACAGAGGCCATCTTCCTCGCCTTCCAGGCGGCCAGCGGCGACAACCATCCCATCCACTATGATCGCGCCTATTGCCGGGCCCACGGCCTGCCCGACATGCTGGCCCATGGCTATCAGGTGGCCATTCAGACCGCGGCGGGCGCGGGCTTGTTCCCGCATCTCGTGCAGGATTCGCTCAAGGCCTTCCTCGAGCAGTCCAGCCGCTTCCTGCGTCCCGTTTTCGTGGGGGACACGCTCTACCCGGCGCTGGAGGTCGACGAGATCACGCCGAACCGGACGACCGGCGTGCTCGGGCTACGCAGCACCGTCCACAATCAGGATGGCCTGCTGGTCCTGGATGGGCGGCACCGGTATCTCATCCGGCGGCACCCGGCGGCCATCGCTGCTCCCCCGGGCGAGCCGGACTGACCTCCTGGCGGGCTCCGCTCGCCGCGGCGCGGTCTCTGCAACGGCAGCGGCCGGCTTGGCCCTACCCGTCCCGGAAGCGGGCAGGATCCTCGATGCCGAGTTCGGCGGCCTTGGCATCGAAGGCCGCGTCGTAGATCTCCGTCAGGCGGGTCGTGGCTCCGCCATCGACGGTCCTTTCCTCCATCAGCTCGGACAGGGCTGGCAGGTCGGCCTCGACCGCGACGGCCATCAGATGCGACGCCTGGGCCGCAAGGCCGGCGGAGTGCATCGTCTCGACGGCAATCCTCGCTTCCGAAATGGCAAGCTGCCTCTCGAGCTCGGCGGCCTGCTGTTCCAGCGCCTCGGTCTGGCGGGACTGTGCGGCGAGAGCGGCCTTAAGATGCTCCACCTTCGCCGTGGCCTCGAGCACTGCGGCCTCCAGGCGGTCTCCCAGCCCCTGGAGGGCCGAGGGCTGCGTCGCTGCGCCTTGTTCGTGTCGCATCGGAACTCGCTGGATCGGAAGCGCGCCCCATAGGCCATTTCCGGCCGGGGAGGGAGAGGTCGAGGCGCCATGCACTCGCCCGCATCCCGGTGCCCCACTGTTCGTGCCGCGACACGGCGTGGCAAGCTGGCGTGATGACCGACCCCGCCCTGTCCCGCCTCGTCCGTGTCCGCTCCTACGGCGCGGAGATCCGCGATGCGGGCCGGACCTTCCGTCTGGCTGCGGATACGGATATCCGCGCCGCGCTCAAGCGGGCCGCCCTGGCCGCCGTTCCGAAGATCGAGGGGTGGACCCTGCGCGTGTTCACCGTGGATCGGACCGCCGAAGGTGAGCGGGTTGCCGCCGTGCTCGACCGCCTCGCGCGTCGCGAGATGGGCGGCCCCGACTTCGCGGCCGCCCTCGCGGCCACCCTCGATGACGCCAGTGCCGTCCTGGCCGTTGCGGCAAGGGATGCCCGGCGGGTGGAGCGGGTGCGTTCCGGCCTCGGTGGGGCACCCGCGTGACGAACACTCATCCTCCCCGGGATCGGCGGGCGACGGCCCGCGCTGAGAGGCGGCCCGGCTAGCTCGGCCCGGCGCGGTCCTGGCCATCGGGCCCGCGCATATAGGCCACGGCCGTCTGCCCCGGCAGCGCCGAGAGAAAACGGCTCAGCACCCGTGCTGGCAGCAGGCCAAGGACCCGGGCGCTCGCCGCCATCCAGAACGGGAAGCTCACGCGTCCCCTTCCCTGCCGGGCCGCGTGAAGGATGATGGCGGCGGCCTGCTCGGCCGTCATCAGCCCGGGCATGTTGAAGCTGTTGCGCTCCGTCATCCCGCTGCGGACATAGCCAGGGCAGCAGCTGGTCATGAGGATGCCGTGCCGCCGCGCGACTACGCCCGTCGCCTGGGTCCATGCGTCCACGGCCATCTTCGACGCCGCATAGGCCGGTGCGCCCGGGGTGGCGACATAGATGGCCATCGAGGCGACGACGGCGATGCGGCCGCGCACGCCTTCGGTATCGGGCGATTGGGCCAGCATTGCCGTCAGGGCGGGCTGCACCGTATTCAGCACACCGCCGAGATTGACGTCGAATACCTCGCGCGACTGATCGGCGGTCTCGAGCTCCCCGCCCGTGCCCGCCGTCACGCCCGCATTCGCCACGACCAGGTCGAGAGGCCCAACCCCTCGCACCCAGTCGGCCATGCCCGGGGCATCGCGCACGTCGAGCAGACGCGCATGCACCTCGGCTCCCCTGGCCCTTGCCTCTGCGGCGGCCGCGTTCAGTCGCCCCTCATTCCGACCGGACAGGTGCAGCACGACCCCCGGACCGGCGCAGGCGAGGGTGAGCGCCCGACCAATCCCGCCGGAGGCGCCGGTGATGAGGATGTTCCGGAAGGTCGTCATGTCTGTGCTCCGCCCATTCAGGCCGTGTCGGGCTTCCCAAGCATCGGGGCGGAGCTGGGTTGCCTGGAAACTGCGCTGACGGCTGCATGCCGGGGTCGAGCGTGAACGTCCCGGGAGAAGCCATGCCGCCAAGCCCGTTAAAGCCGGGGTCTTGGAATACCGCCAATGTCGCCGCTCACCTGAAGGAGGAGCGTTGAACCCTTGTGGAAAGCCAAATGCTTGACGTCGACAGCCTCATGTATCACTTGTTGATACATGAGCCGTGATAGTCGTCTTTCCGCCATTTTGCACGCCCTGCTCCACATGGCCGAGCAGGACGGTCCGATGACCTCCGAAGCTCTGGCCGTGTGCATGAATACCAACGCAGCCGTGGTCCGCCGCACGATGGCAGGGCTGCGTGAGATGGGGTTCGTCCGGTCCGAGAAGGGGCATGGCGGCGGCTGGCGACTGGCCCGCGACCTGCGCAACGTGACCCTGCGCGACATCTACGACGCCCTTGGATCCCCGCCGGTCTTCGCCATCGGCAACAAGACCGAGAACCCCGCCTGCCTGGTCGAGCAGGCCGTGAACGATGCCCTGCGGGATGCCATGCAGGCGGCCGAAGCACTTCTCGTTCAGCGGCTGGGCGACGTTACCTTGGCCGCGCTCTCGGCCGACTTCCACCATCGCCTCGCCTCCTGCGGGCACAAGCAGGGAGCATCGCACCATGCTGCATGATGTCGTGATCGTTGGTGGCAGCTACAGCGGCATGGCGGCCGCCCTCCAACTCGCGCGGGCACGCAAGGATGTCGTGGTGGTCGATGCGGGGCAGAGACGCAACCGCTTCGCCGAGGCATCCCACGGCTTTCTGTGCCAGGACGGACAGCCACCGGGCGCCATCGCCGACCAGGCTCGCGCCCAGCTCCTGGCCTATCCGACGGTGACCTGGGTTGAGGGAAAGGCAATGGCCGCGACGGCCGAGGACGGGAAGTTCCGCGTGACCATGGGATCCGGCGAGCAACACAGAGCGAGACGCCTGGTGCTCGCGACAGGCGTCGTCGACAACCTGCCGGACGTGCCTGGCCTACAGGAGCGCTGGGGACGCGGCGTCTATCAATGCCCGTACTGCGATGGCTACGAGCTGGACCAGGGTCACCTCGGCGTGCTGGCAACCAACGGCTTCTGGTTCCATCAGTCGATGCTGATCCCCGAATGGGGAAGGACGACGCTCTTCACCAACGGCATCGCCCCCCCCGACGCGGAGCAGCACGCGGCGCTCGCGGCCCGCGGGGTGACCATCGAGGAAACAGCGGTGACCGCCATCGGTGGCGAGAGGGTCACGGTGCATCTCCAGGATGGCCGCAACATCCCGCTGGCGGGACTGTTCCTGGTGCCCCGCACAGGCTTCGCAAGCTCTCTGGCGGAGCAGTTGGGATGTCCCCTGGAGGAGGGGCCGATGGGTCCATTCATCCGGACCGATGTCCGGAAGGAGACGAGCATCCCAGGCGTTTTCGCCTGCGGCGATGCGGCGCGGGCCGCCGGGTCCGTATCACTGGCGGTGGGTGATGGCGCCATGGCTGGCACGGGCGTCCATCAGTCCCTCATCTTCGGGTAAGCGGAGGCTGCCTGCCGCCGACCCGTTGCGAAGGTCCACTGTCACCGCACTACCGCCCAATGGAAGACGTCAGCGGACCTGCTGCCAATCGTCTCGACAGCGCGGACGACTGCCTATCGAGAATGATTGGGTATCCCCTCACCCGCACGGCGCGCTCGCCATGACATGCGTTGCATGCTGCGCCGTCCCGCCAAGGCGAGTACCCCGAGGTCGGCGAGAAGTATGTTGGTGACCTCGCCGGATTCTTCCGAGTGCCTTTGCTCGCCGAGGTGCCCGACGAGGTCGTTCCGTCAGTCCGCCTGCACACGGGCCTCGCGTACCACCCGGCCCCACTTCTCGATCTCCGCTGTCAGGAAGGTGCGGAACTGCTCCGGGGTGGAGGGGGTGGGTTCGCTGCCCTCGCCCGCCAGCCGCGCCACGACCTCCTCCTGCCGCAGGGCGCGCCCGACCGCCTCGTTCAGCTGCGTCACGACGGCTGTTGGCGTGCGCGCGGGAGCGACGAGGCCTGTCCAGTTCACCGCATCGAAACCGGGAAACCCGGCTTCTGCAACGGTGGGCACATCCGGGAGAGCTCGCATCCGCTGGACGGAGGTGACCGCGATCGCGCGCAACTCTCCAGAGTCCAGCATCCCCTTCACTGCAAGCGGGTTTGCGGAATAGAGGTCCAGGCGCCCGGCCAGCATGTCGGTGACGAGTTGGCCTGCCCCGCGATAGGGCACGATGGTCAGCTCCACGCGCGCGGCAAGCGCCACCATTTCCGTGCTCAGGTGGCCAACAGTGCCGTTGCCGGGATGCGCCGCCGTCAGCCGCCCTGGCTGAGCACGAGCCGCGGCGACGACGTCCTGCAGGGTGCGGAAGCGCGCGTTCCGCGCCACAACAAAGACGTTTGGCTGCGACGCGATCAGGGAGACAAGCGCGAGATCCCGCAGGGGCTGGTAGGGGATGTTGGCGGCGTAGAGCGTCGGATTCACCGCGAGGTTCGACGTCTGGCCCATCCCGATCGTGTGTCCGTCCGTTGCTTTGGCCACCAGGTCGATGCCAATGTTTCCACCCGCGCCTGGGCGGTTCTCCGTCACGATGGTCCAGCCGGTCAGCGCGCCGAGGCGGGCCGCCATCTCCCGCGAGATGACATCGGTTCCGCCGCCCGGCGGATATGGGATGATCAGCCGAATGGGGCGGCTGGGCCAGGGCTCCTGGGCCGCGGCGCCGCCGGCGGTGGCGATCCCCGTAGCAGCCAGCAGGACGGTGCGTCGGTTCATGGCGCTTCTCCCCTATTCCTGCGCCGGGGCGGTGGGCAGGCGTTCCTTCGTGGCTGGCGCTGCCCTTGGCATGTCGCCCCGCAGCGGCGCCAGCAGTTCGTCATCGTGCTGGCCCGGCCTGGGAAGGTCATGGCGCAGCGGCAGCCGGCCGGAACCGAAGACGATCGGCAGGGCTGGAACCGATGTCGGGCGTCCGTCCGGAAGCGTCAGCGGCAGCAGGGCGCCGCTCGCGATCAGGTGCGGGTCCTCGTAGAGGTCGCCGGGCTGATTGATGCGGGCAAAGGGCAGGCCCGCCTTCTCGCAAAGCATCTCCAGGTCTGCGGCCGGATGGCGGCCAAGGATGGTCTGCACCAGCGGGATCAACGTCTCACGCGCGGCGGAGCGCTCGTTGTTGGTGGCAAAGGCCGGGTCGAGCAACGCGGGCTCGCCCAGGGCCTCGGTGAAGATCTGCCACTGCCGCTCCGTCACCACGCCGACGAAGAGCTGCACGCCATCCGCGGAGGTGAACACGTCGTAGACGCCCCAGGCCCGCCGCCCGGCGGCCATGGAAGGTGGCGCCGCGCCCGTGATGGCCTGTTGCAGCATATGGGTGGAGACAAGGAACGCGGCATTCTCGAACAGCCCGGCCTGCACATGCTGGCCGCGACCCGTCGCCTCACGCTGGCGCAGGGCGGCCAGGATCGCGATGGCGCCGAACATCCCGCCCATCATGTCGTTGACGGGGGCGCCCGCACGCAGCGGACGACCGGGCGGCCCGGTCATGGCGGCCAGCCCCGACATCATCTGCACCACCTCGTCCAGGGCGGTGCGGTTCTCGTACGGTCCGGGCAGGAAACCCTTGAGCGAGCAGTAGACCAGCCGCGGGTTGCGGGCGGCGATCGCCTCGTAACCCAGGCCGCGCGCCTCCAGCCCGCCTGGGCGGAAGTTCTCGATCAGGACGTCAGCGCCATCCACCAGGCGGAGCAGCGTCTCGCGATCCGCCTCGTCCTCGGTGTCGAGCTGGACCGACTTCTTGTTGCGCGACAGGGCGGCGAAGAAGCCCGTGCCGCTGCTCGTCAGGTAGCGCGTGCGGTCGCCCTTGCCGTGCGGTTCCACCTTGATGACCTCGGCACCAAGGTCGGCCAGGACGAGGCCGCAGGTCGGGCCCATCACCATATGGGTCAGCTCGACGACGCGCACGCCCTCAAGCGGCAAGGGCGCCTCGCTCATGCCGCGCACTCCCGCGCGTCGGCGCTGCGCCCTGTACCCTCGGGCACGGGGCCCCGGGCCGCGTAGGAGAAGCCCTTCTCCGTGCCGACGTCGGGCAGGTGGCCGTAGAGCGCCTCCCCTGGCAGGCCCTCCGCCAGCGCCCGCCGGGCCTCTGCCAGCCTGCCCAGATCCACGCCGGTATCGTGGCCCATGGCCTCCAGCATCCAGACCAGGTCCTCGGTGACGATGTTGCCGGTCGCCCCCGGAGAGTAGGGGCAGCCGCCGATCCCGCCCTGGGAAGCGTCGAATGTTGTCACCCCGACCTCCAGAGCTGCGACCACGTTCGCCAGGCCTTGGCCGCGTGTGTTGTGCAGGTGCGCGCCGCCCGCCCTGTCGCCCAGCTCCGCAAGCAGCCGGGTGAACAAGCGCTTCACCTGCGCAGGGTTGGCGTAACCCACCCCGTCCGACAGCCCCACACTGTCCACCCCGAGTTGCGCGAGCCGAGAAGCAAGCTCGATCACCCAGTCCTCGCTCACAGGGCCCGCGATGGTGCAGCCGAAGGCAGTGGAGACGCCGATCTCGATGGCGGGACGGCCGTCGGCGGGAAGGCCGTTGCGATACTCGATCACCCGCGCCACCTCGGCCAGAACCTGCTCGTGGGTCATGCCGATGTTGGCGATGCTGTGCGGCTCCGACGCCGATACGGGCATGGTGATCTTGTGCGCCCCGGCCTCGGCCGCGGCCCGTACGCCGCGCAGGTTGGGCGCCAGCGCCAGCACCGTGAGACCCGGGATCTCCAGGGCGGCGCGGACCACATCCGCCGCATCCGCCATCTGGGGCAGCTTCTTGGGGTTCACGAAGGAACCGACCTCGATCTCCTGCAAGCCGGCGGCCGCGAGGGCGCGCACCCAGGAGATCTTCGCCGCAGTCGGCATGGTGCGATGGATGCTTTGCAGCCCATCTCGCGGGCCGACCTCGCTGACGAGAATGCTCATGGGGCGTGCTCCTGAATGATCTCTCGTGATCTCACTGCGGGCGAACGCCAGCCTCACGGAGCACGCGTTCCCAGCGCTCCATCTCGGCATCGACGTAGGTCCGTGCCTCGGCCGGCGTGCTTGCGATGATGCGCTCGGCACCGAGCTCGACGAGGCGCGTGCGGAGCGAGCCCTCCGCCAGCACCGCCGCAATCTCCGCCTGGAGACGATCGATGATGGGCTGCGGCGTGCCGGTCGGGGCCAGCAGCCCTTGCCAGACGGAGAAGGTCGCATCGGGGAAGCCCGCTTCTGCCACCGTCGGCACGTCGGGCATCACGGCACTGCGCTGGGCCGACGACACCGCGAGGGCGCGCGCCTGGCCGGCGGTGGCCAGCGGAAAGGCGGTGACCCCGGCGTCGTACAGCATCTCCAACCGCCCCGAGATGAGGTCCTGCGCGGCGGGTGCACTGCCGCGGTAGGGCACCTCCTCCATCCGGAGACCTGCCGCCTTGTTGATCAGGAGCGAGACGAGCTGGAGGGCGCCGCCGGTGCCGGTGCTGCCGTAGGAGTACTCACCGGGCTTCGCGCGGACGCGTGTGACAAATTCGGCGAGGGTCTCCGCGGGCGAGGAGTTTGGCACGAGCAGCACCATCGGGCTCTCGGCAACGATGGTGATGGGGGTCAGATCCTTTGCGGGATCGTAGTCCAGCCGGGTGTAGAGGGCCCGGTTCACCGCGTGTCCGGTGTTGGTGAAAAGAAAGGTCGTGCCGTCCGGCCGCGACTTGGCCACGGCGGAGGCGCCGATATTTCCGCCTGCACCCGTCCGGTTCTCCACCACGACCCGCTGGGGCAGCCGTTGCGACAGCGTGTCGCAGAGCAGGCGGGCGATGACATCAGTGGGGCCGCCAGGGGCGTATGGCAGCACCACCCGCACCGGCGCTGTTGGCCAGGCAGTCTGTGCACGGGCGGTCATGGGAGCGGCAAGGGCACCCGCGCCCGCGAGGAGGGTGCGTCGGGGAAGTTGGTACGGGGTCACGGGCATTCCCTCTCTTGCGGCCGGGGCAGGACCGAGCTCGAGCCGCCACCATCGCTATTTTCTATTTGACAGAAATATTTTCTGTCCTACGAAAGTAGCTAGCCAAGCGGCATTCGCTGCGTCAACAGCAAAATGCCGGTCTCGCCACCTAACTTCGGAGGCATCGCGTGAGCACCCCGGGAGATAACGCCCCGCCTCGCCGCCGCGGACGTCCTCGCTCGGCCGTGCGGCACACCGACGCCCCGCGAGAGGTAGAGGGGCCGCGGGTCGAGGCCGTGGAACGTGCGCTTTCCATTCTCGACGCTTTCTCGGACAGCACACCGCGCCAGACCCTTGCCGAGGTCGCCGCCCGGACGGGGCTCTACCCCAGCACCGTCCTGCGCCTTGCCGCATCGCTCGACCGCTTCGGCTACCTCCATCGCGGCGCCGACGGCCTGTTCCGACTTGGCCCGACGCCTCTGCGCCTCGGCCTGCTCTACCGCGACGCCTTCGACCTCGCCGACCATGTCCGGCCCGCTCTCTCACGCCTCGTCGAGCGCACGGGCGAGACGGCGGCCTTCTACGTCCGCGAGGGCGAACGACGGATCTGCCTGTACCGTCACCAATCTCCACGGCTCATCCGGCACCATCTAGAGGAAGGCGCCGCGTTGCCGCTGGACCGGGGCGCGGCCGGGCATGTCCTGACGGCCTACACGGGCGAGGCAGGTCCGATCCAGGACGCGGTGCGAACCCGTGGGTGGTCCCTGTCCCTCGGCGAGCGCGACCCCGAGACGGCAGCCGTCGCAGCCCCTGTCTTCGGGCGGGGAAGGCACCTGGTGGGAGCCCTCAGCATCACCGGGCCGAGGAGTCGCTTCGAAGCAGAGGATCATGAGGGATTAGCGGCCCTGATCACCGCGGAAGCTGCGCTCCTGTCGCGCAGCCTCGGCGGTTGAGGTTGCCACCGCATGCCTGAACCGGAGACCAACGGATGACCCCCTTCAGCCAGCCCCGCGAGATCGCCACCCGCATGCACTCCGAGATGCCCGCGGAGTTCCGCCGCCCTGTCGTCAGCGAGTGGTCGCGCGCCAACAAGCGCAGTCTGCCGGTGGACTGCTTTCTCGAGGGGCCCTGCTTCGACCGGGACGGCAATCTCCATGTCACCGACATCCCGCACGGCCGCATCTTTCGCATCTCCCCCGGCGGCCAGTGGACATGCCTCGCGCAGTATGACGGGGAGCCGAACGGGCTGGCCCTGCACCCGGACGGGGATCGCCTTCTCGTTGCCGACTACAAGCAAGGGATTCTCTCGCTTGACCTCGCGACGGGGCGGATTGAGCCGGTGCTGGCGCGGCGCAAGTCCGAGCGCTTCAAGGGCCCGAACGATCTCGTCTTCGCGCGGAACGGCGATCTCTACTTTACTGACCAAGGACAGAGCGGACTCCACGATCCGACGGGCCGCGTCTACCGCCTCCGGTCGGGCGGCCAGCTCGACTGCCTGCTGTCCAACGGGCCTAGTCCGAACGGGCTCGTCCTCTCCCGGGAAGAGGATGTCCTCTTCGTCGCCATGACGCGGGACAACGCGGTGTGGCGTCTGCCGCTACTCCCCGATGGGAGCACAGCCAAGGTCGGCCGCTTCGCGTCCTTCCACGGCACCAGCGGCCCGGACGGTATGGCGATGGACACTTCGGGCAACCTTCTTGTCGCGCACGCTTCGCTCGGGTCGGTCTTCATCCTGTCCGCACAGGGCGAGCCTCTGGCCCGGATGCGGTCCTGCAAGGGATCAACCACCACGAACCTAACGTTCAAGCCCGACGGCAGGACGGTCGTCATCACAGAGTCCGAGACAGGCTCCGTCCTGCAAGCCGAGTGGGACGAATCCCTCCACTGAGGGCAGGCGGTGTCCCGAGTAGGAGCAAACGCGACACTGGACCCTCCCTCCGCGATGACCTCTTAGAACTCCTCCAGCACGAACGCCGTGCCGTAGAGGTACAGCTTGAAGGAGAGGGTAGTGCAGGAGCACATCGCGGAGCAGCCCGTTTCCCACTGGTTGGAGGCACTGAAGGCTGCCGGAGTGCCCTGCGCTGCTATCCAGACCCTCGACCAGGCTCTGACCCATCCCCAGCTCGCTAGCCGAGGGCTGGAGGGCGGGTGGAACGGAGCTGGGTCGTTAACAGTCCAGCCGGGAAGACCGGTGAGTGGGCCGCCACTAGCCCCCTCCCCCGTCAAGCTGAGGCCGGCTGGAGGGCGTACCGACGGCAGTGATCGAGATATGCAGCCTCATGACTTGCCACGAGGTCCACAACCGCCCGCCACAGCCAGGACGGCGCATCGAGGGTCCGGGAGCGATTCCGCTGCAACTCGCCGAGCCACGCCTTGCGCTCCGTCGCGCTCATCTGCCGGGCATGTGCCCGCCCAACCATCGTGGCGAGGTAGCGGGCCATCTCGGCCGCCTCCTCCTGGTCGAGGCGGTCCACCTCAAGCTTGAGGTCCTGCGGCAACAGTTCTCGGACGAAGACGCCCTTGCCGAGCAGGCGCGTGGCGAGCATCCGGTGCCCCAGGTTGGGCGACAGGTGGCGCGCCCCCTCCACGACACGGACCGCGTTGTCGCGCGGCATGATCGCATCGGCGTAACGCGGTGCGGCGGCGGTGATCGCTTCCTTCACGTCCAGAAGGCTGTAGCGGAGCCTCTTCTCGCCGGGGCTACGGAGCGAGACGAGTACGGCCAATCGCAGGTTGCCGAGGGAGCTGCATCCTTTCCGCCAGAAGGCACTGTCGACCAGGGTCACCGCCTCTTCGTCACCTTCCGATCGTAGGGTCGCGACGAGGGAGCGCAGCTCCTCGGAGGCGACGAGGTGCTCGATCGCCTCGTGCTCGTCGTCGCGCAGCGGCCAGAACCGCGGCCCGAGTGGAATCACGGGATCAAGGCCTTCTATGCGCTCGTCCGCCAGGTGCTTCCATGAGCGCCGGGCCGCATCCCGCAGAAGGCGCCTCACTGGATCGGGTGGCCGGACCAGGACCGGTACCTCCAGGTCTGACGGCTCGAAGCTGGTCTCATATCCCGCGACCATGCTTTCCAGCATGCGGGCAGTGGTCACGCCCGGCAGATCGGATCCGCGGGCGGCCATGGCAAGGGACAGGCCGAGCCGAAGAAGGTCGTGCGCCGGGTTGCCGATGACAGTCTGGTCGAGGTCACGGATCTGGACTTCGAGAGCACCATCAGCCCCACCTATCGGCCCGAGGTTACCGACATGGCAGTCTCCACCGATCCAGACGCCCGGCCCTTCCGGAAGATTGGTTCGGCCAGCCTGCTCAAGCCAGTCGTAGAAGCGCGCGGTGCTGCCCCGCACATAGGCGTGCGCGGATTCCGCCATCTTGAGGTTTCGCCGAGCCGTCAGCGCGGCACTTCTTCCATCGGGTTCAACACCAGCGATTCGCTCACGCTTCATCGCTCAGAAATGACGTCTCGCTCTGTCCTGTCGAGGGTACGCAGCGATCGTGTGCCGTAGGATGACCGGGAATTAATGCCCGAGCCTCATGGGTCGGCTTCCCGGAACCACTTCGGCCAGCTCGCCTTTGACCTGGATGTCGACAGGGTTGGGCGGATGTTCGCGGGATACCCAATGCGTCATTCGGCGATCGGAGTTGCCCCTCGGGTGTTCCGAACGGACGCGACGAACGAATCTGCCGACAGGCCCCCGGAAAACCGCGGCAAGCAGTCGGGCCATGGCGTCCACTTAGGCCAGGTGAAGCCTCATCCCGCTCCAGCACGCATAGTGGCCAAACCGCGCTTGGAGTCCAAGGATGAGCCTGGCACCCCGAGGTTGCGAGATAAACACTGCTGTTCGTCAAATCGGGAAAAGGGTGGCCTCGGCTACCTCAGTCCCGGTTGAGCATATGTTGCTGCAAGCAGCCGTGTAGGCGCCCTACTACTCGGCCCTGGCGAGCCTCACAAAACTATCGAAGCTGTCGACCGCATAACGATCCCAACATCGTCCGCTTCCTCACGGCCTAGGAGGACGACTGCGGGATCGGCAATCCGGTCACGGAAGTCGAACGCTCAAAAGTTGCCGTGAGTGTCGTCGGTGAAGGGGAGCAGACCAGCCGGATAGTGATCCTGCATGGCTTTGAAGCAGTCCTCGACGCAATAGCAGGAGTACCCATCGCCCACGACATCTGGAGGCGAGGCGAGCAGCAGCATTCCGAAATCGATTCCGCTCTCGCGTAGCAGCTCGAACTCTCCGTTTTCCAGGACCCTTCCCTGATTCTCGCATACCACCTGCCAGTATCGATCCGGCAGGTACCCACCCAACAAGCCTTGGAGGCGAGCCCGATCAGCCTCTGTCGGGCGTGGAAGGGCAGTCCGCAGGAACGTCTCCCACTTGTTCATCTCACCTTCACGAAGCAGGGCCAGCGCAAGATCATCAGCAGCGACAACGGCCGATGAGGGCACTGCCTGCTGGCCGCAGCTCGGCCCCTGCCGCGGATCTCGTGGGGGCGCTCGGCTGCCTTACTCCATGACCGGGTGTCGGACCTGATCGTGTGCGAACCAGTCCACCTCTCCAAAACTGATCCTTGGTCCCGGCGACGCGGAAAACCGAACGATCGCTGGATCAACTCCGGGGACCAAATACCGAACTCCTGGGCAATGCATCGACATCGGTGAGGCCGCGACCACGGCCTAGCATCAGCCCCTTAGAGACGCCTTCGCGTCGGTTGCGCCATCGCCGCTCAGAGGATGCCACGCTGCTGTAGGCCGTTGCAGCTTCTGTCCCTGGCGCGGTGGCCGAGGACCTTGGTTGTGGCCGCTCGTCTCCGGACGGCGAAGATAGTCGATCGATGAGCACCTCTCTCCAGGCGCGTTGAATGAAAGCTTCGATCTCGTCGCTTATGGACTGATGGTCGACCATCCAGGACCGAAGCCTGCTAACATCCTGCTCCTTGAAGGGGACACCCGTCAGATCGAGATCTTCCAAGCCGGACCAGAAGCTCGAATCCGACCACAAATGGCGACGCCACGCCTCTCCTGCGTAACGCTCGACAGCGGCGAGGAAGTCTGCTTCCAGGTCAGTCACCTCGAGAAGCACAGCGCTGCTGGTATAGGTGAACGGGCCTATGCCCGTACTAGCCTCGGACCGAGCTTCCGAGCGCCCGTCCAGGAGCACTCCCAGCCGCGGAAGGCGACGAGCAATCTCCCGAACAGTGCTGGATCCGACATGGTGATAGATGTCCACGGCTCGAGAGACGCCTCGACCATGTATCACCGCGCGCACAGCCTGGGAGCTTAGTCCCTTAAGAGCGTCGACAATGGTCTCACCCACGTCCAGTAGGCCACCGCGGAGGACCTGATTGTGGCCGGTGAAGGTTTGAAGGCTTGAGAGCAAGGCTTCAGGTCGAGCCTGCGCGCCAGGAGAACCAAGCGCGCACCGAAGCTCCTCAACGGCGGCCAACACAGCAGTGGCATCGTCGAGATACTCCTTACGGAGCCTCGTGACTCTCTCCGCAAAGAATTGCTCCAAGTTCTCCCGGTTGCCTCGAGCTGCGTCGAACGCAAGGACACTGACATCCTCAATCCCGAGACGTGCAAGGGCTCCTTGTATGGATGTCTCCCGCTCGACGAGATCGAGCACGACTTGCTGCGGACCCGATCCACTCGGGCCCGGCAGCCCTGCAGCATCACCTTGACGTACCGTGACCAGGATCGCTGCGCGGGTCGCCAGGTTGGTTTCACGCCGGGTTTGCAGAACAGACCTCAGGAAGAGCGCGATGGCCTCGTCCGGAGCCGATCTGCAAGGTGAGCAGAACACCAAGATTGTCCTTGGATCACTCAGAACAGGAAGGAGCCTCGGCTCCAGAGAACCACCGCGGGTCCCAGGCGTGTCGGTGAAGCTCCACCGATAGGATAGATTGGAAAAATCGGCGGGAACGGTCACGATGATCTTTGCGGGAAGCGGGAAGTCGGGATGACGCCCGCTGCACACCGCAGCAAAGGTGTCCTGCAGCCAGGCACGACCAGCGTCGCAGTCGTCACCGTCGAACTCGGTAATTCTCCGCGTCCGTCGCCAGAGCGCGAGGCGCACCATGATGTCGGCGAGCAGTTCCTTCCCCGGGAGGCGCCGTGCAAGGCCTGCGATCGCTTCCTCCTTTCCCGCCGGATCCTTGGGCGCATCCTTCAGGAAGCCTGCCATCGAAAGCAGGGCTCTCTCGACTTCCTGGGGCGGTCCAACGGGGATTGCGATGGCATCGCTTGCAAGCCAATTGTTCCGCTCGGTGACGACCCGGCAGAGGTCTCGCACATGGCGCTGGACCTCCTCCGGATCCATCGGCTCTACCTCGATTGAGAAACCCCGGCCGGACCTGACCTCGACCTCGCAAATGGTCCTGGACCCGCCAGCCACCTCCAGGAGCGCGAGGCGGGTATCACCCTGGTCGCGAGGGTGAAGAAACAGTCCAGCCAAGCGGCACAGGGCCAGGGTCTTGCCGCTGCCCGCCTCGCCGACGAAGGCGATCCGGTGGTCCCGCCGAACCAGGAAGAGCCCTATTCTCCGCAGCCTTGCATAGAGAAGGGAGGCAAGGCTCATCATCCCTGGCGAGGCGGAAGACCGCTGCTGAATGTCGGCCAGCGTGCACAGGCCTTGCTCGATACCTGACAATGCATCGATATCGGGGTGTAGCAGCGAAGGAACAGGCAGGTGCCGCCAAGGCGCTTCGATCGAAGCGAGGAGCGTTATGGCCTCCCTGGTTCCGACCGCCCGCAGGTAGCGGCGCAGCAGCAACGGGTCGCAGCCCCGGCTTCCCTGCTCGAGCCGCGACAAAGAGGTTTGATGCACCGAAAGTCTCGCCGCCAGCTCCCGCTGCGTCAGCCCGGCGCCCTCCCGAACTCTGGCCAACGCCAGACCCAGGTCGGCCTTCATAGGACGCCCGAGGTCGGCTGGGAGGGGAGGTCCCTCCGTGAGCAGGCTATCAGCCACCGCAACCCGATCAGCCCGCCGGAGCCGGATGGTCTGGGGCAGAGTACAGTTGTGGAGGTGCTGGCATTCAGGAGAGGAAGGGCCATTCCCCCGGATAACCACGGGTGTTCTAGACCAGATGGGGGAGAGATTTACTTGCGTAAATGTTGGAGCCTTCGGCGAACCCTTGCACAGGGTGCGTGCCCGTGGGCACGGTACCGGCATGCAGATCCTGTTGATCGAAGACGACGAGCGGGTCGCTTCGTATGTTGCCAAGGGGCTCCGTGAGGCGAGCCACATCGTCGACCACCACGACGATGGGAAGCGCGCTCTGATCCAGGCTACCCTGGAGGATTATGACCTCATAATCCTGGACCGGATGTTACCGCGGCTCGGCGGAATCAGCCTTCTCCGAACGCTGCGCGGCGCGGGAAACGACACCCCTGTCCTGATGTTGACGGCACTCGGGGATGTCGAGGAGCGTGTCCATGGTCTCGAGAGCGGGGCGGATGATTACCTCACCAAACCTTTTGCGATGACGGAGCTCCTTGCCCGAGTTGCAGTCCTCGGCCGCAGGCAGCGGGCCAGCAACGAGGAGACGCGGCTCGTGGTCGCCGATCTCGAGATCAACTTGCTTGCAAGGACCGTCAAGCGATCGGGCAAGCTGATCGAACTCACCCCACGGGAATTCCGCCTTCTCGAGGTTCTCGCCCGTAGCGCCAACCGGGTCGTGACCCGGTCGATGCTGCTTGAAAGAGTATGGGAATACAGCTTCGAGCCGCAGACGAATATCGTCGATCAATTCATGAGCAAGCTCAGGCAGAAGGTCGACCGGGACTTCCCAAGGCATCTGATACACACGGTTCGGGGCGCAGGGTACATCCTGCGGGATGATCCGTGAGGGTCAGCAGCAGCCTCTCGTTCCGTTCGACGCTCCTCTACACCTTGGTGTTCGGGGCCTCGGTGGCGCTGATGTTCTTCATGTACTTCTTCCACAACGTCGTTCGACCCATTCAGGACATCAAAACGTCCGTCTATGTCGAGGCGAGAGATCTCGGCGCCGTATATCGCTCGGAAGGTACAGATGCACTCGTCTCCGCCCTCCTCGCCAGAGGGCCTGCGGAGGGCGGCAGGAAGCCGTATCACGTCGTGATGTCTGCATCTGGGCAGACTGTCGCGAGCAACCTGGAGCGGGTGCCGCCACGAGGTAGCGAAGCCTGGTTGCAGTTTGAAGCTGATACCAGGCTCAATGGAGAGGAAGACGACCATACCGCGCTCGTCTACGACTCTCGATTGTTCGATGGTGGACGCCTGCTCATCGGTTACGACATCGAGGATCTTGTTCAGCGCCGTGCGACGGTTACGAGCGCGGCAACCTGGATGGTATTGGGTTCCCTGCCGTTCGGCCTCCTGGGTGGTGCGGTGATGAGTTATGTCATCGGCCAGAGGATCGACGCCATTGGCATGACGGCACGGCGGATCATGTCGGGTCATCTCGAAGAGCGGATACCGATCCGGGAGAGTGGCGACGATTTCGACAAACTCGCCATGACCCTGAACCTCATGCTGGACCGGATTCAGCAGCTGCTCGACTCCTTTCGGAGTGCATCCGACACGATAGCCCATGAACTGCGGACGCCGCTTGCAAGGCTTCATGCCGACCTGAGCGACCTTAGGCGCACACTTCCCGGGACCGTTCCGCCACAAGCCGACGCCGCGGTCGAGGAAGCCCAGAAACTTGTCACGCTCTTTGACTCCGTCCTGCGGATCGCGCGTATCGAGAGCCGGGGCAGCTTGGCCACAAGACGAGCGATCGACCTCACGCAGGTTCTTTCCGATGTTGCCGAGGTGTTTGGACCGGCCTCCGAGGAGCGGGCTGTAGAGCTGAACGCCGATATCCAGCCTGACCTCGTGGTCGTTGGCGATCAGAACCTCGTCTTCCAGGCAGTCGGGAACCTCGTCGACAACGCCACCAAATATGCCCAGCCGGGTGGACGGGTGGATCTGAAGGCTTGCATCACTGACGTGGGCATTGAGGTTCAGGTGATCGACAATGGGCCCGGCATACCGGCCGAGCAGCGGGATGTTGTCTTCGAGCGTTTCATCCGCCTACCGCAGACGGCGGCGGTAGCGGGAGCGGGCCTTGGATTGAGTTTCGTTCGTGCAGTGGCTGTCGCACATGGATCCGAAATCACGCTGGGTGATGCTGCACCAGGTCTGGTCGTCACCTGGACCTTCCCGACCGACCACCACGAGTAGACCAAGTTGCCGGACATCATGGGTGAAGCCACCTGTTCACCGCCTCGGCCGGAAGTGGCGGCAATGTCAGCTCCTGAAAAGCGAAAGGGCGCCCCGGTTGTCCCGGGACGCCCAATTCGCATCGATGTGCTTGGCTCTATTCCGCCAGGGCCTTGTCCTTCCCCGAGCGGAGCGAGGGCAGGAGCATGGCGAGTAGAGTAAGGACTGCCAGAGCAATTAAGCAGGCACTGATCGGTCGCTCCAAGAAGATGGTGGGATCGCCGCGCGAGAGCAGCATTGCGCGGCGGAGGTGCTCCTCCATCATCGGGCCGAGCACGAAGCCGATGAGCAGCGGGGCCGCCTCCATCTTCAGCTTGGAGAAGATGTAGCCGAGGATGCCGAAGAACAGGGTCTGGTACACATCGAAGACCGAGTTGTTCAGCGAGTACACGCCGATCGCGCAGAACATGAGGATCGCCGGGTAGAGGTACTTGTAGGGCACCGCCAGCAGCTTCACCCACATGCCGATTAGCGGCAGGTTGATGACGAGCAGCATGAGGTTGCCAACCCACATCGAGCAGATCAGGCCCCAGAACAGGTCCGGCTGGGCCTCCACCATGCGGGGGCCTGGCTGGATGCCCTGGATGATCAGCGCGCCGACCATGAGCGCCATCACGGCGTTGGCCGGGATGCCGAGCGTGAGCAGCGGGATAAAGGAGGTCTGGGCCGCGGCGTTGTTCGCAGACTCCGGACCGGCCACGCCCTCGATCGCACCGCTGCCGAACTCGTGCCCGTACCTGGAGAGCTTTCTCTCCATCATGTAGGAGCCGAAAGCTGCAAGGGCCGCACCACCGCCCGGCAGGATGCCGAGCACGGAACCCACCACCGTGCCGCGCAGAACGGATGGGACGGAGCGCCGGAACTCCTCCCGGGTCAGCCACAGGCTGCCGACCTTGCCGGACATCACGCTGCGGGCCTCGGGGCGCTCGAGGTTCAGGATGATCTCGCCGATGCCGAAGATGCCCATGGCGATCGAGACGAAGCCGAGGCCGTCCGACAGCTCAGGCACACCGAAGGTGAAGCGTTGCTGGCCGGTCTGCACGTCCGTGCCGACCAGGCCGAGAGCGACGCCGAGCACCACCATGGCGATCGACTTCAGGATCGAGCCCTGGGCCAGCACCGCGGAGATGATCAGGCCGAGCAGCATGAGCGAGAAGTAGTCTGCCGGGCCGAAGGACAATGCGACCGAGGTCAGCGCAGGGCCGGACCAGGCAACGAGCAGCGTGGCGACCGAGCCGGCGAAGAAGGAGCCGCAGGCCGCGATGGTCAGGGCTGCCCCCGCGCGGCCCTTCCTCGCCATTTTGTACCCATCCAGGGCCGTCACCACCGATGACACCTCACCTGGAAGGTTAAGCAGGATGGCGGTGGTGGAGCCGCCGTACTGCGCGCCGTAATAGATGCCCGCCAGCATGATGATAGCAGTCGTCGCGGGTTGCCCGAACGTCACGGGCAGCAGCAGCGAAATGGTGGCCACGGGGCCGATGCCCGGCAGAACGCCGATGGCGGTCCCGATCAGCGCGCCGAGCAGCGCGAAGAGCAGGTTGTCCATCGTAAGCGCGACCGAGAAGCCGTGCGCCAGATTGGTTATCAGTTCCATGGATTGTCTTGGCCTTTCCTATTCCTGGCGGCTTAGAAAATGGTCGGCCACAGAGGGACACGCACATCGAGCTCGTAGATGAAGACGAACCAGCAGATGATGCAGAGGGACACGGTCATCGCGATCACGCTCACCGGGTTATGGTCACGATCCGCAAGCGCCGAGACGACGCACAGGCCAACCAGCGCGAGGATCAATCCGAGCGGCTCAAGGAAGAGGCCGAAAATCGCGAACGAGGCGAGCACAAGGCCGAGGGGGCGCCATGCAGGCGAGATGGCCAGGATCATTAGCGCAACGAAGCAAGCGGCTCCGACCTGGATATAGTTGTTGTTGTAACCCACGGCCTCCATCAGCCGCCAGATGATGACACCTGCGCTGACGCTGATAGCCAGTGTCGTGAGATCCAGCTTCGTCCAGCGTTCCATCGGATCCGGGCCGTTGGAGAAGGCGTTGAAGACGACCAGACAGCCGAGGCCGAGCTGCAGCCAGAACACGAGCATGGGCATGTATCCCGGGCCCATACGGCGCGCGGTGCCCAGCGGGTGTGCGTCCAACCCTAACCCGAACAGACCTCCGTTGATGAGGAGGCCTACGAGGGCGAGGAAGATAAGTATGCCTCCCGCCCATAGATCTTTGACGCCTATCTTCATGACCCTCCACCCTCAATCTCGCGATTTGGAGTGCGTACGGACGTCCTTGCGCAGGCCGCGACCAATGGTGTCCGGAACAAGAGCGCCCAAGGGATGCACGTCCCTCTTCCCAGGCACTTATGTTCGGACTGACCATCTGCGTGGTCACCTGCGCTCGAACGCGCCTCTCCCGAATGAGAGGCGCACCGTAGTGACGGGTTCTTTCTGTCACAAGTTTAGAACAGGAACTTTTATAGTATATGTATCAATACACACCAAAGCCGCTCAAATATTACGATTCCAAACAGCCTTCATGCATATATGCACGGCACATGTGTTTGTACGAAACATCATTGCCGAACAACTTTTACTTGGCACAGCTGTCCTTAGAGGACCCATTACTGTATGGTGGGATGCTCGCCTGATCGCTCTCGGCTGCGATGAGAGCACAACGTGCTGCGCGGCATGTTCTCCGGCGAGCAGTCCAGGGCACATCGTGCCCACATACTCCGGAGGTTGTTCTGTTAGAGATTGCCATCGTCCTCGTTCTTGTCGTCCTGAACGGGGTGTTTTCCCTCTCCGAGCTGGCGGTGGTCTCGGCCCGCCGTTCAAGGCTTCGGGCGATGGCGGAAGAGGGACGGCCAGGAGCAAGAACGGCGCTAGCCCTTGCCTCCGATCCCGGTCGTTTTCTGTCCACCGTACAGATCGGCATCACCCTGGTCGGCGTCCTAGCAGGAGCCTTCTCCGGGGCCGCTCTTGGCGGGCAGCTGACGGCCTGGCTGGTTGGCCTGGGTGTCCCTCAGTCGGTCGCTGACCCTGCCGGGTTCGGTGGCGTGGTCGCCGTGGTGACGTACCTCTCGATTGTGGTCGGTGAGCTGGTGCCCAAGCGCCTGGCCCTGAGCAACGCCGAGGGGCTCGCCTGCACCATGGCGCCCTTGATGAATACGATGTCCAAGGTCGCCGCTCCGCTGGTCTGGCTGTTGGACAACTCGGCGAGGCTGATCTTTCGCCTGCTTGGCCGGGGGGACGAGCCGGAGGAGAAGGTCACGCAGGATGACGTGCGCTCGCTCATCACCGAGGCGGAGCGGCACGGCTCGATCGAGTCCGCCGAGCGCCACATGATCGCAGGCGTGCTCCGGTTGGGCGATCGCCCCGTGAAGGGCGTGATGACGCCTCGCGGCGATGTGGACTGGATCGATGCCGCGGGAAGCCTGGGCGCCATGACGGACGTATTGATGCGGACGGCGCATTCGCGCCTCCCCGTCATCGACGGCTCCCCAGACGTCGTCATCGGTGTCGTTCAGTCGCGCGAACTCCTGGCTGCCATGCTCCGCGGAGAGACGCTCGATCCACGCGCCATGGCCCGGACCGCACCCGTCGTGCCAGACACTGCCGAGGCACTGGAGATCCTGTCGACGTTGCGAATGGCGGAGGTACCGATGGCGCTTGTCCACGACGAGTACGGCCACTTCGAAGGGCTGGTGACACCCACGGACCTGACGGAGGCTATCGTTGGCAGCTTCCGCTCTGATGAGGATCCTGGTGACGAGCAGGCTGCCGTCCGCCGGGAAGACGGCTCCTGGCTACTCGCTGGCTGGATGCCTGCTGACGAAATGGTGGATACGCTCAGCTTGTCGATACCCCCGGACCGCAGCTATCAGACCGTGGCGGGGTTCATGCTGGATGCCATGAAACGCCTGCCCAAAGTCGGCGACACGGTCGAGGTGGACAGCTGGCAGTTCGAAGTGGTCGACCTTGATGGACGGCGGATCGACAAAGTCCTGGCCCTTCCGGTGAACCAGGGCTTGATCCTGGCCACCCACCGGCCCGGAAGTGGTCCGCCGGTGCGGTAGCATTGCAGCGTCGGGCATATTCGAAGAACGGACGGTTGCCGTCACAGCCTGGATGCGGGCCAACGCTTCCGCAACCTCCGTTATCGCGCTTCTTGAGCCCTTCCCAGTTATCTGCATCGTGGTCCTATCCACGGCGCTGCTGTTGGGCAGAAAGCTCTCATCCTCTGCCAGCACATGAACAGAATGGCGGGTGCCAGGACACCCTACGGGTGTCACTGGCAACTCGGCTCAGACGTCGAGATTGGCGACCTTCAGCGCGTTGCCCACGATGAACTCGCGGCGCGGCTCCACCACGTCGCCCATCAGCGTGGAGAAGACCCGGCCGGCATCGTCAGCATCCTCAACCTCGACGCGCAGCAGCGTCCGCGCCTCCGGGTCCAGCGTGGTCTTCCAGAGCTGCTCCGGGTTCATCTCGCCGAGACCCTTGAAGCGCTGCACGGCTAGCCCCTTGCGGCCCTGGCCGAGGATGCGGTCGAGCGCCGCCATTGGGCCGCGTACCTCCTGCCGCTGCGCGTCGAAGTGCAGCGTTGCGGGGCCGGCGAAATCGGCGGCGAGACGGTCACGCCGCTCCTCCAGCCAGCGCCCCTCGATCGAGCGCAGCGCGATCGGATCGAGGTGATGGCTCTCGGTTACGCCGCGCACCTGGCGGAAGACGCGCAGGCCCCCGTCGTCCAACGTGGCCTTCCAGCTGCGCTCGGTCGGCGCCGCCAGCTCGTTCAGCCGGGCAACGAGGCGGGCCGCGGCATCCGGAGCGGGCTCCACGCCCAGGGCACCGGCGATGGCAGCCTGCTCCACGATCTCGGCCGGCACGCTGTTCGTCAGGCGACGGATCCGGCGGGAAGCATTGCGCAGGTCGTCCACCGCGACGCGCAGCTCATCGCCGTTCACCTCACGCCCGTCGGAATAGACCAGGCGCGCACCGCTCAACGCCTTCTCGAGCAGGTACTCCTCGAGCGCGCGGTCGTCCTTGAGGTAGCGCTCCTCATTGCCGCGCTTGGCGCGATAGAGGGGCGGCTGGGCGATGTAGAGATAGCCGCGCTCGATCAGCTCCGGCATCTGCCGAAAGAAGAAGGTGAGCAGCAACGTGCGGATGTGGGAGCCGTCCACATCGGCGTCCGTCATGATGACGATGCGGTGGTAGCGCAGCTTGTTCGGGTCGAAGAACGGCATGTTCGGCCGGTCCGGATCCCGCGCGCCGATGCCGGCGCCGAGCGCGGTGATCAGCGTGCCCACCTCGGCGGAGGAGAGCATCTTGTCCATCCGCGCGCGCTCCACATTCAGGATCTTGCCCTTGAGCGGCAGGATGGCCTGGTTGGCGCGGTTGCGGCCCTGCTTGGCGGAGCCGCCGGCGCTGTCACCCTCGACGAGGAACAGCTCGGACTTCGACGGGTCCTTCTCCTGGCAGTCGGCAAGCTTGCCCGGCAGCGTGGAGATATCGAGGGCGTTCTTCCGCCCCACCTTCTCGCGCGCCATCTGCGCCGCGCGGCGTGCGACGGCCGAGAGCACGACCTGGTCGAGGACGAGCTTGGCCTCCTTCGGATGCGTCTCGAACCAGTGGCTCAGCGCATCGGCGACGGCCATGTGGACGACGGGCTGCACCTCGGAGGAGACGAGCTTGTCCTTGGTCTGGCTGCTGAACTTCGGGTCCGGCACCTTCACGGAGAGGATGCAGGACAGGCCCTCGCGCATGTCCTCGCCCGAGAGCTCGACCTTCTCCTTCTTCGCCAACTCGGCGGCGTATTTCGTCACCACGCGGGTGAGTGCCTGGCGGAAGCCGGCCTGGTGGGTGCCGCCGTCGCGCTGCGGGATGTTGTTGGTGAAGCAGAGCGTGCGCTCGCGCGGCGAGCGGTTCCACCACATTGCCATTTCCACGCGGATTCCATCGGTCTCCTTGCTGGCGAAGGAGACGGGCGGCTTGAACAGCGGGTCCTCGGCGGCGTCCATCCACTCGACAAAGGCGACGAGACCGCCCTCGAAGTGGAAGTTGGCCTCCTGCACGGGCGTGTGACGCTCGTCGCGCAGATGGATCTTCAGGCCGGAGTTGAGGAAGGCCAGCTCGCGCAGGCGCTTCTCCAGAATGGCAAACTCGAACTCTACCTTGGTGAAGGTCTCGGCGGAGGGCTTGAAGGTGACCTGCGTGCCCGTGGGATGGTCGCTCGGCCCCACCACGATCAGCGGCTGCACCGTCTCGCCATACTCGAAGCGGATGAAGTGCTCCTGGCCACCGCGCCAGATGCGGACCTCCATCCATTCGGAAAGCGCGTTCACCACCGCCGCGCCCACGCCGTGCAGCCCGCCGGACACCTTGTAGGAGTTCTGGTTGAACTTGCCGCCGGCATGCAGGCGCGTCAGCACCACCTCCGCAGCGGAGACACCCTCTTCGGCATGGATGTCGGTCGGGATGCCGCGCCCGTCATCGGTCACTGTCACGCTGCCATCGCCGTTCAGCACGGCGGTGCAGACATTGGCGTAACCGGCCTGGGCCTCGTCCACCGCGTTGTCGATGATCTCGAAGGCCATGTGATGAAGGCCCGAACCATCGTCGGTGTCGCCGATATACATGCCCGGGCGCTTGCGGACGGCCTCCAGGCCGCGCAGCACGGTGATGGAGGCGCTGTCATAGGCGCCGTCGGCGCCGGCGGCGGCGACCTCGGCCTTATGGGCGGCGCGGGTGGACTCGGTCATGCGGGGTAGGAACCTCTCGGGCCGCGCCGCCCTCGGCGAGGAGGCGGGCGCGCGGCTGCAACGGAATCGTCTCTCGACAATATAAGGATTCCGCGCGCGTGAAGCCATGGTTAGCGCGGGTTAATCCTGGCGATTCCGCCCGTTTACCGGGGATTTCAGCCCCATCCGGGCAGTGCGCGCAGGCCGGGGCGACAAGGCGCCCCGCCTACTCCGCGATCACCCCATCTGCCCCGATCGAGAACCGCTCCGCTACCCTCTCCAAGGAGGCGAATACTTCCGGCTCCGTCCCGGTTAGGAAGCTCTGTGCCGGGAGGTTGGCCAGAGCCGCGAACAGGGCCTCCCGCCGTGTCGCGTCCAGATGCGCCGCGATCTCGTCCAGCAGCAGCAGGGGCGCGAAGCCGCGGGCGGCGGCGATCAGTGCGGAATGAGCCAGCACGGTGGAGATCAGCAGCGCCTTCTGCTCCCCGGTGGAGCACAGCTCGGCCGGGACGCCTTTTGGCAGGTGGGACAGGCGCAGGTCGCAGCGATGCGGGCCCGAGAGCGCCATACCCGCCGAGGCATCGCGCCCGCGGCGCGCAGCGAGGGACTGCCGGAGTTCGTCCTCCACCTCCAGCGCGGACCGGCTCTCCAGCGCGGCCGCCGTCTCGCATTCCAGGGCGCACAGGGCGGCCGGAAAGGCGCCCGCCACGCCGCCGGCCAGGGTGCCGTTCAGCTGGGCGATGAGCGACCGCCTGGCGGCCGTCAGCGCCACGCCGTGGCGCGCCATGGCGTCCTCCAGCCCCTCCAGCCAGCGCGGCTCCACGCGGGTGCCGTCGCGGCCATCGGCCAGCAGGCGGTTGCGCTGGGTCATGGCGTTCTCATAGGCCGAGACCTCGCGGGCATGGTTCGGGTCCAACGCCCAGACCAGCCGGTCGAGGAAGCGGCGGCGGCCGGAGGCGGCCTCCTGGAACAGCCGATCCATCTGCGGGGTGAGCCAGACAGCGGCGACCAACCGGCCAAGCTCCGCCTGGGTCTTCACGGTATCGCCGTTCAGGCGGAAGGCGCGCTTTTCGGCGGGGCCGTCATGGGCCGTGCCGGTGCCCAGGTCGAACTCGCCCTCCGGCCCCTCGAAGCGGCCGGAGATGGCCCAGGGCAGGGCTCCCTCCCCCACATGGCGGCCGAGTTCGGCGATCCTTGCATTGCGCAGCCCGCGGCCGGGGCCGAGCAGACTGATCGCCTCCAGCAGGTTGGTCTTGCCCGAGCCATTCTCCCCCGCGATCACCACGATCCCCGCCGAGAACCGCAGGGCGGTGCGCGCGTGGTTGCGGAAATCCTGCAGCTGCAGGCGGGTGAGGCGAAGGGAGGGGGTCACAGGGTGCCAGGAGGAGAAGCCGGGCCCGGAGAGGCGGCATGACGGGCCGAGCCGGCGATGAGAACACCGCCGACGCGCCAGGGAGACGCACCGGCGGGCCGGGATGTTTGAAGAGGCGCCCAAGAGCGCCTGATGGTGCGAGGCGGAGTCAGACCCGCATCGGCATGAGGACGTAGAGCGCCTCGGGCTTCGAGGCATCCTGCACGATGGTGGGGGCGGAGCCGTCGGCAAAGCGGAACTCCACCGTGCCGTCCACCTGGTCCGTGATGTCCTTCAGATAGCGGGCCTGGAAGCCAATCTCGAGCGGGGCGGAATCGTAGGTGACCGTGTCGCCCTCCAGCTCCTCCTGCGCCTGGCCCTGCTCGGGCGAGGCGGCGGTGAGGAGGAGGTGGTTCTTCTCGAGGGACAGCTTCACGGGGCGCGAGCGCTCGCTGCTGATGGCGGCCACGCGATCCACGGCGGCGGCGAAGGCGGCCTTGTTCACCGAGAGCAGGCGGTCGTTCCCCTTGGGGATCACCCGCTCGTAGTCGGGGAAAGTGCCGTCGATCAGCTTGCTGGTCAGCGTCACGGTGCCGATCCGGATCTGCAGCTTCGTGTCGGAAAGCCGCATCTCGATCTCCTCCATCGCCTCCTCCGCCAGCTTGCGCAGCTCGGCGATGGTCTTGCGGGGAACGATGACGCCCGGCATGCCTTCGGCGCCCTCGGGAAGCGGCTCCTCCACGCGGGCCAGGCGGTGGCCGTCGGTGGCGACGGCGCGCAGCACCTTCACCCCATCAACCTCGGTCGCGTGCAGGTAGATGCCGTTGAGGTAGTAGCGCGTCTCCTCGGTGGAGATGGCGAAGCGGGTGCGATCCACGAGATCCCGCAGCATGCCGGCCGTCACGTTGAACTTGTGGGGCAGCTTGCCCTCGGTCATGGAGGGAAAATCCTCCACCGGCAGGACCATCAGGCTGGTGTTGTAGCGGCCTGCGCGGAGCGCCAGCGGGGCGTCACCGCCCTTGTGGTCCAGTTCGACCTTCGCGCCCTCGGGCAGCTTGCGGACGATCTCGAACAGGGTCGCGGCGGGCGCGGTGCAGCGGCCTTCACGGCCCACCTCGACGCCGGCGACCTCCTCGACGATGGCGATCTCCATGTCGGTCGCGGTCAGGCGCAGGCCATCCTTGCCGGCATCCAGCAGCACATTGGCCAGGATGGGGATGGTGTTGCGCCGCTCCACCACGCTCTGGACATGGGCGAGGGCCTTCAGGAGCACCGCTCGGTCCACCGTGAACTTCATCGCAGCCACCCCCGCACCGCATCGAGGGCGAGAAGCCCCCGGATGAGCCTCGTATCATCTTGAAAACGGGGCGTGAAGCCTTGGCCGGAACGAGGACGCCGTCAGAACGGGATGGGCGCGCCCTCGATGTCCAACAGCAGGCCGCTCCGCTCGGGCGTCAGCGCGTCGATCACCGCGACGAGGCGTCGCGCCGCCTCGACCGGCGTTCGCACCTCCAGCCCCGTCTTCGCGAAAGGGGCCGAGAGGCCCGTGTCCACCGTTCCGGGGTGGAGCGCAACGAGGGTGGCCTGCCGGTGCGTGCGGGCCAGTTCGATGGCGGCGGTGCGGACGACCTGGTTCAGCGCCGCCTTTGCGGCACGGTAGCTGTGCCACCCGCCCAGCCGGTTGTCGGAGATGCTGCCCACCCGTGCCGAAAGGGTGGCGAAGACCGCCCGCTGGTCCCGCGCAAGACGCGGCAGGAAGTGCTTCATCAAAAGGGCTGGGCCGGTGGCGTTGATCGCGAAGCTTCGGGCCATGTGGCTGGGATCCACCTCGCGCAGGCTCTTTTCGGGCCGGTGGCTCACGTCATGGAGAAAGCCGGTGGCGTCGATCACCAGGGTAAGACCGGTGCCAGCCGCCTCGGCCGCGGCCGCAATGCTCGCCTCATCAAGCAGGTCGAGCGCAGGGTGGGTGCGGCGGCCCAGGCGCAGCACCGGCCGGTCCTCCTCCTCCAGCACCGCGCAGAGCGCGGCCCCAATACCGCCGGATGCGCCAACGACGACCGTCGCCGTCACCGAGCGTCTGCCAGGATCAGGTCTCGAGCATCCGCCGCAGCAGCTCGACATCCTCGGCGAAACCGGCATCGCCCTGCATCAGCTCCGCGACGCGGGAGACGGCGTGCATGACCGTGGTGTGGTCGCGGTTGCCGAAGCGGCGGCCGATCTCGGGTAGCGAGCGGGAGGTGAGCTGCTTGGAGAGATACATCGCCACCTGCCGTGGGCGGGCCACGTTGCGGGCGCGGCGGGCGGAGGACATGTCGCTGATGCGGATGTTGTAGTGCTCGGAGACCCGCTTCTGGATTTCCTCGATCGTCACGCGGCGATCATGGGCGCGCAGGATGTCGTGCAGCACCTCCTGGCAGGATTCCAGGGTGACGGGGCGGCCGAAGAGGTTGGCATGGGCGATCAGGCGGTTCAGGGCGCCTTCCAGCTCGCGCACGTTCGAGGTGATCTTGTGCGCAAGAAACTCCAGCACGCGGGCGGGCACATCCACCTGGGCGGTGTTGGCCTTGCTCTCCAGAATGGAGATGCGGAGCTCGTAGGTGGTGGCGTGGATGTCGGCGACCATGCCGCATCCCAGGCGGGTGCGGAGGCGATCCTCCAGCCCGGCCAGGTCGCTCGGCGGCTTGTCGGAGGAGACGACGATCTGCTTGCCCTGGTCCACCAGCGCATTGAAGGTGTGGAAGAACTCCTCCTGCGTGTTGTCCTTGCCGATCAGGAACTGCAGGTCGTCGATCATCAGAACGTCGACGGAGCGGAGGCTTTCCTTGAACTCCATCGTGGACTGCGAGCGCAGCGCGGCGATGAAGCGGTACATGAACTTCTCGGCGGACATATAGGCCACCGAGCGCACGGGCAGACCGGCCTGCGGCTCGCGGATCGCCCAGGCAATCGAGTGCATCAGATGCGTCTTGCCCAGCCCGACACCGCCATAGAGGAACAGCGGGTTGAAGCCGGGGGAGTTCGGCTTCTCGGCCACGCGCCGGGCGCAGGCATGGGCGAACTCGTTGGGCTTGCCGACGATGAAGGTGTCGAAGGTGAAGCGCGGGTCGAGCGGCGCGGCCCAGTCGCTGCGCGTCTCGGCGCTGCGGCCATCGGGCTTGGCTGCCTCGGCGCGCGCTTCGCCGGCGGGGCGGGTGGCGGAAAGAGGTTCGGCGAGCTCGGTGCCGTCGATCGCCGGGGCAGCGCCCAGCGCTGCCCCCTGGCCGACGTCACGGGCCGCGCCGGGGGTGGCGACGCGGATGTCCACGCGGCGCACGCCCACTGCCTCGGCCTGCCACAGGGCGCGCAGCCGGTCGCCGTACTGGCCGCGCAGCCAATCGCGCAGGAAACGGGTGGGAACATAGACGATGGCTTCCTCGCCCTCGACGCCGGCGAGGGTGAGCTGGCGCAGCCAGGTGCGGTACTCGGCCTCGCCGACCTCCTCGCGAAGGCGGCCGCGGATGCGCGCCCAGGCGGCATCCAGGCGTCCTTCCTCGGCGATACCGGAAGCGGGGACGGCGGACGCGGCATTGGCGTGCTGTTCCGGCAT